>NZ_NEIT01000005.1:0-656438 GCF_002112855.1 Pseudomonas sp. B40(2017)
ATCGCCGATGGTAGTGTGGGGTTTCCCCATGTGAGAGTAGGTCATCGTCAAGATTAAATTCCGAAACCCCAATTGCGAAAGCAGTTGGGGTTTTGTTTTGCCCGCAGGAAAGTTCGTACGGCATTCTCGGACGCCTTGCGGCTGTCCTCGCCAGCCGACAATGCTAAGGTTCAGTCCTAGCTTTTGTACTTTTCCAAGGAAGCCTTCATGCCGGACACCCAGTCCCTCAACGCTGCATTCATGGTCGTTCAGAGCAATAGCCTGGATGAACTGCGCAGCCTTGTGATCAGCATCATGAGGCGTTATCCACTGGCTCCCTTGGAGAACGAAATTGCACTCGTACAGAGCAACGGCATCGCTCAATGGCTCAAGCTGGCACTGGCTGAGGATCCTGAAGCAGACGACTTAGGCGGCTGTGGTATTGCCGCCGCAATTGATGTGCAACTGCCGGGCAGTTTCATGTGGCAGCTTTACCGGATGGTGCTGGGCCGAGAGGAAATTCCGGCAAAGTCGCTGCTCGACAAGGCACCGTTGACCTGGCGTCTGATGCGCCTGTTGCCACAGGTCATCAACCGGCCGCATTTCGAACCGCTGCAACGCTTTCTCACCCATGACACCGATCTGCGCAAGCGTTACCAGTTGTCCGAACGCTTGGCTGACCTCTTCGACCAATATCAGGTTTACCGCGCTGATTGGCTTGAGGACTGGGCAGAGGGGCATCATCAGCTTCGCAATGTAAGAGGTGAAGCGAAGCCGCTCCCAGCGTCCAGTTGCTGGCAGGCAGAGTTGTGGCGCGCCCTGCTGGACGATGTGGGCGAGCAAGGCATGGCCCAAAGTCGGGCAGGCGTGCACCAGCGATTCATGGAGCGCATCAACAGTCTTGAAAGCGCACCGTCCGGACTTCCCCAGCGAGTGATCGTTTTTGGAATTTCCTCGTTGCCCGCACAAGTACTGGAAGCGTTGGCCGGGCTTTCCCGTTTCAGCCAGGTTTTGTTGTGCGTCCATAACCCCTGTCGTTATCACTGGGCCGATATCGTTGCCGACAAGGATCTACTACGTCATCAGTACAAGCGACAAGCCCGCAAAAACGGCATGCCTGTGGTGCTGGACTCGGAATCACTCCACCAACATGCTCACCCGCTCCTCGCTGCATGGGGTAAGCAAGGTCGTGATTACATCAACCTTCTCGACAGCTACGACGAGCCTGACAGCTATCGCGCAGCATTTCGTAACGGGCGTATCGATCTGTTCAGCGAAACCCAGCCGGAGAACATGCTCAATCAGTTACAGGACGATATTCTGGAACTGCGGCCACTCAGCGAGACTCGAGCGCGCTGGCCGGCAGTCGATCTGACTCAAGACGATTCGATCCGCTTTCATATTGCCCATAGCGCCCAGCGCGAAGTGGAGATTCTTCACGACCAGCTCTTGGCCCGTTTCAGTGCCAACCCTCAATTACGCCCTCGCGATGTGATCGTGATGGTGCCTGACATCGATAGTTATGCGCCGCATATCCGCGCCGTCTTTGGTCAGCTGGATCGTCATGACCCACGCTTCATTCCCTTCACCATGGCCGATCAGGGGCAACGCGGACGAGATCCATTGCTGATCGCGGTCGAGCATCTGCTCAAGCTGCCGGATAGCCGTTTTCCCGTCAGTGAGATCCTCGACTTGCTCGACGTTCCTGCGTTACGCGCCAGGTTTGGTGTGCAGGAGCGAGACTTGCCGACCCTGCATCGCTGGATCGAGGGGGCTGGGGTGCGTTGGGGCATCGATGCCGGGCAACGTGCCGAGCTGGGATTGCCCGACGAGTTGGAGCAAAACAGTTGGCGCTTTGGCTTGCGCCGGATGCTGCTCGGTTATGCCGTCGGCAGTTCCGGCGCCTGTGGGGATATCGAGCCGTACGACGAAATCGGTGGTCTCGATGCCGCGCTGATCGGCCCGTTGGTAGCATTGCTGGATGCACTGGAACTCTCGCATCAGCAACTGATGAGGCCTGCACAGCCACAGGAGTGGGGGTATCGGCTTCAGGCGTTGATGCAGCTTTTTTTCAAACCCGAAGACGAGCATGACGACTACCTGCTGGCTCAACTCGAGGAGTTGCGCGAAACCTGGCTGGAAACCTGCGAAGCCGTCGGTCTGCTGGACGAGCTGCCACTGACCGTCGTCCGTGAGGCCTGGCTGGCAGGACTGGATCAGGGGCGTCTGTCGCAGCGCTTTCTGGCCGGAGCCGTTAACTTTTGCACGCTGATGCCGATGCGCGCGATTCCGTTCAGACTGGTTTGTCTGTTGGGCATGAACGATGGCGATTATCCACGCGCTCAACCACCGTTGGACTTCGATCTCATGGGCAGCGACTACCGGCCGGGAGATCGTTCCCGTCGTGAGGATGATCGTTATCTTCTGCTAGAGGCGCTCTTGTCCGCTCGTCATCAGCTCTACATCAGTTGGGTCGGTCGCAGCATTCGCGACAACAGTGATCGGCCAGCCTCTGTGTTGATCGGCCAGTTGCGCGATCATCTCGCCAATGGATGGCGATCGGCTGACGACAACGAGGATCTCCTGATTGCCATGACCCAGGAGCATCCGTTGCAGCCATTCAGTTCGCGCTACTTCCACGACGAAGACAAATTGTTCAGCTACGCCAGCGAATGGCAGGTGCTGCATCAACGTCACGAACGGAACGACGTCGCAACAATGCTTGACCCGCATGTCCAGGAGGAGCCGTTGAGCCTGGAGCTGTTGCAGGACTTCCTGCGCAATCCGGTCCGACACTTTTTCACTCAGCGCCTCAAAGTTTACTTCGAAGCGGCGAAGGTACCTCAGGCTGACGAGGAACCCTTTGTGCTGGATGCGTTGCAGCGATACATGCTCAGCGACAGCTTGCTCGGGGCCGCCTTGAGACACCCGGACAATGTTGGTCAGGCACTCGAGTCTCAGGCCCGTCGCCTGCAAAACAGCGGACTGTTGCCCATGGCCGGATTCGGTGAGTGCCTTCAGCGAGAGTTGATCGAACCTTTGCCAGACTTGTTGCAACGCTATCAACAGCTGTTGGCGTTATGGCCAATGCCATTGACCAACGCGCTACCGGTCAATTTTGAATGGCAGGAACTGCGTCTGGAGGGATGGCTGGGCGGTTTGCACCGGCGCGCCGATGGCGGCGTGCTGTCGGTCACGACGATCCCCAACAGCATAGGCTCGATCAAGAGCCGCAAATGGCATCGCATGACCAAATCATGGGTCAGTCACCTTGTCGCGTGTGCCAGTGGGCTTTCCCTGACGACCGCACTGGTGGCCAGTGATGACACGCTCCTTCTTGATCCTCTGGAACCAACCCGAGCGGGGCGAATTCTTGAGGATCTGCTGCTCGCCTGGCAGACGGGCATGCGCCAGCCGCTGCCGGTCGCGGTGAAAACGGCTTTTGCGTGGCTGGCACAGACCGATCCGGTCAAGGCTGAAGCGGCTGCCCGTAAAGCCTATGAAGGGGATGGTCAGACCAGCGAAGGTGAACGTCGCGAAAGCCCGGCTCTGGCCCGACAATTCGCCGACTATGATGCACTGCAGGCGGATGAAACCTTCTCAGGTTGGTGTGATGCACTGTATCGCCCCTTGCTTGAGGCGGGGTGGCGCACATGGACCCATGAGGAGGCAGGCGCATGAGCAATCAACAGCCGCTCGCGCTGGCATTCCCGTTAAGGGGCAGCCAACTGATCGAAGCCAGCGCGGGCACTGGCAAGACGTTTACCATTTCGGCGTTGTATCTGCGGTTGATCCTCGGCCACGGAGGCGAGGCGAGTGGTTTCGGTCGTGAGCTGTTGCCCCCGCAGATTCTCGTGGTGACCTTCACCGATGCGGCGACCAAGGAGTTGCGCGAGCGTATACGCACACGCCTGGCTGAGGCGGCCCGCTTCTTCCGTGACGAGACACCGCCCCCCGATGCGTTGATCGATGAACTGCGTGCACAGTTCGATCCGCAACAATGGCCCGGCTGCGCCAATCGCCTGGACATCGCTGCGCAATGGATGGACGAGGCCGCGGTCTCGACGATCCACAGTTGGTGTCAGCGAATGCTGCGCGAGCATGCGTTCGACAGCGGCAGTCTGTTTACCCAGACCCTGGAAACCGATCACAGCGACCTGCTCGGCGAAGTGTTGCGCGATTATTGGCGGCTGTTCTGCTACCCGATGCAGGGCGACGCCTTGAGCTGGGTCCGCAGTCACTGGGGAGGGCCGGCGGCCCTGTTGCCGCGTGTACGGGGGCTGTTTGGCACCGAGCGCGAAGGGAACTCAGACAAGACGCCATCCGAACTGATCGAAGAATGTCTGCAGGAACGCCGTGCGGCATTGGTGGAGTTGAAGGGACCATGGCGGCAGTGGTCCGATGAGTTGCTCGCTATCTGCCATCAGGGTGTCGCCAACAAAACGGTGGATGGGCGCAAGATGCAGGCCCGCTATTTCGAACCCTGGTTTGAAAAGCTCAAGGCCTGGGCTGAGGACGAGACGCTCGAACAATTGGATATCGGCACCGGGTTCGCCCGGCTCACACCGGAGGGCATGGCTGAAGCCTGGAAAGGCGAGCCACCGAGTCACCCGGGCCTGGATGCCATGCCTGTGCTCAAGTCGAGTCTCGACAATTTGCCGACGCCCGATGCGGCCGTGCTGCAGCATGCTGCCAAATGGGTCGGTGCTCGCTTTGAAGACGAGAAACGCCGTCGAGCGGAAATGGGTTTCGACGACATGCTGTTGCGTCTGGATGCGGCTTTGCAGTCCGACGGTGGGGAGCGTCTCGCCACGCTCATGCGCGAGCAGTTCCCGGTCGCCCTGATCGATGAGTTTCAGGACACGGATCCGGTGCAGTACCGGATCTTCGAAAGCATCTATCGCATTGAAGAGGATAACCCCGAGACCGGGTTGTTTCTGATCGGGGATCCGAAGCAGGCGATCTATGCCTTCCGGGGCGCGGATATCTACACCTATCTGCGAGCCCGGCAGGCCACGTTCGGGCGTCTGCATACCCTGGGCACCAACTTCCGTTCCAGTCACGGGATGGTCCGTGCGGTCAACCATGTGTTCGAGCGTGCCGAGGCTCGTGAGCAAGGGCGCGGGGCGTTTCTGTTCCGAGAGAAAAACGGCGATAACCCGGTGCCGTTCCAGCCTGTGGAGGCGCAGGGACGCAAAGAACATTTGCAGGTAGCCGGGCTGGACGTACCGGCGCTGAACATCTGGCATCTATCTACCGACAAGCCACTGTCCGGGGCAGTTTATCGCCAGCAGTTGGCGGCAGCCTGCGCCAGTGAGATCACAGCCCTGCTCAATGGCGGGCAGACCGGTCGCGTCGGGTTTGCGCAGGAGGGCAAGGATTGGCGTGGACTGCGGCCAGCGGACATTGCGATCCTGGTGCGCGACGGTAAAGAGGCGCAGGCGATACGCGGTGAGCTCGCAGCGCGTGGAGTCCGCAGCGTTTATCTGTCGGACAAGGACTCGGTTTTTGCCGCTCAGGAAGCCCATGATCTGCTGTCGTGGCTCAAGGCGTGCGCCGAGCCGGATGTCGAGCGTTCCCTGAAAGCGGCGTTGGCGTGCATCACGCTGAATCTGCCACTGGCTGAGCTGGAGCGTCTGAATCAGGACGAACTGGTCTGGGAAACCCGGGTCATGCAGTTCCGTGGTTATCGTGAGCTCTGGCGCAAGCAAGGGGTGCTGCCGATGTTGCGGCGCCTGCTGCACGACTTTCAACTGCCGCAGATGCTCATTGCCCGCAGTGATGGTGAACGCGTGCTGACCAACCTGTTGCACCTGTCGGAGTTGTTGCAACAGGCCGCGTCGGAACTCGATGGCGAACAGGCACTGATCCGTCATCTGGCCGAGCATCTGGCGCTGTCCGGGCAGGCAGGTGAAGAGCAGATCCTGCGTCTTGAGAGCGACGAGCAACTGGTCAAGGTCGTGACCATTCACAAGTCCAAGGGGCTTGAATACCCGTTGGTGTTCCTGCCTTTCATCTGCTCGGCCAAACCCGTGGATGGCAGTCGATTGCCGCTGCATTACCACGATGAGTCCGGCAAGGCTCGCATCAGTCTGAAGCCCGACGCGGAACTGATCGCTGTGGCGGACACCGAACGCCTGGCAGAGGATCTGCGTTTGCTCTACGTCGCGCTGACCCGCGCACAACACGCTTGCTGGCTTGGGGTGACGGATCTCAAGCGAGGCAATCACAGCAGCTCGGTGCTGCACCTTTCTGCACTGGGCTATCTGTTGGGCGGCGGCGTAACGTTGAACGAATCCAGCGGATTGGCTCGCTGGCTGGACGATCTGCAACAGGATTGTTCAGCGCTGAGCGTTGTTGAAATGCCAGAAGCCACCAGCGAGGTTTACCAGCCTCCGCGTAACGAAGCCACGCTGCGTGCCACCCTTTTACCGAGCCGCAGGGCCAGCGAGAACTGGTGGATCGCTTCGTACAGTGCCTTGCGCATCAGTGACGTGCTGAGCGCTGGCAACGACGAAGCCCCCGACAGTCCGCAAGCGCAAAAGCTGTTCGACGACGAACGCCTCGATCCTGAAGCACCGCGCGAGATCATCGCCGGCGGAGCTGATATTCACCGTTTCCCTCGTGGACCGAATCCGGGAACGTTTCTTCACGGTTTGCTCGAGTGGGCGGGTGAGGAGGGCTTCGCGGTCACCCGCGAGTCGCTCGATGATGCGATCGCCCGGCGTTGCAATCGACGGGGCTGGGAGGGCTGGATCACCACCCTCGGCGACTGGTTGCAACACTTGCTCAAACTGCCACTGCCTGCGGGCCTCGACCAACCGCCAGTGGTGCTTGAGCAATTGAAGCAATATCGGGTCGAGATGGAGTTCTGGTTCGCCAGCCACAAGGTCGACGTGCTCAAGCTCGACGAACAGGTGCGTCAATTCACTCACAACGGTGTGGCCCGGGTCGGCGCCGAAGCGGTGCAGCTCAATGGTATGTTCAAAGGCTTTATCGACCTGACGTTCGAGCACGAGGGCCGGTACTACGTGGCCGATTACAAATCCAACTGGCTGGGCGTCGATGACGCCGCGTACACCGAACGGGCCATGGAGCAGTCGATCCTCGACAACCGTTACGACCTGCAATACGTGCTGTACCTGTTGGCACTGCATCGTCAGCTCAAGGCGCGGCTCGCCGATTACGACTACGACCGGCATATCGGCGGCGCGTTGTATCTGTTTCTGCGTGGAACTCGGGCGCCTGGTGGTGGCGTTTACTTCGCACGCCCACCACGGGAGCTGATCGAGCGTCTGGACATCATGTTCCAGGGTAAACCGCAACCCAGGGCCGAGCCCGCGTGGGTGCAGGGAGAATTGCTATGAATCGGACGTTCGCCGACCTGCTGCCCACGCCGCTGACCGCCGACAGCCTCGCGCAGCTGACACCTCTCACCTGTGCCGATGATCTGCTGCTATTGCTCACCCGCTGGGTCGAGCGCGGATGGCTGCGGGCACTGGACAAGGCATTCGTGGCTTTTCTTCATGAATTGGCACCCGATGTCGATCCGCTGGTGTTGCTCGCCGCCGCATTGACCAGTCACCAGCTCGGCCATGGACATGTGTGCCTGGATCTGTTTGAAACCCTCAAGGCGCCGGATTTCGCCCTGTCTTTGCCTCCGGAAGGGGACATGCAACCCGGTGCATTGCTGCTGCCATCGCAGCTGCTTGAAACACTCGACGGGGCGCACTGGTGCAATGTACTGGCCGGCAGTTCGCTGTTGGCACTGGCCGCCGACGAAGGTGCGTCGGCTCAGGAGCGCCCGCTGGTGTTGTCCGGCAAACGCTTGTACTTGCGGCGCTATTGGGCCTACGAGCGGCGTATCGACAGCGCACTGCGTCAGCGACTCGCGGAGCAGGAAGCGACACCACCCGATCTTGCTCGGCGGTTGGACGCACTGTTCGATCCGGCCCAGCGTGCGGATGTCATCGACTGGCAGAAACTCGCCTGCGCCCTGGCTACCCGGAGTGCCTTCAGCATCATCACGGGCGGCCCGGGCACCGGCAAGACGACGACGGTGGTCCGTTTGCTGGCGTTGCTCCAGGCACCTGCGGTCGAGGCTCATCAGCCACTGCGCATTCGGCTCGCGGCGCCTACCGGTAAAGCGGCGGCGCGGCTGACCGAGTCCATCAGTCAGCAGGTGCAGTCGCTGAAGGTCGCTGACAGTGTCCGGGAAAAAATCCCGACCGAGGTGACCACGGTGCATCGACTGCTCGGCAGCCGACCTGGCACGCGGCATTTCCGCCACCATGCCGGTAACCGCCTGCCACTGGATGTACTGGTGGTCGATGAAGCATCCATGATCGACCTGGAAATGATGGCCAACCTGCTCGATGCCTTGCCGCCTCATGCTCGACTGGTGTTGCTGGGCGACAAGGATCAACTGGCCTCGGTGGAGGCTGGCGCGGTGCTGGGCGATTTGTGCCGTGATGCCGAAGCGGGTTGGTACAGTCCGCAGACTCGCCAGTGGCTGGAAGCGGTGAGCGGCGAATCCCTGCAAGACAGCGGTTTGCAAGAAGGCAGTGACAGCTCGCACCCGCTGGCCCAGCAAGTGGTGATGTTGCGTCACTCACGGCGTTTCGGCGAGGGCAGCGGCATCGGTCAACTGGCGCGACGGGTGAATAAGCAACTCTCGGACGAGGCTCGCCAGTTGCTGGATGCCAAAACCCATGGCGATGTGTTTTCGTTGCCACTTCAGAACGAGCACGACCGGAAACTTGAGCACCTGGTGCTCGATGGACACGGCGAAGGCCCCCACGGTTATCGACACTATCTGAGCATTTTGCGCGATCGACGTCCGGTGAGCGGAACGCCGCTCGAGAACCCGGGTTGGGTCGATTGGGCGCGTGACGTCCTGCGGGCCTTCGATACCTTCCAGTTGTTGTGCGCAGTGCGCAAAGGGCCGTGGGGTGTTGAGGGGCTTAATCAGCGCATCACCGATGCATTGCTCAAGGCGCGGCTGATCGAGAGCGACCAGCAATGGTACGAAGGCCGGCCGGTGTTGATGACTCGAAACGACTATGGCCTCGGGCTGATGAACGGTGACATCGGTATCGCCCTGAAATTGCCCGAGCGCGATGGCCCGGATGCCGGTAAGTCGGTGTTGCGCGTGGCGTTCCCGCGTAACGACGGGCGCGGTGGGGTGCGTTTCGTGTTGCCGAGCCGGCTCAATGATGTCGAGACCGTGTACGCCATGACCGTGCACAAGTCACAGGGCTCGGAGTTTGCCCATACCGCACTGATCCTGCCGGACGCCCTGAATCCCGTGTTGACCAAGGAACTGATCTACACCGGAATTACCCGGGCCAAGGACTGGTTCACCTTGATCGAACCCCGCAGTGGCGTTTTTGAAGAGGCAGTACAACGCAAGGTGAAGCGCTTGAGCGGACTGATGCTGGAACTGGAAGAAGGAAGGGCGCCTCGAGGATGAAGGTGCCTGGATGACCGGCGCTTATTGACCGACCGGTCAGAGGTCGCTGTATCGCTGGTGTTCCAACGCTGTGCTATCGTTGCGGCATCATTTCGTAACGATCCAAGAGAATCCCTGCATGAAGGTGGCTGTCTGGGCGACAGAGCGCGTAGTTGTCTGCAAGCAGGCGTTGCTTGCCGGTGTGCTCTGTTTGCTCACGGGTGTGGCCGCTGCCCAGACTCCAGCCCCTGCGGGGATGGCCGAACAGCGGGCCAAATCCGTCACTCAGGTTGTCCTCGGTATCCTCAGTTATGCGCGCTGGCCGGTAGAGCCGGCGCAGTTGCGCCTGTGCATCGTAGGTCCGACCGAATACACCGATGACCTGGTCAAGGGCACGACCCAGGCCACGGGTCGTCCGGTCATCGTGCGCCGGCTGTTGGCCGACAATCCAGCCATCGTCAGCGAGTGCGACGCGGTCTATATCGGCAAGCTCACCACAGACGAACGCAGCCGGCTATTCGCGTCCCTGATCGGCCATCCGGTGCTGAGCATCAGCGAAGGCGGCGATCAATGCACGGTCGGCAGTCTGTTCTGCCTGCGGGTCGGTGATGAACAAGTGTCGTTCGAGGTCAATCTCGACTCCGTCGCTCGTAGCGGTGTGCGCATTCACCCCAGCGTGCTGCAGTTGTCGCGCCGCAAACCGGCGGTGCCATGAGACGCGACAAATCCACAGGGCGCCCGACCCTCGGCTCGGTCATCGGCCGTGGCAACCTGATTGTGGCGCTGGTCGCCGTGGCAATGGCCAGCGTGTCGTTGACGCTGCTCGGGGTGCTGGCGCTGCGGGTCTATGCCGATCACAACCTGCACTTGATCGCCCGCTCGATCAGTTACACCGTGGAAGCCGCCGTGGTGTTCAACGACAAGGCCGCCGCGACCGAAGCGCTGGCGTTGATCGCCTCGACCGAAGAAGTGGCCGATGCCCAGGTGCTGGACGCTCAGGGCCAATTGCTCGCGCGCTGGCAGCGTCCGGAGAACGGCCTGATTTCCGAGCTGGAGATGCAGGTCGCGCGAGTCATTCTGGAAAAACCCATCAACCTGCCGATCCAGCATCAGGATCGTGAGATCGGGCGGATCTTGCTGATCGGCCACGGCGGCAGCCTGATGCGGTTTCTGTTGAGCGGTCTGGCGGGAATCATTCTCTGCACAGCAATCAGCGCCTGGGTCGCGCTGTACCTGGCGCAGCGTCAGTTGCGCAGGATCATCGGCCCGTTGCACAGCCTGGCGGCGGTGGCGCATGCGGCCCGCAGCGAGCGGGCACTGGATCGACGGGTGCCACGGGCAAAAATTGCCGAACTGGACAACCTCGGCACCGACTTCAATGCCCTGCTCGATGAACTCGAATCCTGGCAAACCCACTTGCAGAGCGAGAACGAAACCCTCGCCCATCAGGCCAGCCATGACAGCCTCACCGGGTTGCCGAACCGGGCCTTTTTCGAAGGCCGCCTGATCCGTGCTCTGCGCAATGCCCACAAGTTGAATGAGCAAGTGGCGGTGCTGTTTCTCGACAGCGACCGTTTCAAGGACATCAACGACAACTTCGGTCATGCCGCCGGCGATGCCGTGCTGGTGGCGGTGGCGAATCGGGTGCGGGCGCAGTTGCGTGAAGAGGATCTGGTGGCGCGTCTGGGCGGTGACGAGTTCGCCGTTCTGCTCACGCCCTTGCACAAGACCGAAGACGCCGAACGCATTGCCGACAAGATCCTCGCCAGCATGGACACCCCGATTGCGCTGCCGGGCGACAGCAGTGTCGTGACGTCGCTCAGTATCGGCATCGCGGTTTACCCCGATCATGGCGTCACGCCTGGCACCTTGCTTGATGCGGCCGATGCCGCGATGTATCAAGCCAAGCGTTTGTCGCGCGGCGCCCAATTCACGGCCGGGACGGAGTACCCGGTCGATTCCGTTCAAACCAGGAGCTGATGCCCGTGTCCTCACTTTCCTTTCGCCTGTTTTCCACTCTGTTGCTGACGGCCATGCTGGCCCTGACCGGTTGCCAGACCGCCCCGCAAAAAGGCCTGACGCCGGCCCAGGTCGCGGTTCTCAAGCAGCAAGGCTTCGAGCTGACCGATGACGGCTGGGAGTTTGGCCTGTCGGGCAAAGTATTGTTTGGCAGCGATGTCGAAAGCCTGAATCAGCAAAGTACCGAAATCGTCGAGCGTATCGGTAAAGCCTTGCTGGGTGTCGGCATCGAACGGGTACGAGTGGATGGCCACACCGACGCTTCGGGCAAGGAAACCTATAACCAGCAGCTGTCATTGCGTCGCGCGAAAAGCGTCGGCAAAGTGCTGACCTCGGTCGGCATGAAAGAAGAGAACATCCAGTTGCAAGGCCTCGGCAGCCGCGAACCGGTCGCCTCCAACGATACCGCCGCCGGCCGCACCGAAAACCGCCGGGTGTCGATCGTGGTCAGCGCCGATTAGTCGGCGAACTGCATCTCTCGAGTTTCACCCATCAACAGCGCCTGATTGCGCTCGGTCACCTCGCGGATGTAATCCCACAACAGGGTGATCCGCTTGAGCTTGCGCAGATCTTCCCGGCAGTACATCCAGAACTGCCGGGTGATATCGATTTCCTCCGGCAGCACCGGCAACAGGCGCGGATCCTGAGCCGCGAGAAAGCACGGCAGAATCGCCAATGAGCGCCCCTGCTGCGCCGCCACGAACTGCGCAATCACGCTGGTGCTGCGTAAATTGGCGCTGGCACCGGGCAACACGTTCGCCAGATACAGCAGCTCCGAGCTGAACGCCAGGTCATCCACGTAACTGATGAATTGATGCTTGCCCAGGTCGGCGGGGCGGCGGATCGGCGGGTGTTTGTCGAGATATTCCTGGGTTGCGTAGAGCTGCAAGCGGTAGTCGCAGAGTTTGCAGCACACGTACGGCCCGTGTTCCGGGCGTTCGAGGGCGATGACGATGTCGGCCTCGCGTTTGGACAGGCTGATGAAGTGTGGCAGCGGCAGGATGTCCACCGAGATCGCCGGGTAGGCGTCGACGAAGTGGCTCAGTTGCGGGGTGATGAAGAAGCTGCCGAAACCTTCGGTGCAACCCATCCGCACGTGCCCGGACAGTGCGACGCCGGAGCCCGACACTTGCTCGCAGGCCATGTGCAGCGTGCTTTCGATCGACTCGGCATAACTCAGCAGGCGCTGGCCTTCGGCAGTCAGCACGAAACCGCTGGTGCGGGACTTTTCGAACAGCAAGGTACCGAGCGCCGCTTCCAGCGAACTGATCCGCCGCGACACGGTGGTGTAGTCCACCGCCAGGCGTTTGGCCGCCGTGCTGGCCTTGCGGGTACGGGCGACTTCAAGGAAAAACTTGAGGTCATCCCAATTCAGCGAGCCTAGAGAGGTGATGTTTTTTTGCATGATGGACGAGCTTATATGTGCGTTCTTATTAGAAGTTTGCACATCTATACTCCAAAAACAGTCCGACAACCAATTCGTGACACACGCCTCATCTCAAGGCGAACCTTTCGCCTTGGCTCCTACGATAAAAACAAGTTCTGGAGACCAGCATGAACGCATCGCTTACGCCCAACGAAACCACGATCCAGAAGGTCAAGCTGCTGATCGACGGCGAGTGGGTCGAGTCGCAGACCACCGAATGGCACGACATCGTCAACCCGGCGACCCAGCAAGTGCTGGCCAAAGTCCCGTTCGCCACCGCCGCTGAAGTCGACGCTGCTGTCAGCGCCGCCCAGCGCGCCTTCCAGACCTGGAAGCTGACCCCGATTGGCGCGCGCATGCGCATCATGCTCAAGCTGCAGGCGTTGATCCGCGAACATTCCAAACGCATCGCCGTGGTGCTGAGCGCCGAGCAGGGCAAGACCATTGCCGATGCCGAGGGCGATATTTTCCGTGGCCTGGAGGTGGTCGAGCACGCCTGCTCCATCGGCAGCCTGCAAATGGGTGAGTTCGCCGAGAACGTCGCCGGCGGCGTCGATACCTACACCCTGCGTCAGCCGATCGGCGTCTGCGCCGGCATCACCCCGTTCAACTTCCCGGCGATGATCCCGCTGTGGATGTTCCCGATGGCCATTGCCTGCGGCAACACCTTCGTCCTCAAGCCATCGGAGCAGGATCCGCTGTCGACCATGTTGCTGGTGGAGCTGGCGATTGAAGCCGGCATTCCGGCAGGCGTGCTTAACGTCGTTCATGGTGGCAAGGACGTGGTTGACGGCCTGTGCACCCACAAGGACATCAAGGCGGTTTCGTTCGTCGGTTCGACCGCCGTCGGCACTCACGTTTATGACCTGGCCGGTAAGCACGGCAAGCGCGTGCAATCGATGATGGGCGCGAAGAACCACGCGGTGGTGCTGCCGGATGCCAATCGCGAGCAAGCGCTCAATGCCTTGGTCGGTGCCGGTTTCGGTGCGGCGGGTCAACGTTGCATGGCCACTTCGGTGGTGGTGCTGGTGGGCGCGGCCAAACAGTGGCTGCCGGATCTGAAAGCGCTGGCGCAGAAACTCAAGGTCAACGCCGGCAACGAGCCGGGCACCGACGTGGGCCCGGTGATTTCGAAAAAGGCCAAGGCGCGAATTCTCGATCTGATCGAAAGCGGCATCAAGGAAGGCGCGAAACTCGAGCTGGACGGTCGCGACATCAGCGTGCCGGGCTACGAGCACGGCAACTTTGTCGGTCCGACCCTGTTCTCCGGGGTCACCACCGACATGCAGATCTACACCCAGGAAATTTTCGGCCCGGTGCTGGTGGTGCTGGAAGTCGACACCCTCGATCAGGCCATCGCGCTGGTCAACGCCAACCCGTTCGGCAACGGCACGGGCCTGTTCACCCAGAGCGGTGCGGCGGCGCGTAAGTTCCAGACTGAAATCGACGTCGGCCAGGTCGGCATCAACATCCCGATTCCGGTACCGGTTCCGTTCTTCAGCTTCACCGGTTCGCGCGGTTCGAAACTCGGCGACCTCGGCCCGTACGGCAAGCAAGTGGTGCAGTTCTACACCCAGACCAAAACGGTCACAGCGCGCTGGTTCGACGACGACAGCGTCAACGACGGCGTGAACACCACCATCAACCTGCGCTGAGGAATGGCCATGAAAATCGCATTTATCGGGCTGGGCAACATGGGCGCGCCGATGGCGCGCAACCTGATCAAGGCCGGGCATTCGCTGAACCTGGTGGACCTGAACAAAACCGTGCTGGCGGAACTCGAGCAACTGGGCGGCACCATTCGCGCTTCGGCTCGCGAAGCTGCTGAAGATGCTGAACTGGTGATCACCATGTTGCCGGCGGCGGTGCATGTGCGCAGCGTCTGGCTCGGTGAAGACGGCGTGCTCGCCGGGATCGGCAAAGGCGTGCCGGCGGTGGATTGCAGCACCATCGATCCGCAGACGGCACGCGATGTCGCGGCGGCTGCTGCCAAACAAGGCGTGGTCATGGCCGACGCTCCGGTGTCCGGCGGCACTGGCGGCGCCACGGCCGGGACGCTGACCTTCATGGTCGGTGCTACCCCGGAACTGTTCGCCACCCTGCAACCGGTGCTGGCGCAGATGGGCCGCAACATCGTGCATTGCGGTGAGGTCGGCACCGGCCAGATCGCCAAGATCTGCAACAACCTGTTGCTCGCCATTTCGATGGTTGGCGTCAGCGAGGCGATGGCACTGGGTGATGCGCTGGGGATCGACACCACGGTGCTCGCCGGGATCATCAACAGCTCGACCGGTCGTTGCTGGAGTTCGGAAATGTACAACCCGTGGCCGGGCATCGTCGAAACGGCGCCGGCCTCACGCGGCTACACGGGTGGCTTCGGCGCCGAGCTGATGCTCAAGGATCTGGGGCTGGCCACCGAAGCGGCGCGTCAGGCCCATCAGCCAGTGGTGCTGGGCGCGGTGGCGCAGCAGTTGTATCAGGCGATGAGTCAGCGCGGGGAAGGTGGCAAGGACTTCTCGGCGATCATCAACAGCTATCGCAAGCCGCAGTAATCGTCGTCAGGCCTGTGCTCGCCACAGGTCTGCACATCCAATGCAGTAGGTGTTGCCGGGAAATCACGTCGGGTGGTTTCCCGGCTTTTTTGTATCAGGCGAACACGAAATATTTGCGCACGGTCTCGACCACTTCCCAGGTGCCTTTCATGCCGGGCTCGACCACGAAGATGTCGCCGGCGCGCAGGTGGATCGGCTCCATGCCGTCCGGGGTAATCACACAGTAGCCTTCCTGGAAATGGCAGTACTCCCACTTCACATAGTCCACCCGCCACTTGCCCGGGGTGCAGATCCAGGTGCCCATGATCTTGCTGCCGTCTTCGCTGGTGTAGGCGTTGAGGTTGACGGTGTGCGGGTCGCCCTCGAGCTTTTCCCATTTGCAGGCGTCGAGTACGGGCAGGGGATGGGTGTCGCGCAGAACGGTGATAGGTGCGGGCATGACGGCTCCAGGCCAAAGGGGGTTGGAGCCGTCACCGTAGCTTTCGCGGGTACTGTCGGAATGTCTGGGGTCGACCTCCAGATGCCTGTAAGCGCTGGGGGCAAGTCTGCGTGACTCGCGAATGTGCACCATCGCTGTGCATATCAGACGGTTTTAGTACAAGCGTGCACTATAAAAGTTCAATCAATTTTTAGACTAAAACGAGATAACCATTCTGACACCTATTGCAAAACAAAATCGTCTGTACTATAACATTCGTACTAAAGAACTATTCCTCAAAACGGAGCTTCATCTGAGTCACGGACAGACTTGAATCGGCTTTTTCTCATCTCGACAACTGACTTGGCCTTTGGCTCAAGTGTGAACCTTTATCTGTTGTTAATGAATAATGACAGTTGAATGAACCGGACAGTTAATAAGTGGCGCGGACGCAATGTCTCGCGTGCTTTGAGTTGAAGCCTTAAATGAACAGTTAATTAATTATTTGTGCACTGGCGGATTTATATCTGCGGGATACGCACGCCTATCGGAATTTTATGTGCCCGGCATCAATGGAATGAGGCTTTATTGTGGACGACATAAACGTAATTGAAGTTTCGACGACTGTTGATAGTTCAAGTGAGCTTGGCCGGCACGTCTGGGTGCGTGCCGGCAGTCGCCTGAAAAACGTGCAGATCGGCGATGACTGCTTCATCGGCTTCAGGTGCGATTTGCAGCACGCGTCGGTCGGCAAGTCCAGCATGTTCGCCACTGGTGCCCAGTGCCTGGGGACGGCGCAGTCGCCGGTTCGGATTGCCGAAAATGTCTGGGTGGGCGCCAAGGCCACCGTGACTGCCGGTGTTTCCATCGGTGCCGGGGCCGTGGTGGCGGCTGGCGCGTTGGTGACCGCCGATGTGCCGCCGGACGCAATCGTCGTCGGTCGCCCGGCGCGGGTCATTGCCCAGCGCACTGTGGTCGAGGACGGCCGGCCGAGCCCGGAACCGGTGCTGGCCAAAGTCCGGGAGCGGGCGCGCCAGGGCTTGCCGTCGATGCTCGATCGGTCCACGCAGTCGGTCGCGCGGCTCAAGTCGCTGAACCCCGACACCCAGACCTGGGACATCAGCGACGCCGCCCTGATCGATGCCGAATTGCGCGGCGGGGCGTCGGTGGAAATCGCCCCGGACTGCATCCTGATCGGGCGCAGCAACCGTCAGGGCGGCATGTCACAACTGGGCGGCATTGAACTGGGCACTGGCGCTCGACTGGCGCCGGGCGTGGTGATCGAAGCGGCCGGCGGAGTGACCATCGGTGCCTTCAGCGAGCTGGCCGAAGGCGTCACGATTGTCGCGTCCACTCATGATCATTCGTTCCGCTCACTGCCTTGGGAGGAGGCACCGGTGCGCATTGGAAGTCGTTGCGTTATTGGCGAGGGCGCCATCTTGGTAGGTCCACTGAATATTGGTGACGGTGCCGTTATCAAGCCGTACTCGGTGGTTATAAGGGATGTATTGGAAAACACTGTGGTTCATGGCGTTGTTCAACTAATGGAGATTCAAGAATGATTTTATTTGCCCCCAATCCAACCGGTTCCGGTCACAACATGCGCGCGCTGTCCATCGCTCAGGCGATTAAAAAGCAGCGCCCGGACATGCCATTGACCGTGGCACTGGCTTCCTTGCAGCCGACCTTCACGCCGATGTTCGAAAAGTCCGGCGTTGAAGTTGTGGATATTGCCGGCCGTTTGGTCGATTACTCGAAAAAGAGCAACTTGTCGAAAGAACTCGACTGGAATAATTACATTGGCGGTTATATCGCTAACACCTTCTTGTCCGGCGAGCGGATTTTGTCTTACCTGGCCTTGATCGCCGAATACAAGCCGACCGCCCTGGTGTCGGACTACAACATGGCCGCCTGTCTGGCGGCGATTTTCAGCGGTACGCCGCTGGTGTTCGTCACCGAGCGCTACGACTTCACCCTTTGCCAGCTCGAAGACCATGATCTGGCCGACGGCGGTTTCGAAGTCAACGCGCTGGAAATGGCCCGCGCCCGAACCGCGCTGCACAGCCAGTTCAACTGGATGATCAATCAGAGCCAGCTGGTGCTGACCGACAAACCGTACGTGGCTTCCCTCGATCAGGGCACTCCGGTGGCCGAAGCGCTGGCCAGCGGCAAGGCGCATTTTGTTGGGCCGATGATCCGCGACATCAATGTGCAGACCGGTTTGAACGTGCGCGAGCAACTGAACCTCGGCGACTCGCCGTTCATTGTCGCCTCTATCAGCGGCACGACCATGTTCGCGGAGAACAAGGACGCATTGCTTGCCGCATATCTGGACAGCTTCAAGATCCTGCGCGAGCGCAATCCGGAACTGAAACTGGTGTTGCTGGGCCGTCAGGATATCCAGGCTCAGGACGGTGTAGTTTGTGTGCCGTACTACCCGGACTGGATGGGCCTGCTGCGCGAAGCCAGCCTGCTGATTTCGGCACCGGGCTGGATCACCGTGACTGAGATCGCGGCGATGAATATTCCGACCCTGTTCCTGTTGTCGTCCAAGTCCGAATACCACGAACTGGAAGCTCTGCGTCGTCTGGAGTTGCTGGGCTTCCCGACGCATATCGGATACGACCGTGATCGTATCGTCGAACTGATCCAGGGCGAACTGGAAAAAGACACCGGCGCTTCGACCTATTACGCACCGCATCAGCAAGTGGCTGCGCCGGATGGCGAAGGTGCCGCCCGCGCCGCGACGCGCATCATCGAGTTGTGCCAGGGCAGCGTTGTGTCGCTGACCGAAAGCAAAGCCGCTTAACCTCAAGGAAGAGGGATTCACCATGTCACTGCATCCGCAGTTTCTATTTGATCAAGGCCTCAAGGACATCGACCACGGCGGCTTTTTCGCCGTGACCGATGCCAGTGGCGAGGTGGCGATTTCCAGCGACAAGCAGTTGCAGGATCAGGTCGCCGCGACGCTCTATCAGGCCGAGCACGGCGACGATGTCGAACTGCGTTTTGCCCATGACGGGCTGATGCGTTTGCATGATGCGTCGAATGGCGGTTTCCACGAACTGGCCGACCGTTACTGGACGCCGCACGGCTCCGGACGCTGCCGCACGCTGGCATTGCAACTGGACGCACTGGCGGCATTGATTGCCTATCAGCGCCGGGTGCCGCAGGACGCGGCGAACAAGGCCGCGATCCACGGCCTGCTGGAAAAGGTCGAAGCGCTCTACGCCCGTTCCACCGTCGCCGGCCTGTATAGCAGCGACTGGTCGACGCCGCTGGAGCTGGCGACCTCGATCGATCTCGACATCAGCGCCACGGCCTTGCTCGCGCGTATCGACAATCAGCCGTTGGGTCTCGGGTTGGTCGGGCACTTGCAGATTCATGCAGAAAACCTGATCGGCCGGGTGGCCGGCAGCGACAGCCAGTCGTGTGTCGATGTGGCGCTGACCCGTTGCGGCGTGCGTGCTCAGGTCAGCCTGGTGCTGGCGCAACTGGCCGATGCGCGCGACGACAATGCGTTGTCGAATCTGGCCCGTTCGTTCCTGCTGCAAACCCTGGCGCTGTTCCGCGATCCGGCGTACGGCGGGTATTGGGATCGGGTCGGGATCAATGGCAAGGTGCGTTGCGACTGGCACACCTCGTACAAAAATCACGAGTCGCCATTCCCGATCAAGACTGCCTACGACGTGGCGTTGCTGTTGCAGGCGATTCAGGCCTTGCCGTCCGGCGCGAGCGAAGCGGATCGGGCTTCGGTGACAGCAGCGTTGCTGGAGTTCCACGACGCCCGCAATGGCGGGCTGTTCATGGGCAAGGGCTATTTCTGGTCGACGCCGGATGACCCGACCGTGCCGTTCATTCGCCAGTTCTGGGCGCCGCCGCGTCAGCCGGGGATCTTCAGCATCGGCAACCTGACGTACCTGCCGTTGCACTTGAAAAGCCTGAAAACCCAGCTCGCCGCCGCCCACGCCTTGCAGTCCATCGCGCCGGCCGCTGCCGTCACTCATCATGACGATGCGGCGTTGGTAAACCGGGAGCTGCAAGTGATCGATGGCGGTGGTGATGTGCAGCGCATTCACCCAAATGGCGTGCCGACCATCAATGTCGATCTGCAGCGTTATCTGGCTTGGCTGGCCAAGGCTCGGGCGTCGAATGAAACGCCTTACGGGCTGACCGCCGAAACCGCGCCGCTGGGTTTCCGTGCCGACAAGACTTGGCAGGTTTTCTCCGGGCTGCACGTGATCTCGGACTTGCACGCGCTGGGTCTGCAAATCGAAAACAAGGCCAGCCTGATCGATTGCATCCGGGCTTCACAAAACACCGACGGCGGATTCGCCGAGCAACCGGGGCATCTGAGCGATGTGTTCGCCACTTACTGCGCTGTGCTGTCGCTGCGAGTGCTCGGCGCGTTGCCGAACGATATCGGTGGTTGCGTGCGTTACCTGCAAGCGTGCCAGAACCCCGATGGCGGGTTCGGCGATGTACCGGGTTTCGGCTCGGACATCTGGCACACCAACCTGGCGGTGCTGTCGCTGCACGCCCTTGAAGCCAAGGCGCCGGACGAGCAGGGCGTGATGGCGTTCGCCTTGCGCTGCCGCTCGGCCGACGGCGGTTTCGCCAACAAGCCCGGGTATCCGCCGGACGCGTTTTCGGTGTACCGCGTGGTGTCGACGCTATTCATTCTCAACCGACGCATCGTCGATGCCGAACAGACCGTCGCCTGGCTGCAAAAGCTGCAACTGGCCAACGGCTCGTTCCACTACCGGCCGGGCAAAGCGGTCAGCCTAGTGGGTACTTACATGGCCATCGCAGCGATGTATCTGCTCGACGCGCAGCCGACGTATTTGCAGGAATCGAAAGACTGGATCGCTTCGCATCAGAAGCAGGACGGTGGATTCGGCCCGCTCAATGCGACCTCGGCAACCACCGACGAAAGCTTCGTCTGCATCCAGACGCTGCTGATTCTCGAACAAGGGCTGTCGTCATACTGGGTGGCGTTGTTGAACTGACCCGCACACAGCATCGAAGGACGTTCAATCATCATTTTGCCAGGGGAGGCGCTGATGAAAATTTTAGTGACAGGGGGCGCGGGCTTCATTGGCTCGGCCGTGGTGCGGTTTCTGATTGAAGAGACCGAATGTGAAGTGATCAACGTCGACAAACTGACCTACGCCGGCAACCTTGAATCTCTGGCTGAGGTGTCCGATTCGCCGCGTTACCGTTTCTGCCAGGTCGACATCTGCGACAAACCGGCGCTGGACGAACTGTTCGCACGGCTGCAACCGGATGCGGTGATGCATCTGGCCGCCGAGTCCCACGTGGACCGCTCGATAGATGGCCCGCAAGCCTTCATCGAAACCAATATCGTCGGCACCTACACCCTGCTCGAAGCGGCGCGTGGTTACTGGAACCGACTGGATGCGGCGCGTCAGGCGGCGTTCCGTTTCCATCACATTTCCACCGATGAGGTGTATGGCGACTTGGAACCCGAAGATCCGGCGTTCACCGAGCGCACGCCGTATGCGCCAAGCTCGCCGTACTCGGCGACCAAGGCCGGTTCCGATCATCTGGTCCGCGCCTGGCATCGCACTTTCGGCCTGCCGGTGGTGATGAGCAATTGCTCGAACAATTACGGGCCGTATCACTTCCCGGAAAAACTGATTCCCCACGTCATTCTCAATGCGCTGCAAGGCAAGCCGTTGCCGGTGTACGGCGATGGCGCACAAATCCGCGACTGGCTGTTCGTCGAAGATCACGCCCGCGCCCTGTACGCGGTGGTCACTCGCGGTGAGGTCGGGCAGACCTACAACATCGGCGGCCACAACGAGAAGACCAACCTGCAAGTGGTGCACACCCTGTGCGATTTGCTCGAGGCGCGCGGTGCGGAAAAACCGCCGGGCGTCGCGTACTTCCGCGACCTGATCACCTTCGTCAAGGATCGTCCGGGCCACGACAAACGCTATGCCGTCGATGCCGGAAAAATCCACGCGACGCTGGGTTGGACGCCGCAGGAAACCTTCGAAAGCGGCATGCAGAAAACTGTCGACTGGTATCTGGATAACCGTGCCTGGTGGGTGCGGGTGATGTCCGGTGCCTACGCGCTGGAGCGCCTCGGCGAGCAACGCGACGAAGCCCTCGTGGCCTGAACATTCAGTCATTCAAATCTCACTGCTTGAAAGGAAAAAAGCATGGCCAAGTACAAAGGAATTCTGCTGGCGGGCGGCGCCGGTTCGCGTCTGCACCCGATCACCCTGGGCGTCTCGAAACAGTCGCTGCCGGTGTATGACAAACCGATGATCTACTACCCGCTGTCGGTGCTGATGCTGGCGGAAATCCGCGAGATCCTGATCATCTCCACCCCGGAAGATCTGCCGGGCTTTCAGCGCATGCTCGGCGACGGCAGCCAGTTGGGCCTGAGCCTGAGCTACGCGGTGCAACCGAGCCCGGACGGCCTCGCCCAGGCGTTCATCATTGGTCGCGAATTCGTCGGTGAAGACAACGTCTGCCTGGTGCTCGGCGACAACATTTTCTACGGTGCCGGCTTCGGTGAAACCCTGCTGCAAGCGGCGGCGCGTGATGACGGCGCGACGGTGTTCGGTTACTACGTGGCCGATCCCGAGCGCTTTGGCGTGGTGGAATTCGATGCTACCGGCAAGGCCCTGAGCATCTGCGAAAAACCGAGCGATCCAAAGTCCAACTACGCCGTCACCGGCCTGTATTTCTACGACAACGAAGTGCTGCAGATTGCCGCCGACATCAAGCCGTCGCCGCGCGGCGAGCTGGAGATCACTGACGTCAACAACGTCTATCTGCAACGCGGCAAATTGAACGTGTCGGTGATGGGGCGTGGCATGGCGTGGCTGGATACCGGCACCCACGATGCGTTGATGGAGGCCGGCAATTTCGTGCAGGCCATCGAGAAACGCCAGGGCCTGAAAATCGCTTGCCTCGAAGAAATCGCCTACCACAAGGGCTGGATCGACGACGCGCAGTTGCTGGTGCATGCGGGCAGCATGAGCAAGACCGGTTACGGTCAGTATCTGGCCCGTTTGATTCACGATGACGTGGTGGTGGCGATGGATGCGCAGCGCCCGTTGAAAGGCGCTGCCTGATCCAATGTGGGAGCGAGCCTGCTCGCGATGAGGGCTTAACATTCACTGAAAGTGTTGAATGTAAGTCAGCAATCGCGAGCAGGCTCGCTCCCACAGGGTCAGTGGCCGGTCACGCTGTCGAGTTGGGCAGCTTTGACCGTGGCGCGTGGATCGGCCGACGGGGTTTGCAAACGGGCCAGGCGATTGGCGTGCGTCGGCGCTTCGGCCGCCAGCGGCGAACGGCGTTTGCGGGTTTCCTCACGCAGCACCGGCAAGACTTCCTTGCCGAACATGTCGAGTTGTTCCAGCACGGTTTTCAGCGGAATGCCGCCATGGTCGAACAGGAACAGCTGGCGCTGGTAGTCGCCGAAGTACTCGCGGAAGGTCAGGGTCTTGTCGATGATTTCCTGAGGGCTGCCGACGGCTAGTGGGGTCATTTCCATGAACTCTTCCAGCGACGGGCCATGGCCGTACACCGGGGCGTTGTCGAAGTAGGGACGGAATTCACGGCGCGCATCCTGGGAGTTGCGACGCATGAAAATATGCCCGCCGAGGCCGACGATCGCCTGCTCCGGCGTGCCGTGACCGTAATGGGCAAACCGCGCGCGGTAGAACTCGACCAGCGCCATGAAGTGCTCACGGGGCCAGAGGATGTGGCTGGCGAAAAAACCGTCGCCGTAATAAGCGGCCTGCTCGGCGATTTCCGGGGTGCGGATCGAGCCGTGCCAGACGAAGGGCGGCAGGTCATCGAGGGGCCTGGGGATCGAGGTGAAATTTTTCAGCGGAGTGCGAAAGCGTCCGCTCCAGTTGAGGTCTTCTTCGCGCCAGAGCCGGTGCAGCAGGCGATAGTTCTCCATCGCCAGTGGCAGGCCGTCGGCGATGCTTTTGCCGAACCAGGGATAGACCGGTGCGGTGTTGCCCCGGCCGAGCATCAGGTCCATGCGCCCGCCGCAGAGGTTTTGCAGCAGCGAATATTCTTCGGCCAGGCGCACCGGATCGTTGGTGCTGATCAGGGTGGTGGACGTCGAGAGAATGATGCGTTGGGTCTTGGCTGCGATGTAGGCCAGCAGCGTGGTGGGAGAGGAGGTGATGAACGGAGGATTGTGGTGCTCGCCGGTGGCGAACACGTCCAGTCCGATGTCTTCGGCCTTCTGCGCAATTTGCAGGGTGGCCTGGATGCGCTCGGATTCGCTGGGGGTACGGGCGTTGGTAGGGTCTTGTGTGACGTCGCCAACGGTGTAGATCCCGAATTGCATAAAGCCTCCTTGCCTTGGGTAAAGGTGTGTTTGAAACCCTCGCCGCGAAGAATGAATCGTCGCGGCACTTGAAATGTACGCCTGTACACGTACAATCGCAATTCTGCATCATCGTCTGAACGGCTTTGAACACCTCATCGAGAGAGGAACGCGACATGGAACTGGGATTTATCGGTCTGGGCACGATGGGCGCACCGATGGTGCTGAACCTGCTGAAAGCCGGGCATCGGGTCCGCGTGTGGAATCGTTCGACGGCACCACTGGAGGCACTGGCCGCGGCCGGCGCCGAAGCTGTCGAGACACCGGCGCTGGCGGCCCAGGCCGAGGTGCTGATCTCGATGCTCGGCGATGACACGGCAATCCGCTCGGTGTTCTTCGACGCCAAGGCGCTGGACGGTCTGCGGGCCGGCAGCGTTCACGTCAACATGTCCACGGTGTCCGTGGCGCTGGCCAGGGAACTGGCGGCCGTGCATGAAGCACGCGGCGTCGGTTACGTGTCGGCACCGGTACTGGGGCGTGTCGATGTGGCGGCTGCCGGCAATCTGAACATTCTCGCCTCCGGGCCCGCCGAAACGCTGGCTCGGGTACAGCCGTTGTTCGATGTGCTGGGGCGCAAGACCTGGACGCTGGGCGACACGGCCGAGGTGGCCTGCGCTGCCAAACTGTCGGCCAACCTGATGATCGCCTCGGCAATCGAATCCATGGCCGAAGCCTCGACCCTGGCCGGCGGCTATGGCATCCGTCGCGAGGCGTTCATCGAGATGATCACCTCGACCCTGTTTGCCGTGCCGGTCTATCAGGGCTACGGCAAGCTGATGGTCGATGAAACATTCGAGCCGGCCGGTTTCAAGTTGTCGCTGGGTCTCAAGGACGTACGCCTGGCGCTGGAAGCTGGTGAAGCGGCGCAGGTGCCGCTGCCGTTTGCCAGCGTGTTGAAGGACAACCTTCTGGACGGCATGGCCCATGGTCAGGCCGATCAGGACTGGGCCTCGCTGTCGAAAGTCAGTGACCGGCGTGCCGGCGTGAAGTAATCCAAAAGTTTCAAGCAACGTAACTTGTGCGCAAGTTACGTTGGCCTTTTGCGCCTTGCGTTATTGTCGGACAGTGATTGCTCTTTTATTGGGAAATGAAAGAAGTCTGATAATAGTGCTTGTAAAATGTACGACTGTAGACGTACATTTTTATCGGGGTTTAACAACAATAAAAGTTCTGTCTGTTTTTTCGTCTGCTGATCGTAAATAAATAATAGCTAGGAGCCGTTATGAAAAATCTAATGCAATGGAACAGCCTTCCCTCCGAATCCAATGAATGGCTCGAGAAGGTGCGTGCACTGAATCCGCTGATTATTCAGCACCGCGATTACAGCGAGCAGACCAATGCGACGCACAAGGATGTGATGTCCCGATTCTTCAAGGAAGGTTTTGGCCGGACCTCGGTGTCCAAGGCGTTCGGCGGGTCCCAGGTCGATATCCAGACCACCTCGGCCCTGCTGCTGGAGTTCGCCCGGTTTGACGCCTCGCTGTCCTGGCAGCTGGCGGTGCAAGTGGCGATGGGGCGCCTGTCGGACTACCTGCCGGAAGCCACCTCCGAAGCGATCTACAACCACTGCGACGGTTTTGTGATCGGCGCCATTCACTCCGGCGGCGAAGCGCTGCCGATGGGCGACGAGTACCTGCTGAGCGGCAAATGGGCGTTCGCCAGCGGCTCGGCCCACGCCGACTGGCTGGTCTGCACCGCGACCGTCAAAGGCACTGAAAACAACACTAATCCGGAAGTGCGGATGTTCTTCGTGCCCGCCAGCCAGTGCACCATCCTGCCGACCTGGGACACCCTGGGCATGCGCGGCACCGGCAGCCATCACTTCCAGTGCTCCAACGTGATCGTCCACAAGTCTTTCTCGCTGGATGTCGAAACCCTCAAGCAATCCCCCGAAGCGCGCAATTCCCGGGCCTATGCCACCGGTTACTACGAGTTCGGCACCTTGGCGGCGATGTCCACCGTGCTCGGCGTGGCCCGAGCGGCGGTCGATCATTTCCGCAATGACCGCGCCGTGAACACCGACCCGGGCCTGGAAGGGGTGATCTTCGAGAAGACCGGTCGCGCCATCTCCTCGGTGCATACCGCACAACTGCTGCTGGAAGATGCGATCCACCAGGTCATCAACCGGGGTGAAACCGTCGGCGAACCGGTCAGCGCCCGCGTCGGCCTGGCCGCCTCGGTGCTGACCGAGAACTCGGTCAATGCGGTCAACCAGATCTACTCGATGGCCGGTTCCAAAGCCGTCTACAAGTCGCACTTCCTGGAGCGTTGCTTCCGCGATATTCACACCGGTTCGAAGCACTTCACGTTGTCGCCTTTGAACTTGCATGGTATCGGCAAGTATTACCTGGATAAAACCAACGTACTGGCCGCGGCGTAACAGCGGATAAATAAAGCGGGCGCGTTTACAAGTGAAAGTTCACAGGGATCGATAACGCGCCCGTCTTTAGTTGCACCTTTATTTTCTTAAAACTCAAACTTTTGTGCTCGCAGCAAAGAGTCAAGGGAGTGCCACATGCTTGCTCGAAACATTATCAAGTCGCTGATCTTTATTGTTCTTGTGGTGGTGTTGTCCGCTGCACTGGGCTGGCGTTTCTGGTCGCCGCCACCGGCGGCGGCCGAGCAACGGATCCCCAGCACCCGGGTCGGTCTGGCCGTGGTCAAAAAGCAGCCTTACACCTACTACCTCGAGGCCATCGGCAAACTCGAGGCCCAGCGTCAGGTGCTGGTGTCGGCTGAAGTCAGCGGCAAAGTGGTGGACATCGATTTCGAATCCGGCGATGAAGTGAAGGCGGGGCAAGTGCTGCTCAAGCTCAACGACGCGCCGGAGCAAGGCGAACTGGTGCGCCTGAAAGGCGAGTACGAATCGGCCAAAGCCCAGTTCGCCCGGGTCCAGGAACTGGCCAAGACCGGCGCCGAAAGTCGTCGCGCCTTCGACAGTGCCCGCGCTCAATACGACGCGGCCAAAGGCGACATGGAGCGCATGCAGGCGCAGATCGCTCAACGCCATATCCGCGCGCCGTTCGCCGGCACCCTCGGCATTCGCCAGGCGCACCTGGGCCAATACCTGCAGGCCGGCAGCGCGGTGGCAACCCTGACCGATCCGGGCGTGCTGCGCGTCAACTTCACCCTCGCCGAGCGCGATGGCTCGCAAGTGCAACTGGGCCAGACCGTGCAGGCCAAGGTCGATGCCTGGGGTGATGTGACCTTCGCCGGCAAGATCGTCGCGGTCGATCCGCAGATCAACCAGTCCCACACCATCAATGTGCAAGCGGTCATCACCGACACGCAAAAACGCCTGCGTCCCGGCATGTATGCACGGGTCTCGGTGACCCTGCCGCAGACCGCCGAGCTGCTGATTCCGGAAACCGCGATCACCTACAACGCCTACGGCGAAAGCGTGTTCTCGGTCTACACCGACGAGGCCGGCGTGCAGAAGGTCAAGCGCGAAAGCATCAAGGTCGGCGAGCGCCGCGATGGCTGGGCGGTGGTCGACAAGGGCCTGACCGAAGGCGTGCAAGTGGTGACGTCCGGTCAGCTCAAACTCCACGACGGCGTGGCGGTGGAAGGTGTCCCTGACACGATTGCTCTTAAACTCAGTGGGCTGGAAAAATGAATTTCACCGACCTCTTTCTTCGCCGCCCGGTGCTGGCCGTGGTGGTCAGCACGCTGATCCTGCTGTTCGGGGTGCGCGCGCTGATGAACCTGCCGATCCGCCAGTACCCGATGCTGGAAACGTCGACCATCACGGTTACGACCCAGTACCCCGGCGCCTCTTCGGAACTGATGCAAGGCTTCGTCACGCAGCCGATCAGCCAGGCCGTGGCCTCGGTCGAGGGCATCGACTATCTGTCGTCAGCCTCGACCCAGGGCCGCAGCCAGGTGACGATCCGCATGGCGCTCAACAGTGACTCCATCGCGGCGCTGACCGAGGTCATGGCCAAGGTCAACCAGATCAAATACCGCTTGCCGAAGGACGCGTACGACCCGGTGGTGGAGCGCACGTCCGGCGGATTCACCAGCGTGGCCTACGTCGCGTTCGCCAGTTCCAACCTGACCATTCCAGAGATGTCGGATTACATCTCCCGCGTCGTGGAACCGATGTTCGCCGGCATCGAAGGCGTGGCCAAGATCAACATCATGGGCGAGCAGAAACTGTCCATGCGCCTGTGGCTCGATCCGCAGCGTCTGGCCGGTTACGGCATGACCGGGCAGGACGTGTCGGCAGCCATCGAGGGCAACAACTTCCAGGCGGCGCCGGGTCAGGTCAAGGGCCTGTACGTGGTCAGCAACCTGCGGGTCAACACCGACCTGAACAGCGTCGAAGATTTCCGCGACATGGTGCTGCGCAACGACAACGGCCACATCATCCGTGTGCGTGACGTCGGCACCGTGGAGTTGAACGCAGCCTCCACCGACACCAGCGGCGCGATGAGCGACGTACCGGCGCTGTTCCTTGGCCTGGACGCCGCACCGACCGGCAACCCGCTGGTGATCGTCAAACGCGTGCGCGAATTGCTGCCGCAGATCCAGGAAACCCTGCCACCGGGCGTGACCGTGCAGATCCCGTTCGAAGTGGCGCACTTCATTCAGTCGTCGATCGACGAGGTGAGCTACACCCTGCTCGAAGCGCTGGTGATCGTGGTGCTGGTGATTTACCTGTGCCTGGGCACGTTCCGCACTGTGCTGATTCCGCTGGTGACGATTCCGCTGTCGATGCTCGGCGCAGCGATGCTGATGCAGATGTTCGGCTTCAGCCTCAATCTGCTGACCTTGCTGGCGATGGTTTTGGCCATCGGGTTGGTGGTGGACGACGCCATCGTCGTGGTGGAGAACGTCCACCGTCACATCGAAGAGGGCAAGAGCCCGTTCGAAGCGGCGCTGATCGGCGCGCGCGAAGTGGCCGGTCCTGTGGTGGCGATGACCTTCACCCTGGCGGCGGTGTACGCGCCAATTGGCTTGATGGGCGGCCTCACCGGCACGCTGTTCAAGGAGTTCGCCCTGACCCTGGCCGGCGCCGTGGTGATTTCCGGCATCGTCGCGCTGACCCTGTCGCCGATCATGAGTACCCGTCTGCTGGACGCGAAGACCAGCGAAGGCTTCATGGCGGTCAAGGCAGATCGATTCTTCCAGTACCTGTCCCGTCGTTATGGCGCGCTGCTCGGCGGTTCGCTGGCGCGGCGCTGGATCAGCCTGAGCGTGGCGCTGGTGATCTTCTTCAGCCTGCCGTTCCTCTATCGCTCGGCGCAGACCGAACTGGCGCCGCTGGAAGACCAGAACATCCTGCTGACCGCGATCAAGGCGCCGCAGCACGCCAACCTGAATTACCTCGAGGCCTACGCCCACGAGCTGTACAAGACCTTCAACGAAATCCCCGAGGGTTACAGCAACTGGGTGGCGAACGGTTCCGACGGTCTGTCCAACAGCGTCGGCGGGATCAACCTGGTGGACTGGGAAAAGCGCGGCCGCGATGCCAACACCATCCAGCCTGACTTGCAGGCGCGGGTGAACCAGATCGAAGGCACGAGCATTTTCGTGTTCCAGATGCCGCCGCTGCCGGGCTCCACTGGTGGTCTGCCGGTGCAGATGGTGATCCGCAGCGATCAGGAATACCTGGCGCTGTACAACGTGATGGATCAGCTCAAGCAAGCCGCGCAGGCCAGCGGTCTGTTCGCGGTGGTCGACAGTGATCTGGACTTCAACAACCCGGTGGTGGAAATCCAGGTCGACCGGGCCAAGGCCAACGCCTTGGGCATCCGCATGCAGGACATCGGCGAAACGCTGAACAGCCTGATCGGTGAGAAGTACGTCAACCGGTTCTCGTTCCATGGTCGCTCCTACGACGTGATCCCGCAGTCGGTGTCGGCGGATCGCCTGACTCCGGAAACCCTGAAGCTGTATTACGTGAAGGACCAGAAGGGCAATCCGGTGCCGCTGTCGACACTGGCCACTCTCAGCGTCAAGGTCGAGCCGAATCGCCTGACCCAGTTCAACCAGCAGAACTCCGCCACGTTCCAGGCCATTCCGGCGCCGGGCGTGACCTTGGGTGATGCGGTGGGTTTCCTGCAAAAACAATCGGAAGGTTTCCCCGCCGGCTTCAGTTTCGACTGGCAGTCCGACGCACGCCAATACGTGCAGGAAGGCAACAGCCTGGCGTTCACCTTCGGCCTGGCCCTGGTGATCATCTATCTGGTGCTGAGCGTGCAATACGAGAGCTTCCGCGACCCGTTCATCATTCTGATCAGCGTGCCGTTGTCGATCTGCGGGGCCCTGGTGCCGCTGGCGCTGGGCATGACGTCGATGAACATCTACACCCAGATCGGCCTGATCACGCTGATCGGTCTGATCAGTAAGCACGGGATCCTGATGGTCGCGTTCGCCAACGAGTTGCAGCGCCAGCAAGGCATGGACCGCGTGCAAGCCATTCAGCATGCCGCGCAGGTGCGTTTGCGGCCGATCCTGATGACCACCGCTGCCATGGTGGTCGGCCTCGCGCCGCTGTTGTTCGCCAGCGGTGCCGGCGCCAACAGCCGCTTCGGCCTGGGCCTGGTGATTGTGGTGGGGATGCTGATCGGCACCTTGTTCACCCTGTTCATTCTGCCGTCGGTGTACACGCTGCTCAGTTCGATCAAGCAACCGAGCCACGCACCCGAAGCCGAGCCGGCCGGCGTGCCGCAACCCATCCTGTGAGGACGTGACATGCATTCGATTACACGTTTGATGCTGGCGCCGCTGGCGGCGTCCATCCTGTTGGCGGCGGGCTGTGTGAACTACGCCGGGATCGATCATCAGGGCAAATTGCTGGCGGTCTGCGATGCGCCGTCCGACAGCCTGAAAGACAAATTGCCGCCGGCCCAATGGCCGCGTGCGGACTGGTGGACATCGCTGGGCGACCCACGTCTGGGTGCTCTGATCGAAGAGGCGTACGCCAGCAACCCGGACTTGCAGGAAGTCGCTGCCCGGGTCGCGAAAGCCAACGCATTTCTCGACCTGCGCGACGCCGAGCGTTATCCGGAAATGGACGCATCGGCGGGTGTCACTCGCGGTCGGCTGTCGCGCTTCGAGGACTACAGCGGCGAGGGCCACAAGTACTTCACCGCACGCAATCTGGCGGTCAATTTCGGCTACACCTTCGACCTCTGGGGCGGCCAGCGCGCCGCGTGGGAATCCGCGCTCAACAGCGCACGAGCGGCGGAAGTCGATCTGCAATCGTCGCGGCTGATTCTGGCGGTCAACGTGGTCAAGGCTTACAACCAGTTGGCGTATGCGTGGCAGGTCTCGGAGCTCAATCAACGGGATCTGGAACGCTTGAGCAAACTGGTTGACCTGACGGATTCACGTTACGGCTCGGGCCTCGACAACCTGTCGCAACTCAAGCAGGTGCAGAGCCTCAAGGCGCGTTCGGAATCGACGTTGATCGGCGCCAACGAAGACATCGAAATCGCCCGCCTGCAGTTGTCGGCGCTGATCGGCAAGGGTGTCGATCGTGCGCACACGCTCGAGCGCCCATCGAATCTGCAAGCCAGTGTGGTGGCCTTGCCGGCGCAATTGCCAGCCCAACTATTGGGCCGCCGTCCGGACATCGTCGCCGCACGTTGGCGCGTGGAGGCCGAGACTAAAAACGTCGAGGCGGTGAAGACCACGTTCTACCCGAACATCAATCTGGTGGCAGCGGCGGGTTCCCATGCATTGACCGGTGATGCGCTGTTCGCCGGGGTCAGCAAGTTCTGGAACGTGGCGCCGACGGTGTCGCTGCCGATCTTCGATGCCGGGCGTCTGCGCTCGGATCTCAAGGCCGGCAATGCCGAACTCGACAGCTCCATCGCACAGTACAACCGGGTGCTGAATTCGGCCCTGCACGAGGTGGCGATTTCGGTGACGCAGTTGCGTTCGTTCGAGCAGCAGATCGTCGTGCAGCGCGATGCCTGTGCAATTGCGCAGTCGTCCTACGATCTGTCGCAGTCGCGCTACAAGGCCGGGGAGGACACGTTCCTCGATGCGCTTAACATCGAGCAACAATTGATTCAGGACGAAATGCGCCTGGCCTTCCTCAACAGCAAGCACATCGACAGCTCGGTTTCGTTGATGGCAGCGCTGGGCGGCGGGTTCCAGGCGCCTGCGCTGGAGACCGCGCAGAGCAGCGATTTGTAGTTGTTTTGCGGGACGCCGCCTCCGGGGCGGCTGTCGCGGGGAAAAAACATCTTGTGTATAGTCTTACTGTTCTCGTATAGACGAATACAAGACGGATTTTTCCCGCCTATATCATCAAGGGTACCTACCTATGAACGTCCCGAATCATCCCAATCAGGATCAGATCCTTCTGGAAAATGTGCTGTCCGCATTGGGAAGCCCGCTGCGCCTGACCGTGTTGAAAGTATTGGCCGATGGCCAGGAACATCCGTGCGGCCGGATCCTCAAGGGTGCATCGAAGTCGACCATGACCCACCACTGGCGGGTTCTGCGTGACAGCGGTCTGATTTGGCAGCGCCCTTACGGTCGGGAAAACCTGCTGTCCCTGCGTCGTGAAGACATGGACGTGCGTTTTCCGGGCCTGCTCGACTCGCTGCTGTCGGCGGTCAAGACCGATGAACAGACCATCAGCGTCATCAGCAAACACGAAGTGACCGAAGAAAACGGAGCCGAGTGACAGACACCGCCGGTGAAGGGTTGGCCTTCCACGGCAACCAACAATTCACCATCACCAGGAAGGTGTGAGCGGGTATGGATACAAGTCATTACTGGTCATCGCGACCGCTGTCGGAATTGACCGGCTCCGAGCATCACTGGCTGTTTTTGCCCGGGGCATTGACCCCACGTCTGAAAGCCATGGGCGATTATTCAATTGAAGTCGTCGAGCAGTCCCATGGCCCGCTCAATCCTGAAGAAGCGCAAGCGCTGAACGTGCCGCCAAACACCCTTGGCTGGGTGCGTGAGGTGGTGATGAAGCTCGATGGCGAGGCATGTGTCACGGCGCGCAGCCTGACCAGCGTGCCGGCGCTGAATGGCGACTGGGCGGATCTGAACGGCTACGGCCGTCGACCGCTGGCCGAGATTCTCTACACCTCGGAGCAGACCCTGCGCGAACCCTTCCAATGTGCCTTGCTGCCGCCCGGTGCGCCGTTGGCCGCGCTGTCCTATCGCTACGCGCCGCAAGCCGAACGTCTGTTGGCGCGGCGTTCGCGTTTCACCCGCAATGGTTCGGCGCTGCTGGTCAGCGAGTGCTTTCTGCCAGCGTTCTGGGCTCGGGTCGAGTACGCTCAGGCGCTCAAGTCGGCCTGATGAAATGAAACCTGCGGAAGCGAACCCCCGCAGGTTTTTTTTCGCCGGTTTTTCAGAGCCGGATCACCGCTTCGATTTGCTTGATGGCCGGCGTCAGCGCTTGCGCCAGTTGCTCGGCTTTCGAGGTCGGGCGCATGGTTCTCGACGAGCGCAGAAACAACGGATCATCGAAGCGCTTGCGCAGCCGTGCCAGCGATCCGCTGATGGCGGGTTGTTTGACGTGCAGACGTTCGGCCGTGCGGGACACGCTGCGTTCGCGGAACAGCACCAGGAAAATGATGATCAGGTTCAGGTCGATATCCGCGAAGTTGTCTTCATTGAATAGCATGGTTACATCCCTGTCATGACCCGCCGGCAGGCTTCAGCCGAAGCCGGCGGGTGTCTGGATCACTGCTCGGGTGCCAGGCGCAGTTCGTCGTTCAGACGGTAGTAACTGCGGTTGAAATAGACCAGGCCTTCCGTGGCCTCGCTGTGTTGCTGCAGCTCGAGAATTTCACAGTAGAAGATGCTGTGGGTGCCGACCTCGTCGACCTTGCTGACTCGGCAATCGAGGCTGACCAGCGCCTCCTCGATTACCGGCGAACCGGTCTTGAGGGTCTGGCAATTCACGCTGGAAAAGCGCTCCTGCATGCTCAACTGCCGATTGGCGAACGCACCGGAGGTCGACTGGTGATCGCCGGTCAGGACGTTCACGCACAGCACGCCATTGGTCTTGAAATGCTCGTGATTGGACGACGAGCGATTGACGCATACCAGCAGCGTGGGCGGTGAATCCGTCACGCTGCACACCGCCGACGCGGTAAAGCCGAAACGCCCCGCAGGGCCATCGGTCGTGACGATGGTGACGGCACTCCCCAGCATCGCCATTGCATTACGAAACTCCGTTGAATCAACCATCGCGTCACCTCATTCCATGTAGGTTTAATGGAGCCGATCCGTTCTTCCTTGTCCGTTGTCGTTGTGCGAAAACGGGTATCGGGCAACACGTTCGCTCTGGCGATATAGTACGTATGTATACGTACCTTGCAAGCTATTCCTTGTGCTTAATTTGCCGAAGAAAAAAACATGTTTACGGGAGTGCCAAGGCTTGCAACAAGGCTGTGGCATAGGGCGGCAACGCGGCGATGTCGCGGGCGCACAGCAACAGTTTGCGCCTGGCCCAGCCTTCGCTCATCGGCAGGGTCTTGAAGGCTTGCGGCGCGGCGCGCTGAACCGCCGCCAGCGGCACGATGCCCAGGCCGGCACCTCGGGCCACCATGCGCATCACCCCGTCGAAGCCATCGGCGCGGATGCGGATCTGCATCCGCGAGCCGCTGTGCAGCGCCTGCTCTTCCAGGTAAATCGCCAAAGCGCTGTCGGCCTGCAGCCCGACAAAGTCATGGCGCAGAGCGTCGCTGAAACTGACTTCAGTTGCGTCAGACAGTGGATGTTCCAAAGGCAGAATCAGCACCAGCGGATCATCGCGAAAGGCTAGGGTCTGCAAGTCGGTGGTGTCGATCGCGTCGGACACAATGCCCAGATCCGCCGCGCCCTGACGCAAGGCATGGGTGATGCGAGCGCTGGGCAGTTCCTGCAAATCGATGTCGAGATTGGGATGTTCACGCAGGAAATCCGCCAGCACCTCCGGCAGGTATTCGCTGAGCGCCGTGGTGTTACACAGCAGACGCACCTGGCCTCTGACGCCGCGGGCATATTCGGCCAGATCCTGTTGCAGACGTTCGGCCTGTTGCAGCAACACCCGCGCATGTTGCGCCAGGGCCTTGCCGGCCGGGGTTGGTGTGACACCACGGCGCCCGCGCTCGAGGAATTCGGTACCCAATGAAGCTTCCATTGCCCTGATACGCGCGCTCGCCGCCGCCAGCGACAGATGACTGCGTGCGGCGCCGGCGGTGATGTTGCCGCTGTCGATGATGTGCAAATAGAGGCGCAGGTCGGTGAGGTCGAAGTGCATGGACAGCCTCAGTTTGCAGAGTGACAGAGCTGGCCTAATCGCGAGCAGGCTCGCTCCCACAATTGATCGGCGGCTAGCACAAAATCTGTGGGAGCTAGCCTGCTAGCGATGGGGCCAGCAGCTTCAGAAGATTTAAGCCTCTTGTTTGGAGAGAGGCTGCCTCAGTGTATGACAGATTTTCAGTTCATCCGCACAAGCGCAAAGTGTAGCCATGAACGCACTCGCAGACTTCTATCAAAACCTCGGTCTGACCCTGTCATTGCTGGTGATCACGACCTTCGTCGTCGCCGGCATGATCAAGGGCGTGATCGGCCTCGGCCTGCCTACCGTCGCCATGGGGCTGCTCGGTCTGGCTATGGCACCGTCGCAGGCTGCGGCGTTGCTGATCATTCCGGCGACCCTCACCAACGTCTGGCAACTGGCGTTCGGCGGGCATTTGCAGGGGCTGGTGAAACGCTTGTGGCCGATGCTGCTGGCGATCTTCCTCGGCACGGCCATCGGCACCTTGTGGATCGGCATGGCAGGCGGGCATTGGGTGGTGCGCGGACTTGGCGCGGCGCTGTTGCTCTATGCGTTGAGCGGATTGTTCCTGCCGACGCTGAGTGTCAGTCGCCGCCATGAACCATGGCTGGGGCCGGTGTGTGGCGTGATCACCGGCGTCATCACTTCGGCGACGGGGGTGTTCGTGATTCCCGCCGTCCCGTACATGCAGGCCCTGGGCTTGAGCCGCGATGAACTGGTGCAGGCGCTGGGGCTGTCCTTCACCGTGTCGACCCTGGCGCTGGCCGGCGGATTACTCTGGCGCGGGTCGCTCGGCGGCGCGGAACTGAGTGCTTCGCTGCTGGCCCTGATCCCGGCAGTGCTCGGCATGCTGCTCGGGCAATGGCTGCGCCAGCGCATCAGTGCCAGTCTGTTCAAGCGGGTGTTTTTCATCGGTCTGGGCGCGCTCGGCGCCCATCTGCTGATCAGCGGTTAGCGGACGAATCGCTGAGCATTTCAATCGGGCGGATATCGAAATCCCGCTCCAGGTATTCCATGCGCTGGGCCAGGAACTGCTGCATGTGCGGCAGGTTCGAGTGCACGTCCAGATGCGCCTGGCTTTCCCAGATCTCGTAGAAGATGAACAGGGTCGGGTCTTCCTTGTCGCGCAGCATGTGGTACTCGATGCAGCCGGGTTCGGCGCGGCTCGGCTCGACGTAGGCGCGGAAAAACGCTTCGAAAGCCTCGGCTTTTTCCGGGCGGGTCTTGGCGTGCAGGATGAAGCCCTGGCGTTCGCTCATCGCAAAAAACTCCTCAGATTCAGATGGCGGCCAATCCTACGGCAACAATCGGCAATCGATTCGTGCGTTTTACTCAAATGATTTTTGCGCCATCGGTGCTTATTCCGCGCGAGACGGATCGCTAATCTGCCGCCATTGCATTTTTCCACTTCTCCATCCAGCGCTCTGCGCTGCGCATCGGAATCCGATCGAGGCTCTCCCATGAAAAAAGTGCTGTTGCTCAATGGCGGTAAAAAATTCGCCCACTCCGACGGTCGCTACAACACCACCCTGCACGAAGCGGCGTTGAGCGTGCTGGATCGTGGCGGTCTCGACGTCAAGACCACCTTCATCGACGAGGGTTACGACGTCGCTGAAGAGGTCGCCAAATTCCTCTGGGCCGACGTGATCATTTATCAGATGCCGGGCTGGTGGATGGGCGCACCGTGGACCGTGAAAAAGTACATCGACGAAGTCTTCACCGAAGGCCACGGCAGCCTCTACGCCAGCGACGGTCGCACCCGTTCGGATTCCTCGCAGAAGTACGGCAGCGGTGGTCTGATCCACGGCAAGCAATACATGCTGTCGCTGACCTGGAACGCACCGCAGCAGGCGTTCGATGACCCGACCGACTTCTTCGAAGCCAAAGGCGTGGACGCCGTGTACTTCCCGTTCCACAAGGCCAACCAGTTTCTCGGCATGACCGGCCTGCCGACGTTCCTCTGTGTGGACGTGATGAAACGCCCGAACATCGAGGCCGACGTGGCGCGTTACGAGCAGCATCTGACCGAGGTGTTTGGCCTCAAGGCCTGACGCTCGGCTACTATCGAAGGCCTGAGCTTGCGCAGCAGGCCTTTCGATTCGAGGACACCCGTGAAAGCCAGATCCGATGAGTTGCAGATTTTCGTCTGCGTGATCGAATGCGGTTCGATTTCCGCCGCCGCCGAGCAGGTCGGACAGACGCCGTCGGCGGTCAGCCGCACGCTGTCGCGACTGGAAGCCAAGCTCGACACCACGCTGATCAACCGCACCACTCGGCGCATGGACCTGACCGAGGAGGGCAAGTACTTCTTCGAACAGGCCAAGCTGATCCTCGACCAGATGGACCAGCTCGAAGAGCGCCTGTCTTCGCGCCAGCAGACGCCATCAGGGCGACTGCGGATCAACGCCGCGTCGCCGTTCATGCTCCACGCCGTCGTGCCGTACATCGACGAATTCCGCCGGCTGTACCCGGACATCCAGCTCGAACTCAACAGCAATGACCTGATCATTGACCTGCTGGAACAAAGCACCGACGTTGCTATCCGCATCGGCACCCTCGCCGATTCGACGTTGCATGCCCGCTCGCTGGGTTGCAGTCCGCTGCTGATCGTCGCCAGTCCAGCGTATGTGGAAAAACACGGTGCGCCGCGCGAAGTGGCCGATCTGAGCGAGCACACCTTGCTTGGCTTCACCCAGAACGAAGGCCTCAACCAGTGGCCGCTGCGTTACGTGCACGGCGACCGTTGGCCGATCACCCCGGCAATCAGCGCCTCCAGCGGCGAGACGGTTCGCCATCTGGCGCTGGAGGGGCAGGGTATCGCCTGCCTCTCGCACTTCATGACCATCGACGACATTCGCGCAGGGCGCCTCAAAGTGTTGCTGGCGGAATTCAACAGCGGTTATCGCCAGCCGATCAACGCGGTGTACTACCGCAACTCGCAGCTGGCGCTGCGCATCCAGTGCTTCCTGGACTTCATCCAGAGCAAACTGGCGGCTTACGCCAGCGCTGATTTCAAGGGCTGATTCGTGATCCCTGCGCAACAGTGATTTGGTTGAGGGCGGGTTTTTCCACAGGGCTCGCCGGTCGATACTCGCTCCATCACTTACTCACGCAGGGAGTTTCTCCATGAACGTATTCGTCACCGGCGCTGCCGGTTTTATCGGCGGCTCCATCGCCACCGGTCTGGTCCAGGCCGGCCACACCGTCACCGGTCTTGTGCGCAGCGCCGAACAGGCCAGTGAGCTGAAAGCGCTGGGCATCACCCCGGTAATCGGCACCCTCGACGACAAGACACTGCTGGCCGAACAGGCCCGCGCCGCCGATGCCGTGATCAACGCCGCCAGCAGCGACCATCGCGGCGCCGTCGAAGCCTTGCTCGATGCCCTGCGCGGCTCGAACAAAGTGTTCCTGCACACCAGCGGTTCGAGCATCGTCGGCGATGCGTCCGGCGGCAAATCCAGCGACGTCATCTACTTCGAAGACAACCTGCCGGAGCCGACCGTCGACAAGGCCGCACGAGTGGCCATCGACAATCTGGTCCTCGCCGCAGCGCAGGACGGCGTGAACTCGGCCGTCATCTGCAACACCCTGATTTACGGCCACAGCCTGGGCGTCAATCGCGACAGCGTGCAACTGCCGCGCCTGCTGAAACAGGCACGTAAAAGCGGCGTGGTTCGTCACGTCGGCACCGGTCAGAACATCTGGTCCAACGTGCACATCGAAGATGTCGTGGCGCTGTACCTGCTGGCCCTGACCAAAAACGTCCCGGGCACCTTCTACTTCGTCGAAAGCGGCGAAGCGTCGTTCATCGACATGACCACCGCCATGGCCGAAGCCCTGAATCTGGGCCAGCCACAAGACTGGCCACTGAAAGATGCCGAAGCCGAGTGGGGCTACGAAATGGCCAACTACGGCCTCGGCTCCAACAGCCGCGTACGCGGCAAACACGCCCGCGAACTGCTGGGCTGGGCGCCGAAGCGTACGTCGGTGGTTGAATGGATTCGTAACGAAATGGTGTGAGGGTTGATTAAACCCGAGAGGGCTTTGCGACTAACCTGTGAACGGCTGCCTTTGGGCAGCCGTTTGTGTTTTTGGATTTGTCTTGGCGCCGAGATTGAGTGAGTTCGCCACTTTTTCAGAAACTGAATGACGACTCTATTCGGCCAGAGAAAGATGCAGAAACTTGCTGTCCTTGAGCTTCAGCTTGCGTTCAATCGATTCAACGCTCTGACCCGTTTCGATGGCTGTCGAACTGGCAATCGCGCGTATCAACGCTTCGGCAGTGAGCTTTTTGGGGCGGCGGCGCGGAGCAGTCATGGCAGGAACTCTATAGAAAGCGTCTGCCGAGTATAGCGCCTGGACTGATGTTGAAAACCTTGTGGTCTGGGCGAAACCTTCAGCCGGGTCATGAAAATCCCACCCCGCGATTTTCATTATTCGCGACAAGACATATCCAAAAACGACAACCCTTATCCCTCCACGAAAATTACTTTCACCTGGTTTGAAAACTCGATCTCGAAATGATTTATGAGTTTCACAACCCATTCGAACGTGACCCTTTCGAGGAGTACCGCATGACACCGTCCTTCGGCTATTGGCTGCTGGTGTACGCCGCCGTTGCCATCATCGCCCTGATCGTTCTGATCGCCCGTTACCGGCTCAATCCGTTCATTGTCATCACCCTGATTTCCATTGGCCTCGCGCTGGTGGCGGGGATGCCGCCGTCCGGGGTGGTGGGGGCGTATGAGGCCGGGGTGGGCAAGACGCTGGGGCACATTGCGCTGGTGGTGGCGCTGGGGACGATGCTCGGCAAGATGATGGCCGAGTCCGGTGGTGCCGAGCAGATGGCGCGCACGTTGATCGAGCGCTTTGGCGAGAAGAACGCGCACTGGGCGATGGTGTGCATCGCGTTTCTGGTGGGGCTGCCGCTGTTTTTCGAAGTCGGTTTCGTGTTGCTGGTGCCGATTGCCTTTACCGTGGCGCGGCGGGTGGGCGTGTCGATTCTGATGGTCGGTCTGCCGATGGTCGCCGGGCTGTCGGTGGTGCATGCGCTGGTGCCGCCGCACCCGGCGGCGATGCTGGCGGTGCAGGCCTATCAGGCGTCGGTCGGGCAGACCTTGCTGTACGCAATTGCCATCGGCATTCCGACGGCGATCATTGCCGGCCCCCTGTACGCCAAATTCATCGTGCCGCGCATTCAGTTGCCGGCGGATAACCCGCTGGAAAAACAATTTCTCGAACGCGAACCCCGCGACAGCCTGCCGGGTTTCGGCATCACCATGGCGACCATTCTGTTGCCGGTGGTGCTGATGCTGATCGGCGGCTGGGCCAACCTGATTTCCGCGCCCGGCAGCGGTTTCAACCAGTTCCTGTTGTTCATCGGCAACTCGGTGATCGCGCTGTTGCTGGCGACGCTGTTGAGTTTCTGGACGCTCGGCATTGCGCAGGGTTTCAACCGCGAATCGATCCTCAAATTCACCAACGAATGCCTGGCACCGACCGCCAGCATCACCTTGCTGGTGGGCGCCGGTGGCGGGCTGAACCGGATTCTGGTGGACGCCGGCGTCACCGATCAGATCGTCGGCCTGGCCCACGAATTTCACCTGTCGCCGCTGATCATGGGCTGGCTGTTCGCCGCGTTGATGCGCATCGCCACCGGTTCGGCCACGGTCGCGATGACCACGGCTTCCGGCGTGGTCGCGCCCGTGGCCATCGGTCTGGGTTATCCACACCCGGAACTGCTGGTGCTGGCGACCGGCGCGGGCTCGGTTATCTTTTCCCACGTCAACGACGGCGGCTTCTGGTTGATCAAGGAATACTTCAACATGACCGTGGCCCAGACGTTCAAGACCTGGACGGTGCTGGAAACCCTGATCTCGATTGTCGCTTTCGCCCTGACCGTCGGTCTTTCTTACCTGCTGTAGTCGGAGTTATCCGCCATGGACATCCTTTATCAGATCCGCGCCCGTCAGGATTCCTTCAGCGCCGGTGAAGGACGCATCGCCCGTCTGATGCTCGACGACGTAGGATTTGCCGCCTCCGCCAGCCTCGAAGACTTGGCGCAGCGGGCCGAAGTCAGCACCGCCACGCTGTCGCGCTTCGCCCGCACCGTCGGTTGTCGCGACCTGCGCGATCTGCGACTGCAACTGGCCCAGGCCAGCGGCGTCGGCAGCCGTTTTCTCGACCCGGCGGGCACGCCCGAACAGTCGGCGTTTTACGGGCAGATCGTCGGCGATATTGAAACCACGCTTCGCCAGCATCTGGCGGCGTTCGACGAATCGCGCTTCGCCGATGCGGTGAAACTGCTGGGCCAGGCGCGGATGATCCACGCCTTCGGCATCGGCGGTTGCTCGACCCTGTGCAGCGATGAGTTGCAGGTGCGATTGGTGCGCCTCGGCTACCCGATTGCGGTGTGCCACGACGCGGTGATGATGCGTGTCACCGCCGCCAGCCTCAGCGCCGAGCAGGTGGTGATCGTCTGTTCGCTGACCGGCATCACCCCGGAGTTGCTGGAGACCGTAGCGCTGGCGCGCAACTACGGCGCACGGATTCTCGCCATCACCCGCGCCGACTCGCCGCTGGCGGAACTGGCCGACATCGTCCTGCCGCTGCAAGGCGCCGAGACCTCGTTCATCTACAAACCGACGGCGGCGCGCTACGGCATGCTGCTGGCCATCGACGTGCTGGCCACCGAGCTTGCGCTGGCCAATCCTGAAGACAATCAAGAACGTCTGCGGCGGATCAAACTCGCCCTCGACGAATACCGTGGCGGCGACGATCACCTGCCGCTGGGAGACTGACATGCTGTACGACACTCTGATTCGCAACGCGCTGGTCATCGACGGCAGCAACAGCCCCGGTTACGCCGCCGACGTGGCGATCCTCGATGGCCGCATCGCGCAGATCGGCGACTTGCGCGATGCCCGCGCCACCGATGAAATCGACGCCGCTGGCCGTGTGCTGGCGCCGGGTTTCATCGACGTGCACACCCACGACGACACCGTGGTGATCCGCCAGCCGCAGATGCTGCCCAAGCTCAGCCAGGGCGTGACCACGGTGATTGTCGGCAACTGCGGGATCAGTGCGGCGCCGGTCAGCTTGCGCGGCGATCCGCCGGATCCGATGAACCTGCTCGGCACTGCAGCGGCGTTCGTTTATCCGCGTTTCAGCGATTATCGGGCGGCGGTCGAAGCGGCCAACACCACGTTGAACGTGGCGGCGCTGGTCGGGCATACGGCGCTGCGCAGCAATCATCTTGATGATCTGTTTCGCACCGCGACCGACGATGAAATCAGCGCCATGCGCGAGCAGTTGCGTGAAAGCCTGGAGGCAGGCGCCCTCGGTTTATCCACAGGTCTGGCGTATGCGAGTGCGTTCTCGGCATCCACCGATGAAGTCATGCAATTGACCGAAGAATTGAATGCGTTCGGCGCGGTGTACACCACGCACCTGCGCAGTGAATTCGAACCGGTGCTGGAAGCAATGGACGAGGCCTTCCGCATCGGCCGCCACGCTCAGTCGCCGGTGATCATTTCCCACCTCAAATGTGCCGGCGCCGGTAACTGGGGGCGCAGTCCGCAGTTGCTCGCTTCGCTGGAAGAGGCGGCGAAAACTCACCCGGTCGGTTGCGATTGCTATCCGTATGCGGCGAGTTCTTCGACCCTGGATCTGAAGCAGGTCACCGACGCCCACCGCATCACCATCACCTGGTCGACGCCGCATCCGGAAATGGGCGGTCGCGACCTGATGGACATCGCCGCCGAATGGAACCTGTCATTGCTCGACGCCGCCAAACGCCTGCAACCGGCGGGCGCGGTGTATTACGGCATGGACGAGAACGACGTGCGCCGGATCCTCGCCCATCCGCTGTCGATGGTCGGCTCCGATGGCCTGCCGGAAGACCCATTCCCGCACCCGCGTCTGTGGGGGGCTTTCCCACGGGTGCTCGGACATTTCAGTCGTGATGTCGGGCTGTTTCCGCTGCACACCGCCGTGCACAAGATGACCGGTCTGTCGGCCGCGCGTTTTGGCTTGAAGGAAAGGGGCGAGATTCGTGAAGGCCACTGGGCGGATCTGGTGTTGTTCGACCCGGCGACCGTGCGCGACGTGGCGGATTTCAACGACCCGCAACGTGCCGCGCAAGGCATCGAGGGTGTGTGGATCAATGGCGTGTTGAGTTACCGCGACGGTCAGGCCAATGGCCAAAGACCAGGGCGTTTCCTGGCGCGCCAGGGCGATCTGCGCGACGGCTTTCATTGAATTTTGCTGACTGCGTCACGGTGATGGCACATTGCAATTAAAGAAAGCCATCACCAAGCCGAATTGCTGACATCCACCCCGGCTACACTCTGGGGCCAATCAGTCAGGGAGCAACCCATGAGCTTCGGCAAAACCACCCCGATCCTGCGGATTTTCGATGAAGCCAAAGCCGTGGAGTTCTACGTCGACTTCCTCGGCTTCAAGATCGACTGGCAGCATCGTTTCGAACCCGGTTTCCCGTTGTACCTGCAAGTGTCGCGCGGCGAGTGTGTGCTGCATCTGTCCGAACACCACGGCGATGCGACACCGGGTTCGGCCCTGCGGATCGAGACCGATGAACTGGAGGCGTTTCAGCAGCAGTTGCTGGCCAAGGAATACAAGTTTTCGCATCCACAGATTCAGGCCATGCCGTGGGGCAGCCAGGACATGACCATCGCCGATCCGTTCGGCAATCGTCTGGTGTTCACCAACGCGATCAGCCTCTAGCCGTCGTTCGAGACCCGGTGAGTCTGCCGAAACTCACCGGGCGGCATGCCGCGTCGGCTCTTGAAGGCGCGGTGAAAGGAGCGTGATTCGCTGAAGCCCAGATACTGGGCGATGTCCTGAATCGGCAGGGTGCTGTTGAGCAGGTAATGCTCGGCCAGTTCCTGGCGCAGTTCATCGAGAATCTGTTGATACGACGTGCCGGCCTGATGCAACTGGCGTTGCAGCGTGCGTACCGACACGGCGAGATGTTCGGCCACCTGTTCCTTGCGCGGCAGGCCTTCCTTGAGCAACTGGCGCAGGATGCTTTTGACCCGCTGCTCCAGCGACGCATCCTCCAGGGTCGCCATCAAACTCTGAGCGTGTTCTTCCAGGGTGCGCAGCAAATGTGCATCGGCCTGGCGCAACGGCAATTGCAAATACGGCAGCGGCACGATCAGCGCGGAATACGCCTGATCGAACAGCACCGGGCATTCAAAAAACTGTTCGTACTGCGCCAGCGTCGTGCCCGCCGGGAGTGAGTGTTCCAGCCACACCGCGGCCGGCGACAGTCGGGTATCGGCGATCCAGCGTGCGTATTGCAGCCAGGAGCCGAGTACGTTTTCCACCAGATGCCGGCGAATCCGCGGGCGCTCAAAGCGACAGCTCCAGATCAGGTGTACGTGGCTGTCGTGTACCTCGGCGCGGCTGACGCCCATGTCGCCCACCAGTTTTTCGAACGGCATGATGCGGCTCATGGCGTCGCCCAATGTCGCGCAGTTCATGGTGATGTAGCCGAGCACGCTCCAGGAGTTGGGCAGCACGAAATTCGCCGCGTTGAGGCCGAACAGCGGATCGCCCGAGTATTCGCAAAAGTAATCGAGCAACCGCTCATGGGTTTCCCCCGGCAAGCGCAGGCTGTTGTCGCTCAACTGCTGCGCCTGCAACCCGGCCGCCGCCAACGCAGGCTCGATGGCCATGCCCAGATGTTCGGCATGGCGCAGGTACTTGAGCAGCGGTGGGACGGAGGTGAAGCCGAGCGATTGCATGACCGAATCCTCTTGATCGAGGCCGCCGGGGGCGGATGAGCGCTCTGAAAGGTAATTTGAATCCGCGAATAAAGTAAATGGCTGACGCTTGCGCGACGTTGAGGGTTGAGGTGATCAACCCTTGGAGAATTTGAGCGAGACAAGCCTTAAGTCTTTGTGACAAAGCCCGCGTCCTGCGGGCTTTGTCATTGAACGATCAAGAAGAAGCGGCGAGTGCACCGCACTCGCCACCTCCCGCATCAATCCGTCGGCACGACCTTGTCCAGCGCACGGTTAACGGCCAGTTCGGCGATCATCACGATCTGAGCGATGCCTTGCAGGGTTTTGCGATGGCTGCCCTCGACCAGCGCTACATGATTGTTGAGCATGACGGTGGCGGAGCCGAGGGATTCGCTGGCGTCGACCAGCAGGGATTCGGTGTCGGCTTCGGGGTGAGCCTGGTAGAGGGTGTTGGGTTTGTAGGGCGCGGCCATGATGTGGGCGCTGAGTGGGCCCAGGTGATAATCGAGGGCGCGTTCGGCGGCTTCGTTGAAACGTTTCGAGCCGGGGCATTCGTAGGGGGATGCCGGATCCGGGAGGGTTGTGGGTTCGGTGAGCGGTGGGTTTGGCGTTACCTTGAACATGGGTGACTAACCTCTGGTTAGGCCGCACCTTTTCGCCGCTAAGCGAAAGGGTGGCAGCTGTGCGCAAGTTAGCGGACCGGTAAGTCACCCAAAACCCGGCGCACCCGAAGGTGCCATGCGCACAGCCACCATCAAGTGCAGGCTTGCGCCTGACTGGATTCGACATGTGCAACCGTTGGGGGACATTCCGAACCGCTAAGTTCGATCACTGGAAATCAGTGACGCAATCAAATTACGCAGCCAGCCCAAGGCGCACAAGCCGGCGGATTCTGGCGTAGCCGTAGGCAACGGCGCAAGGTTTTGTGGGCTTCGGGACGTATCACCGCGTGTCCTTAAACACCGCTGACCAAGCGTGTGTAATTGCGTTTCATAACCCGTCATCCAATTCCTGAAGATGGCAATTTCAAGACAAAAAAGAAGGGCAGCTTTTCAGCTGCCCTTCTTTGTACTTCGGTTTTCGTGTGCGGGGTTTACACGCGGAAATGGCTCACCATCTGCTGCAACTGCCCACCCAACCGCGCCAGTTCAACGCTGGACTTGGCCGTCTCATCACTCGCCGCTGCGGTCTGTTCCGACACGTCGCGGACGTTGATGATGCTGCGGCTGATTTCTTCGGCCACGGCGCTTTGCTGTTCGGCGGCAGCGGCGATCTGCTGGTTCATCGACTGGATGTTCGACACCGTGCGGGTGATGTTTTCCAGCGAGTCGCCGGCCTTGCGGGTCAGGGCGACGCTGCTGTCGGTCAGGGCGCGGCTGTTGTTCATCACGGCGGCCACTTGCTGCGTGCCGTTCTGCAGACCGGCCACCAGACCTTCGATTTCCTCGGTGGATTTCTGCGTGCGCTGGGCCAGGCCACGGACTTCGTCGGCGACCACGGCAAAACCGCGACCGGCCTCACCGGCACGAGCCGCTTCGATGGCAGCGTTGAGGGCCAGCAGGTTGGTCTGTTCGGCCACGGCCTTGATCACGTCCATGACGCTGCCGATCTTGTCGCTTTCCTGTTGCAGCACGCTCATGGCTTCGGTGGAGCGCACCACTTCGCTGGCCAGACGCTCGATCTGGGCGATGGCTTCGTTCACCACTTTGTCGCCTTCGCGGGCTTCGCCGTCAGCGGCGGCTGCGGCTTGCGAGGCTTCTTCGGCATTGCGCGCGACTTCCTGCACGGTGGCAGTCATTTCGTGCATGGCGGTGGCGACCTGATCGGTCTCGACCTTCTGGCTGTTCACGCCAGCGCTGGTCTGTTCGGTGACGGCCGACAGTTCTTCGGCGGCGCTGGCGATCTGGGTCACGCCGTCGCGGATGCCGCTGATCAGGTCGCGCAGGGTTACGCCCATGCGGGCGATGCCTTGTTGCAGCACGCCGAGTTCGTCGCGGCGGGTGACGATCACGTTCTGGCTCAGGTCGCCGCTGGCGATGCGGTCGACCACGGCCATGGTTTCCTGCAGCGGACGGGTGATCTGACGGGTGATGATGAAGGCAGCGATGATGCCGACCAGCAACGCCAGCAGGGTGCTGATCAGTTGCAGGGTACGGGCCTGGGCGCTTTCGGCGTCACGGCGATCCAGCTGGATCTGATACAGCTGCTCGCTCAGCGATACGATCAGGTTGCCCTGATCGGTCATTTCCTTGCGCGCCTGTACCGCATCGGTGTTGGCGTTCTTGAAGGCCTGCAAGGCGCTGCGGTAGTTGGTCAATGCGGTTTCCAGCTGACGCAGGGCGTCCTGTTGGGTGCTGGCGAAATGCATGTTCAGTGGCTTGAGGCTGGCGATGGCCACGTCCAGTTGGCCGACGGCTTTCTGCTCGGTTTCGGCGTTGGCGGTGGCGGTGTAGCCACGCACTTCGTAGCGCGCCAGGATGAACGCTTCCTTGGCGGCGGTGACGGCCTGGAACTGCTCGAAACGCTCATCGCTCAACGGCATTTGCTGGACGCGGTTGCTCAGCGCTTCGATCAGGCCGTAGGCCGTCGCGGCACTGGTGGCCATCGAGTCGCGCGCCGTGTTGCCGGTGCGGTAGGCGTTACGCATCTTGTTGAGCGAAGTCTGGTACTCGGCGATGGTCGCCGCCTGCTCCTTGAGCAGCTTGACGTTTTCCGGGCTCTTGAAGCTGCTGATCAGCTTCTGCTGTTGGGCGGCGAACCCGTCGAGGGTGGTCTGCACGTTCTGCGCGGCGGTTTCGTCGCCGTTGGTCAGCATGTATTGCAGGCGCACCACGCGCAGTTTGGTCAGGCCAGCGTTGAGCTGGGTGATGTCGCTCATCCAGTTGCTGCGGTCAATCAGGCCGCCCAGGCTGGTCCAGCCAGTGAGTGCCAGGATGCAGGTCAGGGCCAGGACGAGGCCGAATCCGAGGCCCAGTTTCAGGTTCACGCTGATGTTGCCGAACCAGCTATTCATCAAAAATCCTCCAGAAAAACGTTGTGCGTCTTGATCGTCGGTCAGGCTGGAAGATTGTTGTTTTTTTGCGCCAGCAAGGGTGTAAGCAGGACTGTATCGGCCGCAAATCCGAGAGCTGAAAGGATTTTGTCCTACGGAATTTGTAACAGGCACTCACAAGACTTTTTTCACATGGGTTTCACTGCCTGCCCACGCCGTGCTCTCTAACCTCGCCGCATCGAATGACAAGTGATGGCGGCTTTTTGTGGAATTGCGACTGAGTCTGTTCGGCGTCAAGCGCTCGATTGATCTGAGCGGTCTGGCCCGTTTTCGAAACACCTGGGTGGTATTGGCGGCCTCGGTGCTTGTGATCCCTTTGACCCTTTGGCTGCTGGCCCCGGCGGCGGTGCCTGACCTTGCCCACGGCAATGTGGCCGGGGCGCAGGCGCTGAAGGACGGTTGGAACAAAGGCGAAATCATCGTGCTGGTGCGCCATGTCGAGCGCTGCGACCACTCGAAAGCCGCTTGCCTGAGCGGCCACGATGGCATCACCGATCGCTCGCGCAGTGTCGCGGTGAGCGTCGGCGCGCAGTTCGAGCAGTTGGGCCTGGACAAGGCCGACGTCTACAACAGCCCGATGGTGCGCACGGTGCAGACCGCCGGCTACATGTTCAACAAGGCGGCGACCGGCGAAGACTGGTTGATCAGTTGCAAGGGCCGGATGTTGCAGGATGCGCTCGCGCACAAGGTCCCGGGACGCAACCTGATTCTGGTAACCCACAGCGAATGCATGGCGCAGCTGGAAAAAGACCTCAAGGTGCCGGCCTCGACCCTCGGGTACGGCGCATCGCTGTTTGTTTCCGCCGCCAGCCCGGCGGCCCCACAGATGCTCGGCTTCATTGAAGCCTCCGACTGGCGCACGGTGACCACCCAATGAAATCCCGCTTTTATGCTTACAACTTCGGCATTCCGCTGCTCTGCGCAGCTGTGGTTTTTCTGATGTTCGACATGACCCATATCGACATCGCCTTCAGCAATCTGCTGTTCGATCCACTGACCCACACCTTTCCGCTCGACAAGATTCACTTCTTTGAAAAACTGACCCACAAGTGGGCGCGGATCATTCCGAACTGGACGGCGGAAATCGCCTTGATCGGCGCCATGCTGTCGTTCGTCTGGCCGCTGGTGAAACCGCAAAAGCATCCGCGTCTGGGCGGGTTTCTCGAGCGCTGCAAAGTCGCACCGGTACTGCGCTTTGCCGCCGATCATCGTAGGGATTTTCTGTTTGTGGTGGTGGCTTTCGCGGTCTGCACCGGGGTGATCCATTTCCTCAAGGCACACACCAGCGTCTACTGCCCGATCGAGACCACGCTGTACGGCGGAAAGATGCCGCACATCGAGTGGTACAACAATTTCCAGCTGTTCCACGAAGCGGGTGAAGGGCGTTGCTGGCCGGGCGGCCATGCCTCGGGTGGTTTCACTATGCTGGCGCTGTATTTCGTGGCGCGTCGTTATCAGTGGCGTTTCTCCAGCGCGTTGTTGTGGGGCTCGTTGCTGCTCGGTTTTGTCTACGGCACTACGCGAGTCCTACAGGGCTGGCACTACATGTCCCACACGTTCTGGGCCGGCATCTTCGTGTGGCTGGCGTGTTTGCTGACGGCGCTGGCGTTTTACGGGCGGGCTCGTCTGGAATTGCCGGTGTTGAGCAAGCGTGAGCGGAAGGTGTTCGGCGCGCAGCCTGAGGTTTCTCTCTGAGTCCTCGCCGCTGAAATGAAAAACCCGCCATCACCGGCGGGTTTTTTGTTTGTGCTGTGGTGGCATCAGTAGCCCACGAAATAATACGCCTGGCGCCCGACCATCATGGTCTTGTGGACTTTCAGCGGGGCGGCGGGTTCGCTGTCTCCCGACATCACGGCGATATTCGATGGCGAGGCGCTGAGGAAGTCCTTCAATTGCGCATCGGTGTCCAGGCCCTTGAGGACGCTCCGGGTATAGAACACGCTGGCGCCGCCGACCCGCTCGTTGGCTTGAAACAACGCGACTTGATTGCCGCTCGCTTGCAGCGACTGGATGTGTTCGGTCAGCGGCAGGAACGACAGATGTTTATCGGCGTTCGGCAGTGCCCATTGCGCGGCACCTAGATAGCTGGCGATGACCACCGCCAGTATCCCCGCCGCCAGTGTCTGACGGTGACGGGCGATGCGTCCGACAAAACCGTTCTTGTGATCCTTCAACCTGTCGAACAGCACGCCTGCATATTCCGCCGCGATCACTGCCGCTGCGGGTGTCATCGACATCAGGTACACCGTGCGTTTGCTCGAGGCCAGGGTCAGCAGGATGAACTGCGCAATGATCCACAGGCTGAAAAACAGCAGGTAACGGTTGGCCTTCAGCTCCTTGCGAAAATGCCACAGACCCAGGTACACCAGAATGTTCCACGGCAGAAACGCCTGCGGCAGTTTGGCGAGGTAGTAGTAAAACGGCTCGTAGTGGCCGGCTTCGACGAACGATCCGCTGAAACGTCCGACGCTGTTGGTCAGCAACACTTCGCTGACGGCCTGGACGCCGCCACGCTGATAGAGCACGGCGAGCCAGATCATCAGCGGGATCAGGCCGACAAGGGTCAGCAAACCCGGACGCAGCCAGTCCGTCAGCTTGAAGCGCTTGTCCATCAGGTTGTCGGCCAGCAGAAAAGCGAAAATCACCACCCCCGGCATCGCCAGCCCGAGCACGCCTTTGCTCAACGTAGCGATCGCAATCCCGACTACAAACAGCAACGAATTGCCCGGGTTCGATGCTCGCTGCGCCTGGAAGAACGCCAACAGTGCCGTGGTCACTCCAAGTGCGAGCAACGCATCCTCGCCGACCCCGCGCACGTTGCTCCAGTAACTGGCCATGGTCGCCAGCAGAATCCCCGCCGTCCAGGCGATGGCCTTCGGGCGTTCGAAGCGGCGCAACATGGCGTACAGCAGCATCACGCTGAGCAACCCGGCCACCGCCGACGCCAGTCGTACCGCCCAGGGCGAGACACCGAAAACCCGCAAGGCGCCGGCGTCCAGCCACAGGCTCAGGGGCGGTTTTTCCAGAAAGGGCTCGCCGAACAGACGCGGCGTCACCCAGTCGTTGTCCAGGTGCATTTCCATCGCAATGCCCGCAACCCGGGCCTCGGTGGAACCTTGCAGTTGATGGCTGCCGAGGGCGAAAAAGAACAGCAGAGCGGCAAGCAGAAGCAGGGAAGAGGCGGCACGCGACATGGGTTCAGGCAACCGGAAGTGAGCGGAAACCCGAGCTTACGCGGCCATTCCTTAATAATTTGTGAACGTCAGGAGAGCGGTCGCGACCAGCGTTGCTCCGACGTTTCGAAACGCGGATTGACCCGCGCCGTCAGCACATGATCCTGCCAGCGCCCGGCAATGTTCAGGTACGCCTTGGCATAGCCTTCACGCTCGAACCCGAGGCGTTCCAGCAACCGGGCGCTGCGTTCATTGCCGGGAATGTAGTTGGCCATGATCCGGTGCAGGTTCTGGGTCTCGAACATATAGGCGATGGCCGCCTCCAGCGCTTCCTGCATCAACCCCTTGCCCTGATGCGCCTCGTCGATGTGATAACCCAGATAACACGCTTGAAACGCACCGCGAATGATCCCGCTGAAATTGCAGGCGCCGATCATCTGCGCGCCGTCCGGGGTCAGCAACGCCATATGCACCGCCAGCCCGGCTTCGAAGGCACTGGCCTGAATTTCAAGGCGTCGGCGGATCTGTTCAGTGGAAAAGTAATCGGTGGTGCGAATCGGTGACCACGGCGCGAGATGGCGTTGATTGCGCTGGTAGAACGCGCTTTCCAGCGGCGCCTGATCCGGGGCGAGTACCGCGAGCGTCAGGCGTTGACAGGGCAGGGTCAGCAGCGGCATCGGGTGCTCCGGAAGCAGGGAATGATTGACAGAATTGTCCGGCCGGACGGAAAACACAACTGGATCGCCGAACGCAGAGCACTATAAATTTCCCTGATTCACTTCACATCCGGTTATGTGATTCGTCGTTCAAGGAGGACATGATGGAATGGGCATTCAAGACGGGGGAGCAGTCGCTGCGACTGATACCGGCGGATCCGGCGTTTTATTCGTTGTTTCAGCAGGCGCTGAACGCCAGCTACCTCGATCATTCGGAATTTCTGCCCTGGCCGCGTGAGTACACCAACGCGGAGCAGGCGCTCGAGTTCCTGCTGAAGGCCCGAAAAGAGTTCAACAGTGAAACCGGCGAGCGACGATGGCTGATCGTGACCGAGGACGGGCAAGCGCTGATCGGTTGCATCGGACTCAAGCCCCGCTCGCGCAACCGCTACGTCGTGGGTTATTGGGCCAACACCGAGCAATCGGGCAAGGGCTACATGCGCGCTGCCCTCACGCACCTGCTCAACAACCTTCCTGAATTCACCTTTTACCTGACGGCGTCCTCTGCCAATGCGCGAAGCCGGCGTCTGGCCGAGGCTGTCGGGTTTGCGTTGATCAGGATCCACCCAGGGGCCCGGCAATCGGAACGGCACGGCGAGCAAGACACCTGCGTCTATCGCCTGCCAGGCAAACCGCAGGCGAAAAAAAGCCCGCAGGAGCGCGGGCGAACCGTAGTTTCTTGAATGAGCGAGGCCAATGTACACGGCCATCACCGCCGCCGGGGTGAAGAAAAGTTCATGTCGATGAACGACTTGCGTCATCGACGAGCGGTCGTTTTTCAGTGCACGACAGGCGCCGTCGTACGGGGCACCAGATTCACCGGATCAAGGTTCTCCACGGCGCGATTGACCAGCATTTCAGTCATGATCGACAGCTGCCGGATCGCCAGCAACCGGCTGCGCTGAGAGCCTGTGAAATCATCGGCAATGTTCGCCGTCATCATGTTGAGCGCCGCCAGGGTTTCACAGGCATGGGTCAGCAGAGTGGCCGTGTCCACATCGGTGCGCACGGAGAAAATCTCGTTGAACGGCAGGGTGCGACGCGGCTTTCTCACGTATTCCTGAGGCTGGGCAAGCAAAGCCGGTTCTTTCGATTCGGTCTCGTGAGGCGGTGTTTGATCAGGCAGGCTTGGGGTGTCTTTTTTCATGACGAGGCTCCATGGTTTCAGGCTCCCGGCGAATCCCTTTGGTAAACCATCTGCCGGGTTGCAGCGGAGCGCGAAGACTAGCGTTTGGAAGCATCTTGAACCAGTTCATGAAAGTCGACGCGGGTTGCGGGAAATTTCCTAGGACGTTGGCTGGAGGCGTCATTGGATGCGGAACGGCGGATGCGACAAGGCCCGCACTGGGCGAGCCTTGTCATTGAGAGTCGGTGGGCCGGGGTAATCTGAATTAAATTGCTAACCTATTGTTTTTTATAATTAAAACCTGTTCTGATTATTCGATGGAATACCATTTGGAATACTAAAAACCAAAAAAGAGGCTTTTTTGTATTTGGCTTAATGAAAGTAGACGCTCAGTCGGTGAGGCTGCAGCGCTTGTAGCCCGGAAAGTTAATCTGTCTCCTTCATCCCCAATCCTTTCGGCAGCTACCATCGTTTCTTATGACCTCACGCTGGCCATCAAGCATAGGCACTGCGGCATAGTGTTATGGCTCAGCATGATGAATCCTCGCGCTTGCCCCGCCAAGCCAGAGCGGTTCATAACAGAGATTTCCTGCTTCCATCCAGACTGGTTTAGGCAGTAGTTTTCCAAAAATTAGACCAATGTAGTTACTGCAGACTCTTTACCTTCTAAGCCTAGCGCGCTAGCCTCATCCGTGATGGCGATGTGCCTAATCAGGGATTCGATTTGTGGCTAAGACTACCTATAGAGTGGACATGCCTTGCTTTTCGCTTAGAGCTGATTCTCGTCAGTTAGGGTGCGCTTTTCTTCCGCATTCCTTCTTTCTCATAATTCCAGACCTCATAAGATCCGCAGACTGTTGTGGCGTCCTTCCAATTTTTTTTAGCCCGCTTTTCAAGGAGGAATCTACGTGACGATAACTTATGGCGGGACGCTTCCGGATTCTAGCTGGGGATGTGAGTTCACCGAGGTATTCAATGCAAATGGAATTGACTTCGTAAAACTCTGCCATGTTCATGTGTCCCAGATATCAAAAATAGCCAAGGTACTTTCCGAGTCTGTAGTGGATACTTCATGGATGATGACCTTGGATGCCGGCACCAGATCCTCCTATGAATACACTGTTCAAGAAACCGCGCAGCTTCTTGTCGAAATATTTAAAGCTGCTGAAAGAGAAGACTCTGTCGTTGATGAGTTTGGTGAGCTAATGGTCTCAATGGGAGCGGCCAAAGCTCTTGAGGTTGTTTTCAAACACACTCTCATACCCATCGCGGAGCTTTGGAAGCCTCAAGCTAAACAGAATGAAGGCTTCGATTTTCATAGTATATGCCCTGGCCATATCATAAATTTTGGAGAGGCGAAGTATTGCTCAAGCACTACTTCGTATGGGCGTGCGCTAAAACAAGCTGGAGAATTCGTTACGGTAAAAAAACACAAACGAGATAGAGTTCACTTAGTAAGCCTGGCTACAAGCGAAGGGATTTATAATCTTGATAATAACGTTCATGGTGTTATTGCGGCGTTTTCGATTCATGCTGATGATCAGCTCACAGTATATAGAAATGCACTAAAGAAAGCTGCAGAGTTTTCCAAAAATCATAGCGTGAAATTTGTTTATATGATTGGTGTGACTCATGAAGGTTAGATTGATTCGAAATAGTTTGACTCCTTTTGAAGATCTGGTTGGAGTGCTTGATGAAGTCCATAGGATAGGGCCGATTAATTCAGGTATATTAGAAACTCTATCTTTATATAGAGTGTTTCATCCGGATGTGTTTTCTCAGCTTGAAGAGCGAATAATCTCCGCGCTAGGACTTTTCTATAAGGTGATTAGGCCTGAGAACCTATATTCTTTGCTTCTATCTTCCATAGGTGAAGCTCATAAAAAAACCTACGGGGGATACTTGACTCCCGTGCAGGCAAGTGTTCGTCGAGCTATTGATAGCAAGCAATTTGTATCAATATCGGCGCCAACTAGTGCTGGGAAATCCTATTCGATTCGGGATTTCATTGCTGAGCAAGAGGGGGATGCAGTTGTTGTTGTACCTTCTAGAGCTTTGATTGCTGAATATATAAATACTATGAAGGAGAGATTTGATGGCGATAAGGGGGTAATGATCACTCCATTTGTTGACGCTATTTTTACAAGTCGAAATCCTCGTAGAATATTTGTACTCACTCCTGAGCGAGCTAGAGATCTTTTTACAACTTCAGCCAAGCTGGATCTAAGAGTCTTTTTCTTTGATGAAGCACACGTTTCTGAAGATCGGTCGCGGGGTGTGATTTTTGATGTTTTAGTAAGGCGAATACAAAAAACATTCTCATCAGCAAAACTTATTTTCGCTCATCCTTTCGTGGATAATCCTGGCGCTCAGTTTAAGAAACACGATATTCCTGAAGGTAATGGTTATGCTAGGTCTTACACTCACGGGACAGTGGGAAAAATTTGTGTCTTTCAACATTCAAATGGCAACTGCTATATATTTTCACCTTTCGAAGAGAAAGGTAATCTTCTACGCAATTGTATAAAGTTTGAGGGTGGATTTGAGTCTTTTGCCTTTAGTGGTGATCATTCAATTTTAATTTATGTGTCCAAAGCATCTATTTATAATGGCTCCTTTCTAGAGGGGTATGAAGAGCATATAGCAAAATTTCCAAGCATTACGCATCCTAAGGCCAGGCAGATAATAACTTCTGTCGAGAATTTGCTTGGTGCCAACAAAATTGATCATCGCTCAAGAATGGTTGAACTACTGCAAAAAGGAGTAGTTATCCATCATGGATCAGTTCCATTAGAAGTTCGCTTTTTGGTCGAAGAATTCATTCGGGCAGGTTTTGCAAAGATTTGCTTTGCAACCAGTACCCTTGCTCAGGGTGTAAATATGCCCTTTGATATCGTCTGGCTAGATAATATGCGATTTCAAGGCGAGAGTGACGAAGAGAAGTCACTTTCATTTAAAAACTTGATTGGGCGAGCGGGGCGGCTTTCAAAACAAGCGATATTCGATTATGGATATGTGTTTACAAGAAGTGCTGATCTTTTTATTACTAGGATTAACGATAAATTTGTGTTGAACGAAAGGTCAGTCATAGATCAGCCGTATGACGAAGATAGTGATAACGCCGAGCTCTTAGATTCTATGAAAGATGGGACATTTGACGACGAGCTCCATTTGCCCTCTACAAAAATTGATAGATTATCCTCTCCTGAAGTTATTGACGCTGCCAAAGAAATATTGGATGTGCTGTATGGCTCAAATTTGACTATTAGAAGTGTCCTTCAGGGGAATGAAAATCGTGATACCAGAATTCGCTTGAATGACTATTTTTTAGTTATCTTCGAGCGTTCTTTGGACAGAGAGCTAGGCAAGGGGGAGATGAATGTCTTTGAAAGTGCAATCAGCATAATGCTTCAAACGTTTCAAGGTCGATCATTCAAGGAGATTGTAGGGGTTAGATATAGCCGTATATCACGTAGGAGCTTTGGGCGTCGTGGCGCTGCTGAGTTTTCTCAGCCGGCTCATAAGTTACCTCATAGTGGTCTTTATGTTTATTCACTTCACAAGGATGGGACGCCCGCAACTGATGTCAGTTACGATGTGGTCGTCTTTGATACATATGATTATCTAGATCAGGTTATATCTTTTTCCCTATCGGACGTTTTTATAGCGGCTTTTAAAATCTACAAAACGTTAACCGCTGATGCCCGTGCAGACAAGATGATTGAGTTGTTAAGGTTTGGAACAAATAATTCGATGCATATGCTACTTATGCGTTACGGTTTTGCGCCCGAAGATATCGAAGAGATCACGGGTTATGTGCAATCTATATCGGAGTCAAATATAGTATTTAAAAGCACTGTTTACGAGGCGCCTTATCATGTGCGAGATATTATCGATTGGTACCTCCCTTAATGAAAGAGGTCGTTATAGGTTGTAGTAAGCGCTACTGAATTTATTATTGGTCTTGCAAGCTCAATTGTTTGTTTTTAAGAGCTACTTGATAGCGTAGAATTTCAATTTGAACTGGAAAGCAATGCAGGAAAACTGGGGTCAGACCACGTTTACGTGCAATACGGTGCAAGTTGTTTATGAAAATAGTAGTCTGATCGAAGTTTATTTTCTTTGGTTTGAAAATGTTTGGGAGGGCTTGTGACTCACCGAAAAATTAAAGGGCTGCTCCGTAGTGTAAACCTACCATGAAGGATGCTCAGGTTTTTTTTCTCGAGCTATAGACACTCGTTGAACGACCTCATGACATTTGTCTTTATAGATCTGTTCCTTTAATAGCGTCATGGCGTATTGCTTTAATTCAGATTTATTAGAGAAGCCTTTGTCAGCAATTAGCTGGATTAATGTTTTTATATAGCAAAATATCGTCTCAGATACGTCATCCGGATCATCGGGGATCTGGTAAAAATCTCTTCCTTCATGAACTAGTTTGTTTCGGATGTCGTTATATATGCGGTCGAACTCCTCAAGGATGGAGTGGAATTTGTTGGGGGAACGTTCGCAAATAAGGGCGGCTATGTAACTCCGATGTTTCCATCCCGTCCATTTTTTTTCAGGATCGGCAAGGCCGTCCAGTGTAAATAATAGGTTTAAAAATTGTGACTCGCTACCAATCGAGTAAAACGACTGCCTGCACGAGCGTAATGATGAAGTTACGGATGAGGATATTTCGTTTTTAATTTCTTCATTGTAGATGGCGGCTAAATAGTGAGTGCCTGGATAGAATAGGTCGTCGACTTGAGGTCCTAGCCAATTATTACTAACGGATAGTGGCTTTGATATTCCGCTAAGCTTCAGCGGCTTCAAGTGTGTTCTCTCAGATGGGATGATTTCGACATCATAAAAGCCATCATCGCGCTGTCCAGCCGGATTTGGCGTAAAAGCTTTATTTTTAAAGGAGCTGTGGGAGTATCTTATGATGTCTAAAGCATGTTCTGCTAAAGATAAGCATTTATTTATAACGTAGTCGTTATGGTCTATGGTGCGATTGAGTCTTAGTAGGTCTCGATAGTTTAGTTTGCAGTTAAATTGTACGTACTCAGTTTCTAAATCTGATAACCGCTCGTAGGGTTCTTGGTCGAATTCTTTGCGGCAGAAATATGTATACTTTCCCAGGGTTAAGGTTTTTTGTATGTAGATTTTTTCTAGAGGGATTATAATTGTGCAGTTTAATGTTCTGTTATCCGTCTCCAGTTCAGCTATTTCGGTATTGGAGTCGTGAGACTGAGCTTGCTCAATGTCAATCCAGTCGAAGCAGTTCCTGAAGTCTTCAAGTAAATCTCTGTCGTATTCGTCGGCAGTAAAGCTTGGTGCGCTAAATGTCACGCCGTCGCCTTCTGGGAATGCACTTGCCCAGTACCCGAGGCTTCTCAGTTTTTTAAGTGAGCTTGATATTTCAGCGTTTTTATTTACGAACTCCTCTCTACACCATACGAGATTTCCATAATGGCCGACTCTAGGTGGCAAAAATCTGGCTTTCATTTGATTTCCTTATTTGAGAGCAATCGTTTTGTCAATTGTTAAGGCCGGTGTGTCGTCTATCCAAGACGCATCGAGATATCCATCAGCAGTTGCCGGTCATTCCCTAGCCGCTCCCAGATCAACAGAGCTGTGAGTTGATAATAATACCGGGTGGCATCGGAATGGTCTTTCAGGTGTTGAGTGAGAAACCAGCGCACATGCTTGAGCTGCCAGATGCAGGGATTATTGCGTTGCCATAGGAAAAAGGGGACTAGGAAAAAGGGGACAGATTTATTTTGAAGGAAATCAATCTGTCCCCTTTTCCATTTGGCTTCGAGTGTCTTTTTCATGGCAAGGATGCGTGGTTTCAGGCTCCCGGCGAATTCCTTTGGTAAACCATCTTCTTGGTTGCAGCGGAGCGCGAAGACTGGCGCTCGGAAGCATCTTGAACCAGTTCATGGAAGTCGACGCGAGTTGCGGGAAATTTCCTAGGACGCCTGCAGACAAGAGCGGAGTGCACTCGACGTCAGCGTGTGCTTGAAGTGATGTTCCCACAACCGCTCACCCAGCCCACCCGAACGATCCAGCGACGAACCCACCGTCAGATCCGTCAGCAACGTCGGTTGCAAACCGGCATCGAACAGCGCAAACCCGGCAGCGAGGCAGCAGGTTTCGGTTTGCAGGCCGCAGACCAGCACGCGATCCAGATTCAGGCTTTTCAGGTATTCGATTGTGTCGGGGGAGGGGACGTAGCCGTATTTGATGAAGATGCGGTCTGCAGCGATCAGGCTGTCATCGTCCGTTGCTGGATGCCAGTCGAGCTGGCGCTGGAACGGTGTACGGCTCTCGTCATGGCGCTCGACCGTGGCGACGCTGGGCAGTTTGCCGATGAGCGATTGAATGCCGTCGATCAGCCATTGCGGAGGGGAGAAGCTGGGTTGGACGTCGATGATCAGCAGTGTCTGGCGCATGAGGTCTCCCGGGGTGAATCTCCAGATGCGACAAGGCCCGCACTGGGCGGGCCTTGTCGTTGAGAGTTGGTGGAGCCGGGGGGATTTGAACCCCCGTCCGCCAGTACTCCGCTGTCGGTACTACATGCGTAGCCGTGTCTATTAAGTTAACCCTCAGCGACCCGACGGGCAGGGTGCTTTGGGCGAGTTGTGTAAGTTTTAGCCGCTTCGTCCACAACGTACTGCACGGCGATTCTGTTCTATATGACAATCATTTTGGGTTTACAGACATCCCCTGATGATTGCTGGACCCGAAGGTACCAGGAGTGCATGTCAGCTGCAATTAAGCAGCGAGAGCAGCACCGTATTGGTCGTCATTGGCAACTATAAGTAGTTGCAACAGTGGATTTACGACTTCTGTTACCAAGTCGGCATGCACCTAGAGTTTCGCAACCGGCGTCGAATCCTAAACGGCCCCGAGCCTGGCGCTCTGTGTGGCTTATGAGCAACAAGCCTGCGCAGTGTACGCCAAACGGCTCACAAGGCCAACCCGAAGGTTGGCCTGAGCTTCGATCAGTTGTTGGTTCCGCTGGTTTTACGGATTTCCAGAATGGTTTGCTGGGTTTCAGCCACGCATTCGTCGATCTTGCCCTGGGCCTTGAGTGCCTGGGCTTTTTGCACACTGGCTTCTACCCGCTGACTCAGGTCGGGTGAGGCCATTGCCTGCGCCTTGGCGTTGTTGATGGTTTGCAGATTGGCATCACACAAGTCAGCGGGCTTGTCGGCAGCGAACGAAGCCGACGCCATCATCGAGGCAGTAACGAACAGACCTAACAGTACAGAACGTTTCATATGAATCTCCTTGAACTGAGGGATCCAGACTTCGCTGGCCGTCAGGACGGGCAACCGAATGGAGGACAAGCCCCGATTGTTCGGGGCCTGTTCTGTGGACTGCGGTCGCTCGCAAGGGTTCTATTTTTCTTCAGAGGGCGGTTGCGGGGGCTTTGGCTCGGGTTACCCGGTCCACCAGATACACCAGACCGTGGTAGTCGATGCCGCCATGTTGCGTCAGACCGATCTCACAGGTGCGGCTTGTGGAAATCCCCTCGCTGCACTGTTGCACCGCATCCTTGAGCGTTCGCAGCGAATGGCTGTTGAGCTCCGGCGTGGTGAAACCCTTGTCGCCAGCAAAACCGCAGCAGTGAATGCCTTCCGGAATCACCACATTCTTGCTGCATTTGCGCGCGAGGTCGATCAGCGCCTGGCTTTCCCCAAGATGCTGAGTGCTGCAGGTCACGTGAACGGCAATCGGTGCTTCCTGCGGGGTGAATTCGAGACGATCCATCAGATGCGTACGGATGAATCGCACAGGGTCATACAGATCCAGTCGAACATTTCCCACATCCTGCACCAGCCGCAACGTGCAGGGGCTGGTGTCGCAATAGATCGGATCAAGCCCGCCGCGACTGGCTTGGAGCAGCGCGCCGATCAGCTCCTGACGCTTGTGCTCGGCCTGTTCGGCATAGCCCTTGGACGCGAAAGGCTGGCCGCAGCAGAGGTTGTCCAGATTGTCCGGAAACACCACCTGATAACCGGCTTTTTCCAGCAGACCACGGGTTTTGTCGTACAGCGACATCTGCTCCTTGTCGCCCGCCGCCGGCCCCATCACCCGCGAGACGCAGGCTGCCAGATACACAACGCGCGGGCGTTCGTCCGTCACGGCCGGGCTGAAGCGAATGGCTTTTTCCGGTTGCGGCATCGCGTGGGTCCACAGCGGCACCTGACCTTTGGACAGCCGCGTCAGGGTCGCCGAAAGCTTCGCCAGGCGTGGTGCACCCAACAATATCCGCGCACCGTTGGCCACGTGCAGGGTGAAACGCGCACCCTGCAGGGTGGTGGCGAAATTTCCTTCGATCAAGTTGGCGGTTTTCGTATGTGTCGCGTGACGGCCGCGAAGCTTTTTCACCAGCTCGCCGGTGTTGATGCCTACAGGGCAGCGTTGCGCACACAAACCGGTCGCGGCGCAGGTGTCGATGCCTTGGTACTCGTAGGCTTTTTCCAGTTCGGTGGTGTCGATGCCGGCGCGCTTTCGCGCCTGAATATCGCGCCAGATCACGATGCGCTGACGCGGGCTCAGGGTCAGGCCTTTCGAGGGGCAGACCGGCTCGCAGAAACCGCACTCGATGCATTTATCGACAATCTCGTCGGCCGCCGGCAGCGGTTTCAGGTGCTTGAGGTGGATCTGCGGATCTTCGCTGAGCACCACGTCCGGATTGAGAATGCCGTTGGGGTCGAGCAGGCGTTTGAGCTGCCACATCAATTGATAGGCGTCACTGCCCCATTCCAGTTCGACGAAGGGCGCCATGTTGCGCCCGGTGCCGTGTTCCGCCTTCAGCGAACCGCCGAACTCCACGGCCACCAGTTGCGCCACGTCGTCCATGAACGCCTGATAGCGTGCGACTTCTTCCGCGCTGTTGAAGCCTTGGGTGAAGACGAAGTGCAGATTGCCTTCCAGCGCGTGTCCGAAAAGGATCGCTTCGTCGTAGGAGTGTTTGTCGAACAACTCGATCAAGCGGTTTACGCCGATGGCCAGTTGCTCGACCGGGAAGGTCACGTCTTCGATGATCACCGTGGTGCCGGTCTTGCGCACGGCGCCGACGGCGGGGAAGGTGTCTTTGCGGATCGCCCAGAGGCGGGCGTTTTCGACCGGGTCTTCGGTGAAGTCGACCTGTTTCTCCACCGGGAAGGCGCTGAGCGAGGCCATGATCTGCGCCAGTTGTTCCTGCAGCAAAGTGGAAGAAGCGGCGCGGGATTCGATCAACAGCGCGCAGGCATTGTTCGACAGCTGCTGTACGAAAGCCGGCATGCCGGGTTTGTCCTGCACCGAGCGCAGGCTGCGGCGGTCGAGCAGTTCCACGGCCGACACCGGTTGGCTTTTAAGCACGGTGACGGCGTTGCAGCAGGTTTCCACATCCGGGAATACGATCAGCGCCGAGGCCTTGTTCGGATGGTCGATCACCGTGTCGTAAGTCACGGCGCTGATGAAACCGAGAGTGCCTTCGGAACCGACCAGCAAGTGGCTCAAGATATCCACAGGCTCATCGAAATCCACCAGGGCGTTGAGCGACAGGCCGGTGGTATTTTTCAGACGGTATTTGTGGCGAATTCGCGCGGCCAGTTCGGCATTGGCGCGGGTCTCGCGGCCCAAGCTCGCCAGACGTTCCAGCAAGTCACCGTGGCTGACTCGAAACGCCTCGACGCTGGCGGCATCTTCGGTGTCGAGTCGCGTGCCGTCGGCCAGCACCAGACGAATCCCGGCCAGCGTGTGATAGGTGTTTTGCGCAGTGCCGCAGCACATCCCGCTGGCGTTGTTGGCGACGATGCCACCGATTTTGCAGGCATTGATCGACGCCGGATCCGGACCGATCTTGCGCCCGAATGGCGCGAGCCACGCGTTGGCCTGGGCGCCGATCACCCCCGGTTGCAGGCGGATTTGTGTGCCTTGCCCTCGGATCTCCCGGGCGTTCCAGTTATCCCCCAGCACGATCAACACCGAATCGCTGATCGCCTGTCCGGACAGGCTGGTGCCCGCGGCGCGGAAGGTCACCGGGACCTGATCGCGCTGGGCCAGTTTCAGCAGCGCTACCACTTCATCTTCGGATTCGACGCGGATCACCAGTTGCGGAATCAACCGGTAGAAACTGGCATCGGTGCCGAAAGCCAGGGTCGACAGCGGATCGTCGAAACGCCGTTCGGCAGGAATCAATTGCTGCGCATCGCGCAGGAAAGTCGCCGGTAAGGTCATTGGTCCTCCAGGATCAACACCACCAGGTCTTTCGGGCCGTGGGCGCCGTAAGCCAAGACTTGTTCGATGTCGGCGGTTTTCGACGGGCCGGACACCAGCAATGCATTGGTCGGCATGCCTTGGGCCCACTCGAATTCCTGCTGCACCTGAAAGAAGTTGTCGCGGATCTGGCTGGCCTTGAGCAGGGCGAAATGCACCGGCGGCACGAGGCTCATCAACCGTGGTTCTTCGCGGGTCGGCCAGAGAATCAGGCTGCCGGTGGCGGCAATGGCGCCGAGGGTGCCGGTGAGGCTGGCCGGGGTGTCGTTGAACAGCTCGGCTTTCCATTCCTCCATCGGCCGGTCGTAGGATTTCAGCGCCGGCAGATCAGGATTGTTCGCCCAGTGTTGTGTGATGCGCTGCCCGTGAGGCGTAGTCGGTGCGATCAGCAGGCTCGGCAACTGACGGTCGCGCAGCAATTGCGCCAGCAGCGCCGGCCACCCATCAGCGGATGTCAGGTGGATTTCGGTGTGCACCGCTTCCATCAGTTTGCGCAGTTGCGGGATCCGTTGTTCGGCGCTGTAGGTGTAAGGCTGGGTCACCAGATCGACGTCGAAGTTGTCGGCAATCGGCGTGGTGCCGGTCAGACTTTTCCTTAACTTGCCGAGGATATTTTGCTTGGCGCTCATCAACGGTCTCCTTGTTTGGCCAGGTGTTCGCGAGCCATGTCATGCAATGAGCGGGCGGCGGGTTTCGGTGCGCTGTGATTCTGCGTCCACGGCCCGACATTGTTCGGCGCCAGGGCGCGCAGTCGCGTGGCGAAGAACGCGAACAGCCGATACAGGGTCGGCGAGCTGTTGAGCTTCGCCCAGGCGTTCCAGATGAAACGTTCCTTGCGCGAATACTTGCTGCCTTGGCCGCGCATCACTTGATGAGGACTGTCGGGGGCTTTGACGTTCTCTTCGCGTAGGCGGCGCAACAGTGCGGGGATGGGAATCTTCACGGGACACACTTCACCGCAGGCGCCGCACAAAGAAGACGCGCTCGGGTGATCCGGGACTTTCGCCAGGCCGACCATGTGCGGAGTAATGATTTTGCCGATCGGGCCGGGGTAAACCTCGCCGTAGGTATGGCCGCCGACGCGGGTGTAGACCGGGCAATGATTCATGCAGGCGCCGCAGCGGATGCAGTTCAACGTCTGGCGCAGTTCGCTGTCGGCGAAAGCCTGGCTGCGACCGTTGTCGAGCAGCACCAGATGCACTTCCTGCGGGCCGTCGAGTTCATGTTCCTTGCGCGGGCCGGAGATCATGTTGACGTAGGTGGTGATCGGAATGCCCAGCGCCGAGCGGGTCAGCAATGACAGTAGCGGCACCACGTCGCGCAGGTTTTCCACGACTTTTTCGATACCGGTAACGGCGATGTGCACCGGTGGCACGGTGGTGGTCATGCGGCCGTTGCCTTCGTTTTCCACCAGCAGCAGGGTACCGGTTTCGGCCACGGCGAAGTTGACACCGGAGACGCCGATGTCCGCTTCGAAGAATTTCTGCCGCAGGACCCTGCGACCGATCTGAATGAGTTGGTCAACGTCCTTGGTGTATTCCACGCCAAGTTTGTCGTGGAACAAGGACGCGACCTGACCGGCATTCTTGTGGATTGCCGGCATGATTATGTGTGAAGGCTTCTCGTGGTCGAGCTGGACGATGTACTCCCCCATGTCGGACTCCAGACATTCAATGTCCCGAGCCTCGAGGAAATGGTTCATCTCCATCTCTTCGCTGACCATCGATTTGCCCTTGATCACTTGCCGCGCCTCGTGAGCGCGGATGATCGAAAGGACGATGCCATTGGCCTCGTCCACCGTTTCCGCCCAGTGCACTGTCACACCGTTGCGGGTCAGGTTCTGTTCCAGTTGCTCGAGCAGGTCGGGCAACTTGGAGAGCGCACGCGCCCTGATCGAGTTGCCCAGGGCGCGCAGGTGTTCTCTTTCGTGGGCATCGCTGAAAGCCGCTGCCCGCTTGGTCATCAATGAATCCATTGCAGTGCGGAAGTTGTTCCGTAACTGCGAATCGCCCAAGGCGTTGTGTGCCCGGGTGCGGAAGTCTTCTTCTACGGCAACCGTAGGAATAATCGTGGAAGTGCTCATCGCGCACCTCCGGTTCGTTGCCAGAGAAAACTCGCCAGGTGTTGCCCGCGCAGTGCTTCCTGCTGTTTTTCCAGCGAGCCGTTGATGTTCATCAGGCAGCCGCAGTCGGCACTGAGTACCTGATGCGCGCCGGATTCCTTCAACGCCCGGGTCTTGTCAGCCACCATCGCGCCGGAAATGTCTGGCATACGGACGCTGAATGTCCCACCGAAGCCACAGCATTCGCTTTCGTGATCGTGATTGACCCGTTCCACGTTGCTCAACTGCGCCAACAACTCGCGCCCGTGCAAGTGGGTGTTCATTTCCCGTCGCGCCGAACACGAGGTGTGCAGCGCCACTTTCACCGGCTCGCCGCTGTCCTTGAGCTGCACCTTGCAGACGAACAGCAGAAACTCGGCCAGCTCATAGGTACGGGCCGCGAGGGCCTGAACCTGTTTCAACGTTTCCGGCTCGTCCTTGAACAAGTCGGCGTAATGCTCGCGGATCATCCCGGCGCACGAACCCGACGGCACCACCACCGGATAGTCCCCGGCAAACAGCGCCAGTTGCGAGCGCGCCACCGTCCGTGCCTGCTCGGTGTAACCCGAGGTATAGGCCGGTTGTCCGCAGCAGCTCTGCCCTTGCGGGTAGTCGACCCGGATGCCTTCGCGCTCCAGCAAGTGGATCGCGTCCATCCCGGCTTCCGGGTAGAACAGGTCGACCACGCACGTGCCGAACAGGTAGACCCGCGACGGTTTCTCGCTCGGGTATTGCCGGGGTTCGGGCAGTGGCGGTGCGACGCGAGTGGCGTTGGGCACAGCGTTGTAAAAAAGCTCGCTCATCAGGCGTGTCTCCGGGTGGGCCCGGTTATCCGTCTGTTGAGGCTGCCGAATATAGAGCGCGTTGCTTTCAGCAGCCTTACAGACCGGGTTGTGAATTGCTGACACCGGAATCACGAACCGGTGTCGGTTTTTTCCATGTTGCTTGTCGGCTTAATGCACCAGCATGCCGGTGAACCAGTAGGCCTGAGCCAAAGTGATGAGGCCGACAATCGTTGCAAAGAATAGGCTGTGCTTGAGGGTGAAGCGGAACAGATCGGATTCCTTGCCTACCAGACCGGTCGCGGCGCAGGCCACGGCGATCGATTGCGGCGAGATCATCTTGCCGGTCACGCCACCGCTGGTATTGGCCGCCACCAACAGAGTGTCGTTGACCCCGATCTGGTGTGCGGTGGTCGCTTGCAGCGAACTGAACAGGGCGTTGGACGAAGTATCGGAACCGGTGAGGAACACGCCAAGCCAGCCGAGGAACGGCGAGAAGAACGGAAATGCCGCGCCGGTTGCCGCCAACACCAGGGCCATGGTCGAGGACATGCCGGAATAGTTGGTGACGAAGGCAAACGCCAGCACCATGCCGATCGACAGTATCGGCCAGCGCAGTTCGTAGAAGGTCTCTTTCAAAGTGGTCAGACCAGTTTTGAAATTGATCTTCAGCACCAGCATCGAAATCAGCGCGGAGAAGAAAATCGCCGTGCCGGTCGCGGAAATCGGATCGAGTTTGAACACGGCCGGGATCGCGGTCGGGGCGGCTACGATCGGAGCGGTCTTGATAACCAGTTGATCGAGGTGCGGAATCGCGAAGTTGAACACCCAGGCGTACATCGAACCGCCGGCGGCGAACATGGCCTTGAAGGGCTTGAGGGTCCAGATGGTCACCAGCACGGTGAGGATCAGGAACGGCGACCAGGCTTTGAAAATTTCCCCAAGGCTGTAAGGCGAAGCGACGGTGGTGCGCTTCTGGCCGAAACCGCCGACGCTGGCAGTCACCACCGAAGCGGAAACAGCACCGGCAATGTGCTGGCCGGCGGCACGTTTCGGCTGCCAGACCTTCAGGAACAGGGTCAGCGAAATCAGGCTGGCCAGGGCCGAGGTGATGTCCGGCAGTTCCGGGCCGATGAAGTTCGACGTGAAGTATTGGGTGACGGCAAAGCTCAAGCCTGCGACCAGCGCCGCCGGCCAGGTTTCACGCACGCCGCGCAGGCCGTCCATCATGAACACCAGCCAGAACGGCACGAACAGCGACAGCAGCGGCAGTTGGCGGCCAGTCATGGCGCCGATCTTGAACGCATCGATGCCGGTGACTTGCCCGGCCACGATGATCGGAATCCCCAGTGCGCCGAACGCAACGGGTGCGGTGTTGGCAATCAGGCACAGGCCGGCGGCGTACAGCGGGTTGAAACCCAGGCCAACCAGCAGCGCAGCGGTAATCGCCACCGGCGCGCCGAAACCGGCGGCGCCTTCCAGGAATGCACCGAAGCAGAAACCGATCAGCAGCACCTGCAGACGCTGGTCGTCAGTGATCGACAGCACCGAGCTGCGGATGACCTCGAACTGACCGCTCTTGACCGTCAGTTTGTACAGGAACACCGCTGCCACAATGATCCAGGCAATCGGCCACAGACCATAGGCGAAGCCATATCCGGCAGCGGCGAACGCCATGTCGACCGGCATCTGGAACGCAAAGATCGCCACGGCGATGGCCAGGGCGAGCGTGATGCTGCCGGCCACATGACCTTTGAGGCGGAACACCGCCAGGGCGAGGAAGAAGAAAACGATGGGGATGACGGCCGCGAGTGCGGACACGCCGAGACTGCCGAGCGGGCTGTAGAGCTGTTGCCAGGTTTGCATATGGGGTGGCCCCTAATTGTTGTTGGTCAGGCACTGTCAGCGTTCTTGGTTAATTGGTAAGACCAATTTACAAGTGCTGTCGGCTAGGGTAAAAGCCTTGATGTCGGTGTGTCAATTTGCCGCCCTAAAACTTTTGTCGAGCAACCGGACGGCGAATCGGATTGCACCGGTTGAATTGGCGTCATCTGGCAGGTGTCGGCGCAGCGTCGATAGGCCAGAATAGAGAGCCCGGCGAGCGGTCGGGATGGTGGAGAGTTGAGTGATGGGGTTTGATCAGATACGTCAGCGCCGTTTGTCTGACGACATTGTCGAGCGACTGGAAGGGATGATTCTCGAGGGCACGCTAAAGTCCGGCGAGCGCCTGCCAGCCGAGCGGACACTGGCGGAACAGTTCGGCGTTTCCCGGCCCTCTTTGCGCGAGGCGATTCAGAAGCTTGCGGCCAAGGGCTTGCTGGTCAGCAAGCAGGGCGGCGGCAACTATGTCGTGGAAAACCTCGGTTCGACGTTCAGCGATCCGCTGCTGCAATTGCTGGAAAGCAATCCCGAGGCGCAGCGCGATCTGCTGGAATTTCGCCACACGCTGGAGGCATCGTGTGCCTATTACGCAGCATTGCGCGCCACGGATGTGGATCGTGAACGGCTGACGGCTGCGTTTGAAGAGTTACAGGACTGCTATTCGCGTCATGACGAAGTGAGCCGGGCGGAAGAGGGCGCGGCGGATGCGAAATTCCACCTGGCGATTGCCGAAGCCAGTCATAACGCGGTGTTGCTGCACACCATTCGCGGGCTGTTCGATCTGCTCAAGCGCAACGTCGTGACCAACATCGGTGGCATGTACAAGCAGCGCACGGAAACCCGCGACATGCTGATCACGCAGCATCGGGAGTTGTATCTGGCGATTATCGAGGGTCGCGCGGAACAGGCGCGTGAGGTCTCCAGCCGCCACATTCTGTATGTGCAGGAAGTGCTGGAAGAGGTGCGTCAGGAAGTGCAGCGCATGGCTCGCGCCGAGCGACGCAAAGGGATGTAAAAAAGACCGCTCCCGTGCGAGGCGCGGGAACGGTCATTCAGGCAGAGGAATCAGTCTTCCTTGCCCTTGTTGCGCACCGCACGCTGCAACTCGCGACCGGCGTCGCGTTCGCGTTCGGTATCACGCTTGTCGTATTCCTTCTTGCCCTTGCCCAGCGCGATCTCGCACTTGACCATGTGCTTGCTCCAGTACCAGGACAGGCACACGCAGGCGTAACCCTTCTGCTGCACGGCGGCGGCGAGCTTGTCCAGCTCGCGGCGGTTGAGCAGCAACTTGCGGGTACGCACCGGGTCGGCGATGACGTGGGTGCTGGCGGTCATCAGAGGCGTGATGTGGCTGCCGAGCAACCAGGCCTCGCCATCCTTGAGCAACACGTAACTGTCGACCAGTTGCAGCTTGCTTGCCCGCAGACTTTTTACTTCCCAGCCGGCCAGGACCAGACCAGCCTCGAACTTGTGCTCGATGAAGTAATCGTGTCGCGCCTTTTTGTTTTGCGCGATGGTCCCTGTTGGGTGTTTCTTCTGTTTAGCCATAGGGGCGGCATTATATGGAGATAAACGGCTGTCGGCTACGGTGATGCTGCGTGCTTGAGCAGGTTGAGTGAATCCCGGACAATGCGGCCTCTTTTTCTAACGCTTGGGCGTGATAAACGATGTCGACAGACAAGGTTTCTGTCCACGGCAGTTGGGCTAGCCGCTGGGTTTTCATATTCGCCGCGACCGGTTCGGCCGTGGGATTGGGCAGCATCTGGAAATTCCCCTACATGGTCGGGGTCTACGGTGGCGGCGCCTTCGTGCTGATGTTTCTGGCGTGTATCGCGCTGATCGGCATCCCGGTAATGCTCGCCGAAACCCTGATCGGCCGCCGTGCCCGCCAGAGTCCGGCGAATGCCCTGAAGGTGCTGGCGCGGGAAGCTGGGCACTCGGGCAAGTGGTCGTGGGGCGCGTTCGCCGGGATGATCACGGCGCTGCTGATCCTGTCTTTCTACAGTGTGGTCGGCGGCTGGTCGCTGGATTACATCATTGATATGGGGCGCGGAGACTTCCAGGGCGCGACGGCTGATCAGGTCGGAGCCTACTTCGGTAATGTCATCGCCGACCCGTGGCGTATCACGCTGTGGCACACGGTTTTCATGCTGTTGTCGGCTGTGGTGATCGCCAAAGGCGTGGTCGCCGGGCTCGAGCGCAGCCTGCGGATCATGATGCCGCTGCTGTTCGTGATGGTGCTGGTGCTGCTGGGTTACAGCATGACCACCGGGCATTTCATGGAGGGCGTGCACTTCATGTTCGACTTCCACCCGGAAAAAGTCCTCGACGGCTTGCTGCCGGCCATGGGCCACGCATTCTTTTCGCTGAGCGTGGGCGTGGGCTCGATCATGATCTACGGCGCCTACATGACCAAGGAAGCCTCGCTTTCCGGCACAGTCGTGGGTGTGGCGCTGCTTGATACCTTCGTTTCGCTGGTGGCCGGTCTGGCCTTGTTTCCAATTGTTTTCGCCGGTGGTTTGAACCCGAGCGAAGGCCCGGGGCTGATGTTTGTCAGCCTGCCATTTGCTTTCGGTAACGTGCTGTTCGGCCAGTTGATGGGCGTGGTGTTCTTCGTTCTGGTGGCCATTGCGGCCTGGAGCTCGGCGATTTCCCTGCTGGAGCCAATGGTCGCCTATCTGGTCGAGCGGACTAAAATCAGCCGTGCCTGGGTGACATTCTGGTTGGCGTTCACCTGCTGGTTCGTTGGCCTGGGCACGGTGTTTTCCTTCAATATCTGGAAGGAAGCCAAATTTTTCGTGAACGATGGTGGGGTCTTCCATCTCTACCAGTGGGGTGCGGCCGGTGGCCTGGACTTCTTTGGCGTGATCGACTTCTTCACCTCGCGCATCATGTTGCCGCTCGGTGGGCTGTGCTTTGTGCTGTTTGCCGGTTGGGTGATGGGGCGTGAGGCGGTACGTGATGAATTGTCGATTCGCAGCCCGGCGCTGTTCGCCCTGTCTCTGTTTTTGATGCGCTATGTGGCGCCCATCGGCATTCTTGTAGTGTTTGCCGCCCAGCTCTGGAAGTGACGCTTACATGACGACACATATTCAACGATCGGCGCTGCTGCCTTATCCGGCGCAATTTCTCTACGACCTCGTCAATGACGTGGCACGGTACCCGGAATTTCTGCCGTGGTGCTCGTCTGCTGAAGTCCTGGAAAGCTCGCCTGAGCACATGCGCGCCAGTGTCGGCGTGGCCAAGGGGGGGCTTAGTCAGCACTTCGTGACACGCAATACGCTGGTGCCGGGGCAGTCGATCGAGATGAACCTGGAGGAGGGGCCGTTCAATCAGCTGCACGGCGTCTGGGTGTTCAAGGCCCTGAACGAGAAGGCCTGCAAGATCAGTCTGGATCTGTCCTTCGACTACGCCGGGCCGCTGGTCCGCGCGACGCTCGGTCCTTTGTTCAATCAGGCGGCCAATACGCTGGTGGACGCGTTCTGCCAGCGTGCCAAGCAGATGCATGGTTGAGCCGGTGATCGAAGTCGAAGTGGTGTATGCGGCGGTTGATCGTCAGGTTTTGCGTGTAATCAGTGTTGCTGAGGGTACGACGGTGCGTGCGGCGCTGATGGCGTCCGGTATTGATGCTGAATTTCCGGAGCTGGATCTGAAGAGTTGTCCTTTGGGGATCTTTGGCAAAGTGATCGCTGACCCTGATGCCCGGCGGGTTCAGGAAGGCGATCGCATCGAGATCTATCGACCGTTGTTGGCTGATCCGAAAGAGGTGCGCCGTCTGCGTGCCGCCAAGGCTGCCGAAGCCAAGGCGCGAAACCAGTAGGGTGGTCGAACGGCAGGCAATAAAAAACCCGGAATTTCCGGGTTTTTTATTGCGTCGCAAATTATTGCGGCGAGGTGTCCAGCGGTTCTGGCGTTGGAACCGGAACGGTTTCCACGCCATCGACGTCCTTCTGGATCTGATCCAGCAAGGAGCCAGGCTTGGCCGGTTTTTCCGGTTTCGGCTGCTCGGCGTTTTCAGCAGGAGCGGTCACGCTGGTGCCGCTATCCTTGCCGAGAATCGCTTCATCACGGCTGACGCCCGGCATGAAGTCACCGGACAGACTGACAAGGCGGTCATTCGAGTCGAAAATGACACTCATGCGTTCCTGCTGGCGTTCACCGCCACCAGGTTGCAGGCTGTACAGATAATCCCAGCGGTTGGCGTGGAACGTGTCGGCAAGCAGAGGGTTGCCCATGATAAACCGTACTTGCGGCCGGGTCATTCCCGGGCGTAACTGGTCTATCATGTCCTGCGTGACGACATTGCCCTGCTGGATGTCGATTTTGTAAACCCCGGGGAATGAACAACCGGCGAGTGCGAGCAGTCCCACAAAGGTGAAACTGGTTAGCAAGAGCTTGGTGTTTTGCATCGGTGGGCGACTTCCACTATCTTGGCTGGGACAACGTAAACGCCGATCATACCCGCATTAAGAGAAGCTGCGAAGCAGCATCGCGAGAAAGCTGACCATGGTTGAAAATAGCGAACTACGCAAAGCCGGCCTCAAAGTGACCCTGCCACGGGTCAAGATCCTGCAAATGCTCGACTCTACAGAGCAGCGTCACATGAGTGCCGAGGACGTCTACAAGGCGTTGATGGAAGCTGGCGAGGACGTCGGTCTGGCCACGGTCTACCGTGTTCTGACCCAGTTCGAAGCGGCTGGCCTCGTGGTCCGTCACAACTTCGACGGCGGCCACGCGGTATTCGAATTGGCCGACGGTGGCCACCACGACCATATGGTTAACGTGGAGTCGGGCGAAGTCATCGAATTCTTCGACGAAGAAATCGAAAAGCTTCAGAAGGCGATCGTCGAGAAGCACGGTTACGAGATGGTTGATCACAATCTCGTACTGTACGTACGCAACAAAAAGTAAGCATGTCGCGCGAATTTCAGGTTCGCGAAACGAGCGAAGGCGACCCAAGGGTCGCCTTCGTGCTTTCTGGCGTGCTTAAACCTTTGCGGTGACGACCATCTTTTTCGCGTGCGCCAAAGACTCTTTGGTCAGATCGATGCCGCCAAGCATGCGTGCGACTTCTTCTATACGGTCATTCTTGCTCAGCTTCGAAACAGCCGTGTGAGTGGCCTGCTCGCCTCGCACCTTGTGCACGAACAGATGCTGATGCCCCTGAGCCGCGACTTGCGGCAAGTGCGTAACCGTCAGTACCTGTCCGCGATCCCCGAGGCGGCGCAACAGTTGACCGACGATTTCAGCCGTTGGACCGCCAATCCCCACGTCAACTTCGTCGAATACCAATGTCGGTACGCGAGAGGTCTGGGCGGTAATCACCTGGATGGCCAGACTGATCCGTGACAACTCACCGCCGGACGCCACTTTGGCCAGGGCCTTCAACGGTTGGCCCGGGTTGGCGCTGACCAGCAGCTCGACCTGTTCCAGGCCATTGGGTTGCAGTTCGCTGCTGTTGTTGGCGCGCAATTCGATGGTGAAGCGACCGCCGGGCATGCCTAGGCGTTGAATCTCCTGTTCCACCGCGCTGGCCAGGCTGCTGGCTGCTTGATGACGCAGCTCGCTCAGTTCCCGAGCCTTTTCCTGATAGTGGCGGGCATAGGAAGCGAGCTCTTCGGCGAGACGCTCGATGGATTCATCGTTGGCGTCGAGGGCTTCGATTTCGTCGAGCAGCTTCTGCTGCATCTCCGCCACTTCTGTCGGCTGAATGCGGTGTTTGCGTGCCAGCGTGTAGATGGAGTCAAGACGTTCTTCCAGATATTGCAGGCGCGCCGGATCGGCATCGAAGTTGTCCAGAAAACGATTGAGCTCGCCGACGGCCTCTTCGACCTGGATTTGCGCGCTGGTCAGCAGGCTGCTCGCCTCACCCAGCGCGCCGACCGAATTGTTCACGCTCGACAGTCGATTGAGGCTGGCCGTCAGGGCATTCAGCACGTTGCCGGAATCGCTTTCGCTGCATTGCTCGACCACTTGTCGGCAGATGCCGAGCAGGGTTTCTGCGTTGGTCAGGTTCTTGTGTTCCTGCTCCAGTTCTTCCAGCTCGTTTTCCCCGAGGCCGAGGTTTTCCAGTTCTTCGAGCTGGTAGCTGAGCAATTGATGGCGTGCGCGCTGTTCGTCGCCGGAATTGGACAGGCGTTCCAGCTCCTGACGGGTCTGGCGCCAGCGCTGGGCGGCCAGGTGAACCTGGCGTGCCAGATCGGTGGTCCCGGCGTATTCGTCGAGCAGGCGCCGGTGGGTGTCGGTCTTGAGCAGGGATTGGTGTTCGTGCTGGCTGTGGATATCGATCAGCAGCTCGCCGAGTGCCTTGAGGTCACCGAGCGGGCAGGGCGTGCCATTTATATAGCCGCGTGAGCGACCTTCGGACGTGATGACCCGGCGCAGGATGCACGGACCGTCGGTTTCCAGGTCGCGTTCCGCCAGCCAGGCACTGGCCTCGGGAATATCCGCCAGATCGAAGGTCGCCAGGATATCGGCCTTGTCGGCGCCCGGTCGCACCACGCCGCTGTCGGCGCGATCACCGAGCGTCAGGCCCAGGGCGTCGAGCATGATCGATTTGCCGGCGCCGGTTTCCCCGGTAATCACGCTCATGCCGCGATCGAGTTCGAGATCGAGATGTTCAACGATGGCGTAGTTGTGTACGGACAGGTGCACCAGCATAAAGGCCGCTCCCAGGCTTCAGGTCTGGTTATTTATACAGTGTTTTGTTTCGGGCTGACAATGCCCTCGCTCAGCTCAATGGAGAAGATCCGATCAAATGCTTGTCGCGCGCAGGAATGCCAATGCAGCACTTTTTTGTAGGGTTAATCGTTGTCAGCCCTTGAAGCCTGATTTTGCGGCCCCATATACCGGGGCAGAAGCGCGAATCGAACTCGCGGACGATATTGAAAGGAGAATTCTATGGCTGACGAACAGACAGTAGATACGCAAAACCCAGAAGCCAATCAGGCGCCCGAGACTTCGGGTGATGACCTGGCGACCCGTGTACAAGTGCTCGAAGAGCAATTGGCCGCCGCGCAGGATCAATCGCTGCGCGTAGCTGCCGATCTGCAGAACGTCCGCCGCCGTGCCGAGCAGGATGTCGAAAAGGCGCACAAGTTTGCGCTGGAAAAATTCGCCGGCGACCTGCTGCCGATCGTCGACAGCCTGGAGCGCGGCCTCGAGCTGTCGAGCCCGGATGACGAAAGCATCCGTCCGATGCGCGAAGGCATCGAGCTGACCCTGAAAATGTTTCACGACACCCTCACGCGTTATCAGCTTGTAGCTGTCAGCCCGCAGGAAGGCGAACCGTTCAACGCCGTGGAACATCAGGCAATGGCCATGCAGGAAAGTGATGTCCTGGAGCCGAATAGCATTCTGAAGGTGTTCCAGAAGGGCTACCAGCTCAACGGTCGCCTGCTGCGTCCGGCGATGGTCGTGGTCAGCAAGGCGCCGGCGCCAGTTTCGCCTTCGATTGACGAGAAGGCTTGAAATTAGCCGCAAGGCCCCCATTTAGAAGTCAAGCGTTTAAGTATTACCGCAGTTAGCCACCACTGCTGCGGCAAAAAAATCCAAAGTTTCGGGAGAGTGAACATGGGCAAAATTATCGGTATCGACCTGGGGACTACCAACTCCTGCGTCTCCGTGCTGGAAAACGGCGTGGCCAAAGTTATTGAGAACGCCGAAGGCGCGCGTACAACGCCGTCGATCATCGCTTACGCCAATGATGGTGAAATTCTGGTAGGTCAGTCCGCCAAGCGTCAGGCTGTGACCAACCCGCACAACACGCTGTTCGCAGTGAAGCGCCTGATTGGCCGCCGCTTCGACGAAGAAGTTGTACAGAAAGACATCAAGCTGGTGCCTTACAAGATCGTCAAGGCCAACAACGGTGACGCTTGGGTCGAGGCTTCCGGCAAGCAGATGGCTCCGCCGCAAATCAGCGCCGAAGTCCTGAAAAAGATGAAGAAGACCGCCGAAGACTACCTCGGCGAAGCGGTGACCGAAGCGGTGATCACCGTTCCGGCCTACTTCAACGACAGTCAGCGTCAGGCGACTAAAGATGCTGGTCGCATCGCCGGTCTGGACGTAAAACGTATCATCAACGAACCAACCGCAGCCGCTCTGGCTTATGGCATGGACAAGGCCAAGGGCGATCACACCGTGATCGTTTACGACCTGGGTGGTGGTACTTTCGACGTTTCCGTGATCGAAATCGCTGAAGTTGACGGCGAGCACCAGTTCGAAGTGCTGGCCACCAACGGTGACACCTTCCTGGGTGGTGAAGACTTCGACATGCGCCTGATCGACTACCTCGTCGACGAGTTCAAGAAAGAGTCCGGCATGGACCTGAAGAACGATCCTCTGGCCTTGCAGCGTCTGAAAGAAGCCGCTGAGAAAGCCAAGATCGAGCTGTCTTCTTCGCAGTCGACCGACGTCAACCTGCCGTACATCACAGCAGACGCCACTGGTCCTAAGCACCTGAACGTGAAGATCTCTCGTGCCAAGCTCGAGTCGCTGGTCGAAGATCTGGTGAACCGTACCATCGAGCCATGCCGTATTGCTCTGAAGGACGCCGGTATCGACGTCAGCAAAATTGACGACGTCATTCTGGTTGGTGGTCAGACTCGTATGCCACTGGTGCAGAAGGCAGTTACCGATTTCTTCGGTAAAGAAGCACGTAAAGACGTGAACCCGGACGAAGCTGTTGCCATGGGTGCTGCGATCCAGGGCGCCGTTCTGGCCGGTGACGTGAAAGACGTTCTGCTGCTTGACGTCAGCCCGCTGACCCTGGGTATCGAAACCATGGGTGGCGTGATGACCGCGCTGATCGAGAAAAACACCACGATTCCTACCAAGAAATCGCAAGTGTTCTCGACCGCCGACGACAACCAGGGCGCCGTGACCATTCACGTCCTGCAAGGCGAGCGCAAGCAAGCCGCACAGAACAAGTCCCTGGGCAAGTTCGATCTGGCCGACATTCCACCAGCTCCACGTGGCGTTCCGCAGATCGAAGTGACCTTCGACATCGACGCCAACGGCATCCTGCACGTAGGTGCGAAGGACAAGGCGACCGGCAAAGAGCAGAAGATCACCATCAAGGCCAACTCTGGTCTGTCGGATGAAGAAATCCAGAAAATGGTGCGCGACGCCGAGCTGAACGCCGAGGAAGACCGCAAGTTCGAAGAGCTGGCCGCTGCCCGTAACCAGGGTGATGCACTGGTTCACTCGACTCGCAAGATGATCGCTGACGCTGGCGACAAAGTGACTGCAGAAGAGAAGACTGCAATCGAAGCGGCCGTGGTTGCCCTGGAAGCTGCCGTCAAAGGCGACGACAAGGCTGCCATCGACGCCAAGGTTGAAGAGCTGTCGAAAGTCTCTGCGCCGGTTGCTCAGAAGATGTACGCCGAACAGGCTCAGCCTGAAGGCGCGGCACCGCACGACGAGAAAGCTGAAAAGGCTGACGATGTTGTCGATGCCGAGTTCGAAGAAGTCAAAGACCACAAGTAAGTTGTTGGTCGCCCGGTTGACTGCCTTGCGGCGGTGACTGGTAGGATGTCGCCGCGCGGGAGCTTGCTCCCGCGTTGGCGTATCTGGAATACGCGAATTTTTACAGCATGCGACAACGGCGGATTGAGTGACTTGCTCTAACGAACAAGTCATTCAGTCCGCCCCAGGGTGCTGGCGGTATGGCCGGGAATGCTCCTGCTTTTCGCGCCGTAAATACCGCATGAACCAAAGACCAGGATCGTTGAATTGACGTGAGTTGGGTCCGGGCCTGTATTGGGGCTCAACGAGTTTGGCGAAGCTCAGGAGGGATTTGCCGAACGTCCTCAAGAGTATGAAGAACTTATGGCTAAGCGTGACTATTACGAAGTGTTGGGTGTTGAGCGCGGCTCAAGCGAAGCAGACCTGAAAAAGGCCTATCGCCGTCTGGCGATGAAGCACCACCCGGACCGTAATCCCGGTGACAAGGCGTCGGAAGATCTGTTCAAGGAGGCCAACGAAGCCTACGAAGTGCTGTCCGATTCCAGCAAGCGTGCAGCGTACGATCAGTACGGTCATGCCGGCGTCGACCCGAGCATGGGTGGCGGCGGTGCAGGCTTCGGCGGTCAGAACTTCTCCGACATCTTCGGTGATGTCTTCAGTGACTTCTTCGGTGGCGGTCGCGGCGGTTCCCGTGGCGGCGCTCAGCGCGGCAGCGATTTGCGTTACACCCTGGAGCTGAACCTGGAAGAAGCGGTACGCGGTACGACCGTGAATATCCGCGTTCCGACGCTGGTCAATTGCAAACCATGCGACGGTTCGGGCGCCAAGAAAGGCTCGTCGCCATCGACTTGCCCGACTTGCGGCGGCATCGGTCAGGTGCGTATGCAGCAAGGCTTCTTCTCGGTGCAGCAGACCTGCCCGCGCTGCCATGGCCAGGGCAAGATCATTTCCGATCCGTGCGATTCCTGCCACGGCGACGGTCGCGTCGAAGAGTACAAAACCCTCTCCGTCAAAGTGCCGGCCGGTGTCGACACTGGTGACCGCATTCGTCTGTCCGGCGAAGGCGAAGCGGGCACTCAGGGTGGTCCGACCGGCGACCTGTACGTGGTGATCAACGTCCGCGAACACGACATCTTCCAGCGTGACGGCAAGCACCTGTTCTGCGAAGTGCCGATCAGCTTTGTCGACGCGGCCCTGGGTGGCGAGCTGGAAATTCCGACCCTCGACGGTCGCGTCAAACTGAAGATTCCGGAAGGGACACAGACCGGCAAGCAGTTCCGCGTCCGCGGTAAAGGTGTTGCGCCAGTGCGTGGCGGTGGTGCGGGCGACCTGATGTGTCGTGTGGCCGTCGAGACGCCGGTCAATCTGAACCGTCGTCAGCGTGAATTGCTGGAAGAGTTCCGCAGTTCCCTGGCGGACGACAACAGCCACTCCCCGAAAACCACCGGTTGGTTCGACGGTGTGAAACGCTTCTTCGGCGATCTGTAAGGAGTCGGCATGCGACGTATAGCTGTGATGGGCGCTGCCGGGCGCATGGGCAAGATTCTGGTCGAGGCGGTGCAGCAGCGCGCGCCGCTGACCGGTTTGACGGCTGCGATTGTTCGTCCTGGCAGTACGCTTATCGGTGTGGATGCCGGTGAGCTGGCTTCGCTCGGTCGAATCGGCGTGCCGCTGTCCGGGAATCTGGAGTCGGTGGCGGAAGAGTTCGATGTGTTGATCGACTTCACCTTGCCGGAAGTGATGCTGAAAAACCTGGCCTTCTGCCGCAAGGCCGGCAAGGCGATGGTGATTGGCACGACCGGGCTGGATGCTGCGCAGAAGCAGTTGCTGGCCGAGGCGGGCAAGGATATTCCGATCGTGTTCGCCGCCAACTTCAGTGTCGGCGTCAATCTTTCGCTGAAGCTGCTCGACATGGCGGCACGGGTGTTGGCGGAAGATGCGGACATCGAAATCATTGAGGCCCATCACCGCCACAAGATCGATGCGCCATCGGGCACGGCCCTGCGCATGGGTGAAGTGATCGCCAATGCGCTGGATCGTGATCTGCAGAAGGTTGCGGTCTATGGTCGTGAAGGCCACACCGGTGCCCGTGAGCGTGAGACCATCGGCTTCGCCACTGTTCGCGGTGGTGATGTAGTGGGCGATCACACGGTGTTGTTTGCCTGCGAAGGCGAACGTCTGGAGATCACGCACAAGGCTTCGAGTCGCATGACGTTTGCCAAGGGCGCGGTGCGTGCGGCGTTGTGGCTGGATGCTCGCGAGCCTGGTTTGTACGACATGCAGGACGTGCTCGACCTGCATTGAGATGTTATGAATCCGGCGCAAACGCCCTGTTTGTGCCGGATTCAATCCGCTGAGCGACGCCCTGTCGCATTCTCCGGCCTTTCAGGCTCATTGGCGGTAGACCAAAAATCCCTTTTTCTGTAAGCTACAGCTTTAGTGTGTCCACTAAAAGCGCGCAGAATAATTCAGTGAAGAAGCGGGGTGACGTGTCCATACGTCACTCCGCTTTTTTACAACCTGCGATTGCCCTTTCATGCGTTATTTACGGGAGGTCTTCTTGACTAAGCCAGCCATACTCGCCCTTGCTGATGGCAGCATTTTTCGCGGCGAAGCCATTGGAGCCGACGGTCAGACCGTTGGTGAGGTGGTGTTCAACACCGCAATGACCGGCTATCAGGAAATCCTTACCGATCCTTCCTACGCCCAACAGATCGTTACCCTGACTTACCCGCACATCGGCAACACCGGCACGACGCCGGAAGACGCCGAGTCCGACCGCGTCTGGTCCGCTGGTCTGGTCATCCGTGACCTGCCGCTGGTAGCGAGCAACTGGCGTAACACGATGTCCCTGTCCGATTACCTGAAAGCCAATAATGTTGTGGCGATCGCCGGTATCGACACCCGCCGCCTGACCCGCATCCTGCGTGAAAAAGGCGCACAGAACGGCTGCATCATGGCCGGCGACAACATTTCCGAAGAGGCGGCCATCGCCGCTGCGCAAGGTTTCCCGGGCCTGAAGGGCATGGACCTGGCGAAAGTCGTCAGCACCAAGACCCAATACGAATGGCGCTCCACTGTCTGGGATCTGAAAACCGACAGCCACGCGACCATCGAAGCCTCCGAGCTGCCATACCACGTGGTTGCCTACGACTACGGCGTCAAGGTCAACATCCTGCGCATGCTGGTCGAGCGCGGTTGCCGCGTGACCGTGGTTCCGGCGCAAACCCCGGCTGCCGACGTGCTCGCACTGAAGCCGGACGGCGTGTTCCTGTCCAACGGCCCTGGTGACCCGGAGCCTTGCGACTACGCGATCAAGGCCATCAAGGAAGTGCTGGAAACCGAAATTCCGGTCTTCGGCATCTGCCTCGGTCACCAGCTGCTGGCCTTGGCCTCCGGCGCCAAGACCCTGAAAATGGGCCACGGCCACCACGGTGCCAACCACCCGGTTCAGGATCTGGACACTGGCGTCGTGATGATCACCAGCCAGAACCACGGTTTCGCGGTTGACGAAGCGACCCTGCCAGCCAACGTCCGCGCGATCCATAAATCGCTGTTCGACGGCACCCTGCAAGGCATCGAGCGTACCGACAAGAGCGCGTTCAGCTTCCAGGGTCACCCTGAAGCGAGCCCGGGCCCGAACGATGTGGCCCCCCTGTTTGACCGCTTCATCAACGAGATGGCCAAGCGACGCTAAGCGCTCGCCTTGAGACTGTAGCGAGAAGCCCCTCGAGGGCGGCCCCGGAACCGGCGGCCCCCTCGGGACTTCAGAAATCGATCAAGACGGCTTGCCGACTGACCTGCGGATTTGAGTGACAAACCCATGCCAAAACGTACAGACATTAAAAGCATCCTGATTCTCGGCGCTGGCCCGATCGTTATCGGCCAGGCCTGCGAATTCGACTACTCCGGCGCCCAGGCCTGTAAAGCCCTGCGCGAAGAGGGTTACCGCGTCATCCTGGTGAACTCCAACCCGGCCACCATCATGACCGACCCGGACATGGCCGACGCCACCTACATCGAGCCGATCAAATGGCAGACCGTTGCCAAGATCATCGAAAAAGAGCGTCCGGATGCAGTGCTGCCAACCATGGGCGGCCAGACTGCTCTGAACTGCGCCCTGGACCTGGAGCGCGAAGGTGTTCTGGAAAAGTTCGGCGTAGAGATGATCGGTGCCAATGCCGACACCATCGACAAGGCTGAAGACCGCTCGCGTTTCGACAAGGCGATGAAAGCGATCGGCCTGGAATGCCCGCGTTCGGGTATCGCCCACAGCATGGAAGAAGCCAACGCGGTGCTCGAGCGCCTGGGCTTCCCGTGCATCATCCGTCCGTCCTTCACCATGGGCGGCACTGGTGGCGGTATCGCTTACAACCGTGAAGAGTTCGAAGAAATCTGCGCCCGTGGTCTGGACCTGTCGCCAACCAAAGAGCTGCTGATCGACGAATCGCTGATCGGCTGGAAAGAATATGAAATGGAAGTTGTCCGCGACAAAAAGGACAACTGCATCATCGTCTGCTCGATCGAAAACTTCGACCCGATGGGAGTGCACACCGGTGACTCGATCACTGTTGCCCCGGCTCAGACCCTGACCGACAAGGAATACCAGATCCTGCGTAACGCCTCGCTGGCGGTACTGCGTGAGATCGGCGTCGAGACCGGTGGTTCCAACGTTCAGTTCGGTATCTGCCCGGACACCGGCCGCATGGTCGTGATCGAGATGAACCCGCGTGTATCCCGCTCGTCGGCTCTGGCCTCGAAAGCCACCGGTTTCCCGATCGCCAAGATCGCGGCCAAGCTGGCCGTCGGTTACACCCTCGACGAATTGCAGAACGACATCACCGGCGGCCGTACCCCGGCGTCCTTCGAGCCGTCCATCGACTACGTCGTGACCAAGCTGCCGCGCTTCGCTTTCGAGAAGTTCGCCAACGCTGACGCGCGCCTGACCACTCAGATGAAGTCGGTCGGTGAAGTCATGGCCATCGGCCGTACCTTCCAGGAATCCCTGCAGAAAGCCCTGCGCGGTCTGGAAGTGGGCGTTTGCGGTCTGGACGAAAAGGTCGATCTGAGCAACCCGGAAAGCATGAGCGTGCTCAAGCGCGAGCTGACCGTGCCGGGCGCCGAGCGTATCTGGTACGTGGCGGACGCCTTCCGCGCCGGCATGACCGTCGAAGAAATCTTCGGCATGAACATGATCGATCCGTGGTTCCTGGTGCAGATCGAAGATCTGATCAAGGACGAAGAGAAGGTCAAGACCCTCGGTCTGTCCGCTATCGACCGCGATCTGATGTATAAGCTCAAGCGCAAAGGTTTCTCCGACCAGCGTCTGGCCAAGCTGCTGGGCGTCACCGAGAAGAACCTGCGCACTCACCGCCACAAGTTGGAAGTGTTCCCGGTCTACAAGCGCGTCGACACCTGCGCGGCCGAGTTCGCCACCGACACCGCCTACCTGTATTCGACCTACGAGGAAGAATGTGAAGCCGCGCCGTCCGGTCGCGACAAGATCATCATCCTCGGCGGTGGCCCGAACCGTATCGGTCAGGGCATCGAGTTCGACTACTGCTGCGTTCACGCGGCACTGGCGCTGCGCGATGACGGTTACGAGACCATCATGGTCAACTGCAACCCGGAAACCGTTTCCACTGACTACGACACTTCCGACCGTCTGTACTTCGAGCCGGTGACCCTGGAAGACGTCCTGGAAATCTGCCGCGTCGAGAAGCCGAAAGGCGTGATCGTCCAGTACGGCGGCCAGACGCCTCTGAAGCTGGCTCGTGCTCTGGAAGCAGCCGGCGTGCCGATCATCGGCACCAGCCCTGACGCCATCGACCGCGCCGAAGACCGTGAGCGCTTCCAGCAAATGGTCGAGCGCCTGAACCTGCGTCAGCCGCCAAACGCCACCGTGCGCAGCGAAGACGAAGCTGTTCGCGCTGCCGCGAAGATCGGTTACCCGCTGGTGGTGCGTCCATCCTACGTACTGGGCGGCCGGGCGATGGAAATCGTCTACAAGGAAGAAGAACTCAAGCGTTACCTGCGTGACGCGGTGCAAGTGTCGAACGACAGCCCGGTGCTGCTCGACCACTTCCTCAACTGCGCCATCGAGATGGACGTGGATGCGGTCTGCGACGGCAAGGACGTCGTGATCGGCGCGATCATGCAGCACATCGAACAGGCGGGCGTTCACTCCGGTGACTCCGCGTGCTCGCTGCCGCCGTATTCGCTGCCGGCGCACATCCAGGACGAGATGCGCGAACAGGTCAAGAAAATGGCCCTGGAACTGGGCGTGGTCGGCCTGATGAACGTTCAGTTGGCGCTGCAAGGCGAAGACATCTACGTCATCGAAGTCAACCCGCGTGCTTCCCGTACCGTACCTTTCGTGTCCAAGTGCATCGGGATTTCCCTGGCCATGGTCGCGGCTCGCGTGATGGCCGGTAAAACCCTGAAGGAAATCGGCTTCACCAAGGAAATCATTCCGAACTTCTACAGCGTGAAAGAGGCGGTGTTCCCGTTCGCCAAATTCCCTGGCGTTGACCCGATCCTCGGCCCTGAGATGAAGTCAACCGGTGAAGTGATGGGCGTCGGCGACACCTTCGGCGAAGCCTTCGCCAAAGCCCAGATGGGCGCCAGCGAAGTGCTGCCGACCGGCGGTACTGCGTTCATCAGCGTCCGCGATGATGACAAGCCACTGGTTGCAGGCGTGGCCCGTGATCTGATCAACTTGGGCTTCGAAGTCGTCGCCACCGCCGGCACTGCCAAGCTGATCGAAGCCGCAGGCCTGAAAGTGCGTCGCGTGAACAAGGTGACCGAGGGTCGTCCGCATGTGGTCGACATGATCAAGAATGACGAAGTCACTCTGATCATCAACACCACCGAAGGTCGTCAATCGATCGCCGATTCCTATTCCATTCGCCGTAACGCCTTGCAGCACAAGATTTACTGCACCACTACCATTGCTGCTGGCGAAGCTATCTGTGAAGCGCTGAAGTTTGGTCCCGAGAAGACCGTACGCCGCTTGCAGGATCTACACGCAGGATTGAAGGCATGAATAAATACCCAATGACCGTCCAGGGCTCCAAGGCCCTGGAAGAAGAGCATGCTCACCTGACCAAGGTCGTTCGTCCGAAGCTCAGCCAGGACATCGGTACGGCCCGCGAGTTGGGTGACTTGAAGGAAAACGCTGAATACCATGCCGCCCGCGAACAGCAAGGCATGGTCGAGGCACGGATCCGTGATATCGAAGGTCGTCTGCAGAACGCGGTGATCATCGACGTAACGACCATTCCGCACACCGGCAAAGTGATTTTCGGCACCACCGTCGAAATCGCCAACGTCGAGACTGATGAAAGCGTCACCTACCAGATCGTGGGTGAGGATGAGGCGGACATCAAGCTCGGCAAGATTTCGGTCGGTTCGCCGATCGCTCGCGCCTTGATTGCCAAGGAAGAGGGCGATACGGTCGTTGTGAAAACGCCGGGTGGCGATATCGAGTACGAGATTGTCGAAGTCCGTCACATCTGAGAGCAGGCGTCCGCTGCATGCGGGCGCGATGCTCTGGCAGCTGGCCCAGATGTTGTGGGTCGGTGGCCTGTGGCTGGTACATCTGGGGCTGCGGCCGGTGCTGGGCCAAATCGGCCTGGCGCCGCTGCTGATCGATGAAGTTGCAAGTACGTTTGAAGTGACGGTGGTGGGTTTTGCCGTCGCGTGCGTGATATTTCAGGCTTTGGTGCTGGTACAGGCCGAGGGCCTTGTCAGTCTATGGCGGGATTTTCGCGGGCAGGTGTTGCTGATGGCGTTGTATGCGTGTGCGATGTTTGTCGCCGTGCGTGTCGGCTGGCCGGATGCGCAGCGCTGGCAGGTGTTCAGCTTTCTTGTGTTGGGTTTTTCCGGATTGGTGCTGGTATTGCAGCCGGTGCCGGGATGGAGTGGCAGGGTGCGCGAAGCACACCCTTGACCCTTGCCATCACTTGAAGCGATGGACGTTCGACAGCTGCTTGTTGACGCTGAAGTTCTTGCGGTAAATCAGTGCCATCTTGCCGATGACTTGAACCAGATCGGCTTTGCCGACCTTGCACAGCTCTGCAACGGACGCCAGGCGCGCCTCGCGATCGAGGATGTTGAGCTTGATTTTGATCAGCTCGTGATCTGCCAATGCGCGTTCGAGTTCGGCTAAAACACCCTCAGTCAAACCGTTGTCAGCCACCGTCAAAACTGGTTTCAGGTGGTGGCCGATGGATTTGTACTGTTTCTTCTGCTCTGGAGTGAGCGGCATAATCTGACCCTTTCGTCTGGATTCTGTAAAATGGCGGCCATTTTACCCGAGGGCTCGTGGATCCGCCCAGTTAATCACGACCCTAATCAACGAGGTGCCCAATGGCGCGTTCCAAGACAAGCCTTGGTTGGCTGAAAAGACATGTCAATGATCCCTATGTGAAGCAGGCGCAGAAGGACGGCTATCGTTCGCGCGCGAGTTACAAGCTTCTGGAGGTCCAGGAAAAATACAAACTGATCCGTCCGGGCATGAGCGTCGTCGATCTCGGTGCGGCGCCTGGCGGCTGGTCGCAGGTCACGAGTCGGCTGATCGGTGGGCAGGGGCGCCTGATCGCTTCGGACATCCTGGAAATGGACAGCATTCCGGATGTGACTTTCATCCAGGGTGACTTCACCCAGGACGAAGTGCTCACGCGCATCCTTGAAGCCGTAGGTAATTCGCAGGTGGACCTTGTGATTTCCGATATGGCCCCCAATATGAGTGGTACGCCTGAAGTGGACATGCCCAAAGCCATGTTTCTTTGCGAGCTGGCGCTTGATCTGGCGGAACGGATACTCAAGCCGGGTGGCAATTTCGTGATCAAGATTTTTCAGGGCGAAGGGTTCGATGTCTACCTGAAGGATGCTCGCAAGAAGTTCGACAAGATCCAGATGATCAAGCCGGACTCCTCTCGTGGCAGCTCTCGTGAGCAATATATGCTGGCATGGGGCTACCGCGGTCGTAGCGAGTAAAACGAGGTTTTTTGGCGGGGTGATAGGTTTTTCGTATTTCGCCCCGCGCGCATAAGCGAATATTGTGTAGAAAGTGTTTCACAAAGGGTTACAGACGGCGCCTGCCAGAGCTGTAGGTAATGTAGTAAGTTAGGCCGGTGAATATCATGCGAAGCGCGCGCCAGTAGCGGAGCTTGCTTCAGAGGGTAGTTAATTGAACGATATGGCAAAGAATCTGATCCTGTGGTTGATCATCGCGGCAGTCCTGGTGACGGTGATGAACAACTTCTCCAGCCCTAACGAGCCGCAGACCCTCAACTATTCCGACTTCATCCAGCAGGTCAAGGATGGCAAGGTCGAGCGCGTGGCCGTCGACGGCTACGTGATTACCGGCAAGCGCAACGATGGCGACAGCTTCAAGACCATTCGTCCGGCAATCCAGGACAATGGCTTGATCGGCGACCTGGTCGACAACCACGTCGTGGTCGAAGGCAAGCAGCCTGAGCAGCAAAGTATCTGGACCCAGCTTCTGGTAGCCAGCTTCCCGATCCTGGTGATCATCGCGGTGTTCATGTTCTTCATGCGCCAGATGCAGGGCGGCGCTGGCGGCAAGGGCGGGCCGATGAGCTTCGGCAAGAGCAAGGCGCGTCTGCTGTCCGAAGATCAGGTGAAAACCACACTGGCTGACGTTGCCGGTTGCGACGAAGCCAAGGAAGAAGTGGGCGAACTGGTCGAGTTCCTCCGTGATCCGGGCAAGTTCCAGCGCCTGGGCGGCCGCATTCCTCGCGGCGTGCTGATGGTTGGTCCTCCGGGTACCGGTAAAACTTTGCTGGCCAAGGCGATTGCCGGCGAAGCCAAGGTGCCGTTCTTCACCATTTCCGGTTCCGACTTCGTCGAAATGTTCGTCGGTGTCGGTGCCAGCCGCGTTCGTGACATGTTCGAACAGGCCAAGAAACACGCACCATGCATCATCTTCATCGATGAGATTGACGCCGTTGGTCGCCATCGTGGCGCCGGTATGGGCGGCGGTCACGACGAGCGCGAACAGACTCTCAACCAGTTACTGGTGGAGATGGATGGTTTCGAAATGAACGACGGCATCATCGTCATCGCCGCGACCAACCGTCCTGACGTGCTGGACCCTGCTTTGCTGCGTCCGGGTCGTTTCGACCGTCAGGTGGTGGTCGGCTTGCCGGACATCCGTGGTCGCGAGCAGATCCTCAAGGTTCACATGCGTAAAGTGCCAATGGGTGATGATGTTGCTCCGGCTGTTATCGCACGCGGTACTCCGGGTTTCTCCGGCGCCGATCTGGCGAACCTGGTCAACGAGGCTTCGCTGTTCGCTGCCCGTGCCGGCAAGCGCATCGTCGAAATGAAAGAATTCGAACTGGCCAAAGACAAGATCATGATGGGCGCCGAGCGCAAATCCATGGTCATGTCCGAGAAGGAAAAGCAGAACACCGCTTATCACGAAGCAGGCCACGCCATTGTCGGTCGCGTCGTGCCCGAGCATGATCCGGTCTACAAGGTGTCGATCATCCCTCGCGGTCGTGCGTTGGGTGTGACCATGTTTCTGCCGGAAGAAGATCGTTACAGCCTGTCCAAGCGTGCGCTGATCAGTCAGATCTGCTCGCTGTACGGCGGCCGTATTGCTGAAGAGATGACTTTGGGCTTTGACGGTGTGACGACTGGTGCTTCCAACGACATCATGCGGGCGAGTCAGATTGCGCGGAACATGGTGACCAAGTGGGGTCTGTCGGAAAAACTCGGTCCGTTGATGTACGCCGAAGAAGAGGGGGAAGTATTCCTCGGTCGCGGCGGTGGCGGTCAGAATGCCAGCTTCTCCGGTGAGACAGCCAAGCTGATCGACTCTGAAGTACGCAGCATCATCGATCAGTGCTACGGCACGGCCAAACAGATCCTCACGGACAACCGCGACAAGCTCGATGCCATGGCGGATGCACTGATGAAGTACGAGACGATCGATGCCGAGCAGATCGACGACATCATGGCTGGTCGTACACCTCGCGAGCCTCGCGATTGGTCGGGCGGCACTGGTACTGGCACACCGCCTGTCATTCAGGGTGAGCGTCCGGAAACACCGATTGGCGGTCCGGCTGCCGACGTTTAAGGTTTGAAATGACTTCTGTACAGTCCCTGACCCGGTTGCCTTGCGGCAACCGGGTTCTTGATTTGGCCCGGACGCATGTCATGGGCATTCTCAATGTCACTCCTGATTCTTTTTCCGACGGTGGCCGATACAGCCAGCTCGACGCGGCCTTGCGTCATGCCGAAGCCATGGTTGCGGCGGGTGCAACACTGATCGATGTGGGCGGCGAGTCGACCCGCCCGGGCGCGCGGGCGGTTTCTCCGTTGGAGGAGCTGGAACGTGTCGCTCCCGTCGTCGAGCTTATCAATCGCGAACTGGATGTGGTCATATCGGTCGATACGTCCACTCCGGCGGTCATGCGCGAAACAGCGCGTTTGGGTGCTGGCTTGATCAACGACGTTCGTTCGCTACGGCGGGATGGCGCGCTTGATGCGGCGGCGGCCACGGGATTGCCCGTGTGCCTGATGCACATGCTCGGCGAGCCTGGCGATATGCAGGATGATCCGCGTTATCAGGATGTCACCCGGGAAGTGGGTGAGTTTCTTGCCGAACGGATGGCTCAGTGCGAGGAGGCAGGCATTCCGGCCGAGCGGATCATTCTTGATCCGGGCTTCGGCTTCGCCAAAACCCTGCAGCACAATCTAAGCTTGTTCAAGCATATGGAAGCCCTGCATGCGTTGGGGCGGCCGCTATTGGTGGGCGTTTCGCGCAAAAGCATGATCGGCCATGCATTGAATCGCCCCGTGGGTGAGCGTCTGTATGGCGGTTTGGCACTGGCTGCACTGGCATCGGTGAAAGGCGCGCGTATATTGCGCGTCCATGATGTGGCGGAAACGGTGGACGTGGTGCGAATGCTCGCAGCCGTGGAATCAGCCGAATAAGAATGATGGAGCACTTATGAGCAAGAAATATTTTGGTACCGACGGGATTCGTGGTCGCGTCGGGGAATACCCGATCACTCCGGACTTCATGCTCAAGCTCGGCTGGGCTGCCGGTATGGCCTTTCGCAAGATGGGTGCCTGCAAGGTGCTGGTCGGCAAGGACACGCGAATTTCCGGCTACATGTTCGAATCGGCACTTGAGGCTGGCCTGACATCGGCGGGCGCCGATGTAATGCTGCTCGGTCCGATGCCGACTCCGGCCATCGCCTACCTGTCGCGTACATTCCAGGCTGAGGCCGGAATCGTGATCAGTGCATCGCACAATCCGCATGACGATAACGGCATCAAGTTTTTCTCCGGCAAGGGCACCAAGCTGCCCGATGAGCTGGAGCTGATGATCGAGGAATTGCTCGATACGCCAATGACTGTTGTGGAGTCGAGCAAGATTGGCAAGGTGTCGCGAATCAATGATGCGTCCGGTCGCTATATCGAGTTTTGCAAGAGCTCTGTGCCGACCGGCACCAGTTTTTCCGGACTGAAGATTGTCATCGACTGCGCGCACGGAGCTACCTACAAGGTCGCGCCGAGCGTATTCCGTGAGCTGGGTGCCGAAGTTGTGGTTCTGTCCGCGCAGCCCAATGGTCTGAATATCAACGACAACTGTGGCTCCACGCACATGGGGCAATTGCAGGCGGCGGTGTTGTCCGAGCATGCGGATCTGGGTATTGCCTTCGACGGTGATGGTGATCGGGTGCTGATGGTCGACCACACCGGGGCGATAGTCGATGGTGACGAGCTGATTTTCATCATCGCGCGCGATCTGCATGAGCGAGGCAAATTGCAGGGCGGTGTGGTCGGTACGCTGATGAGCAATCTGGGTCTGGAGTTGGCTCTGGCGGATCTGGGTATTCCTTTTGTGCGTGCAAATGTCGGCGACCGCTATGTGATTGCCGAATTGCTGGAGCGCGATTGGCTGGTCGGGGGCGAGAACTCCGGACATGTCGTTTGCTTCAACCACACGACGACTGGCGATGCGATCATTGCGGCGTTGCAGGTGCTGATGGCATTGAAAACACGCAACGAAGGTCTGGCGCAAACTCGTCAGGCCCTGCGTAAGTGTCCTCAAGTGCTGATCAACGTGCGCTTCGGCGGTGGCGACAGCCCGCTGGAGCACCCGGCTGTCAAGGAGGCGAGCGCACGCGTAACCCAGGCTATGGCGGGGCGCGGGCGTGTGCTTTTGCGCAAGTCCGGGACAGAGCCTCTGGTACGTGTGATGGTCGAAGGCGAGGACGAAATCCAGGTTCGTGGCTATGCCGAAGAACTGGCAAAACTGGTAACTGAAGTTTCTGCCTGATTCGGCTTGCCAGCCATGATTGTGTTGGGTAACATCTGCGCCCACTTTGACCGACGAGGTACAGCATGCGTCGCCCTATGGTAGCTGGTAACTGGAAGATGCACGGTACCCGCGCCAGCGTCGCTGAGCTGATCAACGGCCTTCGTCATCTGGCCTTGCCAAGCGGTGTTGATGTCGCGGTATTCCCGCCTTGCTTGTATATCAATCAAGTGATTGATGGCTTGAAAGGCAAATCGATCTCGGTCGGTGCGCAGAATTCTGCGGTGGAATCCATGCAAGGTGCATTGACGGGCGAGATTGCGCCGAGTCAGTTGGTGGATGCAGGTTGTTCCCTGGTGCTTGTCGGGCACTCCGAACGCCGCCAGATCATGGGTGAGCGAGACGGAATGCTGAATCGCAAGTTCGCAGCGGCACAGGCATGTGGCTTGATTCCGGTGTTGTGTGTAGGGGAGACCCTGGAGCAGCGCGAAGCCGGAAAGACTCTTGAGGTTGTCGGGCGTCAGCTGGGCAGTATCATCGAGGAGCTGGGTGTCGGTGCTTTTGCCAACGCAGTGATCGCTTACGAGCCGGTCTGGGCGATTGGTACCGGGCTGACTGCAACGCCGCAACAGGCTCAGGATGTGCATAAAGCCATTCGCGAGCAGTTGGCGGCAGAGAATTCTGAAGTGGCACGAGGTGTGCGGCTTCTATACGGCGGCAGCGTGAAGGCGGCCAATGCGGTCGAACTGTTCGGCATGCCGGATATCGATGGGGGGCTCATTGGTGGAGCTTCCCTGAATGCAGATGAGTTCGGTGCGATTTGTCGCGCCGCGGGAAACTGAAAAAATGCTGGAAACAGTCGTAGTCGTTTTTCATCTGCTGGGTGCATTGGGCGTAGTTGCTCTGGTTTTGCTGCAGCAGGGTAAAGGTGCGGACGCTGGCGCGTCTTTCGGAGCAGGTGCTTCAAATACTGTGTTCGGAAGCCAAGGTTCCTCTACCTTTCTTAGTAAGTTTACTGCTATACTTGCCGCCGGTTTCTTCATAACCAGCTTGGGGTTAGGATACTTTGCTAAAGAGAAGGCTCATCAGCTGACTCAAGCAGGTTTGCCAAACCCGGCAGTGTTGGAAGTTCCAAAGCAACAACCGGCTTCTGATGATGTCCCGGTGCTTCAAGAGCAAAAGTCGGCTACTCCAGCGACTGACGTACCTCCAGCTCAAGAGCAGAAGTAAGAAGGGTTTCAAACGTAGTATTGCCGAGGTGGTGGAATTGGTAGACACGCAACCTTGAGGTGGTTGTGCCCATAGGGTGTAGGGGTTCGAGTCCCCTTCTCGGTACCAATTAGTCAGGAGAGCCCGCTGTTGCGGGCTTTCTTGCAGGTGGAAGGTTACATTGACCCTAAAAGGGATCGGTCGTATACTTCCGCCCCAGCTTTGTCGCGGGGTGGAGCAGTCTGGTAGCTCGTCGGGCTCATAACCCGAAGGTCGTCGGTTCAAATCCGGCCCCCGCAACCAGTTTAAGGAGCCCCTTTTAAGGGGCTTTTTGTTAGCTGGACACTTTCAACGCCGCTGTTCGACGGCGTTTCAAGGATGGGCGTTTCGCCCATTTTTTTATTTTGCATAGCATGCACATACATGCACGAGGGGGTTCAGGTGTCGAGCAAGCTAGAAGAGTTGCAGGCCTTGCTGGCCCCGGTGGTCGTGGCCCTAGGCTATGAATGCTGGGGTATTGAGTTTTCGGCTCAAGGTCGCCACTCAATGTTGCGCGTTTATATCGATAAGGAAGGCGGCGTACTGGTGGACGATTGTGCCATCGTCAGCCGTCAGATCAGCGGTGTGCTGGATGTTGAAGATCCGATCTCCGTTGAATACACCCTTGAAGTTTCCTCGCCAGGCATGGAACGCCCACTGTTCACTCTTGAGCAGTTTGCCAAATATGTCGGTGAACAAGTGAAGATCAAGCTGCGCTCGCCTTTTGAAGGTCGACGCAACTTTCAGGGCCTTCTGCGCGGTGTAGAAGAACAGGACGTCGTGGTGCAGGTAGATGACCATGAGTTCCTGTTGCCGATCGATATGATCGACAAGGCCAACATTATTCCCAGTTTTGACTGAGACGCGGATCCCGCGGATCCAATGGCTTGCGAAAGGCGAGGCGTACGATGAGCAAAGAAGTACTGCTGGTTGTTGAGTCGGTATCCAATGAAAAGGGTGTACCGGCAAGCGTAATTTTTGAAGCGCTGGAGCTGGCTCTGGCCACTGCTACCAAAAAGCGTTTTGAAGACGAAGTTGATCTGCGTGTGGAAATCAACCGCCACACCGGTTCTTACGAAACTTTCCGTCGCTGGACGGTCGTCGAAGAGAATGATCTCGATGATCCGGCCATCGAAACCTGGCCGAGCAAGGTTGCTGAAACGCACCCTGGCGCCAAGGTTGGCGACGTCGTTGAAGAAAAGATCGAGTCCATCGAGTTCGGCCGCATCGCTGCGCAGACCGCCAAACAGGTCATCGTGCAGAAAGTGCGCGAAGCCGAGCGCGCTCAAGTGGTTGACGCTTATCGCGAGCGCCTGGGAGAAATCATCTCCGGCACCGTGAAGAAAGTGACCCGCGACAACGTGATCGTCGACCTGGGTAATAACGCTGAAGCGTTGCTGGCCCGTGAAGACATCATCTCTCGCGAAACCTTCCGTGTTGGCGTGCGTCTGCGTGCGCTGCTCAAGGAAATCCGCAGCGAGAACCGCGGCCCTCAGTTGATCCTGTCGCGTACCGCGCCGGAAATGCTGATCGAGCTGTTCCGTATCGAAGTGCCGGAAATCGCTGAAGGTCTGATCGAAGTCATGGCCGCTTCCCGTGATCCGGGTTCGCGCGCCAAGATCGCTGTCCGCTCCAAGGACAAACGCATCGACCCGCAAGGCGCGTGCATCGGTATGCGCGGTTCGCGCGTCCAGGCCGTGTCGGGCGAGTTGGGTGGCGAGCGTGTCGATATCGTCCTGTGGGACGACAACCCGGCACAGTTCGTGATCAATGCCATGTCGCCGGCAGAAGTGGCGGCCATCATCGTTGACGAAGATGCCCATGCCATGGACATCGCCGTTGGCGCAGACAATCTGGCTCAGGCCATCGGTCGTGGTGGTCAGAACGTGCGTCTGGCGAGCCAGCTGACTGGCTGGACCCTGAACGTGATGACCGAATCGGACATCCAGGCTAAGCAACAAGCGGAAACCGGCGACATCCTGCGCAACTTCATCGACGAGCTGGAAGTCGATGAAGAACTGGCTCAGGTGCTGGTAGACGAAGGCTTCACCAGCCTGGAAGAGATTGCCTACGTACCGTTGGAAGAAATGCTCAACATCGACGGCTTTGACGAGGACATCGTCAACGAGCTTCGCGCTCGTGCCAAGGATCGCTTGTTGACCAAAGCCATCGCTACTGAGGAAAAGCTGGCAGACGCCCATCCGGCCGAAGACCTGCTCTCGCTTGAGGGTATGGACAAGGATTTGGCGATGGAACTGGCGGTGCGCGGCGTAATTACCCGCGAAGACCTGGCCGAGCAGTCTATTGACGATCTGCTCGACATCGACGGCATTGACGATGATCGTGCCGGCAAGTTGATCATGGCCGCCCGAGCCCACTGGTTCGAGTAATTAGGCGCGGCCTGAGGAGAGAAGTGCATGACGCAAGTCACGGTGAAACAACTGGCCGATGAGGTCAAAACACCGGTAGAGCGCCTGTTGCAGCAGATGCGTGAGGCAGGTCTGCCGCACACCGCCGCCGAAGAAAATGTGACTGACAGTGAGAAGCAATCCCTGCTGACCCACTTGAAAAGCAGCCACAAGGCGAAAGTGGAAGAACCACGCAAGATCACGCTGCAGCGTAAAACCACCAGCACCCTGCGTGTGGCTGGCAGCAAAAGCATCAGCGTTGAAGTCCGCAAGAAGAAAGTTTTCGTACAGCGTAGCCCGGAAGAAATCGAAGCCGAGCGCAAGCGTGAACTGGATGAACGTCGCGCAGTAGAAAATGCTGCCCGTCAGAAGGCTGAAGAAGAAGCCCGCGTGCGCGCCGAAGAAGAAGCGCGTCGCCAGCCTGCTGCGCCGTCCGCTCCTGCCGAAACCGTCGCTGCCCCTGCGCCAGTGGCCGAACCCGTGCGCGAAGCCGCGCCGGTTGTGGCTGCTGCGCCAGCTGCCGACACTCGCAAGCGTGACGAACAGCGCCGTCCGGACAAACCACGTGCTGACGACAACAACCGTCGTGGCGGTGGTGATGGCGAGCGCAAAAACGCTCCGCATCGCGCATCGGTCAAGGAAAAGGCTCCGGCTCCACGTGTGGCGCCACGCACTACCGACGAAGAGAGCGATGGCTTCCGTCGCGGCGGTCGTGGCAAGGCCAAGCTGAAGAAACGCAACGCCCACGGTTTCCAGAGCCCGACCGGCCCTGTCGTACGTGAAGTGAAGATCGGCGAAACCATCACTGTTGGCGATCTCGCCCAGCAGATGTCGGTCAAGGCTGCCGAAATCATCAAGTTCATGTTCAAGCTGGGCACCCCGGCCACCATCAACCAGGTACTGGATCAGGAAACTGCCCAACTGGTCGCAGAAGAACTGGGCCACAAAGTGACCCTGGTCAGCGACACCGCCCTGGAAGATTCCCTGGCCGAGTCCCTGAAGTTCGAAGGTGAAGCGGTTCCTCGTGCGCCGGTCGTGACCGTAATGGGTCACGTTGACCACGGTAAGACCTCGCTGCTCGACTACATCCGTCGTGCCAAGGTAGCTGCTGGCGAAGCCGGCGGTATCACCCAGCACATCGGTGCATACCACGTTGAAACCGAACGCGGCATGGTCACCTTCCTCGACACCCCTGGTCACGCCGCGTTTACCGCCATGCGTGCCCGTGGTGCCAAGGCGACCGACATCGTGATCCTGGTCGTTGCGGCGGACGACGGCGTGATGCCACAAACCATCGAAGCCGTTCAGCACGCTGTTGCTGCTGGCGTTCCGCTGGTGGTTGCGGTGAACAAGATCGACAAGCCGGGTGCTGATCTCGATCGCATCCGCAGCGAACTGTCGGCTCACGGCGTGACCTCTGAAGACTGGGGTGGTGACACTCCATTCGTTCCGGTCTCCGCGAAGATGGGTACCGGTGTCGACGAGCTGCTTGAAGCTGTATTGCTGCAGGCTGAAGTTCTCGAGCTGACCGCCACTCCTTCGGCTCCTGGCCGCGGTGTCGTGGTTGAATCGCGTCTCGACAAGGGCCGTGGCCCGGTGGCGACCGTTCTGGTTCAGGACGGTACGCTGCGTCAAGGCGACATGGTGCTGGTCGGCTCGAACTATGGCCGCGTGCGCGCCATGCTCGACGAGAACGGCAAGCCGATCAAGGAAGCGGGTCCGGCCATTCCGGTCGAGATCCTCGGCCTGGACGGTACGCCTGACGCCGGCGACGAAATGAGCGTGGTTGCCGACGAGAAGAAAGCCCGTGAAGTGGCTCTGTTCCGTCAAGGCAAGTTCCGCGAAGTCAAACTGGCTCGCGCTCACGCCGGCAAGCTGGAAAACATCTTCGAAAGCATGGGCCAGGAAGAGAAGAAGACGCTCAACATCGTCCTCAAATCCGACGTCCGTGGTTCGCTGGAAGCCTTGCAGGGCGCTCTGAACGGCCTGGGCAACGACGAAGTGCAAGTGCGCGTGGTCGGTGGCGGTGTCGGTGGTATCACCGAATCCGACGCCAACCTGGCACTGGCTTCCAACGCTGTACTGTTCGGCTTCAACGTGCGTGCCGATGCCGGCGCACGGAAGATCGTCGAGCAGGAAGGTCTGGACATGCGTTACTACAACGTGATCTACGACATCATCGAAGACGTCAAGAAAGCCCTGACCGGTATGCTTGGCAGCGACGTTCGCGAGAACATCCTCGGTGTGGCCGAAGTCCGTGACGTGTTCCGTTCGCCGAAGTTTGGCGCGATCGCTGGTTGCATGGTGATCGAAGGTGTTGTGCACCGTAACCGTCCGATCCGTGTACTGCGTGAAGACATCGTGATCTTCGAAGGCGAGCTGGAATCTCTGCGCCGCTTCAAGGATGACGCTTCCGAAGTACGTGCCGGCATGGAATGCGGTATCGGCGTGAAGAGCTACAACGACGTCAAAGTCGGCGACAAGATCGAAGTCTTCGAGAAGGTTCAGGTTGCTCGCAGCCTCTGACTCGCGCACTTCAAGGGCCACGTCGGGCCGCCGCATGCAAGTGCGCGGCACGGCGTCAGGACTCTAAACGCAACGCCCGGTCTGGCTTTTGTCAGGCCGGGCGTTTGCCGCTTTCAGACCTTGCGGGTTTCACCGCAGGGCAGTAACAGGTAACAAATCATGGCAAAAGAATACAGCCGTACCCAACGTATCGGCGATCAGATGCAGCGTGAGCTGGCCCAACTGATCCGTCGTGAAGTCAAAGACCCGCGCGTCGGCCTGGTCACCATTACCGCCGTGGAAGTCAGCCGTGACGTCGGTCACGCGAAGATCTTCATCACCGTGATGGGGCAGGACAACGCCGAAGACATCGCGCAAAGCATCAAGGTGCTCAACGCTGCCGCCGGTTTCCTGCGCATGCAGCTGGCCCGCGAAATGAAGCTGCGCAGCGTGCCGCAATTGCACTTCCACTACGACGAAAGCGTCGTGCGGGGTGCGCACCTGTCGGCCCTGATCGAGCGCGCTGTGGCTGAGGACAATCAGCACGTAGCTGCGGCAGAACCCGAAGACACCAAGGAGTAACTCGGTGGCGCAGGTCAAACGTATCCGTCGTAACGTCAGCGGCATCATCCTGCTCGACAAGCCGTTGGGGTTCACCTCCAACGCCGCGTTGCAGAAGGTTCGCTGGCTGCTCAACGCCGAGAAGGCCGGTCATACCGGCAGTCTCGATCCTCTGGCCACCGGCGTTCTGCCGCTGTGCTTTGGCGAGGCGACCAAGTTCTCGCAGTACCTGCTCGATTCCGACAAGGGTTACGAAACCCTGGCGCAACTGGGCAAGACCACCACCACGGCGGACGCCGAGGGTGAGGTTTTGCAGGAGCGTCCGGTGACCGTTGGTCAGGCCGACATTGAAGCGGTTCTGCCGAAATTTCGCGGGCAAATCAGTCAGATACCGCCGATGTACTCCGCTCTCAAGCGTGATGGCCAGCCGCTGTACAAGTTGGCCCGTGCAGGCGAAGTAGTGGAGCGTGAACCGCGTTCTGTTACTATTGCGCGCTTGGAATTGCTGGCCTTCGAAGGCGATACTGCGCGACTCGCGGTGGATTGCAGCAAGGGCACCTATATTCGCACCCTGGTGGAGGATATCGGTGAGCAACTCGGTTGTGGTGCGTACGTCGCTGAATTGCGTCGTACCCAGGCCGGGCCTTTCACCCTGGCGCAGACCGTGACCCTCGAAGAGCTGGAAGCGGTACATGCCGAAGGCGGCAACGAAGCGGTCGACCGCTTCCTGATGCCATCGGACAGCGGCCTGCAGGATTGGCCGCTGCTGCAGTTCTCGGAAGCGAGCGCGTTCTACTGGCTCAACGGCCAGCCGGTACGTGCCCCGGATGCTCCGAAGTTCGGCATGGTGCGGGTACAGGATCACAACGGTCGCTTCATCGGTATCGGTGAAGTGAGCGAAGACGGGCGCATCGCGCCGCGTCGACTGATTCGGTCAGAATGACCGGAAACCGGTCTGTGTAACAGCAGGCCGGCGAGTGTGGCTGTCAACAGGCACGGTCACTACTCATTTATAGATACAGGGATTTGTCCCTGGCCTGTTGAAACTGTTTTTGAAACGGTTTCCTGATAAAAGGATTGCCTCATGGCTCTCGACGTTCAAGAAAAAGCTCAAATCGTTGCCGACTACCAGCAAGCTGTTGGTGACACTGGTTCGCCAGAAGTGCAAGTTGCACTGCTGACCGCCAACATCAACAAACTGCAAGGTCACTTCAAGGCCAACGGTAAAGACCACCACTCCCGTCGTGGTCTGATCCGCATGGTTAACCAGCGTCGCAAGCTGCTGGACTACCTGAAAGGCAAGGACGTGAGCCGTTACAGCGCTCTGATCGCTCGCCTGGGTCTGCGTCGCTAATCAGCGATTGCGCTATGAGGTTGGTTGTCTGTCAGACGTCAGCGGGTTTCCGCCGGCGTCCGGCAGGCTCCCAGCCTCAAGTTTTATCTGGATACACGTTTTACCCTGGACAGGCGTCGGGCCGATTCCCGGCATTGCCCAAGAATTTCGCAAGAAACCAGTTCCCCCAAGAGCCACAAAGAAGGTAGGACACCGTGAACCCGGTAATCAAAAAATTCCAGTTCGGTCAGTCGACCGTTACCCTCGAGACTGGCCGTATCGCCCGTCAGGCCTCCGGCGCAGTATTGGTCACCGTTGACGACGACGTCAGCGTATTGGTGACCGTAGTCGGTGCCAAGCAAGCCGATCCGGGCAAGGGCTTCTTCCCTCTGTCCGTTCACTACCAGGAAAAGACCTACGCTGCCGGCAAGATCCCTGGCGGTTTCTTCAAGCGTGAAGGCCGTCCTTCCGAGAAAGAAACCCTGACTTCCCGACTGATCGACCGTCCGATCCGTCCGCTGTTCCCGGAAGGTTTCATGAACGAAGTGCAGGTTGTCTGCACCGTCGTTTCCACCAGCAAGAAGACCGATCCGGACATCGCTGCGATGATTGGTACCTCGGCTGCCCTGGCGATCTCCGGCATTCCGTTCGACGGCCCGATCGGCGCCGCTCGCGTTGCTTTCCACGAAAGCACCGGCTACCTGCTGAACCCGACCTACGAGCAGCAGGCTGCCTCGAGCCTGGACATGGTCGTTGCCGGTACTTCGGACGCCGTACTGATGGTTGAATCGGAAGCCAAAGAGCTGACCGAAGACCAGATGCTGGGCGCAGTACTGTTTGCTCACGACGAGTTCCAGGTCGTGATCAACGCCGTTAAGGAACTGGCTGCCGAAGCTGCCAAGCCAACCTGGACCTGGGCACCTGCTCCAGAAGCCACCGAGCTGCTGGCCGCTATCCGTTCCGAGTTCGGCGAAGCGATCTCCCAGGCTTACACCATCACCATCAAGGCCGACCGTTACGCGCGTCTGGGCGAGCTGCGTGACCAGGTTGTGGCCAAGCTTTCCGGTGAAGAAGGCCAGCCTTCGGCTGCCGACGTCAAAGCCGCTTTCGGTGAAATCGAATACCGCACCGTTCGCGAAAACATCGTTAACGGCAAGCCACGTATCGACGGTCGCGACACCCGCACCGTACGTCCGCTGAACATCGAAGTCGGCGTTCTGCCGAAGACTCACGGTTCGGCACTGTTCACCCGTGGCGAAACCCAGGCTCTGGTTGTCGCGACGCTGGGCACCGCCCGTGACGCGCAACTGCTGGATACCCTGGAAGGCGAGAAAAAAGACCCGTTCATGCTGCACTACAACTTCCCTCCGTTCTCGGTGGGCGAGTGTGGTCGCATGGGTGGCGCCGGTCGTCGCGAAATCGGTCACGGCCGTCTGGCCCGTCGTTCGGTTTCGGCCATGCTGCCTGCCGCTGACGTGTTCCCGTACACCATCCGTGTGGTTTCGGAAATCACCGAATCCAACGGTTCGAGCTCGATGGCTTCCGTTTGCGGCGCTTCCCTGGCCCTGATGGACGCTGGTGTTCCGATGAAGGCACCGGTTGCCGGTATCGCCATGGGTCTGGTTAAAGAAGGCGAGAAGTTCGCCGTCCTGACCGACATCCTGGGCGACGAAGACCACCTGGGCGACATGGACTTCAAAGTAGCCGGTACCGCCAAAGGTGTGACCGCGCTGCAGATGGACATCAAGATCAAGGGCATCACCGAAGAGATCATGGAAATCGCTCTGGGCCAAGCCCTGGAAGCGCGCCTGAACATCCTCGGCCAGATGAACCAGATCATCGGCCAGTCGCGTACCGAACTGTCGGCCAACGCTCCGACCATGATCGCGATGAAGATCGACACCGACAAGATCCGTGACGTTATCGGTAAGGGTGGCGCGACCATCCGTGCGATCTGCGAAGAAACCAAGGCTTCGATCGACATCGAAGACGACGGCTCGATCAAGATCTTCGGCGAAACCAAGGAAGCGGCTGAAGCTGCACGTCAGCGCGTTCTGGGTATCACCGCAGAAGCCGAGATCGGCAAGATCTACGTCGGCAAGGTTGAGCGCATCGTCGACTTCGGCGCATTCGTCAACATCCTGCCGGGCAAGGACGGTCTGGTTCACATCTCGATGCTGAGCGACGCTCGCGTAGAGAAAGTGACCGACATCCTGAAAGAAGGCCAGGAAGTGGAAGTGCTGGTACTGGACGTGGACAACCGCGGCCGTATCAAGCTGTCCATCAAAGACGTGGCCGCTGCGAAGGCTTCGGGCGTTTAATCACCCCGCAGCTCCAGCGCAATGAAAATGCCCCGCCGTGAAAACGGCGGGGTATTTTTTTGTCCGTGAAATATCGAGTCATTCGGCGAAGTTGCCGACCTGCAAGACCGGTGCTAGGTTTAGCCCACCGCCCGTGTAGCTCAGCCGGTAGAGCAGCGCACTCGTAACGCGAAGGTCGCAGGTTCGATTCCTGTCTCGGGCACCACCTCTCCCTTATCCTTTTGAACCGGCATTTATGTTCCACAGGTCAACTTTTTGTGGGAGAGATGTAAAGAGCCGTGTAATTCGTCATGCAAACGTCCTATATTCGGTGCCTGCCTGAGCATCGCCCAGCAGTTTTCAGATGATCCCGAATGGTTCCGAAGGCCGGACAGTCCGCGTCAGAGAGATCCTTGATGATCCAGATCCATCCTCCATTCCTATGATCAGCGAGAACGCCATGACCGAATTAACTCAAGAGCAACGTCACGAAGAAGCGCTTAGAAAATACATTCTGGATGTCCCGGATCTGAAGGAAGAGATCAAGGACCTGAGTCCCGATGATCAGAAAGACCAGATTCAGTGGGCGTTCGAAGATGAAGCCGAAGCCCAGGGCCTGCAGCCGTGGGAATTGACCCTCAAGTACACCAGCACGCCTGAGGAGTTCGAGGCCAAGCGCCTGGAACTGCACAAGGAAGCGGCCGAAGTGTTGGGCGTCGAGTGGGAAGAGTACTGCGAGATGAACAATCTGGTGGTCTGAAACAAAAACGCCAGCCTCGAAAGAGCTGGCGTTTTTTATTGCGTGATCGACTCAGATGCTCAGTCGCATCGACAGATCCACGGCCTTCACGTCCTTGGTCATCGCGCCGATCGAGATGTAATCCACCCCGGTCTGTGCGATCGGCAGCAGCGTGCTTTCGTTGATGCCGCCACTGGCTTCCAGTTTTGCCTTGCCGCCGTTCAGGCGCACGGCTTCGCGCATGTCGTCGAGGCTCAGCTCATCGAGCATGATGATGTCGGCACCGGCGGCCAGCGCCTCCTTCAGCTCTTCCAGACTTTCCACTTCGATTTCCACCGGCTTGCCCGGGGCGATCTTGTGCGCAGCGGCAATGGCCTGCGGGATGCCGCCGCTGGCAGCGATGTGGTTTTCCTTGATCAGGAACGCGTCGTAGAGACCGATGCGATGGTTATGGCAACCGCCGCAGGTGACCGCGTATTTCTGCGCCAGACGCAGGCCCGGCAGGGTCTTGCGGGTGTCGAGCAGTTTCACCGACGTCTCGGCAACGAAGTCCGCCAGGTACTGCGCGCGGGTCGCCACGCCCGACAGCAATTGCAGGAAGTTCAGGGCGCTGCGCTCGCCGGTCAGTAGCGACCGGGCAGGGCCTTCCAGATGAAACAACGGCTGATTCGGCGAAACCCGTTCGCCATCGCGCACCTGCCAATGCACCGCCACCCGCGGATCGAGCTGGCGGAACACCGCATCGACCCAGGCCGTGCCACTGATGACGGCGGCGTCACGGGTGATGATGGTGGCTTTGGCCAGGCGTTCGGCCGGGATCAGTTGCGCGGTGATGTCGCCGCTGCCGATGTCTTCGAGCAACGCACGGCGCACGTTGGCTTCGATTTCGGCGGTCAAATCGGCGAGACGTAGATTCGGCATAACGGGCTCCACAAACTAAGTGGTCCGATTATAGGGGCATGGCGTCGGCCAACCCAAGGCGAGAACAGCCACGCAGCCCTGCATCCGGTCGATTTTCTTTGAGCAAACCCGATTCTGTCGTGGTCACTTCAAGGTGTCGGCGCATAGGGGAAACCCTGACGGCTCTGGCGCCGGGGACATCTTTTGCAAGATAATCCGCCTTGCATTTGACGCCATGAGTTTGACGTCGGCAAATCACCGTTTCAGGAGGCTTGGATGCACAACGACGGGAATGTAGTGCCTCTGCACAAGGCCACTACCGATCAGGCGACTCACTCGCCGCTCGCCCGCCTGCCTGTGATTCTGCTTCAGGTTCGCGACAAGGCTGCCCAGCGCCTGCGCAACGGTTTGCAGGAGCTGTTCGATAACGCCGACGACACCCTGTTCGAAATGGCCGACCGGGCACGCAACGACGTCGAACAGAACATTTTTTTCGAGGCCATGCGCGACCTGCGCCTCAAGCGCAAGAACATCGAACGCGGTTTTCTCGAGCAGTTTTTCGAAGCCTTTGTCGGCCTCACTCAATTCGATCCCGTCCCCACCGTCCTGTCTCACGCCTTGCAATATGGGGACACCTCGGCGCGCACTGATGACATGGAGCGCAGCGTCGCGGTCGAAACCATGGTCGGCCGCGTACTCAATCGCGACGGCTTCGCCCTCGATCAACTGACCGCGCGGTTCAATGCGCTGTTGGGCAAGACCCTGGACGATCAATACAACCCGCTGGGCCCGGCGATGCTTTGTGAGTACTTCCTGCAGGCCGGGCGCAATCTGGGGGTGGAGATCAAGGTCAAGCTGATCCTGCTCAAATTGTTCGAGCGCTATGTGCTGGCCGATACCGATCAACTCTACGCCGAAGCCAACCAACTGCTGATCGCCACGGGCGTGTTGCCCGACCTCAAGCCGGCACCGGCCCGTCGTGCCATCGATCAGGCCGTGGCCAGCGTGCAGAGTGAATTCAAGGGCGTCGACAAACCTCAGACGGATGCGGGCGTGCAGGAGGTCTTCGCCGCGTTGCAGGAGTTGCTGCTGCATGTGCGCGGTACCGTTGCGCCGACCCTGGAACCCAGCGCTCCCGCCCAACCAATTTCCACCCGCGACCTGCTGCGCCTGCTCTCGCACCTGCAGCAATACGTGCCGGCGCTGGCGGTGCAGGACGACTTCGATCTGCGTCATCAACTTGAACAACTGCTGACCCGGGTCAGCGTGCGCAGCGGCAAGTCGCGAATTGTCGGCGGGGCTGACGAGGACGTGATCAATCTGGTGGCCATGGTCTTCGACTGCATCCTCGATGATCGCAACCTGCCGGATTCCCTCAAGGCGCTGATTGCCCGGTTGCAGATCCCGATGTTGAAGGTCGCGGTGATCGACAAAAGCTTCTTCAGCCGCAGCAGCCACCCGGCGCGCCGCCTGCTCAACGAAATCGCCGAGGCGGCGATGGGCTGGGGCGAGTGCGACGGTAATGCGCGCGACAGCCTGTACCTGCGCATCGAGCAAGTGGTGCAGCGCCTGCTGACGGATTTCGTCGATGACCCGGCGATTTTTTCCGAGTTGCTGGCGGACTTCCTCGCCTTCACCAGTGACGAGCGCCGTCGCAGCGAATTGCTTGAACAGCGTTTGCGCGATGCCGAAGAGGGCCGGGCGAAAACCGAACTGGCTCGCCAGCGGGTCGAGCAGGCGCTCAATCAGGCTTTGCTGGGCAAGGTCCTGCCACCGTCGGTGGTGACGTTCGTGCAAGACGCCTGGAGCAAGGTGTTGCTGCTGACCTGCCTCAAGCACGGCGATCAGTCCGCCGAATGGCAGGCCGACGTGCAGACCATGGAGCAATTGATCTGGAGCGTGCAGCGTCACGACGACGCCGAAGCCGGTCTGCGTCTGCTGGCGCTGGTGCCGGGATTGCTCAAGTCATTGCGCGACGGCCTGAGCACTTCGGCCTTCGATCCGTTTGCCACCAGCGGTTTTTTCAGTGAGCTGGAAGCGCTGCATGTGCGGCTGCTCGAACCGTCCAGCGCACCGGATCAGTCCGTGCTGCCGGAAATGATCGAAGTGTCGCAGACGATTGTCCTGCAGATGGCTGACGACGGTCTTAAGCCACGCACGCCAGCGCGTTTGCCAGCCGACGATGTCGGTCTGCGCCAGGTCGAACAGTTGCGTCTGGGCAGTTGGGTGGCGTTCGAGGAGGACGAAGAACACACTCTGCGCTGCAAGCTGGCGGCGATCATCGAGGCTACCGGCAAGTACGTGTTCGTCGACCGCACCGGCATGAAAGTGCTGGAGCGCGACCGCACGGAACTGGCCCTGGCGTTTCGTCGCGGCGCGGTGCGGGCGCTGGACGACACCTTGCTGTTCGACCGGGCGCTGGAGTCGGTGCTCGGCAATCTGCGGCGGCTCAATCGCGGCAAGTGATCGCGCGCCGGGGGCCGATCACGGCATACTGGTCGCCAACACAGTCGGCGTTGAAGGAATCGGTATGCAGTTGGATCCCGCAAGCGGGTGGTGTCACGGGGTGCAGGTCTGCCCTTCGCCCAACTTCAATGAACGCCCGGCGGGCGAAGTCTCCCTGTTGGTCATCCACAACATCAGCCTGCCGCCGGCACAGTTCGCCACCGGCAAGGTCCAGGAATTTTTCCAGAATCGTCTGGATGTCACGGAACATCCCTACTTTGCGGGGATCGCCGACCTGCGCGTGTCGGCGCATTTTCTGATCGAACGTGACGGCAAGGTCACCCAGTTTGTCTCCTGTCTTGAGCGCGCCTGGCATGCTGGCGTTTCGGTGTTCGAGGGACGGGAAACCTGTAACGATTTTTCCGTAGGCATCGAGCTGGAAGGCACCGATGATCTGCCGTTCACCGATGCGCAGTACCAGGCGTTGACCGTGCTGACCCGGCAGATACAGGCGGCGTTCCCGGCAATCACCGTCGAGCGCATCTGCGGGCACAGCGACATCGCCCCCGGACGCAAGACCGACCCCGGACCCGCATTCGACTGGGCACGCTACCGCGCCGCCCTGGCACAAGAGGAAGGACAATGAGTTTTCTGGTGTTACTGCTGGCGGTATGGATCGAGAAGTTCTCGGCTCTGCGCCAACGGGTGCAACGCGATGGCGGATGGATCCGCGAACTGCACAAGCTTGAAACCGGTGGGCTGGCGAAACAGCCGTGGCTGGTGCTGATTGTTCTGGTGCTGCTGCCGGTGGCATTGCTGGGCTTGTTGCTGCTGGTGCTGGAGCCGGTGGCCTATGGTCTGCTGGCATTGCCGGTGCATTTGCTGGTGGTGATTTACAGCCTGGGGCGGGGTGACCTGCTCGGCGAACTCGGGCCGTTTCGCGACGCCTGGCGCCGTGAGGACCTGCAGGCCGCCGCCCATGTGGCCAAGCGTGATCTGAACATCTGCGCCGAAAGCGGAGAACAATTGCTGGAGCAAGTGCAGCGGCATCTGTTGTGGCAGGCCTACCAGAGCTTTTTTGCGGTGATTTTTTGGTACTTCCTGCTCGGTCCGGTGGCGGCACTGAGTTACCGCTTGCTGGCGCTGGCGGAGGAAAACGCCCAGAACCCGGCGGTGGCCGAACGGGCAGGGCAACTGCGTCATGCCTTCGACTGGGTGCCGGTGCGCCTGCTGGCGGCGAGCCTCGCCCTGGTCGGCAATTTCGTCGCGGTCAGTCGGGTGATGCTGCACGAGCTGCTGAACTGGAACATCAGCGCCGCGCAACTGATCAACAGGGTCGGGCTCGCGGCCGGGGAAATCCCGCCGGCCGCTGTCGGCCCCGAAGGCATCAACACCCTCGACTGCCTGTGGGAGTTGCTGCTGCGGGCGGCGGTGCTGTGGTATGCCGGATTTGCCCTGTGGACAGTGCTGGCGTAGGCCGTTCGAGTGACGAGGGGGGCAATCCCCCTCGTTAACCTTAAGTTACAAAACCTCCCTTCGATTTGAGCTATACAGAGATAGCGCCCGATAGTGGCTATCTGCTGTCGCCCCGCGCCTGCCAATAAAAACAAGAAAAAACCAAGGGAGACTTCCAGTGAAGAGCTTGCTCTATCCCGCCGTCTCGCTGATGAACCGCTTGAGCTTCGGGATGAAGTTCAGCCTGATCAGCGTGCTGTTCCTGGTGCCGATGCTGGTGACCAATTTCTATCTGGTGCGCGATTCCTATCGCGAATTCCAGGGCACCCGAGTGGAGCTGCAGAGCCTCGACCTGCTGGGCAGCAGCCTGACCTTGCGCCGGGATCTGGAAACCCTCAACAATCTGGTGCAGATCAATGTCACCCTCGGCCAGTCCGGCAAGGCCGGCAATGTCGAGGCGCAGATCACCAGTCTTGAGCAAAACGCTCTGGCGCGCCTGCAAGGGCTGACGCCCATGACCGAGGATCCGGAGCAGATCAAATTCTTCGAGGCCAAGCGCGATGAAATGATCGCCGCCTTCAAGGCCCAGCAAGCGGAAAACTCTCTGCAAAGCAAAAGTGCACTGATCGGCAAACTGCTGGGCAACGCGCAGATATTCAGCCAGATCGTGGCCAGTCAGGCCGGATTGAGTCGCGACAACCAGAGCGACATACGCCAGCTCAGCGAGCTGATCACCGCGATCACGCCGGCCGTCACCCAGGCCTTGGGCGAAGGTCGGGCGATGGGCTCGTATTCATTGGGCCAGGGCTTTCTCAACAGTTCGTCGAGCACCCGTTTCGACGAGTTGCTGGTGCAGATCGAAAAGCTTCAGGCCGAATATGGCCTGAAATTGCAGGATGCGCTGGGGTCGAGCAAAGCCGCCGGTGACTCCCTGAGCGCCCCGGCCGATGCCAGCAAGGCGTCGCTGAAACAGGCCGGCACCCTGATCGAAGAACAAGTGGTGATGGCCGAAACCCTCGACGCCCCATGGCAGGGTTTTTATGACCAGCTCACCGGGCTGATGGACCAGACCTATCAGCTCAACGACGCCACCCTGAAATTTCTCGACACCCAATTGCAACAGCGCCTGGGGCAAAACCGTACGCACATGGTGCTGCAAGCCGTGGCGTTGTCGCTGGTGTTCGTGCTGATTTTCTATCTCTACGGTGGCTTCTATGCCTCGACCCGCGCCACCCTGAAAAACCTCGGCGCCATGATGGATAAAGTCGCGGCGGGCGACATGACGGTGAATTTCCACGCCAACAGCCGCGATGAACTCGGCGAGTTGGGCGAAGTGTTCAACGGTACGGTGAGGAAAATCCATGACCTGATCGAACGGGTCGGCCACACCGTTGGCGAGGTCGAGCGGCAGGCGGGGCAGGTGGAAAACGTCTCGGCGCAAAGCAATCAGGCGGTCGCCGGGCAACGCACACAGATCGAACAGGTGGCGACGGCGATGAACCAGATGTCGGCAACGTCGCTGGAGGTGGCACGCAGTGCGGCGGCAGCGGTCAGCAGCGCCCACAGCGTGAACGACGAAACCATCAACGGGCGCGGACTGGTGGAATCGCAGCAGGGCAGCATCGCGGCACTGGCGAGCGAGATCGATCAATCGGTGCTGGTGATCAACCAGTTGGCCAGCGACAGTCAGTCGATCAGTCGCGTTCTGGAAGTGATCAAGAGCATCGCCGAACAGACCAATCTGCTGGCGCTCAACGCCGCGATCGAGGCTGCGCGGGCCGGTGAGCAGGGGCGCGGTTTTGCCGTGGTCGCTGACGAAGTCCGCACGCTAGCCAAACGCACTCAGCAATCGACCGAAGAAATCGAGCAGATGATCGCCAAGCTCCATGGCGGCGTCGGCGCGGCAGTGAAGGCCATGGGCGTCAGCCATCAGATGGCCAACGGCACGGTGGGGCAGTCGGAGAAAGTCCAGCAGGCGCTGGAAAACATCCTCGGCGCTGTCGGCATGATCGTCGACCAGAACCAGCAGATCGCCGCCGCCGTCGAGCAGCAGACCGCCGTGGCCCACGATATCGACCAGAACATCGTCGAGATCAACCGTGCCGGCGAGCGCACCGCAGAAGGTGCGCATCAGACCGAAGACGCCAGCCGTGCGTTGTCGGCGCAGGTGGTCGAGTTGAAGCAGTTGATCAGCGCGTTCCGGGTTTGAAGCGACCTGCCTCCTGTGAGGCAGGTTTTTTCGGAATGGCTTGTAGTACTTTTTTGCCTACATCTGTAAGCCCAATCCTGTTTTCCTCCAGGCGCTGGTTTTTCGGCTTCAATGAACCAAGATCAATTCATTGACCACTTGGAGGAGATCGCACATGTCCGTCGCAACCCTGGGCGTCCAGGGCCGCTGCGCCCACTGCCAGACCACGCTGGTGCTCAAGCCCTGGCAACTGAATGCCATTTCGATCCACGAAGCGTTCACCTGCGCCCACTGCCAAAAAAGCCTGGAGCTGCGCTGCCCGAAGCAGATCAAACGCTTTCGTTCGCTCGACTCACTCGGCCTGCTGCGCGTCAGTGCGCTGGTGACGGTGTGCACCGCGCTGCTGGTGGCCTTGGTGATGGAATGGGTGGGCCTGCTCAGCGTCACCGAGCAGCTGAACGGATCGCTGATCGCGATTTTCGTGTACTTCGCGGTGATTCGTTATGCCCGGCAGCGCCAGCATCTGACGCTGATTCTCGACGCGGCCAAGGCTCACGCCGACTGACTACCAGCCGAACACGTCGCAGCTGTTGGCGGTACTGGCGGCGGCGAGTTGTTGCGCACTGATGTTCATCAAAGTGGCCAGTGAGGCGCAGATCGTCGGCAGATGCGCCGGCGTATTGCGCACGCCGGGAAACATTGCGGGCGCCATGTCCGGTGAGTCGGTTTCCAGCACCACCGAATCCAGCGGCAAGTCGGCCAGCACCCGATGCATGCGCAACGCCTGCGGCCAGGTCGGTGCACCACCGAGGCCGAGTTTGAAACCAAGCTTGATGTATTCCCGCGCTTCTTCACGGCTGCCGGCGAAGGCGTGGATGATCCCGGCGCGTTTGAGCTTGAAGCGCTTGAGCGTGGCGATCACTGCCGCATGGCTGCGCCGTACGTGGATCAGCGCCGGTAATTCGAAATCCGCCGCCAGTTGCAGCTGCGCTTCGAACAGCGCCTGCTGGCGTTCGCGGTCGAGGGTTTCGATGAAGTAATCCAGGCCGATTTCACCGACCGCGCACAGCTGCCTATGACCCTTTAGCCGTGTCAGCCAGTCGCCCAGTGCCAGCAAGTCTTGCGGCCGATGCTGATCGAGATAGACCGGGTGCAAACCGAAGGCCGCGTACAGATCGGCATCGCTTTGCACCAGATCCCACACCCGTTGCCAGTTACCCTCGTAGACCCCGAGCACCACCATTCGCCGCACCCCGAGGGCGCGGCTTTCGGTGAGCAGCGCCGCGCGGTCGGCGTCGAAGTCAGGGAAGTCCAGATGGGTGTGGCTGTCGATCAGCTCCACGGCTCAGTCCCGGTGAATACGCTGCTTGAAGGTACGGGCGATGGCCTGCACGCCGGGCTGGTAGTCCGATTGTTCGACCGCCGCCAGCGCCAGTTCCAGCGCCTTGTCGGCGATCAACTGGTGCTGCTGGGCCATGGCGTTGACCGGCAGAGGCAGGAAGTCGAGCAACTGGGTGTCACCGAATGTGCCGAGACGCAGTGGGCGCGATTTGAGCGGGAAGTCATGCAGCGCGTCGAATACGCCCTGCAGCAGCACGTAGGACGTGGTCACCAGCGCATCCGGCAAATGCCCGAGACGTTGCAGAAGTTCTTCCATCAATTGCTTGCCGCACTCGCGGCTGAAGGATTCGGCGTGCTCGATCAGCACTTCGCCCTTGAACCCGGCCAGGGCTTGCTTGAACCCGGCCGCACGTTCCTGGCTGATGCTGAGTTCCGGGCGGGCGCCCAGCAGCACGATCTGTTTCGGCTGCGGGTCGAGCAGGCTTTCGGTCAGGTGCAGGCTGGCTTCGCGGTCATCGCTGACTACCGAACAGAAATGCTCGGCATCCATCACCCGGTCGATGGCAATGATCGGCAAGCCCTTGGCCTGCAACTGACGATAACTGTCGTCACCGGCCGGCAGGCAACTGGCGACGATCAATGCATCGCAGCGCCGGGCGCGGAACAGTTGCAGCAGTTGTCGCTCGCTGTCCGGCGCGTCGTCGGAGCTGGCGATCAGCAACTGATAACCCCGCGCCCGGGCGCCTTGCTCCAGCAGTTTGGCGATCCGCGCGTAACTGGGGTTTTCCAGATCCGGCAGGATAAAACCCAGGGTCCGGGTGTGCCGACTGCGCAGCCCGGCTGCCTGTGGATTGGGGGTAAAGCCGTGCAGATCGACCACCGCTCGCACCCGCTCGACGGTGGCGGTGCTGATGCGTTGCTGTTCGGCCTTGCCGTTGATGACGTAGCTGGCGGTGGTCACGGACACTCCGGCCAACCGCGCGATATCACTGAGTTTCAACCCGGGATTTCCTTGTTTTTTCGAGCTTGCCGCGACATTTTCGCCAATCCTACCCGATTCAGGCAGGCGACCATTGTCTCAGCGCATCCGACAAGTTGGACTTCAAGGATGGGACATTATCGAGTAACGTGCCGATCAATCTAGATTAAACGTTTCAGCAAGCGTATTTTCTACGTTTTAGACGCCTTTGGCCGGTTCTGCCGTGAAACCGCCAAAACTGCCTCCTGAAAAGGATGGCCTACAGCGCCTAAGCTGCAACCATTCAAAACAATACCTGGCGTCAAACGACGCCAAAAAGGAGATCGCATGCTCGAGCTCACTGTAGAGCAGATATCCATGGGCCAGTCGGCTGTGGATAAACCCGCCGCTTTGCAATTGCTGGCCAGTCATCTGGTCGCCGATGGACTTGTCGCCGACGGCTACCTCGCCGGCCTGCAGGCCCGGGAGGCTCAGGGCTCGACCTTCCTCGGCCAAGGCATTGCGATTCCCCACGGCACCCCTGAAACCCGTGATCAGGTGTTTGCCACCGGCGTGCGCCTGATGCAGTTCCCCGACGGCGTGGACTGGGGCGATGGCCAGATCGTTTATCTGGCCATCGGCATCGCCGCCAAATCCGACGAACACCTGCGCCTGCTGCAGCTGCTGACCCGTGCCCTCGGCGAGACCGATCTGGGCCAGGCCCTGCGCCGCTCAAGTTCGCCGGAAGCGCTGCTGAAACTGCTGCAAGGCGCGCCGCAGGAACTGGCGCTGGATGCGCAGATGATCGGCCTCGGCGTATCCGCCGACGATTTCGAAGAACTGGTCTGGCGCGGTGCGCGTTTGCTGCGCCAGGCCGATTGCGTGAGCAACGGTTTTGCCGGCGTGCTGCAGCAAGTCGAAGCGCTGCCGCTGGGCGATGGCCTGTGGTGGCTGCACAGCGAACAGACCGTGAAGCGTCCGGGCCTGGCCTTCGTCACCCCGGACAAACCGATGCGTTACCTCGGCCAGCCGCTCAGCGGTCTGTTCTGTCTGGCCAGCCTCGGTGAAGCGCATCAGGCGTTGCTCGAGCGTTTGTGCGCGTTGCTGATCGAAGGTCGCGGCCATGAACTGGGTCGCGCCACCAGCAGCCGCAAAGTCCTCGAAGTGCTTGGCGGTGAGTTGCCGGCCGATTGGCCGAGCGCACGTATCGCATTGGCCAACGCCCATGGTCTGCATGCGCGGCCGGCGAAGATCCTCGCGCAACTGGCGAAAAGTTTTGACGGCGAGATTCGTGTGCGCATCGTCGACAGTCAGGACAGCGCCGTATCGGTGAAAAGCCTGAGCAAACTGCTGAGCCTCGGCGCCCGTCGTGGCCAGGTGCTGGAAATCATCGCCGAGCCGAGCATTGCCGCCGATGCCTTGCCGGCCTTGCTCGCCGCCATCGAAGAAGGCCTCGGCGAAGAAGTCGAACCGTTGCCCGCAGTCAGTCAACAGCGCGAAGTGATTACGGACATCGCAGAAGTGCTGACCGCCCCGGCCTCCGGCAGTCTGCTGCAAGCGATCCCTGCCGCCCCCGGCATCGCCATCGGCCCGGCGCACATTCAGGTCCAGCAAGCCATCGATTACCCGTTGCGCGGCGAGTCTGCCGCCATCGAGCGCGAACGTCTCAAACAAGCGCTGGCCGACGTGCGTCAGGACATTCAGGGCCTGATCGAGCGTAGCAAGGCCAAGGCGATCCGCGAGATTTTCATCACCCACCAGGAAATGCTCGGCGACCCGGAACTCACCGACGAAGTCGACACCCGCCTCAAGCAGGGCGAAAGCGCCGAAGCGGCGTGGATGGCCGTGATCGAGGCCGCCGCAAAACAACAGGAATCGTTGCAGGACGCGTTGCTCGCCGAACGCGCCGCCGACCTGCGCGACATCGGTCGCCGGGTGCTGGCGCAACTGTGTGGTGTGCAGACGCCCGCCGAGCCCGAGCAACCGTACATTCTGGTGATGGATGAGGTCGGCCCGTCTGACGTTGCGCGGCTGGATCCGGCGCGGGTCGCGGGGATTCTTACCGCCCGTGGCGGCGCCACCGCTCACAGCGCCATCGTGGCTCGCGCGCTGGGGATTCCGGCGCTGGTCGGTGCGGGCGCTGCGGTGTTGCTGCTGAAGCCGGGCACGCCGTTGCTGCTCGATGGTCAGCGCGGTCGCCTGCATGTGGACGCGGATGCCGCGACCCTGCAACGTGCCAGCGAAGAACGCGACACCCGCGAACAACGCTTGAAAGCCGCCGCCGAACAACGTCATCAACCGGCGCACACCACCGATGGCCACGCCGTGGAAGTGTTCGCCAACATCGGCGAAAGCGCCGGTGTGATCAGCGCGGTGGAGCAGGGCGCCGAAGGCATCGGCCTGCTGCGCACCGAGTTGATTTTCATGGCCCATCCGCAAGCGCCGGACGAAGCGACTCAGGAAGCCGAATACCGCCGCGTCCTCGATGGCCTAGCCGGACGGCCGCTGGTGGTGCGCACCCTCGATGTCGGCGGCGACAAACCGCTGCCGTATTGGCCGATCGCCAAGGAAGAAAACCCGTTCCTCGGCGTGCGCGGGATTCGCCTGACCTTGCAGCGTCCGCAGATCATGGAAGCGCAGTTGCGCGCCTTGCTGCGTTCGGCGGACAACCGTCCTTTGCGGATCATGTTCCCGATGGTCGGCAGCGTCGAAGAGTGGCGTCAGGCCCGCGACATGACCGAACGCCTGCGTCTGGAAATCCCGGTTGCCGACCTGCAACTGGGGATCATGATCGAAGTGCCGTCCGCCGCCTTGCTGGCGCCGGTGCTGGCCAAAGAGGTGGATTTCTTTAGCGTCGGCACCAACGACCTGACCCAGTACACGCTGGCGATCGACCGTGGTCATCCGACCCTGTCCGCCCAGGCTGACGGCCTGCACCCGGCGGTGCTGCAACTGATCGACATCACTGTGCGCGCGGCCCATGCCCATGGCAAATGGGTCGGCGTGTGCGGCGAGCTGGCGGCGGATCCGCTGGCGGTGCCGGTGCTGGTCGGCCTCGGTGTGGATGAACTGAGCGTCTCCGGGCGCAGCATCGCCGAGGTCAAGGCACGCATCCGCGAGCTCAGCCTGACCCAGACTCAAACCCTTGCTCAACAAGCCCTGGCCGTGGGCAGCGCCAACGAAGTGCGCGCATTAGTGGAGGCCCTGTAATGGCCAAGATTCTCACCCTGACCCTCAACCCGGCGCTGGACCTTACGGTGCAGTTGCCACGTCTGGAGGCCGGTCAGGTCAATCGCAGCGACGAGATGCACACCCACGCTGCCGGCAAGGGCGTCAACGTCGCGCAGGTGCTGGCCGACCTCGGTCATCAACTGACGGTCAGCGGCTTTCTCGGCGAAGACAATCTGCAAGCGTTCGAAACCCTGTTCGCCAAGCGCGGTTTCACCGATGCGTTTATCCGGGTGCCCGGCGAGACCCGCAGCAACATCAAGGTCGCGGAACAGGATGGACGCATCACCGACATCAACGGCCCGGGGCCGATGGTCGGCGTGGTGGAGCAACAGGCGTTGCTGGATCGACTGGTGCAGATCGCGCCGGGGCATGACGCGGTGGTGGTCGCCGGCAGTTTGCCGCGCGGCGTCACTGCACAGTGGTTGCGCGAACTGGTCGAACGCTTGAAAACGTTGGGCCTGAAAGTCGCCCTGGACACCAGCGGCGACGCCTTGCGCGCGGCGCTCAAGGCCGGCCCGTGGCTGATCAAGCCGAACACCGAAGAGCTGGCCGATGCGCTGGGCTGTGAAGTGGTGTCCCACGCGTCTCAGGCTGAAGCGGCCAATCGGCTGCACGCTCAGGGCATCGAGCACGTGGTGATTTCCCACGGTGCCGAAGGTGTGAACTGGTTCAGCGTCGGCTCGGCGTTGCATGCGACGCCGCCGAAGGTCAGCGTCGCCAGTACGGTCGGTGCCGGCGATTCGTTGCTGGCCGGCATGCTCCACGGTCTGTTCAGCGCCGACACGCCGGAACAGACCCTGCGCACGGCCACGGCGATTGCGGCGCAGGCAGTGACCCAGATCGGATTCGGTATTCGCGATGCTGCGCAACTGACGCAGCTCGAACAGGGCGTGCGCGTGCGCGCCCTGACAGAACAATAAGAGGGTTTGTCATGAAGTTAGCCATTGTCACGGCCTGCCCTAACGGCATGGTCACCAGTGTGCTGTGCGCCCGGCTGCTGGATGCCGCGGCCCAGCGTCAGGGCTGGAGCACCAGCGTCGAAGTGGTGGATGCGGCGCACCCGGAACGCGAGTTGTCAGCGGCCACCATCGAAGCCGCCGAGTGGGTGTTGCTGGTGACCACGGGACCGGTGGACATGACCCGGTTCATCGGCAAGAAAGTCTTTCGGATTGCGCCGGCGCAAGCCCTGCAGGATGTTGAAGACGTGCTGCGGCGTGGCGCCGTCGAGGCGCAGGTTTACGTCGCTGACGAAACGCCGCCCGTGGTTGCCAGCGCGCAAGCGCCGCGTCTGGTCGCGGTCACTGCATGCCCGACCGGCGTCGCTCATACATTCATGGCCGCCGAAGCCTTGCAGCAAGCCGCCAAGCGTCTGGGCTACGACCTGCAAGTCGAAACCCAGGGCTCGGTCGGCGCGCGAAATCCGCTGAGCGCGGCAGCGATTGCCGAGGCTGACGTAGTGCTGCTGGCGGCTGACATTGAAGTCGCCACCGAGCGTTTCGCCGGCAAGAAAATCTACCGCTGCGGCACCGGCATTGCGTTGAAGCAATCCGAAGCCACGCTGAAAAAAGCCCTGGCCGAAGGTGTCGTTGAAAACGCTGCCGGCGACGGCAAGGCGCCGGCCAAGCAGGAGAAAAGCGGCGTCTACAAACACCTGCTGACCGGTGTGTCGTTCATGCTGCCGATGGTGGTGGCGGGCGGGCTGATGATCGCCTTGTCGTTCGTGTTCGGCATCACCGCGTTCAAGGAAGAGGGGACGCTGGCGGCGGCGCTGATGCAGATCGGTGGCGAGACCGCGTTCAAATTGATGGTGCCGCTGCTGGCCGGTTACATCGCCTGGTCGATTGCCGACCGTCCCGGACTCGCGCCGGGGATGATCGGCGGTTTGCTGGCGAGCACCCTGGGCGCCGGATTCATCGGCGGGATCGTTGCCGGGTTTATCGCAGGCTATGCCGCCAAAGCAATCAGTCGCTATGTGGCGCTGCCGCAAAGTCTCGAAGCGCTGAAACCGATTCTGATCATCCCGTTGTTCGCCAGTCTGTTCACCGGACTGGTGATGATTTACGTGGTCGGCAAACCGGTGGCCGGGATGCTTGCGGCGCTGACGCATTTCCTCGACAGCATGGGCACCACCAACGCGATCCTGCTCGGTGTGCTGCTGGGCGGCATGATGTGCGTCGACCTCGGCGGGCCGATCAACAAGGCCGCGTATGCGTTCTCGGTGGGGCTGCTGGCCTCGCAGAGTTATGCACCGATGGCCGCGACCATGGCCGCCGGCATGGTGCCGCCGATCGGTCTGGGTATCGCCACCTTCATCGCCCGACGCAAGTTTGCCCAGACCGAACGCGAGGCCGGTAAAGCGGCGCTGGTGCTCGGGTTGTGCTTCATCTCCGAAGGGGCGATTCCGTTTGCCGCGAAAGACCCGTTGCGGGTGATCCCGGCGAGCATTGCCGGCGGTGCACTGACCGGTGCGCTGTCGATGTACTTCGGCTGCAAACTGATGGCGCCCCACGGTGGCCTGTTCGTGCTGGCGATTCCGAATGCGATCAACCATGCGCTGTTGTACCTGCTGGCGATTGTCGCGGGCAGTCTGCTGACGGCGGTGGTGTATGCGCTGGTCAAACGACCGGAAGCCGTGGAACTGGCGCTGGAGCCCGCGAAGGCGTGAGGTGTCACACCCTTTTCATCTAGCAGTGCTTAAGTTTTCCTTTTTTCAGGGAGAACACCATGAGCGATTTCAATCCCGGTCGCCGGCGCGTGATGCAAGCCGTCGGCGCCGGACTGCTGATGCCGGGGCTGGCGCCGGCCGTGATCGCGTCGGTCAAGGATCGACCGCAACTGACTGACGGCGTGCAATCCGGCGACCTTCAGAGCGACCGCGCGATGATCTGGAGCCGCGCCGACCGCCCGGCGCAGATGGTGGTGGAGTGGGACACCCGCAGCCAGTTCCGTCATCCGCGCCGAGTCGTCTCGGCGCTGGCCGATGCCCGCAGCGATTTCACCGCCCGCGTCGAACTCACCGGGTTGCCCGCTGATCAGGCGATTTTCTACCGCGTGTATTTCAAGGACGCCCGCACTGGCGTCGCCAGCGAACCCTGGCTCGGCCACTTGCGCAGCGCACCGACGGCGCGGCGCAATATCCGCTTCGTGTGGAGCGGCGACACCGTCGGCCAGGGCTTCGGCATCAACCCCGATATCGGCGGCATGCGCATCTATGAAGCCATGCGCATGCGCCTGCCGGACTTCTTTATCCACAGCGGCGACACCATCTACGCCGACGGCCCGGTGCCGGCGCAGCTGACCACCGAGGGTGGCCGGATCTGGCGCAACCTCACCACGGAAGCCAAGAGCAAGGTCGCCCAGACCCTCGACGATTATCGCGGCAATTACCGCTACAACCTGATGGACGAAAACGTCCGTCGCTTCAACGCCGAAGTGCCGCAGATCTGGCAGTGGGACGACCATGAAGTGGTCAACAACTGGTCGCCGGGCAAGCAGCTCGACGATCGTTATCAGGAAAAAAATATCCACACCCTGGTCGGCCGCGCACGTCAGGCCTGGCTCGAATATGCGCCGATGCGTTTGCAGGCGGCCGATGGCGGCGGGCGGATTTATCGCAAGCTCAGTTACGGGCCGATGCTCGATGTGTTTGTGCTCGACATGCGCAGTTATCGCGGCGCCAACGACGACAATCTCGGGGCGGAAAAACCGTTCCTCGGACGCGAGCAACTGAACTGGCTCAAGCGTGGATTGAAGGCCTCGAAAGCCCAGTGGAAAGTGATTGCCGCCGACATGCCGATCGGTCTCGGCGTGCCCGACGGCGAAGTCAGTCCCGGTGTTGCGCGCTGGGAAGCGGTGGCCAACGGCGATCCCGGTCCGGCCCAGGGGCGCGAACTGGAAGTGGCCGAATTGCTCGGGTTCCTGCGGGCACATCAGGTGCGCAATTTCGTGTTCCTGACGGCGGACGTGCATTACTGCGCGGCGCATCACTATCACCCTGATCGCGCGGCGTTCCAGGATTTCGAACCGTTCTGGGAGTTTGTCGCAGGGCCGTTGAACGCCGGCAGTTTCGGCCCCAATCCGCTGGACAAGACCTTCGGCCCGCAAGTGGTGTTTCAGAAAGCGCCCCCGACGCAAAACGCTTCACCGTTTGCCGGGTTTCAGTTTTTCGGCGAGGTGAACATCGAGGGGCAGAGCGGGGAGATGAGCGTGGTGTTGCGGGATCTGGAGGGGGTGGCGGTGTTTGAGCAGAAGCTGAAGCCGACCTGAGATCACCGCGAAACACACGGTGGGAGCGAGCCTGCTCGCGATGACGGTGTCACAGACAACTAATGTGTTGAATGTAAAACCGATATCGCGAGCAGGCTCGCTCCTACAGAGAGGGTGGTGTTAGTAAACGTCGCGACGATAACGACCCTGTTCGATCAGGCGTTCGACTTCGGCGGCGCCCAGCACTTCATTGAGCACCTGATCCACCCCCGAAGCCATGCCTTGAAGGCTGCCGCAGATGTAGATCACTGCACCGTCCGCCAGCCATTTCTTCAGCTCGCCGGCCGATTCGCGCAGGCGATCCTGCACGTACATCTTCTCGGCCTGATCTCGCGAGAACGCCAGATCGAGGCGTTCCAGATCGCCATTGATCAACCACTCTTCCAGCTCCGCGCGACAGAGGAAATCGTGCTCGCGATTGCGCTCGCCAAACAGCAGCCAGTGACGTTGTTGGTTGTCGGCGATCCGCGCCTTGAGCAAGCTGCGTAGCCCGGCGAGGCCGGTGCCGTTGCCCAGCAGGATCATCGGCACCGGAGCGTTCGGCAGGTGGAAACCGCTGTTGCGGCGGACCCGCAGGCTGATGCTGCCGCCGATCTGCGCATGCTCGGTCAGCCAGCCGGAGCCGATGCCGAGGCTGCCATCGGCATGCTGTTCCTGACGCACGATCAGCTCCAGTACGCCATCGGCGGCAATCGAGGCGATCGAGTATTCGCGCATCGCCAACGGCACCATCGCATCGACCAGCGCCTGAGCGTGCAGGCCCACCAGATGGGCGCGGTGCTCGGGCAATTGGCGGCTGGCGAGGGCCACTTCCAGCGACTCTTGCAGGCCGTTGACCTTGACGCTGGTTTCGCCACGGATGCCGAGGCCGTCGAGGAAATGCTCGATTGCCCACGGGCAATTACGCGGCAGCACTTCCACCAGATCGCCGGCCAGCCAGCTGCGGGAGGTCGGTGCGGTCAGACCGAGCAGATAGACCGGTGCGCCGGCGCTGTCCGGGTTCATCAGCTCGCGGCGCACCAGTGTCCAGTTCTCGTAGCTCGGTGCCTGCCAGGTGTCGACCGGTGCTTGCCCGGTGAGCAGGCCGAGCTGGGTCTGCCAGTGACGCAGGGCGTAAGGGTCGCCGCTGTCGACTTCGACCGGGGCGAACAGGGTCTTGCCGCCGTGTTCGCCGAGCCAATGATGCAAGCGTCGGGCAAAACCGCAGAAGTGTTGATACTGCCGATCGCCGAGGCCGAGTACGGCGTAGTTGAGGCTGTCGAGGGTCGAGGCGTTGTTCAGCACTTTGCGTTCGAAACCGCGCGCGCTGTCCGGCGCTTCGCCGTCGCCGAAGGTACTGACCACGAACAGCGCGTTGTTCGATTCGCGCAGATCCTGCTCGCTGACATTCGCCAGCGGCTGCACCTTCACCGGCAATCCGGCGGCCTGCAATTGCCCGGCGGTCTGCCACGCCAGTTGCTCGGCAAAACCGCTCTGGCTGGCGAAACCGATCAGCCACGCCGGTGTATCGCCGGCCGGTTGGTCGAGGCCTTTGCGGGCATCCTTGATCTGCTTTTTCTTGCGCCGGCGATCCAGGTACAACAGCCAGCCGGTGATGAAGAACAGCGGCATCAAGACGGCCGCGACGGTGACGATGATCCGCCCGACCAGACCGAAATAACTGCCGACGTGCAGCGCGTAAATGCTGGTCAGCAATTGCGCCTTGAAGCTTTTGTCGGCGTAGCGGTCGACGCGCTTGACCACGCCGGTGGCCGGGTCGAGGGTGATCTGGTTCAGCGCGCGCTCATGGGGCGAGCTGTCGAGCAGGTAGAACACGGTCGCCGGTTGACCGGCCACTGGCGGCATGCGGATGTTGTAGGCGGCGAGGCCCGGGCCGGCGGTGCTGTAGATGCTGAGCCACATGGCGGCGTAATCGGCAGTCGGCGCCGGACCTTCAGGGGCCGGGCCACGACCGCCGCGCACGCGCTCGTTTTGCGGTGCATCGGAAAGCAGTCGGGTCAGGCCCTTGTTGTACCACTCGTAGGACCAGGACAGTCCGGTCAGTGCCAGCAGCAGGTAAACCAGCATGCACCAGGTGCCGAACACCGAGTGCAGATCCCAGTTGAAGCTGCGGCCCTTTTTCTTCCAGTCGAGGGTCAGCCACACGCGCCAGCTTTGCCACTGGCGCGGCCAGCGCAGGTACAGGCCGGACAGGCAGAAGAACAGCAGCATCAGGGTGCAGGCGCCGGTGATGTTGCGACCGGTATCGCCCATGGCGAGGAACCGGTGCAGTTGCAGCATCAGGCCGAAGAAGTCCTGGCCCGTGGCATCGCCCTTGAACTCGGCGGTGTAGGGATCGAAGTAGCGCATCTCGCCCCGGCGCTCGCCTTTGGGCGGGGTGAACCAGACGCGTCCGGCGCTGCCGCTTTCGGTTTCGACCGAGAGCATCGAGACTTTCTTGCCCGAGGCCGCTTCGATGTGCGCCACCAGATCGGCGGGCGGCAGCACGCCGGCGACCTGCTTCTCGACCTGCAACACCGAAGGGTTGAGGGCTTTGAGAATTTCGTCCTGAAACGAATAGGCAGCGCCGGTGATGCCCATCAGGGCCAGCACCAGCCCGGCAGTGATGCCAAAAAACCAGTGCAACTGGAACAGGGTTTTCTTCAACACGTTGCTTGCCTTGTCCGTTCGGAGGTTGTGTTCACGGCGTGCATTATGCCGTGGCTTATCGAGAAACGTTCTTTATTACGCACAAAAGCCCCGCTCAAATGAATGAACGGGGCTCGGTACTTCCCGCTTCGATCAGAAGTGGAAGTTGGTGCTCAGCAATGCCGTACGGCCCGCCGCCTGGTTGGCGAAGTGAGTCGAGAAGGCCTTGTCGTAGTAGGTTTCGTTGGTCAGGTTCTGCACGTTCAGTTGCAGGTCGACGTTCTTGCTCAGCTTGTACGCCGCCATCGCGTCGTAGCGAACGTAGGAATCGACCATGGTGGTGTTGGCCACGCTGCCGAACACGTCATCCACGTAGAACGCACCGCCACCGATGGTCAGCTTCGGCGTGACCTGGTAAGTGGTCCACAGGCTGGCGCTGTTTTTCGGCGTGTTGGGCAGCTCGTTACCGTTGTTGGCCTTGTTGGCCGGCAGGTCACCACCGTCCACTTGCTCGCTGTCCATGTAGGCGTAACCGGCGAACACTTGCCACTTGTCGGTGATCTTGCCGCTGGCGGACAACTCGATACCTTGAACGCGGGTCTTGCCGGCGTTCTCGTACGAGGTGGTATCGACCTGGACACGCGCGTTTTCTTTCTCGGTGCGGAAGATGTCGGCGGTCAGCGACAGGCGATCGTTCAGCAGATCCCACTTGGTACCGATTTCGTAGTTCTTGGTGGTTTCCGGCTCCATATCGCTCTTGAGCAGGTTGCCATTGCGATCCGGCGTGCCGCCCAGCGGGTTGCCTTCCTGACCTTCACCCAGGGTGTTGCCCGGCGGAGTGGCGGAGGTGGCGTAGGACGCATAGATGCTGCCGTTCTCTGCCGGTTTGTAGACGATGCCGAACTGACCGGTGACGAACTCGCTGGTGTCAGCACCCTTGGAGGTGGTGCGGCCAGCGTTGTTGTAAGTCTTGTAGCCGGTTTCGAAGTGGTCGTAACGCAGGCCCATGTTCACCAGCCATTGCTCGGACAGCTCTAGGGTGTCGAACGCATACAGCGCGTAGGTATCGGACTGGGTGTCGGTGCCGGCGTAGTTGCGCGAGATTGCGCCGTTCCACGGATCGTTCGGGTTCGGGTTCGACAGCGAGGTGCAGTTGTAGCCGCTGGCAGCGCCGATCAGGCCCGGATTGCAGTTGGTGGTCACGGCCGAGGTGCGCGGCGTGGTGTCGGTGTTGACGTTGTACGAGGATTTGCTGCTTTCCTCACGGGTGTACTCGACACCGGTGGAGAAGCTGTTCTTGAAGCCGGCAACGTAGAAGTTGCCGAACAGGTCGGTCTGGTTGGTGGTGGTCTCGGTGTTGCTCACGCGAGTGTTCGCACGACGCCAGACGCTGCCGTTGTTGACGTTGCCCTTGCTGTCGTCCGGCTGGGTCAGGATGTAATCCTGCATGCTGGTGCCGTGACGCAGGGTGTTCTTGATCGTCAGCGAGTCGCTCAGGTCATGCTCGATGGCGAAGGTCGCGGTGTCGGTGCGGCCCTTGCGGAAGTCGCGGTCCAGACCGTAGAAATTGCTGTGATCGCCGCCGGCGTACGGCTTGTCCGGGTTGGACTTGGTGCGCGCCGCCGAGCCGCCGGCCGGAATGGTGTAAGGGATGCCCGAATCCGGCGTGTCGTTGCTTTCGAGATGGTAGTAATCGAGGTTGACGCGGGTGTCGGTGCCCAGGCCGAAGGCCAGGGATGGCGCGATGCCCCAGCGGTCGTAGTCGACCTTGTCGCGGCCGGCGACGTTGCTCTCGTGGCTCATCAGGTTCAGACGGCCGGCAGCGGTGTCGCTGAACTGGTAGTTGCCATCCATCGTGTAGCGCTGGGTCTGATCGGAGCCCCAGGTGAAGCCACCGTCGAACGAGTTGCCCAAGTGGGCTTTCTTGCTCACCAGGTTGATGCTGCCGCCCGCCGCGCCACGACCGCCGATGGCGGAGTTCGGGCCCTTGCTGACTTCGATGTTTTCCACGGCGAAGATTTCGCGGCTCTGGGAGCCGGTATCGCGCACGCCGTCGAGGTAGGTGTCACCCTGGGCGTCGAAACCACGGATGAACGGACGGTCGCCCTGCGGGTTGCCGCCTTCACCGGCACCGAAAGTGATGCCCGGCACGGTGCGCAGCGCGTCCTGCATGTTCAGGGCGCCGGTGTCTTTCAGCACTTGTTGCGGGATAACGGTGACCGAGCGCGGCGTGTCGACCAGCGGCGCGGTGTACTTGGGCGAGGAGGCTTTCTCGACCTGGTAGGAGGTCGAGTCCTGGGCTTCGCCGGTGATGGCGGTGGCGTCCAGGGCGATGGCATTGCCGGTGGCTTTGCTGTCGGTTTTTTCGGCGGCGAACACCATGTGGCCTGCGGAGCCGGCGGTGATCGCCACGCCGATGGCGGAAGCGAGCAGACGTGGTGAACTGACCGGTACTTGTGCTGGTTGACGTGCCATTTTTATTCCCCTCCCCAAGGATTTGAGGCGGCGGAATATAGGGTAAACAGGTATTCGTATCAATTGCGAAACATTACTATTCGCGACAAATTTACATTCTTTACAATTTAACCTTACGGTTTTTACCAGTTCATTCGTCTAGCGGGTTTTACACAGTCAATAAGAATCAATACCATTGGCATCCTTTTGCCATCTGGTGACGTCGCCATGCTCCTGCACATTCCCGCACTGTTCGAGAAAGACGAAGTGCAGCGCATTCGCGAGGCGCTGGAGCAGGCCGACTGGGCCGATGGCAAGATCACCGCCGGCTATCAATCGGCCAAGGCCAAGCACAATCTGCAACTGCCCGAAGGCCATCCGCTGGCGAAGGAAATCGGCGCGGCGATGCTCGAACGGCTGTGGAAAAATCCGTTGTTCATGTCCGCCGCTTTACCTCACAAGGTATTCCCGCCGTTACTCAACTGCTACACGGCGGGTGGCAGTTTCGATTTCCATATCGACAACGCGGTGCGCCAGCCCAAGGGCAGCATCGAACGGGTACGCACTGATCTGTCGGCCACGCTGTTCTTCAGCGAACCCGAGGACTACGACGGCGGCGAACTGGAAATCCAGGACACCTTCGGCACCCAGCGGGTAAAACTGCCCGCTGGCGATATGGTGCTGTACCCCGGCACCAGCCTGCACAAGGTCAACGCGGTGACTCGCGGTGCGCGCTATGCCTCGTTCTTCTGGACTCAAAGCCTGGTGCGCGAAGACAGCCAACGCGCGTTGCTGTTCGAGATGGACGGTGCGATCCAGCAGCTTACCCAGGACATGCCCGATCACCCTTCGCTGATCCGCCTCACCGGCACCTATCACAACCTGCTGCGTCGCTGGGTCGAGGTATAAGTGGCGGACTTTCGGTTGCGCCGCGAGGAAGTCCTCGACGGCGAACGCCTCACGGCCATGCTCGAAGAAAGCCCTGCCCGCGCGGCTCAGGCGATTCTGATCGCGGCGGGTGAGGGCGTGCTGGAAGCGCAGGCGCTGCTTGGGCAGATCCTGCTCGATGGTCACGGGATTGCTCAGGATCAGCCGCTGGCCTTGCGCTGGTTTGAAATCGCCGCAGAGCAAGGTCATCTGATGGCGCGTAACATGCTCGGTCGCTGCCATGAGCACGGATGGGGTTGTGTGGCCGACGCAGCGATTGCCGCCCAGCAATATCGTGTTGCAGCGGATGCCGGGCTGGATTGGGCGATGTACAACCTCGCCAACCTGCTGGCAACCGGGCGCGGTGTCGCGGTCGATCATCTTCAGGCCATGGCGCTGTATCAACGCGCGGCAGAGTCCGGGCATGCCAAGTCAATGAACCTGCTCGGGCGTTATCTGGAAGAGGGGCAAGTGTGCCCGGCGAATCCGGCAGCGGCCCGTGACTGGTATCGACGTTCGGCCGAAGGCGGAGACTTTCGTGGGCAGTTCAGTTATGCGGCGGTGCTGGCGGCTGAGGGGCGCGTCGATGATGCGCTGGTCTGGCTGGAGAAAGCGCTGGCCGGCGGCAACCTGAATTTTCTGCGCGTGGCCAGCCAGACGCTGGCGAGCGCAACCGATCCGAGAATCCAGGCGCTGGCGCAGGCCTACACTCACCGTTGCGCCGAGTTACAGGACACCTGAATCGCAGCTACAAAAAAGCCCATGACACGTCATGGGCTTTTTGCATTACGCCAGCATCGCTTACACGTAAAACGATTTCAGCGGCGGGAAGCCGTTGAACTCTACCGCGCTGTAACTGGTGGTGTACGCACCGGTCGACAGCCAGTACAGGCGATCACCGATCGCCAGGTTCAGCGGCAGACCGTACTTGTAGTTCTCGTACATGATGTCGGCGCTGTCGCAGGTCGGGCCGGCGATCACGACTTCTTCCATTTCGCCTTTCTTCTCGGTCCAGATCGGGAACTTGATCGCTTCGTCCATGGTTTCGATCAGGCCGGAGAACTTGCCCACATCGGTATACACCCAACGCTCGACGGCGGTGCGGGATTTACGCGCGACCAGCACCACTTCGCTGACCAGGATGCCAGCGTTGGCGATCAGCGAACGGCCCGGCTCCAGAATGATTTCCGGCAGGTCATCACCGAAGTCTTCCTTGAGGAAGCGGATGATTTCTTCGGCATAGGTTTCCAGGCTGTTGGTGCGGGTGATGTAGTTGGCCGGGAAGCCACCGCCCATGTTGATCAGCTTCAGATGGATGCCGTCTTCTTCCTTCAGGCGCTCGAAGATCACTTTGACCTTGGCGATGGCGGCGTCCCAGACGCTGATGTCACGCTGTTGCGAACCGACGTGGAACGAGATGCCGTAAGGCACCAGGCCCAGGTCGCGGGCGAGGATCAGCAGGTCCATGGCCATGTCGGTCTGGCAGCCGAATTTGCGCGACAGTGGCCAGTCGGCGGTGGTCGAGCCTTCGGTCAGGATGCGCACATAGACTTTGGCGCCCGGTGCGGCCTTGGCGATGTTGCGCAGGTCGGCTTCCGAGTCGGTGGCGAACAGGCGCACGCCCTTCTCATAGAAGTAGCGAATGTCCTTGGACTTCTTGATGGTGTTGCCGTAGCTGATCTGGTCCGGGCTGACGCCACGGCTCAGCACTTTGTCCAGCTCATAGATCGAGGCGATGTCGAAGCTCGAACCTTTCTCTTTGAGCAGATCGATGATCTCGACGGCCGGGTTGGCCTTGACCGCGTAGTAGACCTTGGCGAATTCGAAACCGGCGCGCAGGTCGTCATAGGCCTGGGCGATCATCGCGGTGTCGATCACCACGAACGGGGTTTCCTGTTTGTCGGCGAACGCCTTCATTTTCTGAAAGGTTTCGCGCGCGAAATAGTCTTCGACCTGGATCGACATGCTGGGAACTCTCCTACTGGCAAACAAAGTTAATCAATGGGTGCGAGGGTGTGTCATCAATGAATTCGCGAGTGCGTTGTGCCTGAGCGCGTGCCAGGCAAGGCGCAGGCCGCAGCTAATGGTTGCTCCCTTCGCAAGGCCTGCAACGCAGCATGGCGCGCGCTCAGGCACAACCCGAAGGGCCGGGCCTGCTTTTGCGCAGGGCTGCGTTGCTCGTCCCTTATTTGGAACAACCAAACTGCGGGCCTCGCGCCTTGCCCTGCGCAAAAGCATGCCCGGCGCACTCGTGAATTCATTGATGACACACCCTCCTGAACGTCCTCCGTATCCCCACTTTGGTTCGCCTACTTCCCAAGGCATGTCGCCGAAAGCAAAAAGGCCATGGGAAATGAAGCTTTCTTTCCCTTGGCCTTGCTGTCTCGTCGTCAGTACTTGAGCCGGATGGATCGTTTCCAGCATGGACGTTCGGCGCGAACTTTAGGGCGTGAGGGGCCTGAGATCAACTAAAAATGTCGCGTTTTTGCACGCTTCTGACGTACGTCGCGGATATCACTCTTTGTACCCGACCGAGATGACGGGCAGATGTTCCGCAATAATTTTCAGGTGTTAAAAATACCTGCACGTTCGACGGTGATGTGTGCCAAGTCTCAGATAAGTACGATCACTTCAACATCGGCGACGTTGGCGGCGAGAAGGGGAGGTGAGGGGGAAGTTGCGGGTTAACGCTGACATCGTCGGCCGGGTTGAGCCCTCTGGCGTGTTGATATTTCTTGCCGGCTAATCGTCGGCAAAAAAATCACGGCTCTCAGGTTCCGGTAGTCGAAAAAAAGGGCTGTCGAACAGCCCTTTTGCGTTTGATCAGGCCACCGCCTCGGCTGGCGACACAATATTGGTCTTCATTCCGCGCGATCGACCGGAACTCAGGTACGCCGCAATCGACTCTTGCGTAACCTCGCCGAGGAACACACGCTCGGCATCCATCACCGGCAGCCATGAGCGATTGAACTCGTACATGCGCGACAACAGGATGCGCAAATGCTCGTCGTAGGCAGCCGTGGCGTTGAACTCGCGCAGGAACTGCGCACAGGTGCCGGTCTGACGATGCAGGTCACGACGGCGCACATACCCCAGTGCCTTGTTCTCAGCGTCAGTGACGACGACATAGCGACGGTCATGTTCGTCCATCAACTCCAGCGCGTCGGCCACCGGGGTTTCCGGGCTGACCGACGGCGCGTTGTCCGCCGCGTCTTCGGCTTTCACCAGCAGCAGACGTTTGAGGGTGCTGTCCTGACCGACGAAGTTGCTGACGAAATCATCCGCCGGGTGGGCGAGCAGGGTGTCCGGATGGTCGATCTGCAACAGCTTGCCGGCGCGGAAGATCGCGATCTTGTCGCCGAGCTTGATCGCTTCGTCGATGTCATGGCTGACCATGATCACGGTCTTGTTCAGTGCGCGTTGCATCTCGAAGAACTCGTTCTGGATCATCTCGCGGTTGATCGGGTCCACCGCGCCGAACGGTTCGTCCATCAGCAACAACGGTGCATCCGCCGCCAGCGCACGGATCACGCCGATCCGTTGCTGCTGGCCGCCGGACAGCTCACGCGGGTAACGATGCAGATACTGCTTGGGCTCAAGCTTGATCATGCTCATCAGTTCGCGGGCGCGGTCGTGGCACTTCTGTTTGTCCCAGCCGAGCAGTTTAGGCACGACGACAATGTTCTCTTCGATAGTCATGTTCGGGAACAGACCGATCTGCTGGATCACGTAGCCGATGTTGCGGCGCAACGTCACCTCGTCGAGGTCGGTGGTGTCTTCGCCGTTGATCAGGATCTTGCCCGAGGTCGGTTTGATCAGGCGGTTGATCATTTTCAGCGTGGTGCTTTTGCCGCAGCCCGATGGCCCGAGGAACACACAGATTTCGCCTTCATTGACGGTCAGGCTTACCGAGTCCACGGCTTTCACATCTTTGCCGTTGCTTTGGAAGGTCTTGCTGAGGTTTTGAAGTTCGATCATTTGAGGAGTCCTTTTGGAGTCAGCGAACGTTGCAGCCACTGCAAAATGAGGTCGGCGAAGATCGCCAGAAGACTGACCAGCAGCGCGCCGACGATGAGCATCGACATGTCACTGCGGCTGATGGAAGCGAGGATCAGCACACCGAGGCCGCCGGCGCCAATGGTCGCGGCGATGGTCATCACGCCGATGTTCATCACCACGGCGGTGCGCACGCCGGCGAGGATCACCGGCACGGCGATCGGCAACTCGACCATGCGCAGGCGTTGGCCGAAGGTCATGCCGATGCCGCGAGCGGCTTCGCGAATGCCCGGCTCGACGCCGGTCAGGGCAAGGTAGGTGTTGCGCATGATCGGCAGCAGTGAATAAAGGAACACGGCGGTGATCGCCGGCATCGGGCCGAGGCCCTGGCCGAATTTCGAGTAGAACGGCAGCAGCAGGCCGAACAGGGCAATCGACGGCACGGTCAGCAGCACCGTGGCGCTGGCCTGCAAGGGGCCAGCGAGGCTCGGGAAACGTGTCATCAGGATGCCCAGCGGCACGCCGATGAGGATTGCCAGGCTGACGGCAATGCCGACCAGGGTGATGTGCTGCCAGGTCAGGTGCATCACCTGCTGCCAGTCGAGGTGGGAAAAGGCGTTCAGGAATTCCATGGCTTTTCCTCCTTTAGTTCAGTGGATGCTGGCGCAGGAAGTCGGCAGCGACTTTCGACGGGCTCTCGTGATCGACATCGACCCGCGCGTTGAGCTGGCGCATGGTTTCGTCGTCGAACAGCTCGGCCAGCGGCTTGAGTTGCTCCGCCAGTTGCGGGTGGGCGTCGAGGTAGGCCTGACGCACGACCGGCGCGGCGGTGTAGTCCGGGAAGTAATGCTTGTCGTCTTCCAAAAGCTTCAGGCCGAAGGCGTTGAGGCGACCGTCGGTGGTGTAGACCAGACCGGCAAACACCTGACCGTTACGCAGCGCGGTGTAGACCAGCCCCGCGTCCATCTGCCGGATGTTCTTGCGGGTCAGGTTCATGTCGTAGAGCTTGACCATGCCGTCCAGACCGTCGGAGCGGTTGGCGAACTCGGTGTCCAGCGCCACCAGATGATTTGTTTTGGCTTCAGCGCGCAGCACTTCGTTCAACTGGCTGATGGTGTGGATCTGCGGATATTCCTCGGCCACGGTCTTCGGCAGGGCGAGGGCGTAGGTGTTGCTGAATTTCGACGGTGTCAGCCAGACCAGGCCTTTTTTCGCGTCGAGTTCTTTCACCCGGGCGTAGGACTGTGCGCTGTCGAGTTTCTCGGTGACATGGTTGTAGGCCACCAGCGACACGCCGGTGTACTCCCAGAGCATGTCCAGTTGTCCGGTTTCGTGGGCGCTGCGGGCCAGGTTACTGCCCAGGCCACCGGTGATCTGCGCGTCGTAGCCTTTGCTGCGCAGGTATTGCGCGGTGATTTCCGCGAGCAGGGTCTGCTCGGTAAATACTCGGGCGCCGAGGCGAATCACCGGTTTGTCGGCGGCTTGGGCGATCCCTGCGAAGAGCAGCACGCAGCCCAGAATCAAACTAAGTCTTTTCATAAAAATTCCTTCGCAAAGCCTCAAGACGGGCGCAAACCGCGTTCCAGCCAGAGACGGCTGGCGAGGGTGACCACGCCATCGAGCAGCAGGGCCAGCAGCGCGGTGCACGCGGCGCCGAGCAGCAGTTGCGGCTGATTGTTCAGGGCGATGCCGGGGAAGATCAGGCTGCCGAGGCTGTTGGCGCCGATCAGGAAGGCCAGCGGCGCGGTGCCGACGTTGATCGCCAAAGCCACTCGCACACCGCCGACGATGATCGGCACGGCGTTGGGCAACTCGACTTTCCACAGCACCTGGCGCGGGGTCATGCCGATGCCGACAGCGGCCTCTTTCAGCGAGCCCTGGACGTTTTTCAGGCCTTCGTAGGTGTTGCGCACAATCGGCAACAGCGAGGCGAGGAACAAAGCGAAGATCGCCGGACCGCTGCCGATGCCGAGAATCCCCAGGGCAATCGCCAGCACGGCCAGCGGCGGCACGGTGTTGCCGATGTTGAAGATCTGCATGAAGCGTTCAGCGCGGCCGACCATGGTCGGGCGGCTCAGGAAGATACCGGCGGGGAGGCCCACGACGAGGGCGGCCAGCATTGAGGCGAGGACGAGAATCAGATGAGCTTGCAGGTAAAACAACAAATCGTCGCGGTAGTGTTCGATCGTGTTGATGCCGATCCAGTGGACCAGCAGGGCCAGGAGCGCGATCACCACCGCACCTCCCATCAGCCCTTTGCCATAGCGGATAGCCACAGGCGGACTCCTTTTTTTTAGTCGGCGACCGCTGCTCCGTGTGGCATGCCATGCCTGGCTGCCGGAGTCAGTGTTCGCGAGAAGCAGCTTTTTTTCAGCCCGGCAAAAGCGGTCTGAAAGCGAGCCATGAGCGCAGCCTCGTCAGGCTAACTTGCTGATTTTTCAGCCCCTGACGAATTGTCGTAACAGGGGATGGACGTCTCCGTGCTTTAAAAGGTTCCCATCCGAGGCAGCATTTGGCCACCCTTAATGTGCTCAACGGTTCGGTTATTGAATCGAGTTGGGCTATAATCGCCGCCCTTTTTTGAATCACCGCCAGGCGATTTCCCATGACCAGACAGGCCGCCGAAGTCGCGAAACGCCGCACTTTCGCCATTATTTCCCACCCCGATGCCGGTAAAACCACCATCACCGAAAAGCTCTTGCTGATGGGCAAGGCGATTGCCGTGGCCGGTACGGTGAAATCCCGTAAATCCGACCGCCACGCGACATCCGACTGGATGGAGATGGAAAAGCAGCGGGGCATCTCGATCACCACGTCGGTCATGCAGTTCCCGTATCGCGAACACATGATCAACCTGCTCGACACCCCGGGCCACGAAGACTTCTCCGAAGACACCTACCGCACCCTGACCGCGGTGGACTCGGCATTGATGGTTCTCGACGGCGGTAAAGGTGTAGAGCCACGTACCATCGCGCTGATGGACGTCTGCCGTCTGCGTGACACGCCGATCGTCAGCTTCATCAACAAACTCGACCGTGACATCCGCGACCCGATCGAACTGCTCGACGAAATCGAAGCCGTCCTGAAGATCAAGGCCGCGCCGATCACCTGGCCGATCGGTTGCTACCGCGACTTCAAGGGCGTGTACCACCTGGCCGACGACTACATCATTGTCTACACCGCCGGTCACGGTCACGAACGCACCGAAACCAAGATCATCGAGAAGCTCGATTCCGACGAAGCACGCGCGCATCTGGGCGACGAGTACGAGCGTTTCCTCGAACAGCTGGAACTGGTGCAGGGCGCCTGCCACGAGTTCAACCAGCAGGAGTTCCTCGACGGTCAACTGACCCCGGTGTTCTTCGGTACTGCATTGGGCAACTTCGGGGTCGACCATGTGCTCGACGCCGTGGTCGACTGGGCCCCGCGTCCGCTGCCGCGCGTGGCCAACGAGCGCACCGTGGAGCCGGTGGAAGAGAAGTTCTCGGGCTTCATCTTCAAGATCCAGGCGAACATGGACCCGAAACACCGCGACCGTATCGCCTTCATGCGTATCTGCTCCGGCAAATATGAAAAAGGCATGAAGATGCGCCACGTGCGTACCGGCAAGGACGTGCGCATCGGCGACGCCCTGACGTTCTTCTCCTCCGAGCGTGAACAGCTGGAAGAAGCGTATGCCGGCGACATCATCGGTCTGCACAACCACGGCACGATCCAGATCGGCGACACCTTCAGCGAAGGCGAAACCCTGGGCTTCACCGGTATCCCGCACTTCGCCCCGGAACTGTTCCGCCGCGTACGCCTGCGCGACCCGCTGAAATCCAAGCAACTGCGCCAGGGCCTGCAGCAGCTGGCCGAAGAAGGCGCAACCCAGGTGTTCTTCCCGGAGCGCAGCAACGACATCATCCTCGGCGCCGTCGGTGTGCTGCAGTTCGATGTGGTCGCCAGCCGCCTGAAAGAGGAATACAAGGTCGAGTGCTCCTACGAGCCGATCACCGTGTACTCCGCGCGCTGGATCGAATGCAGCGACAAGAAGAAGCTCGAGGAATTCTCCAACAAGGCGGTGGAAAACCTGGCACTGGACGGCGGCGGTCACCTGACCTACCTCGCGCCGACGCGGGTCAACCTGGCCCTGATGGAAGAGCGCTGGCCGGACGTGAAATTCCGTGCGACCCGTGAGCACCACTAAGCGCTGATTGGCGACACCCGAAAGCCCACTGATAAAACAGTGGGCTTTTTTTTGCGTGTTGATCAAGTATGCGAACTCATTCAAGTCGGGCGCAGGCGTCTGGTCCGATCACCAAGGGAGCAATCGAATGACAGGGAGGCTCGCTCATCTGCTTCGGCCCAACGGCTATTTCAGCCTGATGGCCTGGGTGCTGGCGGCGCTGCTGTTCATCAATCGCCTGAGCAGCATGGTCAAGCTGTTCATGGCGTTGTACTTGCGGCAAGAGTTGGGGCTGGCGATCGAAACGGTCGGCTGGCTGCTGTCGGCGTATGGCGGAGGTCTGCTGATCGGCTCGATGCTCGGCGGATGGCTCAGTGACCACGTCCGCACGGCGCGACTGACGGCGGCGCTGTTCTTTGTCTCTGCTTGGGTTCTGGTCTTGCTGGGGCTGGTCACGCAAGTGCCATTCCTGGCCGGGTTGCTGTTGCTCAGCGGCACTCTCGATGGGGCGATCCGCACCCTGCATCAGCGACTGATCATGGAGTATTGCGAGGTTGCGCATCGCCCACGGGCGCAGGCCTTGAGTCGCATTGCCCGGAACCTCGGGATGGCCGCTGCAGGTGTGGCGGGCGGTGTTCTGGCACAGGTGGATTTTCGCTGGGTGTTTTTCATCAGCGCCGGGCTTACGCTGCTGGCGTTGCTCTGGTTTGTCCGCACGACCTGGCGCCGGCCGGTGCTGATCGCTGACGAGGCGCCACAGGCGCAATCGAGTTCGGGCCTTCCCTATCGCGACAAACCCTTCCTCTGGCTGCTGGCGGCGACCGTCCTTCTTGGCATGGCGTTCGACACGGTCTACAGCACCTTGGGCAACTATCTTCGCGACTATTACCGTTTGAGCACCGAGGCCATCGGCTGGCAGTTCGCGATCAACGCGATTCTGGTGGTAGCGCTGCAGATTCCCATGTCGCACTGGGGGGAACGCTGGGGCGCGCGTCGGCCATTGATCGCCGGTTGTGTGCTGCTGGCGGTCGGACTCGGCATGTTGCCGCTGGGTTCCGGCTTGTTTTATGCCTGCCTCTCGACCGTGATCTGGACGCTGGGGGAGGCGTTGTTCATGCCACCGTTGAATGTGCTGGTGATGCAGCATGCGCAAACCGGAAAAAGCGGTCGCTATTTTGGTCTGTTTTTCATGGCCTGGAGTGCGAGTTCGCTGCTGTCGCCGGTGCTGGGTGGGCAGCTCTATGGCCAGTTCGGCGGTCACAGTGTCTGGCTGGCGAGTGCCGTGCTGGCCTTGCTGTCAGTGCCGCTGATTTATCAGGCAACGCGCATTCGAGCCACGCAAGGTGCAGACGCTTAGCCGATCCGGTTATGAGCGTTATTCGAAAGCGGTCTGTCCACGCATGGCATTTCCGGGCATTGGTCAGCGTCCTATCTGGTGAACCCGGCGGATCGGAACTAGATTTCAATCAGCGTCAGGTCAGCATGAATTTCTCACCTGGAACAGGATGGACTCGGCTATGAAAAGCAGGTTGCTACGGATTTTGCTGCTGTTGAAAGTGGTGGTGATGCTGTCCCTCGGCACCGCGACGGCCTGGGCCGAGTGCGAGGATCACGAGACCCAGGCCTCCAGCGGTCAGGTGGGGCACAGCGCGCTGATGCTGGCCAAGTCCGAGTCCGAGCCGGGCGATCAGGGCCAGGGTGGCAGCGCCGACGATGACGACTCGACCACCGACGAGCCGGACTCCGATGATCCTGATGAAGGGGACAGCCAGACGTAGATTCCGGACAAAAGAAAACCCCTTCTTTCTCGACTGATGCGCAATCGAGGCAGAAGGGGTTTGGTCAACTCATCAACAACCCGCCCCGGGAAACGGGGCGGGTTTTCTCATGCCGCGCCGTCGAGGAATTGCTCGGCGTAGTGGCACGCGACCTGACGCGTGTCGAGCTGGCGCAGGGCCGGCTCTTCGCTGCTGCAACGCGCGGTGGCGTATGGGCAGCGCTTGTGGAACGCGCAGCCAGGCGGCGGGTTCAGCGGGTTGGGCAACTCGCCGACGATCTTGATTTTCGGCTTGTCCGGATCCGGATGGATGGTCGGGGTCGCCGACAACAGCGCCTGGGTGTACGGGTGCAGAGGACGGGCATAGATGTCGTGCTTCGGACCGATTTCCACCGGGCGACCGAGGTACATCACCATCACGTCATCGGCCACGTGCTGCACCACCGCCAGGTTGTGCGAGATGAACACGTAACCGGTGTTGAACTCCTGCTGCATGTCCATGAACAGGTTCAGCACCTGCGCCTGGATCGACACGTCCAGCGCCGAGGTCGGTTCGTCCGCCACCAGCACTTTCGGTTGCAGCATCATGGCGCGGGCCAGCGCGATACGCTGACGCTGACCGCCGGAGAACATGTGCGGATAACGCTGGTAGTGCTCGGGACGCAAGCCGACCTGCTTCATCATCGCCTGGACTTTCTCGCGACGTTCGGCGGCCGACAGGTTGGTGTTGATCAGCAGCGGCTCGGCCAGCTGATCACCGATTTTCTGCCGTGGGTTCAACGATGCGTACGGGCTCTGGAACACCATCTGCACGTCTTTGCGCAGTTGCTTGCGCTGAGCCTTGTCGGCGCCGGCCACTTCTTGCCCTGCGATTTTCAGGGAGCCGGATGACGGCTCCTCGATCAGGGTCAGGGCGCGGGCGAGGGTGGATTTGCCGCAGCCCGATTCACCGACGACGGCGAGGGTCTTGCCCGCTTCCAGCTCGAACGACACACCGTTGAGGGCGCGCACGGTGGCGTGACCCTTGAACAGGCCACGGGAGACTTCGTAGTGACGGGTCAGGTCGCGGGCGGTAAGTACGACGGCCATTACGCCACCTCCTGGTTCAGCGGATAGAAGCAGCGGGCGAGGCTGTGGCTTTTCGGGTCAAGGGTCGGACGTTGCGCGCGGCAGCTGTCCTGCACGTACGGGCAGCGCGGCGACAGCAGGCAGCCTTGCGGGCGGTCATAACGGCCGGGAACGATTCCCGGCAGCGTCGCCAGACGCTCGGCACCCTGGCTGTGTTCCGGAATCGCCTTGAGCAGCGCTTCGCTGTACGGGTGGGCCGGGATGTCGAACAGTTGCGGCACCTGCCCGACTTCAACGGCCTGGCCGGCGTACATCACGCACACGCGCTGGGCGGTTTCGGCCACCACGGCGAGGTCGTGGGTGATCAGCACCAGGCCCATGTTCTGCTCTTTCTGCAACGCCAGCAGCAGGTCCATGATCTGCGCCTGAATCGTTACGTCGAGTGCGGTGGTCGGTTCGTCGGCGATCAGCAGTTTCGGCTCGCCGGCAATCGCCATGGCAATTGCCACACGCTGGCTCATGCCGCCGGACAGTTGATGCGGGTAGGCATCCATACGGCTGGCGGCGCCCGGGATTTCGACTTTTTCCAGCAGTTCGATCGCACGCTTGCGCGCTTGCTTGCCGGACATTTTCAGGTGCAGGCGCAGCACTTCTTCGATCTGGAAACCGACGGTGTAGCTTGGGTTCAGCGCGGTCATCGGGTCCTGGAACACCATCGCCAGGTCTTTGCCGACGATCTGCCGACGCTGGCGGTTGTTCAGCTTGAGCATGTTCTTGCCGTCGAAGCTCAGCGAATCGGCGGTGACGATCCCCGGGTGCTCGATCAGGCCCATCAGCGCCATCATGGTCACGGACTTGCCGGAACCCGACTCGCCCACGATCGCCAGGACTTCGCCCTTGTCGACTTTCAGGTCGAGGCCGTCGACGACCGGGGTGGCGTTCTTGTCGCCGAAGCGAACGTTGAGATTCTTGATTTCTAACAGTGACATGGGAATCTCCTCAGGCGGCGTTCTTGAGTTTCGGGTCCAGCGCATCGCGCAGGCCGTCGCCCATCAAGTTGATTGCCAGCACGCTGAGCAAAATGGTCAAACCAGGCAGACTCACCACCCACCAGGCGCGTTCGATGTAGTCGCGGGCCGAAGCCAGCATGGTGCCCCACTCAGGGGTTGGCGGCTGGACGCCGAGGCCGAGGAAGCCCAGGGCGGCGGCATCGAGGATCGCCGAGGAGAAGCTCAGGGTCGCCTGAACGATCAGCGGTGCCATGCAGTTCGGCAGCACGGTGATGAACATCAGGCGTGGCAGACCGGCACCGGCCAGGCGCGCGGCGGTCACGTAGTCGCGGTTCAGCTCACCCATCACGGCGGCACGGGTCAGACGCACGTAGGACGGCAAGGACACCACGGCAATCGCGATCACGGTGTTGATCAGGCCAGGGCCGAGGATGGCGACGATCGCCACGGCCAGCAGCAGCGATGGCAGGGCCAGCATGATGTCCATCAGACGCATGATGGTCGGGCCGACCACTTTCGGGAAGAAACCGGCGAACAGACCCAGCAGGATCCCCGGGATCAGCGACATCACCACCGACGACAGACCGATCAGCAGCGACAGGCGCGAACCCTGGATCAGACGCGACAGCAGGTCGCGACCCAGTTCATCGGTGCCGAGCAGGAATTGCATCTGACCGCCTTCGAGCCACGCCGGCGGCGTCAGCAGGAAGTCACGGTATTGCTCGCTCGGGTTATGCGGGGCGACCCACGGCGCGAAGATCGCGCAGAAAATCACCAGCAGCATGAACAGCAGGCCGGCGACGGCGCCCTTGTTCTTGGCGAAAGCCTGCCAGAACTCTTTGTACGGTGACGGGTACAGCAGACTTTGATCCACGGCGGTGGCGGCGGTGACTACTGAGGAAGTTGGAGTGCTCATGGGTATTGACCTCAGCGCTGATGACGGATGCGTGGGTTGGCAAAGCCGTAGAGGATATCCACCACGAAGTTGACCAGAATCACCAGGCAGGCGATTAACAGGATGCCGTTTTGCACAACCGGGTAGTCCCGGGCGCCGATGGCTTCGATCAGCCATTTACCGATGCCGGGCCAGGAGAAGATGGTTTCGGTCAGGACCGCACCGGCCAGCAGAGTGCCGACCTGCAGGCCGACCACGGTCAGTACCGGGATCAGCGCGTTGCGCAGGCCGTGGACGAACACCACGCGCGACGGCGACAGGCCTTTGGCCCTGGCGGTACGGATGTAGTCTTCACGCAGCACTTCGAGCATCGACGACCGGGTCATCCGCGCGATCACCGCCAGCGGAATGGTGCCCAGCACGATGGCCGGCAGGATCAGGTGGTGCAGGGCATCGAGGAACGCGCCCATGTCATCGGCCAGCAGGGTGTCAATCAGCATGAAGCCGGTGCGCGGCTCGATGTCGTAGAGCAGGTCGATCCGCCCGGACACCGGGGTCCAGCCCAGGCTCACCGAGAAGAACATGATGAGGATCAGGCCCCACCAGAAGATCGGCATCGAGTAACCCGCGAGGGAGATGCCCATCACCCCGTGGTCGAACAGGGATCCTCGCTTGAGGGCCGCGATCACCCCGGCCAAGAGGCCCAGGATGCCAGCGAACAGCAGGGCGGCCATGGACAGTTCCAGGGTCGCCGGGAAGAGGGAGGTGAACTCGGTCCATACGCTCTCACGGGTGCGCAGGGATTCGCCGAGGTCGCCGTGGGCCAGTTTGCCGATGTAGTCCAGGTACTGGGCGTACAGCGGTTTGTTCAGACCGAGGCGTTCCATTGCCTGAGCGTGCATTTCGGGGTCGACCCGACGTTCGCCCATCATCACTTCCACGGGGTCGCCGGGAATCATGCGAATCAACGCGAAAGTCAGCAAGGTGATGCCGAAAAACGTGGGGATCAACAACCCCAGTCGGCGGGCAATAAAACTAAACATCGTGTGTGGTACCTCATCAGCCGGTTAGGCGTGCCCGGTTTCCCTGGGGTCAGGGAAACCGGGAGTTTTCTTATCTACTTCACCTGGGTGGTGGCGAAGTTATTGGTTGTCAGAGGGCTGATGTGATAACCCTCTACGTTGTTGCGCATTGCGGTGAACATGCGGGTGTGGGCCATGCTGATCCACGGCTGATCCTGATTGAACAGCACTTGAGCCTGTTCATACAGCCTGGCGCGTTCGGCCGGATCTACTTTAGCCCGTGCTTCGTCGAGCAGGGCCTGGAATTTCTCGTTGCACCAGCGCGCGTAGTTTTCGCCGTTCTTGGCGGCTTCGCAACTGAGCATAGGCGTCAGGAAGTTATCCGGGTCGCCGTTGTCGCCCGCCCATCCGGCCGAGACCATGTCGTGCTCGCCGGCCTTGGCGCGTTTGAGCATTTCGCCCCATTCCATCACGCGGATGTCGATCTTGATCCCGACTTTCGCCAGGTCAGCCTGCATCATCTGCGCACCGAGCATCGGGTTCGGGTTGGTCGGGCCACCACCGTTGCGGGTGAACAGGGTGAACGTGGTGCCTTCCGGTACTCCGGCTTCCTTGAGCAGGGCACGGGCCTTGTCGAGGTCACGTGGCGGGTTTTTCAGGTCGTGGTTGTAGCCCAGCAGGGTTGGCGGATACGGGTTGACCGCAACCGTCGCGTTGCCTTTGCCGAACAGGGCGTTGACGTAGGCTTCCTTGTCGAAGGCGATGTCGATCGCTTTGCGCACCCGCACGTCGCTGATGTACTTGTGCTGGGTGTTCATGGCGACGTAGGAGACAGTCATCGCATCCAGTTCATCGACTTTCAGGTTGCTGTCTTTCTTGATGCTCGGGATGTCATCCGGTTTCGGATACAGCGCGATCTGGCACTCATTGGCCTTGAGTTTCTGCAAGCGCACGTTGTTGTCGGTGGCAATCGCCAGGATCAAGGCTTCAGCCGGGGCCTTGCCGCGGAAGTAGTCCGGGTTGGCCTTGAAGCGTACCTGGGCATCCTTGTTGTAGCGCTGGAAGATGAATGGCCCGGTGCCGACCGGTTTGCTGTTCAGGTCGCCAGTCTTGTTGGCCTTGAGCAACTGATCGGCGTACTCGGCCGAGTAGATCGAGGAGAACGCCATGGCGATGTCGGCCAGGAATGGCGCTTCGCGACGAGTCAGGGTGAACTTGACGGTGTTGTCGTCGACTTTCTCGACGCTTTTGAGCAGTTCCTTGAAGCCCATGCTTTCAAAGTACGGGAAGCCCACGCTCGACAGCTTGTGCCACGGATGATTCGGGTCCAACTGACGCTGGAAACTCCAGACCACGTCGTCGGCGTTCATGTCGCGGGTCGGCTTGAAATATTCGGTGGTGTGAAACTTGACGCCTTTGCGCAGGTGGAACGTGTAGGTCAGGCCGTCTTCGCTGATGTCCCAGGATTCGGCCAGCGCCGGAATCACTTCGGTGGTGCCGGGCTTGAAGTCCGCCAGACGGTTGAAGACCGTTTCAGCTGCCGCATCGGCTGTGACTGCAGTCGTGTATTGGACTATATCGAAGCCTTCCGGACTGGCTTCGGTGCAGACCACCAAGGGTTTGGCCGAGACGCCGACAGCGACACTCAGCAACGCAGCCGCGATGGCTGCACGTAGGGGAAGCATTTTCATCAAGAACCCTCTGCAATCGGTTGAAGACAAAAAGCCGAACGGCCGACTCGTCACTGAGTCAGCCGTCGGCTGGCGGTTTTACAGGATGTTGAATGGAACGGTGGTCACCAGACGGAACTCGTTGATGCTGCCGTCAGCCTGGTTTTCGCTGGCGCGGTGCGCGGTGTAGGTCGCGCGAACGGTGGTTGCCTTCAGAGGACCGCTCTGTACCGCATAAGCGGCACCGATCCCGTATTCATAGTGGTGCTCGCCGTCCATCGACTGCACGCCATCGTAGCCGCCACCCTTGTAGTGAGTGCCGTCGATGCCCCAGCCGCGGGCCTGGTAGATGTTGAACTTCAGGCCTGGCACGCCGTATTCGGCCATGTTCAGACCGTAGGCCACCTGGAAGGATTTCTCGTTCGGGCCGTTGAAGTCCGACAGCAGGGAGTTGGCCAGGTAGATACCGTTGGTTTCGTGCAGGTAGTCGAAGTACTCGTTACCGTTCACTTCCTGGTAGGAGAAGGTCAGGGTATGCGCCTGGTGGGTCAGACCGAACGACAGGGAGTAGGTGTCGTTGTCGATTTCACCGAGTTTCTTCTTACCTTCGTCCACGGTCTTGTAGTAGTTCAGACCGGTGGTCAGGGCCAGAACCGAGCTGTCACCCAGCACGTGAGTGGCGCCGAAGTAGTACTGGTTCCACAGGTCTTCGGCCTGGGTGCCCCACAGGCTGGTGGTCAGGCTGGCGAACGGCTGGTACGAGATACCGCCGGTGTGAACGTGGTCGGCTTCGGCATCGATCGCGCCGTATTCGGAGCGGAATTTGCTCAGGCTTTCTTCGGTACGCGGCGACACGCGGTCGAACGAGGCCAGGTCAAAGGACAGGTTGTTCAGCTCTTCGCTGTGGATCGCGAGACCTTCGAAGCTCGATGGCAGCGGACGGTTGCCGATCACATCGACCTGCGGGCTGCTGAAGTTCATGCGGCCGGCGGTCAGGATCGTGTTGGAGATCCGCGCCTTGACGTTGGCCAGGCCGACTTTGCTCCACTGGCCCTGGGCTTCGCCGCCTTCACGGGTCAGGGTACGGTTGTTGCCCGCGCCTGGACGGGTGCCCGGTGCGCCGCCGTTGTTGGCCGCCAGGTTCTCGCGGTCACGCTCCAGCGCGATGGCGTTGTACGCCGCCACTTCGGTGCTGAAACCGACGGTGCCTTCGGTGAAGCCCGAGTTGTACTTGACGATAGTGCCTTGCACCCAGTTGATACGGCGGTCGGTCGGGGTGGCCACGCCATCCTTGCGATAGGTGAACTTGCCGCCGCGTTTCAGTTGTTCGTTGGCGTACCAGTTACGGGTCGTGCCGCTGATTGTGGAGCCTTCGAGAAAGCCGGTGGCTTCAGCCTGGGCGCTCTTCTCGTTGACGGTCACCGGGGTGAACGCCTGGCTTTGGGTTTCCGCATAAGCCGTGGCGGTGATGCTGCTGATGGCCAGGGCCAGTATCGCGGTATTGCTCAGTTTCATGGGTGAAGCTCCTTTACTTTCTTTTTATGCCGGCTTTTTTGGGTTGGCCGGTTATTGGTTTAGAACTCATTCACACATCGCAAACGTTTGCAAAAGGCCTGATTGGCGAATTTCGGCAAAGCGCTTGCGTGAGGGGGTAGACGGCCCCCTCAGCATTGCGGCTAATCGGTTTTTTGTTTAATCGATGCTGACACCCGAAAACACGTTGCGACCGAACGGGCTCACCTTGAACCCTTCGACTTTGGCGCTCAGCGGCTGGTTGACCGTCGAGTGGGCGACAGGCGTGATCGGCACTTGCTGCTTGAGCAGTTGCTGGGCCTGTTTGTAGAGCACGGTGCGCTGGTCGCGGTCGGTGACGACCTTGGCCTGTTTGATCAGCTTGTCGTAAGCCGGATCGCACCACATGGAGTAGTTGTTGCCGCCGATGGCGTCGCAGCTGTACAGCGTGCCGAGCCAGTTGTCCGGGTCCCCGTTGTCACCGGTCCAGCCGATCAGGCTCACGTCGTGCTCGCCATTCTTGGTGCGCTTGATGTACTCGCCCCATTCGTAGCTGACGATCTTCACTTTCAGACCGATCTTGGCCCAGTCCGCCTGGAGCATCTCAGCCATCAGTTTGGCGTTCGGGTTGTACGGACGTTGTACCGGCATCGCCCACAGGGTGATCTCGGTGCCTTCCTTGACGCCTGCAGCCTTGAGCAGCTCTTTGGCTTTCTCCGGGTTGTAGGCGGCGTCCTTGATGGTGTCGTCGTAGGACCATTGGGTCGGCGGCATGGCGTTGACGGCCAGTTGACCGGCGCCTTGATAAACAGCGTTGAGAATGCCCTGTTTATTCACCGCCATGTCCAGCGCCTGACGCACTTCGAGCTGGTCGAACGGCTTGTGGCGCACGTTGTAGGCGATATAACCGAGGTTGAAGCCCGGCTTCTCGATCAATTGCAGTTTCGGGTCGTTCTTCAGTGCCGGCACATCGGCCGGACGCGGGTGCAGGGTGACCTGGCATTCGCCGGCCTTGAGCTTTTGCACACGTACCGAGGCGTCGGTATTGATCGCGAAAATCAGGTTCTTCAGCTTCACCCGGCTCGGATCCCAGTAGTGCGGGTTGCCGGTGTAGCGAATGTTCGAGTCTTTCTGGTAGCTCTTGAACACGAACGGGCCAGTGCCGATCGGCTTCTGGTTGATGTCGCTCGGCTTGCCTTCGGCCAGCAGCTTGTCGGCGTACTCGGCGGACAGGATGGCGGCGAAGCTCATGGCGATATTCTGGATGAACGCGGCGTCGACGCTGTTGAGCGTGAACTGCACGGTCAGCGGCCCGGTCTTCTCGACCTTGGCGATGTTCTTGTTGAGGCTCATCCCGTTGAAATACGGGAACTCGGTCGGATAAGCCTTACGGAAAGGCTGTTGCGGGTCGAGCATGCGGTTAAACGTGAACAGCACGTCGTCGGCGTTGAAATCGCGTGTAGGTTTGAAGTACGGCGTTGTATGAAATTTCACCCCTTCACGCAGGTGAAAGGTGTACTTGAGGCCGTCCTCGGAAATATCCCAGCTGGTTGCGAGGCCCGGTACTACACCGGTCGCGCCTTTTTCGAACTCGGCCAGTCGGTTGTACAGCGGTTCGGCGGCGTCGTTATCGGTCGCCGTTGTGTACTGCGCGGTATCGAAACCGGCCGGACTGCCTTCGGAGCAAAACACCAGGCTGTCGCTGGCGGCATGACTGGCGGACGTGGCAGCCAACAGGCCGGCGCCCAGCAATGCGGAAAAAACCAAGGTATGGCGCATGACGCTCCCTCTTTTTTAGTGTTTTTCAATGCGCCGCGATCCCGTCCAGGGACGTTGTAGCTGCATTGAGCTCAAACCGAAACGAACAGCAAAAACCGAAAGCCCACGCAGTCACTGGTCAGAACCCGACGGTAGGGGCCGTGGGTCTGGCAGTAAATGCGCTGAGTCCTAAAGACTCGTAGGAAAAGGCGACACGTCCTAAACCATCCCGGTCAGACGGGCTGGAAAAGGTTGTAGGCAAATTCCTTACTTCTCGGCAAAAAAAACAGCGGCGACGCTGAAAACGTCGCCGCTGCCTCTTTTATTTGCTGACGCTGACGCCGTAGAAGGAGTTCAAGCCGAAAGGGCTGATCTTGAAGTCCTGCACGTTGGCGCGCATGGGTTGATACACCGTCGAGTGAGCGATAGGTGTCATAGGGACTGCATCTTTGAGGACGTGCTGCGCCTCTTTGTAGAGTTCGGTGCGCTTGGCCTGGTCAGTGGTGCGCTTGGCTTCTTTCACGAGGCCATCGAATTTCTTGTCGCACCATTTGGAGAAGTTGTTGCCGCTCAGGGAGTCGCAACCAAACAGCACGTTGAGCCAGTTGTCCGGATCACCATTGTCACCGCTCCAGCCAATCAGCATGCCCTGGTTCTCGCCACCCTTGGAGCGCTTGATGTACTCGCCCCACTCGTAGCTCTGAATCTTCACGTTCAGACCGATTTTCTTCCAGTCGGACTGGAGCATTTCGGCCATCAGCTTGGCGTTCGGGTTGTACGGACGCTGAACCGGCATCGCCCACAGGACGATCTCGGTACCTTCCTTGACGCCGGCTTCCTTGAGCAGCTGCTTGGCTTTCTCAGGATCGTACTTGGCGTCCTTGATGGTGGTGTCGTAGGACCACTGGGTCGGTGGCATGGCGTTGACGGCCAGTTGGCCCGCGCCCTGGTAAACCGAGTCGATGATCTGTGGCTTGTTGACCGACATGTCCAGCGCCTGGCGCACACGCAGGTCAGCCAGCGGGTTAGGCTCGTTGCTGCCCTTGACCTTGTCCATCACGTTGTAGGCGATGTAGCCCAGGTTGAAGCCGGCCTGGTCAGGCATCTTCAGCGCAGGATCGGCTTTCAGTGCCGCGAGGTCGGCCGGACGCGGGAACAGGGTGACCTGGCACTCGTTCTTCTTCAGCTTCTGGATACGTACCGACGGGTCGGTGGTGATGGCGAAGATCAGGTTGTCGATCTTCACGTCTTCAGGCTTCCAGTACTCCTTGTTGCCGGTGTAGCGGATGTTGGAGTCTTTCTGGTAGCTCTTGAACACGAACGGACCAGTGCCGATCGGCTTCTGGTTGATGTCGGCAGCCTTGCCTTCTTTCAGCAGCTGGGCTGCGTACTCGGCGGACTGGATCGACGCGAAGCTCATGGCCATGTTCTGGATGAACGCGGCGTCGACCTCTTTCAGAGTGAACTTGACGGTGTGGTCGTCGACTTTATCGATCTTGGTGATGTTGGTGTCCATCCCCATGTCGGTGAAGTACGGGAATTCGGTCGGGTACGCCTTACGGAACGGGTCATCCTTGTTAATCATGCGATTGAAGGTGAACAGCACGTCGTCGGCGTTGAACTCACGAGTCGGCTTGAAATACGGGGTGGTGTGGAACTTGACGCCTTCACGCAGGTGGAAGGTGTAAGTCAGGCCGTCATCCGAGATGTCCCACTTGGTCGCCAGACCAGGAATCACGGCGGTACCGCCACGCTCGAACTGGGTCAGACGGTTGAACATGGTTTCGGCTGAGGCGTCGAAGTCGGTTCCGGTGGTGTATTGGCCTGGATCGAAACCGGCCGGGCTGCCTTCGGAGCAGAACACCAGGTTAGTCGCAGCGGTGGCGAAAGGTGCGGAGGCTAACAAGCCTGCGCCGACTAAAAACGGAATGACCGCGTGTTTAAGCATGTTGGCCTCATGATTTGTTGTCATTTTTTAGTAGTGAGGTACGACCTCGTGAGTCGTGCCTGCGGATACTTATGCAGGGCCCATACCCAATGCAAGATCCAGAGCGCTCGGCGGCGTCAAAGCGTGGCACGAACGTACCTTAATGTCGCATCCGTATAACTTCTGACGCATTTGACCGTTTGCGGGCGGTTTTTACGGTGCAAATGGAGCCCCAAAACGGTGCATTGGTCACGCTGTGCGCGCCGGATTGGGGCCGGGTGTTACTTATTTATACCCACGCCATAGAAGGGGGTTAGACCGAACGGGCTGATCTTGAAGTCGCTGACTTCCTTGCGCAGCGGCTGGAACACCGTGGAGTTGGCGATCGGCGTGATCGGCACCTGCTGTTTAAGGATCAGTTGCGCCTGTTGATACAGTTTTACCCGTTGCGATTTATCGGTTGACACCTTGGCCTGTTGCACCAGCTTGTCGTAGGTCGGGTCGCACCATTTGGCGTAGTTGCTGCCCTTCACTGCCGCGCAGCTGTACAGCACGCCCAGCCAGTTGTCGGGGTCGCCGTTGTCACCGGTCCAGCCGTAGATCATCGCGTCGTGCTCGCCATTCTTGGCGCGCTTGATGTACTCGCCCCATTCATAGCTGACGATGTTGGCCTTGATACCGATCTTCTCCCAATCCTGCTGGATCATCTGTGCCGACATCCGCGCATTCGGGTTCGAGGCGCGCTGCACGGTCATGGCCCAGAGGTTGATGGTTGTACTCGGTGCAACCCCGGCTTCCTTGAGTAGCGCTTTGGCTTTCACAGGGTCATGCGGTGCGTCTTTTATGTTCGGATCGAACGACCATTGCGCTGGCGGCAAGGCGTTTTGCGCCAACTGCCCTGCACTCTGGTAAACCGCCTTGATGATCGCCGGTTTGTCGATGGCCATATCCAGTGCCTGGCGCACTTTGAGCTGATCCAGCGGTGGATGAGTGGTGTTGTAGGCGAGGAAGCCGAGGTTGAAACCGGGCTGCTTCAACACCCGCAGGTTCGGGTCTTTTTCCATCACTTCGATGTCGGCGGGGCGCGGGTAGCCGCTGACCTGGCATTCGCCGGTCTTGAGCTTTTGCAGGCGGACGGCGGCGTCCGGGGTGATCGAGAACACCAGGTTGTCGAGCTTCACGTCCTCTGGTTTCCAGTAGTCCTTGTTCGCGGCGTAGCGGATCTGCGCGTCCTTCTGGTAGCGCTTGAACACGAACGGGCCGGTGCCGACCGGTTTCTGGTTGAGGTCTGCTGCTTTGCCTTCCTTCAGCAATTGGGCGGCGTATTCGGCCGATTGCACCGAGGCGAAGCTCATGGCGAGGTTTTGCACGAACGCGGCGTCGACGTTGTTCAGGTTGAAGCGCACGGTGTTGTCGTCGAGTTTTTCCACGGATTTGATCGTGGTGTTCAGGCCCATGTCGGTGAAGTACGGGGACTCGGCGGGGTAGGCCTTGCGAAAGGCGTTGTCCGGGTCGAGCAGGCGCTGGAAGGTGAACAGGACGTCGTCAGCGTTGAAGGTTCGGGTCGGGGTAAAGTAATCGGTGGTGTGGAATTTTACGTTTTGGCGCAGGTGGAAGGTGTACTGGAGGCCGTCCGGGCTTACGTCCCATTTGGTCGCCAGACCGGGTTCGACTTCGGTGCCGCCGCGTTTGAATTGGGTGAGGCGGTTGAAGACGGTTTCGGCGGAGGCGTCGAAGTCGGTGCCGCTGGTGTATTGGCTGGGGTCGAAGCCTGCGGGGCTGGCTTCGGAGCAGTAGACCAGGGTTGTTGCTGCGTTGGCGATTGGGGTTATGGCGGTCAGGGCCAGGGTTATTAGAAGTGGTTTGAAGGTGAATCGATCCATGGAGTCCCCGGGTGCACTGGAGGTAGTTGTGGGGAGGAGGGTAGCCGGGGTTTCGGTGGGCGCGGAAATATCGTTTTTCTAGGTGAGGTGTCTATCTCGGTATATCTGGGGAGGTTGTGAACATATCCGTTTCTTCGGGTGCTGCTGCTTATGGTTCCGCCCTGACGGCGGGTCACTTTTTACAAACGCCTAAAAAGTAACCAAAAACGCTTTGCTCCTGCGTTCGGCCCCTCGCTGGGGCTCGGGGTTCCTTCGTTCCGGGATTCATCCGGGGGCATCGCCTACGGTTTGCTTCGCTGCACCTCCTCTCGATGTGTTTGGCTTCGCCAAACGGTCGCTGCGCTCCCACCCCCGGATAAATCCCTCCACTCAGCCTTCCGACGTCGTCCGAAGATCAAAAGCGGTACTCGAGCTAACGCTCATCGTGTTGAGTGGTGGAAGCCAAAGCCAAAGCCAAAGCCAAAGCCAAAGCCGGAGCGGAGTTGTTTGCGTTTTAAAACCCCGAGTTCACCTCGGTATCTCACGTCTGCGTATTCCATTTAAACAACGCGGTCAGTCCCCTCTCCCTCCGGGAGAGGGCTAGGGTGAGGGCAGCTTTTGAAGCTGTTTAAATCTCAACAACAACCCAGGATCCTTCCCACAAGGTTTTCAGGTTGTCCGTCGGAAGCACGATCCCTAGTCTTTGGTTGTCGCAGAAAACTCTGTGATTGGGTGTGAGAACCCTGGCAAGTGAGTGTTATTAAAACGTCAGTCCGACCATAATTGCCGCCAGCTTTTGCTGCCTGTAATTGATTTATGGCGGCTGTGTGCGGGCAGACTTTGGTCTGGCCGGAATCTCCTTGCCCGGTTTCTCACCCCGCACATAGCTGCCACCTCTTCGCCGCGTGAGAACGGCATTGGGTGGCTTCAAGTCAGCAAGGAGTTAATCAATGCCGACCCACCCCTCGAATCAACCACGCCCCTCGAAGAAGCCATGCGCGCCGAAGACCTCGCCCGCAACCGCGAAGCCATCAAACGCGCTCTCGACTATTACCTGTGCCCCAATCCTTCCAAACCGCGCCCGAGCACGATGTACATGGTCACGCCCAACGTCGACACCGAAAGCCTGCTGGCCAACGCCTGCGAGTCCCTGGCCTCGGCCAGTACCATCGCCAGCAATTTCGCCAATGAGCTCAGCGGTTCGCAGCGCAGTACGGCGCTCGGGATCCAGCAGATCATCATGCTGGCCGAGCTCGCAGTGAACCGCGCGCTGGACCGGGTTGATCCGCAAACCTGACGACCGCGTCATCGTTCATCGCGGGCAAGCCCGCTCCCACAGGGTCGTGCGCGATTTCAATAAATCCACAGAACTGGTGGGAGCTGGCTTGCCAGCGATGACGGCAGAGCTGACAACACAAATCCCGGGCACAAAAAAACCGGCGATCATCACTGATCGCCGGTTTTTCATTCAGCTGTCATTCAATCACTGCATCAACACTTCAATCGAGCCATCAGCGGTCAGGCTGACCTGGCTGGTGCCGGCTTCGACTTCAGGCGTGACAGGCGCCGAATCCATGCCCGCGGCTTTCATCATCATCGGGGCGCGCATGTAGGGTTGCGGGAAGCCGTTGCTGTTGAGGTTCAGGTTGACGATTTTGTAACCCTTGCCGCCCAGGGCGTCGGTGGCCAGTTGGGCGCGGGCCTTGAAAGCGGTGACGGCTTCTTTCAGCAGTTTGTCTTCGCTGGCCTTGCGGGTCGGGTCGGCGATGGCGAAGTCCATGCCGCCCATTTTCAGGTCGGTCAGCAACTCGCCAGTGAGTTTGGACAGGGCGGCGAAGTCGGCGCTTTCCAGGCGCAGTTCGGCGCGTTCGCGCCAGCCGGTGATTTTCTGGCCCTTGGTGTCGTAGATCGGGTAGCTGTTGCGGCTGCCCTGGCGCAGGGTGATGTCTTTGACCTGCTTGGCCTGGGCCAGGGCCTTGTTCATGGTGGTGCTGACGTCGGCGGCGAGTTTGGCAGGGTCAGTGTTTTGTTCTTCGGTGTAGAGGGTCACGATCATCAGGTCGCGGGCCACTTCCTGGCTGACTTCGGCGCGCAGGGAAATCTGGTTGTAGTGCAGCTCATCGGCGGCCAGGGCCGGAAGGCTGGCGATGCTGCCGACGGTCAGGGCGAGAAGGGCGGCGCTGCGGCGAAATGTGTGCATGAAAGCTCCTTGATGAGGGCGCAGGTGATGGTTCGGGGGCCTGCGTGAAACCATCAGACTCTAGCTTTTATGATCCGGTTCGCCCAGTTACAACTTCTATACAGATCACGCTGACGGCCATCCGTCGGAGAGGTGGCGTTACCTGTTAGTTCTGACAGTAGAAATGTTCAACGTGTTGGTCGAGCATCACTAAGCCCTTCGCGATAGCCATCAACTGGCCGAGTGATCGGCTTCGATGAACTCCATCCTATAAGGAAATAGTCATGACACCGGAAGCGAAAACAGATGCAAACCAACGCGGTTTTGATGTCCTTTTTGTCAATGGACCCCATGATCAGCAATGGGTCGACGTTTTTATCCATGGCACGCAACAAGGATTTCGGTTCGGCACGATCGAGGAAGGCTGGAACAAGGTCCAGGAGTTGATTAACAGGGATTCCTACGGAATTGGGAACTGACTGAGCCTTCAAACCGGCTATCTCAAATAGATCGCCGGTTTTTTCGCTTTTCGAATACCCCTCGTGACGGCAGCCTTATAGCTGTCACACAACTTTCTGCCATGTGGTCGTTTGCCGCACTTTCGCCTCTCGAGCCCGCGCCTTGGTTATACTCCGTGCGATCCGCCTGGAGCGCTCATCAGGAGAGCTCATGCTCGCCCCCGTACAACTGACTTCCGCCACTCGCCAGAACCTCTGGCGGCTGACTTTCATCCGCACCCTGGTGCTCGCCGCACAGGCCGGTTCCGTGGGCCTGGCTTACTGGCTGGATCTGTTGCCGTTGCCGTGGGTGCAACTGGTGATGACCCTCGGCTGTTCGATTCTGCTGTGTGTGTTCACCGCCGTGCGTTTGCGCACTTCGTGGCCGGTAACCGAGCTCGAATACGCGCTGCAACTGGCCTGCGATCTGGTTATCCACAGTGCCTTGCTGTATTTCTCCGGTGGTTCGACCAACCCGTTCGTTTCGTATTATCTGGTGCCGCTGACCATCGCTGCGGTGACGCTGCCGTGGCGTTATTCGGTAGTGCTGTCGGGCATTGCGTTGGCCTTGTACACCCTAATGCTGACGCACTTCTATCCGCTGGAAACCCTGCCGGTCGCGCGGGAAAACCTGCAGATCTACGGCATGTGGCTGAGCTTTGCCCTGGCGGCGGCAGTGATTACGTTCTTCGCCGCGCGCATGGCTGAAGAGCTGCGCCGCCAGGAAGAGTTGCGCGCGATCCGCCGTGAAGAAGGCCTGCGCGACCAGCAATTGCTGGCCGTTGCGACTCAGGCCGCCGGTGCCGCCCATGAACTGGGCACACCGCTGGCGACCATGAGTGTGTTGCTCAACGAAATGCAGCAGGATCATCACGACCCGATGCTTCAGGAAGACCTGAAGGTGTTGAAGGATCAGGTGAAGCTCTGTAAGGAGACCTTGCAACAACTGGTGCGCGCCGCCGAAGCCAATCGCCGGATGGCGGTGGAGATGCAGGACGTCACCGAGTGGCTCGACGAGGCGCTCAACCGTTGGCACCTGATGCGCCCGGAAGCCAGTTATCGCTTCCAGCGTCTGGGCCAGGGCCCGTTGCCGCGTGTGGCGCCGCCGCCGGATCTGACCCAGGCCCTGTTGAATCTGTTGAACAACGCCGCCGACGCCTGCCCGGAAAATCTTCAGGTGACTCTGGACTGGACCGCCGAAGACCTGACCATCAGCATCCGCGATCATGGCGCCGGTGTGCCGCTGGCCATCGCCGAGCAGATCGGCAAACCGTTTTTTACCACCAAGGGCAAAGGTTTCGGCCTGGGCCTGTTTTTGAGCAAGGCCAGCGTGACACGCGCCGGCGGCTCAGTGAAACTCTATAGTCATGAGGAAGGCGGCACGCTCACCGAGCTGCGCCTGCCCCACGGCGCCCGAGGAGAGCAACATGAGTGACGAAATCCAAGTCGAAGGCGAAGAACTGCCGCATTTGCTGCTGGTCGATGACGACGCGACCTTCACCCGAGTGATGGCCCGTGCCATGGCCCGCCGCGGTTTCCGCGTCAGCACTGCCGGTTCCGCCGAAGAAGGCCTGACCATCGCTCAGGCCGATCTGCCGGACTATGCCGCGCTGGACCTGAAGATGGACGGCGACTCCGGCCTGGTGTTGTTGCCGAAGCTGCTGGAGCTGGACCCGGAAATGCGCGTGGTGATCCTCACCGGTTACTCGAGCATTGCCACCGCGGTCGAGGCGATCAAGCGCGGCGCCTGCAACTATCTGTGCAAACCGGCCGACGCCGACGATGTGCTGGCAGCGCTGCTGTCCGAACACGCCGACCTCGACAGCCTGGTGCCGGAAAACCCGATGTCGGTGGATCGCCTGCAGTGGGAGCACATCCAGCGCGTGCTGACCGAGCACGAAGGCAACATCTCCGCCACTGCCCGCGCCCTGGGCATGCACCGCCGCACCCTGCAGCGCAAACTGCAGAAGCGTCCGGTTCGTCGCTGAACCTGCGCTGAACGACCATCGCCAGCCCTCGCGATAAAACGCACCGATCATCTATGATCGGTGCGTGTCTGTTCTTTTCTTTATCGAGCCTTTTCCATGAATCAGAACGCTGAATATTCCGCGGTCAACGATACTGTGCGCGGGCAGTTTTTTCGCAAGGTGTGGGCCATGATCACGCCTTACTGGCGCAGCGAAGAGAAGGGCAAGGCCTGGACGTTGCTGATCGCCGTGATTGCGCTGACGTTGTTCAGCGTGGCGATCTCGGTGTGGATCAACAGTTGGTACAAGGATTTCTATAACGCCCTGCAGAAGAAGGATGAGGCGGCGTTCTGGCAGTTGATCCTGTATTTCTGCGGCATTGCGGCCGTGGCGATTCTTGGTGCGGTGTATCGCCTGTACCTGACGCAGATGCTGACCATCCGTTGGCGGGCATGGCTCACCGAGAACCATTTCAAGCGCTGGCTCGGGCACAAGAACTACTACCAGCTGGAGCAGGGCGGCTACACCGACAACCCTGACCAGCGGATTTCCGAAGATCTCAATACCTTTACCACCAACACCTTGAATCTCGCGTTGGGCCTGATCCGCACGGTGGTCAGCCTGGTGTCGTTTTCGATCATTCTGTGGGGCGTCTCCGGCAGCATCGAAGTGTTCGGCATCGAGATTCCCGGCTACATGTTCTGGTGTGCGTTGCTGTACGCGGCGGTCGGCAGTTGGCTGACGCACCTGATCGGTCGACGCCTGATCGGCCTGAACAATCAACAACAACGTTTCGAAGCCGACCTGCGTTTCTCCATGGTGCGGGTACGTGAGAACGCCGAGAGCATTGCGCTGTACAACGGCGAGCCGAACGAGAATCGTCGTCTGAGCAACCGCTTCGGTCTGGTCTGGCACAACTTCTGGGACATCATGCGGGTGTCCAAGCGCCTGACGTTCTTCACCTCGGGTTACGGCCAGATCGCAATCATCTTCCCGTTCATCGTCGCGGCCCCGCGTTACCTGACCGGCAAGATCGAGCTGGGTGAGCTGATGCAGATCAACTCGGCATTCGGCAACGTGCAGGAGAACTTCAGTTGGTTCATCAATGCCTATGCGGACCTCGCCGCGTGGCGCGCCACCTGTGATCGTCTGCTGAGTTTCCGCCAGGCCATGACCGACAACGAAGAACGTGCACCGGCCATCGACGTGCAGAATCAGGGCAATGAGCTGAAGGTTCATAACCTGGGCCTTGATCTGGCTGACGGTCGTCACCTGCTGACCAGCGCCGACATGACTGTGGAGCAGGGCGATCGGGTGATGCTCAGCGGTCGTTCCGGCAGTGGTAAATCCACGCTGCTGCGGGCGATGGGCCATTTGTGGCCGGCCGGGCACGGCAGCATTCGCCTGCCGGCTTCGCGTTATCTGTTCTTGCCGCAAAAGCCGTATCTGCCGATCGGCACCCTGCGTGAGGCGTTGAGTTATCCACAACCGGGCGACACTTACGCGCCGGAACGTTATGCACAAGTGTTGGAAACCTGCCGCTTGCCGCATCTGGTCGCGCGGCTGGATGAGGCCAATCACTGGCAGCGCATGCTCTCGCCGGGCGAACAGCAACGACTGGCTTTCGCCCGCGCGCTCCTTTACGCACCGCAGTGGTTGTACATGGATGAGGCGACTTCAGCGATGGATGAGGAAGACGAAGCGACGCTGTATCAGGCGCTGATCGATCAGATACCGGGGCTGAGCATTGTCAGCGTCGGCCATCGCAGCAGTCTGAAGCGTTTCCACCCACGGCATGTGCGGATCGACAGCGGTCATCTGGTAGAGCAAACCGTGACTGCCTGATCGATACACAGCCCATGTGGGAGCTGGCTTGCCAGCGATGGCGTCGGTTCAGTCGACATCTTCATCGACGGGTATGGCCTCATCGCTGGCAAGCCAGCTCCCACAGTATTTGTGTGGAAACGGAAAGTGATCGTACAACCCGCTTGAGCTATGATGCCCACAAGCCGAATTTTCGAGACAAGATGCAGACCATGGAAAACCTGATCGACACCCCGCGACTCCCTCGCAAGCGCCGCAGCCTGGCTCAGGAACTGGTGACGGTGCTGACCGAGCAGATCCGCGACGGTCTGCTCAAGCGCGGCGACAAGTTGCCGACCGAGTCGGCGATCATGGAAGCCCACGGCGTCAGCCGCACCGTGGTGCGCGAGGCGATTTCCCGTTTGCAGGCGGCGGGGCAGGTGGAAACCCGTCATGGCATCGGCACCTTCGTGCTCGACACCCCGAGCCCAAGCGGTTTCCGGATCGACCCGGCCACCGTGGTCACCCTGCGTGACGTGTTGGCCATTCTCGAATTGCGTATCAGCCTCGAAGTCGAATCCGCCGGCCTTGCCGCGCAGCGTCGCAGCACCGAGCAACTCGCTGCGATGCGCGCGGCCCTTGATGCGCTGAATGACAGCGTGGCCCACGCCAGCGATGCAGTGGCGTCGGACTTCCAGTTCCATCTGCAAATCGCGCTGTCCACCGGCAACCGCTACTTCACCGACATCATGACCCACCTGGGCACCAGCATCATTCCGCGCACTCGCCTGAACTCGGCGCGCCTGGCTCATGACGATCAGCAGCACTACATGAATCGCCTGAGTCGCGAGCACGAGGAAATCTACGACGCCATCGCCCGTCAGGATTCCGATGCCGCCCGCGCGGCCATGCGCCTGCACCTGACCAACAGCCGCGAACGGCTGCGTCAGGCGCATGAAGAGGCGCAGGCGCAGGGTTGATTGTTGCCTATCGTTCGAGTTGTCGATTGTTTCAAGGTTTATAAACCTCGGTCTCGAGCATGACATCGGTGATGGGCTCTTCGATATCGAAGGGCACAGACAGGATTTTTTTGGTGACGATGTACTGCTGGTCGACACCCGCGAACTTCAGAATGTCGGACAAATTGACAATCCCCTCGAACATAAAATACCGCCGATTGCCCACGGGGTTCTTAAGCGTGTAGTTCACTTTCATGATTGCAGCTCCTGGACTGAGAATTGAGTCTCAGCCTAGGAGCAGTCATTCTGTCGGCGCACCTGTAAAAACTAACAGTTTCGACGAGCGGTGCTGGCTGGTCTCAGGCTTCAACGTAGAGCTTCAACGGTTCGAAGGAAGGCTCCAGACTGGCCTCATCAGCAAACTTGTAGCGCAGTTCAACGGTGCTGTTCAGGTACTTTTCCAGTTCGAATCTGGGGATGCTCAGTTCGATCCCGGTCAGGCCGAGCATGTCATCGAGGGCGTCATCCCAAGTGCCGGTCGGTTTCGACAAACCCTGCCATTCGGGCTCTTCCGGGGCGTCACCTATAACTCGGCGCGACTGGCCCATGACGATCAGCAGCACTACATGAATCGCCTGAGTCGCGAGCACGAGGAAATCTACGACGCGATTGCCCGTCAGGATTCGATGCCGCCGGTGCGGCCATGCGCCTGCACCTGACCAACAGCCGCGAACGGCTGCGCCAGGCTCATGAAGAGGCGCAGGCGCAGGGGGGATTGTTGCTTATCGTTCGAGTTGAACTGTCAGCAATGGGGATGACTCAGCATTACCGTTGAATCTGGTGACGGTGTAATGCAATTCGGCCTTGGCACCGGGAACAAGTTTTTTCTCAAAGACATCTTTGGAGATGGCGAAGATCACTGGCCTTCCCATTTCGGCTGCGGTCAGTACACGGGTCCCTTGCCATTCGTTACCGGTCGAGGTCCTTACGTGCATGTTAATCACGTCGCCAACAGCGGCCTGGGAGAAAGGCGGCACAACACTGTGAGCGTCTCCCTTCAGTTTGCCAACGTGGAGCACACCATTCACGGCTTCTTCGAGATCCGGTGCCGCCAAGGCTTTGACTTGTGCAGTCATGATCAAACTCCTTTTCACATCCATTTGAACCCTGTTCAGAACGCAGCCATTTTGTTGGGCTGACGGAGCCGGTTCGTTAACTCCTCAGCGATTGAAGCCGGGAATGGATGTGCACGGCACCTGTTAGAAATAACAGTTTCGACGAACGGTCGATGCCTTCGGAAAGGTATGCCTGGTCTGCGGGAAAACGGCCGGCTCAGGTCTCTATATGTAGCGTCAACGGTTCGGAGGAAGGCTCCAGACTGGCCTCATCAGCAAACTTGTAGCGCAGTTCAACGGTGCTGTTCAGGTACTTTTCCAGTTCGAATCTGGGGATGCTCAGTTCGATCCCGGTCAGGCCGACCATGTCATCGAGTGCGTCATCCCAGACGCCGGTCTGCTCCGACAAGCCTTGCCATTCAGGCTCTTCCGGGTCGTCACCGAGGATCGGGTACACATCCCAGTTCGGCGGGGTGTTCTGGCCATCGGGTACACGAACGATCAGGTCGTCATCCAGCGTCGATAACCGCAGGATGATCGAGTCGCTGGCGTGATCGGGGAATTGTGGAAGGTGTGCAGCGGCAAACGTCATGTTTCGCTCTCCTTGAAAGATCTGCCGCGATCCTTCGCGGCAGTCGTCGCACTTTACCCGGCGAATCGCTGAGGCGCGCCGGGGCAATCTTGTCCGGGCATTTCAGCTGTGGGGCAGAATCGAACGATCCACCCTGACCGCCAGTTTTCCCGGGCCGGGCTTGACGTCGAACGTCGCCTGGCCATGAGCATCCACCGACGCGCGGGCGATAGCCACGCCATCGCGCAGCAATTGCAGCGGCGCACCTTTCAATGATTGGCCCGAGGCCAGTTCCAGTTTCAATTTGAGGGTCATCGAATCGCTCCTTAATTCGTGTTGCCGGTTGGGTAATAGTCCTTGAGCAGCAGGTAAGTGCTCCAGCCCCACCAGTCGTCGACGGTGGCGGTGTCGTTGAGGTTGTTAACGTCCTTGCGCCGCAGGACTTTGTTGCCCTCGACGCGGAACAGTGGCGAGAAGTTGTTGGCCGGGTCTAGCACGGCGGTCAGATCCGGCAGCCGTTGCAGCGCGTTGAAGGTGGTCGGCACGTTGCCGCTTGAATACGCGGCATACACCTCGTTTGCCGAATCCTGCACCGCTTGATTCACCTGATTGCGGTTGTCGGCATCCGTGGCGTCGAAGTAGCGCTTGTCACCGAACGCCCGCCATTGCTCGCCATGTCCGTTACGTACCTTGAGGCCGAATTTGCTGTCTTCGTCGTGCATGAAGCGGGTGATCAACGAGCCCAGGTCACTCGGCGTCACCGCGGCGGCCATGGCTTTGCGCGGCACCCGCAAATGTCCGGAGGAAAACAGGTCGGTGAGGTAGTGATCGGCAAAAGCGTTCATCGCGTAGGCCCGTTCCAGTTGCAGTTCGTCTTGGCTGGCGTGGGCGGCAGCGGCGTTTTGCAGGGCAACGGTGTGCCCGGCGATGTAGGCTTGTCGGGCCCATTCGCCGAAATGGTCGGCGTTGTTTGCCGCCAGTTTCAGATAGCGACCGAGCGGAAACAGCGCCGAGACGAAACTGCCGCCGCCGGTGATTTTGTTCCACTCTTCCGACAACGTATCTCCTAACGCGTCGTAGGCCTCATGAGGCTGCTTACCGTCCTTGATTGCCTGTTTAACCGCGTCGATCTCCTTTTGCATGATCGCGAGAATCTGCGTCGCTTCAACTTTAGAAGCGGGCAGCGCTGCGAGGCTGTCGAAGGCTGCCGTGAAGCGCTGAAGGCGATCAGCCGGGGTCGATCCTTCATTGATCGGGCGGTCGACGATTCCATAGAAATCACCACCCAGTGCCAGCACCTGGCCGTAGGTCAGCGCCAACCCGTTCGGCAGATGCAGGGGCACGTTTTGCGCGAGTAGCGGCTCGGCATTTTCAACGAAACGCAGCTGGGTGTTATCGCCGATAGCCGTGTGTTCCGCACCTTCGAAGCGCAGTTGCGGCTTGCCTTTCAAGGCTTGAGCGGGCAGGGCGGTCACGGGTTCGACATCGCTGTGCGAGTCGGCGGTGTGCAACAGCAAGTGCGGGTTTTCGGCATTGAAGGCGATGCCGCCGGGGGTAAACAAGTCATCAAAACGAGCGATGACCGGTGCAGGTTTTTCGAAGCATTTTGTGTGTAGACCGGACATTTCTTTCTCCTTGATATGTCGTCGGCAGGTTGTATTTAGCTGTACGTATATACAGTTAAGTTCAGCCTAGTCGAGAAATTTCCTACGTCAAAAAGAAATCCTGTCCGACAAAAAATGCCCTCCAACGATGAAATGCAGTTGACGGTTATATTTTAAGTTGTACGATGACCTACAACTTCGGCGAAGGCTGAACGGTCCACTCACAAAAAAACGTTGCTACCAGGGTGTTCGAATAATGAATCCACAAGAACTGAAGTCCATCCTCTCCGCCGGCCTGCTCTCGTTCCCGGTGACCGATTTCAATGCCCAGGGCGATTTCAACCGCGCTGGCTACATCAAACGCCTGGAATGGCTGGCCCCGTACGGTGCTTCAGCCCTGTTCGCCGCCGGTGGCACCGGTGAATTCTTCTCCCTGGCTGCCAGCGAATACTCGGAAATCATCAAGACTGCCGTCGACACCTGCGCCAGCAGCGTGCCGATCCTCGCCGGTGTCGGTGGTTCGACCCGCCAGGCCATCGAATACGCTCAGGAAGCCGAGCGTCTGGGCGCCAAAGGTCTGTTGCTGCTGCCGCACTACCTGACCGAAGCCAGCCAGGACGGTGTCGCCGCCCACGTTGAAGCGGTGTGCAAATCGGTCAACATCGGTGTGGTGGTGTACAACCGCAACGTCTGCCGCCTGACCGCGCCGCTGCTGGAGCGTCTGGCCGAACGCTGCCCGAACCTGATCGGTTACAAGGACGGTCTGGGCGATATCGAACTGATGGTGTCGATCCGTCGTCGCCTCGGCGATCGCTTCAGCTACCTCGGTGGTCTGCCGACCGCCGAAGTCTACGCCGCTGCCTACAAGGCCCTGGGCGTGCCGGTCTACTCGTCGGCGGTGTTCAACTTCATCCCGAAAACCGCGATGGACTTCTACCACGCGATTGCCCGCGAAGATCACGCCACCGTCGGCAAGATCATCGACGACTTCTTCCTGCCGTACCTGGACATCCGCAACCGCAAGGCCGGTTACGCCGTGAGCATCGTCAAGGCAGGCGCCAAGATCGCCGGCTATGACGCAGGCCCGGTGCGGGCGCCGCTGACTGACCTGACCGGCGAAGAGTACGAAATGCTCGCTGCGCTGATCGACAAGCAAGGTGCGCAGTAACACACCTCTATAAACAAGGCCGCTGAGCAATCAGCGGCCTTTTGCGTCAGGAGAATGATTCGTGACCAAGCGCTATGACAACTACATCAACGGTGAATGGGTCGCCGGTAACGATTACTCGGCGAACATCAACCCGTCCGAACTGAGTGACACCATCGGCGATTACGCCAAGGCTGACCTGGCTCAGGTCAACGCCGCTATTGACGCCGCGCGCGCCGCGTTCCCGGCGTGGTCGACCTCGGGCATTCAGGCCCGTCACGATTCGCTGGACAAAGTCGGCACCGAAATCCTCGCCCGCCGCGAAGAGCTCGGCACCCTGCTGGCCCGGGAAGAGGGCAAGACCTTGCCCGAAGCCATCGGCGAAGTGACCCGCGCCGGCAACATCTTCAAGTTCTTCGCTGGCGAGTGCCTGCGCCTGTCCGGCGACTACGTGCCGTCGGTGCGTCCGGGCGTCAACGTCGAAGTGACCCGCGAAGCCCTGGGTGTGGTCGGCCTGATCACCCCGTGGAACTTCCCGATTGCCATCCCGTCGTGGAAAATCGCCCCGGCCCTGGCCTACGGCAACTGCGTGGTGTTGAAGCCAGCGGATCTGGTGCCGGGTTGCGCCTGGGCCCTGGCCGAAATCATCTCCCGCGCAGGTTTCCCTGCCGGCGTGTTCAACTTGGTGATGGGCAGCGGCCGCGTGGTTGGCGAAGCTTTGGTCAACAGCCCGAAAGTCGACGGCATCAGCTTCACCGGCTCTGTCGGTGTGGGTCGGCAGATCGCGGTCAATTGCGTGTCGCGCCAGGCCAAGGTTCAGTTGGAGATGGGCGGCAAGAACCCGCAGATCATTCTCGACGACGCCGACCTCAAGCAGGCGGTCGAGCTGTCGGTGCAGAGCGCGTTCTACTCCACTGGCCAGCGTTGCACGGCTTCGAGCCGACTGATCGTCACTGCCGGGATTCACGACAAGTTCGTCGAAGCTATGGCCGAGCGCATGAAGTCGATCAAGGTCGGCCACGCGCTGAAGGCTGGCACCGACATCGGTCCGGTGGTTTCGCAAGCGCAGCTTGAACAGGACATGAAGTACATCGACATCGGTCAGTCCGAAGGTGCGCGTCTGGTCAGCGGCGGTGGTCTGGTGACCTGCGACACCGAGGGTTACTTCCTTGCGCCGACCCTGTTTGCCGACAGCGAAGCGTCGATGCGCATCAGCCGCGAAGAGATCTTCGGCCCGGTGGCCAACATCGTTCGCGTGGCCGATTACGAGGCTGCACTGGCCATGGCCAACGACACCGAATTCGGTCTGTCGGCGGGTATCGCCACCACGTCGCTGAAGTACGCCAACCACTTCAAGCGTCATTCCCAGGCCGGGATGGTGATGGTCAACCTGCCGACCGCCGGTGTCGATTACCACGTTCCGTTCGGTGGCCGTAAGGGTTCATCCTATGGCTCACGTGAGCAAGGCCGCTATGCGCAAGAGTTCTACACGGTCGTGAAGACCAGCTACATCGGTTCGTAAATCGCTGCACCCGCGCCGGGCCTTCGCCTGAGGCCCTGCGCGGCACAAGACCAAAGAATGTTTTACCCGCATAAAAATAATCAGTGGGAGTACATCTACATGCAATCGTCCAAGCCGACTCACGTCCGCTATTTGATCCTGCTCATGCTGTTTCTGGTGACCACGATCAACTACGCCGACCGCGCCACCATCGCGATCGCCGGTTCCAGTTTGCAAAAAGACCTCGGCATCGACGCGGTCACCCTCGGCTACATCTTCTCTGCTTTCGGTTGGGCCTACGTGGCCGGGCAAATTCCAGGCGGCTGGCTGCTCGATCGCTTCGGCTCGAAAAAAGTCTATGCCCTGAGCATTTTCACCTGGTCGCTGTTCACCGTGCTGCAAGGCTTCGTCGGTGAATTCGGCATGTCCACGGCCATCGTCGCGCTGTTCATGCTGCGCTTCCTGGTGGGTCTGGCCGAGGCGCCATCGTTCCCCGGCAACGCACGCATCGTGGCGGCCTGGTTCCCGACCGCCGAGCGCGGCACCGCTTCGGCGATCTTCAACTCGGCGCAATACTTCGCCACCGTGTTGTTCGCGCCGCTGATGGGCTGGATCGTGTTCTCCTTTGGCTGGGAGCACGTGTTCATCGTGATGGGCCTGCTCGGCATCGTTTTCTCGCTGGTCTGGCTCAAGGTTATCCACAGCCCGCGCCAACACCCGATGGCCAACGAAGCGGAAGTGAAGTTCATCGCCGACAACGGCGGCATGGTCGACATGGACCAGAAACAAGGCAAAAAGGCTGACGGTCCGAAGTGGGATTACATCCGCCAGTTGCTGACCAATCGCATGATGCTCGGCGTTTACCTGGGCCAGTACTGCATCAACGGCATCACCTATTTCTTCCTGACCTGGTTCCCGGTGTACCTGGTGCAGGAACGCGGCATGACCATCCTCAAGGCCGGTTTCATCGCCTCGTTGCCGGCGATCTGCGGCTTTATCGGCGGCGTGCTCGGCGGGGTGATTTCCGATTACCTGCTGCGCAAGGGCCATTCGCTGACCTTTGCCCGCAAGGCGCCGATCATTGCCGGTCTGCTGGTTTCGAGCAGCATCGTGGCGTGCAACTATGTCGACGTTGAATGGATGGTGGTCGGCTTCATGGCCCTGGCATTCTTCGGCAAAGGCGTGGGGGCTCTGGGCTGGGCAGTGGTGTCCGACACTTCGCCGAAACAGATCGCCGGTCTGAGCGGTGGCCTGTTCAACACCTTCGGCAACATCGCCTCGATCACCACTCCGATCGTCATCGGTTACATCATCAGTTCCACCGGCTCGTTCAAATGGGCGCTGGTGTTCGTCGGTGCCAACGCACTCGTGGCGGTGTTCAGCTACCTGGTGATCGTCGGCCCGATCAAACGTGTGGTCCTTAAAGAGCCGCCAACCCAGGGCGGTTCCGAAGCCACCGGCAAATTGTCTCAAGCGCATTCCTGAGGAGCGGCGTCATGCAGTTGATTGAACATTCCGACTCGCCGCGCTACATCCGCCTGCACGAGCGGGACAACGTAGTGGTAGTGGTCAACGACCAGGGCGTGCCGGCCGGCACCGCATTTGCCGATGGCCTGGTGACGGTGGATTTCGTGCCGCAGAGTCACAAGGTCAGCCTCGTGGATATCCCCGAGGGCGGCACGGTGATTCGCTACGGCCAGATCATTGGCTACGCGTTGCAGCCGATTCCCCGTGGCAGTTGGGTCAAGGAAGATCAACTGCGCATGCCGACCGCGCCACCGCTGGACAGCCTGCCGCTGTCCACCGATGTGCCGGCCGCCCAGGCACCGCTGGAAGGCTTCACGTTCGAGGGTTATCGCAACGCCGACGGTACCGTCGGCACGCGCAACATCCTCGGGATCACCACTACCGTGCAATGCGTCACCGGGGTGCTCGATCACGCGGTGAAACGGATCAAGGACGAACTGTTGCCGAAGTATCCGCACGTCGATGACGTGGTGGCACTGACTCATAGTTACGGTTGCGGCGTGGCCATCACGGCGACCGACGCTTACATCCCGATCCGCACCGTGCGCAATCTGGCGCGCAACCCGAACCTCGGTGGCGAGGCGTTGGTGATCAGCCTGGGCTGCGAGAAATTGCAGGCCGGGCAGGTGATGCACGAGGACGATGCCTCGGTGGATCTGAGCGAGCCGTGGCTGTATCGCTTGCAGGATTCCAGTCACGGTTTCACCGAGATGATCGAGCAGATCATGGAACTGGCCGAAGTTCGCCTGAAGAAACTCGACCAGCGCCGCCGGGAAACCGTGCCGGCGTCCGAGCTGATCCTGGGTATGCAGTGCGGCGGCAGCGATGCGTTTTCCGGCATCACCGCCAACCCGGCGCTGGGTTATGCCTCGGACTTGCTGCTGCGGGCGGGGGCCACGGTGATGTTTTCCGAAGTCACCGAAGTACGCGATGCGATCTACCTGCTGACCTCACGGGCGCAGAGCAAAACCGTTGCCGAAGAACTGGTGCGCGAGATGGACTGGTACGACCGTTACCTGGCCAAGGGCGAGGCGGATCGCAGCGCCAATACCACGCCGGGCAACAAGAAGGGCGGGTTGTCGAACATCGTCGAGAAGTCGCTGGGTTCGATCGTGAAGTCCGGCAGCAGCGCGATCAGCGGTGTGCTCGGCCCGGGTGAGCGCTTCAAGCAGAAGGGTTTGATCTTCTGTGCGACGCCGGCGAGTGATTTCGTCTGCGGTACGTTGCAACTGGCGGCGGGGATGAACCTGCACGTGTTCACCACCGGTCGTGGTACGCCTTATGGTCTGGCCATGGCGCCGGTGGTGAAGGTTTCGACTCGTACCGAACTGGCGCAGCGCTGGCCGGATCTGATCGATATCGATGCCGGGCGGATTGCTACCGGTCGCGCGTCTATCGAGGAGTTGGGCTGGGAGTTGTTCCACTACTACCTGGATGTGGCGAGCGGCAAGCAGCAGACGTGGGCGGAGAAGCACAAGCTGCATAACGACATTACGTTGTTCAATCCGGCGCCGATTACTTGATCTGCTTGAGGGGTGTGGTGCCTGTACTGGCCATGCCCTCACCCCAACCCTCTCCCGGGGGGAGAGGGGGCTGACCGAGTTGTCTTTCGTTTTACATCGACCTGAAAAATCGAATTGATTATGGATTCGGCGACGTAGTTTCAGGTCGATAATTTTCTGGAGCATCCCCGGATCAGTCCCCTCTCCCTCCGGGGGAGGGTTAGGCGGGCGGCGCTCCGATGAGGGGCTTTTGAAGGTTTTGGCTTATCATTAGCCCCCTAACGACGCTCACCTCCAAGGCTCCCCGGCATGCTGGCTATTTTTCTTGAAACCCTGAACATCACCGCGCCGGTGTTTGCCATGCTGTTTCTCGGTGTGCTGCTCAAGCGCATCGACTGGATCAACGACAACTTCATCCACACAGCTTCGTCGCTGGTGTTCAACGTCACCATGCCGGCGCTGCTGTTTCTCGGCATCCTGCATGCCGACCTGCACGCCGCGTTGCAACCGGCGCTGCTGATCTATTTCGCCCTCGCCACGCTGGTCAGTTTTGCCGTGGCCTGGGGCTGGGCGATTTTCCGCTGCCCGCGTGAAGATCGCGGCATCTACACGCAAGGTGCGTTTCGCGGCAACAACGGGGTGATCGGCCTGGCACTGGCGGCGAGCATGTACGGTGACTACGGGATTTCCCTCGGCGCGATTCTCGCGGCGCTGGTCATCCTGTTCTACAACACCCTGTCGACCATCGTGCTGGCGGTCTACAGCCCGGTGATCAAGTCGGACCCGTGGAGCATCTGCAAAAGCGTGGTCAGCAATCCGTTGATCATCAGCGTGATCGCGGCGGCGCCGTTCGCTTATTTCAAGATCGGTCTGCCGGGGTGGCTGGAAACTTCCGGCCAGTACCTGGCACAGACCACGCTGCCGCTGGCACTGATCTGTATTGGCGGCACGCTGTCGCTGGCGGCGCTGCGCAAGAGCGGCAACATGGCGCTCAGTTCGAGTCTGGTGAAGATGGTCGGCCTGCCGGTGATCGCCACGCTGGGTGCATGGCTGTGGGGTTTTCGCGGGGCGGAGCTGGGGATTCTGTTTCTGTACTTCGGCAGCCCGACTGCCGCTGCCAGTTTTGTCATGGCCCGTGCGGCGCAGGGCAATCATGAACTGGCGGCGGCGATCATCGTGCTGACCACGTTGATGGCGGCGATCACCACCAACATCGGGATCTTCTTCTTGCAGTGGGGCGGGTGGATCTAGCCTGAGAACGGGTTTGCTCGCGAAGGGGACAGTGCTGTCACTCAGGCTTCTGGTAACTGTCGATCACTTCCTGCGCCGCGCGAAACGCATCGATCGCCGCCGGTACGCCCGCGTACACCGCGCAATGCAGCAGCGCTTCACGGATTTCATCGACCGTGCAGCCATTGTTCAACGCACCGCGCACATGGCCCTTCAATTCCTGCGGGCACTTCAACGCAGTCAGTGCAGCGAGAGTGATCAGGCTGCGGGTCTTCAGTGGCAAACCTTCGCGATTCCACACGCCGCCCCAGGCGTGTTCGTTGACGAAATCCTGTAGCGGTTGGGTGAACTCGGTGGCGTTGCCCAGCGCGCGGTCGACAAACGCGTCGCCCATTACCTGACGGCGGACTTCAACCCCGGATTTCTTCGATTCGGTCATGGCACATCCCTCTTGTGGTGTTGGCGGCGCCAGGCGCGCACGGACGTGAAAAACAGAAACGTCAGCAGCGTCGGCAGCACATAAAACAGCATCAATCGCTCGAGCTTGCCGGCCAGTGGCATGCCGGTGGTGAACGACACCACGTGCAGCCCGTACGCCAGATACAAACCCAGCAGCAGCAAACCTTCGGCCCGTGTCACGCGATAACCGGAATAGAACACCGGCAGGCACAGCGCAGCGACGCCGAGCATCACCGGCAGGTCGAAATCCAGCGCGTTCGGCGAGACCGACAACGGTGTCGGTGCGATCAGCGCGGTGAGGCCCAGCACCCCGAGCAGGTTGAACAGGTTGGCGCCGATCACGTTGCCGACTGCAATGTCCCGCTGACCGCGCAGCGCGGCGATCAACGATGTAGCCAGTTCCGGCAGCGAGGTGCCGACCGCGACCACGGTCAGGCCAATCACCCGCTCGGAGAATCCCAGGTCAGTGGCGACGACCACGGCTGCACCCAGCAGCAAGTGCCCGGCGAACACCAGCATGCCCAGACCGCCGACAATCATCAGCAGGCTGGTAAACCACGGGGCCTGCGGATCGTGGGGTTGATCGGAATGCGGGCGGGTCGAGTGCCGTGATTGGCGCAGCAGTAATCCGAGATAAAGCGCCAGGGCGCCCAGCAGCAGAATGCCGTCGAGGCGCCCGAGTTCTTCATTCCATGCCAGCAGGAACACCAGCAGGCTGGCGCCGATCATCAACGGGATGTCGAGGCGCACCAGTTGCCGCGATACCCGCAGCGGAATGATCAGCGCCGACAGGCCGAGGGTGACAAGAATGTTGAAAATGCTGCTGCCGATCACGCTGCTGACCGCGATGTCCGGCGTGTGCGCCTGCACGGCTTGCAGGCTGACGGCCATTTGCGGGGCGCTGCTACCGAGGGCGACGATGGTCAGGCCGATGATCAGCGGTCGTACATGCAGACGCGCGGCCAGGCGCACGGCGGCGCGCACCATCAGTTCGGCGCCGGCGATCAGCAGGAACAGCCCGCTGAGCAATTCGATCACGCTGATCAGGGGTAAGTCGGTCAGTCCGAAAATGGTGGACGCTCCATCAGTCGTCGAGGGCCTGGACCCGAACCCGGGCGGTTCCACTGCGCAGCATACCGAGCTGTTCGGCCGCCGCACGTGAAACATCGATCAGGCGGCCACGGGTGTGCGGGCCACGGTCGTTGATGCGGACCACGACGGATTCATCGTTTTTCAGGTTGGTGACCTTCACCCGAGTGCCGAACGGCAACTGGCGGTGGGCGGCGGTCAGGGAATTCTGGTTGAACGCTTCGCCGCTGGCGGTACGTTTACCGTGGTGTTTGGCTCCGTAATAGGAGGCGACGCCGGTCTGGTCGTAACCGTGCGGGTCGATGATGTCGGTGCTGGCGCAACCGGCCAGCAAAGAGAGCAGGGCGCAGGCGCCGAGCAGACGTTTCATTCGAAAGCTCCCAAATAACAATGTGGGAGCGAGCCTGCTCGCGATAGCGCAATTTCAGACACTGCAAAAGTGACTGACAGACCGCCATCGCGAGCGGGCTCGCTCCCACAGGGATTGGAGCCAGGCTTTGGATCTGGCTCCATTGTGGTCAGCCTTCGAGCTTGCTTTTCAGCAGTTCGTTCACTTGCTGCGGGTTGGCCTTGCCCTTGGAGGCTTTCATGGCCTGACCGACGAAGAAGCCGAACATCTTGCCGCGCTTGGCTTCGTCTGCCGCGCGGTATTGCTCGACCTGCTCGGCGTTGGCCGCGAGCATTTCGTCCAGCACCGCCGAGATTGCGCCGGTGTCGGTAACCTGCTTCAGGCCGCGCTTTTCGATGATCTCGTCTGCGCTGCCTTCGCCGTTGGCCATCGCTTCGAACACCACCTTGGCGATCTTGCCGGAGATGGTGTTGTCCTTGATGCGCTGCAGCATGCCGCCCAGTTGCTCGGCGGAAACCGGCGAATCCTCGATGTCCAGGTTCTGCTTGTTGAGCAGGCTGCCCAACTCGACCATCACCCAGTTCGCCGCCAGTTTGGCGTCGCCGCCGATGCTCGCGACTTTCTCGAAGTAGTCCGCCTGCTCACGGCTGGTGGCCAGCACGTTGGCGTCGTAGGCCGACAGACCGAAGGCACTCTGGAAGCGCTCGCGTTTCTGCGGTGGCAGCTCCGGCAGGGTGGCGCGCACGTCGTTGAGGAACGAATCCTCGATGACCACCGGCAGCAGGTCCGGATCGGGGAAGTAACGGTAGTCGTTGGCTTCCTCTTTGCTGCGCATCGGACGGGTTTCGTCCTTGTTCGGATCGTACAGACGGGTCTGCTGGATCACTTTGCCGCCGTCTTCGATCAGGTCGATCTGACGCTGGATCTCGGAGTTGATCGCCTTCTCGATGAAGCGGAACGAGTTGACGTTCTTGATCTCGCAGCGGGTGCCGAACTCGACCTGGCCTTTCGGACGTACCGACACGTTGCAGTCGCAACGCAGCGAGCCCTCGGCCATGTTGCCGTCGCAGATGCCCAGGTAACGCACCAGCGCGTGGATCGCCTTGACGTAGGCCACCGCTTCCTTGGCGCTACGCATGTCAGGCTCGGACACGATTTCCAGCAGCGGCGTGCCGGCACGGTTCAGGTCAATGCCGGTGGCACCGCTGAATTCTTCGTGCAGGCTCTTGCCGGCGTCTTCTTCCAGGTGCGCACGGGTGATACCGACGCGTTTGACCGTGCCGTCTTCCAGGGCGATGTCCAGGTGGCCCTTGCCGACGATCGGCAATTCCATCTGGCTGATCTGGTAGCCCTTCGGCAGGTCCGGGTAGAAGTAGTTCTTGCGGGCGAACACGTTGTGCTGACCAATCTCGGCGTCAATCGCCAGACCGAACATCACCGCCATGCGCACTGCTTCCTGGTTGAGCACCGGCAGCACGCCGGGCATGCCCAGGTCGATCAGGCTGGCCTGGGTGTTCGGCTCGGAACCGAACTGGGTGGAACTACCGGAAAAGATTTTCGACCGGGTGGTGAGCTGGGTGTGAATCTCCAGCCCGATCACGACTTCCCATTGCATGTGTGTCTCCTCAGAAGCCGGTTGGGGTGCGAGTGTGCCAGTCAGTGTTCAACTGATACTGATGCGCAACGTTGAGCAAACGGCCTTCCTGGAAATACGGCGCGAGCAGTTGCACGCCAACCGGCAGACCGTCGACAAAACCGGCCGGCATCGACAGGCCCGGCAGGCCCGCGAGGTTGGCGGTGATGGTGTAGACGTCTTCCAGGTAGGCAGCGACCGGGTCGCTGTTCTTGGCGCCCAGTTTCCAGGCCGGGTTTGGCGTGGTCGGGCCGAGGATGACGTCGACTTCATTAAAGGCGGTCATGAAGTCGTTCTTCACCAGGCGACGGATCTTCTGGGCTTTGAGGTAGTAGGCATCGTAGTAACCGGCGGACAGCGCGTAGGCACCGACCATGATCCGGCGCTGTACTTCAGGCCCGAAACCTTCGCCACGGGAGCGCTTGTACAGGTCTTCCAGGTTCTTCGGGTCTGCGCAGCGGTGGCCGAAGCGCACGCCGTCGAAACGCGACAGGTTGGAGGACGCTTCTGCCGGGGCGATCACGTAGTACGCAGGAATCGCGTGCTGCATGTTCGGCAGGCTGATTTCCTTGATCACGGCACCGAGCTTCTGCAGCTCTTTGATGCTGTTCTGGATCAGGTCGGCGATGCGCGGGTCGAGACCTGCACCGAAGTATTCCTTCGGCACACCGATGCGCAGGCCTTGCAGCGAACCGTTCAGGCCGGCGGCGTAGTCTGGCACTGGCTCATCGATGCTGGTGGAGTCGTTCGGATCGAAGCCGGCCATACCTTGCAACAAAATCGCGCAGTCTTCGGCGGTGCGAGCCAGAGGGCCGCCCTGATCGAGGCTGGAGGCGTAAGCGATCATGCCCCAGCGCGAAACGCGACCGTAGGTCGGTTTCAGGCCGGTGAGGTTGGTGAATGCAGCTGGCTGACGGATCGAACCGCCGGTGTCGGTGGCCGTTGCGGCAGGCAACAGACGAGCGGCAACCGCCGCCGCTGAACCACCGGACGAACCGCCCGGCACGTGTTCCAGGTGCCACGGGTTTTTCACTGCGCCGTACCAGCTCGACTCGTTGGCCGAACCCATGGCGAATTCGTCCATGTTGGTCTTGCCAAGGGTCACGGTGCCGGCGGCGGCCAGCTTCGACACCACGGTGGCGTCGTATGGGGCCTTGAAGTTGTCGAGCATCTTCGAGCCGCAGCTGGTGCGGATGCCCTGGGTGCAGAACAGGTCTTTATGGGCGATCGGCGCGCCGAGCAGGGCGCCGCTCTCACCATTGGCCCGGCGCACGTCGGCGGCTTTCGCCTGCTCGAGGGCCAGTTCTTCGGTGAGGCTGATGAAACTGTTGAGCTGCGGATCGAGCTGGGTAATGCGTGCCAGCAGGACTTTGGTCAGCTCTTCGGAGGAAAACTTTTTATCGGCGAGACCGCGGGCGATCTCGGCCAGAGTCAATTGATGCATTGCAGGCTCTTTCCCTTTAGTCGATGACTTTCGGAACCAGGTACAGGCCGTTTTCGACCGCTGGTGCGATGGACTGATAAGCCTCGCGGTTATTGCTTTCGGTCACGACGTCGGCGCGCAGGCGCTGACTGGCTTCCAGCGGGTGGGCCAGCGGCTCGATACCGTCGGTATTGACCGCCTGCATTTCGTCGACCAGCCCGAGAATGCTGTTGAGGGCCGAAGTGATGTGTGGAAGATCGGCGTCATTAAGGCCAAGGCTGGCCAGATGAGCGATTTTTTCCACGTCGGAGCGTTCTAGCGCCATCGGGTTTCTCCAGTGGAAAACAGGACGGACGGCGTCCGTGTGTTAGATTGTCGGAACACTACCGCACTTCTACGGTCATAAGGCCGCGATTGTGGGGCTTGGTGCACAGAAAAGCGGCCAATTTAACATATTGGCGCCTTGCCCAAAATCCCTGTCGTTGTTAGAGTTTGCCGCACTTTTTTACCCACGCGTTGCCTAGGGTCCCTTTCCCATGTTCAAGAAACTGCGTGGCATGTTTTCCAGCGATCTTTCCATTGACCTGGGCACTGCCAACACCCTTATTTACGTGCGCGAGCGCGGTATCGTCCTGAATGAGCCATCGGTTGTGGCCATTCGGACACACGGTAACCAGAAAAGTGTCGTCGCTGTCGGCACCGAGGCCAAGCGCATGCTCGGCCGTACGCCGGGCAACATTGCTGCCATTCGTCCGATGAAGGACGGCGTGATCGCCGACTTCAGCGTCTGCGAAAAGATGCTGCAATACTTTATCAACAAGGTTCACGAAAACAGCTTTCTGCAGCCCAGCCCTCGTGTGCTGATCTGCGTTCCATGCAAGTCCACCCAGGTTGAGCGTCGTGCCATCCGTGAATCGGCCCTTGGTGCCGGTGCCCGTGAAGTGTTCCTGATCGAAGAGCCGATGGCCGCTGCGATCGGTGCCGGCCTGCCGGTTGAAGAAGCTCGCGGTTCGATGGTCGTGGATATCGGTGGTGGTACTACCGAAATCGCGCTGATCTCCCTGAACGGTGTGGTCTATGCCGAATCCGTACGCGTTGGCGGCGACCGCTTCGACGAAGCGATCATCACCTACGTGCGCCGCAACTACGGCAGCCTGATCGGCGAATCCACTGCCGAGCGCATCAAGCAGGAAATCGGTACGGCCTACCCGGGCGGCGAAGTTCGCGAAGTCGACGTTCGCGGTCGCAACCTGGCCGAAGGCGTTCCACGCGCATTCACCCTGAACTCCAACGAAGTGCTGGAAGCTCTGCAAGAGTCTCTGGCAACCATCGTTCAGGCCGTAAAAAGTGCCCTGGAGCAATCGCCGCCGGAACTGGCTTCCGACATCGCCGAGCGAGGCCTGGTGCTGACCGGTGGTGGCGCGCTGCTGCGTGACCTCGACAAGCTGCTGGCCCAGGAAACCGGTCTGCCGGTGATCGTTGCCGAAGATCCGCTGACCTGCGTCGCTCGCGGCGGTGGCCGTGCACTGGAAATGATGGACAAGCACACCATGGACCTGCTCTCCAGCGAATAAGTCGCCGGGTGCAATACGTGGGTGAGCGCACAGGCAGCACTTTGCAGTGCTGCCTGTTGGCGTTTATCTTCTGTCAGTCTTCATCCAGGCCGGTTTGATGCCGTATGAATAAACAGAACATTTGCCTGGGAGGAGCGGCTTATTAAACCGCTTTTCGCCAAGGGCCCCTCACTGGGCGTGCGCTTGTTGGTGCTGGCCGTACTGTCGGTCGCGCTGATGGTCGTTGACGCGCGCTTCAGCCTGCTTAAACCCGTACGCAGCCAGGCCTCGCTGGTGCTGATGGATGCCTACTGGATTACTGACCTGCCCGGACGGTTGTGGGAAGGTATCGCCAGCCAGTTCGGCAGTCGCACCGAGCTCGTCGCCGAAAATGAAAAACTCAAGTCGGAGAACCTGCTGTTGCAGGGTCGCATGCAGAAGCTTGCCGCCCTCACCGAGCAGAACGTCCGTCTGCGCGAGTTGCTAAATTCCTCCGCGCTGGTCAACGAGAAGGTCGAAGTGGCCGAACTGATCGGCATGGACCCCAACCCCTTCACCCATCGCATCATCATCAACAAAGGCGAGCGCGATGGCGTGGTGCTCGGTCAGCCCGTGCTCGATGCTCGTGGCCTGATGGGGCAGGTGGTCGAACTGATGCCGTACACCTCCCGTGTGCTGCTGCTGACCGACTCGACCCACAGCATTCCTGTGCAGGTGAACCGTAACGGTCTGCGGGCGATCGCCAGCGGCACCGGTAACCCTGAGCGTCTGGAGTTGCGCCACGTGGCGGACACCGCCGATATCAAGGAAGGTGATCTGCTGGTCAGCTCCGGTCTTGGTCAGCGTTTCCCGGCCGGTTATCCGGTGGCGACGGTCAAGGAAGTGATCCACGATTCCGGCCAGCCATTCGCCATTGTTCGCGCCGTGCCGACCGCCGCATTGAACCGCAGCCGCTACCTGCTGCTGGTATTCAGTGACAACCGCACCGCCGAAGAACGTGCCAACGATGCCGCGCAGGCTCAGGAAAACCTCGATGCCTTTGGTGGCGGTCCGGTGGTTCCGGCCACGGTGCCGAAAATCGTCACCCCGCCTGCCGCAGCCGCAACCCCTGCCACGACGACAGCGCCGGCTGCGCCTGCCGCCAGCACCACGCCGGCCAAACCTGCTGCAGGCAAACCGCCTGCAGCCACACCAGCGGCCAGCAAGCCACCGGCCAATCAGCCCGCTGCTCGACCAGCGGCCAAGCCGCCTGTCACTGCGCCGGCGACCACCGGGAGGCAAGAATAATGGTCGGAGCTACCGCATCGCGTAACGGCTGGATCGTCTGGCTGACGTTTATCGTCGGCATACTGCTCAGCGTGTCGCCATTGCCGATTTTCATGGAAATCCTGCGCCCGCTGTGGCTGGCCTTGCTCCTGACTTTCTGGGCTTTGTACCTGCCGCATACGGTCGGCATGGTCACGGCGTTCTGCCTGGGGCTGGCCGAAGACGTGCTGCAAGGCGATCTGCTCGGTCAGAATGCATTGATCCTGACCCTGATCACGTTCCTGGTGCTGTCTTTGCAGCAACGCCTGCGGATGTTCCCGATGTGGCAGCAGAGCCTGGTGATTCTGGTGATCTTCGGCCTCGCCCAGCTCGTACAACTGTGGCTCAGTGCCTTGACCGGCAACCGTCAGCCGACCCTCGCACTGGTCCTGCCGGCACTGGTCAGTGCCTTGCTCTGGCCATGGGTCAGCTTCGCTTTGCGTGGATTGCGCCGGCGCTACAAAATCAACTGATTCGGTCAGGCATTTGCCCGTACCAGTGCCTTGCCTCGCAAATGAAGTTCTTTTTGGGCGAGCGGCTGTTGTTGCCAGACAAGGCGCCGTGACGAGTCATAGCGTGCTATGGCGAGGAACGGCAACGCAGTATGGCAACAACAGACGCCGACCAAAGGGAACAGCATTTGTGAGGCAGGGCACCAAACAGGGAGATGTCTTGATGAAAAAGCTTTACCTCGCCTCAGGATCGCCGCGTCGGCGTGAGTTGCTCACGCAGATCGGCATCCCGTTTACCGCCATCAGCGCGGACATCGATGAAACCCCTCTCGCCAATGAATCCCCATCGGCCTACGTCGAGCGCCTGGCGCGCGGTAAGGCCGAGGCCGGGCGGCGCACCGTCGTTTGCGACTTAGCGTTTTGCGTACTGGGCGCCGACACCGCCGTGGTGCTGGACGGCAAAATTCTTGGCAAACCGGTGGACGAAGCTGATGCGTGCGCCATGCTGATGATGTTGTCCAGCAAGGAGCATGAAGTGCTGACGGCGATTGCCGTGCTCGACGGCCAGCGCTGCGAGTCGCGGGTTGTGCGCAGTCGGGTGCGGTTCCGTTCGATCAGTCGCGAAGAAGCCGCCGCCTACTGGGCCAGCGGCGAGCCCCGGGACAAGGCGGGTGGCTACGGCATTCAGGGGCTCGGTGCGGTGTTCGTCGCCGGCCTCAACGGCAGTTACTCGGCGGTCGTCGGCTTGCCGGTGTGCGAAAGCGCAGAACTGCTCGGCCATTTCGGCATACCCTGTTGGCAAACCCTGAACGCGCAATAAGCGTCGAACGGACAAGATGCGGCCATTATCGTGAACATGCCTGAACGAGACCCTGCCATGAGTGAAGAGATTCTGATCAACATCACGCCGATGGAATCGCGCGTGGCGGTGGTCGAAAACGGTGTGCTGCAAGAAGTGCACGTCGAGCGTACGCAAAAGCGCGGGATCGTCGGCAACATCTATAAAGGCAAGGTGGTGCGGGTTCTGCCGGGCATGCAGGCGGCTTTCGTCGACATCGGCCTGGATCGCGCGGCCTTCATTCACGCCTCGGAAATTTCCCTGCGCGAAGGTCCTGCGGTGGAAAGCATCAGTGCGCTTGTACACGAAGGCCAGAGCCTGGTGGTGCAAGTCACCAAGGATCCGATCGGTTCCAAAGGTGCGCGGCTGACCACGCAACTGTCGATCCCGTCGCGTTATCTGGTGTACATGCCGCGCACCGCCCACGTCGGCATTTCCCTGAAGATCGAAGACGAAGCCGAGCGCGAACGCCTCAAACAGGTGGTAAGCGACTGCGTGGCCAAAGAAGGTATTAAAGAGGCCGGCGGCTTCATTTTGCGTACCGCCGCCGAAGGTGCAGGGGCCGATGAGATCCTGATGGACATCCGCTATCTGCGCCGTCTGTGGGATCAGATCAACGAGCAGATCAAGACCATCGGCGCACCGAGTGTGATCTACGAAGACCTCGGCCTGGCGCTGCGCACCCTGCGCGACCTGGTCAGCCCGAAGATCGAGAAGATCCGCATCGACTCCCGGGAAACCTTTCAGAAAACCACGCAGTTCGTCGCCGAACTGATGCCGGAAATCGCCGATCGTCTGGAACACTACCCGGGTGAGCGGCCGATCTTCGACCTGTACGGCGTCGAAGACGAAATCCAGAAAGCCCTGGAACGGAAGGTGCCGCTGAAGTCCGGCGGTTATCTGGTCATCGATCCAGCGGAAGCCATGACCACCATCGACGTGAACACCGGGGCGTTCGTCGGTCATCGCAATCTTGAAGAAACCATCTTCAAGACCAACCTCGAAGCCGCGACCGCGATTGCCCGGCAGATGCGCCTGCGCAATCTGGGCGGGATCATCATCATCGACTTTATCGACATGGAAGACGAAGAGCACCAGCGCCAGGTGCTGCGTACCCTGGAGAAACAGCTGGAGCGCGATCACGCCAAGACCAACATCATCGGCATTACCGAGTTGGGCCTGGTGCAGATGACGCGCAAGCGCACCCGCGAAAGCCTCGAGCAAGTGTTGTGCGAACCGTGCAGCAGCTGTCAGGGCCGGGGCAAGCTGAAAACTCCGGAAACCATTTGCTACGAGATTTTCCGCGAGATCCTGCGTGAAGCCCGGGCCTATCAGGCCGAGGGTTATCGGGTGCTGGCGAACCAGAAAGTCGTCGACCGGCTGCTCGATGAAGAGTCCGGTAACGTGGCCGAACTTGAAGGTTTCATTGGGCGCACCATACGCTTCCAGGTGGAAACCATGTATTCCCAGGAACAATATGACGTGGTGCTGCTCTGAACCCCTGCATCACCTTTTTCCTGAAACGGCTGGCCTCAGCTTTTTGCAGTATTTTTGCCATGGGAGCCAACTGACATGGAACGTCTGACACGCATTTTGGCCGCACTGACCCGCTGGGGTCTGGGCCTGTGCGCGTTGGTTCTGGTATTGATGGCGTTGTACGTCAGTCTCGGCCGGGAACTCACGCCACTGGTTGCCGAATACCGCGCCGATATCGAAGACAAGGCCAGTGCCGCCCTGGGCATGCCGCTGCAGATCGGCGAGCTGGAAGGCAACTGGAGCGGGTTTGCCCCGATCCTGCTGGCCCACGACGTGATGGTCGGCAGCGGCGCCAATGCCCTGCGCCTGGATCGGGTGCGCGCGGTGCCGGATCTTTGGGCTAGTCTGCTGGCCCGCGAAGTGCGCATCGCCCATTTGGAACTCAATGGTCTGAAGATCAGCCTCAAGGAAGGCGAAGACGGAAAGTGGGCGCTGGAAGGCTTGCCGGTGCAGCAGGACCAGCCCATGGATCCCGAGCAACTGTTCAACCGCATGCAAATGATTCAGCAACTGTCGGTGCTCGACAGTCAGGTGACGTTGCAGCCGCTGGAGCAGGCGCCGCTGACCCTCACTTATGTCGGCCTCAATCTAAAGACCGGTTCCAGCCGCCAACGCCTCGATGCGCGCCTGACCCTGCCTGACGGTCAGCCTGTGGCGCTGAGCCTGCGCACACGACTTCGTCCGAATCAGTGGCAGAACAGCGAAGTGGACGGTTATGCCAGCCTGCCGCAGAGCGACTGGTCGAAATGGCTGCCTGAGCGCCTGACCCAACAATGGAATTTCTCCGAGATCAAGGCCGGTGGCGAGCTGTGGGTCAACTGGCGAGAGGGGGCTTTGCAGAGCGCGGCGATCCGTCTCAATGCGCCGCAACTGACCGGCGCCTACGCTGAACGCAAGCCGATCCAGATCAACAATCTGGCGCTCAATGGCTATTTCCAGCGCGGTTCCGAGGGAGCCATTGTCACACTTGATTCGCTGGCGATGAATTTCGGCGAAACCCGTTGGGAATCCCATGTCCAGATCAAACAGACTGCCGCCACCGACAAGAACGAAGAACTCTGGCATCTGCAGGCCGACCGGCTCGACCTGACCCCGATCACACCTTTGCTCAATGCCCTCGGACCTTTGCCCCAAGGCTTCGCCACCGTGGTCGAGCGCCTGAAAGTGACCGGCGGTCTGCGTAACGTGCTGCTGGATTTCCGGCCGAACGCCACCGACGACAGCAAATTCAGCTTCGCCGCCAACCTCGATCAAGTCGGCTTCGACGCCTACCACGGCGCGCCGGCGGCACGGAATGTCAGCGGCAGTCTTACCGGCAATCTCGGTGGCGGCGAGCTGCGCATGGACAGCAAGGACTTCGTCCTGCACCTCGATCCGATTTTCGCCAAGCCGTGGCAATACATTCAGGCCAACGCCCGGTTGACCTGGAAGCTCGATAAAGAAGGTTTCACCCTGATCGCGCCGTACCTGAAGGTGCTCGGCGAGGAAGGCAAGATCGCCGGCGACTTCCTGATCCGCCTGCACTTCGACCACAGCCAGGAAGACTACATGGATCTGCGGGTCGGTCTGGTGGATGGCGACGGTCGCTACACCGCCAAGTACCTGCCGCAAGTCCTGAGCCCGGCCCTCGATGAATGGCTGCGTACGGCGATTCTCAAGGGCGCGGTGGATCAGGGTTTCTTCCAGTATCAGGGTTCGCTGAACAAGAACGCCGGGGAAGCGGATCGCAGCATCAGTCTGTTCTTCAAGGTGCACGACGCCGAACTGGCGTTCCAGCCAGGCTGGCCGCACGTGAGCAAGGTCAACGGTGATGTGTTCATCGAAGACAGCGGCGTGCGGATTCTGGCCAGCAAGGGCCAGTTGCTCGACACCCAGGTCAGCGATGTCTTCGTCAATATTCCCCACGTGCCGAGCGGCGAGCACAGCCATATGTTCCTCGACGGCAGCTTTGCCGGCGGGCTGGGCGATGGCCTGAAGATTCTTCAGGAGGCGCCGATCGGCACCGCCGATACTTTTGCCGGCTGGGAAGGCGAGGGTGACCTGCAAGGCAAACTCAAACTCGATGTGCCGTTGGCCAAGGGTGATCAGCCGAAAATCCTCGTCGACTTCAAAACCGCCAATGCGCGCTTGAAGCTGGCGGAGCCGAAGCTCGAACTGAGCCAGCTCAAGGGCGACTTCCGCTTCGACAGCGCCAAGGGGCTGAGCGGGCAGAACATCAGTGCCCGGGCCTTTGACAAACCGGTGACCGCGCAAATCTTCGCCGACGGCGCCCCCGGCAAACTCAAGACCCGGGTCGCGGCGTCAGGACAGGTCGAGGTCAAGAAACTCACCGACTGGCTGGGCGTGACTCAACCATTGCCGGTGTCCGGGACGATTCCGTATCAGTTGCAAGTGAATCTGGACGGCGCCGACAGCCAATTGATGGTCAGCTCCAGTCTGAAAGGCGTGGCGGTGGATCTGCCGGCGCCGTTCGGCATGGCCGCCGATGTCGGGCGTGACACGGTGTTCCGGATGACATTGCAGGGGCAGGAACGGCGTTACTGGGTCAATTACGATCAACTGGCCAATTTCACTTTCGCAGCGCCACCGAGCAGTTTCGCAGATGGTCGTGGCGAGTTGTTCCTCGGCGCTGGCGAAGCGGTGTTGCCGGGCAACAAAGGCCTGCGGGTGCGTGGCGTGTTGTCGGAGCTGGACGTAAAGCCGTGGCAGGATCTGCTGGACAAATACGCCGGCCAGGATCCAGGCGGCAACGCCAAACAGTTGCTCAGCAGCGCAGATTTCAAGATCGGCAAACTCACCGCCTTCGGCACCACCCTGGATCAGGCAGCCGTGCAGGTGAATCGCAAGCCCGGTGCCTGGGCGCTGGCCCTCGACAGCCAGCAGGCCAAAGGCACGGCGGGCATTCCTGACGCCAAGGGCGCGCCGATTGCGGTGAACCTGCAATACGTGCGATTGCCAGCGCCGGACCCGACGGTGCAGGCCGACGAAAACGCGCCGGACCCGCTGGCTTCGGTCGATCCCAGCAAGATTCCGGCGCTGGATATCACCATCAATCAATTGTTCCAGGGCCAGGACCTGGTCGGCGGCTGGTCGCTCAAGGTTCGACCGACCGGCAAGGGCATTGCCCTGAACAACCTCGATCTGGGCCTCAAGGGCATCCTCTTGCAGGGCAGCGGTGGCTGGGAGGGAGCGCCCGGTGCCACGACCAGTTGGTACAAGGGGCGGATCGGCGGCAAGAACCTCGCCGATGTGCTCAAGGGCTGGGGTTTTGCGCCGAGCGTGACCAGCGAAGAATTCCACATGGATGTCGATGGCCGCTGGCCGGGCTCGCCGGCGTGGCTGGCGACCAAGCGCTTCTCCGGCACACTCGACGCGTCCCTTAACAAAGGCCAGTTCGTCGAAGTCGAGGGCGGCGCCCAGGCGTTGCGCGTATTCGGCCTGCTCAACTTCAACTCGATTGGCCGGCGTTTGCGTCTCGACTTCTCCGACCTGTTCGGCAAAGGCTTGAGTTATGACCGGGTCAAGGGTTTGCTGGTGGCGACCAATGGCGTGTATGTGACGAAAGAGCCAATCAAGTTGACCGGCCCCTCGAGCAACCTGGAACTGGACGGCACGCTGGATCTGGTGGGCGACAAGGTGGATGCCAAATTGCTGGTGACTTTGCCTGTGACCAACAACCTGCCGATTGCCGCGCTGATTGTCGGCGCGCCGGCCGTCGGCGGTGCGTTGTTCCTGATCGACAAGCTGATCGGCGATCGCGTGGCGCGGTTCGCCAGCGTCAAATACACCGTCAAAGGCCCGTGGAAAGAGCCGAAAATCACCTTCGACAAGCCTTTTTGAACAGCCAGCCCCTGAACCGATGGAGTAGCATGGCCGCATACCTCTTGCGGAGTGCGCCATGTCTTTAGCGGTGATTCAAATGGTCAGCCAGAGCGATGTGCTGGCCAATCTGCGCGATGCCCGACGTTTGCTCGAACAGGCAGCCAGCGCCGGCGCGAAGCTGGCGGTGCTGCCGGAAAACTTCGCGGCCATGGGCCGTCGCGACATCGCCGATATCGGCCGCGCCGAAGCGCTTGGCGAAGGCCCGATCCTGCCGTGGTTGAAACAGACCGCCCGCGACCTCAGGTTATGGATTGTGGCCGGCACCTTGCCGTTGCCGCCGGTGGGTCAGCCTGAGGCCAAGTCCCATGCCTGCTCGCTGCTGGTGAACGATCAGGGCGAAATCGTTGCACGCTATGACAAGTTGCACCTGTTCGATGTCGACGTAGCGGACAATCGCGGCCGTTACCGCGAATCCGATGACTATGCTTATGGCAGTGGCGTGGTGGTCGCGGACACGCCGGTCGGGCGATTGGGCCTGACGGTGTGCTACGACCTGCGCTTCCCGGAGCTGTACAGCGAATTGCGTGCTGCCGGGGCTGAACTGATTACCGCACCGTCGGCCTTCACTGCGGTGACGGGGGCGGCGCACTGGGATGTATTGATCCGCGCACGGGCCATTGAAACCCAGTGCTACGTGCTGGCGGCAGCCCAGGGCGGAACGCATCCGGGGCCGCGGGAAACCTTTGGCCACGGGGCGATTGTCGACCCGTGGGGCCGCGTGCTGGCGCAGCAGGAACAAGGCGAAGCCGTGTTGCTGGCCGAGCGCGACAGCAATGAACAAGCGTCCATCCGGGCGCGAATGCCGGTGACCGGTCATCGGCGGTTTTTTTCGCAGGGCGCACAGCGACCTGCTTCAGAACACGAATTTAAGGCGTAAAACCTATGAGCGAGTTGTTGTCCTCAGTCAGTGATCACCTGTTGGCGCCCGGCGGCGTGACGATCGAGAGCCTGCAAGGCGTGCTCGGTGATCTGGCGGGTCCAGGCATCGATGCGGCCGACCTGTATTTCCAGGGGCAGATTTCCGAGTCCTGGTCGCTGGAAGACGGCATCGTCAAGGAAGGTAGTTTCAACCTCGACCAGGGTGTTGGCGTGCGTGCGCAGTCCGGTGAGAAAACCGGTTTTGCCTACAGCAACGCGATCACCCTCGAAGCCCTCGGCGCAGCGGCCCGTGCGGCCCGTTCGATTTCCCGCGCCGGGCAGAACGGCACGGTGCAGGCGTTCAGCACCCAGGACGTCGCCCAGTTGTACGCGCCGGATAACCCGCTGGAAGTCTTGAGCCGCGCTGAAAAAGTCCAATTGCTCAAGCGCATCGACGTGGCGACCCGCGCCCTCGATCCGCGAATCCAGCAGGTCAGCGTGAGCATGGCCGGGGTCTGGGAGCGGATTCTGGTGGCCTCGACCGACGGCGGCCTGGCGGCCGATGTGCGTCCGCTGGTGCGTTTCAATGTCAGTGTGATCGTCGAGCAGAACGGCCGTCGCGAGCGCGGCGGACATGGCGGCGGCGGGCGTACCGACTACCGTTATTTCCTCGCCGAAGACCGTGCCATGGGTTATGCCCGTGAGGCGTTGCGTCAGGCGCTGGTGAATCTGGAAGCGATTCCGGCACCGGCCGGGACCTTGCCGGTGGTTCTGGGCTCGGGCTGGTCCGGCGTGTTGCTGCACGAAGCGGTCGGCCACGGCCTGGAAGGCGATTTCAACCGCAAGGGCAGTTCAGCCTACAGCGGACGCATGGGCGAAATGGTTGCCTCGAAACTTTGCACCATCGTCGATGACGGCACTCTGAGCGGTCGTCGCGGCTCCCTGAGCGTCGACGACGAAGGCACCCCGACCGAGTGCACCACGCTGATCGAAAACGGCGTGCTCAAAGGCTACATGCAGGACAAGCTCAACGCGCGGCTGATGGGCGTGGCCCGCACCGGCAACGGTCGCCGGGAATCCTACGCGCACCTGCCGATGCCTCGGATGACCAACACTTACATGCTCGGCGGCCAGAGCGATCCGGCGGAAATCATCGCCTCGGTGAAAAAGGGCATCTACTGCGCCAACCTCGGCGGCGGTCAGGTCGACATCACCAGCGGCAAATTCGTGTTCTCCACCAGCGAGGCTTATCTGATCGAGGACGGCAAGATCACCGCGCCGGTCAAAGGCGCAACATTGATCGGCAACGGTCCGGAGGCGATGAGCCGGGTGTCGATGGTCGGTAACGATCTGGCGCTGGACAGCGGTGTGGGCACATGCGGCAAGGACGGGCAGTCAGTGCCGGTGGGCGTAGGCCAGCCGACCCTGAAAATCGATGCGATCACCGTGGGTGGCACGGGCGCATAAGAAGGAATGGAGCTTCGGGTGGCGCGCAGTGCGGCCACCCGGTGGCGAATATCAGCGCAGACCGCGTTGAGTCTCGTCCAGCTCACGGATGTACTTGAAGATTTTGCGGCTCGACGCAGGAGGTTTGTTTTGCGCAACCTCGTGCTGGGCCTGACGGATCAGGGAACGCAGTTGCTGGCGGTCGGCGTCCGGGTAATCGACGACGAATTTCTCCAGTACGGCATCGTCACCGGCGATCAGGCGGTCACGCCAGCGTTCGAGGTTGTGGAAACGCTCGTTGTACTGACGGGTAGAGGCGTCGAGTTGATCGAGCAGGGTGAGAATCGCGTCAGTGTCCTGATCGCGCATCAGTTTGCCGATGAACTGCAAGTGCCGTTTACGCGCGATGTTCGCGGTGTGCTTGGGCGCATCGGCCAAAGCCCGGCGCAAAGCGTCGGTCAATGGCAGTTTTGCCTGCAAGTCGGGCTTGAGCGTTGTAAGGCGCTCGCCAAGGTCAACCAGAGCATGCAGCTCGCGTTTGACCTGGGATTTGCTTTTTTCTCCCGTATCGAGGGAGTCGTCGTAAGAATCAACCATGGTGGCAGTCCGCAAAGAAACGCCGCCATGATAACCAGTCGGGGGCCGCTTGTCCGGCCCGGTCGCTCGAAGGCCCCAGCCGAAAGCAGAATTTGAGTGGAGATGAGCATGAGTGCAGTTGAAAGCGTCGGCCCACAGGCATTGCCGGCACTGCAGGAACAGGTCGAGCAGATCATCGCCGAAGCCCAGCGTCAGGGTGCCAGTGCCTGCGAAGTGGCGGTGTCGCTGGAGCAGGGCCTGTCGACGTCGGTGCGTCAGCGTGAAGTCGAAACGGTCGAGTTCAACCGCGATCAGGGTTTTGGCATCACGTTGTATGTCGGCCAGCGCAAGGGGTCTGCCAGCACGTCTGCCACCGGGCCGGATGCGATTCGCGAGACCGTCGCTGCGGCGCTGGCGATCGCCAAGCACACATCGGAAGACGAAGCCTCGGGGCTGGCCGATGCCGCGCTGATGGCCAGGGATATTCAGGATTTCGACCTGTTCCACCAATGGGACATCACGCCGGAGCAGGCCATCGAGAAGGCGTTGCTCTGTGAAGCTGCCGCGTTCGACGCCGATGCGCGCATCAAGAATGCCGATGGCACCACGTTGAGCACTCATCAGGGCTGCCGCGTGTATGGCAACAGCCATGGTTTCATCGGCGGTTATGCGTCGACCCGGCACAGCCTGAGCTGCGTGATGATCGCCGAGGCCGATGGCCAGATGCAACGCGACTACTGGTATGACGTGAACCGCCAGGGCAGTTTGCTGGCGGATCCGGTGAGCATTGGCCAGCGTGCGGCACAGCGCGCGGCGAGTCGCCTGGGTGCGCGCCCGGTGCCGACCTGTGAAGTGCCTGTATTGTTTTCGGCGGAACTGGCGGGTGGGTTGTTCGGCAGCTTCCTGTCGGCGATTTCCGGCGGCAGTCTGTACCGCAAATCGTCATTCCTCGAAGGCACTCTGGGGCAGAAGCTGTTCCCGGAATGGTTGACCATCGACGAGCGTCCACACCTGATGCGCGCCATGGGCAGTGCTTCCTACGATGGTGACGGCCTGGCGACTTATGCCAAACCGTTCGTCGAGAAGGGCGAGCTGGTCTCGTACATCCTCGGCACCTATTCCGGTCGCAAACTCGGCATGCTGAGCACCGCCAACGCGGGCGGTGTGCATAACCTGTTCGTCACCCATGGCGATGAAGACCAGGCCGCCTTGCTGCGACGCATGGGTCGTGGCCTGTTGGTCACCGAATTGATGGGCCATGGTCTGAACATGGTGACCGGTGATTACTCGCGCGGGGCGGCGGGTTTCTGGGTCGAGAACGGGGAGATCCAGTTCGCGGTGCAGGAAGTGACCATCGCCGGCAACATGCGCGACATGTTCAAGCAGATCGTCGCGGTGGGTAACGATCTGGAACTGCGCAGCAACATTCGCACCGGTTCGGTGTTGATCGAAAAGATGACTGTCGCTGGCAGCTAAGCCCAGGCCGGTACACAAAAAGGCGCGTCACCCGATTGGGTGGCGCGCCTTTTTCATGTCTGCAAATTTTTTGGGCTGCTCAGGGCAGCTGAAAAGCCACCCTTGTTTTGGTTCTCATTATCATCTAATAATAAATCTCATTATCGGATGAGCCCAGGATCATGAGTTCTGCCTTGCACGAGCAGCCGTACCTCGAAAGCTGGCGCTGGATGAGTCGCCAGATCCGTTGCGCGATGGATCCCGACGAACCACGACTGATCGAACATTACCTGGCCGAAGGCCGGTATCTGGCCTGCTGCACGGCGACCTCGCCCTGGATGATCGCTGAAACCTCCTTCCGTCTGCTGCTCGACACGGCCACCGATATCGCGTTGCCGTGGCACTGGCGCAGCCTGTGTCTCGATCAAGCCTGGCGCCCCTTGCGTGAAATGGAGCGCCTGTCGCTGTGCAAGTGCCGGCTCAAACGCTGGCAAAGCTACACCTGGCAGCTCGCCACCTGCGAGTTGCAACCCTCGATTCCTCTCATTGAATTAGTCCAAGGATTTACCGATGACCAAGACACGTATTGAGCGCGACAGCATGGGCGAACTGCAGGTGCCGGTGGACGCTCTCTATGGCGCGCAGACCCAGCGTGCAGTGGATAACTTCCCGATCAGCGGCAAACCGATGCCCACCCAGTTCATCCGCGCCCTGATTCTGGCGAAAGCGGCCGCAGCCCGCGCCAATGTCGAACTCAACCAGCTCAGCGCCGCGCAAGGCAAAGCCATCAGCGATGCCGCCCAAGGGTTGCTGGAAGGCGACTTCATGCGGCATTTCCCGGTGGACATCTTCCAGACCGGTTCCGGCACCAGCTCCAACATGAACGCCAATGAAGTGATCGCCACCCTGGCCAGCCGCTTGCTCGACGAACCGGTGAACGCCAACGACCACGTCAACTGTGGGCAGAGCAGCAACGACATCATTCCGACCACTATCCACGTCAGCGCCGCATTGGCCCTGCACGAACAACTGCTGCCGGCGCTGCTGCACCTGGTGCAGGTGATCGAGCGAAAGGCCGAACAGGTCCATCATCACGTCAAGACCGGTCGCACCCACTTGATGGACGCCATGCCGGTACGCCTGAGCCAAGTGCTCAACGGCTGGGCGCAGCAGCTCAAGGCCAATATCGGTCACCTGCAGGATTTGCTCCCAAGCCTGCAATCCCTGGCCCAGGGCGGCACGGCGGTCGGCACCGGAATCAACGCGCATCCGGAATTTGCTGCGCGTTTCAGCCGCCAATTGAGCCAGTTGACCAACGTCCAGTTCACGCCGGGCAAGGATCTGTTCGCCCTGATCGGCTCGCAAGACACCGCTGTGGCCGTATCGGGCCAGCTCAAGGCCACCGCCGTTTCATTGATGAAAATTGCCAACGACCTGCGCTGGATGAACTCCGGCCCGCTCGCCGGGCTCGGTGAAATCGAGCTCGAGGGCCTGCAGCCTGGCTCATCGATCATGCCAGGCAAGGTCAATCCGGTGATTCCGGAAGCCACCGCCATGGTAGCTGCGCAAGTGATCGGCAATGACTCGGTGATCACCATCGCCGGTCAATCAGGCAATTTCGAACTGAACGTGATGCTGCCGATCATTGCCCAGAATCTGCTGAGCAGCATTGAGTTGCTGGCCAACTCCAGCCGTTTGCTGGGTGACAAGGCCATCGCCACCTTCAAGGTCAACGAGTCGCGCCTCAAGGAAGCGCTGTCGCGCAACCCGATTCTGGTGACCGCGCTCAACCCGATCATCGGTTACCAGAAAGCTGCCGAGATCGCCAAGCAGGCCTACAAGCAGGGTCGCCCGGTGATCGACGTTGCGCTGGAGCACACCGACCTGTCGCGCAGCCAGCTGGAAGAGTTGCTCAATCCCGAGAAACTCACCGCCGGCGGCGTGTAAGCACCGCAACCGCTTTGGAGGTTCACCATGGAGCACTGGAAACGCACGATCGAACGGGCCAATCGCTGCTTCATCCTGGGCGAGCTGATCGATGCCCGAGAGGCCTACCTGCAAGCCCTGGCTCTGGCGCAAGTGTTGTTCGAGCGCTGGGCCGATGCCGACGAAGCGGTGGCGGCTTGCGTCATCTCCCACCACAACCTGGCCGATCTGCATCTGCGCCTGAATCAGCCGGAGGAGAGCGCCGAGTACCTGTGCGCGATTCATCAACGGCTGTTGCAGACCATGCAGGACGAGCGCCTGCGTCCGGCGCTACGTGAGGCGGCGCTGCGCCAGAGCAGCAAGACCTACGTCGAGCTGCTCAATTTCATCAGCGAACACGGCGAATACCCGCGCACCCAGCGTTTGCTGCACCCGGATACCGGCAACGCGCGCCGCGCGCCTGCCCCACATCACCATGGAGTCCATTGAAATGGCTTTTACCCTGCCAGCCTTGCCTTACGCCTACGACGCACTGGAGCCGCACATCGATGCGCAAACCATGGAGATCCACTACACCAAGCATCATCAGACTTACATCAACAACCTGAACGCTGCGGTCGAGGGCACCGAATTCGCGGAATGGCCGGTGGAGAAGCTGGTCGCCAGCGTCCAGCAACTGCCGGAAAAGCTCCGCTCGGCGGTGATCAACCAGGGCGGCGGTCATGCCAACCATTCGCTGTTCTGGGAAGTGATGGTGCCCAACGGCGGTGGCAAACCGGACGGTGCGCTGGCCAGGGCGATCGATGAGCAACTGGGTGGCCTCGACAGCTTCAAGGAAGCCTTCACCAAAGCCGCGTTGACCCGTTTCGGCAGTGGATGGGCCTGGCTCAGCGTGACGCCGGACAAGAAACTGGTGGTGGAAAGCAGCGGCAACCAGGACAGCCCGCTGATGAACGGCAACACGCCGATTCTCGGGCTCGACGTGTGGGAGCACGCTTACTACCTGCGTTATCAGAACCGTCGGCCGGAATACATCAGCGCGTTCTACAACGTGATCAACTGGCCGGAAGTCGCTGCACGCTATCAGGCCGCGATGGTTTAAGTCCCTATAAAAACAATCCAAGGCTGACTATGGGCACTGAAACACTGGCGATCGGAAGTGGGCGTATGTTTCGTTACGCAATCGGTTCGCTGCTGCTGTTGGCGGGCATGTCCCTGTTGGTCGCACACGGACTCGATTGGCTGAATCTGGAGCCGAGGTTGTCGCGGGCGTTGCAGGGCGGCGCGATCTGCGCGCTCGGCACCGCGCTGGGAGCTGTTCCGGTGCTGGTAATCCGCAACATGCCCCAGGCGCTGGGCGATACGCTGTTGGGTTTTGGTGCTGGCGTGATGCTGGCGGCAACCGCGTTTTCGTTGATCGTACCGGGAATCGCCGCCGCCGAAAGTCTGGGACTGAGCCCATGGGGCGCCAGCGGCCTGATTTGCTTCGGCATCATGCTCGGCGCCTTCGGCCTTTATCTGGTTGATCGCCGTGTGTCGGGCGCTTCGCCGGAAATGCTCATCGGCACCGTCGAACATCCGGTGATTCCGCCACGGATCTGGTTGTTCGTGTTCGCCATCATTGCCCATAACATCCCGGAAGGCATGGCGGTCGGTGTCTCGGCGGGCGGTGGAATGCCGGACGCAGACAGTCTGGCCATGGGCATCGCCTTGCAGGATGTGCCGGAAGGGCTGGTGATTGCACTGGTACTGGCAGGCGCCGGGATGTCGCGGGTCAAGGCGTTTTTGATTGGCGCATCATCAGGTCTGGTCGAACCGGTGTTCGCGCTGTTATGCGCGTGGCTGGTCAGTCTTGCCGAACTGTTGCTGCCCTTGGGGTTGGCGCTGGCGGCTGGCGCCATGCTGCTGGTGGTGACGCACGAGGTCATCCCCGAGTCGCGACGCAATGGTCACGAGAAGCTGGCCAGTCTGGGATTGCTGATCGGCTTCTGTCTGATGATGGTGATGGATACCGCGTTGGGCTGAACCGGGAGGAGGGAGCGGGCTACTTTCGCCTCAGGCGTTTCAACCGCCTTCGTCGAAGTAGTTTTCGATCAGTTCCACCAGCGCGCGCATGGCTTCCTCTTCCTGGTGGCCTTCGGTACTCAGATAGATTTTCGTGCCCTTGCCCGCAGCGAGCATCATCATCGCCATGATGCTTTTACCGTCAACCGTGGTTTCCGGAGTGCGGCCCACTTTGATCGTGCAATCGGGAAACTTACCCGCCACCCCGACGAATTTTGCAGATGCGCGGGCGTGCAGGCCCAGCTTGTTGATGATTTCGATTTCACGAGCAGGCATCGCGGTGTGAATCCTTTAGCTGAGGTCGCGGTGGCGAACCTGGACGTTCTTCAGGGTCTTCTGCAGCGCCTGGCCAAGACGTTCGGTCAGGTAAACGGAACGGTGATGCCCGCCGGTGCAGCCGATGGCAATGGTGACGTAAGCGCGGTTACTCGCGGCAAAGCGCGGCAACCATTTGTACAGATACGTATAAATGTCCTGGTACATCTCCTCGACCTCCGGCTGCGCCGCCAGATATTCGGCGACCGGCTGATCGAGACCGGATTGCGCGCGCAGCTCCGGTTTCCAGTAAGGGTTCGGCAGGCAGCGTACATCGAACACCAGATCCGCATCCACCGGCATGCCGCGTTTGAAACCGAACGACTCCACCAGAAACGCCGTGCCCGGCTCCGGTTGGTTCAACAGGCGCAGCTTGATGGTGTCGCGCAGTTGGTAGAGATTGAGGTTGGTGGTGTTGATTTTCAGGTCGGCGAGATCGGCAATCGGGCCGAGCAGGGCGCTTTCATCCTGAATGGCTTCTGCCAGCGAACGATTGGCGTTGCTCAGCGGGTGGCGGCGGCGAGTTTCGGAGAAACGCTTGAGCAGGGTTTCTTCGTCGGCATCCAGATACAGGACATCGCATTGAATGTGCTTGGCGCGTACGTCCTCGAGCAATTCCGGAAATCGGGTCAGATGGCTCGGCAAATTGCGTGCATCGATCGATACCGCCACCAGTGGCTGCGCCAGCTCGGTGTGAATCAGGGCGCGTTCGGCCAGTTCCGGCAGTAGACCGGCCGGCAGGTTATCGATGCAGTAGTAACCGTTGTCCTCAAGGACATCCAGGGCAGTACTTTTACCCGAGCCGGAACGGCCACTGACAATGATCAAGCGCATGGTTACGGCCTGTTCTGCTCTTCCAGTACAACCTGGTACAAGGCTTCGTTGCTTGGCGCGCTGCGCAGTCTGTCGCGCACGTCCTTGCGGTCGAGCATGCTGGCGATCTGGCGTAACAGCTCCAGGTGCGCATCGGTGGCGGCTTCCGGCACCAGCAGGACGAACAGCAGGTCCACGGGCGCGCCGTCGATAGCGTCGAAATCGATAGGGGCATCAAGGTGCATCAGCGCACTGATCGGCGCTTCGCAGCCCTTGAGGCGGCAGTGGGGAATGGCGATGCCGTTGCCAAAACCGGTGGAACCCAGTTTTTCACGGGCAATCAATGCCTCGAAGACATCTTGCATCTCCAGATCCGGGACTTCCCGGGCGATCAGGTTGGCAATTTGTTCCAGGGCTTTCTTTTTACTGCCGCCCGGCACGTTCACCAGGGAACGGCCGGGGGTCAGGATACTTTCAAGTCGGATCATGGGGGTGGGGGTTATCGACCGGTAGCGCCCTGAAGCAGGCTCTGGGTCTTTTCCTTATGCTTTTTGAGTTGTTTATCAAGCTTGTCGGTCAGCGCGTCGATCGCAGCGTACATATCGGTATGTTCCGCGTTTGCGACGACCTCATTGCCGGGAATATGCAGCGTGGCTTCGATTTTCTGCTTCAGTTTTTCGACGCACATCGTGACTTGCACGTTGGTGATCTTGTCGAAATGCCCTTCGAGCTTCTTGAGCTTGAGCTCGATGTACTCGCGCAGAGGCTGGGTAACTTCCAGTTGGTGTCCACTGATGTTGACTTGCATACAGCTTCTCCTTCGTTGCCAGTGCATAAAGCGGCAGGCCGAAGAGCCTGCCACTGGAACGCTGTAACGTGGCTTACATCAACCGCTTGCGTTCGCTCGAAGGCGCGATTCCGAGGGATTCGCGGTACTTGGCGACGGTGCGGCGAGCCACCTGAATGCCTTGTGCCTCCAGTAAACCAGCGATCTTGCTGTCACTCAACGGCTTTTTCTGATTTTCCGCGGCAACCAGTTTTTTGATGATCGCGCGGATCGCCGTGGACGAGCATTCGCCGCCTTCGGAGGTACTGACGTGGCTGGAGAAAAAGTATTTCAGTTCATATATGCCCCGTGGGGTATGCATGAATTTTTGCGTGGTTACGCGGGAAATCGTCGACTCGTGCATGCCAACCGCTTCTGCAATGTCGTGCAGGACCAGCGGCTTCATGGCTTCGTCGCCGTACTCCAGAAACCCGCGCTGGTGCTCGACGATCTGGGTGGCCACTTTCATCAGAGTTTCGTTGCGGCTCTGCAGGCTCTTGATGAACCAGCGGGCTTCCTGCAACTGATTGCGCATGAAGGTGTTGTCGGCGCTGGTGTCGGCGCGGCGCACGAAACCGGCGTACTGGGCGTTGACCCGCAGGCGCGGCACCGACTCCTGATTCAGCTCGACCAGCCAGCGCTCGTTGTCCTTGCGCACGATGACGTCAGGCACCACGTACTCGGCTTCGGTGGATTCGATCTGCGAACCGGGGCGCGGGTTCAGGCTCTGCACCAGTTCGATGACCTGCCGCAGCTCGTCTTCCTTGAGCTTCATGCGCCGCATCAACTGGCTGTAGTCGCGGCTGCCGAGCAAGTCGATGTAATCGGTGACCAGGCGCTTGGCTTCGGCCAGCCAAGGGGTCTTGGCCGACAGCTGGCGCAATTGCAGCAGCAGGCATTCGCCCAGGTTACGTGCGCCGATGCCGGCCGGTTCGAACTGCTGGATGCGGTGCAGGACGGCTTCGATCTCGTCCAGCTCGATGTCGAGTTCCGGATCAAAGGCGTCGAGGATTTCTTCGAGGGTTTCGTCCAGATAGCCCTGATTGTTGATGCAATCGATCAGGGTGACGGCGATCAGGCGATCGGTGTCGGACATCGGTGCCAGGTTCAACTGCCACAGCAGGTGGCTTTGCAGGCTCTCGCCGGCGGAGGTGCGGGTGGTGAAGTCCCACTCATCATCGTCGCTGCTTGGCAGGCTGCTGGCGCTGGTCTGGTAGACGTCTTCCCAGGCGGTGTCTACCGGCAATTCGTTGGGGATTCGCTCGTTCCATTCGCCGTCTTCGAGGTTATCGACTGTCGGCGCGGTCTCCTGATAGGAGGGTTCCTGGATCTCGGTGTTGGGCTTCTGTTCGGCGTTGTCGGCCATGGGGTCGGAGTTGTCGAAGTCGTCTCCGTCCTCCTGGCGTTCGAGCATCGGATTGGATTCCAGAGCCTCCTGGATTTCCTGTTGCAGATCCAGGGTCGACAATTGGAGCAGGCGGATGGCCTGTTGCAGCTGCGGTGTCATCGTCAGCTGCTGGCCCATTCTCAAGACTAGCGATGGTTTCATGGCAGGGGCTTAACACCTTATTCGCCGGCGCTATGCGCCATCCACTACAGGGCGCCGGAGCGCCAAACTTAAGCAAATTATATGCCTGAAACTGTCGTGTTTGCCTAGAGCGCTGTAACAATAAAAGCGTATAAAAAGGCGTTTCAACGTTACAGCACCCGGACGACTGGTCGGATGCTGTCGCGCTTACAGGCGGAACTCGTGACCCAGATAGACTTCCTTCACCAGATCGTTGGCGAGGATGGTCGCGGAGTCGCCTTCGGCGATCAACTGGCCGTCGTTGACGATATAGGCGGTTTCGCAGATATCCAGCGTCTCACGGACGTTGTGGTCGGTGATCAGTACGCCGATCCCCTTGGCCTTGAGGTGATGGATGATCTGCTTGATGTCGCCGACCGAGATCGGGTCGACACCGGCGAACGGTTCGTCGAGCAGGATGAATTTCGGTGCCGTGGCCAGTGCGCGGGCGATTTCTACCCGGCGGCGCTCACCACCGGACAGGCTCATGCCGAGGTTGTCGCGGATGTGGCTGATGTGGAATTCCTGCAGCAGGCTTTCCAGTTCCTTGCGACGACCTGCCTTGTCGAGCTCCTGACGGGTCTCGAGGATGGCCATGATGTTGTCGGCCACCGACAGTTTGCGGAAGATCGACGCTTCTTGCGGCAGATAGCCGATACCGGCCTTTGCACGACCGTGCATTGGCTGGTGACTGACGTCCAGGTCGTCGATCAGTACCCGACCCTGATCGGCCTGAACCAGGCCGACGATCATGTAGAAACACGTGGTCTTGCCGGCGCCGTTCGGGCCGAGGAGGCCGACGATCTGGCCGCTGTCGATCGACAGGCTGACGTCACGCACGACCTGACGGCTTTTATAGGCCTTGGCCAGGTGCTGAGCTTTCAGAGTTGCCATTACTGGGTTTTCTCGTCGGTTTTCTTCTTCGGCTGGATCACCATGTCGATGCGCGGACGCGCTTCGGTGACCTTGCTGCCAGTGGCTCGACCGGCGCTGGCCAGTTTCTTCACCGTGTCATAGACGATTTTTTCGCCCTGAGTGGTGTTGTTGTCCTTGTCGACTACTTTGGCCTTGTCGATCAGCACGACGCGATTCTGCGCAGCGTGGTACTGAATGGTCACGCCCCAGCCCTGGACGGGTTTGGCATCACCGGCAGTCTGCAACTGTTCGAAGTAGGCGAGGTTGCCGACCGAGGTCACGACGTCGATGTCGCCGTTAGGCGCACGGGTCATGGTCACGGTGTTGCCTTTGACGATCATCGAACCCTGGGTGATGATCACGTCGCCTTTGTAGGTGGCAACGCCGTTCTTGTCGTCCAGTTGGGCATCGTCGGCCTGAATGCGGATTGGCTGCTCTTGATCGTTCGGCAGAGCCCAGGCGCTCACGCTTCCCAGTGCTGCGCCCAGACTGAGCAAAATAGGGAGGGTTTTAACGAGCCTCATACTGTCCTCTTACGTTCGATAGCAGGTGTATCCTGCTTTCCTTCAAATACGCTTTCATTCCTACGCCAGTCGATACACCGCCAGCGCCGTCGATTCTAACGGGTTGCTGGGTCTGCGCATATTGCTGCTGAGGGAACACGGTCATGCGTGTGCTGGTAATCAGGGTGTCGCGGTTCTTTTCGTCGGTGCGCTTGACCCGAACGGAGTCGATCAGCTCGACCTCGGTGCCACCGGAGTTCACTTCACCGCGTTCGCTGGTCACGTGCCACGGGAAGTCGGTGCCACGGAACATGTTCAGATCAGGCTTGGTGACCAGTGTAATGTCGGTTGCCTTGACGTGCTCGGCCTTGTCGGACGTCATTTCGTACTGCACTTTGCCGTCTTCGAGGTACTGGATCGTGTGCGTATTGGTCGCGTACCAGTCGATCGGGCTTTCCTCTGCCGAAACCGGCGGTTTGTCGAGGAAGCGTTCCGGGCTGATGTTCCAGTAGCCGACCGCACCGAAAATCGCCGCGATGCAACCGAACAGCAGGATGTTGCGAAACTTTTTGCTAAACATGGTTGGACTCACAGATACGCATTGTTGGCGGCGTCGAGGCTGCCTTGGGCGCGCAGGATCAGTTCGCAGAATTCGCGGGCGGCACCTTCGCCGCCACGAGCCTGGGTGACGCCATGAGCGTGTTCGCGAACAAAAGGTGCGGCGTTGGCCACGGCCATGCCCAGGCCTACACGGCGGATCACCGGCAGATCCGGCAGGTCGTCGCCGAGGTAAGCCACTTGTTCATAGCTTAGGCCCAGTTGCTCCAGAAGACCGTCGAGAACGACCAGTTTGTCTTCACGGCCCTGAAACAGGTGCGGGATCCCCAGGTTCTTCGCCCGACGCTCGACCACCGGAGTCTTGCGACCGCTGATGATGGCGGTCTGTACGCCGGCGTTCATCAGCATCTTGATGCCCTGGCCATCCAGTGTATTGAAAGTCTTGAACTCGCTGCCGTCTTCAAGGAAGTACAGGCGCCCGTCGGTGAGGACACCGTCGACGTCGAAAACCGCCAGTTTGATGGCCTTGCCGCGTTGCAGCAGATCGTTGCTCATTTACATCACTCCTGCGCGCAGCAGGTCGGAGAGGTTGAAGGCGCCGATCGGGCGATCCTCTTCATCCACGACAACCAGCGCGTTGATTCGGTGGTCTTCCATGATTTTCAGGGCTTCGGCGGCAAGCATCTCGGCGCGGGCGGTCTTGCCGTGCACGGTCATCACCTGGTCGATGGTGGCGCTGTGGATATCAATGCTGCGATCCAGGGTGCGACGGAGGTCGCCGTCAGTGAAGATCCCGGCCAGCTTGCCGTCGGTTTCCAGGATGACGGTCATGCCCAGGCCCTTGCGGGTCATTTCCATCAACGCGTCCTTGAGCAGGGTGCCGCGCTGTACCTGCGGCAGTTCCTGGCCGGCGTGCATGACGTTTTCCACTTTCAGCAGCAGGCGTCGGCCCAGTGCGCCGCCGGGGTGGGAAAAGGCGAAGTCTTCGGCAGTGAAGCCGCGCGCTTCCAGCAGCGCCACGGCCAGGGCGTCGCCCATGACCAGTGCGGCGGTGGTCGAGGAGGTCGGCGCCAGGTTCAGCGGGCAGGCTTCGTGCTCGACGTGAACGTTGAGGTTGACCTCGGCGGCCTTGGCCAGCGGCGATTGCGGGTTGCCGGTGACGCTGATCAGCTGAATGCCCAGGCGCTTGATCAGTGGCAGCAGAGTGACGATTTCGTTGGTGGAACCGGAGTTCGACAGGGCCAGAATGACGTCATCGCGAGTGATCATGCCCATGTCGCCGTGACTGGCCTCGGCCGGATGCACGAAAAACGCCGGGGTGCCGGTGCTGGCCAGGGTCGCGGCAATCTTGTTGCCGATGTGCCCGGACTTGCCCATGCCGACCACGACAACACGGCCCTTGCTGGCCAGAATCATCTCGCAAGCGCGTACGAAATCGGCGTCGATATGGGGCAACAAGCCTTGTACGGCTTCCACTTCGAGGCGAATGGTGCGTTGTGCCGATTGAATCAGGTCGCTGGTTTGGCTCATGTCAGAAATCGTATAGCCCGATGAAAAGGCGGCGATTATAGCGGTTATGTTGAAAAGCCTCACGCAAGTTCGTCGTGCTTTGTCATTCCTCGTTACCAAAACGCTCCAAATATACCTTCAAGCCCCTCAGCTCGCAGATCCGGGCCGGTGCAGGCCTTGGGCGCTTGCCCTTTGCAGTGATATAGTTCGCCGCCAGTTCGGCCTGCCCGGGATGTAGGGGCTTTCCTCAGAAAGCCAGGCGTCCGAGTGAGAGGCTGCATCGCAAGGAGTTTAGATGAGTGCCGATAACGCCTACGCGGTCGAGCTGAAGGGAGTCTCCTTCAAGCGCGGTGCGCGGAGCATTTTCAATAACGTCGATATCCGCATCCCGCGCGGCAAGGTCACCGGCATCATGGGGCCTTCCGGGTGCGGCAAGACCACACTGTTGCGCCTGATGGGCGCCCAGTTGCGGCCATCCAAGGGCGAGGTCTGGGTCAACGGCCAGAACCTGCCGAAGCTGTCGCGCAGCGATCTGTTCGATGCGCGCAAGCACATGGGCGTGCTGTTTCAGAGTGGCGCCCTGTTCACCGATCTCGATGTGTTCGAGAACGTCGCCTTCCCGCTGCGTGTTCATACCGACCTGCCGGAGGAGATGATCCGTGACATCGTCCTGCTCAAATTGCAGGCAGTGGGGTTGCGCGGTGCGATCGAGCTGATGCCTGACGAGCTGTCCGGTGGCATGAAGCGCCGGGTTGCCCTGGCCCGGGCCATTGCCCTCGATCCGCAGATCCTCATGTACGACGAACCGTTCGTCGGCCAGGATCCGATCGCCATGGGTGTGCTGGTTCGCCTGATCCGGCTGCTCAACGATGCCTTGGGCATCACCAGCATCGTGGTGTCCCACGACCTCGCCGAAACCGCGAGTATTGCTGACTACATCTATGTGGTCGGTGATGGCCAGGTATTGGGGCAGGGCACGCCGGACGAACTGATGGGCTCGGACGATCCGCGTATCCGCCAGTTCATGACCGGTGAACCCGACGGCCCGGTGCCGTATCACTTTCCAGCGCCGGATTACCGCGCAGATCTTCTGGGGAAGCGCCGCTGATGCGCAGAATTACATTAATGGAGCGTGTGCGTCGTTTCGGCCTCGCCGGAATCGACAGCGTCGCAGTGTTCGGGCGTTCGACCCTGTTCCTGTTTCATGCCCTGCTCGGGCGTGGCGGCATCGGCGGCGGGTTTGGCCTGCTGGTCAAGCAGTTGCATTCCGTCGGCGTGATGTCGCTGGTGATCATCGTGGTGTCCGGGATTTTCATCGGCATGGTACTGGCGCTGCAGGGCTTCAATATCCTGTCGAGTTACGGCTCGGAACAGGCCGTCGGCCAGATGGTGGCGCTGACCCTGCTGCGTGAGCTGGGACCGGTGGTGACCGCGCTGTTGTTTGCCGGTCGTGCCGGCTCGGCGCTGACGGCGGAAATCGGCAACATGAAATCCACCGAACAGTTGTCCAGTCTGGAAATGATCGGGGTCGACCCGCTCAAATACATCATTGCCCCGCGTCTGTGGGCAGGCTTCATTTCCCTGCCGGTGCTGGCGATGATCTTCAGCGTGGTCGGCATCTGGGGCGGTTCATGGGTCGCCGTCGACTGGCTGGGTGTCTACGAAGGTTCCTACTGGTCGAACATGCAGAACAGCGTGAGCTTCGGTGACGATGTGCTCAACGGCATCATCAAAAGTGCAGTGTTCGCTTTTGTCGTCACCTGGATCGCCGTATTTCAAGGCTATGACTGCGAACCCACTTCCGAGGGGATCAGCCGTGCCACCACCAAGACCGTGGTTTACGCCTCGCTGGCAGTACTCGGCCTGGACTTTATTCTGACCGCTTTGATGTTTGGAGATTTCTGATGCAAAACCGCACCCTGGAAATCGGTGTCGGCCTGTTCCTGCTGGCAGGGATCCTGGCTTTGTTGCTGCTGGCCCTGCGGGTCAGTGGCCTGTCTCCGACTTCGACCACCGATACCTACAAGCTTTACGCGTATTTCGACAATATCGCCGGTTTGACGGTCAGAGCCAAAGTGACCATGGCGGGCGTGACCATCGGCAAGGTCACCGCAATCGATCTGGATCGCGACAGCTTCACCGGTCGGGTAACCCTGCAAGTGGACAAAAGCGTCGACAATCTGCCGACCGACTCCACAGCATCTATCCTGACAGCGGGGCTGCTGGGCGAGAAGTACATCGGTATCAGCGTGGGCGGCGAAGACACCCGCCTCAAGGATGGTGGAACCATCCACGACACGCAGTCGTCTCTGGTACTGGAAGACCTGATCGGTAAATTCCTGCTCAATACCGTTAGCAAAGACGCCAAATGAGGAGCTTTTGAATGATCTCTACCTTGCGACGTGGCCTGTTGGTGTTGCTTGCGGCACTGCCGCTGGTGGCTAACGCCGTGGCGGCACAATCGGCGCACGATCTGGTTCAGGACACCACGAACCGGATGCTCGCCGACCTGGCGGCCAATAAAGAGAAGTACAAGCAGGATCCGCAGGATTTCTATACGGCGCTGAACACCATCGTCGGCCCTGTGGTCGATGCCGAAGGTATTTCCAAGAGCATCATGACGGTCAAGTATTCGCGCAAGGCAACCCCGGCGCAGATGAAGACCTTCGAGGAAAACTTCAAGCGCGGTCTGTTCCAGTTCTACGGCAACGCCTTGCTCGAGTACAACAACCAGGGCATCACTGTCGATGCGCCCAAGGATGAATCGGGCGACCGCACCAGTGTCGGCATGACCGTCAAAGGCAACAATGGCGCGATCTACCCTGTGCAGTACACCCTGGAGAAGATCAACGGCGAGTGGAAGCTGCGCAACGTGATCATCAACGGCATCAACATCGGCAAGCTGTTCCGTGACCAGTTCGCCGACGCGATGCAACGCAATGGCAACGATCTGGACAAGACCATCAACGGCTGGGCCGGTGAAGTCGCCAAGGCCAAGCAGTCGGCCGAGCAGAACGAGAAGCCTGCCCAATGACCGAGTCGGCCATTCGTCTGGACGAAGCCAGTGAGCTGCAGCTCAGCGGCGTGCTGGATTACCGCACCGGCCCTGATCTTCGGGAGCAGGGCCGGGCGCTGATCAAGTCGTGCACTGCCCCGGCATTGGTGATCGATTGCTCGGCGGTGGAGAAGTCCAGCAGCGTCGGTCTGTCGCTGCTGCTGTGCTTCATTCGCGATGCAAAGGCCGCCGGCAAGGCGGTCAGCATCCGCGGGATGCCCGAAGACATGCGCGAAATTGCTCAGGTCAGCGAACTGACCGAGCTGTTGGCGCAACCCTGAACCCGCATCAATAGAGAAGCCCCCCGTCAGAGTCCTGCGCAGCGGGGTTCGCAGGCGCGGGGCTTTTTTGTATGATGTCCGACCCGTGCGCACAGGGCGCCGATTGAGGTTGAGCATGCAGGCCGTAGAAGTGAAGAGCTTCCTTGAAGGAAAGCTGCCAGGAACGCTGGTGGAAGTTGAAGGCGAAGGCTGCAACTTTCAGCTGAACGTGATTAGTGATGAACTGGCGGCGTTGAGCCCGGTCAAGCGTCAGCAAAGCATCTATGCCCATTTGAACCCTTGGATCGCCGATGGCAGCATCCACGCGGTCACTATGAAATTTTTCAGCAGCGCGGCCTGGGCCGAGCGCACCTGAGCCCTAGGGCGTCGAGATTCTTATGGATAAATTGATTATTACCGGTGGCGCTCGTCTTGATGGCGAGATCCGCATCTCCGGGGCGAAGAACTCCGCCCTGCCGATCCTGGCTGCCACCCTGCTGTGCGATGGCCCGGTTACCGTTGGCAACCTGCCGCACCTGCACGACATCACCACCATGATCGAGCTGTTCGGTCGCATGGGCATCGAGCCTGTGATCGACGAGAAGCTCAGCGTCGAAATCGACCCGCGCACCATCAAGACCCTGATCGCTCCGTACGAACTGGTGAAAACCATGCGTGCGTCGATCCTGGTGCTTGGCCCGATGGTTGCGCGCTTCGGTGAAGCCGAAGTTGCACTGCCTGGCGGTTGCGCCATCGGTTCGCGTCCGGTCGACCTGCACATCCGTGGCCTGGAAGCCATGGGCGCGGTCATCGACGTCGAAGGCGGCTACATCAAGGCCAAGGCCCCTGAAGGCGGCCTGCGCGGCGCGCACTTCTTCTTCGATACCGTCAGTGTGACCGGTACCGAGAACATCATGATGGCTGCCGCTCTGGCCAAGGGCCGCAGCGTGTTGCAGAACGCCGCCCGTGAGCCGGAAGTGGTCGACCTGGCGAACTTCCTGAACGCCATGGGCGCCAAGGTGTCCGGTGCCGGCACCGACACCATCACCATTGATGGCGTCGAGCGTCTGGGTTCGGCTTTCTACAAGGTCATGCCTGACCGTATCGAAACCGGCACCTACCTGGTGGCCGCTGCGGTTACCGGTGGCCGCGTGAAAGTCAAGGACACCGATCCGACCATCCTCGAAGCCGTTCTGGACAAACTCCGTGAAGCCGGCGCAGAAATCACCTGTGGTGAAGACTGGATCGAGCTGAACATGCACGGCAAGCGCCCGAAGGCGGTCAACGTGCGCACGGCACCGTACCCGGCGTTCCCGACCGACATGCAGGCGCAGTTCATCTCGCTCAACGCCATTGCCGAAGGCACCGGTGCCGTGATCGAGACGATCTTCGAAAACCGCTTCATGCACGTCTACGAACTGCATCGCATGGGCGCCAAGATCCAGGTCGAGGGCAACACGGCCATCGTGACCGGTACTGAAATCCTCAAGGGCGCGCCAGTCATGGCTACCGACCTGCGGGCTTCGGCCAGCCTCGTGATCTCGGCCCTGATGGCTGAAGGCGATACCCTGATCGACCGCATCTACCACATCGACCGTGGTTACGAGTGCATCGAGGAAAAACTGCAGATGCTGGGCGCCAGGATCCGTCGCGTTCCGGGCTAGTCGCTGCATCTGGACACAGGGAAGTGTCCGTTGAATTCGTTTTGATCGGGGGTGGCAACGCCCTCGATGTATGTCCGGCGCCGATTGCGACCGGACATGAGTACCTTGATAAGGACTGACGTTTCCCATGTTGACCATCGCACTGTCCAAGGGCCGCATCCTTGACGACACCCTGCCGCTTCTCGCCGAAGCGGGCATCGTGCCGACCGAGAATCCGGACAAGAGCCGCAAGCTGATCATCCCCACGACCCAGGAAGACGTTCGCCTGTTGATCGTGCGGGCCACCGACGTGCCGACCTATGTCGAGCATGGCGCGGCCGACCTCGGCGTTGCCGGTAAAGACGTGCTGATGGAATACACCGGCCAGGGCCTGTACGAGCCGCTGGATCTGCAGATTGCCCAGTGCAAGCTGATGACCGCCGGCAAGGTCGGCGCGGTCGAGCCCAAGGGCCGCCTGCGCGTCGCCACCAAATTCGTCAACGTCGCCAAGCGTTACTACGCCGAGCAGGGCCGTCAGGTCGACATCATCAAGCTCTACGGCTCGATGGAGCTGGCGCCGCTGATCGGTCTGGCCGACAAGATCATCGACGTGGTCGACACCGGCAACACCCTGCGCGCCAACGGCCTGGAACCCCAGGAACTGATCGCCACGATCAGCTCGCGTCTGGTCGTCAATAAAGCTTCGATGAAAATGCAACACGCCCGAATCCAGGCGTTGATCGACACCCTGCGCAAGGCAGTGGAGTCTCGACACCGCGGCTGATGTACCTGCGCGACGTTAAGTCGCGCCCGTCTATCCGCCTCATAGCCAGAATCTCAGGTGCCCAAGCGGAAACGACTGCTAAGTTAGGGCGCCTGAGTTTTTGCCATTCCTATGAGGCTCTCGCTATGACCGCACCGACTGCAATTCGCCGACTCAACGCTGCTGACCCGGATTTCGCGCATCATCTGGATCATCTGCTGAGCTGGGAAAGTGTGTCTGACGACTCGGTCAATCAGCGGGTGCTGGACATCATCAAGGCTGTGCGCGAGCGCGGTGACGCGGCGCTGGTCGAGTTCACCCAAAAATTCGACGGCCTCGAAGTCGCCTCGATGGCGGACTTGATCCTGCCGCGCGAGCGTCTGGAACTGGCCCTGACCCGCATCACCGTGCCGCAACGCGAAGCGCTGGAAAAAGCCGCCGCCCGCGTGCGCAGCTATCACGAAAAACAGAAGCAGGACTCCTGGAGCTACACCGAAGCCGACGGCACGGTGCTGGGTCAGAAGGTCACGCCACTGGATCGCGCCGGTCTGTACGTGCCGGGCGGCAAGGCGTCATACCCGTCGTCGGTGTTGATGAACGCGATTCCGGCCAAGGTCGCCGGCGTGACCGAAGTGGTCATGGTGGTGCCGACCCCGCGCGGCGAAGTCAACGAGCTGGTGCTGGCGGCGGCATGCATCGCCGGCGTCGACCGGGTGTTCACCATCGGTGGCGCGCAAGCCGTTGCCGCATTGGCCTATGGCACCGAAAGCGTGCCGCAGGTGGACAAGGTCGTCGGCCCGGGCAATATCTACGTCGCCACGGCCAAGCGTCACGTGTTCGGTCAGGTCGGCATCGACATGATCGCCGGCCCGTCGGAAATCCTCGTGGTGTGCGACGGCCAGACAGATCCGGACTGGATCGCCATGGACCTGTTCTCCCAGGCCGAGCACGACGAAGACGCCCAGGCGATTCTGGTCAGCCCGGACGCAGAGTTCCTCGACAAGGTCGCCGCGAGCATCGACAAGCTGCTGCCGACCATGGATCGCGCAACCATCATCGAAACCTCGATCAACGGCCGTGGTGCCCTGATCCACGTGCGTGACATGGCACAGGCCATTGAAGTTGCCAACCGCATCGCCCCGGAACACCTTGAGCTGTCGGTCGCCGACCCGCAGGCCTGGCTGCCGCAGATCCGCCACGCCGGCGCGATTTTCATGGGCCGCCACACTTCCGAAGCGCTGGGCGACTATTGCGCGGGTCCGAACCACGTGCTGCCGACCTCCGGCACTGCGCGTTTCTCTTCGCCGCTGGGCGTGTACGACTTCCAGAAACGCTCGTCGATCATCTTCTGCTCCGAGGCCGGCGCTTCCGAGCTTGGCAAGACTGCATCGATCCTGGCTCGTGGCGAATCGCTGAGCGCCCACGCGCGCAGCGCCGAATACCGCATCAAAGACGAAGTGAAGGGGAACTGAACATGAGTAAATTCTGGAGCCCGTTCGTCAAGGATCTGGTGCCTTACGTGCCGGGCGAGCAGCCGAAGCTGACCCGTCTGGTCAAGCTCAACACCAACGAAAACCCGTATGGCCCGTCACCAAAAGCCCTGGCGGCGATGCAGACCGAACTCAACGACAACCTGCGCCTGTACCCGGATCCGAACAGCGATCGGCTGAAAAACGCCGTCGCCAAGTACTACGGCGTACAAAGCAATCAAGTGTTCCTCGGCAACGGTTCGGACGAAGTGCTGGCGCACATCTTCCACGGTCTGCTGCAACACGATCAGCCGATCCTGTTCCCGGACATCAGCTACAGCTTCTATCCGGTTTACTGCGGCCTTTACGGCATCACGTTCGACGCGGTGCCGCTGGATGCGCAGTTCCAGATCAACCCGGCGGACTACGCCAAGCCGAACGGCGGGATCATCTTCCCCAATCCGAACGCACCAACCGGTTGCCTGCTGGCACTGGAAGCGGTCGAGCAGATTCTCAAGGCCAACCCGGATTCCGTGGTGGTGGTCGACGAGGCCTATATCGACTTCGGTGGCGAAACCGCGATCAGCCTGGTGGATCGTTACCCGAACCTGCTGGTGACCCAGACCCTGTCCAAGTCCCGTTCGCTGGCGGGCCTGCGGGTCGGTCTGGCGGTCGGGCATCCAGACCTGATCGAGGCGCTGGAGCGGATCAAGAACAGCTTCAACTCCTACCCGATCGATCGCATGGCGAATGTCGGTGCGGCGGCGGCGTTCGAAGATCGCGAGTACTTCGACAAGACCTGCGCATTAGTCATCGAAAGTCGCGAATGGGTGGTTGCGCAGTTGCAGGCCAAGGGCTTTGAAGTGCTGCCGTCGGCGGCAAACTTCATCTTCGCCCGGCATCCGCAGCACGATGCGGCAGGGCTGGCGGCCAAGCTGCGGGAGCAGGGTGTTATCGTGCGCCACTTCAAGCAGGAACGGATTGCCCAGTTCCTGCGGATCTCGATCGGCACGCCGGAGCAGAATCAGGCGTTGATTGAGGGGTTCGGGCAGTTGTAATCGCTAAAGGAACACAGTTCCCATGCAAGTGGGAACTGTGTAGCCAAATGTCAGGCGGAATTGATGTTAGTGACGGAGAACGTTCCAGAAACTTTGTCATGATTATCAGTGATGAAGTCAAAAGTCCCTTCAGCGATCTGAAGATGTTTTGAGAAGGTTATCTTTAGCGTACCTTCTTGCGCGTAATAATTTTTTCCGCTTGCGTCGGTAAACCTCCAGGTCAGATATGGCTCCTGAAAATCATCCTCGTACTTGGCGGAATTGGGCCCATCCTTGACGGTGCCTGGATACCCGAATGCGATCAGGGATGTGGTATCCGTGTATCCCGCTATATAGCCACCCTTTTCTTCTCCGAAATCATGAAGATGTACCTTTTTGAATTTAACCTCTGTGCCTCCGTTCACGCTGACAACCACTTCCCCAGTGGTCTTGGAGTTTTGCAGATTTTTAAGGGCTTCTTGAATATCCATTATTGCCTCACTCTTCCAGGAAGTTGTCGAGGCTCAAGCGTAAGACAATGTTCCAGAGAGTGAACCTGTCAGATCTGACAGGTGCAGAGAACTATTTTCTTGGTCCTTAATAGCAAGAAGTAATAAAGCAGATGTAAATAAATGAGGCTGTATGAGCGAGTGATCCCGCTCACACAGTAAGTCATCCTTAGTCTTCTTTTTCTTTCAGCGGCGCCGGTGGTGGGCGCAGACCGATTTCAGCCGTCAGCTTCAACTCCTTGCCATTGCGCATCACCTGAATCGTGACCTTGTCGGTCGGCTTGATCCGCGCCACCTGGTTCATCGACTTGCGGCCATCGCCGGCCGGTTCGCCGTCGATGCTGAGGATCACATCACCCAGTTGCAGGCCGGCCTTCTGCGCCGGACCATCGCGGAAAATACCCGCCACCACGATCCCCGGACGCCCGGACAGGCCGAACGACTCGGCCAGTTCCTGGGTCAGCGGTTGCACTTCAATGCCCAGCCAGCCGCGAATCACCTGACCGTGCTCGATGATCGACTTCATCACTTCCATCGCCAGTTTCACCGGGATCGCAAAACCGATGCCCTGGGAGCCGCCGGACTTGGAGAAAATCGCGGTGTTGATGCCGGTGAGGTTGCCGTTGGCGTCGACCAGCGCGCCGCCGGAGTTGCCCGGGTTGATGGCCGCGTCGGTCTGGATGAAGTCTTCGTAGTTGTTCAGGCCCAGCTGGTTGCGGCCGGTGGCGCTGATGATGCCCATGGTCACGGTCTGGCCGACGCCGAACGGGTTGCCGATGGCCAGTGCGACGTCGCCGATGCGGATGTTGTCGGAGCGGCCGACGGTGATCGACGGCAGGGTTTTCAGGTCGATCTTCAGGACCGCGAGGTCGGTTTCCGGATCGCTGCCGATCACTCGGGCCAGGGTTTCGCGACCGTCCTTGAGCGCCACGACGATCTGGTCGGCGCCGCTGGTGACGTGGTTGTTGGTCAGGATGTAGCCTTCCGGGCTCATGATCACGCCGGAGCCGAGGCTCGATTCCATGCGCTTCTGCTTCGGCGAATTGTCACCGAAGAAGCGGCGGAACTGCGGATCCTCGAACAGCGGATGGCTCGGCTTGTTGATGACTTTGGTGGTGTAGAGGTTCACCACCGAAGGCGCGGCGATGGTCACCGCGTCCGCATAGGACACCGGCCCCTGCTGCACGCTGGTGGTCTGCGGGGCCTGTTGCAGGTTGACGTCGAGGCTCGGAAGCCCGACCCACTGCGGGTAACGCTGAATAATCAACAGAGCGATAAGCACGCCGGCCAACAGCGGCCAGCCGAAAAAACGCAGCGCCTTGAGCATTAAGCACGTCCTGGAAAAGTTGCAGGCGGGGTCAGACCGCCCATAATGTCGCGCATTATACGAGGCCGCGCGCGCCTCTGAACGGGATATTTAGGAGTCTTTCATGGCCGTCGCCCTGAGCACCCTGGTCGAAGAAGCCGACCGTTACCTTGGCAGTGCGAAAATTGCCGATTATTGCCCCAATGGTCTGCAGGTCGAGGGCCGTCCGCAGGTGATGCGCATCGTCAGTGGTGTCACCGCCAGCCAGGCGTTGCTCGATGCCGCCGTCGAAGCCGAAGCCGATCTGGTGCTGGTGCATCACGGTTATTTCTGGAAGGGCGAGAACCCGTGCATCACCGGCATGAAGCAGCGCCGTTTGAAGACGCTGCTCAAGCACGATATCAGTCTGCTCGGTTATCACCTGCCGCTGGATCTGCATCCGGATGTCGGCAATAACGTGCAACTGGCCCGTCAACTGGACATCACCGTCGAAGGGCCGCTGGACCCGGACAACCTGAAGATCGTCGGTCTGGTCGGTTCGCTGAGCGAACCAATGACCCCGCGTGACTTCGCTCGCAAAGTGCAGGAAGTCATGGGCCGCGAACCGCTGCTGGTCGAAGGCAGTGCGATGATCCGTCGTGTTGGCTGGTGCACCGGCGGCGGTCAGGGCTACATCGACAACGCCATCGCTGCCGGCGTCGATCTGTTCCTCAGCGGCGAAGCCTCCGAGCAGACGTTCCACAGCGCCCGGGAAAATGACATCAGCTTCATCGCCGCCGGCCACCACGCCACCGAACGCTATGGCGTGCAGGCGCTGGGCGATTATCTGGCGAAACGTTTTGCGCTGGAGCACATCTTCATCGACTGCCCGAATCCGATCTGAGCGCCCGAACAGGCAGGCATATTCATATACCCTTTCGATCTAGTTGGCGTCCTGATTAGAAGGGGGCGCTGTGCTAGGATTCCCCGCTCGAACACGGCCCGCTGGCCGTTCATAAGAAAGCTTTCGTGAGTAGCCATGGTCGACAAACTGACGCATCTGAAACAGCTGGAGGCGGAAAGCATCCACATCATCCGCGAGGTGGCCGCCGAGTTCGACAACCCGGTGATGCTGTACTCCATCGGTAAAGACTCCGCCGTGATGCTGCATCTGGCACGCAAGGCGTTCTTCCCGGGCAAACTGCCGTTTCCGGTGATGCACGTCGACACCCGCTGGAAATTCCAGGAAATGTACAAGTTCCGCGACAAGATGGTCGAAGAGCTTGGCCTGGACCTCATCACTCACATCAACCCCGATGGCGTGGCGCAGAACATCAACCCGTTCACCCACGGCAGCGCCAAGCACACCGACATCATGAAGACCGAGGGCCTGAAGCAGGCACTCGACAAGCATGGTTTCGACGCCGCTTTCGGCGGTGCCCGTCGCGATGAAGAGAAGTCCCGCGCCAAGGAGCGCGTCTACTCGTTCCGTGACAGCAAACATCGCTGGGACCCGAAGAACCAGCGTCCCGAGCTGTGGAACGTCTACAACGGCAAGGTCAACAAGGGCGAATCCATTCGTGTATTCCCGCTGTCGAACTGGACCGAGCTGGACATCTGGCAGTACATCTACCTCGAAGGCATCCCGATCGTACCGCTGTACTTCGCCGCCGAACGCGAAGTGATCGAGAAGAACGGCACGCTGATCATGATCGACGACGAGCGCATCCTCGAGCACCTGTCCGACGAGGACAAGGCGCGCATCGTCAAAAAGAAAGTGCGTTTCCGTACCCTTGGCTGCTACCCGTTGACGGGCGCGGTGGAGTCCGAGGCCGAAAGCCTGACGGACATCATTCAGGAAATGCTCCTGACGCGAACTTCCGAGCGCCAGGGCCGGGTCATCGACCACGATGGCGCAGGCTCGATGGAAGACAAAAAACGTCAAGGCTATTTCTAAGGGGCTGTCATGTCGCATGTTTCTGATTTGATCAGCGAGGACATCCTCGCCTACCTGGGCCAGCACGAACGTAAAGAGCTGCTGCGCTTTTTGACCTGCGGTAACGTCGATGACGGCAAGAGCACCCTGATCGGGCGCCTGCTGCACGACTCGAAGATGATCTACGAGGATCACCTCGAAGCCATCACCCGCGATTCGAAGAAAGTCGGCACCACCGGTGACGACATCGACCTGGCATTGCTGGTTGACGGCCTGCAGGCCGAGCGCGAGCAGGGCATCACCATCGATGTCGCCTACCGCTATTTCTCCACCGCCAAGCGCAAATTCATCATCGCCGACACCCCCGGCCATGAACAGTACACCCGCAACATGGCCACCGGTGCGTCCACCTGTGACCTGGCGATCATCCTGGTCGACGCCCGTTACGGCGTGCAGACCCAGACCCGCCGCCACAGCTTCATCGCCTCGTTGCTGGGCATCAAGCACATCGTTGTCGCCATCAACAAGATGGACCTCAAGGGCTTCGATCAGGGCGTGTTCGAGTCGATCAAGGCCGACTACCTGAAGTTCGCCGAAGGCTTGAAGATGAAGCCGACCAGCATGCACTTCGTGCCGATGTCCGCTCTGAAGGGCGACAACGTGGTGAACAAGTCCGAGCGCTCGCCGTGGTACACCGGCCAGTCGCTGATGGAAATCCTCGAGACCGTGGAAGTGGCGGGCGACCGCAACTTCACCGATCTGCGTTTCCCGGTGCAGTACGTCAACCGTCCGAACCTAAACTTCCGCGGTTTCGCCGGCACCCTGGCCAGCGGCATCGTCAAGAAGGGCGACGAAGTCGTGGTCCTGCCGTCGGGCAAGAGCAGCCGTGTGAAATCCATCGTCACCTTCGAAGGTGAGCTGGAGCATGCAGGTCCTGGCCAGGCGGTAACGCTGACCATGGAAGACGAGATCGACATCTCCCGTGGCGACCTGCTGGTTCACGCCGACAACGTTCCGCCAGTGACCGACAGCTTCGAAGCGATGCTGGTATGGATGGCCGAAGAGCCGATGCTGCCGGGCAAGAAATACGACATCAAGCGCGCCACCAGTTACGTGCCGGGCTCCATCGCCAGCATCGTCAACAAGGTCGACGTCAACACTCTCGAAGAAGGCCCGGCGAGCGCGTTGCAGCTCAACGAAATCGGCAAGGTGAAGATCGCGCTCGACGCGCCGATCGCCCTCGACGGTTACGACAGCAACCGCACCACCGGCGCGTTCATCGTCATCGACCGTTTGACCAACGGCACCGTCGGCGCCGGCATGATCGTCGCTCAGCCGGTGACCCACGGTACGGCTACGCATCACGGCAAACTGGCCCATGTAGCGACCGAAGAACGCGCTCAGCGTTTCGGTCAGCAACCGGCTACCGTGCTGTTCAGCGGCCTGTCCGGCGCAGGCAAGAGCACCTTGGCATACGCGGTCGAGCGCAAGCTGTTTGATCTGGGTCGTGCGGTGTTTGTGCTGGATGGCCAGAACCTGCGTCACGATCTCAACAAGGGTCTGCCGCAGGATCGCGCCGGTCGCACCGAGAACTGGCGTCGTGCCGCGCATGTGGCGCGTCAGTTCAACGAAGCGGGTCTGCTGACGCTTGCGGCGTTTGTGGCGCCGAGTGCCGAAGGTCGTGAACAGGCGAAGGATCTGATCGGCAAGGAGCGTCTGCTGACGGTTTATGTTCAGGCTTCGCCGACTGTGTGCGCCGAACGTGATCCGCAAGGTCTGTATGCTGCCGGTGGCGACAACATTCCGGGCGAATCCTTCCCGTATGACGTGCCGCTGGATGCTGATCTGGTGATCGACACCCAGTCGCTGTCGCTGGATGAAAGCGTCAAGCTGGTGCTGGATCTGTTGCGCAAGCGTGGCGCGATTTAAGCGTTCGCTGCAAAAAGAAAACCCGCAGACAAGTGATTGTCTGCGGGTTTTTTTATAGATCGTTCCCACGCAGAGCGTGGGAACGATCAGTGCCTCGAGGTGCGAACGATCGATTAGCGGCGATCCGGATACTCGCGGTGCATCTGCGCAAGCAGTGCATCCTTGTCTTGCCACAGCTGGTTGATCCAGCCCTGGAATTGCAGGCGGTATTCGCCGTCCTGGTCGTAGTTCCTGCCGATGAACTGCGGTGGGATTTTCAGTTCTTCGAAGTGCACCACTACGTCTCGGACGTTGCCGCACAGCAGATCCCAGAAGCCAGGGCGTCCGCCCGGGTAGTGGATGGTGACGTTGACGATCGATTCCAGTTGTTCGCCCATCGCATCCAGCACGAACGCGATGCCGCCGGCCTTGGGTTTGAGCAGGTATTTGAACGGTGATTGCTGCTGCGCATGCTTGCCTTCGGTAAAGCGTGTGCCCTCGACGAAGTTGAAGATGCCTACCGGGTTGTCGCGGAATTTCGCGCAGGTCTTGCGGGTGGTTTCGAGGTCTTTGCCTTTCTGTTCCGGGTGTTTTTCCAGATAGGCTTTTGAATAGCGCTTCATGAACGGGAAGCCCAGTGTCCACCACGCCAGACCGATGACCGGGACCCAGATCAGTTCCTGCTTGAGGAAGAACTTCAGCGGCTGGATGCGCCGGTTGAGCACGTATTGCAGCACCAGGATGTCGACCCAGCTCTGATGGTTGCTGGTGATCAGGTACGAGTGCTGGTAGTCCAGGCCCTGCAGACCGCTGAGGTGCCAGCGGGTGCGGCGCACCAGGTTCATCCAGCCCTTGTTGTTGCTGATCCAGGCCTCGTGGGTGTGGCTCATCAGCCAACGCGAAGCGCGGCGTGCGAGGCCGAACGGCAGCACTTTGATCAGCGCCACAAGAAACAGGAACGAGCACAGCAGGATCGTGTTCAGCGCCAGCAGCAGCGCGGCGATCACGCCGCGCAGGGGGGCAGGGAGAAAAGCCAGCATCGGGTCAGATATCCAGAGGTCGGTTGGCAGCCTGAATCGCGGTCAGGGCGATGGTGTAGACGATGTCGTCGACCTGCGCGCCGCGCGGCAGATCGTTCACCGGTTTGCGCAGGCCTTGCAGCATCGGGCCGAGGCTCACGCAATCGGCACTGCGTTGAACGGCCTTGTGGGTGGTGTTGCCGGTGTTCAGGTCGGGGAATACGAACACCGTGGCGCGACCTGCCACCTGGCTGTTCGGCGCCAGTTGCCGGGCCACGGTTTCGTTGGCGGCGGCGTCGTACTGCAACGGCCCGTCGATCAGCAGCGAGTGCTGTTGTTCATGGGCGAGCAGGGTGGCTTCGCGGACTTTCTCGACTTCCTCGCCAGTGGCCGATTCGCCGCTGGAGTAGCTGATCATCGCCACTCGTGGCGTGATACCGAATGCGGCGGCCGAGTCGGCGCTTTGCAGGGCGATCTCCGCCAGTTCGCTGGCGCTCGGATGCGGGTTCATCACGCAGTCGCCGTAGACCAGCACCTCTTCCGGGAACAGCATGAAGAACACCGACGACACCAGTGTGCAGCCCGGAGCGGTCTTGATCAGTTGAAGCGCCGGGCGGATGGTGTTGGCCGTGGTGTTGATGATGCCGGAGACCAGGCCGTCGACTTCATCCAGTGCCAGCATCATGGTGCCGATCACCACGGTGTCTTCCAGTTGCTGCTCGGCCATCGGCGCGTTGAGGCTTTTGCTCTTGCGCAGCGCGACCATCGGCTCGACGTAGCGCTCACGGATCAGGTCCGGATCGAGGATTTCCAGCCCCGGCGGCAGCGTGATGCCCTGAGCACGTGCGACAGCTTCGACGTCCGCCGGTTTGGCCAGCAGCACGCAACGGGCAATCCCGCGTTCCTGACAGATTGCCGCTGCCTGTACGGTGAACGGCTCGCTGCCTTCGGGCAGGACGATACGTTTGTTGGCGGCCTGCGCGCGTTGAATCAACTGATAGCGGAACACCGCCGGCGACAGGCGCATTTCCCGTGGCGTGCCACAGCGCTGGTGCAGCCAGTTGGCATCGAGGTGACTGGCGACGAAATCGGTGATGATCTCCGCGCGTTCGCGGTCATCGACGGGGATTTCCTTGTTCAGGCCGTTGAGCAGGTTGGCCGTGTCGTAGGAGCCGGTGCTCACCGACAGCACTGGCAAGCCAGCCTGCAATGCGCCACGGCACAAGTCCATGATGCGTGGGTCGGGCAGGGTGTCGCTGGTCAGCAACAGGCCGGCCAGCGGTACGCCGTTAATGGCCGCGAGGCTGACGGCGAGGATGATGTCGTCGCGATCGCCGGGGGTCACCACCAGCACGCCGGGCTTGAGCAGATCCACGGTGTTGCGCATGGTGCGCGCGCAAATGATGGTCTTGGTCATGCGCCGGGTTTCATAGTCGCCGGCGTTGAGCACCTGGGCGCCCATCAGGTCGGCGACGTCGCGGGTGCGCGGAGCGTTGAGTTCGGGCTGGAACGGAATGCAGCCGAGCAGACGGAAATCACCTGTGCGCAGCAATGGCGAGTGCTCTTTCAGACGCGCGGCGAAGGCGTCCATGCTTTCGTCGGTCTTGACCTTGTTGAGGATCACGCCGAGGACTTTCGGGTCTTTCGGCCCGCCGAACAACTGCGCCTGCAACTCGACGCGGCCTGACAGCTCGGTCAGCACTTCGTTTTCCGGGGCCGAGACCAGAATCACCTCAGCATCCAGGCTCTTGGCCAGGTGCAGGTTGACCCGCGCGGCGTAGCTGGCGCTGCGGGTTGGCACCATGCCTTCGACGACCAGCACGTCTTTGCCGATGGCGGCCTGCTGGTAGAGGGTGATGATTTCTTCGAGCAACTCGTCGAGCTGACCGTCACCGAGCATCCGCTCGACGTGGGCCAGGCCCAGTGGCTGCGGCGGTTTCAGGCCGTGGGTGCGCGCTACCAGTTCAGTCGAACGCTCAGGGCCGGTGTCGCCCGGATGCGGCTGGGCAATCGGTTTGAAGAAGCCGACTTTCAGCCCGGCACGCTCCAGCGTACGCACCAGCCCGAGGCTGATGGAGGTCAGACCCACACCAAAGTCGGTGGGCGCGATAAAAAAAGTTTGCATGCGGATTCTCTAAGGGTGCATGGCAATGGCGATCGTCTCTGTGTGCCGATCTGCCGCAATTCAGTCGCCAAGGTTATCGCTAACCGAGCCTTGTGCGCACCAACCGCAAGCAAAGGGTTGGCCTATTTTTTCAATACGTTGCGCGGCGTCCAGGACCCAAGCCCGGGACTGCCAGGGCGGGAGGTGGCGCAGGTGCTGGGTGTGGCCGCAGGACAGCTCGGCGACCCAGTGGCCGTCCTCGTCCTGATGGAATCCGCGGACGGTCACGGGCGCCAATCGATCCCGTCTGTCCGGGTTCTGTTCGCTTTCGGGCAAATCCTTGTTTAGACTTGTCCGTTCTTCATTCTTATGCAAAAGGTCTCGCCCCATGCTGATCGCCGCCAATAAGGCTGTCTCCATCGACTATACCCTGACCAACGACGCTGGTGAGGTCATCGACAGCTCCGCCGGCGGCGCTCCGCTGGTCTACCTGCATGGCGCAGGCAACATCATCCCGGGCCTGGAAAAAGCCCTGGAAGGTAAAGAAGTCGGCAACGATCTGGAAGTGTCCGTCGAGCCGGAAGATGCCTACGGCGAATACGCCGCCGAACTGGTCAGCACCCTGAGCCGCAGCATGTTCGAAGGCGTTGACGAGCTGGAAGTCGGCATGCAGTTCCACGCTTCGGCGCCGGACGGCCAGATGCAGATCGTCACCATTCGTGACCTGGACGGCGACGACGTCACTGTCGACGGCAACCACCCGCTGGCCGGTCAGCGCCTGAACTTCAAGGTGAAGGTCGTTGCCATCCGTGATGCCAGCCAGGAAGAAATCGCTCATGGTCACGTCCATGGCGAAGGTGGCCATCACCACTGATTTTCTGCGCTAAGCTTTCGAGTACTGGAGAGGCGCCCGAGGGCGCCTTTTTAGTCCGCGGCTGTCCTTGGTGGTCTCGCCAAGTGGCTGTTTCGAGTAGAAAACGGGAATCTGGAGTTCGTCATGAGTGCTTTTCACGACCTTAAGTTGACAGCCCTGGATGGCCAGGAGCTACCGCTGGCACCCTTCAAGGGCCAAGTCGTGCTGGTGGTCAACGTCGCCTCCAAATGCGGCTTGACCCCACAGTACGCGGCGCTGGAAAACCTTTATCAGCAATACAAAGGCAAAGGCTTCAGTGTGCTGGGCCTGCCGTGCAACCAGTTTGCCGGCCAGGAACCGGGCAGTGAGCAGGAGATCCAGGAATTCTGCAGCCTCAACTATGGCGTGAGTTTTCCATTGTCGAAAAAGCTCGAAGTCAACGGTCACGACCGCCATCAGCTATACCGTCTGCTGGCGGGCGAGGGCGCGGAGTTTCCCGGTGACATCACCTGGAATTTCGAGAAATTCCTGCTCGGCAAGGACGGTCGGGTACTGGCCCGGTTCTCGCCGCGCACGGCGCCGGATGATCCTTCGGTGATCACGGCGATTGAAAAAGCCCTGAGCTGAAACACAAAAATCGCAGCCATCGAGCTGCGATTTTTTTCGCCTGCCTTTTGACCCTTAATCATTCAGATCAATAGTGCTATCGGCTGGTTGAAACTGCGCATATTATCGCCGTCATATGATTTGCATGACCGTCGATCAATTTTTCGTGGAGCCTCCCATGCCCGTGCAAGCCCTGTTCAAACCGTTCCAGCTCGGTGCCCTCGAACTGCCGACCCGCGTGGTCATGGCGCCCATGACCCGCTCGTTTTCTCCAGGCGGTGTGCCCAATTCCAAAGTGATCGAGTACTACCGTCGTCGTGCGGCGGCCGGTGTCGGCCTGATCATCACCGAAGGCACCACCGTCGGCCATCAGGCTTCCAACGGTTACCCGAACGTGCCGCACTTCTACGGTGAAGCCGCGCTGGCCGGTTGGAAAAAAGTCGTGGACGCGGTTCACGCCGAAGGCGGCAAGATCGTTCCGCAACTGTGGCACGTCGGCAATGTGCGCCGTCTGGGTACCGAACCGGACGCGAGCGTGCCGGGTTACGGCCCGTCGGAAAAACTCAAGGACGGTCAGGTCGTAGTGCACGGCATGACCAAGCAGGACATTCAGGACGTGATCGCAGCCTTCGCCCAAGCGGCGAAAGATGCCCAGAGCATTGGCATGGACGGCGTGGAAATCCACGGCGCCCACGGTTACCTGATCGACCAGTTCTTCTGGGAAGGCAGCAACCAGCGCACTGACGAATACGGTGGCAGCCTGGCCAACCGTTCGCGTTTCGCCATCGAGCTGATCCAGGCCGTACGCGCGGCGGTGGGCGAAGGCTTCCCGATCATCTTCCGTTTCTCGCAGTGGAAACAGCAGGACTACACCGCGCGTCTGGTGCAAACAGCCGAAGCGCTGGGCGAGTTCCTCAAGCCGTTGTCCGACGCTGGCGTGGACATTTTCCACTGCTCGACGCGCCGTTTCTGGGAGCCGGAATTCGACGGTTCCGACCTGAACCTGGCCGGCTGGACACGCAAGCTGACCGGCAAACCAACCATCACCGTCGGCAGCGTCGGCCTCGACGGCGAGTTCCTCCAGTTCATGGTCAACACCGACAAGGTCGCGCAACCGGCCAGTCTGGAAAAACTGCTGGAGCGTCTGAACAACGACGAGTTCGATCTGGTGGCGGTGGGGCGTGCGCTGCTGGTGGATCCGGACTGGGCGCAGAAAGTGCGCGAAGGCCGCGAGCAGGACATTCTGCCGTTCAGCCGTGAGGCGTTGATGACGCTGGTTTGATCGTTGTGGGAGGCTTGTCGCGCAGGTCGCGGCAAGCCCCCAGCAAATGGTTTTCAAACTGTTCGACGATAGCCGCCCAACCCTGGCGGCTGGCGTGTTGGCGTGCATTCAGGCGCACGCAGCGCAACCTTTCGTCTTCTTCCAGCAGCCACGCTGCTGCCTCGCAGAACGCCTCTTCATCCCCGGGCATCGCCAGCACGCCGTTGTAGCCATGGCGAATATGCTGGGCCGCCGCGGCCTGGTCGTAAGCCACCACCCCCAGGCCTGAGGCCAGCGCTTCCAGCACGACGTTGCCGAAGGTTTCGGTCAGGCTCGGAAACAGAAAAACATCCCCCGACGCATAGTGCGCCGCCAGTGCTTCGCCCCGTTGCGAGCCGCAGAAAATCGCCTCGGGCAGTTCCTTTTCCAATGCCATTCGTTGCGGCCCGTCGCCGATCACGATCAGCTTCAGATTACGTTGTGGGTAAGTGCCCGCGAGCTTTTCGAAACTGCGCTTGAGCAGGCCGAGGTTTTTCTCCGGCGCCAAGCGTCCTACGTGAATGACCGCAATGTCCTGCTCGCCAAGACCCCATTGCTCACGCAAGGCATTCAGGCGCTTGGCTGGGTGAAACAACTGACTGTCGACACCCCGGGACAGTAGCGCGAGGCGTTCGAAGTGGCGACGCTCCAGCTCCAGGCGCTGGCTGACGCTCGGCACCAGGGTCAGGGCCGAACGATTGTGAAACCAGCGCAGATAGTGGGTGAGCACGCGGGTCAGCAAACCCAGCCCGTACTGGTGGGTGTATTGCTGGAAATTGGTGTGAAAGCCGCTGACCACGGCAATACCGAGTCGGCGTGCCGCGCGCAGTGCCGACAGCCCGAGCGGGCCTTCGGTTGCGATATAGAGTACGTCCGGGCGCTGGCGCGTCCAGCGTCGCAGCAGTTTGTGCATCGACGACTGCCCCCATTGCAGCCCCGGATAACCCGGCAACGGCCAGCCTCGGCACAGCAGCAGCGAGTCATCTTCACTTCGCTGCGGATCGTCAGCCTGACGCGGTCGCACCAGTTCCACCCGATGCCCGCGTGCGCGCAAACCGTCGCACAAGCGGCCAAGGGTATTGGCCACGCCGTTGATTTCCGGTGGGAAAGTTTCGCTGATGAGGGTGATATGTAGAGCTGTCGTCATGGCCTCAGTGTCGGCTGAGGCCATGTCGTGGTTGTGACGTTCGGATGATGGATTTGTGACGCGGCCTCAGCGTTGCGTCACCAGATTCTCGGCCCCGCGCTCACGCACCCAGAACAGTGTCGCGCCAGCCACAGCCGCCGGCATCATCAGGATGTTCACCACCGGAATCAGAAGCACCAGATAGACGATCCCGCCGAAGCTCATGCTCTGCCAGCGCTTCTGGCGCAGCCAGGCGAGCATTTCGTTCCAGCCCAGCTTGTGGTTGTCCGCCGGGTAGTCGATGTACTGGATTGCCATCATCCACACCCCGAACAGCAGCCACAGCGGCGCGGCGACGATGTTCACCACCGGGATGAACGAGAGAATGAACAGGCCGATGGCGCGGGGCAGGAAGTAACCGAGTTTGCGCATTTCCCGGGCGAGGGTGCGCGGGATCATGGCGATCAGTTCGCCCCAACTGAAGGCCGGGAAGTCGTCGGTGCCGCGCACCACGACTTCGACCTTTTCCGCGAGGAAACCGTTGAAGGGCGCTGCGATCACGTTGGCCAACATCGTGAAGGTGAAGAACACCATCAGCGCCACCAGCACCACGAACAGCGGCCACAGGATGTAGCTGAGGAAACTCAGCCATTCGGGCAGCGACGGCATCAGCGTGTCGACCCACAGGCTGAATTGGTGACCGGCCAGATAGATCAATCCGACGAACAGCACCAGGTTGATGGCCAGCGGCAGCAGCACGAACAGGCGCAGGCCCGGGCTCAAGACCAGTTTGAGGCCCTCGCGCAGGTATTGCGGGCCGGACAGAACAGGGGCGGGCATAAGGTGCTCCGAGCAAGGGAAAACGCGCCGACCTTACCGACTTTGCAGAACCTGTGAAAGCGCGGCAGGGGGATCGACATTCACTGTAACAAAGACGTCCATCTCGTCAGTGTGTCGGCATAGAGACCACCTATGAGCTGGATTGTTAAACCGTATTTCCTTAATCTTGCCCCCCTCGATACGCTGCACCCAACTTTTTACAGGACTGTCGAGCTCACGCCTTCCCCAAGGTTATCCACAGTCCTTTTTTATTCCCGCCGGCAGTCCGGCGTCCGGCCAGGTGTCTTGGCCGGTCAACAGGAGCAGGTTCATGTCTGAAGTCCGTCATTCGCGAGTGATCATCCTCGGTTCCGGCCCTGCCGGTTACAGCGCTGCCGTCTACGCTGCCCGCGCCAACCTCAAGCCGCTGCTGATCACCGGCATGCAGGCCGGCGGTCAACTGACCACCACCACCGAAGTCGACAACTGGCCGGGCGACGTCCACGGTCTGACCGGCCCGGTGCTGATGGAGCGCATGCGTGAGCACGCCGAGCGTTTTGAAACCGAGATCGTCTTCGATCACATCAATGCTGTGGACTTCGCTTCCAAGCCATACAGCCTGACCGGCGACAGCGGCACCTACACCTGCGATGCACTGATCATCGCCACCGGCGCCAGCGCCCGTTATCTGGGCCTGCCGTCGGAAGAAGCGTTCATGGGCAAAGGCGTTTCGGCCTGCGCGACCTGCGACGGTTTCTTCTATCGCAACAAGCCGGTGGCCGTGGTCGGTGGCGGCAACACTGCTGTGGAAGAAGCGCTTTACCTGGCGAACATCGCCAGCAAGGTCACCCTGATTCACCGTCGCGAAACCTTCCGCGCCGAGAAGATCCTGATCGACAAGCTCAACGCCCGTGTGGCCGAAGGCAAGATCGAGCTGAAGCTGAACGCGACCCTGGACGAAGTGCTGGGTGACAACATGGGCGTGACCGGTGCGCGTCTGAAGAACAACGACGGCAGCTTCGACGAAATCAAGGTCGACGGCGTGTTCATCGCGATCGGCCACACCCCGAACACCTCGCTGTTCGAAGGTCAGCTGGAGCTGAAGGACGGTTACCTCGTCGTTCAGGGCGGCCGTGAAGGCAACGCCACCGCGACCAGCGTCGAAGGCATCTTCGCTGCCGGCGACGTGGCCGACCACGTTTACCGTCAGGCCATCACCTCGGCAGGCGCCGGTTGCATGGCGGCACTGGACACCGAGCGTTACCTGGACGGTTTGCAGAACGCTTCGTTCTAAGATCGCAGAAACGAAAAAACCGGCCAATTGGCCGGTTTTTTCATGCCTGCGATTCGCTCGGGAATCAGCGGCGGGTCAGCGGTTGCGCTTCGAATTTCACGCCCGCCAGACCGTGCTGGATCAGCGCACGGATATTGCCGTGATCGCTGCCTTCAGGCGTTGCCACGACCGAACGGTAGTGTTCGCCGAACGCCAGCAGTGCTTCTTCATCGCTCAAGCCTTCCAGCAACGCCAGACCCAGGGTCTTGCACGAACCTTCGTTCTGCCCGGCGGCGTTCTCCACGCCGCCGTTGTTGAACGCCTGCGGCTGGTAGTCGTAACCGGCGGCGATGAACGACAGGGTGTCGGCAAAAACGTGTTCGCCGCTCTTGAGGCTGGCGCGCAGGGTGTTCAGATCACTCATGGGGTTTTCCTTTGGCGAACGCCGCTTGCTGTTCGGCGCTGGCTTCTTGCTGATATTGGGCTTTCCACTCGGCGTACGGCATGCCGTAAACCACTTCACGGGCATCGTCGAGGCTGACCTCGATCCGGCGCTCGTCGGCCTCGGCCTTGTACCACTTGGACAGGCAGTTGCGGCAGAACCCGGCGAGGTTCATCAGGTCGATGTTCTGCACGTCCTTGCGGCTGTCCAGGTGGGCGACCAGCCGGCGGAAGGCGGCGGCTTCGAGTTCGAGGCGTTGTTGCTCGGTCATGATGGGCTCTGTGCAGTCAAATCGTGGCGCGGATGATAAAAGTCTGACGCCCGGAGCGCCAGACACGTTCAGCGGCTGGCGGCGAGGGTGATCGACACCGACTCGGCAAAACGCAAGGCATGCGGTTTGTCGACTTCGACTTCCGCGTACAGCACCGATTCGTTGGCCATCACCAGATCCAGCAGCTCCTGGGTCAGGCGTTCGAGCAGCGCGAAGCGGTTGCCTTCCACGTGGGCGATGATCGCCTTGGTGATGGTGCGGTAGTTCAGCGCGTGGTCGATGTCGTTGTCACGCACCGCTTCCTGCGCGGCGTACAGGATGGTCAGGTTGATCAGCACATCCTGCTTGTTGAGGATTTCGTCCTCGTTGATCCCGATAAAGGTGCGCAGGCGCAGATCCTTGACCCGGATGCGCGCCATTCCCGGTTGAAGTTGTGGCATTTATTTGCTCCGTCCAATCAATTGCAGGAACTCCTGGCGGGTGTTGCTCGACTCGCGGAAGGCGCCGAGCATGACCGAGGTGTTCATGGTCGAATTCTGTTTCTCGACACCGCGCATCATCATGCACATGTGCCGGGCTTCGATGACCACCGCGACACCGGCGGCATCGGTGACTTGCTGGACCGCCTCGGCGATCTGGCGGGTGAGGTTTTCCTGGATCTGCAGGCGGCGGGCGAACATGTCCACCAGTCGCGCGATCTTCGACAGCCCCAGCACCCTGCCCGTCGGAATATAAGCCACATGGGCCTTGCCGATGAAGGGCAGCAGGTGATGTTCGCACAACGAATAGAGCTCGATGTCGGCGACGATGATCATCTCGTCGGTGTCGGAGGCAAACAGCGCGCCATTGACGATCTCTTCAACGCTCTGTTCGTAGCCGTGACACAGATACTGCATGGCCTTGGCCGCCCGCGCCGGTGTGTCTAGCAGTCCTTCGCGGTCAGGGTTTTCACCGAGACCGATCAGGATCTCGCGGTAATGCTCGGGCAGGGAACGGGTCATGGAGCATCCTCGCGGGGGCGTATTACTTGACGTGCCGCCCGCCGTTGACGGTCAGGGTCGTGCCGGTGACATACGGGTTGTCGAGCAGGTAACGCAGGCTCTGATAAATCACTTCGCTGCCGGGTTCGATGCCCAGTGCGGACTTTGCCAGCGCCTTGGCGCGGTACGCCGCGTCGTCGTCGGGATTGAACAATAGCAGGGCTGGTGCGATGCCGTTGACCTTGATTGTCGGCGCGTAGCGCGCAGCGAAGGACAACGTGAGACTGTCGAGCCCGGCCTTGCTGGCGCAATAGCCGATGTGTTTGCTGCTGCCCTTGCGCGTGACGTCATCGCTGATGTGGATGATGTCGGCAGGGCTCGAACGTTGCAGCAGTTCGGCGCAATGCAGGTTGATCAGGTAGGGCGCCAGCATATGAATGTTGAACATCCGGCTGAAGGCTTCGGCTTCGCCGTCGTCGGTTTCCGCCAGCCATTCCGAGGCGTTGTGCACGATGGCGCGCAGGCTGTCGGTGCGGGACTTCAGTTCGGTGATGAACGCGAGGATCGAGGCTTCGCTGGAAAAATCCGCATGCAACCCGAGGGCGCCCAGATCCCGCAACGTCTTCACCCCCGGGCGTTCGCTGCGGTAGGTGAAGATCACCCGATGGCCATCTTCCAGCAGACGCTGCGCACAATGCAGGCCGACCCGCTGGCCGGCGCCGGTGATGAGGATGGGAGCGGTGGGAGAAGTCATGTACGGCTCGCGTCGAAGTCAGAGCAAAAACTATAACAGCGACGCGAGCGACGGCTTCAGCGATTTTGTGTGGACGGCGTGGCAGGCAATGGGCGAGCAGGCGCCGGGTTGAGCCAGCCGGCCAGCAGGCGGGTCGACAGCGGAATGAAGAAGTAGACCATCAACGGGGTCAGGCACAGCGTGCTGATGAAGACTCTCGGCAACAGGCTCATTTCAGCGAGCAGCGGGCCCAGCACGAAGTTGAACAGCAGCGACACCGGGAAGAACGCCAGCCAGATCGCCACGGCCTGTTTCCAGCGCGGCGGGCGATGACCGGCAGCACCGAACCAGCCTTCGATCCCGCTGACCCGATGTTCCGTCGGGTGGGCAAACAGATCGCTGCCACGGGCCAGCCATGCGGTGCGCGAAGCCGAATGTTCCCAGGCGTGCAGGGTCTGTTCGTCGACGAAGCGGAAAATGATCTGGAATTCATCGTCGCCGGGAGGCGGGGCCAGTACGCCGGAGCCGAGGTAACCGGGGAAGTCGGTGGCCAGTTGTTCGCCTTCTCGCAACCAGGCGATCAGGTCCTGATAACGACCATTGGCGACACGACGCGCGACCATCAGCGTGACGGGGGAAGTAGACATTGTGTATCTCCGTATTGCAGGTGCGTCGCTCCGGGTAGGAGTTTCGCCTGACGCAGCGCCGGGGTAGAGGGCTGCGTTCTTTGACAAGCAAGGATTATTCCTTATTTTCGTGACGAACCCGATACTTTCGTTCCATTTGATCGCTTGAACCGTTCGGGGGCATCAGGAGTAGAATGGATCCAACTTCGCCCACAAACTCTTCCAACAAGGACGTGTCCGCACAAATGCCTGTCATTACAGACGTTCGTCCTGCTTCGCAGGCATCCGTAGCGCTGGATCGCGAGGAGCTTTTTCCTATACGTGAAGTGGCGCGCCTGACCGGCGTGAACCCGGTGACGTTGCGCGCATGGGAGCGACGATACGGATTGATTCAGCCAACGCGCACCGAGAGTGGGCATCGCCTGTATTCGATGACCGATATCGAGCGCGTTCGCAGCATCGTCGACTGGATCGATCGGGGCGTTTCGGTGAGCAAGGTCGGCAAGATCCTGGCCAAGACCGAGCCAATGAAAGTGCTGGCCCACTTCATTCCCGATGATCTGGTGCAGGCGGACTATCTCCAGTGGCAGGAACAGGTTCGGCAGGCAGTCAGTTCGTTTGACGATCAGTTGCTTGATCGGGTCTACGGTCAGATTTTCTCCACCTATGCCTTGCCTGTCGTGTTTCAAGACATCCTGATGCCGCTGTGGCTGCAAATGCTCCAGCGTCAGGATGCGTTCGGACAAACCAGCGAGTGGCTGTTCTTCGATGGTTTTCTGCGAGCGAAAGTGCTGCAGCGCATCGTCGCGCTGCGGGGCTCGCAACCGCGCAAGGTGATCGTCAGCGCGCTGGCCGGTCAGTGTCGCGAGCTTGAGTTGTTGGTGGCAGCGCTGTTTCTCAGCGGCAATGACGCGGGGGTTCGTGTGCTCACCACCGGTCAGCCGTTCGATGAGCTGACGCTGGTGTGCGAGAAGATCAAGCCCGAGGCGCTGGTGCTGTTTTCCAATCACGCCCCGGCACCCGAGCTGCCGCGTCGACTGAATCGTCTGGCGCTGAGTCTTGATTGTCAGTTGATGCTGGCGGGGGATGCGGCCGATCTGGCACAGGACAGCCTGGCGGGATCATCGGTCGGCTGCCTGGGCAATGAAGGATCGACCATGCGCCAGCGCATGAATCAGTTCCTCGCAGGGACGCTGGATACCTGAGAATCAGGTGTGCAGGGCAGGGTGGGTCAGGCGATGCTGTTGCAGGATGAACTGGCGCAGACGCTCGGTTTCATCGGCATCGCTCTGGCTTAGCTCGTAAGCATAAAAGCCGCTTTCGGTTTCCCGTTCGAACGTCCCGCGCAGGGCAATCCGCTCATAGCCCGACGGGCTGAACCACAAGGCAAAGTGCTTCGGCGGCTTGGTCTTGTTGCGCACTTCCAGCAGCACACCCTTGTGCGAAACCTCGTGAACCCACAGCGTACCTGGCTGGCCCTTGGCGTTTTCCAGTGCCACCGGCTCTTCCAGGGTCAGGCGCCATGGACGCACCATCGGCCCGTCTTCATAAATGCTCGGCACCCCAAGACGCAGATGCAGGGCGTGGAATTCGTCTTCCACCAGATGCAGCGGGAAAGTCATCTGCTGATTTTCGAAGTTAGCCTGGATGGTGACTTGCTCATGGGCCGCCAGACGCGTGAGCAAATCACGGATCTGTGAACCACCATTGACCAGCAGGCTCGACGTCGCATCCCGTACATTGAGTTGCGGGTTGTGTTGCATGGTCTGGATGAAATCCAGCTCATCCTGGGTCAGGAGGGCGTCACGCTGCATGGCTAACTCGAAATGAATAATTACAAAGTCATTGGTGATTGTAGTTAATGACAATTAGTTCGTTGTTTTGTTTTCGCCGTTCGTCGCTTTCAAGGCAGCAATTTCTGCTTCCAGTGCCGCAACCTGGGCTTCCAGTTGCGCCACCCGCTGCTGCGCCTTGACCTGAACCGTAACGTCCTTTTGCACACCTACGAAGTAGGTCTGCCCGTCGTCGGCATTTTTTACCGTCGAAAGAGACAGTTCGTTCCAGAACGGCTTGCCGTCCTTGCGGTAGTTGCGCAGGATTTCGCGGCAGGAACCACCGTTCTTCAGCGCCTCGCGAATCACCCCTAAACCGGCCTGGTCGCGATCCCCGGCCTGCAGAAAACGGCAGTCCTGATAGAGAATTTCTTCGCTGGTGTAGCCGGTCAGTTTTTCGAAAGCCGGATTCACGTAGATCAGGATGTTGTCCTGATCACCTTCTTTTTCTGCCACCACGATTCCATCGTTCGACGCGTTGATCACCATTTGCAGGAGACTGGCATTGATCATCTATGAAGCCTTACAAGGAGTTCGATGGCAGGCATTCTAGAAGATCGACCGGCGCTGTCTACTGGCCACCAGCCCTTATCGAGAGCCAATCGCAACAGAGCGCCGCTGGCTGTTACTATCGCCGCTCTTTTTTTCAGTTTCAGGATCAGATTGATGAAAGTCGCCATCCTCTCCGGCTCGGTGTACGGCACGGCCGAAGAAGTCGCTCGCCACGCTCAGAGCCTGTTGAACGCCGCCGGTTTTGAAACCTTCTACAACTCGCGCGCCAGCCTCGCCGATCTCCAGGCGTTTGGCCCTGAAGCCTTGCTGGGCGTGACCTCGACCACCGGCATGGGCGAACTGCCGGACAACCTGCAACCGTTGTATTCGGCCATTCGTGATCAACTGCCGGCAGCCTGGCGTGGTTTGCCCGGCGGGGTGATCGCACTGGGTGACGCCAGCTACGGCGACACCTTCTGCGGCGGCGGCGAGCAACTGCGCGAATTGTTCGGCGAGCTGGGCGTGCGCGAAGTGCAGGACATGCTGCGCATCGACGCCAGCGAAAGCGTCACCCCGGAAACCGACGCCGAGCCTTGGCTGGAACAGTTGATCGCCACGCTCAAGGGCTGATCCCGCGTTCACGCAACAGCGCCAGCCAGGCCTGCGCAGCCTTCGACAGATAGGCGCCCCGGCGCCAGATGAAAGCGATGTCCCAGCGCAAGTAGTCCGGCGCATTCAGGGTCAGGCGCACCACGCCTGGCCGCACCAGACCGCGTGCCACCACGCTGGGCAGCAGCACCACGCCTTGTCCGGCGGCGACCAGAGCCGCAAGAAAATCCGCCTGCCCACTGCGTCCGCCTTCCCTCGGGGTGAAGCCCATTTGCTGGCACGCCTGGAGCAAGCGATCGTTGAGCACGAAACTGCGCTGATACAAAAGGAACGGCGTATCGGCCAACTCCTCCAGACCGATTTCACCTTTTGCCGCCAGTGGGTGATCCACCGGTAACAGCGCATCCAGCGGTTCATCGCAGAATGGCTGAAAGTCGAATTGCGGATCCTTCGGCAGCAGACTGCCACCCAACTCCAGCTCCCCGCTGAGCACCGCCTGTTCGATATTGCGACTGCCACCCTCAAGCAACTGCACGCTGATGTTCGGATAGCGCCGTCGGTATTCGGCAAAAAGCCCGGCAAACAATGCATCGCTGCCCAGCAAGGGCAACCCGAGACGTAACTCGCCGCGTGCCAATTGGCTGAGGTCATCCAGTTCGCTGAGCAATTCATTGCGCAACCGCAGCATGCCTTCGGCCCGGTGCAGCACCACGCTGCCGGCGGCAGTCAGGCGTATCTGTGAACCCAGTCGTTCGAGCAACGGTGTGCCGAGGCTCTGTTCGAGCTGGGCGATCTGCTTGCTCACGGCGGACTGACTGATGTGCAGGTTTTTTGCAGCTTGAGTGAAACCGCCCTGATGCATGACTTCGACGAAACTTCTGAGTTGTTTGAATTCCATGGCCTGATTCCAGATTGGAATGGCTTTGAGTCTAACAATTCGCTTCGGAGATGGCAGTCAGCTTCGTAAGATAGGCATCCGAAAGGAGCTCACCGATGAAAGCCTCAACCCTCAAATACCTTTCTCGCCTGCTGGCCGAACTGGCCGTGCTGCTCGCTCTTTACCTGCTCGGCTGCCAGATCGCAGCGTGGCTGGCCTGGCCGATTCCCGGCGGCGTGATCGGCATGGCGCTGTTGCTGCTGGGTTTTGCGTTCGGCTGGGTCAAACCGGCGGCGCTGCAAATGGGCGCAGGCTTGTTGATGGCCGAGATGCTGCTGTTCTTCATTCCGGCGCTGATGAGCCTGCTGGATTACGGCGCGTTGCTGCGCGATGACGGCTGGCGGATCTTGTTGGTGATCGCGGCCAGCACCCTGATGGTGATGCTGGTGACCGCGTTCACCGTGGAGCTGGCCGTGCGCCTGAGGCGATCCCATGAAGCTTGAGCTGATGCCGATGTTTTGGCTGGCGTTCACCTTGCTGGCCTATTTGTTCAGTCGCTGGCTGTATCGGCGGACCGGACGTTACGTGCTGTCGCCACTGATTCTGGTTCCCGCGTTGCTGCTCGCGCTTGCCGTGCCGTTGCACACCGCTTACGCCGAGTATTCGAGCAACACCCATTGGCTGATGCTGGTACTCGGGCCGGTCACCGTGGCGTTTGCGGTGCCGATCTGGCAACAGCGGCGATTGCTGGTGCGGCATTGGTCGGCGTTGCTGCTGGGCATGCTGGCCGGCAGTGCGGCATCGATTGCCACGTCGTTCGGCCTCGCGAAAGCGCTGGCGCTGGACAGTTCGGTAACGCTGTCGCTGGTGCCGCGCTCGATCACCACACCGTTCGCCATGCCGCTGGCGCAGGACCTCGGTGGCGTGCCTGAGCTGACAGCGGTGTTCGTGATGTTCACCGGGGTGTTCGGCGCCATGCTCGGCGGTGTGCTGCTCAAGTGGCTGCCACTGCGCAGCCCATTGGCGCGCGGTGCATTGTTCGGCGTGGGTGCTCATGGTGCGGGCGTCAGCCGCGCCCATGAAGTGGGCGGCGAAGAGGGCTCGGTCGCGGGGCTGGTGATGGTGCTGACGGGACTGCTCAATCTGTTCGCCGCGCCTTTGTTGGCGTCGTTGCTTTGACATGGATCCAAGCAGATTGCGTCGCTGACTCGTTCAGTCATCAAGCTGGCTGCCAATGCAACTACGCGACCGTCCGGGGCTGACTAGACTGCTGACACACGCAAAAACAATAAGAACGCAGAGGTGCATACAGTGAGCGTAGCCCCCGTCCCTTCGTCCGTGAACGTCAAAGATCAGGTCAGTGCCGCGGAATGGCAGACCCGGGTCGATCTGGCCGCCTGTTATCGTCTGGTCGCTCTGCATGGCTGGGACGATCTGATCTTCACTCACATTTCCGCCAAGGTGCCCGGCACCGAAGATTTCCTGATCAACCCGTTCGGTCTGATGTTCCATGAGATCACCGCGTCCAGTCTGGTGAAGGTCGACCAGGCCGGTAACAAGCTCATGGACAGCCCCTACGAAATCAATCCCGCCGGCTACACGATTCACAGCGCCGTTCATGAAGTGCGGCACGACGTGGCCTGCGTGCTGCACACCCACACTGCCTCCGGTGTCGCGGTGTCGGCGCAGAAGCAGGGCGTGTTGCCGATCAGTCAGCAATCGCTGTTCGTGCTGTCGAGCCTGGCCTTTCACGCTTACGAAGGTGTGGCGCTCAACCATGAAGAGAAAGCGCGGTTGCAGGCGGATCTGGGCGACAGCAATTTCCTGATGTTGCACAACCACGGTCTGCTGACCTGTGGCGGCACCATCGCCGACACGTTCCTGATGATGTTCACCTTCCAGCGCGCTTGCGATATTCAGGTCATGGCGCAGACCGGCGGTGCCGAACTGATCGCCATCGAACCGCAGATTCTGGCAGGCGCCAAGGCGATGATCGCCGGCGTCACCAAAAGTGCTCAAGGCATGGGTGGCGCGCTGGCCTGGCCGGCGCTGCTGCGCAAACTCGATAAACAAGACCCGGGGTATAGACTCTAATGCCTCTCGCCGAGATCCCTCTGAGTGTCTGGCGTAAACGCGGCCAGACGTTTGTCTTCCGTGGTCAGCCGATCCGCTACTGGACAGCCGGGCAGGGCGAACCGCTGCTGTTGATCCATGGCTTTCCGACGGCCAGTTGGGACTGGCATTACCTGTGGCAGCCGCTGTCCCAGCGCTACCGGGTGATTGCCTGCGACATGCTCGGCTTCGGCGACTCGGCAAAGCCGCTGAATCACATTTACAGCCTGCTGGAGCAGGCCGATCTGCAACAGGCCTTGCTGGCGCATCTGTCGGTCGAACAACCGGTGCACATTCTGGCCCACGACTATGGTGACAGTGTTGCCCAGGAGTTGCTGGTCCGGCATTACGAAAACCTGATCGAAGTGGCCAGTTGCGTGTTCCTCAACGGAGGTTTGTTCCCGGAAACTCATCGACCGCTGCTGGCGCAAAAACTGCTGCTCAGCCCTCTGGGCTGGATGATCGGTCGGGCATTCACCCGCGATGCGCTGGTGAAGAGCTTCCAGCAGATTTTCGGCCCGGACACCCGGCCCAGCGAAAGCGAAATGGATGATTTCTGGAGCCTGATCGAATGCAATCGCGGGCAACGCGTCATGCACAAGCTGATTCACTACATTCCTGAGCGCCGGGTTCAGCGTGATCGCTGGGTCGCGGCGATGCAGCGCGGCGAGGTGCCGCTGCGGGTGATCGATGGCGAAGTCGATCCGATTTCCGGGGCGCACATGGTCGAGCGTTATCGCGAGCTGATCCCCGACGCGGACACCGTGCTGTTGCCGGGCATCGGCCATTACCCGCAAAGCGAAGCGCCGGTGCAGGTGCTCAAACACTACCTCGAATTTCGCGATCACTTCGTGTTGCCGCCGCGCAAGGTGGCGTGCTCCTGACTTGGTGCCCGAGGCGCCTGACGCCTCGGCACGTTTCATCATCCCCCAGCCTTATCGCGCACCATTCAGCCTCAGCCGTGTTCGTTGTGACCGCACGCTCTGTGCCTGACACTCAGGGACACTGTCCCTCAGGTCTGCTGGAGTTGCCCCGATGAATGATTCTGTGCGTTTCGAAGATAAAGTCGTGATCGTCACCGGAGCCGGTGGTGGCCTGGGACGCGCTCACGCTTTGCTGTTCGCCAAACAGGGCGCCAAAGTGCTGGTCAACGACCTCGGCGGCTCGACCCAGGGTGAAGGCGCCAACGCTTCGGCCGCTGATCGCGTGGTGGCGGAAATCCGCGAGGCCGGCGGCATCGCCGAAGCCAACCATGACTCGGTCACCGACGGCGACAAACTGGTGCAGAACGCGCTCGATGTGTTCGGCCGAGTCGATGTGGTGGTCAACAACGCCGGGATCCTGCGCGACAAGACCTTCCACAAAATGGAAGACGCCGACTGGGATCTGGTCTACCGCGTCCACGTCGAAGGCGCCTACAAGGTGACCCGCGCCGCGTGGCCGCACCTGCGTGAGCAAAATTACGGCCGGGTGATCTTCACCGCCTCGACTTCGGGCATCTACGGCAACTTCGGCCAGTCCAACTACGGCATGGCCAAACTCGGTCTCTACGGCCTGACCCGCACCCTGGCCATCGAAGGTCGCAAGAACAACATCCTGGTCAACGCCATTGCCCCCACCGGCGGTACGCGCATGACTGAAGGCCTGATCCCGCCGCAAGTGTTCGAACAACTCAAACCGGAACTGGTCAGCCCGTTGGTGGTGTACCTGGCCAGCGAACAGTGCCAGGAAACTTCCGGCCTGTTCGAAGTCGGCGGCGGCTGGATGGGCAAGGTGCGCTGGGAGCGCAGCCTCGGTGCCGGGTTCGATCCTCGCGTCGGGTTTTCCCCGGAAGACGTCGCGGCGCACTGGCAGCAGATCTGTGATTTCGAAGGCGCGGCGCATCCGAAGGACAACATCGAAGCGCTGAAGGAAATGATGGGGAATCTGCAGAAGTATTCGTTGTAACCCGAAGAGGCCACCAGGTGAGAGCCTGGTGGCCGATTTGCCGATCAGGTGTATCTGTTTTCGATCATGAATTTTGGAGGGGACCAGTTGGGGCCTTTAATCGCGACAGACCCTTCGCCGACTGCCAACACCCCGAGTTCAAAAAGCCTTGTGTAGGTTTCCAGCAACTCTCCGCTTTCTATGACTTCACGTCGATATCGGCCAAACATTCTGTCCAGGGAGGGAATAGCTGAGCCGAGGCCGAACACAGTCAAAACATCTTCTACTGGCTCATTTTTGACAATTTGTTCAACGATGCTCATTGCTGCCCTCCTTTTAAAAGGTTTTTGAAAAACACTTCGTCCTGTTTGTCTGCTGCCGCTATGGCATCTTCCGTGTAAAGCAAAGACTCATGATCCGCCAGTTGGAAATCCTCCAATGTTGCGCTGTGCGCGTTGTTCCACATCGGGGATTCTTTGTCTGGCTTGAAGTCATCACTCAATCCTAGCGCTCGAAATCTCTCTAGTTCCCTAATCTCATGAGTGTAATAGCGTAAATCAGTGTCGGTGGCTGCCATTTGACCGTTCAGTATTTTTTCAAGTCGATGAATCATGATGTTGTTCGCATCTGATTGATCAAATCGTGCGATGTGTAGTTTAACCGAGGAAATGCCGGTGCCCGTGATGACTGCCTGACGCCAGTCAAGATGAAGTATCGGTCCACCTGCTTGAGCTGGATTGAAAAGTCGCCCGCTATATATTCCTCTAACAGAAGCCCCCTCATACGGACTGCTGATCACCACATACAGCGGCGCAACCCCCGAGTCCTCCGGAAAGATAATGACGAAGCGCTCCCATTCCTCCTCCAGGCTCGGGTGGAGGTCCAGCCTTCCCTCGATCGGCATGATCGGCGCGCCGCTGTATGTCGACGGATCGGTATCGGCACTCGGGAGCAGCGTGGAGCTGTCGCCCGGGCTGATGACCGGGGTCCAGGTCAGAATGTCGTTGGGCAAATCGGGCAGGACGGTCTCGTAAACCCCGTTGAGCGAATCGAAGGTCGCACGCAGCACCGGAACATCGCTGCGTACCTGAAAGTCGTCAGCGCTGACCACGAAGACTTCGGCGCCGGCGCCCATCCTTCTTGTCCCCAGTCCGATCGGTATCTGCAATGTGCCCTGGCGCTGCGCGATCTCGCGTAATGCCTGCGGCGTGGCAGAAGACAACTCGACCAGCGGCACGCTGACGCTGAAACGCTCACCGTTGCCCAGACGTGAAGGCGCCAGCAAAGCCGCGAACCCGACCGCAACCGGTGCCAGCAGCGAGGCGCCCAAGGCGTTGATGCCGACAACCGCCGAGCGCAGGACCGTGAGGATCGCTGTGGCTGTCGACGGGGTCAGGCGCGCTGCGTTCGAGGCGAATGCGATCACCGGCCCGGCGCTGGCCGCCGCGGCAGACGCTGGATAAACCCGCTGGCCCGCATCCGCTCGTGCCTGTTCACGGGCCTGGCGTGCAGCCTCTGTATGGCGCTGCTGCTTGGCGAGGGCTTCCAAGTGCGCCTGTTCAGCAGCCAGCTGGCGCGCAGCGGCTTCGGCGGCAATCCGCGCCTGTTCCGCGGCTTTGCGTTGTGCCTCGGCCAGCGCCGCCAACCGCGCTTGCTCGCGGGCCTGGACTTCTTGCTGTTCCTGTTGGCGCCGCGCCGTCTCCGCCAAGGCTTTCTGGCGTTGCTGTTCTGCGGCGATCCGCGCCTGTTCGGCGGCGCGGCGTGCGGTTTCTGCGGCCCGGGCCTGCGCGGCGTCATTGGCCTGTACCGCCGCCAGCCAGTTGTGCACGTTGACGTGTTGTTGATGCAGCGTCGCCAGCGTCTGGGTCAGCAATCTGACTTCCATTGCCGCGCGATAGGATTGCTTCCACAGGTTCATCCCCGGTCCGTTGGGACTCAGCACCTTGTCCACGGCGTAGGCCCGGGACAGGAACTGGTAGACCGTCTTGTCGGTGGGATCGCTGCCGTAGAAGCCGTGGGACAGTTGTGCCTGCTGTTGCAGTTGCGCGTTCTTGCGCTGGATCAGCCGGTTGCGCACGCCCAGCTCTCGGCTGATCGCGGCAGCGGGCGGCAGCGGCTGGGTCGACTCTTCCAGGCGGGTCGCGGCCAGATCGACTTCAATGGCTTGCGGGATTTGTGCAGCCTTCGCCTGGTATTCCTGAGTCAGCGGGGTAATGAAGTTCTGCAACACCTGCTGATAACGGGCAGGGCTGCGCGGCGTGCCGAACGGACCGTTATAACGATTGTGATCAACAGTGGAAATGCCGGGGTTGAAATGCGACGGTGCTTCAGCGGTTGTCCACACAGGCTCCGTCAATTCAAATGGAGGTGGTCTTTGCATATTCATATCCTTTTGAATGTGCGTTGGTTTTTCAGAACATAAACGTACGAATCACTAATGGGTATTTGCCCATTGAAGTTACAGGAGAGTTTGCGCAGAGGTATCTGAGAAGGGTGTAGGTTGTAACTTGCGTTTAAGCGTGAACTTTCATTGCTTATACAAAGACTCAGGAAACTTCTTACGTATTAAAAGAACTTTCCTGCGCTGAAAAGGGAAACGGCACTTCAGAGCAGCGCGAGCGCCACGCAATCATTTATCGGGGTCAAAAAGCGCCCATAAAAAAGGCCGCTGCAAACGCAGCGGCCAAGGTAAGACGTTGGATCAAGGAGCTACAAATCAACGTCAGTGAACACCGGGGCGAGGGATCGAAAAACGCTTCGGTCCATCAGAAATCGATTGCCGACGACTCGGTCGCGGACTTTGTGCTTGCTGGCGGTCTGCCGTGAAAGCCCGCACAGAATAAGGGCTGGCGCGTCAGGGAAAAATAGCGATTCCGGACATGCACTGTTACGGGGCATGTAACAGTGGCGCGCACTGGCCTGGTCATTATCCGTTGTGTTGATAGTGGTTCATCCAGCCTGTTCATGGCTGGCGCGAAGCCTCGTCGCAGGCGGGGATTCATCCTTTCGAGCGACAGCGCGAATACCTCCTTGGTGCGCTTATCCTCGCCGTGGCGCGGCAGTAGGGTGGGGCCTTCTGTCACTCACCGGGGAAGACGCATGACAAAAACAACAATGCGCGCCATCTTCACGCCGCAGGCGCTGGCCGCTGCGGTGGCCTTGGGTTGCTGTGCCCAGGCGCACGCGGTCGCTTTCAATATCGGGGAAATCGAAGGCACGTTCGACTCGTCGCTGTCGGTCGGGGCGAGCTGGGGCATGCGCGATGCCGACAAGTCGCTGGTCGGTACGGTCAACGGCGGCACCGGCCAGTCGTCCACCGGTGATGACGGGCGGTTGAACTTCAAGAAGGGCGAGACCTTTTCCAAGATCTTCAAAGGTATCCACGACCTCGAACTGAAATACGGCGACACCGGTGTGTTCGTGCGCGGCAAGTACTGGTACGACTTCGAACTCAAGGACGAAGACCGCGAGTTCAAACCGATCAGCGACAAGGGCCGCAAGGAGGGCGCCAAGTCCTCCGGCGCGCAGATTCTCGATGCGTTCGTCTATCACAACTACTCCATCGCCGATTTGCCGGGCACCGTGCGCGCTGGCAAACAGGTGGTGAGCTGGGGCGAAAGTACCTTCATCGGCAACTCGATCAACAGCATCAACCCGATCGACGTCTCGGCGTTCCGCCGGCCGGGTGCGGAGATCAAGGAGGGGCTGATTCCGGTGAACATGCTGTTCGCCTCTCAGGGGCTCACCGACCAACTGACGGTCGAGGGCTTCTATCAACTGGAATGGGATCAGACCGTCCTCGACAACTGCGGCACCTTCTTCGGTGTCGACGTGGCGGCGGACGGTTGCAACAACGGCTACACCGTCGGCAGCCCGGCGATCGCCCCGTTGGCACCGCTGACGGCAGCCTTCGGCCAGCCGATCCAGGTGACCCGCGAAGGCGTGGTCGTGCCCCGTGGCGGCGATCGCGATGCGCGGGATTCCGGGCAATGGGGCACGGCGTTGCGCTGGCTCGGCGACGACACCGAATACGGCCTTTACTTCATGAACTACCACAGCCGCACGCCGACCGTCGGCACCAGTACCGCCGGTCTGTCGACCCTCGCGGCGCTGCCGGGCATGGTCGGGATCGCCAACCGCCTGGCCCCCGGCAGCGGTTCGGGACTGGCGCAAAGCGTGATGCTCGGGCGCGGCCAGTACTACCTCGAATACCCGGAAGACATTCGCCTGTACGGCGCGAGTTTCTCCACCACGTTGCCGACCGGCACCGCCTGGACCGGCGAGATCAGCTATCGGCCCAATGCGCCGGTGCAGGTCAACACCAACGACCTGACCCTGGCGCTGGTCAATCCGATTGCCGGCGGTACGGCGTCGCCGCTGGTTACCTCGCCGGGGGCCGACAACAAGGGCTACCGACGCAAGGAAGTGACGCAGATCCAGAGCACGCTGACGCACTTTTTCGATCAGGTCTGGGGCGCTGAGCGCCTGACCCTGGTGGGCGAGGCCGCCGTGGTGCGGGTCGGCGGACTGGAGTCGCGCAGCAAGCTGCGTTACGGCCGCGACTCGGTGTACGGCCAGTACGGTTTCGGCGGCGACACTGACGGTTTCGTCACCTCCACCTCCTGGGGCTATCGCGCCCGGGCGATCCTCGATTACGCCAACGTGATCGGCGGGATCAACCTCAAGCCCAACCTGTCCTGGTCCCACGACGTCGCCGGCTATGGCCCTAACGGCCTGTTCAACGAAGGCGCCAAGGCTGTCAGCGTCGGGGTCGATGCCGACTATCGCAACACCTATACCGCGAGCCTGAGTTACACCGACTTTTTCGGTGGTGACTACAACACCCTCGAAGACCGTGACTTCGTGGCCCTGAGCTTCGGTGTGAACTTCTGATCTGCCCGAGAAGGATGAATGCAATGCGCAAGATGATTCTGCAATGCGGTGTCCTGGCCCTGAGCCTGCTGGCCGCCAATGTGATCGCGGCGGTGTCGCCGGAGGAAGCCAACAAGCTCGGCACCAGCCTGACGCCGCTGGGCGCCGAGAAGGCCGGCAACGCCGACGGCTCGATTCCGGCCTGGACCGGCGGTATCCCGAAAAACGCCGGAGCAGTCGACAGCAAGGGCTTTCTGGCTGACCCGTTTGCCAGCGAAAAACCGTTGTTCACGATTACTGCCGCCAACGTCGACAAGTACAAGGACAAGCTGTCCGACGGCCAGGTGGCGATGTTCAAGCGCTACCCCGAAACCTACAGGATCCCGGTCTACCCGACCCATCGCACCGTGGCCGCACCGCCGGAAATCTACGAGTCGGCCAAACGCAGCGCGCTCAACGTCACCAGCATCAACGACGGCAACGGCCTGGCCAATTTCACCGGTAACCGCTACTACGCGTTCCCCATTCCCAAAAATGGCGTTGAGGTGTTGTGGAACCACATCACCCGTTATCACGGCGGCAACCTGCGGCGGATCATCACGCAGGTGACGCCGCAAACCAACGGCAGCTACACGCCGATCCGCTTCGAAGAAGAGATCGCCGTGCCGCAACTGATGAAGGATCTCGATCCGGAAAAAGCCGCCAACGTCCTGACTTTTTTCAAGCAGTCGGTGACGGCCCCGGCGCGCCTGGCCGGTAACGTGCTGCTGGTGCACGAGACTCTCGATCAGGTGAAGGAGCCGCGTCTGGCGTGGATCTACAACGCCGGTCAGCGCCGGGTGCGCCGTGCGCCGCAGGTTGCCTATGACGGTCCGGGCACCGCTGCCGACGGCCTGCGCACCTCGGATAACTTCGACATGTTCTCCGGCGCGCCGGACCGCTACGACTGGAAACTGATCGGCAAGAAGGAAATGTACATTCCGTACAACAGCTACAAGCTCGACTCGCCGAGCCTCAAGTACGACGACATCGTCAAGGCCGGGCACATCAACCAGGACCTGACGCGTTATGAGCTGCATCGGGTCTGGGAAGTGGTCGGTACGGTGAAACCGAACGAGCGGCACATCTACGCCAAACGCCACATGTACATCGACGAGGACAGCTGGCAAGTGGCGCTGGCCGATCATTACGACGGTCGCGGACAGCTGTGGCGAGTGGCCGAGGGACATGCTCAGTACTACTACGATCACCAGGCCCAGGCCTACACCCTCGAAGCGCTCTACGACATCATCGCCGGCCGCTACATTGCCCTGGGGATGAAGAACGAAGAGAAGCACAGCTTCGAATTCGGCTTCGAAGCCAAGGCTGCCGACTATACCCCGTCGGCCTTGCGCGCCGAGGGCGTACGGTAAGGGTTTCGATACATTGGCAAGGCAAAAGGCGACCGCACGGTCGCCTTTTTTATGGGCGCCAATCAGCGTACTGAATACTCGTCAACAAGCAGCAGGGAGAGGGCTAGGGTGAGCGCACAACGATAAAAAGGCGTACCCGATGACCGCCATGACCCACGCTCCGGATCGAGCGGATTTTCTCCCGAGACTGTCTTCCCATCACCTTGCGCGGCCTCGCCTTTGCGCGGCTCTGCTCGAGTCAGCGGCGCGGGTCAAACTGATCTGCGCGCCAGCCGGCAGCGGCAAGACCGCGCTGCTCACCGAATGCCTGCTGCAGGCGCCGGTCAATTGCACCGTGTGCTGGTTGCCGCTGGCAGGTGCGTCCCTTGGCACTGGCGAGTTTTGCGAGCGGCTTGCACACGCTATGGGGCTGGCCGCATCGGACGAATCGTCACTGCTGCATGAACTGTCGCGACGGACTTCGTCGACCTGGGTGTTGCTCGACGATTACTGCCGATACCCGGAGCCTGCGCTGGATGCATTTCTCGACCGAATGCTGGCGATCAGCAGCCCGGCCCTGACGTGGTGGATCGGTACTCGGAGGCGTCCGCCCTGCAACTGGCCGCGCCTGTTGCTCGATGATGCGTTGTACGAATGTGAAGCCGCGGCGTTGGCGCTGACCCGTGACGAGATCGCACAGGTGTTGCGCCACTTGTCCCCGGCCCAGGCCGATAGCGTGGCCGGACGCATCTTTCGGCGCAGCGGCGGTTGGTGCGCCGGGGTGCGGATGTTGTTGATGCAAAAATGCGACTGGTCGCAAAAGACTTTGCCGCAGCAACGCATGGACACCTTGCTGGACTACCTGCAACACGAACTGTTCAGCGGTCTGAGTCCGGAACTGGCCGAGGCCTGGAGAGTGCTGGCGCATTTGCCGCGGTTCAATGCCAGCCTGTGCGACCACTTGTTCGGCGCCGGCGAAGGGGCGCAATGGATGCGCGATCTGCAAACGCTGGGATGCTTTATCGAACCCTGGCGGGCCTCGTCTGAATGGTTGCAAGTCTGTTCCCCGCTGTCGCGCCTGATGCGCAACGAGCCGTGGCCTGCCGGGCGTTCCTGGCATCGCCGGGCCTGTCAGTGGTTCACCGCCGGACGCCATTGGAAATGCGCCTTTGAACAGGCGCTGCTGGCTGAAGAGTACGAAGTCGCGGTGAGCCTGTTGCAGCACTTCAGTTTCGAGCAACTGTTCGAGGAGCAGACGGTCGTGCTGTTGTTGCGTCTTTACGAGCAACGCGGCGAGGAACTGTTAGTGGGGTCTGCGCAACTGGTCGGGTTGATCACGGCGGCGCTGCTGTTCGCCGGGCGTTTCGAACAGGCCGGTGAGTGCATCGCGCAACTGTCCCGCTTCCTGCCGCCATGGTCGGCGGATGAGCAGCGCCAGTTGATCGCCCGATGGCAGGCCCAGCAAGGGTGGTTGTTGCACTTGCAAGGGCGCATGGACGAGGCGCGCGAACATTTCGAGCAAGCCTTGAACGACTTGTCACCGCAGGCCTGGACGGCGCGTCTGTTATGCCTGTCGGGCCGCACTCAGCAAGCGTTGCTGTGTGGTGAGCTGGATCTGGCTCATTCGATAAATCGTGAAGCGCTGTGCCTGGCCCGGGCGGAAGGCTCATTGCTGTTCGAAGCGTTGCTGGAACTCGATCACGCCCAACTGCTGGAGCAACGGGGCGCGTTGGCTCGCGCCGAAGAGTTGCTGGCCAATCTTTGCGCAATGCTCGCGTCCTCCGTCGAGCGACCGACGCCGCTGTTGGGCCGTATCGCCTTGCGTCGGGGGCGACTGGCGCTGAGCATGGGTCAATCAATGCGGGCTGCCGAACTCTTTCAGCAGGGGCTCGACGACTGCCTGCGCAGCTTTGACAAGCGCGTGCTGTACGGCTTTCTCGGTCAGGCGCAGCTGGCCGCTGATCAGAGTGATTATTCGCAAGCATTCATGCACCTGCGCGATGCCGAACGGTTGATGCAGCAGCGGCAAATTCCAGAAACGGTTTATCGCGGTGTTCTGTTGCAGGTCAGCAGTGAGTTCTGGTTGCAACAGGGACGACCCGAACTGGCTCGTGAAGCGTTGAGTCGAGTGCTCAGGCACTATCGTGGCCCGCGTGGACGGCAGGCGCCGCCGGCGACGCTGGAGCTGATCCCGCGTATCGAGTATTTGCTGATTCTGGCCGAGACCCGCTTGAAGCAGGCGCACCAGCCGGTGGCGCGGCTGCAGTCCCTGCTCGAGCAGGCTCAGTCTTGCCGGATGATCGTTCTGGAAGCCGAGCAGTGGCTGGCAATGAGCGAGGTGGCATCGATCCTCAATGATCGGGATTCTGCCCGACAGTATTTCGACAGGGGGCGCAAGTTGGCCTGCCAGTTCAACTTGCAGCGTCTGGTCATGAAATTTGACGAAGCCGCTTCGGATATTCGCCCCGGGTCATCACCCGAACATCCGTTTCTTGATGGCGGTGACAATGAAAGTTCATTGAGCCTGAGAGAATCGCAAGTGTTGGGGTTGATTGCGGCGGGAAGTTCCAATCAACAAATAGCGGACAAGTTGTTCATCTCATTGCATACCGTTAAAACTCATGTCCGGCGAATTCATGCAAAGTTGGGCGTTGAACGCCGGACGCATGCCGTGGCGCGCGCGAGAGTTCTGGGTTTGTGTTGTTAATTGTCAGTTAATAAGTATGTTGTTTTTTTTTAAGTCTGGTCCTTTTAAATGTCTTGCAATGGACAGTGGGTTTTTTATTGGTTTTGCTCCGGTTAAGTTGTTTGCACTGCTTGGACGATGTTTTGTCGTCTGGTTATCCTGTGTAATAACGGAGTTTTATCATGAATACAGTTGAAAGGTTTTCGGCAGAAAACCATCTGAGTGAAATCAATAAACTCAGGTACGGCCTGGAAGGTTTGCTGGGTGCACTACCGTCGTTCAAATCGCTTTTGCAGGATCTGGTGTTAAAAGAACTTCAACAGTTATCACCGAATATTTATATCAGCAAAACGTACATTACCGCCCAGCGTCCAGAGATTGCGAATCCACAACCGACCGGGTTGTTGATGGACGTGTTCATGCAGTGCCTGGTGTCCGGCAATGCGCCCGTCTATGACGCCAGTCTGTACGGCGTCTACGATTGGCCTGACTCCACGGATGAAGAAGACCGGATTCACGGGCTGGATGTAGTAGCCGTCGGTTCGTTGATCGGTAATGTGCTGGGATCGCTGGCGCAGAAGTACACGCCTTTGCTGGCGCAATACTGGGCTGCTTCTTCGGGAAAGGACGGCTTGGGGCGTGATCTGGCTTCGCGCAGTCTTCAGCTGCAGGATGTCTATGCAGCGCTGTTCTGGCAGGAATTTGGCGCAACGGTGCAGATGCAAGGCGTCAGGCCGGAGGTAGAGGAAAGCTATGCAATTTACATCAGGGGCACGTCCCTGACTCCGGCCTACAGTATTTCACTGCAACTGGGAAACGGTCGATTCGCAACGCTGGCCGGCTGCTTTGTCACGTACCTCACGGGGCGCTCTATCCCCGAACTGGTTCTGGACGATGACGAATGGGTTGTCCTCTACACTTCCGTGAACGGCCTGGAAACATTCCGCACGCCCGCCTTGATGCATCAAACGTTGCAGCAACGCCTGGGCAATGCAGAAACCCGGGCACAACTGCTCAGGAGCGTTTCACAGGAAGATGCCGAGCAGGTCGGCAGCGTTCCGGATATCCGTTACCTGAACATTCAAGGCGAAATCTTCCAGACCCTCACCGCCCAGCTTCTTGATAAACAAATGCGTGACGTTGCTTACTTTCTTCGCCGGTTACAGGTGCCGGGCGGGGATCGGCCTGCTCTCGTGCGTTCGGTCGAGAGCGCCCATCAGCAGCAGGCGGTCATCGACGCTGCCAGGGGACGGGTCGCCAGACTACTGGCCCTGATGAAACGAAACGCCCGGCCGCAATGGTTGAAGGATGCCACTGCCAACCATCAGGAAGTATTCGCTTCTCTGGAAAAGGAACTGCTCAGAGGGCAGGTGAACCTGCATGAGGCCTTGGGAGGGGTATCTTCTTTTCAGGACTACGTGCGCGGAGTCGTCGAAACCCACATCAGCGCGGGCGATACCCGGCGAGTGGACCCTGATACTGTCTGGGTAAAAGTGGAATATTCTTTGCGCATTGGCACGCGGCGTATTGAACATGTCGAGCGTAAAACCCTGACTCAGTTGTTCATGTACGGCGTGCATGACACGGCGGCTCCCTACACGATCAAGCTCGAAGCCTTTCACAACAATCCTCGACTGACAGCTTCGAATATCGAACTCGCCATCCGCCAGTTTGATCTGCGTGTGCAATATGCCAATCAGCGCAATCAGCGTTTCGCACAGGCGCGGATTCGCGAAGCCATGCGCGAAGTCCTGGGGCAGGAAATTGCGCTCAGCCACTTCGCCGCCGTCCTGCAAAAACACATCGGCCCGCAAGGGCAGAATTTGGTGCAGCGGTATCTGCATGGCGATTCGGGAGTCGAAGCGTTTGGCGTTGCGTTTCGTCAAGACTACAAGCCGTTCAAGGACATGATTGCGTTTCGTGCAAGGGGTGCTGCGCCAGACCTCCAGTTACATGTGCTGTATGCGCCGGGTGCCCCGACCGGGCAGCAATGGTACGAATTCTCCGATCTGACCGGATTGAAACGACAGTTCATCTCCTGGGGTTTCGAGCCACGTGATCGTGAGTTCCTGACCGCTCAGGCTTTCAGCAAGGATCGCGCTGCCTTCGTGAAAGACGAGCTCTCTTATGTCGAGCCACGCCCTGTGTTTCATCCGGGGTGGTGGGGGCGCGTCACCTTGGTCGAGTGGACTCGGGGGCGCGGTGAAGGGCCACTGATGGGGGCCATCCATGAAATCATCGATTGGGAAATCGCTGAGGAACAGGTGGCCACGCCCGTTTGGTACAGGAATGCGGCGTCGGGGGATCGCGAGATGCTTACCCGAGTGAACACGGATTTCAAGGCGCTCTACGAACTGTCGAAAGACGAGCTGAATATCCCCACGCTGGTTTCTTATTCGCGAGACCAGGTGATGGAACGGTTAAACAGTCACCTGCGTCGTTCTGACCCGAACCACCCCTTGATCGATCCTGATCGCGTTAATGTCAAGGTGAAAGGGCAGGACTGGATGACGCTTACCCAGCTCTTCATTCAATGGCAGCTTTGGCCTGGTGATGATCAGGTGGCATTCGTCTCCAGGGATGGTTCTTCACTGGGAAATCTGAATGCGACGGTCGTCAAATCGTTGATCGGTTTGCGGCCGGGCATGATGTATGAGTGGCATCTGGTCGACCGTTTCGCCAACGGTCCGTCGCTGGATCTCAAGGCGAAGCTGTTCTGCAAGCTCAAGCAGAACGAAATGCTCAGGGCCGCATTGATCCAGAAGATGCAGGGCTCTCTGTCCTCCGAGCAGTTCAACTGGCTGACGGGACTGGTCGATGGGCTCGATCATGACCGTCCTCATCAACTGGAACCGTTCAAGTCGGGCACTACCCCGCAGGAGGGTATCTACGAGCTGAATCTTGAAGGGCGCCGCATCGAGGGCGCTTATACGTTTGGACGGCGGGTGGCAGGGAGGCTGCAGCTGCTGGTCTATATTCCGAAGGCTCCGGACGGGCTGAGTTTCCGCCCGCTCGAATCCTTGACACTGGGGCTCAAGGACGCCGACCTGGGAAATCACGTCATTGCACTGACCAGGCTCGAACATAGGGGTGTCGTACAGAACTTTGTCATTCGCTGCCAAAAAGCTTCAGGCGCTCTCCCGGTCCCTGCGTTGAACAACAGTTATGCCGTGACTCATTTCAAGTTCGAATTCGACAGCATGATTTCCCGTGTGCTCAGCGACGTTGACTATCAAACCACCACACCTGCCGAGCGATTCTGGAACACGGTCATGGTGATCACCGAGCTTGCGGTGGATATCGTCTCGCTGTTTGTCCCGCCGGTGGGATTGGTGAGCAGCATCGTGCGCATCACACGTTCGATCGTCCAGGGCATCGTTGCCTACAGTCTGGGAGATGACAAAGCCGGCAAGAACCATCTCGCCTCGGCGTGGAGAAGCTCCATTCTCTTGTATGTGGGAATTGTGGCAGGCGTTGGCGGATCTGTTTCGGCGGTGGGGCTGCTGTCGCGAGTCAAGGATATTTCCGAGATCGTGTCGACCGTGACCGGGGTGCCGGTGGGGATTGGTTATGTCACCGCCGTGGCTTCTCCCTACGTGATCGCGGACAGTAAAACCCGAATCATCGGCTGACCCCTTGCCTCGTCAATCTGGCTGATAACCCATCCGCCAACTCACGGCCCGCGTCGCAGCCAATAACCGCTGCGCCGCCGGGCCGTTTTCGTCGGCGTGGAACAACGATGTCGGGCCGACGATGGTCAATACCGCCGCGACCTGCCCGAGGGCGTTGAACACCGGTGCCGACAGGGCATCGACGCCTGGCATCAGCAAGCCGTGGACATGATGCAGACCGCGTTCGCGGATCTGTTCGCACAATGCCTCATAAGCTTTTTCGTCCGCCAGCGGATGGCCGCCGACGGCGATTTCCTGTTCGCGCAATTCATCGGTCTCCCGATGCGGCAGGTAGGCGCCGAACACCAGACCGGTGGAGGAACTGAGCAACGGCAATACCGAGCCCAGTTGCGTCACCACCGTCACCGCGCGCACCGCCGGTTCGATGTGCACCACGGTTGCGCCCTGATTACCCCACACCGCCAGGAAACAGGTTTCGTTGAGTTCGTCGCGCAGCTCGGCCAGCGGCAGGGCGGCGACTTTCAGCACGTCCATACTGTTGAGTGCGGCCAGGCCCACGCGCAGCGCTTCGCGGCCGAGGCCGTAGTGGTTGGTGGCGGTGTTCTGTTCGGCAAAGCCCGAGGCAATCAAGGCCTGCAGATAACGGTGAACCTTGCTCGCCGGCATCTGCACATGTTCGGCCAGGCGCGACAGCGAAGTGGACGGTGACAACTCGGCCAGGGCCTTGAGGATGTCGGTGCCGACTTCGGCGGAGCGGACTTTCTGTTTGCCGTTGCTGTCGCTGGTTTTTTCCATGGTGCTGCCGTGTCCCGGAACGAATGGGCGTCTTTATAGCTTGACGCTCGATAGCGAGCAAATTACGTTATGCGTAATTGAATTACGATAAAAATAACCCCGGCGTGCCAAGACCTCCGATCCAGAGCGTCCGGCCATGCCGACTCCCTGTTCAGGAGGCTCCATGAACCTCGATTCAGCTCTGGCTTACCAGTCCGGTTTCGGCAACGAATTCAGCTCCGAAGCGTTGCCCGGCGCGCTGCCCGTCGGCCAGAACTCTCCGCAGAAAGCCCCGTACGGTCTGTACACCGAACTGTTCTCCGGCACCGCATTCACCATGACCCGCAGCGAAGCGCGGCGCACGTGGATGTACCGGATCCAGCCGTCGGCCAATCACCCGGCATTCGTTAAACTGGAGCGGCAATTGGCGGGCGGCCCGTTAGGTGAAGTGACCCCCAATCGCCTGCGCTGGAACCCGCTGGAGATCCCGGCCGAACCGACCGATTTCATCGACGGTCTGGTGAGCATGGCGGCCAATTCCGGCGCCGAAAAACCGGGCGGCATCAGCATCTATCACTATTGCGCCAATCGCTCGATGGAGCGCGTTTTTTTTAATGCCGATGGCGAGCTGCTGCTGGTGCCGCAACTCGGGCGCCTGCGCATCGCCACCGAACTGGGTGTACTGGAAGTGGCGCCGCTGGAAATCGCCGTGCTGCCACGAGGCCTGAAATTCCGTGTCGAACTTCTCGACCCGCAAGCGCGCGGTTACGTCGCCGAGAACCATGGCGCGCCGTTGCGTCTTCCGGATCTGGGACCGATTGGCAGCAACGGTCTGGCCAATCCACGGGATTTCCTGACCCCGGTCGCCGCCTACGAAAACCTGCAACAACCGACCACCCTGGTGCAGAAGTTCCTCGGCCAGTTGTGGGGCACCGAACTCAATCACTCGCCGCTGAACGTGGTCGCCTGGCACGGCAACAACGTGCCGTACAAATATGACCTGCGCCGCTTCAACACCATCGGCACCCTCAGTTTCGATCACCCGGATCCGTCGATCTTCACCGTGCTGACCTCGCCGACCAGCGTCCACGGTCTGGCCAACCTCGACTTCGTGATCTTCCCGCCGCGCTGGATGGTGGCCGAGAACACCTTCCGTCCGCCGTGGTTCCACCGCAACCTGATGAACGAATTCATGGGCCTGATCCAGGGCGAGTACGACGCCAAGGCCGAAGGCTTTGTGCCCGGTGGCGCGTCCCTGCACAGCTGCATGAGCGCCCACGGCCCGGACGGCGAGACTTGCACCAAAGCCATCAACGCGGACCTCAAACCGGCGAAGATCGACAACACCATGGCCTTCATGTTCGAGACCAGCCAGGTACTGCGCCCAAGCCGTTTTGCCCTCGACTGTCCGCAACTGCAATCCACTTACGACGCCTGCTGGGCCACGCTGCCCGCCACGTTCGACCCGACCCGGAGATAACCCATGACTCAGAATTCCATCACCCGCAGTTGGGTCGCTTCGGCCAACGACCACACCGAATTCCCGCTGCAGAACCTGCCGCTGGGCGTGTTCAGCATCGACGGCTCGGCACCGCGCGCGGGCGTGGCGATTGGCGAACACATCTTCGATCTGCAAGTGGCGCTGGAGGCCGGTCTGTTTGATGGCGTCGCGCGCAGTGCTGTCGAAGCCATGCGCGGCGGTCAGTTGAACGCGTTCTTCGAACTCGGCCGCGACGCCCGCGTTGCCTTGCGCGAACGTCTGCTGGAACTGTTCAGCGAGGGCAGCACTCATCGCGGCAACATTGAAGCCCAGGGCGTGAAGCTGCTGCCGCTGGCTGCCGATTGCCAACTGCACCTGCCGGCGCGCATCAGTGACTACACCGACTTCTATGTCGGCATCGAGCACGCGCAAAACGTCGGCAAACTGTTCCGCCCGGACAATCCCCTGCTGCCGAACTACAAACACGTGCCGATCGGCTACCACGGTCGTGCCTCCACCGTGCGCGCTTCCGGTGCCGACGTGCGCCGCCCGAAAGGTCAGACTCTGCCAGCCGGTGCGACCGAGCCGACCTTCGGCCCGTGCGCGCGGCTGGACTACGAGCTGGAACTGGGGATCTGGATCGGTCAGGGCAACGAGATGGGCGAGCCGATCGCCATTGGTGACGCCGCCGAGCACATCGCCGGTTTCTGCCTGCTGAACGATTGGTCGGCCCGTGACATCCAGGCCTGGGAATACCAGCCGCTCGGCCCGTTCCTGTCCAAGAGCTTCATCACCAGTGTCTCGCCATGGGTGGTGACCGCCGAAGCGCTGGCGCCATTCCGCACCGCGCAACCGGCGCGTCCGCAAGGCGATCCGCAGCCGCTGCCGTACCTGCTCGACAAACGCGATCAGGAGGGCGGTGGTTTCGACATCGAGCTGGAAGTGCTGCTGCTCACCGAGAAAATGCGCGAACAGAACCTGCCCGCCCATCGCCTGACCCTGAGCAACACCCGCTATATGTACTGGACCGTCGCGCAAATGGTCGCGCACCACAGCGTCAACGGCTGCCAGTTGCAGGCCGGTGACCTGTTCGGTTCGGGCACCTTGTCCGGCCCTGAAAACGGTCAGTTCGGCAGCCTGCTGGAAATCACCGAGGGCGGTAAAAAGCCGATCGAACTGGCCTCCGGTGAAGTGCGCAAATTCCTTGAAGACGGCGACGAAATCATCCTGCGCGCCCGCTGCGCCCGCGAAGGTTTTGCTTCGATCGGCTTCGGCGAATGCCGTGGCACCGTGCTGGCGGCGCGCTGACAGGAGCGGCTCATGGATCTCTACACCTATTACCGTTCCACCTCGTCGTACCGGGTGCGGATCGCGCTGGCACTCAAGGGCCTCGACTACCAGGCGTTGCCGGTCAACCTGATCGCACCGCCCGGTGGCGAGCATCGGCAACCGGTGTACCTGGCGATCAATCCCCAGGGCCGGGTGCCGGCGCTGCGCACTGACGAAGGCAAGTTGCTGATTCAGTCACCGGCGATCATCGAGTATCTGGAGGAACGTTATCCACAGGTGCCGTTGCTGCCCGAAGACCTTGTTGCCCGCGCCCAGGTGCGCGGCGTTGCGGCGGTGATCGGCTGCGATGTGCATCCGTTGCACAACGTCAGCGTGCTCAATCGCCTGCGCGGTCTGGGGCATGACGAGCCGCAGGTCAACGAGTGGATCGGCCACTGGATCAGTCAGGGGCTGGCGACGGTGGAGCAGTTGATCGGCGACAGCGGCTTCTGTTTCGGCGAGTGGCCGTGCGTGGCGGACGTTTACCTGATTCCGCAGTTGTACGCGGCCGAGCGGTTCAACGTATCGCTGGAGGCGTATCCACGGATTCGTCGGGTGGCCGCATTGGCCGCTGAGCATCCGGCGTTCATTGCAGCGCATCCGGCGAATCAGCCGGACACGCCGTAACCCCTGTGGGAGCGAGCCTGCTCGCGATAGCGGTATCTCTGTCACATTGATCGTGGATGTGCCGCCGTCATCGCGAGCAGGCTCGCTCCCACAAGGCTCTCGTTGCGGCACCAAAAATCATAAAAACAAAACAGGTACCTTGCGATGCACAACCAGATTGCCAGCTTCCGGGCGGCACTCGACGCCCGTCCTGTGTCCCGCTTTCAGTGGTTGCTCCTGATGCTTCTCGCCTTGCTGCTGGTTACCGACGGCTATGACGCCCAGGTGCTCGGTTACGTGGTGCCGGCGCTGGCGCAGGACTGGGGCCTGGAAAAGTCCGCATTCGGCCCGGTGTTCAGCGCCAACCTGCTGGGGCTGACCCTCGGCTCCCTTGCTGTGACGCCGCTGGCCGACCGCTTCGGCGTTCGACGGATTCTGCTCGCCTGTGTGCTGATCTATGCCAGTCTCACCGTGCTGATGGTGTTCGCCGATTCCCTGAATACCCTGATGATCGCGCGCTTCATCTGCGGCATCGGCATGGGCGGTGCGATGCCCAGCGCCATGGCGTTGATGTCGGAATATTCGCCGCCACGCCTGCGCACGCTGATGGTGACGCTGGCGGCCTGCGGTTTTTCCTTCGGCGGGGCGGCGGGTGGTTTTGTCGCGGCGGGTTTTATCGACCGCTTCGGCTGGCAAGCGGTGTTCCTTGCCGGTGGTGTCACGCCGCTGCTGTTGTTTCCGTTTCTCTGGTGGATGCTGCCGGAATCCTTGCCTCGGCTGCTGCGTGACGCTCCACCGTATGCGCGCCTGCGCAAGGTCACCGCGCGGATGCTGCCGGACTGGCAACCGCCCGCCGCATCGGTTGAGCAGAACGAACGCGAGCAGGGCAGCAAACTGACCGTGGTGGAGTTGTTCCGCAACGGTTACGCCCGCCCGACCTTGCTGATCTGGGCCACGTTTTTCGTCAGCCTGATCCTGCTGTATTTCATGATCAGCTGGCTGCCGTCGCTGCTGCTGGAAAGTGGCCTGAAGCTCAACGAAGCGAACCTGGTGACGTCAATGTTCCTGTTCGCCGGCACACTCGGCGCAATCTGCATGGCGTGGTTCGCCGACCGGTTGAAAAGCAAGGTGAGGCTGCTGTCCGGTGTGCTGGCTGGCGCGGCGCTGTGCACGATCCTGCTGGGCCTGAATCACGACAACCCGCGCTATCTGGTGGCCTGTGTGTTCGCGGCAGGGTTCTGCATCATCGGCGGGCAACTGACGCTCAATGCGTTCGCCAGCAATTTCTATCCGGCCCACGTGCGCGCCACCGGCACCGGTTGGGCGCTGGGAGTAGGGCGCTTCGGCTCGATTCTCGGGCCGCTGTTCGGCAGCCTGTTGCTGGCAATGCACATTCCGGTGGAGCAGATTTTCTTCTTCTGCGCGATTCCGGCAGTGATTGCGGCGTTGCTGATCATTCAGGTGCGTTCGCCAGCCACTGCCCTGCTCAGTGGACGACTGAGTTCGGCGGCAGATGCCCCAGCCGTTCCGTCAGGCGAAGTCGCTGAATCGGGTCGTCACTGAGCAATAGCGCGTGCTCCAGATCGAAACGCTCGGCGTTCGGGCAATCGAGGCGCTGGTACAGACTGGCCCGGGCCAGATAGTCGGCGGCGCTGGCGTTACCCAGTTCGAGCACGCGCTCGGCATCGATCAACGCGGCGATGAAGTCGTCGTGGGTCAGGTGCAACTGGCGCAGGTTGCGTGACAGGCGCTGAAGCATCTGCACCGGTTCGGCAGTCAGCAGATGGTCAGCGCTGAGTTTCATCTGGTGGCCGTACTGGCGGTGCAGCAGTTCGCGGCAGTCGTTTGGATACAGACGTCGTCCGCCGCACGGATCGAGCAGGTGATCGGCCCCGGGCACCTTGAGCAGGAAATGCCCGGGGAAGTTCACCCCGACCAGCGGAATCTCCAGGCCACGGGCCAGTTCCAGAGCGATCAGTGCCAGCGCCAGCGGCTGGCCGCGTCGGGTCTGCATGACTTTGTTCACCATTGCGGCCTGTGGGCGCAGCGGTATGAAATCATCTTGCGCGAAGCCCAGATCGGTCATCCGCCGCAACAACGGTTGCGCCAGCTCGCTGACCGGCAGCAACGGCAATCCATAGCTGACCCGCTGTTGCAGCTCCTTGAAGTCCTGCAGCAGTGCTTCGGGATCGACTTGTTTGTCGTGTTCGGCGGCCATCCACAACGCGGCTTCGAACAGCGCGGGCGGTGAACGGTGCAGACATTCGAAAAAACGTTGGCGCGGACTCATCTCAATCTCCGGGGCATGCCTCGTTTTAGCCCCGTCTTTGCCATTCGTCCAGTGCCGGGCCGCTCTGCCATCGGGTTATGCCACAACCCGGTGATCAGTGGCGGCGCTTATTCCGGCGCGCTTCAGCAATTTTCAGGCGCAAGCCTATACTGGCGTCTACCAGAAGTGATTCGGGAGCCTGCCGATGTTCGCTCTCATGCAAAGCACTCGCCTGGAATCGCTGCACCTTAGCGTTGATCCGGTGTCCGGATTGAAGGCGGTCATTGCCATTCATAACAGTCGCCTCGGGCCTGCCCTGGGCGGGTGTCGTTATCTTGCCTACCCGAACGACGAATCCGCAGTCGAGGACGCCATACGCCTGGCCCAGGGTATGAGCTACAAGGCTGCACTGGCCGGTCTCGCCCAGGGTGGCGGGGTGGCCGTGATCGTGCGGCCGGCCCATGTGGAAAACCGCGCCGCACTGTTCGAGGCGTTCGGCCGTTGCATCGATCAGCTCGACGGGCGCTACATCACCGCCATCGACAGCGGCACTTCGGTGGCGGACATGGACTGCATCGCCCAGCAGACCCAGCATGTCACCAGCACCACCTCGGCCGGCGACCCCGCGCCGCATGCGGCGATGGGTGTGTTCACCGGGATTCGCGCCACGGCCATGGCGCGGCTGGGCAGCGACAATCTCGAAGGCTTGCGCGTGGCGATCCAGGGACTGGGCAATGTTGGTTATGCCCTCGCTGAACAGTTGCACGCAGCCGGTGCCGAGCTGTTGGTCAGCGACATCGATCACGGCAAGGTGCAACTGGCGATGGAGCAGCTCAACGCCCATCCGATTGCCAACGACGCTTTGCTCAGTACGCCGTGCGACATCCTCGCGCCGTGCGGCCTCGGCGGGGTGCTCAACAGTCATTCGGTCACCCAGTTGCGCTGCTCGGCGGTAGCGGGTTCGGCCAACAATCAGCTGACGCATCTGGACGTCGCCGATCAACTGGAACGGCGCGGCATCCTGTATGCGCCGGATTACGTGATCAATGCCGGCGGGCTGATTTACGTTTCCCTCAAGCATCGGGGCGACGAACTGACAACCATCACCGCGCACCTGTCGAAGATCAGTTCGCGCCTGACCGAAGTCTTCGCCCACGCCCAGGCGGAAAAACGTTCACCCGCGCGGGTGGCAGACGAGCTGGCGGAAAAGGTGTTGTACCGCTGAGGTTTGTCCGGACATGAAAAAGCCCCTGAGTCTTTCAACTCAGGGGCTATTCAATTCAGAGGCTTCAATTCAGATGCCGATTACTTCGCAGCCTTCGCCGCTTTTGCAGGTTTGGCTGGCGCTTCTGCCGGTTCGGCCACTTCGGCCGTTTCGGTCGCCACAACCGGTGCCGCCGGTGCGTTGATCAGCTCCGACAGGGCATCAGGCTGGCTCTTGAACGCCCGGGCGAACACATCGCGGTTCTTCGCCATGAAGATCCCGACTTCTTCCACTTGCTGCTCGCTCAACGAAGGAACGGCTTTTTCCAGCACTTCGGCCAACAGTTCGGCCAGTTCGAGCATTTTGTCATGACGGTCAGCTTCGGCTTTATCCATGAACAAGCGCTCCAGATCTCGGCTGCTGCGGTATACCACTTCGACGGCCATTCACCACCTCACATGCCTTCACATTAAGTTATCTTTGCGACTACTGTATCTATATACAGAGAAAAGGATAAGCGAATCCCTGCGCTTTGGGTAGTGGCTTTTCAATGTAGACCGGATTCGGATTTTGTCAGCCCGACGTCTGCGCACAGGTGCGACCAAACGCCACGGCGCAGGTTTCGCGGCGGCTCGCCATGATGGCGTGGCCTCTTTTCTGCATGCATCTGCGTACGTGCGCAATAACCGTCACGTCCAGCAAGCAACATCCGCTCGAACCGGGCTAAGGAACCTTCATCGTGAAAATCAACTGGGCCGAGAAACTGCGGCAAAACGTGCATCAACTGGCCGAGTCCCTGGGCAACCTTTTCGTCGAGACTTTCCACTACCTGGCGCTGTTCGCCATTGGTGCGGTAACCGCATGGGCGGCGGTGATGGAGTTTCTCGGGATGCTCGAGGAAGGGCACATCAAGATCGATGACATTCTGTTGCTGTTCATCTATCTGGAACTGGGGGCGATGGTCGGGATTTACTTCAAGACCAACCACATGCCGGTGCGCTTCCTGATCTACGTGGCGATCACGGCACTGACGCGACTGCTGATCTCCAACGTCTCGCACCACAATCCGCCGGACATGGGGATCATTTACCTGTGCGGCGGGATTCTGCTGCTCGCATTCTCGATCTTGGTGGTGCGTTACGCCTCGTCGCAATTCCCTTCGGTGAAGATCGAGAACCCGCACCGCAAGATCGGCACGGGCTCCAGTGAACACCCGGAAGTAGAGAAGGGCGAACTCTAAAGGCCCGCGGCTGGCCGGGGCTGGTGCTTGACCCCGCGCGGTGGCGGAGCGATTCCGTCGCCGCGTGTCATGGCATCAAGGATCGCCATGGCGCTGTGGCCCTGTTCGATGGCGATGCCGAACTGAATGCTTTGCACCAGGCGTTTGAGGCGCTTGGGGTCATTGCGCTGTTCGGCGCTGATCATCCGTTTGGCGACGATCCGCCCGCTTTTGGAGAGGGTCAGCATGATGCTGCCGTCCAGCCCCTGAATGCTCAGGTTGATCTGATAGTCCGGCGCGAAGGCATCGGTAATGATCTGAAAAGGATTGTCCATGATGCGTCACCGCCTGATTGAACGTGCAGTTGTTGACCGGCCTTGATCGGGTTGGTTCGCCAAACCTGACCATCGGCCTTTCCGTGGTCCTGTCTCCTTCAGCGATGTAGCAAGGGACATGCCGGGAATATTGTCGAACAATGAATCCGGCCAAAAAGAAGGCGAGCACCTGGCTCGCCTTCTTCGTTTGCGGCCCGTTTCAGGGCAGAACCGAGTAGATGATCGCAGACAGTGCAATCAGGCCGATCAGCACCACGAACACGTTGGATGCCTGGCCCGAATACTGGCGCAAGGCTGGCACACGGCGGATGGCGTACATCGGCATCAGGAACAGCAGGCAGGCAATCACCGGCCCTCCGAGGGTTTCGATCATGCCGAGGATGCTCGGGTTGAAGGTCGCCACGGCCCAGCAGCTGAGGATCATGAACAGCGCGGTCGCACGGTTCAGCCAGCTCGCCGACATCACCCGGCCACGGCTGCGCAGGCTTTTGACGATCATGCCCTGGAAGCCTTCGCTGGCGCCGATGTAATGGCCGAGGAAGGACTTGGTGATCGCCACCAACGCAATCAGCGGCGCAGCGTAAGCGATGACCGGGGTCTGGAAGTGGTTGGCCAGGTACGACAGGATCGAGATGTTCTGCGCCTTGGCCGCTGCCAGATCCGCCGGCGACAGCGCCAGCACGCAACTGAAGCAGAAGAACATCACCGTGACGACCATCATGCCGTGAGCCATGGCTAGGATGCCGCTGCTCTTGCGTTCGGACTGCTCGCCGTAGCGCTGTTTCTGCTCGACGGCGAACGCGGAAATGATCGGCGAATGGTTGAACGAGAACACCATCACCGGGATCGCCAGCCACAGGGTCTTGAGGAACACCGACATTTCCATCGGTTCTTGAGCACTGGCGAAGAATGCGCCGTTCCAGTTCGGAATCAGGCTGATGCCGAGCAACAGCAGCGCGGCGACGAACGGGTAGACCAGCACGCTCATGGCTTTGACGATCACGCTCTGACCGCAGCGGACGATGGCCATCAGACCGAGGATCAGCGCCAGCGACAGCACCGCGCGTGGCGGTGGGGCGATGTGCAATTGATGTTCGAGGAAGCTGCCGAGGGTGTTGGTCAGCGCCACGCTGTACACCAGCAGGATCGGGAAGATCGCGAAGAAATACAGCAGCGTGATCAGTTTGCCGGCGCCGATGCCGAAGTGTTCTTCCACCACTTCAGTGATGTCACCGGAGCGGCCCGAGAGCACGAAGCGGGTCAGGCCCCGGTGCGCGAAGAAGGTCATCGGGAACGCCAGCAACGCCAGGATCAGCAACGGCCAGAAGCCGCCAACACCGGCGTTGATCGGCAGGAACAAGGTGCCGGCACCAATGGCCGTGCCATACAGGCCGAGCATCCAGGTGGTGTCGAATTTGCTCCAGCCCTTGTGGGCGGTTTCGGTATTGCGTGTGCGGTCTATAGCGGGATTTTCGGCAGCGGGTGTGCGTACATCGGTCATCGTTTTTGCCTCGTTATTATTCTTGCTCGGGCTCACGTGTTACGGGCGGTCAGGGAGTGCTCCTCAGCACTCCACCCAGCTCACGGCCAGGCCGCCCCGTGAAGTCTCTTTGTATTTGTCATGCATGTCGGCGCCGGTATCGCGCATGGTGCGGATCACCCGGTCGAGAGAAATGAAGTGTTTGCCGTCGCCGCGCAGGGCCATTTGTGTAGCGTTGATCGCCTTTACCGCAGCGATGGCATTGCGCTCGATGCACGGCACCTGCACGAGGCCGCCGACCGGGTCGCAGGTCAGACCGAGGTTGTGTTCCAGGCCGATTTCGGCGGCGTTTTCCAGTTGCTCCGGGGTGGCGCCGAGCACATCGGCCAGACCCGCAGCGGCCATGGCGCAGGCAGAGCCGACTTCGCCCTGGCAGCCGACTTCGGCGCCGGAGATCGAAGCGTTTTTCTTGCACAGGATGCCGACCGCTGCCGCGCCCAGGAAGAACGCAACCACGTCGTCGTCCGACGCATCCGGATTGAATTTCATGTAGTAGTGCAGAACGGCCGGGATGATCCCGGCGGCACCGTTGGTCGGCGCGGTCACCATGCGCCCGCCGGCGGCGTTCTCTTCGTTGACGGCGAGGGCGAACAGGTTGACCCACTCCATCGCCGACAGGGTCGAACTGATGACGTTCGGCTTGCCGATTTCCAGCAGGCTGCGGTGCAATTTCGCCGCACGACGCGGCACATTCAGACCGCCGGGCAGGATGCCCTCGTGGCGCAAGCCTTGCTCGACGCATTCGCGCATCACCGACCAGATGTGCAGCAGGCCCTGGCGGATCTCGGCGTCGCTGCGCCAGGCCCGTTCGTTGGCCATCATCAGTTCGGACACCCGCAGGTTGTGCTGCTTGCACAGCGTCAGCAGTTCGACGGCGCTGGAGAATTCGTAAGGCAACTCGACGTCGCCGGCCGGCGCTGCGCCGGATTCGGCTTCGGCCGCTTCGATGATGAAACCGCCGCCGACCGAGTAGTACGTCTGCTCGAACAATTGGCCGGATGCACCGAAGGCTGTCAGCGACATGGCGTTGGGGTGGTAGGGCAGGCTCTCGTCCAGCAGCAGGAGATCGTGCTGCCAGTTGAAGGTGATCGAGCGTTTACCGGCCAGAGAGAGTTGGCCGGTCTCGCGCACTTGCTGGATGCGCGGCTCGATGGTCGACGGATCGATGCTGTCCGGCCATTCGCCCATCAAGCCCATGACCGTTGCGCGGTCGGTGGCATGGCCGACGCCGGTGGCCGAAAGCGAGCCATATAAGCGGATTTCCACCCGCTGCACATCGTTCAGCAAATGCTGATCGATCAATGCCTGGGCGAAGGTCGCGGCAGCGCGCATCGGGCCGACGGTGTGGGAACTGGACGGACCGATGCCGACTTTGAATAGATCGAAAACACTGATAGCCATGCTAAACCCTTACAAGCAATGGAGTAGGAATCGCTGCCATTTTTTGTAGGACAAGCGCAATGTCGGCGATACTGCCTACCTCGCTTCAACGTGACTAACGAAACTTCCTAAGTAAGCCTTTAGCAGGACTAAACCATGAGTCGTCAATTGCATGCCCAGACTTACGTCTGGCTGCAGGTGTTTTCCTGTGCCGCGCGGCACTTGTCATTCACCCGCTGTGCCGAGGAACTGCACATCACGCCGGGGGCTGTGAGTCAGCAAATCCGACAGCTGGAAGAGCGACTGGGGTTTCGCCTGTTTCATCGCCGTGCGCGGGGCGTGGAGTTGAGCGCGGAAGGGCAGCGACTGGCGATCACGGTCAACGAGGCTTACGGCAGCATCGACGCGGAATTGCGACGGCTGGATGCGGGGATGATCAGCGGGATTCTGCGAGTGCGCTCGATTCCGTCGTTCCTCAGCAAATGGCTGACCCCGCGCTTGCCACGCCTGCAACAGCGTTACCCGGACATCCAGTTGCGGCTGGTGGCCGAGGACAGCAGCGTGCCGTTGCATGAAGGGGATTTTGACCTGGCCATCGACCTGAACGACGGCAGTTATCCGGGACTGTTATCCACAGCCTTGCTCGACGAGCAGATTTTCCCGGTGTGCGCGCCGGGCCTGCTGCGCGGACGGCCGCCGCTGCACGGGCCGGCGGATCTGGTGCATTTTCCGCTGCTGCACGACATCACCGCCTGGCGCGGCAGCTATGAATACGCGGAGTGGGAGTTTTATCTCAATGCCATCGGTTTCGAGGGCGCGGATGTGCGGCGCGGGCACACGTTCAATCGCAACCACCTGACCATCGAAGCGGCGATTGCCGGCATGGGCGTGGCGATTGCCCGGCGCACGTTGCTCAACGACGAGCTGGAGCGGGGGACGTTGATCGTGCCGTTCGGGATTTCGGTGCCCAATCACAAGCGCTATGTATTGCTTTATGCGCCGGGGGCCCTGAGCCATCCGGGCGTGCGGGCGGTGCATGACTGGCTGGTGGAAGAGGCGGGGATTTTTCGCAGCCTGCACCCGTTGGGTGATGGCCAATTGTGAGCAGATTTTTCGGAGGGGCGGGGCGACCCAACTCCCGACCTTACCAGCGCTTTACTCGGTTGTCCGGCTTTTTTTGCGAATGAATATTTATCTTTTTTAAGGGGTTGAAATGTTCGTCCGGCGGGCCGATTGTTGTAATCAAGAGGTCACGAAATCCTGTTCCAGGCCTCTTGCGAGCTAGCTGAAATAAGGGATGAACTATGCAAATCCAAGTCAACAGCGACAACCATATTCAAAGCAGCAAACGACTGGAGGAGTGGGTACGAACCACAATTGAGAGCACGCTCGACCGTTATGAGGAAGACCTGACCCGTGTCGAAGTCCATCTGAGCGACGAGAACGGTGACAAACCAGGTCCTCATGATTTGCGCTGCCAACTGGAAGCGCGGCCAAAAGGCCATCAACCGATTTCCGTCACCCACAAGGCCGATTCGCTGGAACAGGCGATCGATGGTGCAGCCGAAAAACTGGAGCACGCGCTGGAGCACCTGTTTGGCAAATTGCGCGGCAAACCGCGAGCCGCTGTGGTGCCATTCACAAGCAAAGCCAATGACAAGCTGTTGGCGGAAGAGTTTGACGAGAACGAACAGGCAGCGATCAACAGTTGATACGCTGATTTTCCAAGCCACCCAATGAGAAAGGGCCTGCAATTGCAGGCCCTTTCTGTTTTCAGCAGGGATCAGAAAGCAACGGAGGTCTGCACGTACACCGTGCGCGGCTCACCGACATACTTGCCCTTGTTGTTGTCATCGAAAGAACGGGTGAAGTACTGGGTGTTGAAGATGTTCTTCACCCCCACCGCCACGTTCAGGTCCGACAGCTGCGGGCCGAAGTCATAACCGGCGCGGCTGCTGAACAGCATGTAACCGGGGATCTTGCCGGTGCTGCCGTCGGCGCTTTCTTTCGAGGTGTTGGCGTTGTCGGCGAACTGGTCGCTCTGGAAGCTGCTGTCCAGGTTCAGTTTCCACGGCCCTTCGGTGTAACCGACGCCGATCGTGCCTTTGTGTTTTGACGAGAACGGCACACGATTGCCCTTGTTCGGCCCATCTTCGCGGATGGTTGCGTCGACATAGGCGTAAGTGGCATAGACATCGAAGCCGGCCAGCGCCGGGCTCAAGTCGTCGAGAGCGTAATTGACGCTGGTCTCGATGCCCTGATGCCGGGTTTCGCCACGGGCGATTACCGAATCATTGGTCTGGTTGCTTTCGTACTGGTTGTCGAAGTTGATCAGGAATGCGCCGATCTCCGCTCGCAGCGCACCGTTGTCGTAACGGGTGCCGAGTTCCCAGGTGCGGGCCTTCTCCGGTTTCACTTCGCCGCTGCTGACGCGGTTGGGCATCTGGCTGTATTGCACGCTACCGAACGAACCTTCGGTGTTGGCGTACAGGTTCCAGCTGTCGGACAGGTGATACAGCACGTTCAGCGCCGGCAGCGCGGTGTTGTAGTCACCCTTGTATTTGACGTTGGTCAGATTGTTTGTCTGCTGCGACTCGATCATCTCGTAGCGCACGCCCGGGGTAATGGTCCACTTGCCGATGTCGATCCGGTCATCGACGAAAAATGCATTGGCTTCCGTGCCGCCACGGGTGTCGCGGTCATTGCGGCTGTTGGTGGTCGGATACTCGTTGCTGGCAATCGGGGTGCGATAGCGCAGTTCGTGGCCGGCTTCGTTGATGTAGCGATAACCGACGCCGACTTCATGGCTGGTGGCGCCGAGGTCGAAGCCTTGAGCGAAGCGGGTTTCCAGACCGCGCACCCAATACTCGCGCGGCGACAGCGACAGGAACGTGCCCTGATCCAGGTAACCGCTGCGCAGGGTCTTGGTGAAGAAGGTATTGGCGGTGAACTCGCGGCGATCTTCCTGATAGCGATAGCCGAAATTGAACATCGTGCGACGGCCCCAGAACTGGTCTTTAGGCCGGGTCGACTGGTACGGATCGGCATCGTAATCGGCGACATTCAGACCGCCGGGCATGTCGGCCTTGCCTTCGTAATACTGGGCCATGGCGTTGAAACTGTTGGCCTCGTCGAGCTGGTATTTGCCCTTGAGGATCAGGTCGTCGATTTCCGTATCGCTGTGTTCGCGCCAGTCGCCACCGCGAGTGCCGGAGTACAGCAACGCGCCGCCCAGACCGTTGGCATTGGTGCCGCCGGCCAGCAGGTTGGCGCTGGTCTTGAAGCCGTCATGGCTGGACGATGGACTGGTTTCAGACTGGAAACCGCCCTTGACGGTCGGCTCGTCCGGAATCGCCCGGGTCACGAAGTTGACCACGCCACCGACGTTCTGCGGGCCGTATCGCACGGCGCCGCCACCACGCACCACGTCCACGGCGTCCATGTTGCCCATGCTGATCGGCGCGAACGACAACTGCGGCTGACCGTAAGGCGCGAACGGCACGGGAATGCCGTCCATCAATACGGTCGAACGTGCAGCCAGGCGCGGGTTGAGACCGCGAATACCGAAGTTCAGCGCCATGTCGTGGCTGCCGGTGCCGTTGTTTTCCGGCGCGTTGACGCCGGGAATGCGGTTGAGCACGTCACGGGCCTGGGTCGCGCCCTGGCGCTCGAACTCTTCGCGGCGGATCACGTCACGGGCACCGGGATGTTCGAAGACGTTGACCTGCGCAGCCTCACCCAGCCAGTCGCCGACCACTTTCGAGGTGTCCAGCTCCAGGGCGCTGTCGTTCGACGGTTGCAGGCTGAAGGCATTGCCACCCTCGGCGCGGGCTTGCAGGCCGGTGCCTTCGAGCAGCGCATTCAGACCTTGTTCCGCTGTGTAGTTGCCTTCCAGACCACGGCTTTGCACACCGCTGGTGACTTGCGAGCCGAACGAGATCAGTACACCGGCTTCACGGCCGAACTGGTTGAGGGCGTTTTCCAACGACGACGGGGCGATGTGATAAGCCTTGGTTTCGGCAGCCTGCGCAAGGGGCAGAGCGCTGAAGCTCAGGCTGGCGCCGAGAACGAGGTTGCGCAGGGTTCGGGCCAGCGGCGTGAGGCGGGTGGGGTGCATGGAGGACGGTCCTGAGAAGGTTGAATCAAGGGGGCTTTCCTTCTCTGTCACGCCAGATCTGAAAAACGGCTCATTTATTTTTGCAGGGGACGCGGAGCGTCCCGGGGCTGCATTCCCACGCGGACGGTTCGACACCTCGACGTGAGAACGATCAGGCTTTAGCTTCGACCGTCACCCAGTAACGGGTAAAGCGCCTCACTTTTACCGGCAGGCTGATTTCCAGCAGGTCGAGAATCCGCTCGCTGTCGTCCAGTGGATAAGTCCCGGAAATCAGCACGTCAGCCACTTTCGCATCGCAATGGAGCTGCCCGCGCCGGTAGCGACCGAGTTCATCGAGGAAGTCGCCCAGACGCATGTGCGCGGCCACCAGCATGCCGTCGGCCCAGGCGCCGCTGTTGGCGTCCAGCGGTTTTGCCACGCTGACGCCGGTGGTGCTGAAACTCAGTTGTCGGGCGACCGGCAGCAGCATCGGCGCGCGACCTTGTGCGTTCAATTCGACCCGACCTTCAAACAGTGCAATCTGCGTGCGGTCGGCAAACTGACGCACGTTGATCCGTGCGCCCTGGGTTTTCAGCACGCCTTGGGCGGTTTGCACGTCGAAGGATTGCGTGGCGGTCAGCAGCATTTCGCCTTCGAGCAGACGGATCAAACCATCGCCCCGGACATCCGCCGCGCTGGCGGTGTTGAGTTGCAACTGGCCGTCGGCGCCGAGCGAGATCTTGCGCCGCTGACCAATCGGGCTGCGGTAATCGGCCAGCAGCGATGGCAACGGATTGTGCTCGCGCATGCCCCAGGTGACCGCCGAACCGGCGCCGAGAATCAGCAACAACTTCAGCGCCTGACGACGGCTGCCGGACTTCGGCGCATTCAGTGCGGCGTGGGCCAGTGGCGACGACAACCCGCGCAACCGCGAATTGACCCGCTGAATGTGCTCCCACGCGCGGCGGTGTTCGCTGTGGGCATCGATCCATTGCTGCCAGGCTTGTTGCTGGCGCGGGTTCAACGGGCCTTGCTGCATTTCCAGCAACCAGTGCACCGCCTGTTCGGCGACCTGCGCGGAAAAATCCATCGACGGGTTCACAGGGCGAAGTAGCAGCGCATCGCTGCCTTGTTCAGATGACGTTTGACCGTGGCCACGGAAATGCCCAGTTCGGCGGCGATCTGCGGATAAGTCAGGCCATCGACCTGCGCCAGCAGAAATGCGCGTTTGACGACGCGCGGCAGGCCATCAAGCAACTGATCCAGCTCCATCAGGGTTTGCAGGATGATGGCTTTCTCTTCTTCCGAAGGCGCAACCATTTCCGGTATCTGCGCGAGCGTGTCGAGGTAGGCGCGCTCCAGGTCCTGGCGGCGGTAATGGTTGAACAGCACGCGCTTGGCCAGGGTGGTGAGGAATGCGCGCGGTTCGATAATCACTGGCGGCTCGCGGGCGGTCAGCACCCGGATGAAGGTGTCCTGAGCGAGATCGGCGGCGCTGTCCGGGCAGCCGAGTTTGCGCCGCAGCCAGCCGGTGAGCCAACTGTGGTGGGCCTGATAGAGCGATTCGACAGGATGGGCGGACGGCAACGGCATCACTCCGGGCGCATGCAGGATGCGTTAGAGAACAAGAATGGTTCGCATTGTAGGGCTGCGGAGGGTGCCCGGCAATCAGACTCTTTTGCGTATGAGAATATTTATCATTAATATTGCTCGCCTGTCGTTCGGCGTCTTGGTCGGACGTTAATCGTTTCAGGGTCGAAACATGAAAGCCAAACTCGCCACACTTCCCCTGTCCTATCGTCTGGCCGTCACTTCGCGGGTGCTCGCGGCGGTGTTCGGCGGCTATCTGGTCGCGGCATTGGCCAGCGTTACGCTGACGTTGTGGCTGCCGCTGAACCGCGCCGAGGCAGTGGTGACCGGCATGACCGTTTCGTTCCTGGTCTTTCTGGTGGCGGTGCTCTGGTGTTTCGCCTGTCGCACGGCGTGGTCGGCATGGGTCGGTCTGCTGGTGCCAAGCGTGATCCTGGCGACCGTTTCCGGGGCAGCGCGCGGTTTGGGTCTGGCATGAAAGAGGGCTTCCGGCAGGCGATGGCCTGGCTGCACACCTGGACCGGGCTGGTTTTCGGCTGGCTGTTGTTTGCGATTTTTCTGACCGGAACCCTGGCCTATTTCAAGGACGAAACCAGTCACTGGATGCAGCCGGAAATCCAGGCGCACCCATTGGATGCCGAAAAAAGCCTGACGCTGGCCCAGCACTATCTGCAACAAAACGCCCCCGACGCTTCGCGCTGGATCATTGGCCTGCCCGACGCCCGCGATCCCGGTCTGAGCGTGGGCTGGCAGCAGACGCCAGCCAAACCGGGCGAACGCGGCGCATTCACCCGCAAGACGCTCGACGCGCAGACCGGTGTCGAAGTGCAGGCCCGGGAAAGCATGGGCGGCGAGTTTTTCTACCGCTTCCACTTCCAGCTGCAAATGCCTTATCCGTGGGGCCGCTGGCTCTCGACCATCGCCGCGATGGTGATGTTTGTCGCGCTGATCACCGGGATCATCACCCACAAGAAAATCTTCAAGGACTTCTTCACCTTCCGCCCGCGCAAGGGCCAGCGTTCGTGGCTCGACGGGCACAACGCGGTGGCTGTGCTGGTGCTGCCGTTTCATCTGATGATCACCTACAGCAGTCTGGTGATCTTCATGTCGATGGTGATGCCGGCGAGCATTCTGGCTTCGTACGGCAACAACGTTCGAGCGTTTTACGACGAGGTTTTTCCCGAATCCAGCATTCCTGAACGGGCCAATCAACCGGCGACACTGGCACCGCTGGCGCCCCTGTTGCTGGCGGCCAGCGAGCAATGGTCGGGTGGACATGTCGGGCGTATCAGCGTGAACAATCCGGGCGATGCCAATGCCTCGGTGGTGATGTCCCGTGCGGGCTCCGACCGAGTGGTGAATGATTCCGGCAGCGCCGTGACCTTCAGCGGTGTCAGCGGACAAGTCATCGGCACAACGCCCGATCAGCCGATGGCGATGGCGGTTGCTGGCAGTTTCTACGGTTTGCACATGGGCCACTTTGCCGGACCGGTGCTGCGCTGGCTGTATTTCATCTGTGGTCTGGCGGGCACGGCGATGATCGGCACCGGGCTGGTGATCTGGCTCGGCAAGCGTCAGCTCAAACACATCAAAAGCGGTGTGATGCCCTTCGAGTTGCGGCTGGTGCAAGTGCTGAACATTGCCAGCATGGCCGGGCTGGTGGCGGCGGTCGCCGTGTTCTTCTGGGCCAATCGTCTGCTGCCGGTGAATCTGGCCGGGCGTGCCGACTGGGAAGTGAACGCGTTCTTCATCGCCTGGGGCTTGAGCGTGGTGCACGCGATGTTGCGGCCGGTACGCAAGGCCTGGGTCGAACAGCTGTCGCTGGGGGCTGCGCTGTTCGTCGCGGTTCCGCTTCTTAACGGTTTGACCTCCCCGTATCACCTCGGCGTGACAGTGCCCGAAGGTGACTGGGCCTTGGCCGGTTTCGACCTGACGTGTCTGGGCAGTGGCCTCTTTCTCGCCTGGGCCGCCCGGAAAATGCAGCGCGCTGGACACATCGTCAGCGTGCAAAAGCCAGCCCGCGAAACGGCCCGGCCGATCACCCTTGAGCATGGGACGAACTGAATGCTGCTGCCGCTGTTGCTTTGTTATTGCGCTTTCACGGCGCTGTGCCTGGCGATGCCTCGGCATCACGAAGAGCTGCTGGGTCAAAAACCTTCGACCCGCCGTCGGCAAGGTTTGAAACTCGCAGGCTGGCTGTTGCTGGGGCTGTCGCTGTGGGCGGCGGTTGCCATGAAGGGCTGGAGTTTTGGTCTGGTCGACTGGTGCGCAGTGTTGATGCTCAGTGCGCTGACGTTGGTGCTGTTGTTGCCCTATCGCCCACGCCTGGCCTTGACCATGGCCGGACTGAGCCTGTTCGCCAGCCCGGTCGCTGCATGGGCCTTGAACTGACATGCTGATCGGCCATCCTCCCGAGCACCGCGACGACGAACCCCACGGCGCCCGTGCGCATTTTCTTCAGGTGTTCCTGTCCCAGCGTTCGCAGATGGAAGCGCTGGTGAGCCGGCGCGTCGGTTGCCGGGCGACGGCGGCGGATCTGGTGCAGGATCTGTTTCTGCGTTTCTGGCGGCGGCCGCTGGTACAGGTCGAAGAACTCAGCACCTACCTGTTGCGTTGCGCCGGCAACATCGCCATCGATCATTTGCGCAGCGAAGGCGCTCGGGTGCGGGTCAACGAAGGCTGGCAACCGGACGAGCCGGACAGCAGCGCCAGCGAACCGCAGGCGGCGCTCGAAGCGGGCAACGATTTGCGCCACGTCGAAGCGGCCTTGCGCGCCTTGCCCGAGCGCACGCGGCAGATCTTTTTGCTCAATCGCATCCACGGGCGCAAGTACGCCGAGATCGCCAAGGCCATGGGCCTGTCCCAAAGTGCTGTGGAAAAACATATGATGCGCGCCCTCGAGGCCTGCAAGGCCAGCCTGCGCGAACCCGCGCCACGCCTGCCAGGGAAAGCACCGTGAATCACACCGACCGCGTCATCCCGACGCCCGCGCAGGAACAGGCCGCTTTTGCCTGGTTGAGCCTGTTGCACGACCGCCCCAGCACCGGCGATCAACTGACCTTCAGTCAATGGCTGCATGCCGATCCGGCTCACGCCGAGGCCTACGCCCAGGCGCAAGTGGTGTGGGAGTTGAGCGAAGGACCGGCGCGCACCCTGGCCGATGAAGACGCGCTGGCGTTGCAGAGTTTGCTCAACGCGATGGATCGACCGCGCCGTGCATCGCTTCGACGCTGGGCCGGCGCGCTGGCGATGGCGGCCTGTCTACTGCTGATGATCAGCCTCGGCAGCGGTTGGCAGCCGCAGCGCTGGATCGATGATCTGGGCGCCGATTACGTGTCGGCACCGGGCGAGATCCGCACCGTGACTCTGGCCGATCAATCGCAGGTAACACTGGACGCCGACAGCGCCATCGCTGTGGACTTCAGTCACGGCGAGCGGCATGTGCAACTGCGCCGAGGCGCCGGATTTTTCAGCGTGACTCACACGGGCGATCCTTTTGTGGTCGAGGCTGAAAAGGGCCAGGCGCGGGTGCTCGGCACTCAGTTCGAAGTGCGCCTGCAACCTCAAGGCGCCCAGGTGACGGTGCTGTCCGGACGCGTCGGCGTGACGGCATCCCCTGACGGCCAACAGCAGATTCTCACTGCCGGGCAGCAAGTGGCGTACGGCGCAGGCACGGCGGAAAAACTGCACGCCGTGGACAGCGAAGCGCAACTGGCGTGGCGCCAGGGCTGGCTGACTTACTACAAGTCGACACTGGCCGATGTGGTGCAGGATCTTCGCCGTTATTACCCCGGACGGATCGTGTTGCTCAACGACGAACTGGGGGCGCGCAAGGTCAGCGGCAGCTTTCCGAGCAAGGATCCGCAAGCCGTGTTGAATTCGCTGCAAGGGGTGTTGGGATTCGAGCAGCATCAAGTGTTGGGCAAGCTGATCATCCTGCGCTGAAAATATTTTCAACTTTGTGGTGAGGTAAACCCGGACGCCATCCGTGTAGTGACTGAAACTGCGAGTCATTCGCATCCGTTGCGGTTCTACACAGGTCATGAGCAATGAAGTCCAGGGCAAAATCGGGTTCGGTCAAACAGTGGTTGGGCGTTTCAGCCTTGAGTTTTTCGGCATTGGCCCTGTTGCCGCTGAGCGTGGCGCTGGCCGCTGAATCCGTCAGCAGCCAGCCGCAAAAGCAATTCAGTTTTTCCCTGGCTGCCAAGCCGTTGCCTCAGGCCCTGAGTGATTTCAGTCGTGTCACCGGGCAGAGCGTGGTCTATACCGATGAAGCGCCTTATGGCCTGACTGCTCCAGCGGTCAACGGCCAGATGAGTGCCGAGCAGGCGCTGCAACGTCTGCTCACCGGATCTGGCCTGACCTTCCGCCGCACCGACAGCCATACCCTGGCGCTCGAACCGCAACCGACCGCAGGCGCGTTGAACCTCGGCGCGACGAACATCACCTCGGTGGTCGACCAGCCGATGAGCTACCAGCCACCGGAAACCAGTTCGGTGATGCGCTCTTCCGCTTCGCTTCAGGAAATCCCCCAGACCGTCAACGTGATTCCGGCTCAGGTCATTCGCGATCAGGCTCCGCGCAATCTTGATGATGCACTGGCCAACGTCAGCGGCATCACCCAGGGCAACACCTTGGGCAGCACCCAGGATTCGGTGATGACCCGCGGTTTCGGCGACAACCGCAACGGCTCGATCATGCGCGACGGCATGCCGGTGGTGCAGGGCCGTGGCATGAACGCCACCGTGGATCGCGTCGAGGTGCTCAAGGGCCCGGCCTCGCTGCTCTACGGGATTCAGGACCCGGGCGGCGTGGTCAACATGGTCAGCAAGAAGCCCGAACTGACCCAGTACAACGCACTGACCCTGCGCGGCTCGACCTACGGCGACGGCAAGAATGGCAGCGGCGGTTCCTTCGACAGCACCGGTGCGCTGGGGGATTCCGGCCTCGCGTATCGCATGGTGCTGGATCACGAAGACGAAGATTACTGGCGCAATTTCGGCACCCACCGCGAAACCCTGGTTGCACCGTCGCTGGCCTGGTACGGCGAGCGCACCAAGCTGTTGTTCGCTTACGAGCACCGTGAATTCCTGACCCCGTTTGATCGTGGAACCCTGATCGATCCACGCACCAACCATCCGCTGGATATCTCGCGCAACGAGCGGCTCGACGAGAAATTCAACGACATGGAAGGGCGTTCCGATCTCTATCACTTTGAGGCCGATCACGAACTCAACGACGACTGGAAAGCCCATTTCGGCTACAGCTGGAATCGCGAAACCTACGACGCCAGCCAGGTCCGCGTAACCGCGATCGACACCAAAAAAGGCACCCTGACCCGCAGCATGGATGGCACGCAAGGCGCGATCAGCACCGACCGCTTCACCACGGCCAGCCTCGAAGGCAAGGTCAATGTGCTGGGCATGCAGCATGATCTGGTGTTCGGCGTCGACGACGAGTACCGCAAGATCTACCGCGCCGACCTGATCCGCCAGAAAAGCCTGAGCACCTTCAGTTACGTCAACCCGGTCTACGGTCGCGAAGTTGAAGGCACCACCGTCAGCCCGGCGGACAGTGCGCAAACCGATCTGCTGCGCAGCGACTCGGTGTTCCTGCAGGACTCGATCCACCTCAACGACCAGTGGATTCTGGTGGCCGGCGGGCGCTTCCAGGAATACGACCAGTACGCCGGCAAAGGCGTGCCGTTCAAGGCCAACACCGACAGCAACGGCCAGAAGTGGGTGCCGCGCGCGGGTCTGGTGTATCGCTATACCGACGCGTTGTCGTTCTACGGCAGCTACACCGAATCGTTCAAACCCAACTCGACCATCGCGCCGCTGAGCGGCAGCAGCACCGTGCTCGATGGCAGCATCGCGCCGGAAGAAGCCAAGTCCTGGGAGCTGGGCGCACGCCTCGACATTCCGGGGCGTGTCACCGGCAATATCGCCCTGTTCGACATCAAGAAACGCAACGTGCTGGTGGCCAATTCCGAAGGCCCGACGACGATTTACAGCGCTGCCGGCGAAGTGCGTTCCCGGGGCCTGGAAGTGGACCTGACCGGCCAGCTCAGCGACCGCTGGAGCATGATCGGCAGCTACGCCTATACCGACGCCGAGGTTACGGAAGATCCGGACTACAAAGGCAACAGGCTGCAGAACGTGGCGAAAAATACCGGCTCGCTGTCGGCGGTCTACGACTTCGGCAGCGTGATCGGTGGTGATCAACTTCGGGTCGGCGCCGGCGCGCGCTATGTCGGTGAACGAGCGGGTAACGCGGTCAACGATTTCGATCTGCCGAGCTACACCGTGGCCGATGCGTTCGCCACGTACGACACCCGGGTCGAGGGGCAGAAGGTCAAGTTCCAGCTCAACGTGAAGAACCTGTTCGATCGCACCTACTACACCTCGGCGGCGAGCCGTTTCTTCGTGTCGATGGGCGATTCGCGGCAGATTTCGTTGTCGAGCACGCTGGAGTTCTGATCAGCGCAAAAACGCCTGGCGATACTCGCCGGGCGTTCCACCCAGCACCTGGCGAAAGCGGTTGGTGAAGTGGCTGGCACTGGCAAATCCACACGCCAGGGCAATCTCGCCCAACGGCAACGCTGTCCCGCGCAACAACTCCCGCGCCCGACTCAAACGCCGCGCCAGCACATACTGATGTGGCGGCAGTCCGAAGCTCACCCGGAACATCCGCGCGAAGTGGTATTCCGACAACGCACACAACCCCGCCAATTGCCCGAGGCTGATCGGCTCGGCCAGTTGGCTGTCGATGAACTCCACCAGTTGCCGGCGCTGATGCGGCGCCAGCCCGCCCTTGAGGCGCAAGCCGTGGCGTACGCCGACCTGGCTCAACAAGGTTTGGCTGATCAGTTCGTGGGCCAGGCTGCTGGTCAGCAGCCGCTCGCCAGGCTCGTCCCAATTGAGAGTGAGTAACTGGCGAAACCGTCGGGCCTGTTGTGGATCTTCCAGAAAAGTCTGTTCGCGCAGCTGCATTTCCCGGGGCTCGCGATCCAGCAGCGTGACGCAACCCAAGGCAAATTGTTCGGCGCTGAAATACAGGTGGGCCAGGCGAATGTCGCCATTGATCACCCACCCCGACTCGTGGTCGGCTGGCAGGATGCACAACTTGTCCGGACTGCCTTTGTTTGCGGGGGCGCCACGGCGGAACGTGCCGGTGCCGCCAGCGATGTAGCAGGAGAGCGTGTGATGGCTCGGCGCGTCATAGTCGCGGGCGTCGTGGTGGTTGGTCCACAAGGCTGCGGACAGGCCGTCCCCCAACTCGGCGCTGCGCACAAGGCATGCGTTGGGCGAGCTGTTCAAGGCTTGAAAGACTTGCAGGGTATCGATGGCGGCCATGGTCGGTTCTCTTCAACGCCTTGCATCCTACTCCGTAGATGTTGCGCTGCCAGCCTGCACGCCGACAAAAGCGCAAGTTTATGCAAGCGAGGGGTGAAGGCGCAGGCGGACACTGAAACCCAATCGAGGAGTGTCTGCCATGAACCTGTCGTTGTATTTGTTGACCGTGCTGATCTGGGGCACCACCTGGATAGCCTTGAAGTGGCAACTGGGCGTGGTGGCGATTCCGGTGTCGATCGTCTACCGCTTTGGTCTCGCGGCGCTGGTGTTGTTTGCGCTGTTGCTGCTCAGCCGTCGGCTGCAACCGATGAACCGGCGCGGGCATCTGATCTGTGTGGCGCAGGGGTTGTGCCTGTTCTGCGTCAACTTCATGTGTTTCCTGACTGCCAGCCAATGGATCCCCAGCGGTCTGGTGGCGGTGGTGTTTTCCACGGCGACGTTGTGGAACGCGCTGAATGCGCGGGTGTTCTTCGGCCAACGCATCGCGCGCAATGTGCTGATGGGCGGGGCGCTGGGGCTGTCTGGCCTAGGTCTGTTGTTCTGGCCGGAGCTGGCCGGGCATCACGCCAGTCCGCAAACCCTGCTGGGCCTGGGTCTGGCACTCTGCGGCACCTTGTGCTTCTCGGCGGGCAACATGCTCTCGAGCCTGCAACAGAAGGCCGGTCTCAAGCCGCTGACAACCAATGCCTGGGGCATGGCCTACGGTGCGGCGATGCTCTCGGTGTGGTGCTTGGTCAAGGGCATTCCATTCGAGATGGAGTGGACGTCGCGCTACATTGGCGCGCTTCTATATCTGGTTATTCCGGGATCGGTGATCGGCTTCACCGCCTACTTGACGTTGGTCGGCCGCATGGGCCCGGAGCGCGCCGCCTACTGCACGGTGCTGTTCCCAGTGGTGGCGCTGAATGTCTCGGCCTTCGCCGAAGGCTATCAATGGACGGCACCGGCATTGGCGGGGCTGGTATTGGTGATGCTGGGGAATGTGCTGGTGTTTCGTAAACCCGAAGTTGCGGTTGTGGCGAAGCATGGAAAGTTGGCCTGAGATTGATTGAGTCTTGAGCGTTGATTATTCAACGCTCGTTTTTCAATGTTATGAAAATCAGTACCGGTAACATGAAATCGACAATGTGCCGTGCCCAGTCTTTCGCATTCCATACTTGTGAAGTGTCCATGTCGAACCATTCAACACCGATGGTTTGCAGGCAAACATAATAGGTGAAGATCGCAATCAGCAAGCCAATGATCGAGAACCTTTTTGCCTCGTGAAAGACAGCCGCGGACTCGTTGACTTTGCGGTAGAGATAATAAGTACCGAGCAGGCAATAAGCGGTGTAGATCGCTTCCGTGGTGATGATGAACCAATAGATCCGGTGGTGCATCATCGGCGATTCAATCGCCCTGTAACGTATGTTCTCGTTGATCTGTGTCGTATCCATGCTCAGGATGTGTCCGACGTACTCATAGTTTGCCGAGTAGTCGGTCACGTTTCCGTACATCACCAGTAGTCCAAAGAAGCTGATGTAAGCCATCAGGCAGACTTTGCTGTAACGGATTAATTGATCGGTATTGGAAATTCTCACGGTTACTATTCTCCGGTGTGTTTATCTTTGTATTGGATAAAGCCGGGAAAGTTTATAGCGGGATGGTTTATTTCGTTGGCGTGTTGATTTGCAAAGTATGTATTGGCTGAAAGTTGAACGGGCAAGCACTTTACAGTACTTGCCCGATTTGTTTATCCGCGCCAGACCTGCGGGTTCACCAGATCCTGCGGACGCTCGCCGAGCAGGGCACTGCGCAGGTTGGCCAGGGCACGATTGGCCATGGCTTCGCGGGTTTCGTGAGTGGCCGAGCCGATGTGAGGCAGGGTCAAGGCGTTTTTCAGCTGAAACAGCGGTGATTCGGCCAGCGGTTCCTTCTCGTAAACGTCCAGACCGGCACCGCGAATCCGGTTGTTCTGTAATGCCTCGATCAGTGCCGGCTCGTCGACGACCGGGCCACGGGAGATGTTCACCAGAATCGCATCCGGCTTCATCAGCGCCAGTTCGCGGTGGCTGATCAGGTGGCGGGTCTTGTCGCTGAGCGGCACCACCAGACAAACGAAGTCGGCCTCGGCCAGCAGTTGGTCAAGGCTGCGAAATTGTGCACCGAGCTGCTGTTCGAGTTCGGTCTTGCGGCTGTTGCCGCTGTAGAGGATCGGCATGTTGAAGCCGAAGCGGCCGCGACGGGCGACGGCAGCGCCGATGTTGCCCATGCCGACGATGCCCAGGGTCTTGCCGTGCACGTCGCAACCGAACAGCGGTGCGCCGACGCTGGCCTGCCATTGGCCTGCCTTGGTCCAGGCGTCGAGTTCGGCGACGCGGCGGGCGCTGCTCATGATCAGGGCGAAGGCCAGGTCGGCGGTGCTTTCGGTGAGCACGTCCGGGGTGTTGGTGAGCATGATCCCGCGTTCGTTGAAATAGGCGAGGTCGTAGTTGTCGTAGCCGACGGAGACGCTGGAGACCACCTCGAGTTTGGCGGCGTTTTCCAGTTGGGCCTTGCCGAGTTTGCGACCGACGCCGATCAGGCCGTGGGCGTGGGGCAAGGCTTCGTTGAACTGGGCGTTGATGTCGCCGTTTTTCGGGTTGGGGACGATGACGTCGAACTCTTGTTGCAGGCGTTCGATCATTGGGGGGGTGATGCGGCTGAAGGCCAGGACTGTTTTTTTCATTGGCATTTGGCTCGGGCTTGGCGGCTGGTGTGATGCCAAGCAAGCTAACATTTTCTGTTTGGGGTTGTCTTGGCGGCCTTTGGGCCGACCAGGCTTCTGGGGTTTGGGTGTATATCCGTTTTTTCGGGTGTTGCGGCTGGCGGTTCCGCTCTTACAGCGGCTCACTTTTTCAAACGCCAAAAAGTAAGCAAAAGGCTTGGCCCCGGCGTTCGGCACCTCGCTTTGGCTCGGTGTTCCTTCGTTCCGGGATTCATCCGGGGGCATCGCCTACGGTTTGCTTCGCTGCACCTCCTCTCGATGCATGCGGCTGCGCCGCACGGTCGCTGCGCTCCCACCCCCGGATGATTCCCTCCACTCAGCCTTCCGATGGGGCCGGCACGTCAAAAGCTTTACTCGAGCTAACGCTCATCGTGTTGAGTGGTGGAAGCGGAAGCGGAAGCAGATGTGGCAAAAGCTGTGGAAGTAGAAGTGGAAGCTGATGTGGATGTGGATGTGGAAGCATGAGTCGAGTTGCGTGGATCTTGAAATCCGAATTCACCTCGGTATGTCACGTCGGCGTACCTCTTGCAAACAACTCGGTCAGTTCCCTCTCCCTCCGGGAGAGGGTTAGGGTGAGGGGGGCCCTCAGCATCACCCTATTTACAGGCCGGCCAACTCAATTAGCCACCCGAACCCCCGCCAGACTCCCACTCATCTCATAAGCCGCCAGTTCCGCCTGATGCCCCGCCAATATCTCCGGCAGCGAACCACGCAGGTACTCGACCCAGGTCTTGATCTTCGCATCCAGATACTGCCGCGACGGGTAGATCGCGTACAGGTTCAGTTCCTGCGAGCGGTAGTTCGGCATTACCCGCACCAGTGAGCCGTTGCGCAAGCCTTCAATCGCGGCGTACACCGGTAACACGCCGACTCCCATGCCACTGGTGATCGCGCTTTTCATCGCGTCGGCGGAGTTCACCAGGAAGGGTGAGCTGTTGATGGTGACCATTTCCTGACCGTCCGGGCCGTCGAAGGCCCATTTTTCTAGGGGGATCACCGGGCTCACCAGGCGCAGGCAGGCGTGGTTCAGCAGGTCGCTGGGTTTTTGTGCGCAGCCGTTGGCTTTCACGTAGGCCGGGGAGGCGCAGACGATGCTGTAGGTGATGCCCAGGCGTTGCGAGACGAAGCCCGAGTCCGGCAGCTCGCGAGCCAGGACGATGGACACGTCGTAGCCTTCGTCGAGCAGGTCCGGCACGCGGTTGGCCATGGTCAGGTCGAAGGTCACGTCGGGGTGGGTCTTGCGATAGCGGGCGATGGCGTCGATCACGAAGTGCTGGCCGATGCCGGTCATGGTGTGCACTTTCAATTGTCCGGCCGGGCGGGCGTGGGCCTCGCTGGCTTCGGCTTCTGCCTCTTCGACGTAGGCGAGGATCTGCTCGCAGCGCAGCAGGTAGCGCTTGCCGGCTTCGGTGAGCGCGATGCGGCGGGTCGTGCGATTGAGCAGGCGGGTTTGCAGGTGGGCCTCAAGGTTGGAGACCGCGCGCGAGACGTTGGCGGTGGTGGTATCGAGCTGCACGGCGGCGGCGGTGAAGCTGCCGGCTTCCGCTACACAACTGAAGGCGCGCATGTTTTGCAAAGTGTCCATGGGGTGCTCTCAAGGGAGATGGCAAATTGTGACACGAAGTTTCAGGGTCTGAGACCCCCGACCAAGGGATTATCTCGTTAACGGTAACAAAGATTCACAGGATTCCCAGCTTATCGCCGTCATGGCGCCCCCCTAGAATTGCGCCCACCTCGAAACATCTCCCACCTCAGGAATTCGCAGCAGTGCCGCGTCGCATCAACAGAGCGCTTTTGCCGCTCAGTGTTCTGGCTTTTTCGTTAGGTCTTGGCGGCTGCATCGGAACCGGAGGGATTGCCCCGCAGGGCAAGGCTCTGGAGGCCAATGAACTGGCCACCGACGAGGCCATCGCCCACGCCGCCCGTGACGCAAACTGGCCCACCGCCCAATGGTGGCAAGCCTACGGTGACCCGCAACTCAACCATTGGATCGACCTCGCCGTGCAGGGCAGCCCGACCCTGGCCATGGCCACCGCGCGCGTGCGTCAGGCCCGGTCCATGGCCGGTGTCGCCGAAGCCGCCGAATCGTTGCAGATCAGTGGCGAGTCGACCCTCAAGCGCCACAACTGGCCGACCGACCAGTTCTACGGCCCCGGTGAGCTGGCCAACAGCACCACCTGGGACAACAACGCCGCGCTGGGTTTCAGTTACGCCCTCGACCTCTGGGGGCGTGAAAGCAACAGCACCGAGCGTGCGGTGGATCTGGCGCACATGAGCGCGGCCGAGGCGCGTCAGGCGCAGCTCGAATTGCAGAACAACATCGTGCGCGCCTATATCGAGCTGTCGCTGCATTACGCCCAGCGCGATATCGTGGCGGCGACGCTCAAACAGCAACAGCAGATTCTCGAGCTGGCGCAGAAACGCCTGAACGGCGGGATCGGCACCCACTTCGAAGTCAGCCAGGCCGAAACCCCGCTGCCGGAAACCCATCGGCAGCTGGATGCGCTGGACGAAGAAATCGCCCTGAGCCGCAACCAGATCGCCGCACTGGCCGGCAAAGGTCCGGGCGCCGGCGCGCAATTGCAGCGGCCGACCCTGTCCCTTGGCGCGGCGCTCAAACTGCCGTCGGCACTGCCCGCCGAACTGCTCGGCCAGCGTCCGGACGTGGTCGCCAGTCGCTGGCAAGTGGCGGCGCAGGCGCGCGGAATCGATGTCGCGCATGCCGGGTTCTACCCCAACGTCGATCTGGTCGGCAGCCTCGGCTACATGGCCACCGGCGGCGGGGCGCTGGAGTTCCTGACCGGCAAGAAGCTCAACTACAACGTCGGCCCGGCGATCTCGCTGCCGATCTTTGACGGCGGGCGACTGCGTGCGGAGCTCGGCGAAGCGTCGGCGGGTTATGACATCGCCGTAGCGCATTACAACCAGACCCTGGTCAATGCGCTGAAGAACATCTCGGACCAGTTGATCCGCCGCGAGTCGATGGACAAGCAGCAGACGTTCGCCGCCGAATCGGTGGCCACGGCGCAGAAGACCTACGACATCGCGATGATCGCCTACCAGCGCGGGCTCACCGATTACCTCAACGTGCTCAATGCGCAGACCTTGCTGTTCAAACAGCAGCAGGTTCAGCAGCAAGTGCAGGCGGCGCGATTGAGTGCCCACGCAGAACTGGTGACGGCCTTGGGCGGTGGGCTTGGCGCGGGTAAAGACGTGCCGACGGCACAACAAACCCAGGCACCGAAAACCCCGGCCCTCCTGCGTTGAACACACAACCCCTGTGGGAGCGGGCTTGCTCGCGAAGAGGGAGTGTCAGGCAGCCCATGTGTTGTCTGACACAGCGCATTCGCGAGCAAGCCCGCTCCCACAGTTTCTCCGGTTCGACTGAATTTTTGAGCACGACCAAATGACTCCCTTGGCCGCACCTTTACGCTGGCTGTACTCCCTGGAATGGCGCCGGGGTTTCTTCGACTGGGCGCGCAGCGACGGCGTGACCTGGGTCTACATCTTCAAGGTGTTGATCGCCGCATTCCTGACCCTGTGGCTGGCGATGCGTCTGGAACTGCCGCAGCCGCGCACGGCGATGATCACCGTGTTCATCGTCATGCAGCCGCAGAGCGGCCAGGTGTTCGCCAAGAGTTTCTATCGCTTCCTCGGCACCCTGGCCGGGTCGGCAATGATGGTCACGCTGATTTCACTGTTCGCCCAGAACACTGAACTGTTCCTCGGCTCGCTGGCGATCTGGGTCGGCATCTGCTCGGCCGGGGCCGCCCGTTGCCGTAACTTCCGCGCCTACGGTTTCGTGCTGGCCGGGTACACAGCGGCGATGGTCGGCCTGCCGGCGCTCGCTCATCCTGACGGCGCGTTCATGGCGGCGGTGTGGCGAGTGCTGGAAATCTCCCTGGGGATTCTCTGCTCGACCCTGGTCAGCGCCGCGATCCTGCCGCAGACCGCCAGTGCCGCGATGCGCAACGCCTTGTATCAGCGCTTCGGTGTGTTCGCCCTGTTCGTCACCGACGGCCTGCGCGGGCGCAGCAAACCGGAGGCGTTCGAGGCCAGCAACGTGCGCTTCATCGCCGAAGCGGTGGGGCTGGAAGGGCTGCGCAGTGTGACCGTGTTCGAAGACCCGCACATGCGTCGGCGCAACGGTCGGCTCAGTCGCCTGAACAGCGAATTCATGGGCATCACCACCCGTTTCAACGCCTTGCACCAGTTGCTCGAACGCCTGCGCAACAACGGTGCCGATCATGTGGAAGCGGCGATCAAACCGGGCCTGCAGGATCTGGCCGAAGTGCTCGACGGCTTCAGCGGCCGCGCCCTGACCAGCCCGGACGCGGCGCGTCTGGTGCTGGCGCTGGCGGCGTACAAGGAAGGCTTGCCGGCGCGGGTGCGCAGCCTGCGGGCGATCTTCCAGGAGAGTGAACCAAGCGACGCCGAGCAGCTGGATTTCCACACCGCATATGAGTTGCTCTATCGCTTCGTCGATGACCTGCACAGTTATGCACAGACCCACGCCTCGCTGGCCGATCACCGCCACGAACGCGAGCGCTGGGACGAGCCGTTCACCCCGCAAACCAGTTGGTGGGCTGCAGCGGCTTCGGGGATTCGTGCGTCATTCATCCTGATCGTGCTTGGCAGTTACTGGGTCGCTACTGCATGGCCGAGCGGCGCGACCATGACCCTGATTGCCGCTGCCACCGTGGGCTTGTCGGCGGCGACACCGAACCCGAAACGCATGGCGTTCCAGATGGCCTGCGGCACGTTCCTCGGGGCGTTGATCGGCTTCGTCGAGATGTTTTTCATCTTCCCGTGGATCGATGGCTTCCCGCTGCTGTGCGTGATGCTCGCGCCGGTGATCGTGCTCGGCTCGTTCCTCGCATCGCGGCCGCAATACGCCGGCGTCGGCCTCGGGCTGCTGATCTTTTTCAGCACCGGTTCGGTGCCGGACAACCTGACGATCTACAACCCCTACACCTTCATCAACGACTACATCGCCATGGTCATGGGCATGCTGGTCTGCGCAGCGGCGGGCGCGATCATTCTGCCGCCGAACAGCCGCTGGTTGTGGCAGCGCCTGGAGCAGGATCTGCGCGGGCAAGTGGTGTACGCGATCAGCGGCAAGCTCAAAGGCCTGGCGTCGAGTTTCGAAAGCCGTACCCGCGACCTGATGCATCAGGCCTATGGGCTGGCGGCCGGTCAGCCGCAGGTGCAGAAAAACCTGCTGCGCTGGATGTTCGTGGTGCTGGAAGTCGGCCACGCGATCATCGAGTTGCGCAAGGAACAGGCGATCCTGCCGGTGCACCCGGCGTATGCCGAATCCCAGCCGTGGCGCCAGGCAATCCGGGTCATGGGGCGCTCGCTGGTGCGGCTGTTCCTGCAGCCGAATTCGAGCAATCTGGAGCGCGCACTGGTCGCGGTCGATCACGCGATCAGCCGGGTCGCCGCCACCGATGAGCCGTTCGCCCCGCACTTCGATACCTCGGCACTGCGGCGGGTGAAAAGCTACCTGCACTTCATCCGCACCTCGCTGCTCGACCCGCAATCGCCCCTTGCTGCCTACGCCATCGCCAAGCCCGAAGGACTTGCCCATGCCTCGTGAAATCGCCTTCCACGGCGTGTACATGCCGACCATGACCCTGATGTTTTTCGTCGCTGCGGCGCTGGCCTGGGCGCTGGACCGGTTTCTGTCGGGGTTCGATCTGTACCGCTTCTTCTGGCACCCGGCGCTGCTGCGCCTGAGCCTGTTTACCTGTCTGTTCGGCGCGATGGCGCTGACTGTCTACCGTTGAGTCTGAGAATTGTCCCGATGAAAAAGTTTTTCAGCCTGCTCGCGACCCTGCTGGTGCTGGCCCTGGCGCTGTGGATCGGCCGCACGTTGTGGGAGCACTACATGAACACCCCGTGGACCCGCGACGGCCGGGTGCGCGCCGACATCATCAACGTCGCCGCCGACGTCACTGGCGAAGTGGTCGACGTGCCGGTGCGCGACAACCAGTTGGTGAAGAAAGGTGATCTGCTGATGCAGATCGACCCCGAGCACTATCGCCTGGCGGTGAAACAGGCGCAGTCGCTGGTGGCTTCGCGCAAGGCCACGTGGGAGATGCGCAAGGTCAACGCCCATCGCCGCGCCGACCTCGACAACCTGGTGATCTCCAAGGAAAACCGCGACGACGCCAGCAATATCGCCGACTCGGCGCTGGCCGATTACCAACAGGCCCAGGCACAACTGGAAGCCGCCGAACTCAACCTCAAACGCACCGAAGTGCGCGCGGCGGTGGACGGCTACGTGACCAACCTCAACGTCCATCGCGGCGATTACGCGCGCATCGGCGAAGCGAAAATGGCCGTGGTCGACATGAACTCGTTCTGGGTCTACGGCTTCTTCGAAGAAACCAAACTGCCTCACGTGCGCGTTGGCGACAAAGCCGACATGCAGCTGATGAGCGGCGAAGTCCTCAAGGGCCACGTGGAAAGTATTTCCCGTGGCATCTACGACAGCGACAACCCGGAAAGCCGCGAGCTGATCGCCGATGTGAACCCGACCTTCAACTGGGTGCGCCTGGCGCAACGGGTGCCGGTGCGGATTCACATCGATGAAGTGCCGGAAGGTGTGCTGCTGGCGGCGGGGATCACTTGCACCGTGGTGGTGAAGCAGGACGCTGTGGATAACTGACAGACCGATTCGCTGCAAATCGCGAGCAGGCTCGCTCCCACACTGGATCTGTGCCGCACTGAAGATCCCATGTGGGAGCGAGCCTGCTCGCGATTGGGACGACTCAATTTCACGAGCAAATACTCAGCATCTACTCGCTGCAAAACGTCTCGTGCAGATGCCGCCAGATCACCCGTCCGGATTCGGTTTTTTCAAACACCACGGTCGAGCGCCGATCCGTGTGCAACCCGCCTGCATCGGTCTGCTGTTCGCGGTAACTCACCGTCGCACCCCCTTCATGCAAGGCAATCCCCGTAAGTTCGCCGAGTTCGATGCGGAACCCGCTCTTCTTCCCGCCCGCCATTTGAAACAACGCACGCAAGGCTTCGGAATCCAGCACACGTCCCAGTGGCGTCACCATGGAGAACCGTGGCGAAAAACGCGTCAGCAATCGCTCCAGCGCTGCCTCGTCTTCTTCCACCGCAAACCATCGCTCGATGGCCTCATGGGCCTGGATCACTTCGTCAAAATAGTCGGTGTAGTCAGTCATGTGGATGTTTCCTGAAGGTGAGGTGAGCGCAGAAGGGCGAGTAATTTTGTCGAGTCGAAACGCAGCACGGCCGCCATCGGCAACAGCGTGAGCAGCGCGGCGGCGAGAAAGCAGTATTTGAATCCGTTGACGCCCAAGGCACCCAGCAATGAACTGAGCAGCGCCGCGCCGAGGCAGAAACCAAGCTGCCGATTGATGTTCCACAGGGCGCTGGAGTGGCCCATTTTCTCCGGCGTGATGCCGACGAACGCCAAGGTCTGCGCAGTCACGCTGCACAGGCTGCCGCCCAATCCCATCAGGGCGTAGGCGAGGATCAACGGGCCGCTTGCAGGTCGGTCGATCTGCATCAGCACGACGATGCCCAGGGATTGCAGCAGCATGCCGGCGATCAGCAACGGCTTGGGGCCGGTCCGGTTGAAACAGCGTTTGCCCAGCATGATCGCCACACCCGAGGCCGCCGCCCAGGCCAGCATCAGCGCCCCGATTTGCGCCGCACTGAAGCCGAGGTCGTGCAGGTACAGCACGGCGATCATGTGAGTGCCGGTGAAGATGCCGGGCACGCACAGGTAGATCAGCATCGCCAGACGCAATGACGGGTTCTTGATCAGTTGCAGATCAAGCACCGCACCCGGTTTGTTCCAGCCATCGCGCAGGTAGATGCACACCGTCATGACGCTGAGCAGCAGGACACCACCCGCGAGATGGCGGGTGGCCGGGGCGCTCGCCAGACTGACGGCGATCAGCAACAGACACAGCGCGGACGCCGCCAGCAGCAGGCCGCGTGCGTCCAGTTTCGGGCGTTCACTCGCAGCCTGATCCGCTTTCAACCAGCGCAGGCCCAGACCGAAAGCGAAAAGCGCCACCGGCAGGTTCAGGTAGAAAATCCAGCGCCACGACAGCGCCTCGACGATCAGACCACCCGCCGCCGGCGACAGCGCCGGCACCATCAGCGCCACGAGCAAAACCACCCCCGTGAAGTGCGCACGTTGTGTCGCCGGAAACTCTCGATAGGCCAGCGCCTGGCCCACCGGCAGCAGCAATCCACCACCCAGCCCTTGCAGCAGTCGCCAACCGATCAGGCTTTCAATCGAACCGGCCTGAGCGATGAGCCCGGAGGCGATCCCGAACAGCAGCAGCGAACCGAGAATCAGCCGCCGCTCGCCGACCCGTGCAGCCAGCCACACACTCATCGGAATGATCAGCGTCAGCCCGAGCATGTAGGCGTTGGTGATCCAGGCCAGTTGCGTCACCGAAGCCTGCAACTGCGCGGCGATGTCCGGGTAGGCGATGCTGGCGGCGAACATGTTCAGCAGGTCGAGGGCGAACCCCAACAGATACACCAGCGCAACTTTCGAGCGATAGGCCATGGCAGCTTCCCTGTGATGAGGCGTGCAGGGTAGGGCGCTGGCGGCGATAGAAATACGCTGATTTGGCTGCTAGTTTGTCAAAAATATTTTGACAGGGAGTGCAGCGAAACATGGTCAGCCTGGATCGATTCGATACCTTCAAGGCCGTGGTCGAGGCCGGCTCGCTGACCGCTGCCGCCGATACGCTGGGGCAGACGCGGGCGGTGGTGAGCTTCAACCTCAAGCGGCTGGAAGAAGAGTTGGGCGTCACCCTGCTCACCCGCAACACCCGGCAATTGGCCCTGACTGATGCCGGCGAACGTTTTTATCGTCGTTGCCTGCGTACGCTAGACGAAGCGCGGCTGGCGATCGAAGAAGCACGTTCGGAACACTCGCAGCTCAAGGGCACGCTGCGCATCACCACGACCGTGGAGTTCGCGCTGGCTCAGGTGGTGCCGGCGCTGGAGGTGTTTCGACAGCAGCAGCCGCAACTGAATATTCACCTGTCCACGTCCTCAACCCACGCCGATCTGATCTCCGAACGGTTTGACATGGCGATCCGCCTGGGCCGCATGCACGACTCCAATCTGCGGGCGGTGCAGTTGTCGACGTTCGAGGTGTTTGCCGTGGCGGCACCGGGGCTGGCCGAGCGATTTGCACCGGTCCATACGCTGGCGGTGCTGGAGTCGATGCCGACGCTGGGGCATGGGCGAGTGCCGGAAATGACGGTCAGCGACCCCGCCGGCACCGAGCATGTCTATCAGCCAAAACCGGGAACCACCGCCATCGTCGCCGACAACTCCGCGACTCTCCGTGCCTTTGCACTGACCGGGCAAGGCGTGGCGATTCTGCCGCAGTGGCTGATTCAGGAAGACCTGGATGCCGGGCGATTACAGCGTTTGCTGCCGGATTACCGCTTCGCCCAGCAAGGGGTTTACGCGCTGTACCCGGACACCCGGCACCTGCCGCTGAAGGTGCGGGCGTTCATTGATTTCATGAAAGGCTGGGGATGAGTGTTGGCTGGCTTGGCCTCTTCGCGAGCAAGCCCGCTCCCACATTTGGAATGCATTCCCCTGTGGGAGCGGGCTTGCTCGCGAAAGCGTCAACTCGGTCTCAGAGCTTTGCGCGCAAGCCGAAGCGCTTCATCAACGTCGACTCCAACAACCCTTTCGGCAGCAAAGTCGCGAGCAACGGCAACGCCCGGCTGCCATTGCCGATGCGGATCAGGCGTGGCGGTTTGCTCTGCTGCACAGCCTTGAGCAATTCGGCGGCAAATTCGCTGGCCGGGGTCGGTTTGTCCTGGGAGGCCTTGGCCCGCGCCCGGATGCCTTCACGCAACGGAAACCACGGCGATTGTTCGTTGATCAGTTGTTCGGCCTCATGCCCGGCATTCTTGGCGAAACTGGACTGGATCGCTCCGGGCTGCACTTCCATGACGCGAATCCCGAACGGCGCCAGCTCCATGCGCAACGCATCGCTCAACGCGTGCACCGCCGCTTTCGACGCGCAATAGGCGCCGGCAAACGGCGTGACCAAAACCCCTGACACACTGCCGATATTCACCACCAGCCCCTTGGCCCTGCGCAGCACCGGAAACAGTGCGCGGGTGACCCCGACAATCGAAAACACGTTGGTCTCGAACTGGCGCTGCATGGCCGCCACACCGCCGTCGAGCAGCGGCCCCATGGCGCCGTAACCGGCGTTGTTGATCAGCACGTCGAGGCCGCCGTGTTGCTGGTTGATCCGATCGGCGAGTTGTTCCAGCGCTGCATTGTCATTGACGTCAAGCTGCACGGCCGTGAACCCGGCAGCGGCAAGTGCCGCAACATCTTCAGCCTTGCGCGCGCTGGCCCAGACCTCGTAGCCGGCGCCTTTGAATGCATCGGCGAGGGCGCGGCCGATGCCGCTGGAACAACCGGTAATCAACGCAACGGGCATGGCGCATTCCTTGTGCAAACAGTGGGAGAGGGGATCAGTCGGAAAAACTACCCTGCAATCGCTCGGCGCGAAACTCCAGGGTTTGCGGGCGATAACCGGGACGCAACGGCGGCATCGGCAAACAGTCTTCCCAGTTGCCGCCGGGCTGCAATTCGCCGGGGCCGCGATAGCGCGGGGCGGCGTATTGATTGTCGGCCAGGTTCACGGTGTCGCCCGGCGCATACGCGGCAATGCGCCAGCGCAGTTCGGTCAGCGGCACGTCGTTACCATTGTTCAACTTGAGCAGCAGCGGACGGTCGGCGGGGCAGTGTTCGGGGGCATAGACGATGCGCAATTCAAGGCGCGCCAGTTGCCTGACCTCGCGGTTGTCCAGCCACACCACCCACATCGCCACCAGCCCCAGGCCCACAGCGGCGGCCATCGACACCGGCAGGGCCTTGGCCGGGTAGCGCAACAGCAGGATCAGCCAGGTGATGACCAGCAAGACGCCGATGAACATGTTCGAACACTCCTTGAACTTGTGCCTGCCATCCTACCGAAGGGGCGCGGGAATGGACATTCGCGGATTGCGCGCAGGTGCCGTTGGTCGGGACTGTCATTTCCGACAGTAGCCGAAACAGCGCTGAGCTTGCTCTGATGCCAGAGGCACACCGAATGCCGATTGCGGGGAAGCGCGCTCCATGAGCTTGCACGTCAATACGCCGAGGATGTCTGTGATCGACCCGCGCGGCTTGCCGGTTCGCTCGGTCGACTATTGTCGAGACATCGAGAACGGACCGGTCGGCTCCCGGATCAACCGCACCCTGCATGACTCTGCGGGGCGTGCGCTGAAACAGTGGGACCCGCGACTTTGGCTGTCGCAAGCCGACGACCCGCTGACGCCGGCCAATCTGATGCAGGTGTTTGCTCTGGACGCCACGGTGATTCGCTCGGACAGCGTCGATGCAGGTATGCAAATCGAACTGAAGGGACTCGCTGCACAAACGATGTTCAGTTGGGACAGCCGTCAGACGCGGCGCGAGATCGAGCACGACAATTTGCTGCGCCCCGTCGCGATATTCGAAGAAGGAGCAGGCGTGCCTCGGCGTTGTGTCGAGCGCCTGACCTACGGTCATCCCGGCAGCGGGGACCCGTCGCGCAACCAGTTCGGTCAGCTGATCCGCCATGACCATCCGGCCGGCAGCGTACTGTTCAACGCGTTTGCAATCAGCGGTGCATGCACCGAGGACACCCGGCACTTCACGCTGGATCCGCTGACACCCGACTGGCCGGAGCAGGAGGCTGAGCGTGCGCGGCTGCTAGAGCCAGGCGCCGGTGAGCTGTCGCGGTGGCGCCATGGTGCATTGGGGGATGTGCTGGAACAGACGGATGCCCGAGACAACCGGCATACATTCGAGCTGACCGTTGATGGCCGTTTGCGCGAACGCCGCCTTCAGTTGAAGGGGGAGCGTGAGCAGATCCTGGTCACTGACATTCGTTACAACGCGCAAGGCAATGTCACGCAGCAAACTGCCGGCAACGGTGTGCACACCACCCGGACCTATCGTCCCGAGGACGATCGTCTGTTGTGCCTGCGGACCGAAGACGCCCGCGGACTCGTGCTGCAACACCTGATTTATGGATACGACAGGATGGGCAATGTCCTGCGGATTGAAGACAAGGCAATGCCGATCCGTTACTTCGCCAACCAGTGCATAGAGCCGGTCAGTTGCCTGGTCTACGACAGTCTTTACCAATTGATCATGGCGTTCGGGTGGGAAGCCGGGCGTGCCAGTCAGGGCCCGCAATCGATGGGCCGCGTCGATCCGGCGGCGGTCAGCAAGTTTCAGCAGGATTACAAATATGATTGGAGCGGCAACCTGCTCAAGCTGATTCATGTCGGACCACAAAGCCACGGACGCAAACTGCAACCGGCGAGCTACAGCAACCGCAGTCTGCCATACGAAGTCACGCCGCCTACCGATGCACAAATCGAAGTTGCATACGATCGAAGAGGCAACTTGCTGCAGCTGGAACCGGGGCGGATGTTGAGCTGGAACCTGCGTAATCAACTGCAATCGGTCAGTCCGGTCGAGCGTGCTTCCGGTATCAATGACAACGAGACCTATCTCTACGATGGCAGCAGTCAGCGGGTACGCAAGATCCGCTCCTTGTTAACCAATGCCCGAACCCTGGTTGCCGATGTGCGCTATTTGCCTGGACTGGAATTGCGCACCGACAACGGCACCGGCGAACGGCTACAGGTCATCGTCGCCGGCGGTGTCCGGGTACTGCATTGGGAGAGCTCGCCGTCCTCGGGCATCAACAATCAGTATCGATACCAACATGTCGATCACCTGGGCTCGGTCAGTCTGGAAACCGCCGATGACGGTACGATGATCAGTCGCGAAAAGTTTCACCCTTTCGGTACCAGCGCCTGGCAGGACGGCGAATTCAGCTACAAATACATCCGTTACTCGGGCAAGGAGCGTGATGCGACGGGGCTCGACTACTTTGGTCTGCGCTACTACATCCCGTGGTTGCAGCATTGGTTGAATCCGGACCCCAAAGGCATGATCGACGGGCTCAATCTGTACTGTATGGTCGCCAATTCACCGGTCACATTTTTCGACAGCGACGGTGGAGGCAAAACCGAAGCCGCTGAATTGAACAATAGTGTGGACAAACAGCAGGCCTTGTTATCAGCAGTCTCATCGGCCGCTGCGAACACCCGCAACTCCATCATGAATCACCTGTATGCCCGTCAACGTTTTCAGGCGCTGGGCAGGCGCATCATCACGCAGTTGGGCAGTTCCGCATTCAGCGCCGGCGCCAGCGCGGCAGGCTCCGCAACTGGGGGCGGCATTGGCGGGTTGTTGGGTCCGGGTGGTGCGAAATTGGGTGCCGCTGCCGGGGAAAAGGCTGCGTCAATGGCAGCAGACCGCCTTGTGTCTAAAGTGGTGGACGCCTATCAACTGGATCGCGCGATCAATTTCAAAGGCAATGAAATGAATCCCAAGGCTTTCATCGAAAGCGTCGAGCCGAAAAAGAGGCCGGGCCTGGCAACGCTGGGATTCGAGCTCGCGGCATCGGATCCACGTACACCCGAAGGGCGCGCCCGGCTCACCAGAGTGGTGGTCGATAAAGCGATTGACAAGGTGGGTGGCGAGCTGGGTTCGGAGGTGCCGGGCCTTATAAGAACGGGGATTGAGTTTTACCATGCCTCGCAAGGATTGGATGCAGCGACACTGAGTGAAGCCCACGAACAAACGCCAGTGGTGATCGACATGCTGGAATTCAGAATGCAGGCGATCAAGGACGAACTGGCGGTATCCAATGATGCAACGGCGGAGGTCTTCGAAAAGGTTTCCGAGTTGTCGGCGCAAACTCCGGTCGTTGTTCACGCGCTGAACCGGAATCAGGACTTCATCGAGCTTGTTGCACCGACGCCCTATGCCGGCAAACGGCAGTCGCTCAAACGAGGGGCACTGGCGAAGTCTCACGCACCCCGGCAGCATTCGTCTGCCTGAATTGAAAAAGCCCCCGCCCAACCCGCTGCGGATAGGGGACGCAGCGGGCTGGACGGGGGCTTCTTGTTACGGAACGCTTACTGCGCGATGGTTTTCACCGACACGCCGCGTTCGACCGGGGTGGAGCGACCGTAGATATCTTCGAAGCGCTCGATATCGTCTTCGCCCAGGTATGAGCCCGACTGCACTTCGATGATTTCCAGCGGGATCTTGCCCGGGTTGCGCAGGCGATGCACCGAGGCGATCGGGATGTAGGTCGACTGGTTTTCAGTGAGCAGAAACACGTTCTCGTCGCAGGTCACTTCGGCGGTTCCGCTGACCACGATCCAGTGTTCTGCGCGGTGGTGGTGCATCTGCAGCGACAGGCACGCGCCCGGCTTGACCGAGATGTGCTTGACCTGGAAGCGGCCACCCATGTCCACCGAGTCGTACGAGCCCCACGGACGGTACACCTCGCAGTGGTTCTGGGTTTCGCTGCGGCCCTGGGCGTTGAGGGTGTTGACCATCTGCTTGACGCCCTGGACCTTGTCCTTGTGGGCGATCATCATGGCGTCCTTGGTTTCGACCACGACGATGTTTTCCAGACCGATCACCGACACCAGTTTGCCGTTGCCGTGGATCATGCAGTTCTTGCTGTCCTGGATCACCACGTCGCCCTTGCTGACGTTGCCGTTGGCGTCCTTCTCGTTGACTTCCCACAGCGACGACCAGCAGCCGACATCGCTCCAGCCGGCGGTCAGCGGCACCACGCAGGCGCGCTGGGTCTTTTCCATCACGGAATAGTCGATGGAGTTGTCCGGGCAGCAAGCGAAAGTGGCTTCGTCCAGGGTGACGGTGTCGGCATCCTGCTGGCTGCGCTCGAGGGTCAGCAGGCAGGTGTCATAGATGTCCGGATCATGCTTTTTCAGTTCTTCGAGGAAGCGGCTGGCGCGGAACAGGAACATGCCGCTGTTCCAGTAATAACCGCCGGACTCTACGTACTCGGTGGCGCGTTTGACGTCGGGTTTTTCCACGAAGTGCGAGACGCGGCTGACGCCTTCCGGCAGCAGCGAATCACCGGTGGACTTGATGTAGCCGTAACCGGTTTCCGGTTTGGTGGCCGGCACGCCGAACAGCACCATCTCGCCGTTTTCGGCGGCAACGGTGGCCAGAGCGAGGGCACGTTGCAGGGCTTTCTGGTCTTCCAGAACGTGGTCGGCCGGCAGCACCAGCATCAGTTCGTCGCGACCTTCATTGACCAGCATCATCGCGGTCAGGGCCACGGCCGGTGCGGTGTTGCGACCGAACGGTTCCATCAGGATCCGCTGGCATTCCAGATTGCGGCTGGCCAACTGCTCGTTGACGATGAAGCGGTGATCCTTGTTGCAGACCACGATCGGGGTGTCCATGCCTTCGAACACCAGACGCTCGAGGGTTTGCTGGAACAGAGTGTGTTCGCCGGTCAGGGCGAGGAACTGCTTGGGAAACTGCTTGCGCGAAAGCGGCCAAAGACGTGAGCCGCTACCACCTGACAAGATCACCGGAATCATATTGTTTACTCCATAAAATCGATTGGTTAGAGGCACGAACGCTGTGTCGTTTCACTCTTGTTGTTGTTCCGTACCGGGCAGCGACGGCTGCCCGGTTTCATGTGCTTAGCGAGTCGACACCGGGCGTTTCACCCAGACTGGCGACAGGTTGCTGCCGTTGCCGGTGACGTACAGCACGGCTGCTTCACCGCGCTCCAGGGCGACTGGTTTGACGTCGCCGACTTTCTTGTCACCTTCGTACAGCGCCAGGCTGACTTTCACCGGGTTGATTTCACGCTCGCCACGGCCCTTGGCGGCCACGTTCGGCACCACGTCGGTCTTGCCGTCGGCGGTCTTCAGGGTCAGCGACTTGTCGCTGAGGTTCTGCACGCGCACCAGGGATTTCTGCTTGTTCTTGAACGGCGGTTCTTCGATCAGTTGCGGCGCGCCGGAAGCGTTGTTGACCAGGGTGTAGTAGTGGTCACCGGCGAGTTTCACCGGCAGGGTCTGGCTGCCGACCTTGGCGCTGTAATCACCGCCCGGCATGAAGCTGAAGTCGCTGCTGGCCAGCGGCGCGACGTCGCTCAGATTGGTGCTGCCGACGGTGGCGCTGACTTCAGCGTTGCTGGCGTTGTAGACGCGCACGAAGGTCGAGCCTTTCGGTGCAGTCGGGCCGTACAGCGCAGCGTCGCCACCGGCGAAGGCCTGGACCGACAGCACGCTCAGACCCGCAACCAGAGCAATGCGTTTAGCGAGACGACGAGGAGTTGTAGTGAAAGTCATGGTGTTACCTCTCTTTCAGTTTTGCGCCCGATCGGGCGTCTCGGATTTAGTGTTGATGGCTACGTTTTGTTGGCGAGCACCGGCTTGTTTGAGCTCTGCGACCCACTGTGGGTCGGCGTCGCCGATTTCGTTGTTCACAGGCAGATATCGTTCAGGAAACTCCCAGATCAGCACCTGTGGCGGGCTGTTCTTGAAGTCATCGCTTTTCAGGTAGCTGAGCATCGGCAGGATCGGGCCGTGGCCGTCTTTGGCGTAATTGACCACGTCGCTGTGCAGCGCTTGCTTGAGCGCACCGACGAAGTTCCAGTTCGGGTTGGCGCTGTAGCTGGTGCCGATCAGGGCCACCGGCACTTCGCTGTTGGCGAACAGGGCGTCGTCCCCGGCAGGTTGTTCGACGGCCACGGTGTTGCGCTTTTGCAGCGGTTCCTTGGCCGGCATCAGGTTTTCGAACAGCGGATCCAGCGGCAGGAACAGACGCAGGTCGCCCTTGTGCGTGACCTTCTCCGCCGGGGTGGTGACGAAGCGCTGTGGCTCGCCGCTGAGCGGGAACTTGTCGGCGATGGTTTTGGCCAGGGTGTTGGCGGCGATTTCCGCGCCTTCAGGGGTCCAGTGGGTGTCGGTGCGCAGGAACACTTGCTGACCGTTCTGCTTGGCCGCTTGCAGCGGGCCGAGCAGGTCGGGAGCGAGGATCTTGTCCGCCGCGACACGGGCGTGGAAGTCCTGATAGAGGTTGGCGTGGATGCTTGCCGGTTTCACTTCACCCAGGTGTTCCGGGTACAGGCGAGCCTTGGCCGGCACGATCGCCATCACCAGTTTCACGCCTTTCTCTTTCAGGGTCTGGCGCACGCCTTCGACCAGCGCGTAGTTGCCTTGCAGGTTCAGCTCTTCATTGACGATCGGGTTGAATTCCTCATCGCTGTACAACCACTGATCGCGACCGAGCACCACGCCCGGACGACCTTCGTTGAATAGTTTGAAATCCAGCGCGGCCCAAAGATTGGTGCCCAGGCGCTTGATCGGGAACTCATCGTCGTAGTGGGTTTCCACGGCTTTGGTCCAGCGGCCGTTGAGCACCGTCGCATCGGCGTTGGTGCTGAAGCCGAAGAAGCTGCGCACCGACCACAGACCGAGCACCAGCAGGGTCACCAGAAACAGCGCGATGTAGAAGATGCGTAATGAGCGGGTCATGTCAGATCCCTCAGAACTGGAAGTAAAGGAACGGCGAGAAGCTTTGCGCCGAGAGTTTGAGAATCGAGGCGATGAACAGCAGCAGGATCAGCCCGCGCATCACGTAGCGCGACCAGTCCGCGGTCCAGTAGGCCGGTTGCACCTGGGCCTCGACGCCGACGGTGTAGCCAGGCTCGTGGATGCTCGCCGGGTTTTCGCCCGGGGCTGCCTTGATCATTCCCGGAGTCGCTGTGGCCGGACCATTGGCCTCGACGTTGATCTCAGGTTTGGTCTTGGCCGGCGGCTGGTTGGTGTACAGATCGCGCAGGCCGAAGAACGCCAGGGTCACGTAAGCCACAACCAGGGTTGCGACTTGCAGGCCGGTGAGGCTGGCCTGGTTGAGTTCCGACAGCGACCAGTCGCCGAAGCTGAACATCGCGCCGTACATGCGGCCGGCAACGTGCAGGTTCTCGGCGCGGAAGATCACCCAGCCCATGACCACCAGCAGGAACGTCAGCGCCCAGCGGATCGGGTTGAGGCTGCGCGGCGCGGTGTTGAGGCCGAGCATTTTTTCGATCGCCAGCCACATGCCGTGCCACGCACCCCAGACGATGTAGGTGATGTTCGCGCCGTGCCACAGACCACCGAGCAGCATGGTCAGGAACAGGTTGCGATAGGTCATCAGCGTGCCTTTGCGGTTGCCGCCGAGGGTGATGTAGAGGTAGTCACGCAGCCAGGTCGACAGGCTGATGTGCCAGCGGCGCCAGAACTCGGTGATCGACTGGCTGATGTACGGCTGCTTGAAGTTTTCCATGAAGCGGAAACCCATCATCAAGCCCAGGCCGATGGCCATGTCGCTGTAGCCGGAGAAGTCGAAATACAGTTGCGCGGTGTAGGCCAGCGCGCCGAGCCAGGCATCGCCCGTGGTCGGGTTTTGCAGGGCGAAGCAATGGTCGGCTACCACGGCGAGGGTGTCGGCGATGAACACCTTCTTGATGAAACCCTGCATGAACCGCGTGCAGCCCTCGGAGAACTTGTCGAGGGTGTGGGTGCGGTTGTTGAACTGGTCGGCCAGGTCACGGAAACGCAGCACGGGACCGGCAATCAGGTGCGGGAAGATCGCCACGAACGCCGCGAAGTCGATCAGGTTGCGGGTGGCCGGGGTGTCGCCGCGGTAGACGTCGATGATGTAGCTGATCGACTCGAAGATGTAGAACGAGATACCGATCGGCAGCAGCACGTGGGTCAGGATGAACGGCTCCAGACCGACCGACGTCATCATCGCGTTGATGCTGTCGACGCCGAAGTTGGCGTACTTGAAGTAGCCGAGGATGCACAGGTCCACCGCCACGCCGAGCAGCAGCCAGCGCTGGGCCGGTTTGGTGCGCACGCCGGCGGCGCCGACTTTCAGGCCGATCCAGTAGTTCCACAGGGTGACGCCGGCGAACAGCGCCAGGAAGTCCACCCGCCACCACGCGTAGAACACGTAGCTGGCGATCAGCAGCAGCAGGTTGCGATAGCGTTGCCCGCTCAGGTAGTACAAGCCGAGAAAGATCGGCAAGAACAGAAACAGGAACACGTTGGATGAAAATACCATCCCGATCTCTCCATGTTTGAACCAACAGTCAAGGGCCAAAGCCCCCCCAAACCCCCCGTGGTGTTGGAGGGGTGAAACGATCAGCGATTAACTGCCCTTGTTGCCCTTTTCGTGGGACGGGTCGTAGACCTTGGTCAGGTCGCCGCCGAGGCGGAAGGTCTTGAACGGCTGCATGCCGTGTTTTTTCTCGATCACATCCGGCGGGCAGGTGTAGAGGGTGCAGAACGGTTCGAGCCAGGCGAATTTCATGTCCTCTTTCAAATCGGTCATGTCCTGCTCTTTGCCGTTCTTCTTCTCGAACTGATCCGGGTCTTTCACCCCGGCCAGCACCCGGTCACCCAGACGTTTCAGCGCACCGTTGTTTTCCTGACGCAGATCCACACCGTTGACCTGGGCGAAACTGGCGATCATCGCCAGCGGCGGCAGGGCGTAGTTGTGATAGGCGAGGGCGCGTTGCTGACGCTTGAGTTCGTTCGGCAGGAAGCCGTCGGCATCGACTTGATTGACGCCGATCTTGTATTCCTTGACTGCCCAATCGAACAGGTCGCGGCGGTTGGTCGCGACCGATGTCGCCATCACCGACCACGCGGCCCAGTACGAGTGGTTATTGGTTTTTTCCAGCGGCAGGTTGTCCCAATCGCTGACCACCTGATCAGCCATTTTGCTGAACCAGGCTTCGATCACCTGGGCTTCCTGCTGGTGCTGGGCCAGGGGATGGGAGTCGGAGAACTTCAGGCGAATGTACGAAGACGCCATGCTGCCCAGCGCCCATTTGCGCATCGACTTGCCGGTGTGGTTGAAGTCCTTGGACATCAACGCATCGGCCTTGGCCCAGGCGGTCAACCAATTCAGCGTGCAATCCAGTTGTTCCGGACGGCCGTCGCGCATGAACTGCATCACCCGCTTGGCGGTGCCGCGCTCCAAGGTGGTGATGTCTTTGGTGGTGTCGCGGAAGGCCTTTTCCGACTGCACGTTCAGCGTCGCGCGAGCCTTGTCCGAGCCTTCGTACTTGCTGCGAAATTGCAGCGGCCCGGTGTAGGGCGTCGGCATCGCATCGCAGCCTTCGCTCTTGTCGCCGGTCTTGAATTTATCCACAGGCGCAAAATAGCCCTGTGGCGGACGCAGTGGTGCGGCGGCCTGCGCGGTACCGGCGAAGATCGCCAGCCCGAGCAGCGTCGGCGCCAAAAGAGTTTTCAGTTTCGGATTTCGCATAGCAGACCTCATTGCCCGACCTGAGCGGTTTGTTGCCCAGCGCCCGGGAATACGTTGCGTTTGCAGATTTTCGCTTCGACTTTCTGTGGCGCGGTGCCCGCTTCCGGACCCTGGACTTCGACTGCCAGCAGGTTTTGCGAGGCCCAGTCTTCGTCCGTGCGCAACTCAAAGGCGAAACGACCGTCGGTGTCGGAGGTTTCCGGTTTCTCGATCTTGATGTCCTCGTGGCGACCGTTCATGTACCAGAGGGTGGCTTGCAGGGTTTTCACCGAGGTGTCGGCGAAGCGGATGTCGACCTGATGGCTGCTGTTCTGCAGGTTCAGGTTCTTGCTGTTGACCAGCAGTTCTTGTTTGCCGCCCGGCTTGAGCGTGGTGCTGGCGGACATTTGCGCCTCTTTGCCTTCGCAGCCGTTGTCGAGCAGCGCCATCATCTGGCGATAGATGGTTTCCTGGTCGAGGCGGTACAGCGGCGAGAATTCCCAGATGAGGATTTTCGGCGGCGTCTTCTGGAATTCGTCGCTGCCCAGGTACTGCAACATCGAACCTTCCAGACCGCCGCCGGGGAAGGCGACGTTGAGAATGTCGGCGCCGATGGCTTCTTCGAGGAACCCGGCGAAGTTGTAGTTCTTGCCGCTGTGCGAAGTACCCACGAGGGTGATCTGCGGATTGCCGGAGTCACCGAACAGATCGCCGTCACCCGCTTCGCCTTTCGGCTCGGTGGTGAACTGGTCCATGTACTGGATCGCGTAACTGGTGCCGCACAGTTGCCCGGCCATGTTGTGCAGGGTGCCGGTCTTGCCCATGCGTCCGGAGCGTTTGGTTTCGAACTCACGCTTGGGAATGTCGGCGAAGGCCGGAATCTGCTTGACCTTCTCGGCGACGATTTTTGCCGTGCGCTGGGCACCGTATGGCGTCCAGTGCTGGTCGCCGCGGAAGTAGAAATCGTGGGCGGGCAGGGTCTCCGGCAGCGATTCGTTGGTCAGCGGCGACAGGTCCGGTACCACGTAACCCATCTTGGCGAAACGGCCGAGCATGGTCTTGTAGTTGCCCAGCGCTTTCTCGTAATCGAACGCGGCTTTTTCCGCCGGGTTGAGCTTGTTGCGGTTCACCAGGCCACGGGTCGGCTGGTAGACGATCACCAGTTCGACGCCTTTGGCCTTGAACGCATCGTGCAGCTGTTGCAGGCGCTTGTAGCCGGCCGGGGTGGTGTTGAACTCGGTGCGCAAGTCTTCCTGGGTCCGGAACAGCCAGTCGCCCTGTGCCTGCACCAGAGTGGTGAAGTTCTGCTGATAGCGCGTGGTGTAGTTCTTCGCGTCATGGGCGGCCGGGCACAGACTGCAGCAAGGTTCGGCCGTGAATTTCGGCGGCTGGACTTCATCGGCGCGGGCGCCGTTGCTGGCCGCCAGGATGCCCACGGTCAGGGCCGACAGGCTGAGTAATTTGATCAGGTGTGGGTGCATAAAATTATCCTCAGTCCTGCAATTCGGTCTGGCGTTCGACAGGGTCGATCAGCACGGCTTTCTGCTGGCGCACCAGCAGGTCGAGAATTTCATCCTGGCGCTCGCCGAGGATGCCGTTGAAGCTGATGCCGCTGGATTTGGTCGGCGCCAGCATCGACACGCGATACAGCTCGACACTCAACGGCGAATCGATCGACAGCGGGCCGCTGCCGTTGGCCGCCAGTTCACCGCCGACCACGATCAGCGAGACCTGGGCGTCGAACGGGTCGAGCTTGATGTCACGGTCGGTGTCGGTCAGGTCCTTGATGTGCCCGTAGACGCCGGTCAGGCCGTTGGCCATGGCGACGTTTTCGTAGAGGCGGATGTTCACGCTGTTACGAATGCGGATGCCGTGGCGCTTGTTGCTGATGACCTTGTTGCCCCACAGCAGGTTGTCGGCGGACTCGTAGAGGGTGATGCCGTCGGTGTGGTTCTTGTAGATCTCGTTGTAGGCAATGATGTTGTTGACGCTGTTTCGGTCGATCACCAGCCCCGAGAGGTGGTTGTCGTAGCTTTTGTTATTGAAGATGAAGCTGTCGTTCACCTCACGGGAAATGATGATCCCGTGTTTCTTCTTCGTGCCGTACACCGTGTTCTCGGCAATGATCAGACCGTGGGAACGGTCGTGCGGGTCGATGCCGTAGACGATGTTGTCCTTGTAGGTGTTGCCCTTGACCACGAAGTCGCGGGTTTCGTAGCAGTAGAAGCCGTACCACATGTCCGAGAACTCGGAGCCGACGATCCAGCCGGTCGGCTCGGGACGCTTGAGCACCTTGGCCATGTTCGGCGTGTACTGGGAAATACTCACGCCGTAGGACTTACTGTTGGCGTAGCCGAAGCTGGCCATCTTGCTGTTGACGATGTAGGTCTCGGTGCCGCCCCAGGCCAGCAGGAACGGGCGGAATTCTTTCGGCGAACGGAAGGTCGCCGGGCCGTTTTCCTTCTCGCGCCAGCCGGTGACCCTGGTGTCACGCACGAACAACTGACCGTCGTTGACCACGAACGAGCCGGCCTCCTGGGACAGGCGCAATTCCTGGGTCTGGCCGTCGATCTCGAGGATGCCTTTGCGGCCGACCACGATCGGCAACTTGGCCAGGTAGACGCCCGGCGAGGTTTCGCTGAAGTACTGCTTGGGCAGTTTCTGCGCCAGTTCTTTCAGGTTCATGTAGCCATCGTCGACGAAGATCGCCTGCGGGATGCCGTGCTGACGCACCACCCATTCGGCCATCTTGTTGTCGCCGCCGATGAAGTCCTTCAGGGCGTCTTCCTGCATCATCCGGCGCACGCTGATCTTGCCCGGTTTGCTGCGCACGATTTTCGCGGCGGCGGCTTCGGCGGTGTAGCCGGAGAGGTCGGGCAATTTCGGCTTGGCCAGTTCCAGCGCTTCGGTCGGCGCGCTGCTGACGGTGTAGGTCTTGGCCTGTTGCAGCTCCTTGGCGGTGGTCGCGGGTTTGGCCGGTTCCACACTGGCGAAGGCGCCGGCCGAGGCCAGCAGCATCGCGCCGGCCAGCAGGCTGAGTGAGCCTTTGCGGGCACTGTTCATGTCGGGCACTCCCTTGGCGGTCAGCATCAGAAGCGCCAGATCACGTCGATGAACGCGCGGTGCATGTACGAATCGACCTGGCTGCCATAGGCGTCACCTGGCTTGAACACGCCGCCACGGAAACGCACCAGCGCCGACGGTTCGTCGATCGACTGGCTCAACGCCGCCAGCAGCAAGCCTTGCTTGAAGTACTTGGTGACCACCAGATCCATTTCCTGGCCCAGATCCTTGTTGCCGTCCTGCAGTGGCAGGGAAGTGCTGGAAAGGATCGCGCCGGTGACGTCGTCGGTGTTGTTCTCCACGGCGTTGATGCCGTTGCTGCCCACCGGCTTGTTGCCGTCCACACGCCAGAACTTGTGGTAGACCAGGCTGGCGTCGTACTGGTCGTTGAGCATCCACGAACCGAACAGGGTGGCGGTCTGCATGTTGTTCATTTCGCCACGGAAGGCTTCGCCGAAACGGTGAACCCGCGAGCGAGTACCGGTGTAGTTCGAGCGGTTGCTTTCCAGGCCGTTCTGTTCGTAATCGGCGCTCGCACGGGCATACGCCGCACCGACCTGCCATTGCGGATCGAGGCGCAGACGCACACCGATGTCGGTCGCCCAGCCGTCGACGTTGTCGCTGCGCTTGGCCTGGGCCGGGCGGGTGCCGTCGGCGTTGAGGGCGTTGACCGTGTCGCGGTCGCCGCTCATGCCGGTGATGCTGCCCCAGTAGTTGACGGTGTTGGTGTTGCGCCAGTTGTAGGCGTCGCTGTCTGCGGTCAGGCCGAGCCAGCTGATGTCGCCGTTTTCTTTCTTGTCCAGCGAATCGCCGGCCACGCCTGGCTCCGGATAGTCGAGCTTGCCGTCGTCGTGGGTGTGGTGACCGCGAATCCCGACCCAGTTGCCCGGTGTCCACTGGTAAGCGGCGTCGGCGTAGGCGTGCAGGCGATCCTTGTCTTTGGGTGCCAGCTCTTTCAAGTCGGTGCGGTATTCGCTGAAGCGTTCGGCGACACCGGCGTTGGCGCGCAGCAGGGTGGTGTCGAAGGTCCAGTTCAGGGCTTCGATGTTGGTGTCGCGCCACTGGCCGTCGTCATTGCGCAGGCGCTGGCGACCGAACTTGAGGATCTCGCCGGGGTAGGGCGTCAGGCCGCTGTAGCCGACCCAGAACTCGCGCATCGCCAGGTAGTTTTTCTTGGTCTTGCGGTCGCCGTTGTCGGTGGTCTGGGTGCCGTCGCTGTCGGACTGCTGCAGGGTGTCGGTCTCGATGATGTCGGTCGAGGTCACGGCCTGGCCCATGGCATAGGCGCTCCACGCGCCGCTTTCGCCGTAGACCCACGGGCGCAGGTCGAGGCCGACGCCGTTGACGTCGCCGCCGCTGGCGGTACCGAGGTCGCGGTCGTCTTCGGACTGGCCGGTGATTTTCACTTCCAGGCCGAAGTTCTTCGATTCAGTCATCGCGGCCAGGGTCGGGCAAGACCAGATCAGCGCGAACGTGAGGCCAATGCCGGCCTTCACAAAGGGATTCAATTTCATGGTTTTTCCTCGCCGTCTTCTTCTTGCAGGGCGTGCAGTTGCAGCGTGTTCTGGTTCAGGGCGCCACGGGCCGCCTGTTCCTGTTGCAGCAGGCGCTGGGCTTCGGCCAGACGCTCGGGCGGCAGTTGCGCGGCGAGGGTGGTCGCCAGCTCATCGGCTTGCGGAGTGTTTTGGGCTTTGGCCAACTGGCTGAACACGTAGGCATTGAGCGGGTCGGGCTTGGTGCCCTTGCCTTGGGAAAACAGCTGGGCGATGGCGAAGTCGGCGCTGTTCTGGCCGTTGCGCGCAGCGGTCAGCAGATGGTCGAGGGCTTTCTGCGGATAGACCTTGCCCAGGTAGCCACGGCGGTAGATCTGGCCGAGGTAGTAATCGGCGGCGACTTCGCGGCCGACGGCTTTCTGGAAATGTTCCTCGGCGACTTTGGCGTCGGCCGGGACCAGTTTGCCTTCGTAGTAGAGCTTGCCCAGCAGCAGTTCGGCGCGCGGCTGGTCGGCGGCGCGGCCGTTGTCCAGGTACTTCATCATCTGGTCGACGTCGCCCAGTTCCGGGAAGTCGTAGAGCAGTTGCGCGAGGGTGACCCACGACGCCGGGTAACCCGGCGCGATCGGCTCGAGCAGTGACTGCGCGGTTTTTTCGTCGGTCTTGCCCAGGGTCGAATCGGCCAGCACACGGGCCACGGAATCCACCCGTTGAGCGCTGACGGTGCCGCGGCTGTAACCGGCCTGCAGTTGTTTGATCAGCTCGGCCTGTTGCTCCGGCGCGCCACGTTTCTGATAGACCGTGGCCAGCTCGACGTAGCAGATGTCGGTGGTGTTGAGCGCGGCCTTGCAGATTTTTTCCACGTCATCCAGATGCTGGTCGTACGTGCCCTGGGTGCGATACAGCAGTACCTGCGCGAGACCGGCTTCCGGGTAACCGGATTTGCGCCACTGGTCGATCTGTTGCTGAGCGTTGATGTTCGGGAAGCTGTGCGGGTATTGCAGGTACAGCATCGCAAGCGGGATCAGCGTGTTGCCTTCGCCACTGGCGGCGGCCTTTTTCAGCAGGCTTTCGGCTTCCTGATGCTCGGCTTCGGTGGAGCCGGGCTTGGCCACCAGCAAACGACCGAGTCGGGCCTGGGCACGCGGCGAAACACTGGCGGCGGCGCGGTAGGTGGCTTCGGCCTGTTTCATTTGTTCCGGATCGCGGCTGTCGACCTGAATATCGGCAAGGCCCACCTGGGCTTCGCTGTACCCCAGATCGGCCAGCGCACGGTAGTTCTGCGCGGCGGTCGCGGTGTCACCGCGCTTGAGCGCTTCGTTGGCCAGACGCTGGTCGGGCAGGCCGGCGCAACCGGCCAGACTCACTGCCAGCGCAATTGCGCACAACGCATAACCAGTGTGGGAGCCAGCCTGCTGGCGATTCAGGCGACTCGGTACATCAGATACACCGCGCCGATCCCATCGCGAGCAAGCTCGCTCCCACAGGGTCGGCGGTGTGTTCAAGACAGGAGTAGTCACGGGCATGTCCTCGACTTAAAGACCGGCAGCCATGGCTTTGTCGATCAGCCAGTTCAGGTTCGGACCACGGTCGCTGTTGACTTCCACCGGGCGGCCGGCGAAGCGGCTGTCCAGCGGTTCGTCAGGCTGAATCTGCACGCGGATGTCGGAGGACAGGTCGGCACTTTTCAGGCTGGTGCTGCTGACGATCTTGCCGGTGCGGGTCTTGTCTTCGCCGGCGATCTGGAAGCTCACCGGGGTGCCCGGACGCACGTCGCCGAACTGGCGATAGGAGAAGCGCGCATCGACGGTGGCCTGGGTGTTGCGCGGCACCAGCTGGAAGATCACGTCGCCCTTGCTCGCGTATTGACCGTCGGCCACCAGTTGCTGGGCCACGGTGCAATCGCACGGCGAGGTCAGAGTGCCGGTCATCTGTTTGCCGAACAGTTCCTCAACCTTGGCCGGGGACAGTTGATCTTCTTCCAGGTGACCTTTGAGTACGTCGAGCATGCTGGTGCTGAACGTCGCCAGCGGTGCGCCCTTGGCAGCGACGCCGTCGGACTTCACCAGGCTTTGCACGGTGCCGTCGCGCGGCATGGTGATGTTCATCCCCGGCACGCTGACCAGACCGGCCTGCGCATGGCTGACGAAGTACATGCTGTACACCGATTTGAAAATGAAACCCGCCGCCACCAGCCCGACCGCGAAGATACCGGCGCTGAACGTCACCGCTTTCAGACGCCCGAACGGGGTCATGCCGGAGTCGCCGTCCTTGACCTTGCGTGCCTTGGTGAAGTTGTCGCGCTGCAGGGTTGCCAGCACTTCGCCGATGCTGACGATGTCGCCGGCCAGGTGCGAAGTGATCAGGTGGCGCAGGGTGGAAATGTCCTGCGGCTCGAGGTTCTGGAACTGGCAGCCAGCACGACCCGTCTGGCGGTCGTAGGAGCGCACTTGCAGTTCAACGTCCATGGCCAGGCCGAGGTTGTCGATGACGAACTGCAGACGCGCCTTGTACACCTCGCCGACGGTCAGCGGCAGTTGTCCGGCGTTGAACGCCAGACCACCGGCGGACAGGTCGAGGACCCGCGCTTCAACCGGAGTCCGGTCGGGGCCGAAGAAACGCAGCTTGGCCGGGATTTTCACACGGGCGTGCTGACGCTGGGCTTCGGATTCATGCACTACGTTGGCGTTGACGGCGGTATTCATGGGGGCGATTTCCTTGTTAATTCAATAGGGGCAGGTCAGACCATCATCAGCAGCACGGCGACGAAAATGCTGCCGGCGGAGAAGGTCATGGTCCGAGACGACCAGGTGTTGAACCAACGTTGAAAGCTGGCGAGATCACGGGTCAGGGAAGTGGGTTGGCGAGTCCAGGATTGTTGGTCGAGGCGGAAGAACACGTAGATCTTCACCAGCGCACCGACGATCTGGTTGTAATAGAGAATTGCCGGGTAAGCCGGGCCGATCCGGTGGCCGGAGCAGGACAGCAGCAGCGTCAGAATCAGACGGGTGATGCCGATCCACAGCAGGTAAACCAGGATGAACGCGGTGCCGTACTTGAAGCTGGCGATGATTGCCACGGTCAGGCCGAGCAGCGAAGTCCACATCGATACGCGCTGGTCGAACAGCACCACCGAGGTGAAGGCGCCGAGGCGTTTTACACCCAGGCCCAGCGCTCGGGAGTTCTGGCGCAGGTTGTTGCCGTACCAACGGAACATCAGTTTGCGGCTGGCCTTGATGAAGCTCTTTTCCGGCGGGTGTTCAACGGTGTTGATCGCCGCATCCGGCACGTAGAAGGTGTCGTAGCCCAGACGCATCAGGCTGAACCAGCTCGACTTGTCGTCGCCGGTCAGGAATTTGAAACGGCCCAGGCGCCAGTGTTGCAGCGAGTCGCTTTCAACGTCGGCGATGAATTCCGGGTTGGTGACCACGGTGGCGCGAAACACCGACATGCGCCCGGTCATGGTCAGCACGCGTTTGGACAGGGCCATCGAGCACATGTTGATGTGGCGCTGGGCGAAACGCAGCTTGTGCCATTCGCTCATGATGTACCCGCCGCGCACTTCGCAGAACTCGTTGGTGGTCAGGCCGCCGACGTTGCCGAACATCTGGAACCACGGCACGGTTTTGCGCACGACGCCTTCGCCGAGCACGGTGTCGCCATCGATCACGGCTACCACGGCACGGTCGTCCGGCAGGTGACGGGAGATCGCGCGGAAACCATAGGCCAGGCCATCGCGTTTGCCGGTGCCGGGAATGCGTACGAAGTCGAGTTTCACGCGGTCTGGCGGATTCATCCGCGCCCACAGTGCCTTGACCAGCAGCTCATCGGACATTTCGACGATGGAGCAGACCACGGTGGTCGGCAGTTCGCAGTCGATGGCTTCGCGGATCACCGAGCTGTAAACCTGCGCGGTGGTCAACGCGTCGATGCGGAAACTGGTGACCATCAGAAACACATGGGACGGGTCCGCCGCCTTACCCAGCTTGCGAACCTTGCGGCGCAGGTGCGGGTAGACGATGTAGAGAAAAATCATGCCGCGCACAAAGTGCGTGGCACCCATCGAGTAGCGCCAGATACCTACGGCGCCAATCAGGAAAATGAAGTCCTTCGACTCGGAGTCGAATGTGGACGTGGGCAGCATCAGGGCCAGGCCCATCAGCAGGCTCAGAAACAAAAGCCAGCCGGCGGATTGCAGAAAAAAATGTTTGAGCTTGGACATGACCGTCATCCGAAGGTGATGGGGGCTTCAAGCCGCCCGCCGATTCACGGCGTGCGGCCTGAAGCTCGAGGCTTGCTGCTGCGTTACCAGCAGATCCCTTCGGTGCGGCTACCGGCGCTGGTGGCCTTGGACATGAAGCCCACCAGGTCGATCACCTGCTTGCCCTGCGGCGCTTCTTCGGCGAGGGCGCGGAACTTCTCGTCGCGGTTGCCGAGGATGATCACGTCGGAGTTGTCGATCACCGAATCGAAGTCCGAATTGAGCAGGGACGATACGTGCGGGATCTTCGACTCGATGTAGTCCTTGTTCGCGCCGTGGACACGGGCGTACTGGACGTTGCTGTCGTAGATGCTCAGGTCGTAGCCTTTGCCGATCAGCATCTCGGCCAGTTCCACCAGCGGACTTTCGCGCAGGTCGTCGGTGCCGGCCTTGAAGCTCAGGCCCAGCAGGGCGACTTTGCGTTTGTCGTGGCTTTCAACGATGTCGAAGGCGTTCTGCACTTGCGATTCGTTGCTGCGCATCAGCGAGTTGAGCAGCGGCGCTTCGACGTCCAGGGAACCGGCGCGGTAGGTCAGGGCGCGCACGTCTTTCGGCAGGCACGAACCGCCGAAGGCGAAGCCCGGGCGCATGTAGTACTGCGACAGGTTGAGGGTCTTGTCCTGGCAGACCACGTCCATCACTTCGCGGCCATCGACGCCCACCGCTTTGGCGATGTTGCCGATCTCGTTGGCGAAGGTCACTTTGGTGGCGTGCCAGACGTTGCAGGTGTACTTGATCATCTCGGCGACGGCGATGTCCTTGCGGATGATCGGTGCGTCGAGTTCTTCGTACAGCGATTGCAGAACGTCACCCGAAGCCTTGTCGAACTCGCCGATGACGGTCATCGGTGGCAGGTCGTAGTCGGCGATTGCGGTGGATTCACGCAGGAACTCAGGGTTGACCGCCACGCCGAAATCGACGCCGGCCTTCTTGCCGGAGCAGTCTTCGAGAATCGGGATGACAACGTTTGCCACGGTGCCCGGCAACACGGTGCTGCGTACCACGATGGTGTGGCGGGTGGACTTTTCACGCAGGACAAAACCGATCTCGCGGCATACCGCTTCGATGTAGTTCAGTTCCAGGTCGCCGTTCTTCTTGCTCGGCGTGCCGACGCAGATCATCGACAGGTCAGTGTCGCGAATCGCCTCGGCGAAGTTGGTCGTGCCGCGCAGACGACCGGTCTGGATACCTTGTGCCAGCAACTCGCCCAGGCCCGGTTCGACAATGGGAGATTTGCCAGCGTTGATCATGTCGATCTTGTCTTTGGCAACATCGACGCCCACTACGTCGTGGCCCCGAGCAGACAGGCAACCGGCACATACTGCGCCAACGTAACCCAAACCAAATATGCTGATGCGCATCGCAATTACCTCTGTATATATCAGGCCTTAGAGGGCCGGAGTTAATGGTGTTCAGCGTTCATTAGTGCACTCGAAAGTGCGGCATACAGGCGCCACAATGCCGTGTGCAGGCATACTTAAGTTCCGAGTGTCTAAATAAGTGCACTCAAGATGTGCGCAACCAGGCCTTGTTGTTATGACGTGCCCTGTTATGCAGCCGATCTTCTTTGGAGAAGACTCTTGTGCAATCGTCTTGCGCGCTCGATGTCAGGATGAAAGTCCCGTAAATCAAGCGGTTGGGTGCTCAGGTGAGCACGTTTATAAGGGCGCGGCCATGGCCTTTGTAGGGGATATTAATGGTGCGTATCTCCTGTCCATCGTCTGCTTTGAGACTAGTTAGTCATCTAGGCAAGTTGCTGTGACAACTTGGTTACATGGCTATCTGCTCCGCGTAAGTTATCTCGTACAAACTCGGCGAGAATCGTTACCGGTGGTATGAGCTATGCATTCGGACGAAGTTCCTGTCCGCTCATCGCGAAATCTGAAATTTCTTGAAATATTGTCAGAGATGGCACCAGTATCAATTTGATAGCAGTTTCGTTTTCGACCTTTAATAACAGGCGAAAAATCACGTTAGATAGTTTTGTGCCACTACGGTGAAAAAATTTAGGTGCCACTACTGAAAAAAATGATCAGTGTCGAGTGAAACTAATCTTAGAAAAGACAGGGAGGTTTTTCTGGCGCCAGTAAAATGGCGAAATGTGGCGAGGGATTTTTGACATCGTGCGAGCTGCACGACTCTTCATATAAAGAGTCGTGCATTAGGCATGCTTTATTCGGGGGCGTGATCGCGTAGAAACACCAGATTATCCGGTTTCGATTGCTCGGCGCTGTAGCGATAACCCTGCACATCGAACTGTTTGAGCAGGGCCGGATCGTTGATTTTTTCCTGGATCACGAAACGGCTCATCAGGCCTCGGGCCTTTTTCGCGTAGAAGCTGATGATCTTGTACTGGCCGTTCTTCAGGTCCTTGAACTCGGTGTTGATGATCCGCGCATTCAGGGCTGTGCGTTTCACCGCCGAAAAGTATTCGTTGGACGCGAGGTTGAGCAGCACGTCGTCGCCCTGATCGGCCAGTGCTTCGTTCAGCCATTCGCTGATGCGCGTGCCCCAGAAGGCGTACAGGTCCTTGCCTCGGGCGTTGGCCAGTTTGGTGCCCATTTCCAGGCGATACGGCTGCATCAGGTCGAGCGGGCGCAGCAGGCCGTAGAGGCCGGAAAGCATGCGCAGGTGCTGTTGCGCGTAGTCGAAATCGGCTTCGCTGAACGACTGGGCGTCGAGACCGGTGTAGACGTCACCCTTGAACGCGAGCAGCGCCTGCTTGGCGTTTTCCGGCGTGAACGCTGGTGTCCAGCTGCCGAAGCGCGCGGCGTTGAGGCCGCCGATCTTGTCGGACACGTGCATCAGTTCGCTGATCTGCGCCGGGCTCAGTTCGCGCAGTTGCTGGATCAGTTCCTGGGAATGGTCGAGGTATTGCGGCTGAGTGAAGCGCTGGGTCGCCGGCGGTGTTTCGTAATCGAGGGTCTTGGCGGGGGAAATCACCATCAGCATGAAGTCGTCTCCTTTAATCGTGGGGGCGATTCTAGGGGGTTGGAACGGATCACTCCAGCTATCACGTCCATAGGTGATCGGCGGTTTGCCAGCCGGATCGGCTATAGTGCGGCGCGGGTTTTGTTATGGAGACACCCTTTGCGCATTGTTCTTTTCTTCACCGCGTGGCTGTTGAGCGTCGGTGCCGTTGCGGCGCCGGGCGATATCGCGACGCTGGATCGCAGCACCTGGCCGGAAAAGCTCGATAATCCGACCCTGTTCGACGTCGCCTCGCGAGCGGAAATTTTGATGTTCGCCCGAGGCCTGCTCGGCACCGAAGCGCTGGATGAAGCGGCGCTGGCCCAGCGCCTGGGGCTGCGCACAGTCAATCTGGAGGCGATCAACAGCCTGCGCGAGCGGCTGTGGCAGCGTCTGCTCGCCAACTACAACTTCGCCCAGCAAAGCTGCGATCAGGATGCCTCGTTCTGCTTCCTCGTCGAAGACCTGCCGACCCTGCGCGAGCAGGCCGCCAAATTCGTGGTCAGCGACGAAAGCTATTACACCAAATGGGCCGAGCCGAGCCGGATCTTCCATCTGCAATATCTCGATGAACTGATGCGCAAGGCGGCGCTGTCACCGCAGACCAGCAGCGAAATCGATCATTTCGGTGACTACGAGCGCAACGGCGACGACATGCACGATCGCCTGTTTCTGCTGAGTTTCGACAGCGCCGCCAACCTGCAACCGGACAACACTGACTGGCTCACCGAGTACCTGCGCAAGTCGAACCTGAGCGGCACCTTCTTCATGTTGGGCAAGGATGTTCAGGCGCGGTTGGCCGAGCGTTCCGTCAGCAGCCTGCAAGCGGCATTTTCGCAGCAGTGCGTCGGCGTGCAGGGCTGGGAATTCAGGTCCCACAGCCACTGGCAGGACTGGCAGGATTCGGTGCGGCGCAGTGCCGACCTGGTCCGCAACAAACTGCCGGAAAACTACGTGCCGCTGTTCCGTCCACCGGAAGGCCAGCGTCGCAGCGATGCCCGGGGGTTCTTCAACAGTCAGGGTCTGCAAGTGGCGCTGTGGGACATCGATGCCCAGGACGGCGCCGGCAAGCTCAAGGGCAGCCAGAGTGCGCAACGGGTCCTGACCCTGATGCTGTTGTGGCGGCACGGGGTGATCAATTTCAACATGAAACAGGATGCAGTGAAGACTGCGTTGCCGTGGCTGATCACGCAAACCGCGCAAAGCGGCATTGGCTGGGAAGACTGTCAGGACGCGTTTCGCTGAAAAACGGCAAGAGCCCGGAAACATTGGGCTTGGGGTGAATTTTTTGCAGAATTCGATGCAGGCGGACTTCCGACTCTAACGGGGGCAGGGCAGTCCGCCAAGGGCTTTTCGTCACTTTGCAAAATAAACTTCAAAAAAGCGTCAAAGTGCTTTTTTCTGTCACGGGTTTTGGAGTATTACGAAGTCAGACCGCCGAAACCTGCAACACAGGTGGCGTCTTCCAAGACCCATTTTGTGTGCGGTTCACCTGCTATCCCGACAAAAGCTGTGCAGGTGGATTCGGCAGTCACTTCGAGGCGCAGCACCGCCGAGGTATTGCGTCGAATGGCTCCCACAAAGGTGACCGAGTATGGATGATCACGGACGTAGCCCTTCCTCCAACCAGCCAATCCTTTATGTACTCGATACCAACGTACTGATTCACGATCCGAACGCCCTGCTGAATTTTGAAGAACACCACGTCGCGATCCCGATGACCGTGCTTGAAGAGCTGGACAAGCTCAAGAGCGGGCATCACAGCGTGGCCGCCGAATGCCGTCAGGCGATCCGGCTGATCGACAAGACCCTGGGCGATGCCTCACCCGATGATGTCGAACAGGGCGTGCCGATCCAGCGCGGCAAGGGCGGTCCGAAGGGCTTGCTGTCGATTCTGATGAGCAAGCAGGCCGAATCGAACCTGATTCTGCCCGAGCATCTGAACGACAACAAAATCATCAACCAGCTGATCGACCTGCACACCCGCGAACCGAGCAAACCGGTGGTGCTGGTCACCAAAGACATCAACATGCGCCTCAAGGCGCGCGCCTGCGGGATCGACGCCGAGGACTACAGCACCGACCAACTGGTCGACGACGTGTCCCTGCTGCCCAACGGCTATCACAACATGACCGGCTCTTTCTGGGACCGCGTGAGCAAGGTCGAAACCCGTCAGGACCACGGTCGCACCTGGCATCAGGTGCAGCTGATCGACAACCTGCCTGCCGTGCACATCAACGAGTTCATCATCGATGAGCAGGGCTTCGTCGGCTGGATCAAGGAGATCGAAGAGGACAAGCTGCTGATCCTCGACCTGCACCAGGAACCGCTGCTGCACCAGGAAGCCTGGGGCCTCAAGCCACGGGACATCTATCAGAGCCTGGCGCTGTACGCGCTGCTGGATCCGGACATACACCTGGTCAACCTGTCCGGTGCCGCCGGCTCGGGTAAAACCATTCTGGCGCTGGCCGCGGCGATCGAGCAGACCATGGTCAGCAAGCGTTATCGCCGCATCATCGCCACCCGCAGCGTGCAGGGCCTGGACCAGGAAATCGGCTTCCTGCCCGGCACCGAAGCGGAAAAAATGGAGCCTTGGCTCGGCGCCATCACCGATAACCTCGAAGCCTTGCACATGGATGACGAAAACACCCATGGCAGCGTCGACTACATCCTCAGCAAAGTGCCGTTGCAGTTCAAATCGCTTAACTACATTCGCGGTCGCAGCTTCCAGCAGAGCCTGATCCTGATCGACGAATGCCAGAACCTCACGCCGCACCAGATGAAAACCATCATCACCCGGGCCGGCGCCGGTTCCAAAGTAGTGTGCCTGGGCAACCTGGCACAGATCGACACCCCTTACCTGTCCGCGACCAGCTCCGGGCTGACCTACCTGACCGAACGTTTCAAGGATTTCCCCAACGGTGTGCACATCACCCTGCAAGGGGTGCCTCGCTCGATCCTGGCCGAATACGCCGAATCGCATCTGTAACCGTCAAACCGAACCGGGCGACTGCAAAGTCGCCCGGTTTTTTATGTGCGCAATTCTGACCCCCAGGTTTACAATCGACGCTCCTGATCAGGAGTAATCCCGTGCTGACTCATCTCGATTCCCAAGGTCGCGCCAACATGGTCGACGTCACCGAAAAAGCCGTGACGTTCCGTGAGGCGACGGCCCAAGCGCTGGTGCGCATGCTGCCCGATACCCTGCAGATGATTGTCAGCGGCGGCCATCCCAAGGGCGACGTGTTCGCCGTGGCGCGCATTGCCGGCATTCAGGCGGCGAAGAAAACCAGTGATCTGATTCCCCTGTGCCATCCGTTGATGCTGACCGGCGTCAAGGTCGAACTCAGCGCCGAAGGCGATGACACGGTACGCATCGTGGCTCGCTGCAAACTGTCCGGGCAGACCGGCGTCGAGATGGAAGCGTTGACCGCCGCCAGCGTCGCCGCTCTGACCATCTACGACATGTGCAAGGCCGTGGACCGTGGCATGACCATCGAAAGCGTGCGTCTGCTGGAGAAGGTCGGCGGCAAGAGCGGGCATTTCCAGGCGGAGCAGCCATGAACCTGACCGTGAAGTTTTTTGCCCGTTACCGCGAGGCGCTGGGCGTGGATTCGGTGGAGGTCGAGGGTGATTTCGCCACCGTCGATGACGTTCGTGCGTTGCTGGCGCAGCGAGAGGGCGCCGAGGTGCTGAGCGAACAGAACCTGATGTGTGCGCGCAACGAAGACCTCTGCCAGCTCGACGAGCCGGTGGTGGACGGCGACGAAGTGGCGTTTTTCCCCACCGTGACCGGAGGCTGAGCCATGGGGATTCGGGTGCAATCCGAACCGTTCGATCCGGGTGCCGAAGTCAACGCGATGCACGCGGCGAATGTCGGCGTCGGCGCGGTGGTGAGTTTTGTCGGCTACGTGCGCGACTTCAACGATGGCCTCGATGTCGCCGGAATGTTCCTCGAACACTATCCGGGCATGACCGAAAAGGCCCTCGGCAAGATTGCCTTGGAGGCCGAGCAGCGTTGGCCGTTGTTGAAGCTGGAAGTGCTGCACCGCATCGGCGCGCTGGAACCGGGCGAGCCGATCGTTTTTGTCGCCGCCGCCAGCGCCCACCGCCAGGCGGCGTTCGACGCCTGCGCCTTCGTCATGGATTACCTGAAAACCCGCGCACCGTTCTGGAAGAAAGAGAACACCAGCGACGGCCCGCGCTGGGTCGAGGGTCGCGACAGCGATCATGCGGCGGCGGATCGCTGGAAGCAGTAATCCCACAGCGCCCTTCAGTAGTCATCGCTAGCAGGCTGGCTCCCACTTTGGCATGCGTTCCCCTGTGGGAGCGAGCCTGCTCGCGATGGCGCCATCTGCTACACCGCTACTCCACATGTTTCGTCCCGACCACCGGCCGAATGCAATCCCGTTTGCCTGATTGACGGTTTGTACGTAAAAGTCCAGTATGGATTTACAAGTACAAAAAAGTCTTTCCCCGTTTCCAGCTTTTTCTTCTGTCTTGCCAAACCAACAACAACCCGCGAGAGAACGAACATGAAGAAATTCCCCCTCATCACCGGTCTGGCATTGAGCCTGTTGGCCTGCAGCAGCGCGTTCGCCGCCGAGAAAACCCTGCGCATCGGTATCGAAGCGGCGTATCCGCCCTTCGCCTCGAAGACCGACAAGGGTGAAATCGTCGGTTTCGACTACGACATCGGCAATGCCCTGTGCGCGCAGATGCAGGTCAAGTGCGTGTGGGTCGAGGGCGAGTTCGACGGTCTGATTCCTTCCCTGAAAGTGAAGAAAATCGACATGGCGCTGTCGTCCATGACCATCAACGAAGACCGCAAGAAGTCGGTGGACTTCACCCACAAGTACTATTTCACCTCGTCGCGGCTGGTGATGAAGGAAGGCGCGAGCGTCGATGACCAGTACGCCAGCCTCAAAGGCAAGACCGTCGGCGTGCAGCGTGCAACCACCACCGACCGTTACGCCACCGAGGTGTTCGAGCCCAAGGGCATCAACGTCAAACGCTATGGCAACAACGAAGAAATCTACATGGACCTGGCGGCCGGTCGTCTCGACGCAATCTTCGCCGACACCATCCCGCTGAACGACTTCCTGTCGATGCCGCGCGGCAAGGGTTACGCCTTTGTCGGGCCTGAGCTGAAGGATCCGAAGTACGTGGGCGAGGGCGCGGGGATTGCGGTGCGCAAGGGCAATACCGAACTGGTCAGCCAGTTGAATACCGCCATCGACGGCATTCGCGCCAGTGGCGAGTATCAGAAGATTTCCGAGAAGTACTTCAAGTCCGATATCTACGGCGACTGACGGTCCGCCATCGCTGGCAAGCCAGCTCCCACAGAGATTTTCGATATACACAAAACCTGTGGGAGCTGGCTTGCCAGCGATGAGGCCTTAACATTCACCGCAAATCTTCAGCCCTTCAATTCCTTCAAATGCTTGTACACCGTCGCCCGCCCCATGTTCAGCACATTGGCCACATAGTTCGAGGCGCTCTTGCCCTTGAATGCCCCTTCGGCGTGCAGCGCCAGCACCAGTTCGCGTTTGTGATCGCGGGTCAGCAGGTTCAGGCTCAGTTGCCGTTCCCGTAGCCAGGCGTGCAGGAAGGTGTTGATCCGCTCCTGCCAGTCATCGCGAAACAGCGAGTCCGGTTGCGGGATCAGTTTGCTCGGCGAGAGGAACAGGTCCAGCGCAGCCTTGGCGTTCTCGAACAGCGAAATATTCAGGTTGATGCACAGCACCGCCAGCGGATGCCCTTCGCTGTCGCGCAGCACGGTACTCAGGCTGCGAATTTTCTGGCCGTCCCAGTTGAGCTTTTCGTACGGGCCGATGTTCCGTTCGCTGACGTCTTCGCTGAGCATGTCTTCCAGCGACGATTCATCGCCGATCACCCGTTTCGACAGGTTGTTGGCGATGTAATCGACCTTCTGCGTGCGCAGGTCGTGCAACACCACTTCGGCGTGGGGAAAGAACAGCGTGGCAATGGCGTCGGCGATGGCGTGGTAGTTATCCAGTGCGGCGTCATGCAGCTCGGGCGTGTGTTCGGGGGCGGTCATAACTGTGGAGCTCCAGGCAACGTCAACGCCCCCGTGATCCGGGGGCGTTGCGAGTGTGCCGCAATCCGTCGGGCGCGTCATCCGGGTGGACGGTCAGGCCAGGCGGGCAGGGGCGAGCATGGCGGCGGTCAGGCCGAATTGCTGAAGGTGTTCGGGTAACGATTCACCACGCACCAGCGCCGCACTGGCCTGGCCCATCGCCGGCGAAGTCTGGATGCCGTAACCGCCCTGGGCCGCGACCCAGAACAGCCCCGGCACCTGCGGATCGAACCCGGACAGCAAATCGCCGTCAGCGACGAAACTGCGCAGGCCGGCCCAGGTGCGGGTCGGACGGCGGATGGTCAGGGTCGTCGCTTCCTCGATCTGGTAAATGCCCATGGCAATGTCCAGTTCTTCGGGCTGTACGTCGTGGGGTTCGACCGGGTCGGCGTTGGCCGGCGAGCCGAGGAACATGCCGGCGTCGGGCTTCATATAGAAGGATTCGTCGAGGCTGACCAGCATCGGCCAATGGTGGATGTCGACGCCCTCCGGGCCGGCGAAAATGAACGCGGCCCGGCGTTTCGGTTGCAGGCCCAGCGGCCGGGCACCGGCCAGGGCAGCGATCTTGTCGGCCCAGGCGCCGGCGGCGTTGATCACGACGGGAGCGCTGAAGGTCTGGCCGTTGGTCTGCACTTGCCAGATACCGTTGGCATCGCGGCTCAGGCCGAGCACTTCGCAATCGGTCTGAACCTGACCGTTGTTGCGGCGGATACCGCGCAGATAGCCCTGATGCAGGGCGTCGGTGTCGATGTCGCTGGCGGTCGGGTCGTAGATCGCGCCATGGACTTTCTCCCGGCGCAGGATCGGCAGCCGCGCGCAGGCTTCATCCGCGCTGAGCAACTGCATCTGCGGCACCGTGGCCTTGGCGCTGAGGTATTGATTGTTCAGCTCGGCGGCGTCGCCGGTGAAATCCACGGTCATTTCGCCGCGCGGGGTCAGCAGCGGGTGCTCGCAGAAGCCGCTGGGCGGATGGTCGAAGAATTCACGGCTGGCCTGGGTCAGCGCCCGAACCTGTGGCGTGCCGTACGCGGCGGTAAACAATGCGGCCGAGCGCCCGGTGGAGTGATAGGCCGGGTGCGACTCGCGCTCCAGCACCACGACCTTGCCGTGCTGCGACAGCCAGAAACCGGTGGAAGCGCCGGCAATCCCGCCGCCGATGATGATGAAATCTGCATGACTCATGAAAATCTCCGGTGTCAGCGCTGCAATTGATAGACGGCGTTGGCCAGGGCGATGTCTTCCAGGCCCAGACCGATGGAGCGGAAAAACACGTGAAGGTTGTAATCCGGACGCTGCACTTTTGCGCTGAGCAGATCCGCCAGGTCACCGAGGATCGCGCTGTGGTCCCAGCCATGTTGTTCGCTGGCGATCAGCATCTCGCCGGCCGAGCCCGGGGTGGTCAGACGATAGTCACAGAACACCTGCATGTCGTTGAGGCTCTGTGGCGGCACTTCGTGGGCGCGCGGTGCGTTGGTGCTGATCGAGGTGATCAGCGCCGGTTTGCTCAAGGTTGCCGGGTCAATCACCGGGCCTGCGGACGAAGTGCAGAGCATGATCACGTCGGCCCCGGCGATGGCGGTTTCGCGGCTGTCGGCGATGTTCACCCGTGGATCGAGGGCTTGCAGTTGGCGGGCGGTTGCCGGGTCTTCGCTTAAGGTGGGCGAGTACACACTGATGCTCTGCCAGTCGCGCAAGGTTTTGACGTAATGCAGATGCGCCTGGGCGACCTTGCCGCTGCCGATGATTGCCAGACGCGTGGCGTTCAACGGGGCGAGGGCATCGACCGCCACGGCCGTGGTCGCAGCGGTACGGGCAGTGGTCAGTTCGCCGGCATCGCAGAGCAGCAGCGGTTGGCCGGTGTGCATCGACATCAGCAATGTCCACGCCGTCACCAGCGGGCCTTGTTCGCGAACGATGTACGGCGAGGTCTTGACTCCGTACACGCCGTCTTCCGCCAGCACGCCGAGATAGTTGATGAAGTCCCCGGCGCCCTGGGGAAATTCCACCAGTTGCTGCGCCGGTTGCACGGCATGCCCGGCCGCCAGGTCGCGGAACAGCTTGCGCAGGATCTGCGGCACATCGATCCGGGCCAACAGCTCGCGGGCCTGGGTTTGGTCGATCACGTAAGGCGTACTGGACATGTCGGACTCCGCAGATTGTTTATAAACTAATTTGTCCATTATGGACTTTTAGTTTTGTTGAACAATATCCGGGCGAAAAAAAAGCGCAGTCCGTTGCCGGCTGCGCTTCGCTTTATAGCGTCGCTTACTGTGGACGCTTGCGCTCAACCGCCCGCAATAGATGGGTCGGCGGCGTTTCACAGCTGATCTTGCGACCGAGCTTTTCTTCGATGGACGGCAACTGATAGGAGTCGTCCTCACCGGCGAAGCTGATCGACACGCCGTCGGCGCCAGCACGACCGGTACGGCCGATGCGGTGCACGTAGTCGTCCGGGACTTCCGGCAGGGTGAAGTTGATCACGTGGCTGATGCCGTCGATGTGGATGCCGCGACCGGCCACGTCGGTGGCAACCAGTACCCGGATCTTGCCTTCGCGGAAGCCTTCGAGCGTCTTGATTCGCTTGTGCTGCGGCACGTCGCCGGACAGTTGCGCGGCGTTGATGCCGTCACGCACCAGGCGCTCCTCGATGCGGCGCACTTCGTCCTTGCGGTTGGCGAACACGATCACTCGTTCCCAGCCGTTGTCGTTGACCAGGTTGAACAGCAGTTTGTATTTGTCGGCACCGGCCACCGCGTAGATGTGCTGCTCGACGTTCTCGTTGGCCACGTTGGTGACTTCGATTTCGACGATCGCAGGATCGGTGGTCCACTGCTTGGCGAGGTTCATCACGTCATCGGTGAAGGTCGCGGAGAACAGCAGAGTCTGGCGTTCGCTTTTCGGCGGGGTCTGGCGAATGATCTGCCGGACCTGCGGGATGAAGCCCATGTCGAGCATGCGGTCGGCTTCGTCCAGCACCATCACTTCGACCATGTCCAGATGCACGTCACCGCGCTGGTTGAAGTCAAGCAGGCGGCCCGGGGTCGCGACGAGGATGTCGCAATGGCGCGCTTCGAGGTGCTTGAGCTGCTTGTCGAAGTCCATCCCGCCGACGAACGTCATGACGTTGAGGCCGGTGTACTTGGTCAGGTCGGCGGCGTCCTTGGCGATCTGCACCACCAGCTCGCGGGTCGGCGCGATGATCAGCGCCCGTGGCTCGCCCATGTAGCGCTCTTTCGGCGGCGGGGTCTGCAACAGCTGGGTGATGATCGAGATCAGGAACGCGGCGGTCTTGCCGGTGCCGGTCTGGGCGCGGCCGATGGCGTCTTTGCCGGCGAGGGTATAACCCAGCACCTGGGCCTGGATCGGTGTGCAATACGGGAAACCCAGGTCGTGGATGGCGTGCATCAGTTCCGGGGCGAGCTTGAAATCGTGGAAGCGGGTCTTGCCTTCCTGCGGCTCGACGACGAAGTCTTCGAGTTTCCAGGGAATCACCGGCGCCTTGGGCTTGGGTTCGCGACGTGGTTTGGCCGGTTTCGGTGTTTCGCTGCGGGCCGGCTCGGTAGCGGGCGCGGCAGCTGGAGCGGGTTTCGGTTCGCGTTTGGGCGTCTGGCGGTCGGCCTGGCTGGCATCGTTGCGATGACCGGGGGCGTGCGACGGCGCAGTGGGGACTGGCGCGAGCTGCTCAGCCTCGCTTTTACCGAACATTTTCTTGAGTGCTTTGAGCACGGTCATCTCATCAATTGGTTAAGGAATGTACGCCGGCCAGTGTAATGCAAGAAACGGGCGCGGCGTAGTGGGATGATCAAAGGGCGACCCCTGTCGCAATTGTCAGCGCAGGCGTTCGCTCAACCATGCGCCGATGTCGCGAATTTCTTCGGGTAACACTTCGTGCTCCATTGGGTATTCCTGCCATGTCACGGTGACACCATGGGCCTTGAGATACTCATAAGCCGTGCGTCCCATGGAGTTCTGCACCACGTTGTCAAACTGGCCGTGCAGCGCCAGCACCGGAATCCGCTGCTGGCTGGCGGACAACTCCAGTTCATCGCTGAACGTCGGCGCGTATGTCGATAGTGCCAGCACCCCGCCCAACGGCCCCTGCCATTTCAGAAACGCGGTGTGATAGACCACGGCGCCACCCTGGGAAAAACCAGCGAGGAAAATTCGCGAGGCGTCTATTCCGATGCTTCGCTGTTCTTCGATCAATTCGATGATGCGGTCGGCGGAGGCTTCCAGCTCATCGCGGTCGATCGCCCGGGCCGGGCTCATGGCCTTGATGTCGTACCAGCTCGGCATGGCATATCCGCCATTTATCGTCACTGGACGGGTCGGCGCCTGGGGCAGGACGAAACGCGTGCTCAGCAGGCTTTCCTGAAGCGCTTCGGCCACCGGCAGAAAGTCGTAGCGGTCGGCGCCGAGGCCGTGCAGCCAGATCACGCAGGCGTCTGCGGGCTTAACAGGCTGAAGAATCAAGGGCTCGGTCATGTCTGCTCCAAAAATGTGCGGGCGCTCTCATTAAGTGCGTGGTTCGAGTGCGCGTCCGGTTGATCCGTTAAGAAGATGTCGCAAGGTTACAAGTTTTGCTATTGACCTGTCGCCGAATCGATTCCGCGACAGGTGTGGTACGGGCTTTGCTATGGAAGTTTCTGTACGAAGCATCCTACGCGTGGCGGTAACACTATCAGTGTATGACCCGCGACGGGATGGCAACGAATCCGGTGATGGATGTTCGCCAATGGCCGCAACGGGCTTAGCGAACGTGAAAGGGCTACCGCCCGTTCGGCCGACTGGTGAGAAGTGAGTTGTCCATGATGTGGATTGTCTCCTACTAGACTCATAGCGAAGGTCCTGCGTCGGTTGACCCCAAAAAAAGCCAACACGGGTCAACAACGCCTCAAAAGGGTGCGACTGGACTCAAGCTCCGACACAACAAGAGCAAAACTGGAGGTTTGAATGAAGATGTTGAAATCCACTCTGGCGATCGTGACTGCTGCTGCAGTACTGGGTGTCAGCGGGTTCGCTCAGGCGGGTGCAACCCTGGATGCAGTGAAGAAGAAAGGTTTCGTGCAGTGTGGCGTCAGCGATGGCTTGCCAGGTTTCTCGGTTCCGGATTCCACCGGCAAGATCGTGGGTATCGATGCTGACGTCTGCCGCGCCGTGGCCGCTGCCGTGTTCGGCGATGCGACCAAGGTCAAGTTCAGTCAGTTGAACGCCAAGGAGCGTTTCACCGCGCTGCAGTCGGGCGAGATCGACATCCTGTCGCGCAACACCACCATGACCAGTTCCCGTGACGCGGGCATGGGCCTGAAATTCCCGGGCTTCATTACCTACTACGACGGTATCGGCTTCCTGGTAAATAACAAGCTGGGCGTGAAGAGTGCCAAAGAGCTGGACGGTGCAACCATCTGCATCCAGGCCGGTACCACCACCGAGCTGAACGTTTCCGACTACTTCCGCGGCAACGGTCTGAAATACACCCCGATCACTTTCGACACCTCCGATGAAAGCGCCAAGTCGCTGGAATCCGGTCGTTGCGACGTGCTGACCTCCGACAAGTCCCAGCTGTTCGCCCAGCGCAGCAAGCTGGCTTCGCCGAAGGACTACGTGGTTCTGCCGGAAACCATTTCCAAGGAACCCCTGGGCCCGGTCGTGCGTAACGGCGACGACGAGTGGCTGGCCATCGTGCGTTGGGTTGGCTACGCGCTGCTGAACACTGAAGAAGCGGGCATCTCTTCGAAGAACGTCGAAGCCGAAGCCAAAGCGACCAAGAACCCGGATGTCGCTCGTATGCTCGGCGCAGACGGCGAATACGGCAAAGACCTGAAACTGCCGAAGGACTGGGTCGTACAGATCGTCAAGCAAGTCGGCAACTACGGCGAAATCTTCGAGAAAAACCTCGGCAAGAGCACTCCGCTGGAAATCGACCGCGGCCTGAACGCGCTGTGGAACAACGGCGGCATTCAATACGCACCACCAGTGCGCTGATGGTTCTGTCACCCGGCAGGCCAACTGCCGGGTGACGTTCTGTTCCATTATTTCCGGGGCACTTCATGCAAAATTCAATCGGCGCACCAAAGCAGAGGCTCAGCCTCAGCGATCCACGAGTGCGTGCGTGGGTATTTCAGATCATCACCATCGTGGCGGTGGTCTCCCTGGGCTGGTATCTGTTCGATAACACCCAGACCAATCTGCAACACCGGGGTATCACTTCGGGGTTCGACTTTCTGGAGCGCAGTGCCGGGTTCGGCATCGCTCAACACCTGATCTCCTACACCGAAGCGGACAGTTATGCCCGGGTGTTTGTCATCGGCCTGCTCAACACGCTGCTGGTGACCTTCATCGGCGTGATCCTGGCCACGATCCTCGGCTTCATCGTCGGCGTCGCGCGCCTGTCGAAGAACTGGATCATCGCCAAACTGGCAACGGTGTACGTGGAGGTGTTCCGTAACATCCCGCCACTGCTGCAGATCCTGTTCTGGTACTTCGCGGTGTTCCTGACCATGCCGGGGCCGCGCAACAGCCACAACTTCGGCGATACCTTCTTCGTCAGCAGCCGTGGCCTGAACATGCCGGCCGCGCAAATGGCCGACGGTTTCTGGGCGTTCGTGATCAGCATCGTGGTGGCCATCATCGCCATCGTGCTGATGAGCCGCTGGGCCAACAAGCGCTTTGAAGCCACCGGCGAGCCGTTCCACAAGTTCTGGGCCGGTCTGGCGCTGTTCCTGGTGATCCCGGCGCTGTGCGCGCTGATCTTCGGTGCACCTGTGCACTGGGAAATGCCGAAACTGCAGGGCTTCAATTTCGTCGGTGGCTGGGTGCTGATTCCGGAACTGCTGGCCTTGACCCTGGCGCTGACGGTGTACACCGCCGCGTTCATCGCCGAGATCGTGCGTTCGGGCATCAAGTCGGTCAGCCACGGCCAGACCGAGGCGGCGCATTCGCTCGGCCTGCGCAACGGCCCGACCCTGCGCAAGGTGATCATTCCGCAAGCGCTGCGGGTCATCATCCCGCCGCTGACCAGCCAATACCTGAACCTGGCGAAGAACTCCTCGCTGGCGGCCGGTATCGGTTATCCGGAAATGGTTTCGCTGTTCGCCAGCACCGTGTTGAACCAGACCGGTCAGGCGATCGAAGTCATTGCCATCACCATGAGCGTGTACCTGGCGATCAGTATCAGCATTTCCCTGCTGATGAACTGGTACAACAAGCGCATCGCGCTGATCGAGCGGTAAGGAATAGCGCATGAGTACTCATACTTTCAAACCCGACATGCCACCGCCGGCCAAGGTCTTCGGCCCGATGGCGTGGATCCGCGCGAACATGTTCTCCAGTTGGCTCAACACCCTGCTGACCCTGTTCGCGTTTTACCTGATCTATCTGGTGATTCCGCCGATCCTCAGCTGGGCGATCATCGATGCCAACTGGGTCGGCACCACCCGTGCCGACTGCACCAAGGACGGCGCCTGCTGGGTCTTCATCCAGCAGCGTTTCGGCCAGTTCATGTACGGCTACTACCCGCCGGAACTGCGCTGGCGCGTGGACCTGACGGTCTGGCTGGCGGTCATCGGCGTGGCGCCGCTGTTCATCAAGCGCGTGGCGCACAAGGCGGTGTACGGCCTGAGCTTCCTGGTGGTCTACCCGATCGTTGCCTGGTGCCTGCTGCATGGCGGCGTCTTCGGCCTCGACACCGTGGCGACCAGCCAGTGGGGCGGTCTGATGCTGACCCTGGTGATCGCCACTGTCGGCATCGCCGGTGCGTTGCCGCTGGGGATTGTCCTGGCGCTGGGCCGGCGTTCGAACATGCCGGCGATCCGTGTGGTCTGCGTGACCTTCATCGAGTTCTGGCGCGGCGTGCCGTTGATCACCGTGCTGTTCATGTCCTCGGTGATGCTGCCGCTGTTCCTGCCCGAAGGCATGAACTTCGACAAGCTGCTGCGGGCGCTGATCGGCGTGATCCTGTTCCAGTCGGCGTACGTCGCCGAAGTGGTGCGCGGCGGTCTGCAAGCGATCCCCAAGGGCCAGTACGAAGCCGCGGCCGCGATGGGTCTCGGTTACTGGCGCGCCATGGGCCTGGTGATTCTGCCGCAAGCCCTGAAGCTGGTGATTCCCGGCATCGTCAACACCTTCATCGCGCTGTTCAAGGACACCAGCCTGGTGATCATCATCGGCCTCTTTGACCTGCTCAACAGCGTCAAGCAAGCCGCTGCCGATCCGAAATGGCTGGGCATGGCCACCGAAGGCTACGTGTTCGCCGCCCTGGTGTTCTGGATTTTCTGTTTTGGTATGTCGCGCTATTCCATGCATCTGGAACGCAAGCTCGACACTGGCCACAAGCGTTAGGAGTTTTTTCGATGAGCGAAGCAATCAAAAAGCCAGTGGGCCCTGAAGGCATCATTCAGATGCAGGGCGTGAACAAGTGGTACGGCCAGTTCCACGTGCTGAAAGACATCAACCTCAATGTGCGTCAGGGCGAGCGTATCGTGCTGTGCGGTCCGTCGGGCTCCGGCAAGTCCACCACCATCCGCTGTCTCAACCGTCTGGAAGAGCACCAGCAGGGCCGCATCGTGGTCGATGGCGTGGAGCTGACCAACGACCTCAAGCAGATCGAAGCGATCCGCCGCGAAGTCGGCATGGTGTTCCAGCACTTCAACCTGTTCCCGCACCTGACCATTTTGCAGAACTGCACCCTGGCGCCGATGTGGGTGCGCAAGATGCCCAAGCGCAAGGCCGAGGAAATCGCCATGCATTACCTGGAACGCGTACGCATTCCGGAGCAGGCGCACAAGTACCCGGGGCAACTGTCCGGCGGTCAGCAGCAGCGTGTGGCGATCGCCCGCGCGCTGTGCATGAAACCGAAAATCATGCTGTTCGACGAACCGACCTCGGCACTCGACCCGGAGATGGTGAAAGAGGTGCTCGACACCATGATCGGCCTCGCCGAAGACGGTATGACCATGCTCTGCGTAACCCACGAAATGGGCTTTGCCCGCACCGTGGCCAACCGCGTGATCTTCATGGACAAGGGCGAAATCGTCGAGCAGGCGGCACCGAACGACTTCTTCGACAATCCGCAGAATGATCGGACGAAGCTGTTCCTGAGTCAGATCCTGCATTGATATCTGATGAATAAAACCAACCCGGCCTTGTGCCGGGTTTGTTTTTTGGGAGTCAGGAAACGGTGAGAGCTTCTTGTTCTTTGTGCTCGGTGAACTTGAAGGCGTTCCTCAGATCCGCCCCTTCACCCAGGGCTTTCGCATCGGCGAGCAAGTGCGGATAGCGATCGAGCAGGCGCATCAGCAGCATCAACGCCTTCGGCGGAAGCACTTCGCCGCGCTCATAGCGGGAAAATGCGTTGTGTCCGCCACCAGAAAGCAGTTGCACCGTTTCTTTTTGCGTCAGGTGCAATTTGCGCCGGATGCGCTTCATCTCGTTACCGATCATTTGTCGGGCAGCAATCACCAGATCATCACCGGCTTGCGTGTAGCGTTCTGCACTATCGGTATCGGCGTCCCACTCGACCTCACCGCATTTGCGACATTCCCAGCCAGCAAGGTCATCGATACGACGTTCCATGCCTTTGACACTGATGGTTTCGCCGCGGCCCTCGAAATGTGTCATTCCCTCACGTGCACCGCAGCTGAAACATTGCCGGGTCTTCATTGGTTTTTCTCCTTGAAGGAGATTACCGGTGGGCCACCTTCGGGGCGGTATGTCACCTTGATGTAAATCTCCAGATCGTGTGAGTGCGTGTGATAAACGTCTTGCCAGACTCGATGATCGTCATAGGTGGTCATCGACTTGTACAACATCCTGTTCTGCAGTTCGAAAACGATTTCTTGCATCTCTATGATGCTGAAGCCGAGATCCAGTCCGGTTTTTTCTGCGCTCTTGGTGAATGCCTGTCTTCCCCGTCGCCTGACCTCAGCCTTGATCACCACCAAGTCGTAATGGGGTGTGTTCTTTTCCATAAGAAACCAAAACCCTGTCCCTGAAATTACCCTTAAAGGGTAATTTTGACTAATCGAAAATCCCGCTCCATTTGCCTCTCTCTGACCCTAGGTGGTTGCTGTCCTACATGGAGCTGACTAACATGTCAGAAAATTCATCCCATGATTGGATGAAAGGGCGAATCCTATGTCAGACATTTCTCCACTTATTAAGCGATCCCTGGTCGATCAGGCCCTGGATCAGTTGCGCCAACGCATCACCGACGGCACGTGGCAGGTCGGTCAGCGTCTGCCGACCGAGCCCGAGCTGTGCGCAGAACTCGGCATCAGCCGCAACACCGTGCGCGAGGCGATGCGGGTACTGGCGTTCTCAGGGTTGATCGAGATTCGTCAGGGTGACGGCAGTTACCTGCGGGCGGTGGTCGATCCGATGGACACGCTCAAGGCGCTGTCCAAGTGCTCGCTGGATCAGGCTCGGGAAACCCGGCACATCCTTGAAGTCGAGGCCATCGGCCTGGCGGCCTTGCGTCGCACCGACGACGACCTTGTGGCTCTGCGCGAGGCACTGGGGCACGCCGGCAGTCACTACCACGGCGACCTCGACAGCTACATCGCCTGCGATCTGGTGTTCCACCGCCGTCTGGTGGACGCCGCGCACAACCCGACCCTCAGCGAGCTGTATCGCTATTTTTCCAGCATCGTCGGCGCGCAATTACGCCAGACCCTGAACATCGTCCCCCGTCGACAGGAAGTCTTCGATTTGCATGTCGCCTTGCTGGAGGCCGTCGAGCAACGCGACCCGGAGCGAGCAAAAGCCCTGTCGAGGCAACTGATCAATGAACCTTGAAACCGAGAAAACCATGTCCCGCCCAGAAGTCTCCACAGCACCCGTTCGCAAGGCCGAGCTCGAAGAGTTGTTGATCGATGCCGAAGCCGATGACGAACAGGTGCAGCAAAGCCATCCGCCGGTACGGCGCCCGTGGCTGTTGCTGCTGGGGTTGATTCTGGTGGCGTTGAACCTGCGTCCGGCGCTGTCGAGCATGGCGCCGCTGCTCAGTGAGGTGTCGAAAAGCCTCGGTTTGTCCGCCGCTCAAGCGGGTTTGTTGACGACGTTGCCGGTGCTCTGCCTCGGTCTGTTCGCCCCGCTGGCCCCGATACTCGCGCGGCGTTTCGGTGCCGAGCGGGTGGTCTTGGGGATTCTTTTGACACTGGCCGGCGGCATTATCCTGCGCAGCAATTTCGGTGAGATCGGTCTGTTCGCCGGCAGCGTGCTGGGTGGCGCGAGCATCGGCATCATCGGCGTGTTGCTGCCGGGCATCGTCAAACGCGACTTCGCCAAACATGCCGGCACCATGACCGGTGTCTACACCATGGCCCTGTGCCTGGGCGCGGCGATGGCGGCGGGGTCTACCGTGCCACTGAGTGAGCACTTCAACCATAGCTGGGCCATGGGCCTGGGCTTCTGGGTGATTCCGGCACTGCTCGCGGCAGTGTTCTGGCTGCCGCAAATCGGCCAGAAGCACGGTGCGCACAACGTTGCCTACCGGGTACGCGGTCTGCTGCGGGATCCGCTGGCCTGGCAGGTGACCTTGTACATGGGCCTGCAATCGTCGCTGGCCTACATCGTGTTCGGCTGGTTGCCGTCGATCCTTATCGGTCGCGGGCTGACGCCAACCCAGGCCGGTCTGGTGCTGTCCGGCTCGGTGATCATCCAGCTCGCCAGCTCCCTGGCGGCACCGTGGCTGGCCACCCGCGGCAAGGATCAGCGGCTGGCGATCGTGGTGGTAATGGCGCTGACCCTTGGCGGCCTGTTCGGTTGCCTGTACGCGCCGATCGAAGGCCTGTGGGGCTGGGCGATCCTGCTGGGCCTGGGGCAGGGCGGTACGTTCAGCCTGGCGCTGACCCTGATCGTGCTGCGCTCGCGGGATTCCCATGTCGCGGCCAACCTGTCGAGCATGTCCCAGGGCTTTGGCTACACCCTCGCGTCGATGGGGCCATTCGCGGTCGGCGTGGTGCACGACTGGACCGGCGGCTGGAACGCCGTGGGCTGGATCTTCGGCATCATTGGTGCCGGGGCGATCCTCGCCGGCCTCGGTGCCGGTCGCGCGCTGTACGTGCAGGTGACAAGCGAAAAGGTCTGACGCGCACACATTGTCGGTATTCGAAATGCGAATGCCGATAGTGTTTCAGGCGTTTGCGGATTATCGTGCTGGCAATCTGTACCTTTCCTGGAGATTGCCCATGAGTGAAGAAGCCCACAGCGCCCTGATCACCCGTTTCTACCAGGCTTTCCAGCGCCTCGACGCCGAGGCCATGGCCGCCTGCTACACCGACGACGTGGTGTTCAGCGATCCGGCCTTTGGCGAGCTGCGCGGTCGTGATGCCGGCGACATGTGGCGCATGCTCACCACTCGCGCCAAGGACTTCTCCCTGACCTTCAACAACATCCGCGCCGACGAGCGCAGCGGCGGCGCCCACTGGGTGGCGACCTACCTGTTCAGCCAGACCGGCAATGTCGTGATCAACGACATCCAGGCGCGCTTCGTTTTCCGTGACGGCAAGATCTGTGAACACCACGACCACTTCGATCTGTGGCGCTGGTCGCGTCAGGCGCTGGGCTTCAAGGGCCTGCTGCTGGGCTGGACGCCACTGGTGCGCAACGCCGTCCGCGCCCAGGCGCTGAAAGGGCTGAAGGCATTTCAGGCGAGTCGCTGATAAGATCGCCGCCTGTTTTCCTTACGCCTGAATTGCCCCGTGACCAGCCTCAGCGAAAATCCTCTCGATGCCGACGTTCCAGTGAGCAAGTCCTGGTTCGTTTACCTCGTACGCGCCGCCAACGGCTCGCTGTACTGCGGGATCAGCGATGATCCCGTGCGCCGTTTTGCCAAGCACCAGAGCGGCAAGGGCGCGCGGTTCTTTCTCTCAAGCCCGGCGATGGCGCTGGTCTACACCGAGCGTTGTCGCGACAAAAGTGATGCGTTGCGCCAGGAGCGATTGATCAAGAAGCTCAGGAAGAGTGCGAAGGAATGTCTGGTGGCGTCTTATCGGCCTGATTGATCAGGTGCAAACGGTAGAAATTACTGGATGTCGAAGCACTGCCTCGGGCACAGAACAGGCGAAAAAAAACCGCCTTTGCGGGGCGGTTTTTTTTGTAAACGCCGGTTTGCGGCCGGGTTTACTGCATCTCAATGGACACACTAGCGTGGACGAAGATTATTCGGCTTTGCGCCCATTATCAACCTGACTGATCAGTTCCCATCAGCCGGATCCGTAGGCTGCGAACGAATTGCACGCTAAGCTGCGGGCTCATTTTCTGTGCGGCGGAGCCGAGCATGTCCGAGTTGATTCTGCATCATTACCCGACCTCTCCATTCGCCGAAAAGGCCCGGCTGCTGTTGGGTTTCAAGGGCTTGTCCTGGCGCTCGGTGCACATCTCGCCGGTGATGCCGAAACCGGACCTGACTGCCCTGACCGGTGGCTACCGCAAGACCCCGGTGCTGCAGATCGGCGCCGATATCTACTGCGACACCGCGCTGATCGCCCGCCGCCTCGAGCAGGAAAAGGCCCAGCCTTCGTTCTTCCCGGAAGGCCAGGAGATGATCGCCGCCAGTTTCGCCGCCTGGGCCGATTCGGTGGTGTTCCAGCATGCGGTGAGCCTGGTGTTCCAGCCGGAATCGGTGGCGGTGCGTTTCGGCAAGTTGCCGCCGGAAGCGATCAAGGCGTTCCTCGCCGATCGGGCCGGGCTGTTCAGTGGTGGCAGCGCGACCAGGCTGTCGGCCGAGCAGGCCAAACACAACTGGCCGACTGTCATGGCACGTCTGGAGCAACAGTTGCAGCGTGAAGACGGTGACTTTCTGTTCGGTGAGCCTTCGATTGCCGACTTCGCCATGGCCCATCCACTGTGGTTTCTCAAGGCCACGCACGTGACGGCGCCGTTGGTGGATGCTTATCCGGCAGTGTCGGCGTGGCTGGGTCGGGTGCTCGGTTTTGGCCATGGCGCGGCCAGCGAGATGAGTTCGGAGGAAGCACTGGAGATCGCGCGCAGCTCTAAGCCCGCAGCGTTGCCGGATGAGGTGTTCACTGATCCGAACGGGTTCGTGGCAGGTCAACAGGTGCTGATCGCAGCGACAGACTACGGTGTTGATCCGGTGGCCGGTGAGCTGGTGTTTGCCGGTCGCGAGGAGCTGATCCTGCGCCGTGAAGACGAACGCGGCGGAGTGGTGCATGTGCACTTCCCGCGTTTCGGTTTCCGGATCGAGAAACGCTGAAACAACCGAGGGAGCCGATTGGCTCCCTCGTTCATTTCAGTGCAGCGAGAATCTCGTCCGGATCGAACCCGCGGATCAACGTGCCATTGACGTCGATCAGCGGAATCCCGCGTCCGCCCAGCGCTTCATACGCCTTGCGTGCTTCGGCATCCTTCTCGATATCGAATTCCTTGAACGCAATGCCTTTCTGATCGAGAAAGCGCTTGGTCTGCTTGCAGTAGCCGCACCAGTCTGTGGCGTACAGCACAACCCTGGCGTTGGCGCGAACCTGCTCGGACGCCATCTGCGACGGGTTGAACACCCGCTCGATCTTGCCCCAGTTCTGATAGACCACGACCACCAGCAGAACCAGCAGAACCTTTTTCAGCACATTGCCGAGCATCAGTTGCGGCGCTTCAGTTGATCGGTCAGCGAGGTCGGCAGGCCTTTGATGACCAGGGTCCCGGCTTCTTCGTCGTACTCGATTTTCGAGCCCAGCAGGTGCGCTTCAAAGCTGATCGACAGGCCTTCGGCGCGACCGGTGAAGCGACGGAACTGATTGAGCGTGCGCTTATCCGCCGGGATCTCCGGCGACAGGCCGTAATCCTTGTTGCGGATGTGATCGTAGAAGGCCTTCGGGCGTTCTTCGTCGATCAGCTCAGACAGTTCTTCCAGCCCCATGGGTTCGCCGAGCTTGGCCTGGCTGCTGGCATAGTCGACCAGGGTCTTGGTCTTCTCGCGGGCGGAATCTTCCGGCAGGTCTTCGCTCTCGACGAAGTCGCTGAAGGCCTTGAGCAGGGTGCGGGTCTCGCCCGGGCCGTCGACCCCTTCCTGGCAGCCGATGAAGTCGCGGAAGTACTCCGAAACCTTCTTGCCGTTCTTGCCCTTGATGAACGAGATGTATTGCTTGGACTGCTTGTTGTTCTGCCACTCGGAAACGTTGATCCGCGCCGCCAGGTGCAGTTGACCGAGATCGAGGTGGCGCGAAGGCGTCACATCCAGTTCATCGGTCACCGCCACGCCTTCGCTGTGGTGCAGCAGGGCGATGGCCAGGTAATCGGTCATGCCTTGCTGATAGTGGGCGAACAACACGTGGCCGCCGACCGACAGGTTCGATTCTTCCATCAGCTTTTGCAGGTGCTCGACCGCGACCTTGCTGAACGCGGTGAAGTCCTTGCCGCCTTCCATGTATTCCTTCAGCCAGCCGCTGAACGGGAATGCACCGGACTCCGGATGGAACAGCCCCCAGGCTTTGCCCTGTTTGGCGTTATAGCTCTCGTTGAGATCGGCGAGCATGTTCTCGATGGCTGCGGACTCAGCCAGTTCGGAGTCACGGGCGTGCAGGACTGCGGGTGTGCCGTCGGGTTTTTTGTCGATCAAATGGACGATGCAATGACGGATCGGCATAGGCTTCTCGGCTGGTGGAAGGGAGGAGGGCGGGCTCCCCCGAAAAAGCGCCCAGTGTACCGCAACCACTGGATTTGGCGCGGGGTGAAGGGCAAATCCGGGTCACCCGGCGGCCCTTATGCATTTATTTACCGATTTAGCGCAATAAACCTGACCATTTGGCTAGCTAGAGGCGGATATTTCCTTGTCTCTGTGCTAGTTTTGCCCGGTCTTGTGCGAAGTCACCGCGACAAGCATGCATTCAGCTTTTGTCAGGTCGAACCAAACCTTGATTTCGGCATCTATAACCCCGACTCGTCGTGGTTATCGCCGAGGGTGCCAGATCCAGAAGATCGGGCTCGATGGCTGACACTGCACTCTGCAATCCATATGAATTTGATAGGGAAGGAACACTACATGGCTCTTACTAAAGACCAACTGATCGCCGACATCGCTGAAGCTATCGACGCGCCGAAAACCACCGCGCGTGCCGCTCTGGACCAACTGGGCCAAATCGTTGCCGATCAGCTGGAAAACGGTGCCGAAATCACTTTGCCAGGTATCGGCAAGCTGAAAGTGACCGAGCGTCCTGCCCGCACTGGCCGTAACCCATCGACTGGCGCTGCCATCGAAATCCCTGCCAAGAAAGTGATCAAGCTGGTTGTGGCCAAAGGCCTGACCGACGCTGTGAACAAGTAAGACGCAGCGATAAAAAAACCGTGCGCCGGAGTGATCCGGGCACGGTTTTTTTATGTCTGCGATTCAGTGACTGCTGAATCGCGCGGACGAATTCAGCTCTTGCGCACCCAGCGTTCACGCCGCCAGATCTGCTGCTCGGACTTGGTCTGGAAGGTCCAGGCGACGAAGCGACTCTGTTTCTGCCCTTGGGACATTTCCACCACCTGGCTTTCCAGCGCACCGGCCTTCTTCAGAGCGGTTTCGATGGCAGGCAGGTTCGAAGCTTTCGAGACCAGGGTGCTGAACCACAACACCTTGTGCGCAAAGTTCGCGCTTTCGGCGATCAGTTGCGTCACGAAACGCGCTTCGCCGCCTTCACACCACAACTCGGCCGACTGACCGCCGAAGTTCAGCACCGGCAATTTGCGCTTCGGGTCGGCCTTGCCCAAGGCGCGCCATTTACGCTCGCTGCCCTTGGTGGCCTCTTCCATCGAGGCGTGGAACGGCGGGTTGCACATGGTCAGGTCAAAGCGCTCGCCAGGCTCCAGCAGGCCGATCAGGATGTGCTTGCGGTTCTCCTGCTGGCGCAGCTGGATGACCTTGTTCAGATCGTTGGACTGAACGATGGCTTTAGCGGCGGCCACGGCGGTCGGATCGATCTCCGAGCCGAGGAAGTGCCAGCGATATTCGCTGTTACCGATCAGCGGATACACGCAGTTGGCGCCCATGCCGATATCCAGCACATTGACGATGGCGCCGCGCGGAACCACGCCGTCGTTGTTGCTGGCCAAGAGGTCAGCCAGGAAGTGGATGTAGTCGGCGCGGCCCGGCACCGGCGGGCACAGATAATCGGCCGGGATGTCCCAATGCTGGATGCCGTAGAACGACTTGAGCAGCGCCCGGTTGAACACACGCACTGCATCGGGACTCGCGAAGTCGATGCTTTCCTTGCCGTACGGGTTGGTGATCACGAACTTTGCCAGTTCCGGCGTGGTCTTGATCAACGCCGGGAAGTCGTAACGACCCTGATGGCGATTGCGCGGGTGCAGGCTGGCTTCTTTACGCGGCTCCACGGGCTTGGCCGGGGTGGCGGAGTCAGGCTTCTTGCGCGCAGGTTTCGGTGTACGTGGGGCGTTCATGGGCGTGGTCGATTCGGGTAGGGCTGAAAGTGGCGGCTATTGTCCCACAGGGAGCCGTGTTGTTGGCCGGAAAAGTGCCGGGCACAAAAAAGGGAGGCCGTTGCGGGCCTCCCTTTTTCAGTGCGATTTGCCGTTACAGGCTGGCAATCCGCGCGTGCTGCTCGGCCAGCTTGGCCAGAGCCTGTTCGGCTTCGGCCAGTTTGGCGCGTTCCTTCTCGATGACTTCGGCCGGGGCCTTGTCAACGAAACCGGCGTTGGACAGCTTGCCGCCAACGCGCTGGACTTCGCCCTGCAGACGCAGGATTTCCTTGTCCAGACGCGCCAGCTCGGCGTTCTTGTCGATCAGACCGGCCATCGGCACCAGCACTTCCATCTCGCCGACCAGTGCGGTGGCGGACAGCGGCGCTTCTTCGCCGGCGGCCAGTACGGTGATCGATTCCAGACGCGCCAGCTTCTTCAGCAGCGCTTCGTTTTCGGTCAGGCGACGCTGGTCTTCAGCGCTGACGTTCTTCAGGTAGATCGGCAGTGGCTTGCCCGGGCCGATGTTCATTTCGCCACGGATGTTACGCGTGCCGAGCATCAGGCCCTTGAGCCATTCGATGTCGTCTTCGGCCGCCGGATCGATGCGCTCTTCGTTGGCCACCGGCCAAGGTTGCAGCATGATCGTCTTGCCCTGAATGCCGGCCAGCGGCGCGATGCGTTGCCAGATTTCTTCAGTGATGAACGGCATGAACGGATGCGCCAGACGCAGCGCCACTTCCAGTACCCGAACAAGCGTGCGGCGGGTACCGCGCTGACGCTCGACCGGCGCGTTTTCGTCCCACAGCACTGGCTTGGACAGTTCCAGGTACCAGTCGCAGTACTGGTTCCAGATGAACTCGTACAAGGCTTGCGCCGCCAGGTCGAAACGGAACTGATCCAGTTGACGGGTCACTTCGGCTTCGGTGCGTTGCAGTTGCGAGATGATCCAGCGATCCGCCAGCGACAGCTCGTAGGCTTCGCCGTTCTGGCCGCAGTCTTCGCCCTTGTCCAGAACATAACGCGCGGCGTTCCAGATCTTGTTGCAGAAGTTGCGATAGCCTTCGACGCGGCCCATGTCGAACTTGATGTCGCGACCGGTGGACGCCAGCGAGCAGAAGGTGAAGCGCAGGGCGTCGGTGCCGTAGCTGGCGATGCCGTCGGCGAACTCGTCGCGGGTCTGCTTCTCGATCTTCTTCGCCAGTTTCGGCTGCATCAGACCGGAAGTGCGTTTCTGCACCAGGGTTTCGAGCTCGATACCGTCGATGATGTCCAGCGGGTCCAGGACGTTGCCCTTGGACTTGGACATCTTCTGACCCTGGCCATCACGCACCAGACCGTGCACGTAAACGGTCTTGAACGGAACCTGCGGCGTACCGTCCTCGTTCTTGATCAGGTGCATCGTCAGCATGATCATCCGGGCAACCCAGAAGAAAATGATGTCGAAACCGGTGACCAGCACGTCGGTGGAGTGGAATTTCTTCAGGAACTCGGTCTTTTCCGGCCAGCCCAGGGTGGAGAAGGTCCACAGGCCCGAACTGAACCAGGTGTCGAGAACGTCGTTGTCCTGTTGCAGCGCAACGTCCGGGCCGAGGTTGTGCTTGGCACGTACTTCGGCTTCGTCGCGACCGACGTAAACCTTGCCCGACTCGTCGTACCAGGCCGGAATCCGGTGGCCCCACCACAGCTGACGGCTGATGCACCAGTCCTGGATGTCGCGCATCCACGAGAAGTACATGTTTTCGTACTGCTTCGGCACGAACTGGATGCGACCATCTTCAACGGCAGCAATCGCAGGCTCGGCCAGCGGCTTGGTGGACACGTACCACTGGTCGGTCAGCCAAGGCTCGATCACGGTGCCGGAGCGGTCGCCTTTCGGCACTTTCAGGTTATGGTCGTCGACGCTGACCAGCAGGCCGGCGGCGTCGAACGCAGCCACGATCTGCTTGCGCGCTTCGAAACGCTCGAGACCGGCGTACTCGGCCGGAATCTTGCCGTCGATGCTGTCGTTCAGCGTGCCGTCGAGGTTGAACACCTGCGCTGCCGGCAGCACGTTGGCGTTCTTGTCGAAGATGTTCAGCAGCGGCAGGTTGTGGCGCTTGCCGACTTCGTAGTCGTTGAAATCGTGGGCCGGGGTGATTTTCACGCAGCCGGTGCCGAATTCAGGATCGCAGTAATCGTCGGCGATGATCGGAATGCGGCGGCCGACCAGCGGCAGCTCGACAAATTTGCCGATCAGGGCTTTGTAGCGCTCGTCGTTCGGGTTCACCGCGACGGCGGAGTCGCCGAGCATGGTTTCCGGACGGGTGGTCGCGACGATCAGGAAATCGTTGCCTTCAGCGGTTTTCGCGCCGTCGGCCAGCGGGTATTTCAGATTCCACAGGAAACCTTTCTCGTCGTGGTTTTCCACTTCGAGGTCGGAAATCGCCGTGTGCAGTTTGGTGTCCCAGTTGACCAGACGCTTGCCGCGATAGATCAGACCGTCTTCGTGCAGGCGCACGAAGGCTTCCTTAACGGCTTCCGAGAGGCCGTCGTCCATGGTGAAGCGCTCGCGGCTCCAGTCCACGGACGAGCCGAGACGGCGGATCTGACGGCTGATGTTGCCGCCGGACTGATCCTTCCATTCCCAGACTTTCTCGAGGAATTTTTCGCGGCCCAGATCGTGGCGATTCTGGCCCTGGGCTTCGAGTTGACGCTCCACCAGCATCTGCGTGGCGATACCGGCGTGGTCTGTGCCCGGCTGCCACAGGGTGTTGCGACCCTGCATGCGGCGGAAACGGATCAGGGCGTCCATGATCGCGTTGTTGAAACCGTGTCCCATGTGCAGGCTGCCGGTGACGTTCGGCGGCGGGATCATGATGGTGTAGGAGTCGCCCGCGCCTTGCGGGGCGAAGTAGTTCTCGGACTCCCAGGTGTTGTACCAGGAAGTTTCAATGGCGTGCGGCTGGTAGGTCTTATCCATGCGCGGCGGGACCCTATTGGCATTTATTCAGGAAAAGCCGGGAAGTATAGCGGGGCAAGGGGCGCAGGGCGAGCGGGGCGGGCCGGGTGGAGGCTTAAATGTGGGAGCTGGCTTGCCAGCGATGCAGGCGCCGCGGTTTTTCAGGAAAAGCGCGGTGATGCTATCGCTGGCAGGGCGGCTCCCACAGGAGATCAGGGAATTATTCGTACTGGCCGAGAAGCCGTTCCATCCGCGCCTCGAGGCGACGTTTGATTTCGGTTTCGATGTGCGGCGCGAAATCGTCGATCACGTCCTGCATGATCAATTGCGCAGCAGCGCGCAGTTCGCTGTCCAGGTGCAGGATAGCGTCGGGACCTTTATCCACAGGTGCAGCGGCAGGTTGCGGGGGTGGCGTCGGCGCGGGTGCAGCTTCGACGGCGTGCGGCGTGTTGTCGACCGAATCGAACAACATCGGAATCTGTTCCTGTTCGCCATCATCGACCGTGTCGGTCAAGAGCGGCGGTTGCAGGTTGTCATCGCCGAGCAACTGGCGGATGGACTCAAGGTCATCCAGCAGATGCGCGGGTTTTTGCAGCGGTTTTGGAGTGTCCATCGGCGTACTCAGAGTCGCTGTAAACGGTGGTCTTGCAGAGGATAGCCCTGTTCGCGGTAGAAACGGAAACTCTCCCGCGCCGCAGTGCGAATCGCCGGATCTTCCACCACAACCTCCGCCACCCGGGCGAATTTGTTGGCGAAAACCGGGACTTTAAGGTCGAGGTTGACCAGCAAGTCTGCGTGCTGGCCGCAGTCATCGCCCAGTCCCAACACGATCAGTCCTTCCGGTTCGCTCTCAGCCGGGCCGTGAGGCACGAAGGTTTCGCCCTTGAACGCCCACAGTCGCGCATCGAGATCATCACGCTGGGCGGCATCGCTGCAATGCAGGTAGATGCGATGGCCCATGCGCCAAGCCTTGTCAGTGAGCTTGCAGGCAAAATCCAGACGCGCCGAAGGATCGGCACTGGGCAGGATATAAAAGTCGACTTTGGTCATTGCGGTTCCTGAGCCTTGAACGGCGCCGCCCGAAGGCAGCGCCGCCCAGGTTCATCGGTTTCAGGCTTTGGCGCGATCCAGCAGGTATTGAGTCAGCAACGGAACCGGACGGCCGGTTGCGCCCTTGTCCTTGCCGCCGCTGGTCCAGGCGGTGCCGGCGATGTCCAGGTGCGCCCAGTTCAGGTTTTTGGTGAAGCGCGACAGGAAGCAGGCGGCGGTGATGGTGCCGGCCTTCGGTCCGCCGATGTTGGCAATGTCGGCGAACGGGCTGTCCAGTTGCTCCTGGTATTCATCGAACAGCGGCAGTTGCCAGGCGCGGTCGTCGGCAGCCTTGCCGGCGCTCAGCAGTTGCTCGATCAGCTCGTCGTTGTTGCCCAGCAGGCCCGACGTGTGGGCGCCCAGCGCAACGACGCAGGCACCGGTCAGGGTGGCGATGTCGATCACCGCTTGCGGCTTGAAGCGCTCGGAGTAGGTCAGTGCGTCGCACAGCACCAGACGGCCTTCGGCGTCGGTGTTGAGGATTTCCACGGTCTGGCCGCTCATGGTGGTGACGATGTCGCCCGGACGCGAAGCGGTGCCGCTCGGCATGTTTTCGGCGCAGGCCAGGATGCACACCAGGTTGATCGGCAGTTTCAGTTCCAGCACGGCGCGCAGGGTACCGAACACGCTGGCGGCGCCACCCATGTCGTACTTCATCTCGTCCATGCCGGCGCCCGGCTTCAGGCTGATGCCGCCGGTGTCGAAGGTGATGCCTTTACCGACCAGCGCGTACGGCTTCTCGGATTTCTTGCCGCCGTTGTATTGCATGACGATCAGGCGCGGCGGCTGGGCGCTGCCCTGGCCGACGGCGTAGAACGAACCCATGCCCAGCGACTTGATCTTCTTCTCGTCGAGGACTTCGACTTTCAGATCCTTGAACTCTTTACCGAGGTTCTTGGCTTGCTCGCCGAGGAAGGTCGGGTGGCAGATGTTCGGCGGCAGGTTGCCCAGGTTACGGGTGAATGCCATGCCGTTGGCGATCGCGGTGGCGTGGTTCACGGCGCGTTGCACTTCGGCCTGAGCGGCCTTGATGGTCAGCAGGGTGATTTTCTTCAGGGCGCGCGGTTCGGCTTTCTGGCTCTTGAACTGGTCGAAGGTGTATTCGCCATCGACCAGGGTTTCGGCCAGCAGACGGGTCTTGCCGTAGCTGTCGCGGTTTTTGACGATGATTTCATCGAGTGCCAGCACGGCGTCGCTGCCACCCAGGCCTTTAAGCGTGTTGAGGATGCCGGCGACGATCTTGCGGAACGGACGGTCGCCCAGTTCTTCATCCTTGCCCACGCCGACCAGCAGCACGCGTTCGGCTTTCAGGTTCGGCAGGCTGTGCAGCAACAGGCTCTGGCCGACCTTGCCGGCCAGGTCGCCACGCTTGAGCACGGCGCTGATGGCGCCGCCGCTCAGTTCGTCGACCTGTTTGGCGGCAACGCCGAGTTTGCGGCCTTCGCCGACGGCAACCACCAGGGTGGCGGTTTTCAACGTTTCTGGGCTAACGCTTTTTACAACCAGTTCCATGTCCGGATCCCTGAATGAATGGTCAACACACAGGCGTTCGACGTGTCCGCCGTCGCCTGCTTATAGAGAGAAGAGGCGCAGGCCAGTGCCTGCGACAGAGGCGGCAGTTTGAACCTCGCTCACCGCGCCTGACAACCCTCGGTTGTACGATCTTCAACGGATTGCATGCTTGCGTGAGTGTGCGCAGTGACAGGCGCCCTCAATCACAGGATAATGCCGCATCTTTTTTCGACGGCTCTGCCTTGCGGGCCCGTCGATACGTTTGCTTGTTTGGCCGCCTTAGCCTGACAACCCTGGAGTGTCTGGTTTGATCGTCTTCCGTTATCTGTCCCGCGAAGTCCTGTTGACCCTGAGTGCGGTAAGCGCCGTGCTGCTGGTCATCATCATGAGCGGTCGCTTCATCAAATACCTTGCCCAGGCCGCTGCGGGCCAGCTCGATCCGGGATCACTGTTCCTGATCATGGGCTTCCGTCTGCCGGGCTTCCTGCAACTGATCCTGCCACTGGGCCTGTTTCTCGGGATCCTGCTGGCGTACGGCCGGTTGTACCTGGAAAGCGAGATGACCGTGCTCTCGGCCACCGGCATGAGCCAGCAGCGTCTGTTTCGCATGACCCTGTTCCCGGCCACCCTGGTGGCACTGGTGGTTGCGTGGCTGAGCCTGAGCCTGGCCCCGCAAGGCGCCAACCAGTTCCAGCTGCTGCTGAACAAGCAGGACGCCCTGACCGAATTCGACACCCTCGAGCCAGGCCGCTTCCAGGCCCTGCGCGACGGTACGCGGGTGACCTACACCGAAACCCTGAGCGACGATCGGGTCAACCTTGGCAGCGTGTTCATTTCGCAGAAGAACCTCGGCGCCAACCAGAAAGATCGCGGGATTTCCGTGCTGGTGGCGGAAAAGGGCCGTCAGGAAGTGCGTCCCGACGGCAACCGCTACTTGATCCTCGACAATGGCTACCGCTACGACGGCAGCCCGGGTCAGGCCAACTACCGCGCCATCCACTACGAAACCTACGGCGTACTGCTGCCCAAGCCGGATGTCAGCGAGGAAGTCACCGACCGTGACGCCATGCCGACCTCGTCCCTGCTGGGCAGCGACGACATTCGCTCGAAAACCGAACTGCAATGGCGTCTGTCGCTGCCGTTGCTAGTGTTCATCGTGACCCTGATGGCGGTGCCGCTGTCGCGGGTCAACCCGCGTCAGGGGCGTTTCCTCAAGCTGCTGCCGGCGATTCTTCTTTATATGGCTTACCTGACCATCCTGATTGCCGCCCGCGGCGCCCTCGAGAAAGGCAAGATTCCACCTGCGCTCGGCTTGTGGTGGGTGCACGCGATCTTCCTGGTCATCGGTCTCGGCCTGCTGTACTGGGAACCTCTGCGCCTGAAGCTGGCCAGCCGTCGCAGCGCAGCGCTGGAGGTGGCCCGTGGTTAAACTCGACCGCTATATCGGCAGCAGCGTGTTCATCGCGATCATCGCAGTGCTGGCAATCATTCTCGGCCTGGCCACCTTGTTTGCGTTCATCGACGAGATGGGCGACGTCAGTGATACCTATACCCTGGTCGATGTCCTGAGCTTCGTGCTCCTGACCGCACCGCGGCGTATGTACGACATGCTGCCGATGGCGGCGCTGATCGGCTGCCTGATCGGCCTCGGCAGTCTGGCGAGCAGCAGTGAGCTGACCGTGATGCGCGCCGCCGGTGTGTCCATCGGGCGCATCGTCTGGGCGGTGATGAAGCCGATGCTGGTGCTGATGCTGGCCGGCGTGCTGATCGGCGAGTACGTGGCACCGGCCACCGAAAGCATGGCTCAGGCCAACCGCTCGCTGGCGCAAGGCAGCGGCGACGCGCAGAGCGCCAAGCATGGCATGTGGCACCGTCAGGGCGAGGAGTTCATTCACATCAACTCCGTGCAACCCAACGGTCGTCTGTACGGCGTGACCCGCTATCACTTCGACAAGGAGCGCCATCTGCTGAGCTCGAGCTTCGCCAAGCGCGCCGAGTTCGACACCGATCACTGGCAGCTCACCGACGTGACCACCACCAAATTCCACGAGCGCAGCACCGAAGTGGTCAATACGCCGGTCGAGCGCTGGGATGTCTCCCTGAGCCCGCAACTGCTGAGCACCGTGGTGATGGCGCCGGAGTCGCTGTCGATCACCGGCCTGTGGGGTTACATTCACTATCTGGCCGATCAGGGCCTGAGCAACGGTCGTTACTGGCTGGCATTTTGGGTCAAGGTGTTGCAGCCGCTAGTGACCGCCGCGCTGGTGCTGATGGCGATCTCCTTCATCTTCGGTCCGCTGCGTTCGGTTACCCTCGGTCAGCGGGTGTTCACCGGCGTGCTGGTGGGTTTCACCTTCCGCATCGTTCAGGATCTGCTGGGCCCGTCCAGTCTGGTGTTCGGCTTCTCGCCGCTGTTCGCGGTGCTGGTGCCGGCTGGCGTGTGTGCGCTGGCAGGTGTCTGGCTGTTGCGCCGAGCCGGTTGATGAACAAGGTTTCACCCACGCTTTAGCCTTGAAAACGCCTCGGTCGACAGACCGGGGCGTTTTTGCATGCAATCCGGGTGACAGGCGAACGTGACGCTTGCGCCGTGTATCAGGTACAATTCCCGGCTATTTTTCGGCGGGCCAAGCCTGCAGCCTTTTTGAGTGTTGATCCGTGAGTGATTTGAGTCATATCCGCAATTTCTCCATCATCGCCCACATTGACCATGGCAAGTCGACGCTGGCTGACCGTTTCATCCAGATGTGCGGTGGCCTGGCCGAGCGTGAAATGGAAGCCCAGGTACTGGATTCCATGGATCTGGAGCGCGAACGCGGGATCACCATCAAGGCCCACAGCGTTACCCTCTATTACAAGGCCAAAGACGGCGTCACCTACCAGCTGAACTTCATTGACACCCCGGGCCACGTCGACTTCACCTACGAAGTCAGCCGTTCCCTGGCGGCCTGTGAAGGTGCGTTGCTGGTGGTCGATGCGGGGCAGGGCGTTGAAGCCCAGTCCGTGGCCAACTGCTACACCGCCATCGAGCAGGGCCTCGAGGTCATGCCGGTGCTGAACAAGATCGACCTGCCACAGGCCGAGCCCGATCGCGTCAAGGACGAGATCGAGAAGATCATCGGCATCGACGCCACCGACGCCGTCACCTGCAGCGCCAAGACCGGCCTGGGTGTCGACGAAGTGCTCGAGCGTCTGGTTGCTACCATTCCTGCGCCAACCGGCAACATCGAAGATCCGCTGCAAGCGTTGATCATCGACTCCTGGTTCGACAACTACCTGGGCGTTGTCTCCCTGGTGCGCGTGCGTCATGGCCGTGTGAAGAAGGGCGACAAGATCCTCGTCAAGTCCACCGGCAAGGTGCATCTGGTCGACAGCGTTGGCGTGTTCAACCCGAAACACACCGCCACCGCTGACCTGAAGGCCGGCGAAGTGGGCTTCATCATCGCCAGCATCAAGGACATTCACGGTGCACCGGTCGGTGACACCCTGACCCTGAGCTCCACCCCGGACGTTCCGGTGCTGCCAGGTTTCAAACGCATCCAGCCGCAGGTTTACGCCGGTCTGTTCCCGGTCAGTTCCGACGACTTCGAGGACTTCCGCGAAGCGCTGCAGAAACTGACCCTGAACGACTCGTCGCTGCAATACACGCCGGAAAGCTCCGACGCGCTGGGCTTCGGCTTCCGCTGCGGCTTCCTCGGCATGCTGCACATGGAAATCATCCAGGAGCGCCTGGAGCGCGAATACGACCTGGACCTGATCACCACGGCGCCGACGGTAATCTTCGAACTGGTGCTGAAAACCGGTGAAACGATTTACGTCGACAACCCGTCGAAGCTGCCGGACGTCTCGTCGATCGAAGACATGCGCGAGCCGATCGTGCGCGCCAACATCCTGGTACCGCAGGAGCATCTGGGCAACGTCATCACTCTGTGCATCGAGAAACGCGGTGTGCAGGTCGACATGCTGTTCCTCGGCAATCAGGTGCAAGTGACCTACGACCTGCCGATGAACGAAGTGGTGCTGGACTTCTTCGATCGTCTGAAATCCACCAGCCGCGGCTATGCTTCGCTGGACTACCATTTCGATCGTTACCAATCGGCTAATCTGGTGAAACTGGACGTGCTGATCAACGGCGACAAGGTCGACGCTCTGGCGTTGATCGTGCACCGTGACAATTCGCACTTCAAAGGTCGCCAGTTGACCGAGAAGATGAAAGAACTGATTCCTCGTCAGATGTTCGACGTGGCCATCCAGGCTGCCATTGGCGGTCAGATCGTCGCCCGGACAACCGTCAAGGCACTCAGAAAGAACGTATTGGCCAAGTGCTACGGCGGCGACGTCAGCCGTAAGAAAAAACTGCTTGAGAAGCAGAAGGCCGGTAAGAAACGCATGAAACAGGTCGGCAACGTGGAAATTCCACAAGAAGCCTTCCTCGCCGTGCTCAGGTTGGAATAGTCAGGTCCTATGTCACTAAATTTCCCGCTGTTGCTGGTCATTGCCGTGTTCGTCTGCGGTCTGTTGGCGTTGCTCGATCTGTTGATCCTGGCACCGCGTCGGCGTGCCGCCATCGCCTCCTATCAGGGCAGCGTCAGCCAGCCTGATGTGGTGGTGGTCGAGAAGCTGAACAAGGAACCGCTGCTGGTCGAATATGGCAAGTCGTTCTTCCCGGTGCTGTTCATCGTCCTGGTGCTGCGTTCGTTCCTGGTGGAACCGTTCCAGATTCCGTCCGGCTCGATGAAACCGACCCTGGACGTCGGCGACTTCATTCTGGTGAACAAGTTTTCCTACGGGATCCGTTTGCCGGTGATCGACAAGAAGATCATCGAAGTCGGTGACCCGCAGCGCGGCGATGTGATGGTATTCCGCTACCCGAGCGACCCCAACGTCAACTACATCAAGCGTGTAGTCGGTCTGCCGGGCGATACCGTGCGGTACACCGCCGACAAGCGCCTGTTCGTCAACGGCGAGTCGATTGCCGAGCAACTGGTCGGCTCCGAGCCGGGTACGCTGGGCAGCGCGGAACTCTACAAGGAAAAACTCGGCGCCGCCGAGCACCTGATCCGCAAGGAAATGAGCCGCTACCGCGCCACGCCGGACCATACCTGGACCGTGCCGGCCGGGCACTACTTCATGATGGGCGACAACCGCGACAATTCGAACGACAGTCGCTACTGGGATGATCCGAACATTCCCAAGGATCTGCTGGGCATGGTTCCCGACCAGAACATCGTCGGCAAGGCCTTCGCGGTCTGGATGAGCTGGCCGGAACCGAAACTCAGCCACCTGCCGAACTTCTCGCGGGTCGGCCTGATCAAGTAAACAAACACGGCGCTGTTGACCACAGCGCCGAATGCATTTCTGGCGTCGGCACAACCGGCTCCGGGGCATGAAGCCACGATATTCAGGACGTCATTTTTGAACACAGCGTTAATTGTCCCAGGCCTGCGCCGTATCCCGGCGATGGCAGTGGAATCCAGCCACGAACTCAGCGTGGGTAAACCGTGAGCGTTTCTCTAAGCCGTCTCGAGCGTCAGCTCGGTTACACCTTCAAGGACCAGGAACTGATGGTCCTGGCCCTTACGCACCGCAGCTTTGCCGGACGCAATAACGAGCGTTTGGAATTCCTCGGCGATGCGATCCTCAATTTTGTTGCCGGCGAAGCCTTGTTCGACCGTTTCCCGCTGGCGCGCGAAGGCCAGTTGTCGCGTTTGCGCGCACGGCTGGTAAAAGGTGAGACGCTGGCGGTGCTGGCCCGCGGTTTCGATCTGGGCGATTACCTGCGTCTGGGTTCTGGCGAGTTGAAGAGCGGCGGTTTCCGTCGCGAGTCGATTCTGGCCGACGCCCTTGAAGCACTGATCGGTGCGATCTATCTCGACGCCGGCATGGAAGTCGCCCGCGAACGTGTACTGGCCTGGCTGGCCGGCGAGTTCGAAGGCCTGACGCTGGTCGACACCAACAAGGATCCCAAGACCCGCCTGCAGGAATTCCTGCAATCGCGCGGCTGCGAATTGCCGCGTTATGAAGTGGTGGATATCCAGGGCGAGCCGCACTGCCGTACCTTCTTCGTCGAGTGCGAAGTTGTCCTATTGAATGAAAAAAGCCGGGGTCAGGGTGTGAGCCGTCGCATTGCCGAACAAGTAGCGGCCGCCGCAGCACTGATTGCCCTGGGTGTGGAGAATGGCAATGACTGATACAAACGCAACGCGCTGTGGCTATGTTGCCATCGTCGGCCGTCCCAACGTGGGCAAGTCCACGCTGCTGAACCACATCCTCGGCCAGAAGCTGGCGATCACCTCGCGCAAGCCGCAGACCACTCGCCACAACATGCTCGGGATCAAGACCGAGGGCGATGTGCAGGCGATCTACGTCGACACCCCCGGCATGCACAAGGGTGGCGAAAAAGCCCTGAACCGCTACATGAACAAGACCGCTTCGGCGGCGTTGAAAGACGTCGACGTGGTGATCTTCGTGGTCGACCGCACCAAGTGGACCGAAGAAGACCAGATGGTCCTCGAGCGCGTGCAGTACGTGACCGGCCCGCTGATCGTCGCACTGAACAAGACCGACCGCATCGAAGACAAGGCCGAGCTGATGCCGCACCTTTCGTGGTTGCAGGAACAACTGCCGAACGCGCAGATCATTCCGATCTCGGCGCAACACGGGCACAACCTCGACGCCCTGGAAAAGGTCATCGCCGACCATCTGCCGGAGAACGATCACTTCTTCCCGGAAGACCAGATCACCGACCGCAGCAGCCGCTTCCTCGCTGCCGAACTGGTGCGAGAAAAGATCATGCGTCAGCTCGGCGCCGAGCTGCCGTACCAGATCACCGTGGAAATCGAAGAGTTCAAGCAGCAGGGTGCGACGCTGCACATCCATGCGCTGATCCTCGTCGAGCGCGACGGCCAGAAGAAAATCATCATTGGCGACAAGGGCGAGCGCATCAAGCGCATCGGCACCGAGGCGCGCAAGGACATGGAGCTGCTGTTCGACTCCAAGATCATGCTCAACCTGTGGGTCAAGGTGAAGGGCGGCTGGTCCGATGACGAGCGTGCGCTGCGTTCGCTGGGTTACGGCGACCTGTAAGCGCTGATCCCGAGAACACCGATACCCACTGTGGGAGCGAGCCTGCTCGCGATAGCGGTATTTCAGTCGACACCCTTGTTGTCTGATACACCCTCATCGCGAGCAAGCCCGCTCCCACATTAGTTTTGGGTTTGTGTGTAAAACTGCGTTTCGTCATCGAGAACTCAATGTCGCAAAGCCCGCCTCCCGCCCAATCCGCCTACGTCCTGCATTCGCGCGCCTACCGCGAAACCAGCGCCTTGGTGGACTTCCTCACGCCGCAAGGTCGGCTGCGGGCGGTGTTGCGCAGTGCGCGGGGCAAGGCCGGGACGCTGGCGCGCCCGTTTGTGCCGCTGGAAGTGGAGTTCCGCGGCAAGGGTGAGTTGAAGAACGTCGGGCGCATGGAGAGTGTCGGCAACGCCACGTGGATGGTCGGCGAGGCGCTGTTCAGCGGTCTGTATCTCAATGAGCTGTTGATCCGCCTGTTGCCCGCCGAAGATCCGCATCCTGCGGTGTTCGATCATTACGCTGCCACGTTGCTGGCATTGGCCGAGGGGCGGCCGCTGGAACCGCTGTTGCGCTCCTTCGAATGGCGGCTGCTCGACGACCTCGGTTATGGCTTTTCCCTGAACACCGACATCAACGACGAACCTATCGCTGCGGATGGCCTATACCGTTTGCAGGTGGATGCCGGGCTCGAACGGGTCTACCTGCTGCAACCCGGACTGTTCAACGGCACCGAACTGCTGGCCATGGCCGAAGCCGACTGGTCGGCACCGGGCGCGCTGTCCGCCGCCAAGCGCTTGATGCGCCAGGCATTGGCCGTGCATCTGGGCGGTCGTCCCCTCGTCAGTCGCGAGCTGTTTCGCAAGCCCTGATCTCGCCGTATGCTGTGCGCCGAATCTTTCCACTCAGGAGCGCATCCGTGACCACCAGCAATCGCATTCTTCTTGGCGTGAACATCGACCACGTCGCCACCCTGCGTCAGGCCCGTGGCACGCGCTATCCGGATCCGGTCAAGGCAGCGCTGGACGCGGAAGAGGCGGGCGCCGACGGCATCACCGTGCACCTGCGCGAAGATCGCCGGCACATTCAGGAGCGTGACGTGCTGCTGCTCAAGGACGTGCTGCAAACCCGCATGAACTTCGAAATGGGCGTTACCGAAGAAATGATGGCGTTCGCTGAGCGTATTCGTCCGGCGCACATCTGTCTTGTGCCGGAAACCCGTCAGGAGCTGACCACCGAAGGCGGTCTGGATGTGGCGGGGCAGGAAGAGCGGATCAGGGCGGCGGTCGAGCGTTTGTCGAAGATCGGCAGCGAAGTGTCGCTGTTCATCGACGCCGACGAGCGGCAGATCGCTGCGTCGAAGCGCGTCGGCGCACCGGCCATCGAGCTGCACACCGGGCGTTACGCCGATGCCGAAACGCCGACCGAAGTGGCTGAAGAGCTCAAGCGTGTGGCGGACGGCGTGGCCTTCGGTCTGGCTCAGGGCCTGATCGTCAATGCCGGCCATGGCCTGCACTATCACAACGTCGAGGCGGTTGCCGCAATCAAGGGCATCAACGAGCTGAACATCGGTCACGCGCTGGTGGCGCACGCGTTGTTCGTAGGCTTCAAGTCTGCTGTCTCTGAAATGAAAGCGCTGATCCTGGCCGCCGCCAAGCACTAAGCCTCGACAAAGAAGCTGTGGGAGCGAGCCTGCTCGCGAAAGCGGTGTATCAGTCAACGATGATGTCGGCTGACACGACGCCTTCGCGAGCAGGCTCGCTCCCACATTTGTTTTGGGGTGTTTGTTACAACGGGGCGGGCTCTTGAGCCGGTTTCGATTTGTCGATCCCCGGCACATGCAGGTTGCCCTCGGCCACCTGATCGCCTTCAAGCTGCGGCTGGGTCACCCAGGTGAGGATGTCGTAGTAGCGACGGATGTTCGCCACGAAATGCACCGGTTCGCCGCCTCGGGCGTAGCCGTAGCGGGTCTTGCTGTACCACTGCTTCTGCGACAGGCGCGGCAGGATCTTTTTCACATCCAGCCACTTGTCCGGGTTCAACCCTTCCTTGGCCGCCAGTTTGCGTGCGTCATCCAGATGACCGCTGCCGACGTTGTAGGCCGCAAGAGCAAACCAGGTGCGATCCGGTTCCTGGATCGATTCGTCGAGCTGATCCTTCATGTAGGCCAGGTACTTGGCGCCACCCATGATGCTCTGCTTCGGATCGAGGCGGTTGGACACGCCCATGGCCTGGGCGGTGTTCTGGGTCAGCATCATCAGCCCGCGCACGCCGGTCTTCGACGTGACCGCCGGTTGCCACAGCGATTCCTGATAACCGATCGCCGCCAGCAGGCGCCAGTCGACTTTCTCTTTCTTGGCGTAGGCCTTGAAGTGTTGTTCGTACTTGGGCAGCCGCTGCTGCAAGTGCTGGGCGAAGGTGGTGGCGCCCATGTAGCCAAGAACGTCGACGTGGCCGTAGTAGCGGTCCTTCAGGCGTTGCAGGGTGCCGTTCTTCTGCACCTTGTCCAGGTAACTGTTGATCTCGTTGAGCAGGCTGTTGTCTTCGCCGGCGGCCACGGCCCAGCTCTGGCTGCGCGCGTCGCCGAGGTCGAAGGCCACGCGGATATTGGTGAAGTACACCTGGTTCATCGCCACTTCGTTGGAATCGACCAGGGTCAGGTCGATCTGACCTTCATCGACCATACGCAGCAGGTCGACCACTTCAACGGCGTCGGACTCTTCGTATTGAATGCCAGGATATTTCTGTTTCAGCTCCGCCAGTTGTTCGGCGTGGGTGCTGCCCTTGAGCACCATGATCTTCTTGCCCACCAGATCGCCGGCGTCGGTGGGGCGTGACTGGCCGTTGCGATAGATGATCTGCGGGGTGACTTCGAGGTAGGAGCGGGAGAAGCGCACCTGCTTCTTGCGCTGTTCGCTGCTGACCAGGCCGGCGGCCGCCAGTACCGGACCGTTCGGCTTGCCGACCTGATTGAACAGGTCGTCGAGGTTGTCGGCGGTTTCGATCTTCAGCTCGACCCCCAAATCGTCGGCAAAGCGCTTCACCAGCTCGTATTCGAAGCCGGTTTCACCGCTGCGATCCTGAAAGTAGGTGGCGGGGCTGTTTCGGGTGACCACCCGCAGCACGCCATCCTCCTTTACGCGCTCGAGTGTGTTGGGTTTATCAACACAGCCACTGAGCATCAGGAAGAGTCCGGTAGCGATCAGCCATTTGGCGTATCGCGGACGCAAAGCCGTTGGGGAAAACATGTGCGCAGTATACGCAAAGGACAACGGGCGCCATATCTCGACAGTCGAGGGGTTGTCTGCTAGGCATCACAAAACCGCGCGAAACCCCGCAGAAACGGGCCCGAAAGGCATTTTGTGACAGAAAAAATAACCCGCCTTGCAACACCCCATAAATTTGACCCTCAAGGCAGGAACACCACTCGACATCCGGGTGCAACCGTGCGTAGCGTTTCGGGTGATGTTGAGGGCGGTTTAGGCTAGAATGCACGGCCTCAAAGCACACCCCTTCCCGAGGCTGTCCCGAAGATGTTGATCCTGCGCGGCGCTCCTGCCCTTTCTGCCTTTCGCCACAGCAAACTCCTTGAGCAACTGAGCCAGAAGGTTCCAGCTGTCAGTGGCCTGTATGCTGAATTCGCTCACTTCGCCGAAGTCACCGGCGTCCTGACCGGCGACGAACAGCAGGTGCTTGCGCGCCTTCTGAAGTACGGTCCAAGCGTTCCGGTTCAAGAGCCGACCGGTCGTCTGTTCCTGGTGTTGCCACGTTTCGGCACCATCTCGCCATGGTCGAGCAAGGCCAGCGACATCGCCCGCAACTGCGGCCTGAGCAAGATCCAGCGCCTGGAGCGCGGCATCGCGTTCTACGTGGCCGGTCAGTTCAGCGAAACCGAAGCGCAGCAGATTGCAGCCGTATTGCATGACCGCATGACTCAGATCGTTCTGGCCAACCTCGAGCAGGCCGCCGGTCTGTTCAGCCACGCCGAACCGAAGCCGCTGACCGCCATCGACATCCTCGGCGGCGGTCGCGCCGCGCTGGAAAAAGCCAACGTCGAACTGGGCCTGGCCCTGGCCGAAGACGAGATCGATTACCTGGTCAACGCCTTCAACGGTCTCAAGCGCAACCCGCACGACATCGAACTGATGATGTTCGCCCAGGCCAACTCCGAGCACTGCCGCCACAAGATCTTCAACGCCAGTTGGGATATTGACGGCGAGAGCCAGGAAAAAAGCCTGTTCGGCATGATCAAGAACACCTATCAGATGCACAGCGAAGGCGTGCTGTCCGCTTACAAGGACAACGCCTCGGTGATCGTCGGCAACGTCGCCGGCCGCTTCTTCCCGGATCCGGAAACCCGCCAGTACGGCGCGGTGCAGGAGCCGGTGCACATCCTGATGAAGGTCGAAACCCACAACCACCCGACTGCGATCGCTCCGTTCCCGGGTGCATCCACCGGTTCCGGTGGCGAGATCCGCGACGAAGGTGCAACCGGTCGTGGCGCCAAGCCGAAAGCCGGCCTGACCGGTTTCACCGTGTCGAACCTGCAGATCCCGGGCTTCGAACAGCCGTGGGAAGTGCCGTACGGCAAGCCCGAGCGCATCGTCAACGCGCTGGACATCATGATCGAGGGCCCGTTGGGCGGCGCCGCGTTCAACAACGAATTCGGTCGTCCGGCCCTGACCGGTTACTTCCGTACCTTCGAACAATCGATCACCACCCCGCACGGTGATGAAGTTCGCGGTTACCACAAGCCGATCATGCTCGCTGGCGGCATGGGCAACATCCGTGAAGAACACGTCAAGAAAGGCGAGATCGTTGTCGGCTCCAAGCTGATCGTGCTCGGCGGCCCGGCGATGCTGATCGGCCTGGGCGGCGGCGCTGCTTCCTCCATGGCCACCGGCACCAGCTCGGCGGATCTGGACTTCGCTTCCGTTCAGCGTGAAAACCCTGAAATGGAACGTCGCTGCCAGGAAGTCATCGACCGTTGCTGGCAGCTGGGCGACAAGAACCCGATCAGCTTCATCCACGACGTGGGTGCGGGCGGTCTGTCCAACGCCTTCCCGGAACTGGTCAACGACGGCGACCGCGGTGGCCGTTTCGAACTGCGCAACATTCCAAACGACGAGCCGGGCATGGCCCCGCACGAAATCTGGTCCAACGAATCCCAGGAACGTTACGTTCTGGCGGTCGGCCCGGCCGATTTCGAGCGCTTCAAGGCGATCTGCGAACGTGAGCGTTGCCCGTTTGCCGTTGTCGGTGAAGCCACCGCCGAGCCGCAACTGACCGTGACCGACAGCCACTTCGGCAACAACCCGGTGGACATGCCACTGGAAGTGTTGCTGGGCAAGGCACCGCGCATGCACCGTTCGGTGGTTCGCGAAGCCGAGCTGGGCGATGACTTCGATCCGTCGAACCTCGACATCGGCGAAAGCATCGAGCGCGTTCTGCATCACCCGGCCGTGGCGAGCAAAAGCTTCCTGATCACCATCGGCGACCGCACCATCACCGGCCTCGTGGCCCGTGACCAGATGGTCGGCCCTTGGCAGGTTCCAGTGGCCGACGTGGCCGTCACCGCCACCAGCTTCGACGTCTACACCGGTGAAGCGATGGCGATGGGCGAGCGCACTCCGCTGGCACTGCTGGATGCTCCGGCGTCGGGCCGCATGGCCATCGGCGAAACCCTGACCAACATTGCCGCTTCGCGCATCAACAAGCTCTCCGACATCAAACTGTCGGCGAACTGGATGTCCGCTGCCGGCCACCCGGGCGAAGACGCGCGTCTGTACGACACCGTGAAAGCGGTCGGCATGGAACTGTGCCCTGAGCTGGGCCTGACCATTCCGGTTGGCAAGGACTCGATGTCCATGGCCACCCGCTGGAACGACAACGGCGAAGACAAGACCGTCACCTCGCCGATGTCCCTGATCGTGACCGGTTTCGCGCCAGTGGCTGACATCCGTCAGACCCTGACTCCGGAACTGCGCATGGACAAGGGCACCACCGACCTGATCCTGATCGACCTCGGTCGCGGCCAGAACCGCATGGGCGCCTCGATCCTCGCGCAGGTTCACGGCAAGCTCGGCAAGCAGGCTCCGGACGTCGACGACGCCGAAGACCTGAAAGCGTTCTTCGCCGTGATCCAGGGCCTCAACGCCGACGGTCACCTGCTGGCGTACCACGACCGTTCCGACGGCGGTCTGCTGACCTCCGTGGTGGAAATGGCCTTTGCCGGTCACTGCGGTCTGAGCCTGAACCTGGACAGCGTTGCCGAAAGCGCCGCTGAAATCGCCGCCATCCTGTTCAACGAAGAACTGGGTGCCGTGATCCAGGTTCGCCAGGACGCCACCCCGGACATCCTCGCCCAATTCAGCGCGGCTGGTCTGGGCGACTGCGTCTCCGTGATCGGTCAGCCGATCAACAATGGCCAGATCAACATCACCTTCAACGGTGACACCGTGTTCGAAGGCCAGCGTCGTCTGCTGCAACGTCAGTGGGCCGAGACCAGCTACCAGATCCAGCGTCTGCGCGACAACGCCGACTGCGCCGAGCAAGAGTTCGATGCGCTGCTGGAAGAAGATAACCCGGGCCTGAGCGTCAAGCTGAGCTACGACGTCAACCAGGACATCGCCGCGCCTTACATCAAGAAAGGCATCCGCCCACAGGTTGCGGTACTGCGTGAGCAGGGCGTCAACGGTCAGGTGGAAATGGCGGCTGCGTTCGACCGCGCCGGTTTCAACGCGATCGACGTGCACATGAGCGACATTCTGGCCGGCCGCGTCGACCTGAACGAGTTCAAGGGTCTGGTGGCCTGCGGTGGTTTCTCCTACGGCGACGTTCTCGGCGCCGGTGAAGGCTGGGCCAAGTCCGCACTGTTCAACAGCCGTGCCCGCGATGCGTTCCAGGGCTTCTTCGAACGTAACGACAGCTTCACCCTCGGCGTGTGCAACGGTTGCCAGATGATGTCCAACCTGCACGAGTTGATCCCGGGCAGCGAGTTCTGGCCGCACTTCGTGCGCAACCGCTCCGAGCAGTTCGAAGCGCGCGTGGCGATGGTTCAGATTCAGGAGTCGAACTCGATCTTCCTGCAGGGCATGGCCGGTTCACGCATGCCGATCGCCATCGCTCACGGTGAAGGCCATGCCGAATTCGAAAGCGAAGAGGCACTGCTCGAAGCCGATCTGTCGGGTTGCGTGGCGATGCGTTTCGTCGACAACCACGGCAAGGTCACCGAAGCCTACCCGGCCAACCCGAACGGTTCGCCGCGCGGGATCACCGGCCTCACCAGCCGCGACGGTCGCGTGACGATCATGATGCCGCACCCGGAGCGTGTGTTCCGTGCCGTGCAGAACTCGTGGCGTTCGGAAGACTGGAACGAAGACGCACCTTGGATGCGTATGTTCCGTAATGCTCGTGTGTGGGTGAACTAAGCGTCGTGTACAAGCTCGGGTTTTTTGTTCCTGACAGTCATGTCGAGGTGGTCAAGGACGCTGTGTTCGCTGCCGGTGGTGGGCGGATCGGTGACTATGACCACTGTGCTTGGCAGGTGCTTGGCTCTGGTCAGTTTCGGCCTCTGGACGGGAGTCAGCCGTTCATTGGTCAGGCTGGGCAGGTCGAGCGGGTCGAGGAGTGGAAGGTTGAGCTTGTCGTTTGCGATGAGTTGATTCGCTCGGTAGTGGCGGCTCTTAAGTTGAGCCATCCCTACGAGACACCGGCTTATGAAGTGTGGCGGCTGGAGGATTTTTGATCTTCCTTGGCTGCTGATACGGAAAACCCGCTGGGAGTGATTTCAGCGGGTTTTTTGGTTTTTTGGTTTTGGGATTGAGTGAATATCCGTTGCTTCGGGTGTTGCCACTGGCGGTTTCGCCCTTACGGCGAGTCACTTTTTTCAAACGCCAAAAAAGTAACCAAAAACGCTGGGCCCCGGCGTTCGGCCCCTCGCTTTGGCTCGGTGTTCCTTCGTTCCGGGATTCATCCGGGGGCATCGCCTACGGTTTGCTTCGCTGCACCTCCTCTCGATGCATGCGGCTTCGCCGCACGGTCGCTGCGCTCCCACCCCCGGATAAATCCCTCCACTCAGCCTTCCGATGGGGCCGGCACGTCAAAAGCCTTACTCGAGCTAACGCTCATCGTGTTGAGTGGTGGGAGCGAAAGCAAAAGCGGAAGTTGAAGCAGGAGCAGGAGCAGGAGCAGAAGAAGGGGAGGAAGCAAAGGAAGCAAAGGAAGCAAAGGAAATAGAGGAAATAGAGGAAATAGAGGAAATAGAGGAAATAGAGGAAGCACGATTCGAGTTGCATGCATTTTATAACCCGAGTTCACCTCGGTATGTCACGTCGGCGTACCTCTCCCAAACAACGCGGTCAGTCCCCTCTCCCTCAGGGAGAGGGTTAGGGTGAGGGGGGATTCTGAGTCCGCACAAAGATGCGTCAAATCACCCCCCACCCATCGCTTCAGAGGTCGCCCTAAACCTTGGCACTCACCTCACTCCGATTGACCAACCCCTCCAGCGCCGCACTCAAGCTCTGCGCCCGCTCACCTACCAGCAAGTGCCATACGCCATCCTCCAGCGCGCTCACACCCAGACATCCAAGTTCTTTCAATCGGCTTTCCGACAGCGCTTTGCCATCGGCCAGTTGCAGGCGGATGCGGCTCATGGCGATGCAGTCGAGTTGCAGCACGTTGTCGCTGCCGCCCAGGGCGCTCAGCCATTGCTGGGCTTGCGGTGCGGCTATAGCAACGGGCTCGCTGGTTTCGACGACTGTGACAGGAGCAGCCACTACGACTCGGCCCAATGCGGGCATCGCCAGGCGGATTTCGTCGGCAATGCTGTCGGCCATCGGCCCAACGACCACCTGCAGGCTGCCGCCCTTGCCCGGACGTACCACGGCCATTGCACCCAGTGCTTTCAAATCGGCATCGGAGGCTTTGTTGCGATCGACCATTTCCAGTCGCAGCCGCGTGGTGCACGCGCCGACGGTAACCAAATTCTCGGCACCTCCCAAGGCTTTGATATACGCAGCGGCGCGCTCGTTTTCTGTCAGCACGGATTTCTCGGCAGCGGCCACGTCTTCACGTCCCGGGGTTTTCAGATTGAAACGGCGGATACAGAAGTCGAACACCGCGTAATAGATGACGGCATAGACCAGTCCCACCGGCACCACCAGCCAGCCGTTGGTGGAGCGTCCCCAGCCCAGCACCATGTCGATGAAACCACCGGAGAAGGTGAAGCCCAGATGAATATTCAGCGCATTGGTGATCGCCATCGACAATCCGGTCAGCAACGCATGCACCAGATACAGCAGCGGCGCCAGAAACATGAAGGCAAATTCGATGGGCTCGGTCACCCCGGTCAAGAATGAGGTCAGGGCCATCGACAGGAAGATCCCGCCCATGACCTTACGGCGTTCCGGCAGGGCGTTGCGGTACATCGCCAGACACGCGGCCGGCAGACCGAATATCATCATCGGGAACATGCCGGTCATGAACTGGCCGCCCTTGGGATCGCCGGCGAAGTAACGCGACAGATCTCCAGTCACCAGAGCGCCGGTGGTCGGGTCGGTGAAGTTGCCGAACACGAACCACGCCATGTTGTTGAGGATATGGTGCAGGCCGGTGACGATCAGCAGGCGGTTGAAAACGCCAAACACGAAGGCGCCAAGGCTGCCGCTTTCCATCATCAAGGCGCCGAAGCTGTTGATGCCGTGCTGGATCGGCGGCCAGATGTAGCCGAACACCACGCCCAGACCGACCGCCGCGAACCCGGTGACGATCGGCACAAAACGCCGGCCACCGAAAAAGGCGAGGTACTCCGGCAGCTTGATGTCCTTGAAGCGGTTGTACAGCGCGCCGGCCATCAGGCCGCTGACGATCCCGGCGAGCATGCCCATGTTGATGCTGGCGTCGAGCACCTTGAGGGTGGAGATCATCACCAGATAACCGATCACCCCGGCGAGGCCGGCGGTGCCGTTGTTGTCCCGGGCGAAACCGACCGCGATGCCGATGGCGAAGATCATCGCCAGGTTGGCGAAGATCACCTGGCCGGCGTCGTGGATGATCGCGATGTTCAGCAGGTCAGTGTCGCCCAGGCGCAGCAGCAGGCCGGCGATCGGCAGGATCGCGATCGGCAGCATCAGCGCGCGGCCGAGGCGTTGCAGGCCTTCGATGAAGAGTTGGTACATGGCGTTTGTCCTTGTTGTTTTTGTTAGCGCAGAGGCCAATGTTGATGACAGGCATGACGCACCGCGGCGGCGCTGCTCAGCTTGAGCAAGTCCCGGGCGAGGCGTTGGCATTCGGCTTCGTGTAGCTGGCGCACGCGGTCCTTGATTTCGCCGATCTGGACCGGGCTCACCGACAGTTCGGTCACGCCCAGGCCGATCAACACCGGCGTCGCCAGTGGATCCGAGGCGAGGGCGCCGCACACGCCGACCCAGCGTTTATGCACCGCCGCGCCTTCGCAGGTCATGGCGATCAGGCGTAGCAGCGCCGGGTGCAAGGCATCGACCCGCGCGGCAAGGCCGGCGTGGTCGCGATCCATGGCCAGGGTGTATTGCGACAGGTCGTTGGTGCCGATGGACAGGAAGTCGGCGTGTTCGGCCAGTTGCTCGGCCTGCAACGCGGCGGCCGGGACTTCGATCATCACGCCGATTTCCGGACGTTGATTGATGCCCAGTTCCAGGCACAACGCATTGACCTGTTGACGGATATGCAGCAGTTCGTCGACCTCGGTGACCATCGGCAGCAGGATCCGGCAACGCTGCAACGGGCTGACTTGCAGCAGCGCACGCAGTTGCTGATCGAGGATTTCCGGGCGGGCCTGGGCCAGGCGAATGCCACGCAGGCCGAGCACCGGGTTGGCCTCTACTGGCAGCGGCAGGTAATCGAGTTGTTTGTCGCCACCGACGTCGATGGTGCGGATGATCACCGACTTGTCGCCCATGGCATCAATCACGGCTTGATAGGCAGCGCGTTGCTCTTCGACGTCCGGCGCAGTCTGGCGGTCGACGAACAGAAATTCGGTGCGCAACAGGCCGACGCCATCGGCGCCATTGGCAAACGCATCCGCCGCTTCATGGCTGGAGGCTACGTTGGCGACCACTTCGATGCATACGCCGTTGCGGGTTTCGGCCGGCAGATGGGCCTGGGCCTGCTGGGCGTCGCGCCGTTGTTGACGGTCGATTTGCGCCTGCTGCACTTCGGCCAGACGCTCGGCATTCGGCGTCAGTTCGAGACGACCGCCGTCGGCGTCGAGGACCACCGACAGGTCTTGCGCTTGATCGAGCAGCGCCGAGCCCAGTGCGACCACGCACGGCAGGCCTTTGCCCCGAGCCAGAATGGCCACGTGGGAAGTCGCGCCACCTTCGGCCATGCACAAACCGGCGACGCCTTGCGCGCTCAGTTGCAGCAGGTCCGACGGCGTCAGTTCGTGGGCGGCGACGATGGCGCCGACCGGCACGTCGTAGTGCCAGGTTTCGCCGAGCAGGGCGCGCAGCACTCGTTGCCTGAGGTCGCGCAGATCGTTGGCGCGCTCGGCCAGCAGTGGGCTGCCGGTGTTTTGCAGCACTTCGCATTGCGCATCGATGGACTGGCTCCAGGCGTGGGTCGCCGCCGTGCCGGTTTCAATCGATTGCTGGGCGGCGTCGAGCAAGGCCGGGTCTTCCAGCAAGGCCAGGTGCGCGGCGAAGATCGCTTCCTCGTCGGCATTGCGCTGTTTTTTCGCCTGGACGAGGGTGCCGTCGATTTCGCTGCGAACCTGATTAAGCGCGGTGTCGAGAATCTGTAGTTGATGCTCGGGCTGATGATTGCCGGTGTCGGCCGGCAGGCTGATCGCGTTCAGACGAAACAGCGGCCCGCCGACCAGACCCGGTGCGGCGCAAACGCCGTGCAGCACGCCAGCCTCGGCCGAGCGATTGCGTGGAGCGGCGGCAACCGGTGCGGCGGCATGATGGTCTTCGGGCAGTGCGGTGGCCAGCGCAGTGAGCAAGGCTTGCAGCGCAGCCTGTGCGTCCGGGCCCTGGCAACTGACCTGCACTTCGTCCTGCTCGCCAATCGCCAGGCCCATCAAGCCGATGAGGCTGTTGCACGATGCCGACTTGCCGGCGAAATGCAGCTGGGACTGGCTCTTGAACCCTTGCGCGGTCTGGCGGATCAACGCCGCCGGGCGCGCATGCAGACCGCCGCGATGGGCAACCTGCACGTGACCGAGAACTTCCGGGCCGCCGAGTTCTTCTGCATTCGCCGCTGTGCTGTGACGAGCGATGATGTGCAGCAGCGGCTCGCCGACCTTCACCGTTTTCAGGGTGATGGGGCGCGCCTGAAAATCCTGGCTGTTGGTCAGGATCAGCAGGCTGACCAGGCTTTTGCACTGGCGGCCGACCTTGTCCAGGTCATAGCGCAGCAGCGGCTGGCCATTGCTGACCCGCGCGCCTTCCTTGACCAGCATCGAGAAGCCTTCGCCCTGCAACTCCACCGTGTCCAGACCGAGGTGCAGCAACAGCTCGGCGCCGTTGTCGGCGCGCACGGTCAGCGCATGGCCGGTGCGGGCAACGTGGATCACCACCCCGGCGCAGGGCGAATACAGGGTGTCGTTCAGCGGATCGATGGCAATGCCGTCGCCCATCGCGCCGCTGGCGAACACCGCGTCCGGAACGTTGGCGAGCGTGAGCACCGGGCCGCTGAGCGGGGCGCTTAAAGTCAGCTCTTTATTGTTGTTGTGCATGGCTCGGTCTCATCAGGAAAACGTTCGGTTCGGACTCAGTGCGTACGGGTGACTTTGCTCAGGTGTCGCGGCTGATCCGGGTCCATGCCACGGGCCACGGCCAGACCGGCCGCCATCACGTAGAAACTCTGGATCGCCAGGATCGGATCGAGGGCCGGGTGCTCGGCACGGCTGAGGGTCAGGTCGCGTTCGCTCACGTCATCCGGGGCGGCCAGCAGCACGCGGGCGCCGCGCTGACGCATCTCGGCTGCCAGGCTCAGCAGACCGGCCTGTTCGGCGCCGCGCGGGGCGAACACCAGCAACGGGTAGTGTTCGTCGATCAGGGCCATCGGGCCGTGGCGGACTTCGGCGCTGCTGAAGGCTTCGGCCTGGATCGCCGAGGTTTCCTTGAATTTCAGCGCGGCTTCCTGGGCGATGGCGAAACCGGCGCCCCGGCCAATCACCATCAACCGCTCGCAATCGCGCAGGGCGTCGATGGCCGGGCTCCAGTCCTGTTGCGCGGCTTCGCGCAGGCCTTCGGGCAGGGCGTTGTGCGCCTCCAGCAATTCGGCGTCTTCTTTCCAGTGCGCGATCAGACGGGCGCTGGCGCTGAGGGTGGCGATGAAACTCTTGGTCGCGGCGACACTGCTTTCGGTGCCGGCCAGCAATGGCAGGCTGAATTCGCACGCAGCCTCCAGCGGCGAATCGGCGGCGTTGACCATCGACACACTGAGCGCGCCACGCTTGCGCAACAGGCGCAGGCTGTTGACCAGATCCGGGCTCTGGCCCGACTGGGAAAACGCGAACGCAACCTGACCGCTGACCTTCAAGGGCGCCTGTTGCATGGTCACCACCGACATCGGCAACGACGCCACCGGAACCCCCAGTTGCTGCATGGTCAGGTAGGCGAAGTAGCTCGCCGCATGGTCGGAGCTGCCACGGGCAACGGTCATCGCCACTTGCGGCGGTTGACGACGCAGGCGCCCGGCGATCTCGATCATTGGCGAGTCGAGCTGTTGCAGTTGGGCTTGCACGGCCTCGAATGAGGACAGCGCCTCCTCAAGCATTTTTGAAGTCAATGTCTTCTCCTTCGACCATGACGGCGGTCAGTGTGAGTGAGCGATCCAGCCGCACGCAGTCGGCCCAGGCGCCAGGTGCAAGGCGCCCGCGTTCGGTGATGCCGAGGTAGTCGGCGGGGAATTGCGAAAGACGTTGCGAGGCCTCGGCGATCGGCAGACCGATCTTCACCAGATTGCGCAGGGCCTGATCCATGGTCAGGGTGCTGCCCGCCAGGGTGCCATCGGGCAGGCGCACGCCGCCCAGGCATTTGGTGACGGTGTGGCTGCCGAGCTTGTATTCGCCGTCGGGCATGCCGGCGGCGGCTGTTGAGTCGGTCACGCAGTACAGGCACGGAATCGAACGCAGGGCCACGCGGATCGCGCCGGGGTGCACGTGCAGCAAGTCCGGAATCAGTTCGGCGAATTTGGCGTGGGCCAGCGCCGCACCGACGATACCCGGCTCGCGGTGATGCAGCGGGCTCATGGCGTTGTACAAGTGGGTGAAACTGGTGGCGCCGGCTTCGAGGGCGGCGACGCCTTCCTCGTAACTGCCGAGGGTATGACCGATCTGCATGCGGATGCCACGGCTGCTGAGTTCACGAATCAAACCGTCATGGCCGGCGATTTCCGGGGCGATGGTGATCACCCGAATCGGCGCCAGTGCCAGATAGTCTTCGACCTCGGCCATCAACGCGGTGTGGGCAAAGTTCGGTTGTGCGCCGAGTTTGCCGGGATTGATGTAGGGGCCTTCGAGGTGAACGCCGAGAACCCGGGCGGCACCTTTCGGGCGCTGTTCACAGAACTCGCCGACTTCCTTGAGCACGCTGGAAATCTCGGCACTCGGCGCGGTCATCGTGGTGGCCAGCAGCGAGGTGGTGCCGAAGCGCACGTGGGTCTTGGTGATGGTCTCGAAGGCGCTGGCGCCCTCCATGATGTCCTTGCCGCCACCGCCGTGGACGTGCAGGTCGATGAAACCCGGCAGCAGATACGGCAAGTCATTGGTCGCCGGATCGCAAGGCTCGCCTTCGATCGACACGACTCTGCCGTGTTCGTGGATCAGCCGGCCGCGAATCCAGCCGTCAGCGGTGAGGATGTTGTCTTCAGACATTTCGCTTCTCTCGTTTGGCCTGGCTGCTGATCAGCGGCGAAGCTCTGCAACAAAGTCGTAGTAGTCGTTGCGGCAATAGGTGTCGGTGACTTCGATCGGCGTGTTGTCTTCCAGGTAGCCGACCCGGGTCATCAGCAGCATCGCGGTGCCGGGGGCGATGCCGACCAGTGCGGCGAACTCGTCCGAGGCATTGATGGCCTGGATGTGCTGCAAGGCGCGCACGATCGGCTTGCCGATGCTGTCGAGGTGTTCGTAGAGGGAATCGCCCACCACCTGTGGCTTGGGCATGATCGAGGCGGGCAGGGTGCTCATCTCGATGGCCATCACGGTGTCGTCGGCCTTGCGCAGGCGTTTCATGCGCGCGACCTTGTCGTTTGGCGACAGGCCGAGGCGGATCAATTCTTCGTGGGTCGGCAGGGTGATTTCCCGCTCCAGCCATTGCGAGCTGGGCACGAAGCCCTTGAGGCGCAGCATCTCGCTGAAACCCGACAGACGCGACAGCGGTTGTTCAAGGCGTGGGGTGATGAAGGTGCCGGAACCTTGCAGGCGGCGGATCAAACCTTGATCGAGCAGGACTTCCAGCGCCTTGCGCGCGGTGACCCGGGAAATCCCCAGCATTTCGCTGAGACTGCGCTCCGACGGCATCGCCTGTTCGGCTTTCCACTGGCCGGCATGGATCGCCGCTTCCAGATTGCGCGCCAGTTGCAGGTACAGCGGCGTCGGCTGGGAGTCGTCGGGACGTAGGGCGTGGAGGTCGTTCATGTAAGGCTTTTCCGGCGCTGATATAGGATTGTTGTCGCTCGGTTGTCGGGCGAAAACTAATACCACTTGCATACCATGTCAACGCGTCGGAAATGCCTGTAGGTCTATGGTTTCGAGGGTTTCAAGGTGGGTGGTTTCAAGTGGTATTAGAGGTGGACTGTAAAACGCAAAAGATCGCAGTCTGCGGCCGTTCTGGCGGGTGAAAGTGGTATCACCGTTCAGGCCTGGCCGCAGGCTGCGATCTTTTGAATTTATTTTTTACGGGCGACCAATGGTCAGGAGAAAGGGCCGCTTCGCGGCCCGGAGGGAACAGGTGCCCTGGTTACGGAATCAGGGGCGGATTTCGATCATCGTGCCATCCGGCACCAGGTTCCAGACTTCGCGCATGTCGACGTTGCGCATGGCAATGCAGCCGTCGGTCCAGTCCAGGGTGTGGAACAGTTGTTCGGGATTGTCCTCGGAGTCCGGCGTGCCGTGGATCATGATCATTCCGCCAGGCTCGACGCCTTCGCGGCGGGCGCGGGCGGAGTCGCTGATGTTCGGGTAGGAGATGTGCATCGACAGGTTGAATTTGTCGCTGGTCTTGCGCCAGTCGATCCAATAGAAACCTTCCGGTGTGCGCTTGTCGCCCTCAATCAGCTTCGGGCCTTTTTTCGCGCCCTTGCCCAGGGAAATGCGATAGCTCTTGAGTGGCTTGCCGTCGGCGATCAACTGCAGTTGATGAGCCGATTTGAGCACCAGTACTTTTTCGATGAGCGGGGTGTTCGATGGCGTCACAGTGGTCACGAATGACGCTTGGGAGACGGTGACGAACGACAGGCAGAACAGGGCAAGCAACCAGCGCATTGAAACGATTCCCCAGAAATGAAGCAGATACTTTATTTATAGATAGTGTGCAGGCGCTGTCGCGGGCTGCGTAAGCCGGTTATCGGCCGGCCATCGTCGAAATCAAGTGATGGCTGGTTGAGTGAGCGGCGGGATCGATTCGGAACGAACCGGATAGACCTCGACGCGCCGGTCAGCGAAGAAACATTCCAGGGTACGGCCCACCGTGCGGAAAGCCAGTTCGTCCCAGGGAATGTCGGCTTCGTCGAACAGTTGTACTTCCAGGCTTTCGGGGCCGGCGGCGAAGTCCAGATCTGCCAGCTCGGCGCGGAAAAACACATGCACCTGGCTGATGTGCGGCACGTCGATCAGGGTGTAGATGCTCAGGTTGCGTACCCGGGCGCAGGCTTCTTCGGCGGTTTCGCGGATGGCGGCCTGTTCGATGGTCTCGCCGTTCTCCATGAACCCGGCGGGCAGCGTCCAGTAACCGAGGCGTGGCTCGATGGCGCGGCGACACAGCAGGACTTTGCTGCCCCAGGTCGGCACGCAACCGGCCACGATATTGGGGTTCTGGTAGTGAATCGTCTGACAGCTGTCGCAGACGAATCGCAGCCGCGAGTCGCCTTCGGGAATGCGCTGGGTCACCGGGTTGCCGCACTGGCTGCAAAATTTCATGCTGGGGTTCCTGAATGCTGCGCCTATCTTGGCGTGCAGCGGTATCAGTCGGCAAGTTGTCGTTTCGCGACATGACCCCCGTTCGGGGGTTGGGCGGTCGCAATGATTGGTGCATGATGCAGGGTAAGGCACCGATCGAGAACACTTATGCTGGACGAGCTACTGCACCGGGTAAGCAATCACACGCCGCGCACGCTGGAGACCGACACGCGTTTCCCCGAGGCCGCTGTCCTGGTGCCGATTACTCGCAGTGACGAACCCGAACTTGTCCTCACCCTGCGGGCCAGCGGGCTTTCGACCCACGGCGGCGAAGTCGCCTTCCCGGGCGGGCGTCGGGATCCGGAAGACCCGGACCTGGTGTTTACCGCTCTGCGTGAAGCCGAAGAGGAAATCGGCCTGCCGCCGGGACTGGTCGAAGTGATCGGTCCGCTCAGCCCGCTGATTTCCCTGCATGGCATCAAGGTCACTCCGTATGTCGGGGTGATTCCCGATTTTGTCGAATACCAGGCCAATGATGCCGAGATCGCTGCGGTGTTCAGTGTGCCGCTGGAGTTCTTCCGCAAGGATCCGCGCGAACACACCCACCGCATCGACTATCAGGGTCGCAGTTGGTACGTGCCGAGCTATCGTTACGGCGAATACAAGATCTGGGGACTGACGGCAATCATGATCGTCGAGTTGATCAACCTGCTCTATGACGCCAGAATCAGCCTGCATCAACCGCCCAAAAGCTTCATCAATACCTGAAGCCATCGTTCGAATGGCCAGCCACCATGAGCCCTGAGGAAAACAAGATGAAATACCGCCTGGGCGACGCCCGTGTCGACACCCATCCGCAGAGCTGGGTCGCCCCCAACGCCGTGCTGGTGGGCAAGGTCAGACTGGAAGAGGGCGCCAACGTCTGGTTCAACGCCGTGTTGCGGGGCGACAACGAACTGATCCTGATCGGCAAGAACAGCAATGTGCAGGATGGCACCGTGATGCACACCGACATGGGCTATCCGCTGACCATCGGCACCGGCGTGACCATCGGCCACAACGCCATGCTCCACGGCTGCACGGTCGGCGACTACAGCCTGATTGGCATCAACGCGGTCATCCTCAACGGCGCGAAGATCGGCAAGAACTGCATCATCGGCGCCAATTCGCTGATCGGCGAAGGCAAGGAAATTCCTGACGGCTCGCTGGTGATGGGCTCGCCGGGCAAGGTGGTGCGCGAACTGACCGAGCCGCAGAAGAAGATGCTCGAAGCCAGTGCCGCGCACTATGTGCATAACTCCCAGCGCTATGCGCGCGATCTGGTCGAGCAGGAAGAATGACAACCCCGGAAAGACCTGTCGCCTCGCCGTGCGTGAGCATTTGCGCGCTGGACGAGGACGACATTTGCACCGGTTGTCAGCGCACGGTCGAGGAGATCACTCGCTGGAGCCGTATGACCAATGATGAACGCCGGGTTGTACTCGGGCTCTGCCATGAGCGGGCGAAGGCCAGTGGCCTGGTCTGGATGATCGGCAAAACGCCAGGGCAATAACCGATTTGATTGGCGCCATCGAAGGGCTGAAGTAACCTGTGCGCCAAATTGACAGGTCACGCCCATGATTTTCCTCATCGCTTACATCAGCAGCGTCGTGCTGATCAACTTCGCCTTTTCCACTGCGCCGCACCTGGACATCATCTGGTCGGCCTGGGGCGGGCTGGTGTTCGTGCTGCGCGACATGGTGCAGACCCGTTTCGGTCATGGCGCGATCGTGGCGATGCTGGCAGCGCTGGTGCTGTCCTATGTCACGTCCGATCCGTCGATTGCGCTGGCCAGCGCCACGGCATTCGCGGTCTCCGAGTGCATCGACTGGCTGGTGTTCACCATTACCAAGCGCCCGTTGCGCGACCGCTTGTGGATCAGTTCGGCGCTGAGCATTCCGCTTGATACCTTCATCTTCTTTGGCATGATCGACCTGCTGACACCGCCGGTGCTCATCACCGCGCTGGCCTCGAAGTTCGCCGGTGTTACCGCCGTCTGGCTGATCATGGCCTGGCGCGAACGCAAACAGGCTGTCGCCGGCTGAAGCCAAACCCTCAGGTTCATGTAAAATGCCGCGCTTTCTCCCCATGGAAAGCGCGTCTGGCGTTGCTTTCCTCGATGATCCGCTTCTTTGAGGACCTGAGATGACCCGTATCGGAACTCCATTGTCGCCGACCGCGACCCGCGTATTGCTGTGTGGCTGTGGTGAGTTGGGCAAGGAAGTGGTAATCGAGCTGCAACGCCTGGGCGTTGAAGTGATCGCCGTTGACCGTTACGCCAATGCGCCGGCCATGCAGGTTGCCCATCGCAGCCACGTGATCAACATGCTCGACGGCGCCGCCCTGCGTGCCGTGATCGAAGCTGAGAAGCCGCACTTCATCGTGCCGGAAATCGAAGCCATCGCCACCGCCACTCTGGTCGAACTGGAAGCCGAAGGCTTCACCGTGATCCCGACCGCTCGCGCCGCGCAACTGACCATGAACCGCGAAGGCATCCGTCGTCTGGCTGCCGAAGAGCTGGACCTGCCGACTTCGCCGTACCACTTCGCCGACACCTTCGAGGATTACAGCAAGGCCGTTCAGGACCTCGGCTTTCCGTGCGTCGTAAAACCGGTGATGAGTTCGTCGGGCAAGGGCCAGAGCCTGCTGCGCAGCGCCGATGACGTGCAGAAAGCCTGGGATTACGCGCAAGAGGGTGGTCGCGCCGGCAAAGGTCGGGTGATCATCGAAGGCTTCATCGATTTCGACTACGAAATCACTCTGCTGACCGTGCGTCACGTCGGCGGCACGACGTTCTGTGCTCCGGTCGGCCACCGTCAGGAGAAGGGCGACTATCAGGAATCCTGGCAGCCACAGGCCATGAGCCCGGTGGCGCTGGCTGAATCCGAGCGCGTTGCCAAAGCCGTGACCGAAGCGTTGGGCGGCCGTGGCCTGTTCGGCGTCGAGCTTTTCATCAAGGGCGATCAGGTGTGGTTCAGCGAAGTGTCGCCGCGCCCGCACGACACTGGTCTGGTAACCCTGATTTCTCAGGACCTGTCGCAGTTCGCCCTGCACGCCCGGGCGATCCTCGGCCTGCCGGTGCCGCTGATCCGTCAGTTCGGCCCATCGGCTTCAGCGGTGATTCTGGTGGAAGGCCAGTCGACCCAGACTGCATTCGCCAACCTCGGTGCTGCACTGAGCGAGCCGGATACCGCGCTGCGTCTGTTTGGCAAGCCTGAAGTCAACGGTCAGCGCCGCATGGGTGTTGCACTGGCCCGCGACGAGTCGATTGAAGCTGCTCGTGCCAAAGCGACCCGTGCTTCCCAGGCTGTTGTTGTAGAGCTGTAATCACGCCATCTGATCGCTCCCGCCCGCGCGGGAGCGATCTTTGCGCTTACACCACCTGATTCAGGTCGTTATTGCGCGTCTCCTTCAGGCACAGCACAGCGATCAGGCTGAGCACCGCGGCCGCCGACACATACCCGCCGACGTAACTCAAACCGCCCATCGCCACCAGTTTCTGCGCGAAGAACGGTGCCGCCGAGGCCCCGACAATCCCGCCGAGGTTGTAGGCCGCCGATGCGCCGGTATACCGCACGTGCGTCGGGAACAGTTCCGGCAGCAGAGCGCCCATCGGGGCGAATGTCACGCCCATCAGGAACAGCTCGATGCACAGGAACAGGGCCACGCCCCAGGTCGATCCCTGAGTCAGCAACGGCTCCATCAGAAATCCGGAAAGAATCGCCAGCACACCGCCGACGATCAGCACCGGTTTGCGTCCGTAACGATCACTGGCCCATGCCGACAGCGGCGTCGCGGCCGCCATGAACAGCACCGCGAAGCACAGCAGTCCGAGGAAAGTCTCGCGGCTGTAACCCAATGTGGATACGCCATAGCTCAGGGAAAACACGGTCGAGATGTAGAACAGCGCGTAACACACCACCATGGCGGCGGCGCCCAGCAACGTCGGTGCCCAGTATTGGCTGAACAGCTCGACCAGCGGCACTTTCACTCGTTCCTGACGGGCGATGGCATTGGCGAACACCGGGGTTTCGTGAAGCTTGAGGCGCACGTACAGCCCGACCATCACCAGCACGGCGCTGAGCAGGAACGGAATCCGCCAGCCCCAGCTGCGGAATTGATCGTCGCTCAGGCTCATGGCCAACGTCAGGAACAGACCGTTGGCAGCCAGAAAACCAATCGACGGGCCGAGTTGCGGGAACATGCCGAACCACGCCCGTTTGCCTTTCGGGGCGTTTTCGGTCGCCAGCAGCGCCGCGCCACCCCATTCGCCCCCCAATCCCAGGCCCTGGCCGAAGCGCAGCACGCAGAGCAGGATCGGTGCCCAGGCGCCGATACTGTCATAACCCGGCAGCACGCCGATCAGCGTGGTGCAGACACCCATCAGCAGCAGTGAGGCCACCAGCGTGGATTTACGGCCGATGCGGTCGCCGAAGTGGCCGAACAGCGCCGAGCCCAGCGGTCGTGCAAGGAAGGCGATGCCGAAGGTCAGGAAGGCGGAGAGCATCTGCGCCGTGCCGGAGGTCTGCGGGAAGAACACCGGCCCGATCACCAGCGCGGCAGCGGTGGCGTAGACGTAGAAATCGTAGAACTCGATGGCCGTGCCGATGAAACTCGCGGTGGCCACGCGGGTGGCGGAGTTGGTCGGTTGGGCGGGCGTGGTGTCGCTGTAAGCGGTACTGGTCGTCATGCGGTGATCCCTGACAGTCATGAGCTCCGTTGGAGCGAATTATTATGGTCGAACACCCAGGGATGTGGGATGAGGCGCGATCGCTGCTTCAGGTAGGAACAGTCGTCGGTGTGATGCGGATATTGCCGATGAACCGGCCGGAACCAGTCGGGTGCGGGGTAAGCACGCGGTTCGGCGGGGCTTGGGTAAGCCCCGCGATTATAGGAAGGTGGCTAACGATTGAACAAGGGGCTGCCTAGCGGGCCGTGACCAGCGCCGGAGCGGAAGAGGTGTGCCAGATCAGCACCTTGCTCACCCGGTTCTCTTCGGTTTCGAGAATCTCCAGCCGGTAGCGGCCGATCTTCAGGCAGACCGCGCTTTCCGGGATGGTTTCCAGCGCTTCGGTCACCAGGCCGTTGAGGGTCCGGGGGCCGTCGCTGGGCAGGTGCCAGCCCAGGCATTTGTTCAGTTCGCGGATCGACGCGGCGCCGTCGATCACCATGCGGCCATCGGCTTGTGGGTGGATGTGCGGGTTGTCGAGGCTGTGCTCGCTTTCGAATTCGCCGACGATCTCTTCGAGAATGTCTTCCAGGGTGACAATCCCCAGCACTTCGCCGTACTCGTCCACCACCATGCCCAGCCGCCGCTGCTGCTTGTGGAAGTTCAGCAGCTGCAGTTGCAGCGGGGTGCTTTCGGGAACGAAGTAGGGCTCGTAACTGGCCGCCAGCAAGGCTTCGCGGGTCAGGTTGCCATTGTCCAGCAAATGGCGGACCTGCCGGGTGTTGAGCACCGCCTCGACCTGATTGATATCGCTGTGAAACAGCGGCAGACGAGTACGACGGTTGTGGCGCAGTTGCTCGGTGATTTCTTCGATCGGATCGTCGAGGTTGATGCCGTCGACATCGCTGCGCGGCACCAGAATGTCGTTGACCGTGATGTTATCCAGCGCATGGATGCCCGAAACCGGGTGCGGGCGCACTGGATGATCGGGGTCATCATGACGCTCCGCCGGCACATCGTCTTCGCTCTGTTGCACCACCTGGGCCTTGCGGATGAACGGGCGCATCAGCAAACCACTGACGCGGCTGAGCAGCCAGGCAAGCGGGTAAACGACCTTCAGCGGTACTGTCAGCAGCGTATTGCCGAACGACAGCACCGCATCCGGATAACGCTGGGCGAGGGCGCGGGGGAAATAGTCGGCAAAAACCAGCAGCAGGGCGCCGGCGCCAAGGCAAGCCGCCCAGGGGCCGTTTTCTTCACAGAGAAAGATTGCCAGCAGCGTGGCCAGAATAACGGCGAGGGCGCGGCACAGGGTATTGCAGAGGATCAGGCTGTCGAGCGGGAAGCTGAGCTTGGCCAGGGGCTTGTCGCTGGCGCGGGATGCGGTGCGTTGCGCGAGCAGGTGCTGTTGCGCCGCTTCGACGGCGGTAAACAGCCCTGACCAGAGAATCAGCAGGACAAATACCGCGAGCATCGGCCCTATGGGCAAACCGTCCATTTATGCCGCCCGTCAGATGTGCAGGATGTATTCACGGACCAGTTTGCTGCCGAAATACGCGAGCATCAGCAGGCAGAAACCGGCGAGGGTCCAGCGGATTGCCTTGTGTCCGCGCCAGCCGAGGCGGTTACGGCCCCACAGCAGGACGCTGAACACGATCCAGGCCAGGCAGGCCAGCAGGGTTTTATGCACCAGGTGCTGGGCAAACAGGTTCTCGACGAACAGCCAGCCGGAGATCAACGACAGCGACAGCAGCGTCCAGCCAGCCCAGAGGAAGCCGAACAGCAGGCTTTCCATGGTTTGCAGTGGCGGGAAGTTCTTGATCAGCCCGGACGGGTGCTTGTGCTTGAGCTGATGATCCTGCACCAGCAGCAACAAGGCCTGGAACACCGCGATGGTGAACATGCCGTAGGCGAGGATCGACAACAGGATGTGCGCGAGGATGCCCGGTTCTTCATCGATGATCTGCACCGTACCGGCCGGCGCGAACTGCGCCAGCAGCACCGTGATCGCACCCAGCGGGAACAGCAGCACCAGCAGGTTTTCCACCGGAATCCGCGAGCAGGCGAGCAGGGTCAGGGCAATGACCGCCGCAGCGATCAGGCTCGAAGCGCTGAAGAAATCCAGGCCCAGACCGATCGGCGTCAATAAATGCGTAAGCAGGCTGGCGCTGTGGGCCAGCACGGCGAGAACGCCGAGCGAGACCAGCAGGCGCTTGTTGGCCTTGGCGCCAGTGGCCAGGCGGGTGCCCTGATAGAGGGTCGCAGCGGCGTAGAGAAGGGCGGCGGCGAGGGTGGTCAGCAAACTCGGTGACAAGGGGAGCATAAATCCTGTTAGGCAAGCCCGAAAGGGGCTGAGTTTGGCATAGAACCGCCGTTGCACGAAAGACCGGCAAGCTGACAGCGAGGTGTCCGCCAGCCGCAGTCTTCGCTATAATCCGCGACCTGCCCACGCCGCAGGCTCGCCGAGCACATGTTGATTCCGGTCTGGGCCGCCATTATCCCGGTCTACACAGGGCCTGAAAGGATCGCGCAATGTTTGAAAACTTAACCGACCGTCTCTCGCAGACGCTGCGCCATGTCACCGGCAAGGCGAAGCTGACCGAGGACAATATCAAAGACACCCTGCGCGAAGTGCGCATGGCGTTGCTCGAGGCCGACGTCGCCCTGCCGGTGGTCAAGGACTTCGTCAATTCGGTCAAGGAGCGCGCTGTCGGCACCGAGGTGTCGCGCAGCCTGACGCCGGGCCAGGCGTTTGTGAAGATCGTCCAGGCCGAACTCGAAAGCCTGATGGGCGCGGCCAACGAAGACCTGAACCTGAGCGCCGTGCCGCCCGCCGTCATTCTGATGGCCGGTCTGCAGGGCGCGGGTAAAACCACCACCGCCGGCAAACTGGCGCGCTTCCTTAAAGAGCGCAAGAAAAAGTCGGTCATGGTCGTGTCGGCGGACATCTACCGTCCTGCTGCTATTAAACAGCTGGAAACCCTGGCCAACGACATCGGCGTGACGTTCTTCCCGTCCGACCTGAGCCAGAAACCGGTCGACATCGCCAGCGCAGCTATTAAAGAAGCAAAACTGAAATTCATCGACGTGGTCATCGTCGACACCGCCGGTCGTCTGCACATCGATGAAGAGATGATGGGCGAGATCAAGGCGCTGCATGCCGCGATCAATCCGGTTGAAACCCTGTTCGTGGTCGACGCCATGACCGGTCAGGACGCGGCCAACACGGCCAAGGCCTTCGGTGATGCGCTGCCGCTGACCGGTGTGATCCTGACCAAGGTCGACGGTGATGCCCGTGGCGGTGCCGCGCTGTCCGTTCGCGCGATCACCGGCAAGCCGATCAAGTTCATCGGTATGGGCGAGAAGAGCGAAGCGCTCGATCCGTTCCACCCTGAGCGTATCGCCTCGCGAATCCTCGGCATGGGCGACGTGCTCAGCCTGATCGAACAGGCTGAAGCGACCCTCGACAAGGACAAGGCCGACAAGCTTGCCAAGAAGCTGAAGAAGGGCAAGGGCTTCGACCTCGAAGACTTCCGTGATCAGCTGCAACAGATGAAGAACATGGGCGGCCTCGGCGGGCTCATGGACAAGCTGCCGAGCATCGGCGGTGTCAATCTCTCGCAAATGGGCAATGCCCAGAGCGCCGCAGAGAAGCAGTTCAAACAGATGGAAGCCATCATCAATTCCATGACCCCGGCCGAGCGCCGCGACCCTGAGCTGATCAGCGGTTCGCGCAAGCGTCGGATCGCCATGGGTTCCGGCACCCAGGTGCAGGACATCGGTCGCTTGATCAAGCAGCACAAGCAGATGCAGAAGATGATGAAGAAATTCTCCGCCAAGGGCGGAATGGCGAAAATGATGCGCGGCATGGGCGGAATGTTGCCCGGCGGCGGCATGCCAAAGATGTAAAAGAACTCGCCGGTCGTCGCACCGGCGCAGTCCCGCAAGGAAGCGGGATCCACAGCAAACCCGCACTCGGCGGGAGCTGACTGGCCGTTTTGAACGACGGCCCCATATGCAAATCTGCACGGCATGCCACGGGCGCCGGAAAAAGTCATTTGCAAAAGTCCGGATATTCCTTAGAATATGCGGCCTTTCGGGCACCCATGCCCGCTGTGCATTTAGATTTGCAGCACCGACTACAGGAACGATGTTCACATGCTAACAATCCGTCTTGCCCTTGGCGGCTCCAAAAAGCGCCCGTTTTACCACCTGACCGTAACCGACTCCCGCAACCCGCGTGACGGTTCCCACAAAGAACAGGTTGGCTTCTTCAACCCTGTTGCCCGTGGTCAGGAAATCCGTCTGTCCGTGAACCAAGAGCGCGTTGCCTACTGGCTGAGCGTTGGTGCACAGCCTTCTGAGCGTGTTGCTCAGTTGCTGAAGGAATCTGCCAAGGCTGCAGCCTGAGCAGTATGAGCGCGACGCCAGAAAAAGCTGATGACCTGATCGTTGTCGGCAAGATTTTTTCGGTTCACGGCGTTCGCGGCGAGGTGAAGGTCTTTTCCTTTACCGATCCGATTGAAAACCTGTTGGGCTATCGCAACTGGACGCTTCGGCGCGAAGGCGTGGTGAAACAGGTCGAGCTGGTCAGCGGCCGATCCACTCAAAAGGATCTGGTTGTGAAGCTCAAAGGCCTCGACGATCGCGATGAAGCCCGTCTTCTGAGCGGTTACGAGATTTGCATCCCGCGAAGCCTTTTGCCCGACCTGACCGCCGACGAGTACTACTGGTACCAGTTGGAAGGTCTGAGCGTCATCAACCAGGACGAACAATTGTTCGGCAAGGTTGATCACCTGTTGGAGACCGGCGCGAACGATGTATTGGTGGTCAAGCCCTGCGTTGGCAGCCTGGATGATCGCGAGCGGTTGTTGCCCTATACGGAGCAATGCGTGCTGGCAATCGACCTGGAAGCAGGCGTGATGAGGGTGGAATGGGACGCGGACTTCTAAGCAATGGCCAGCCTGCGCGTAGACGTCATTACGCTGTTCCCCGAGATGTTCTCGGCCATCAGTGAGTACGGCATTACCAGTCGTGCGGTCAAACAGGGGCTCTTGCAGCTGACCTGTTGGAATCCGCGGGATTACACGACGGATCGACATCACACTGTGGACGATCGCCCGTTTGGCGGTGGTCCGGGCATGGTGATGAAGATCAAGCCCCTGGAAGATGCTCTGGTTCAGGCCAAGGCAGCAGCCGGGGAGGCGGCGAAGGTGATTTACCTGTCCCCCCAAGGCCGTCAACTGACTCAGTCGGCGGTACGCGAACTGGCGAAATCGGATGCATTGATCCTGATTGCCGGTCGCTATGAAGGCATTGACGAGCGCTTTATTGAGGCTCATGTCGATGAAGAGTGGTCGATTGGTGACTATGTGTTGTCTGGCGGCGAGCTGCCGGCCATGGTCATGATCGATGCGGTTACACGACTGCTGCCCGGAGCTTTAGGGCATGCGGATTCCGCTGAGGAAGATTCCTTTACGGATGGTCTGCTGGATTGCCCGCACTACACCCGACCTGAGGTGTATGCGGATCAGCGTGTTCCCGACGTGTTGCTGAGTGGCAATCACGCGCATATCCGGCGTTGGCGTTTACAGCAGTCCCTTGGTAGGACCTATGAACGACGCGCCGATCTTCTGGAAAGCCGCTCGCTTTCTGGAGAAGAGAAGAAGCTGCTCGAGGAATACATCCGCGAGCGGGACGATAGTTAACAACGTATCGATGGTAGATCAGACGATTTACCTTAGGAGCACAGCATGACCAACAAAATCATCCTTGCACTCGAAGCAGAGCAGATGACCAAAGAAATCCCTACCTTTGCCCCAGGCGACACCATCGTCGTTCAGGTGAAAGTGAAGGAAGGCGATCGTTCCCGTCTGCAAGCGTTCGAAGGCGTTGTCATCGCCAAGCGTAACCGCGGCGTGAACAGTGCGTTCACCGTTCGTAAAATCTCCAACGGTGTTGGCGTAGAACGTACTTTCCAGACCTACTCCCCGCAAATCGACAGCATGGCTGTCAAGCGTCGCGGTGACGTACGTAAAGCCAAGCTGTACTACCTGCGCGACCTGTCGGGTAAAGCAGCTCGCATCAAGGAAAAACTGGCTTAAGTCCAGCTTCCGATGCAGAAAAAAGCAGCCTACGGGCTGCTTTTTTGTTGCCCGCAATTTATCCACCGCATTTCTGTTTCAGGCCTGACCCATGACCCCTCGCGAGCAAGAAATCGAACGCCGCACCGAACTCTCGGTGACCCGCGTGACCAAGGCGGTTTTCCCGCCGACCACCAACCACCACAACACCCTGTTCGGCGGCACTGCGTTGGCCTGGATGGACGAAGTGTCCTTCATCACCGCCACGCGCTTCTGCCGTTTGCCGCTGGTGACAGTGTCGACCGATCGCATCGATTTCAATCATGCGATCCCGGCAGGCTCCATCGTCGAACTGGTTGGGCGGGTGATCAAGGTCGGCAACACCAGCCTCAAGGTCGAGGTGGAAGTGTTCGTTGAAAGCATGAGCTGCGACGGTCGTGAGAAAGCCATTCACGGGCAGTTCAGCTTTGTTGCCATCGATGATGACAAGCGTCCGGTGCCGGTGCTGCCGGGTTTCGCGGCCTGATCCAGCACCGAGCCGCGGCATTCGCGGGCAAGCCCGCTCCCACGCGTTTTGTGTTGTCCGCTGATGATGTGTTCGACATGGACACTGTGGGAGCGGGCTTGCCCGCGATTCGGTCTGTCAGGCGCTGACGCTCTCCGGCTGAATCAGCGCCACCAGCGTCCACCCCGGTCCCGGCTTTAGCACGGTTTCCGGCGTCACGACATGTACCCAGCCGCTGTCATCGCGCATGAACAGCAGCGTCGCGCGATTGCCATGCAGCGCACGGTAATTGTCCCAGCCAAACCCGTCCGTCAGCGTCGTGCTGTAAAGATCGGCACCTTGCCCGAGTTGGCTGGCCAGTCTGGCGTAAGTCAGCGCCTCGCTCCCCAGTTGGTTGCCGCGATGTTCGAGGCTGGCACGGTGCTTGTCGCTGCGCCGGCTTTCCTGACCGCTGGCCAGCCCGAACAACCGCTGATGGCCAAAGTCATGACGAAAGCGCATGGCCGCCAGCGTATTGAGTTCGCCCGACGGTGACAGCGCCAGCAAATGCCCCAGTCCGACCAGGTCCAGATGCGCATCGGCGTGCTGCGAGGCCGGATTGCCGAAGTAGGTCGGCAAGCCATCCATGCGCGCCGCCCGGATGTTTTCCCAACTTGAATCTGTTAGCAGCACCCGGTTGCCCAGCTGTTGCAGCGACTTGCCGAGCAGGCGCGCAGGCCCGTTCGCCCCGACGATAAGGAAGCCACTGGGCGCAGGCTCCGCCACCTTCAACAAACGCGCCAGTGGCCGGGCGGTTGCACTTTGCAGCACGACGGTGCCGATGATCACCGCGAAGGTCAGTGGCACCAGCAACAGCGCGCCTTCATGGCCCGCTTCATCCAGGCGAATCGCAAAGATCGCCGAGACCGCCGCCGCGACAATCCCGCGCGGGGCAATCCAGCACAACAGCGCACGTTCACGCCAACTCAGGCTCGAACCGGCGGTGCTCAGCACCACGTTCAACGGTCGGGCGATCAGCTGAATCACCAGCAACAGGATCAACACCAGCGGCCCGAGACCGATCAACGCGTTCAGATCCAGTCGGGCCGCCAGCAGAATGAACAGCCCGGAAATCAGCAACACGCTGAGGTTTTCCTTGAAGTGCAGGATGTGCCGCACATCCACACCCTTCATGTTCGCCAGCCACATGCCCATCAGTGTCACCGCCAACAGCCCGGATTCGTGCATAGCCTGGTTGGCAGCGATGAATATCCCCAGCACCGCGGCGAGCGATGCCAGATTGTGCAAATACTCCGGTAGCCATTGGCGTCGGATGATCGTGCCGAGCAGCCAGCCACCGGCAACGCCGAACCCACTGCCGCAGACAATCACCCCGCCGAAGGTCAGCAGACTCTGTTCCAGGCCGTGGCCTTCGGCCCGGGCGATGATGAAGCTGTAGACCACCACCGCGAGCAGCGCGCCGATCGGGTCGATCACAATCCCTTCCCAGCGCAGGATGTTGGCGATCGAAGCCTTCGGCCGCACCACGCGCAGCATCGGCACGATCACGGTTGGCCCGGTAACCAGGGTCAGGCTGCCGAACAGGATCGCCAACAGCCAGTCGAAACCCAGCAGCCAGTGCGTCGCGACCGCAATCACTACCCAGGTCGAAAGGGCACCGATTGTGACCAGTCGATGCACGACGCTGCCGATCTCGCGCCATTCCGACAGGTGCAGGGTCAGGCTGCCTTCAAACAGAATCAGTGCCACCGCCAGCGACACCAATGGCATCAGCAACGGGCCGAACATTTCCTGTGGGTCGAGCCAGCCCAGCACGGGGCCCGCCAGAATGCCGGTCAGCAGCAGAAACAGAATCGCCGGCAGCTTCAGGCGCCAGGCGAGCCATTGGCAGCCCAGTGCGGCAGCGCCGATACCACCGAAAGCCAACAGAATTTGCTGCTCGTTCATTGAAGCTCCCTGTTCCTTGAAATAGCGGGCTATGAAAGACTAGCGGCCATTTCAACCGTTCACTCTTTATTTGCGCGCAGTGCCAAACCTGCGTGTCTTGAGCGCCCATGCCTGCCATCGACCACCCACTGATCGACCAGTTTCTCGACGCCCTCTGGCTGGAAAAAGGTCTCTCCGACAACACTCGCGACGCCTACCGCAGTGATCTCGCGCTGTTCAACGGCTGGTTGCAGGACAAAGGTCTCGAACTGGTCAATGCCGGTCGAGAACTGATCCTCGATCACCTGGCCTGGCGTCTGGAACAGAACTACAAACCTCGTTCCACCGCGCGATTTCTCTCCGGTGTGCGTGGTTTTTATCGCTATCTGCTGCGGGAAAAACTGATTTCGGTTGATCCGACTTTGCGCGTGGATATGCCACAACTCGGTCGGCCGCTGCCCAAATCCCTGTCGGAAGCCGACGTCGAAGCGCTGCTGAAGGCGCCGGACTTGAGCGAAGCCATCGGCCAGCGCGATCGCGCCATGCTCGAAGTCTTGTATGCCTGCGGCCTGCGTGTCACCGAGCTGATCAGCCTGACGCTGGAACAGGTCAACCTGCGTCAGGGCGTGTTGCGGGTGATGGGCAAGGGCAGCAAGGAGCGGCTGGTGCCGATGGGCGAGGAGGCGATTGTCTGGGTCGAGCGCTACCTGCGTGACGGTCGCGGCGAGCTGCTCGGCGGTCGCCCGAGCGATGTGCTGTTTCCCAGTCAGCGCGGCGAGCAGATGACTCGCCAGACCTTCTGGCATCGAATCAAGCATCAGGCCAAGGTCGCCGGGATCGGCAAGTCACTGTCGCCGCACACCTTGCGTCACGCGTTTGCCACCCACCTGCTCAACCATGGCGCCGACTTGCGGGTGGTGCAGATGCTGTTGGGCCACAGCGACCTGTCGACCACGCAGATCTACACTCACGTCGCCCGGGCACGTTTGCAGGATCTGCATGCCAAACATCACCCGCGCGGCTGAGCGCCGTTTGTCTTGCGACAGGCGCATTCGGCCACGGGAGCCTTATGTGGTAGGCTTTGCCGGTTTGCACGATGGGCGGTTATGACCCGGTGTTCCGGCACGGGCGTTCTGATCGTTCCATTTGTCCGCCTTCAGGAGTTCTCATGCGTCTGACCCAGATTTTCGCCGCCGCAGCCATTGCGTTGGTCAGCACCTTTGCCGTCGCCGATGACGCGGCCGACAAAGCGATTCGCCAAAGCCTGGAAAACCTCCAGCTCGACGTGCCGGTCGATACCATCACCGCCAGTCCGCTGCCAGGCCTGTACGAAGTCAAGCTCAAGGGCAGTCGCGTGCTCTACGCCAGCGCCGACGGCCAGTACATCGTTCAGGGCTACATGTTCCAGCTCAAGGACGGCAAACCGGTCAACCTGACCGAGAAGACCGAGCGCCTGGGCATTTCCAAACTGATCAATGCGATCCCGGTAGCCGAGACCGTGGTTTACCCGGCCGTGGGTGAAACCAAGTCGCACATCACCGTTTTTACCGACACCACTTGCCCGTACTGCCACAAGCTGCACGCTGAAGTGCCCGAGCTGAACAAGCGTGGCATCGAAGTGCGTTACGTCGCGTTCCCGCGTCAGGGCCTGAATTCGCCGGGTGACGAACAGCTGCAAGCGGTGTGGTGCTCGAAAGACAAGAAAGCGGCCATGGACAAAATGGTCGATGGCAAGGAAATCAAGGCCGCCAAGTGCGATAACCCGGTTTCCAAACAGTTCGCCCTCGGTCAGTCGATCGGCGTGAATGGCACACCGGCCATCGTTTTGGCTGACGGACAAGTCATTCCGGGCTACCAGCCTGCGCCACAAGTCGCCAAACTGGCGCTGGGCGCGAAGTAATTCGCATCGTCACGCTCAGGCGTTGACGAGCGTGGTCCGGCGGCAGGATTGCCGGGCCATCAACAGAGAGCCGCGAACCTGCGGTTGTTTTCACGGCCGGCCTCGCGTCGGCCGTTTTATGGGGAGTTCACAGTGAAACCGGTCAAAGTAGGCATCTGTGGGTTAGGGACCGTCGGTGGCGGAACCTTCAACGTACTTCAGCGCAACGCCGAGGAAATTGCTCGTCGTGCCGGGCGTGGAATCGAAGTGGCACAAATTGCCATGCGCACGCCAAAGCCTCAGTTCCAGACGACCGGTATTGCGATTACCAACGATGTCTTCGAAGTGGCCACGAACCCTGAGATCGACATCGTCATAGAGCTGATGGGCGGCTACACCGTTGCCCGCGAGCTGGTACTCAAGGCCATCGAGAATGGCAAGCATGTGGTCACCGCGAACAAGGCTCTGATTGCCGTTCACGGTAATGAAATTTTCGCCAAGGCACGCGAGAAAGGCGTGATCGTGGCGTTCGAAGCGGCGGTAGCCGGCGGCATTCCGGTGATCAAGGCGATCCGTGAAGGCCTGTCCGCCAACCGTATCAACTGGGTCGCCGGGATCATCAACGGCACCGGCAACTTCATCCTCACCGAAATGCGCGAGAAGGGTCGCACCTTCGAAGACGTGCTGGCCGAGGCGCAAGCGCTGGGTTACGCCGAAGCTGATCCGACTTTCGACGTCGAAGGCATCGACGCGGCGCACAAGCTGACGATCCTGGCGTCGATCGCATTCGGTGTTCCGCTGCAGTTCGACAAGGCTTACACCGAAGGCATCACCAAGCTGACCACCGCCGACGTGAATTACGCCGAAGCGCTGGGCTACCGCATCAAGCATCTGGGCGTGGCACGCAGCACCGCCGCCGGTATCGAGCTGCGCGTACACCCGACGCTGATCCCGGCCGATCGCCTGATCGCCAACGTCAACGGTGTGATGAACGCGGTGATGGTCAACGGTGACGCTGCCGGTTCGACCCTGTTCTACGGCGCCGGCGCCGGCATGGAGCCGACCGCTTCGTCGGTGATCGCGGATCTGGTGGACGTGGTTCGCGCCATGACGTCCGATCCGGAAAACCGCGTGCCGCACCTGGCCTTCCAGCCGGACTCGCTGTCGGCCCATCCGATCCTGCCGATCGAAGCCTGCGAAAGCGCCTACTACCTGCGCATTCAGGCCAAGGACCATCCGGGCGTACTCGCTCAGGTGGCGAGCATCCTCTCGGAGCGCGGCATCAACATCGAGTCGATCATGCAGAAGGAAGTCGAGGAACACGACGGCCTGGTGCCGATGATCCTGCTGACCCACCGCGTGCTGGAACAGCACATCAACGACGCTATCGCCGCCCTCGAAGCGCTCGCGGGCGTGGTCGGTCCGGTTGTGCGGATTCGTGTCGAGCACTTGAACTAAGCCGATCTCCTTCACCGGTCCCGCCAGCGGGGCCGGTGTCGTGAACACTGTCCATTGGAGTCAGTCATGCGTTACATCAGTACCCGCGGCCAGGCACCGGCCCTGAATTTCGAAGACGTCCTGCTGGCCGGTCTCGCCACCGACGGCGGTCTGTACGTCCCGGAAAACCTGCCACGTTTCACCCAGGAAGAAATCGCTTCCTGGGCCGGCCTGCCGTATCACGAGCTGGCCTTCCGCGTCATGCGCCCGTTCGTCACCGGCAGCATTCCGGACGCCGATTTCAAAAAGATTCTTGAAGAAACCTACGGTGTGTTCGCCCACAACGCCGTTGCGCCGCTGCGTCAGTTGAACGGCAACGAATGGGTGCTGGAGCTGTTCCACGGCCCGACCCTGGCGTTCAAGGACTTCGCCCTGCAACTGCTCGGTCGCTTGCTCGACTACGTGCTGGAAAAACGCGGCGAGCGCGTGGTCATCGTCGGCGCCACCTCCGGTGACACCGGTTCGGCCGCCATCGAAGGCTGCAAGCACTGCGAAAACGTCGACATCTTCATTCTGCACCCGCACAACCGCGTGTCCGAAGTGCAGCGTCGGCAGATGACCACCATCCTCGGTGAGAACATCCACAACATCGCCATCGAAGGCAACTTCGATGACTGCCAGGAAATGGTCAAGGCCAGCTTCGCCGACCAGAGCTTCCTCAAGGGCACCCGCCTGGTTGCAGTGAACTCGATCAACTGGGCGCGGATCATGGCCCAGATCGTTTACTACTTCCACGCGGCCCTGCAATTGGGCGGCCCGGCGCGTTCGGTGTCGTTCTCGGTGCCGACCGGCAACTTTGGCGACATCTTCGCCGGCTATCTGGCGCGCAACATGGGCCTGCCGATCAACCAGCTGATCGTCGCCACCAACCGCAACGACATCCTGCACCGCTTCATGAGTGGCAACCAGTACGTCAAGGAAACCCTGCACGCCACGCTGTCGCCGTCGATGGACATCATGGTCTCGTCGAACTTCGAACGCCTGCTGTTCGACCTGCACGGTCGCAACGGCGCGGCGATTGCCGGGCTGATGGATTCGTTCAAGCAGGGCGGCGGTTTCAGCGTCGAACAGGAACGCTGGACCGAAGCACGCAAACTGTTCGACTCGCTGGCCGTGGACGATGCGCAAACCTGCGAAACCATCGCCGAAGTCTACGAGCAGACCGGTGAAGTGCTGGATCCGCACACCGCCATTGGCGTGAAAGCCGCGCGCGAATGCCGTCGCAGCCTGGACATCCCGATGGTGATTCTGGGCACGGCGCATCCGGTCAAGTTCCCGGACGCGGTGGAGAAAGCCGGTGTAGGAAAAGCTCTCGAACTACCTGCACATCTTTCTGATTTGTTTGAGAGAGAAGAGCGCTGCACCGTCCTGCCGAATGAGCTGAAAGCCGTGCAAGCCTTTGTCAGTCAGCATGGCAACCGAGGCAAGCCCCTCTAAGCCCGCAAAGCTGTCACATTTTGAAGCCCGTCTCCTGACGGGCTTTCTTGTTTATGCATGCCACACTGCCCGGGTTTCACCCACGAAGGACGGGTGAGTCGATGACGAAGGATGTGGCAATGCGGTTTTTTTCAGGATTGAAACCGGCGCTGTGCTGGTTGTGTGTGTGGGCGATGTTCGGGGTGTCGCAGTGGACCGAAGCGGCCCATCTGGCGAGGCATTCCGATGGGGTGACAACCGTTCAGCCTATCGAGCTGGATGAGCATGAGCGACAGTGGATTCGAGATAACCCCAGAGTGACGGTCGCCTCGGTGCAGTACCCGTTGTATCTGTTTCAGGATGAACATGGTCATTGGAGCGGCTTGAACAACGATGTGCTCACGCATATCAGCGCCATGACCGGATTGCAGTTCGTCCATCAGGAGTCGTTTTCCACCGATCACATGCTGGAACGGCTTCAGAGTGGCGTGGCCGATATCAGCACGACCCTGGCGATGAACGACGAGCGCAAGGCATTCCTGGACTTCAGTCACGCGTTCGGCGGAGCCGGCTGGGTATTCGTCGGTCATTCGGGCGAACCGGCGATACAGTCGTTCGAAGCGCTGGCAAAGCGGGTATTGGTCCTGCCGGCCCGGCATGCGCTGGAGGACAGCATTCGACGTGACTACCCGTCGATCCAGATCCGCTCGGTGAAAACGTATGCCGAGGCGCGAGCGCTGGTCGAGAGTGGCGAGGCCTACGCCACCATCGAGAACGAGATCGGGGCTCAGCTGTTTCCCTCGGGCCTGCTCAAGGTCGGTGGTCTGGTGGAGGGCAAGTGGGAGGCGGATCATCTGGCGGTACGCAAAGGGCTGCCTGAGCTTGTGAGCATCCTCAACAAGGCATTGGGCGCTTTCTCGGCGGCCGAACTGCGTGCCATGCGCCTGAAATGGCTGGATGGCATTGCTCCCGCTCCGGTTCCCTCGATCGGCTCGCTCCTGATCAAGTGGGGGTGTTGGGCGATGGGTGCGCTTGGGGTGTTCGGGCTATTGCCCTTGCTGTGGAACCGCCGTTTGGCGGCCGAGGTAAAGCAGCGACGGGCGGCTGAAAAGGATCTAAGTGATCAACTGGCTTTCCAACATGCATTGATCGATGCGATGCCCGATCCCGTATTCGTTCGCGATCTGCAGGGGCGGTTGATCATGTGCAATCGCAGTTATGAAGATGCGCTGTCGGTTCGGCTGGAACAGGTACAGGGCCGGATGCTGTTCGAGATCGATGCACTTCCGCAGGCCACGGCACTGATGCTGCACGAAGAATTCATGGCGCAGTTGGGCACTCGTAAAACACGTTTCAGCAAACGGCAGCTGGTGTTCAAGAGCGGCCCCCGTCAGATCTACCAATGGACGGTGCCGTTTTACAGTGCGGATGGAAAACTGCGTGGCCTGCTGGGTGGCTGGACGGACATCACCGAGCGGAGGAAGGAGAGCGGGTGTCAATGTCTGCATTAAAGATGGGAAAAGTCCTATAAACCGCGATTCCTTTTCTGATGGGAGGCTTAGGACGACTGCCCTAGAGTGACAGGCCACTGCGGCGTGAATCCGCGATTGCCGCTCCAGAGGTCGTCCCATGCGCTCGCTCAAGATCCTGATTCTAGAACCCAATCCGTTCCAGCTGATGGCGTTGCACCAGATGCTCAACGCCATCGGTATCTATGATGTGCTGACCGCGCCGTCGCTGGGTTCGGCAAAGCGGTCACTGGAACGTCGCGGGGCGGTCGACATCACCCTGTGCAATCCACAATTGCAGAACGGGGACGGGTTGGCGCTGATCCGGCATCTGGCCGAGCGGCAGGACGCGCGGGCGATGATTCTGCTGGGGGCCGTGACACCCAGCCTGCTGCAAGAGCTGGAAACCTTGCTCGGCGAACACGGGATCACCTTGCTGGGCCGCCTGCACACGCCGGTGTCGGCGGTGTTGATGAGGAGTCTGCTGGACACCTACATGACAAGCCACCGGAATTGCGTGGACGCTTGAACCCCCATGGTTATTTTCCTGTCATCTTCACCCTGCATGCTCCGATAGGCCGGTGACGCTCCGGGAGAGGCCGGCGACAAGCAGAACTTTCCTCTCGGGCCGGTGGTCATTTACTGTGAACACGCCCCAGGCACTGTGTTTTCGGACTATTGAGTGGAGATCGAGATGGAAAGTATCAGTCTATTGCTCGGTGAGGCTCTGAGCCCGTATCAAGTGACGTTGACCCCTCGGGGTCGCCATGGCGAATGCCTGGTGACCTTGAAGAACGGCAGCGGCGCGATCGTGGTGGAGCGCGAATTCAATCAGGCGCAATTGAGCGACAAGCGTCAACTGACAGATGTGGTCGACGGTCTGCACCGTGACATCCTGATTGCCGAAGGCCGGCTGGAACCCTGTGTGATCGCCGCGTTGCGAAACGCAGCCCTCGACAAGCACCCGGCCCTCTGAAACTGATTTTTCATTTGTGGGAACCTTCCTGCATCCAGGTCGGTCAGACCCGGTAACAGCAGGAGCAAGCATTGTGCTCCGGTGCTTGTCGCTTGCTGCTACGGGTCTTTGATACAGGCCACGTTTAACCCCGAGTCGTCTCCCCACTTCTCGGGGTTTCTTTTTGCCCGGATTTCACTGCGCGGCTTGTCGCTGGAAGAAAATCCGCGCCTGTTCCAGATAATCCTGACGCCTTTCGGGGTCGAGCCAATCGGCGTAGAGCTGGTTGAGATGATCGTGGGGCAGGGTGCGCAACAGCTGATTGATCTCGGTGATCGCCTGGCGACCCGCCGTGGTGTCGGTGCAGCCGACATGGCCCGACAGGTACTTGCCCGTGCCGCGAATCGGGAAGAACAGCAGTTCGTCCTCGGTGATCTCGGCCTGGCGCGCCTGATAACGGATTTCCGGCCAGTAACCCAGCACCACCTGCAAACGTCCCAGGCGCTGCATCGACAGCAGGCTGCTGAGCGCATCGTTGCCGTAATGGGGCGTCAGCGCGCCGCTCGGTGCCTGATGCAGCAATGTATCGATGTACTCGCCATAACTGCGCTCGGCTACCACGCCGACTTTTCGCTCGCCGTTGGCCAGAAATGCCGACAGGTCGACTTCATCGTCGACCAGAAACGGCTTCAGCACTTCGCGATCTCTCTGACGCACCACCAGGCCATTGCTGACAGCGCGAAACGCAGGGATGGAGAAGGCGATCCATTGCGCCCGCTCCCTGTTCCAGATCAGCGAAGGATCGCAGGCGAAGGGATGTTCATGCAGCATTTGAGTGCCACGGGCGCGATTGACCCGCAGCAAGGTGTGTTCGTATTGCGGCATGCCGGCAATGAGCATTGGCATCAATTGATCGATAACGCCCTGGCCCTTTTTCGGACCCTCGAAGATCGTCAGTGGCGGCAGGTCGCGCAACAGCCAGATCAGCGTCGGTTTGGCCTGCGCCCACGCTGGCAGTACCATCAGGAACAGCAGGCCGAACAACCGCCAGGTCCACCAATGGTGGGCGCGGTTCGAGGCCGAGGGCATCAGGGGCTTCAGCTCAGATGGCTCCGTCTTCGCGCAGCCGGGCGATCTGCTTCTCGTCGTAGCCAAGATCGTGGAGTACCTGCGCATTGTGCTCACCGAGCTGCGGTCCGACCCATTCGGACGTGCCGGGTGTCTCAGAGAGTTTCGGCACGATGCCCGGCATCTTGAAAGGTTTGCCGTCCGGCAATTTGGCGTGGAGGAACATTTCCCGGGCCAGGTATTGCGGATCGTTGAACATGTCTTCGGCACTGAAGATCCGGCTGGCCGGTACTTCGGCCTGATTCAGCAGATCCAGCACGGTTTGCAGCGGCAGCGAATTGACCCAGCGATCGATCACCCCATACAACTCGTCACGACGGCTGTCGCGCCCGTCGTTGCTGGCCAGCGCCGGGTCGTTTGCCAGATCTTCACGGCCGATGATCAGCATGAAGCGCTTGAAGATTGCATCGCCGTTGGCGCCGATCTGCACGTGTTTGCCGTCGGCGCTGGTGTGGATCGAGGACGGGGTGATGCCCGGCATGATGTTGCCGGTACGCTCGCGAATGAAGCCGAACACATCGAACTCCGGCACCATGCTTTCCATCATGGCGAAGATCGCTTCGTACAGCGCCACATCGACCACCTGGCCGAGACCGCCGTTGACCTCGCGATGACGCAAGGCCATCAACGCGCCGATCACTCCCCACAAAGCCGCAATCGAATCGCCGATGGAAATTCCGGTGCGCACCGGCGGGCGGTCTTCGAAACCGGTGATGTAGCGCAGGCCGCCCATGGATTCGCCGACCGCACCGAAACCTGGCTGATCCTTCATTGGCCCGGTCTGGCCGAAACCGGACAGGCGCACCATCACCAGTTTCGGGTTCAGCGCGTGCAGAGTTTCCCAGCCCAGGCCGAGTTTTTCCAGCACGCCGGGGCGGAAGTTCTCGATCAGGATGTCGGCTTCACCCAGCAGTTTTTTCAGGATCGCCAGGCCATCGGGGTGTTTGAGGTTCAGCGTCAGGGACTTTTTGTTGCGCGCCTGGACGAACCACCACAACGAAGTCCCTTCATACAGCTTGCGCCATTTGCGCAACGGATCCCCGCCGTCCGGCGACTCGATCTTGATCACTTCGGCGCCGAATTCGCCGCAGATGCGCGAGGCAAACGGCCCGGCAATCAAAGTACCCAATTCAATGACTTTCAGACCGCTGAGCGGTTTGTTGGCGAACGGCATGCGAGATCCTGTAGGACAAGGCTGAGCAGATACAGCGTTTTAACATAGCCGGCTGTCAGTCGCGCAAGGTTGATCGCCATCAATTCGTGGATTGCCTACAGCATCGGTTAGACTTGCCGACTTTCCTCGTATCAAGAAGCCCGTTCATGGCCCAGCCGTCCACTACCTACAAATTCGAACTGAACCTCACCGACCTCGACCGCAGCGTCTACGAGAACGTGAAGCAGACCATCGCCCGCCATCCTTCGGAAACCGAAGAACGCATGACCGTGCGGCTGTTGGCCTACGCGCTCTGGTACAACGAGCAACTGTCGTTCGGGCGTGGTCTGTCGGACGTGGATGAACCTGCGTTGTGGGAAAAGAGCCTGGACGACCGCGTCCTGCACTGGATCGAAGTCGGCCAGCCGGACGCCGATCGCCTGACCTGGTGCTCGCGCCGCACCGAACGCACCAGCCTGCTGGCCTACGGCAGCCTGCGCGTCTGGGAAGGCAAGGTGATTCCGGCGATCAAAAACCTGAAGAACGTCAACATTGCCGCTGTTCCGCAGGAAGTGCTGGAAACCCTGGCCAAGGACATGCCCCGCGTCATCAAGTGGGACGTGATGATCAGCGAAGGCACGATCTTCGTCACCGACGACCGTGGCCAGCACGAAGTCCAGCTCACCTGGCTGCAAGGCGAGCGCGGTTAAGTCCGCGCTACTCCCGAAAAATCCCACGTATTCAAGAGAAGCTTCTGTCACCCCATGCGTATCGATCCTCGCCCGTTGCCCGCCACTCTGCCGTTTCTCGGTGAACTGCCACCCCTGCTGACCCGCCTGTACGCGGCGCGGGGCGTGCAGTCCGAAGCGGAGCTGGACAAGAGCCTGGCGCGGCTGATTCCGTTCCAGCAGCTCAAAGGGATCGATGCGGCGGTTGATCTGCTGGTGACGGCGCTGGAGCAGCGTCAGCGGATCCTGATCGTCGGTGACTTCGACGCTGACGGCGCGACGGCCAGCACCGTGGGCGTGCTCGGCTTGCGCCTGCTGGGCGCGGCACACGTCGATTATCTGGTGCCCAACCGCTTCGAATACGGCTACGGCCTGACTCCGGAAATCGTCGAAGTTGCAATGACCCGCGAGCCGCAGTTGCTGATCACCGTCGACAACGGTATTTCCAGCGTTGAAGGTGTCGCGGCCGCGAAGCGCCATGGCCTGAAGGTTTTGATTACTGACCACCACTTGCCCGGCGATGAGCTGCCGCAAGCAGATGCGCTGGTCAATCCGAACCAGCCCGGCTGCGAGTTTCCGAGTAAGGCGCTGGCCGGGGTCGGGGTGATTTTCTATGTGTTGATGGCCTTGCGCGCACGCTTGCGCGGCCTTGGCTGGTACGAGAACAAGCCGCAACCGAACATCGGCGAGCTGCTGGATCTGGTAGCACTGGGCAGCGTTGCCGACGTGGTGCCGCTGGATGCCAACAACCGGATTCTGGTGCACCAGGGGCTGGAACGGATTCGCGCCGGACGTGCGCGGCCGGGGATCAAGGCGATCCTGGAAGTGGCCAAGCGAGAGGGTTCGCGCATTACCTCTACCGATCTCGGTTTCATCGTCGGCCCGCGCCTGAACGCGGCGGGGCGTCTGGATGACATGAGCCTGGGCATCGAATGCCTGCTGACCCACGACCCTGCGCTGGCCCGGGAAATGGCCGCACAACTGGACGGCATGAATCAGGATCGCAAATCCATCGAGCAAGGCATGCAGCGTGAAGCGCTGGCCCAGCTCAAGGACTTGCCGGTCGAGTCGATGCCGTTCGGATTGTGCCTGTTTGATCCGGAATGGCATCAGGGTGTCATCGGTATTCTGGCTTCGCGGATGAAGGAGCGTTACTTCCGCCCGACCATCGCCTTCGCCGATGCCGGTGACGGTCTGCTCAAGGGCTCTGGGCGTTCGGTTCAGGGCTTTCATATTCGTGATGCGCTGAGCGTGGTCGCGGCGCAGCATCCGGATCTGATCGCCAAGTACGGCGGTCACGCGATGGCGGCAGGCCTGACTTTGCCGCAGGAGAATTTTCCGTTGTTCGCCGAGGCATTTGACGCCGAGGTGCGTAGACAGCTTCGCGAAGAAGACCTGACCGGGCGCCTGCTGTCGGACGGCACGCTGGCGGTCGAGGAGTTTCATCTGGAACTGGCTCGGGCCCTGCGTCACGCCGGGCCGTGGGGCCAGCATTTCCCGGAGCCGCTGTTTCATGGCGTGTTCCAGTTGGTCGAGCAGCGAGTGGTCGGCGAGCGGCACCTTAAAGTGGTGCTGAAAACCGAATGCGGCTCGGTGAAGCTGGATGGCATCGCCTTCGGCATCGATCGTGATATCTGGCCGAACCCGACGATCAAATGGGTCGAACTGGCGTACAAGCTCGATCTCAACGAGTTCCGCGGCAATGAGACCGTGCAACTGATGATTGCCCACATCGAACCGCGTTGACGCCTTCGCGAGCAAGCTCGCGCAGGCGGACTTACATACACAGAATTACTCTGAACCCTCCCTCATCCCCGGATGTCGACTAGGCTCTAAGCACTGCTTGATTGGCCTTGTGACGTCTTGTCGAATTTTTTGCCCGCGGGGGCGGGTGCTGCATCTTTTTCCTGTCACTCGTCGACTTTTCAAACAGAACCCTGGAGCCTGCCCACTGATTTGAGAGGTGCCCCATGAGTCTGCTGCTTGAACCCTTTACCCTTCGCCAACTGACCCTGCCCAACCGCATCGCCGTGTCGCCCATGTGCCAGTACTCCAGCGTCGATGGCCTGGCCAACGACTGGCATCTGGTGCACCTCGGCAGCCGTGCCGTGGGGGGCGCTGGCCTGGTATTCACCGAAGCCACGGCAATCACGGCCGACGGGCGGATCACCGCTGAAGACTTGGGCCTGTGGAACGACGAACAGATCGCACCGTTGCAACGCATCACCCGTTTCATCACCGCCCAAGGCGCAGTGGCCGGCATTCAACTGGCCCACGCCGGGCGCAAGGCCAGCACCCATCGGCCATGGATCGGCAAGCATGGCAGCGTGAAACCGGAGGATGGTGGCTGGACGCCGGTCGGGCCTTCGCCGATTGCCTTCGACCCACAACACACCCAACCGAAACAGCTGGATGAGAGTCAGATCGCCCAAGTCATTCAGGACTTCGTGGCCGCGGCCAAACGCGCGCTGACCGCTGGTTTCAGTGTGGTCGAGGTGCATGCGGCGCACGGTTATCTGTTGCACCAGTTTCTGTCGCCGCTGAGCAATCAGCGCCGCGACCAGTACGGTGGTTCGTTCGAAAATCGTATTCGTCTGGTGCTGCAAGTGACCGAAGCGGTGCGCGCCGTGTGGCCGGAAGAACTGCCGGTGTTTGTGCGCCTGTCGGCTACCGACTGGGTCGAGGACGGCTGGAACCCGGATGAAACCGTGGAGCTGGCGCGACGCCTGAAAGCCTTGGGGGCTGATTTGATCGATGTCTCATCGGGCGGCACGGCAGCCAACGCCGAAATCCCCGTGGGTCCGGGATATCAGACGCGCTTCGCCGAACGGGTGCGCAAGGAGTCAGGCATCGCCACCGGGACCGTGGGAATGATTACCGAGCCGGCCCAGGCCGAGCACATCCTGCGAACCTGTCAGGCCGACATCATCTTCCTTGCCCGTGAGCTGCTGCGTGATCCGTACTGGCCGCTGCACGCCGACGATGACCTGGGCGGCCGCAAAGCGGTGTGGCCGGCGCAGTATCAACGTGCGACCCATCGTGATCAGCCGATTCATGAGTCTGATCTGCGGGATTGATCCGGCCTGTCGCAGCGCCTATAAAACCCGCCATTGAAAAGGCGGGTTTTTTCTTGCCTATCGTTTGAAATGCAAAGGAATGGATCGCATGTTGATCGAACGAGAGTTGACGGAATCCGACTTGCCGCTGCTGGCGCTGATCGACCGCAGTGAACTGGTCGAGGAATGTTATCGCGTGGAAAACGGTGAGCTGGTTCTGTATCCGGCGCGTTTCGACATGCGCGGGTGGCCCGAAGGGGAGGCGGAGGAGAATGCGCGGATATTGGAAAAATGCTGGCGCAGTGGCGGTTGGCTACACGGGATTTTCGATGGCGAGACACTGGTGGCAGCGGTGGTTGTGGATAACCGGGTTATTCACAATCAGGGTCTGAACATGCGGCAGTTGAAGTTTCTGCACATCAGCCGTGCCTTGCGTGGGCAGGGGCTTGGCGGGCGATTGTTTGCCCTGGCCTGCGCCCATGGTCGGAGGATCGGCGCCGAGGCGCTGTATGTCTCGGCGACCGAGTCGCGCAATACCGTGGAGTTCTATCAGCGCCAGGGTTGCCGGTTGGTTGATCACCCGGATCCTGAGTTGTTTGATCAAGAGCCCAAAGACATTCATCTGTATTGCCCACTGACCTGACGCGGTGCCTTCCATCCGATGTTGAATATTCTGACGCTTTCGCGAGCAAGCCCGCTCCCACCCTGGCTCCGTGTCGGTCACACGCTGTGTGATCGAACCAGATCCAATGTGGGAGCGGGCTTGCTCGCGAAGAGGCCCGCGCTGGCGCCTCAAAACATCAAGGATACTTGCGCTTGTCCGGCGCTGGCGGGAAGTACTGGTACAACCAGGTCTCGCTCAGCGTGCGGTCATTGGTGCGTATGAACAGTCGCAGCTCAACCGGCTCCACGCTGTCATTGGTCGGGTACCAGTCGAACAGAATCCGGTAACCCTTGATGTCATCCAGCACCAGCACGCTGAAATCCTGCACCTTGCCGTTGGAGCAAGTCACCACCGGTTCGATCCCGGTGCCCTGCGGCAGGCGATCCAGGCCGCCACCGGTGAAGTCCACAGCAAAGCGACGGGCCCAGACCGGAGGGTAATGCTCGCCCGGTGCCCAGCCTTCGACGAATCCACCCATGCCCGAGCGAGTCGCATGCACCCGCGCCAGCGGCGTGCCGACCGGCGGCAGGGCGCTCCAGTAGAGCTTGTAGCCGTAGTTCAGCGAATCGCCGGCGGCTACCGGTTTCTTCGGCGTCCAGAACGCAACGATGTTGTCCAGGGTTTCGCCGGTTGTAGGAATTTCCAGCAGATCGATAGAGCCTTCGCCCCACGCGGTTGTAGGTTCTACCCACAGGCTCGGACGTTTGCTGTACCAGTCGACGGTGTCCTGATAGTTGGCGAATTCGTGGTCGGTCTGCACCAGACCGAACCCTTTCGGATCGGTGTCGGCGAAGGCGTTGAATTGCAGGGTCGCCGGGTTGTTCAGCGGGCGGCAGATCCACTCGCCGTTGCCGCGCCACATGGCCAGACGATCCGAGTCATGGATTTGCGGGTGAATGGTGTCGCACATCCGGCGCTCGTGGGTGCCGCAGCTGAACATGCTGGTCATCGGCGCGATGCCCAATTGTTCGATGGCGGCGCGGGCGTTGATGTGGGCGTCGACTTCCATTACCACGCGTTCGGCCTGGCAATCGATGTCGAAACGATAGGCACCGGTCGCGCTCGGCGAGTCGAGCAGGGCGTAGACCACAAAGCGGGTCGCGTTCTGACCCGGCGTCTCGAACCAGAACTTGGTGAAGTCAGGGAATTCTTCGCGTTTCTTGGCGTAGGTGTCCACGGCCAGGCCACGGGCGGAGAGGCCATATTGGCCAGTGGCATCCACCGCGCGGAAGTAGCTGGCGCCGAGGAACGACACCACGTCATGCCGATCCAGTTCCGGCGCCTTGAACAGCTTGAAACCGGCAAACCCCAGATCGCCCTTGAGCTGCTGGGTGTCGACCGAGGTGTTCTCATAGTTGAACAGCTGAGGGCGGAAATGCACCTCGCGGGCCGTGCGGGTCTTGGGATCGACGCTGTACATGCGCACCGGCTGACGGAAACCCATGCCGACGTGGAAGAACTGCACATCGAGCTGACCCTTGTTCTCCTTCCACAGCGAATGCTCGCCGTCGTAGCGGATCGCATTGAAGTTTTGCGGGGTCATGGTCGCCAGGGTCGGCGGCAGCACCTGTTTGGTGTCCTGATAAGCGCTGCCGGCCAGTTGTTTGGCCTGGCGCTTCAGCGTTTCGAAGTCGAAGGCCTGGGCTTCACCGTCGGCGGCACCGCCAGAGGCGGCCCAGGCGCGTGCGGCGAGCAGGCCGGAGGCGGAAAGGCCGGTGTAAGCCGCAATGGCCATGGACGCTTTGAGCAAATTCCTGCGGTGCATAAATACAACCTGTCGTGGACAATCCCGCGCCGTTCCTGGCACGTACTGGATCAGAAATTACGGTTCGGACAAGCCTTCGGCCAAACGCTACGGACTAGTAACAGATGCCCGCTAGCTTAATCGGTTCGCCGATTTTGCAAAATTCATTGATAGCACGGCGACAGCGTCTCAATGAAACAAGACGTTACGGTTATTTATCTCACAGACTTTTCTGATTTATAGGGCATATCTGCTTTTTTCGACTAATTACTCTAAAAACAGCTTTTCAGCGCCGATTTAATTTCTATTCTATGGGCATCGCCGGTCACGACCCATCCGACCGGCAGGGCTCAAATCGCTGCTTAAAGGAGCAGGGCGATGCGGTTTTCGAGAAATTTCTGACGTACTGGAAAAGGACATCGTCCATGACAAAAGGACAAGGCATCACCGAAATGTTAGGCATCTTTCCCTGCCTCTCCAACGTCCGGCGAAGACGCCGGCTCAGTCCCGACGAACTGAAACTGGTGGAGCGTTACCGGGAGTTGTCGGAGAGCGACCGGATTGCGATGCGGTATCTGGTGGATGCGATGAGGAGTGTTTCGCGGTTTTGAAACAGGAGGTTCACCGTGAAAGCCATTTGGCTTTCACGGTGGCCAGATCAATCAACTTACCCGCGTCAGCGTCGGCGATGCCGACATGGATTGCGTGCAGATGCTCGGCAACCGCACATTGTTTGACGAGTTTTTGCAGGTAGTCTTCAGCAAAATTCTCGTCACTCGGGATGATTTCTAGAATGGGCTGAAGTGCGGGGATGGCGTTGCGCATCAGTTAGGGACTCGCTCAGAAATGTGTCGAGGTTGATGGTGAACATTGAAGGGGCTGACTCTGGAGTCCGCCCCTTTTTTCATTGGGCCAAGTGAGGCCGTCAGCTACATGTCCCCGATACCTGATAGGGCTGCTGACCGAGCACCAACTCCGGCATATCACGCCATTTCACCCAAGCCTGTTGTTGCCAGTGCAACAGCGGCACGGTGACGCCTGCCCAATGCACCGAGCTCAGGCTTGGGCAGTTTTCCGCTGTTGCTGAGCTGGTTTCCCGCAGGATGGGAATCACCTCATTGCTCAGCCATTGCCGAAGGTTGCGGTTTTCCGGGATGAAATGGTGGACGAGCAGCGCGTACATGCCGGATTCGCTGACCATCGGTGTCTCGACAACTTTGCCGTACTTGCGCAGCCGAACGGTGCGGCGTTGGTCGGGGTCGAGTTTGAGCGTGACGCGTGGGTTCAAGGGATGGCCCATCATGCGGCCCAGATCTTGAGCACAGAACCAGGCTTGATGATCAAGCAGGAGGGCGTGGAGGAAGCGGTTGTGGCGGGTGAAAACCGTAGGGATAAAGTGCGTCTGGGTCTCTGGTGAATTTGGCGCGTGCATAGTCAATTTCTGCTCCATGTTGAAATGAGAGCCGCCACTAATCCTTCGACAGATTTGGGTGGCGAACCGTGCGGCGTTCGAAGTCGGAACATTCTCGATCAACATGGAAGCCGAGAGGCCCGCGCCACACGGTCCGCCATAACGCGAATCCGAAAGGCAAAAAAGCCTCGGTTTCTATGGAGGACGCAGTTGCGCCATGTTGATGATGTACCGGCTTCGACCCCGGGCCGCTGATTGGGCAGCGACGGGGTAAAGCCTATCGGTCAGGCGCTAGCGGCGCCAAGTCTACTCTGCCGACGCCATTCGTAGGAAAGGGGACTGAATGCTGAGGGTTCGGTCTGTAGGAAGCGAGTAACTGACGCTGAAAGAAATCAGCCCCGAAATTGTGATAAATCCGGGGCTGTTTTTCTTAGCGACTAACTTTCCAGGCATCCCCAGCCGGCGCCTTCCCATGGTCATACGGCTTGCCGATCCACATATAAACCAGTCCCAGACCAATCACGATCGCCGTGCTCAGCACCATCGCGTAGTTGATGTACCACGCGGCATCCGGGGTACGTGGCCAGGCCATGTTGATGATTGCGCCGACGCCATACACCAGCGCGCCGATGTTCACCGGCCAGCCCCACGCGCCGAGGGTGAATTTGCCGCTGGGTTTCCAGCCTTTGCTGCGGGCGTACAGGGCGGCGAGGACGATCATCTGGAATGCGAGGTAGATGCCGATGGCCGCGAAGCTGACGATGGTCGCCACGGCGTCTTGCAGGAAGAAGCCGAGGGCGATGATCAGGCCGGGCAGGACGCCGGACACGAACAGCGCCGCAACCGGCACCTGAGTCGTAGGAGAAATCTTTTTCAGCAGTCGGCTGCCGATGACCATTTCATCGCGAGCGTAGGAATACAGCAGACGACTCGCCGCAGCTTGCAAGCTGATGACGCAGGAGATGAAGGAAATCATCACCACGCCCATCACCACTTTCGAACCGACCGGGCCGAAGGCGTTGTTGAGGATGGTGGTGACCGGGTCCTTGTCGGTGCCGTTGATCACCGCTTGCATGTCCGGCACGGCGAGGATCAGCGCGAGGCAGGCGAACATCGCCGCGATGCCGCCGATGTAGATGGTCATGCGCATGGCCACCGGGATTTTCTTGCTCGGGTTCGGGGTTTCTTCGGCTACATCGCCGCAGGCTTCGAAGCCGTAGTAGAGGAACATCCCCGCCAGCGACGCGGTGAGGAAGGCCGGCAGATAGGACCCGTCGACGCTGATGTCGAAAGTGTTGAACAGCACGCTGATCGGCTGGTGGCGCTCGAAAATCAGCAGGTACACGCCGACGATCACCGCGCCCACCAGTTCGCAGAGGAAACCGAACATGGCGATCCGCGCCAGCACTTTGGTGCCGCTGAGGTTCACCAGGGTGGCGAACAGCGTCAGCACCAGGGCGATGACGATGTTGGTGTTGTTGCTCGGCTCAAAACCCAGCATGGCCGCGAGGTACGGGCCGGCGCCGACCGCAACGGCGGCGATGGTCACGCACAGGGCGATGGAGTAGATCCAGCCGACCATCCATGCCCATTTCTTGCCGACCAGGCGACGTGCCCAAGGATAAACGCCACCGGAAATCGGGAACTGCGACACCACTTCGCCGAAGATCAGGCACACCAGCAATTGACCGCAACCGACCAGCAAATAGGCCCAGAACATCGGCGGCCCGCCAGCGGCCAGGCACAGGCCGAACAGGGTATAAACCCCTACGACCGGTGACAGATAAGTGAAGCCCAGCGCGAAGTTTTCCCACAGGCTCATGCTGCGGTTGAAGTTGGAGGTGTAACCCAGTTGGCGCAGTTGTTCGGCATCGCTGTCGGCAACGGCGGCTGAGAGATCGGGTGATGCACTCATGTGTGTTTGCTCCGTGAAATCGGCAGATTTCGGATGGCCGAAACCGTGGCGGGGCCATGAAGACGCCGCCCGGATCGGTAGTTATTGTTTTGAATGCCTGGTGGTGCGTAATGCCGGTTTCCTTCCTGAAACCGAGGTGACGCCATCGCCAGCAGGCTGGCTCCCACGAGGACTGTATTGAATCTGTTGGAGCCAGCCTGCTGGCGATGCTTTTAGTGCTTGAACATCACATGCCGAACCGTGGTGTAGTCCTCCAGCCCGTACATGGACATGTCCTTGCCGTAGCCGGACAGTTTCTGACCGCCGTGGGGCATTTCGCTGACGAGCATGAAGTGCGTATTCACCCAAGTGCAGCCGTACTGCAACCGCGCAGACAGTCGATGCGCACGTCCGACATCCGCTGTCCACACCGAGGACGCCAGGCCGTAGTCCGAATCGTTGGCCCACTCCAGCGCCTGAGCCTCATCGGTGAACTTGGTCACCGACACCACCGGCCCGAACACTTCGCGGCGGACGATCTCATCGTCCTGTTGCGCGTCGGCCAAAACGGTCGGCTCGAAGAAGAAACCACTGCCTTCGACAGCCTTGCCGCCAGTGATCAAGCGAATGTGCGGTTGCGCCACGGCGCGTTCGACAAACCCGGCCACGCGGTCGCGATGCTGGGCGGTGATCAGCGGTCCCAGTTCGGTCGACGGATCATCCTGCAAGCCGTACTTGATGCTGCGAACCGCTGCACCGAGCTTCTCGACGAACTTGTCGTAGATACCTTGCTGGGCGTAGATCCGGCACGCGGCGGTGCAATCCTGGCCGGCGTTGTAGAAGCCGAAGGTGCGAATACCTTCGACCGCCGCATCAATGTCGGCGTCGTCGAAGATGATCACCGGGGCCTTGCCGCCCAGTTCCATGTGCATGCGTTTGACGCTGTCGGCGGTGCTGGAAATGATGTTCGAACCGGTGGCGATGGAGCCGGTCAGCGAGACCATGCGCACTTTCGGATGAGTTACCAACGGGCTGCCCACGCTCGGCCCACGACCGAACACCAGATTGAGTACACCGGCCGGGAAAATATCCGACGCCAGTTCGGCCAGACGCAACGCGGTCAGCGGGGTTTGTTCCGACGGCTTGAGCACCACGGTATTACCGGCGGCGAGGGCCGGGGCGATTTTCCAGGCGACCATCATCAGCGGGTAGTTCCACGGCGCGATGGAGGCGATTACGCCCACCGGGTCGCGGCGGATCATCGAGGTGTGGCCGGGCAGGTATTCGCCGCCGGCCGAACCGCTCATGCAACGGCTGGCGCCGGCGAAGAAACGGAACACATCGGCAATCGCCGGGATCTCGTCATTCAGCGCGGCGCTGTAGGGTTTGCCGCAGTTGTCCGATTCCAGTTTGGCCAACTCTTCGCCGTGGGCTTCGATGGCGTCGGCGAGTTTGAGCAGCAGCAGCGAACGGTCTTTCGGCGTGGTCTGCGACCATTCGGCGAAGGCACTGTCCGCAGCGCGGACGGCGGCATCGACCTGGGCCTCGGTGGCCTCGTTGATTTCCACCAGCACTTCGCCGCGCGCCGGGTTGAGCACCGGTTGCGCGGGGCCTTCGCCGTTGACCAGTTGGCCGTTGATCAAGAGTTTGGTTTGCATGTTGTTGTCCTCTTTCTACTGCAAATTCAGGGTGGGAAAGGTCAGGGAAATCATTTGCCGCCGCTGCCGGCCACGCTCTCGCCACCCCGGGTCAGGTAGTAGGCGCCGAGGATCGGCAGCATGGTCACCAGCATCACGAGCATCGCCACGACGTTGGTCACGGGTACGTCCCGTGGGCGGCTCAACTGGTTGAGCAACCACAGCGGCAAGGTGCGTTCATGGCCGGCGGTGAAGGTGGTGACGATGATTTCGTCGAACGACAGCGCAAACGCCAGCATGCCGCCGGCGAGCAACGCCGAGCCGAGGTTCGGCAGGATGATGTAGCGGAAGGTCTGCCAGCCGTCGGCGCCGAGGTCCATCGACGCCTCGATCAGACTGTGTGAGGTGCGGCGCAGACGGGCGATGACGTTGTTGTAGACGATCACCACGCAGAAGGTCGCGTGGCCGACGATGATGGTGAACATCCCCGGCTCGATCCCCAGCGTCTTGAAGGTCGCCAGCAGCGCGATCCCGGTGATGATCCCCGGCAATGCAATCGGCAGGATCAGCATCAGCGAAATGCCCTGTTTGCCGAAGAAGTCCCGGCGGTACAGCGCAGCGGAAGCGAGGGTGCCGAGCACCATGGCGATCAGCGTGGCGATGGCCGCGATCTGCAACGACAGCTTGATCGCTTCCAGCACGTCCGGCCGGGAAAATGCCACGCTGAACCAGTGCAGCGTGAAGCCTTTCGGTGGAAAGCTGAACGCCGCGTCTTCGGTGTTGAAGGCGTAGAGGAAGATGATCAGGATCGGGAAGTGCAGGAACACCAACCCGCCCCAGGCTGCGATTTTCAGCCCTATGGATGCTTTCTCAGAGTGCATCGAAGGCCCCCAGACGTTTGACGATGGACAGGTAAATGGCGATCAGCACGATCGGCACCAGCGTGAACGCTGCGGCCATCGGCATGTTGCCGATGGCGCCCTGTTGCGCGTAGACCATGCTGCCGACGAAGTAGCCAGGCGGGCCCACCAGCTGCGGCACGATGAAGTCGCCCAGGGTCAGCGAAAACGTGAAGATCGAACCGGCGGCAATCCCCGGAACCGACAGCGGCAGAATCACCTGCATGAAAGTCTGGCGCGGCTTGGCCCCGAGGTCGGCGGAGGCTTGCAGTAACGACGGCGGCAAGCGTTCCAGCGAGGCCTGGATCGGCAGGATCATGAACGGCAGCCAGATGTAGACGAACACCATGAACCGCCCCAGGTGCGAGGTCGACAAGGTGCTGCCACCGACCCCGGGAATCCCCAGGATGAACTGCAGCACCGGCTCCAGCCCCAAGTGCTGAACGAACCACTGCGCCACGCCGCCCTTGGCCAGCAGCAGCGTCCAGGCGTAGGCCTTGACGATGTAACTGGCCCACATCGGCATCATCACCGCGATGTAGAAAAACGCCTTGGTCTTGCCGGTGGTGTAGCGCGCCATGTAGTAGGCAATCGGGAACGCGACGATGGCGCTGGCGATCGAGACCACGATGGCCATGCTCAGGGTGCGCAAGATGATGTCGAAGTTCGACGGCTGAAACAGCGCAGCGAAGTTGGCCAGAGTCAGGTCGGGCGTCACCGCCATGGTGAAGTCATCGAAGGTGTAGAAACCTTGCCACAACAGCACCAGTAGCGAGCCCAGATAGATCGCGCCAAACCACAAAAGCGGCGGCACCAGCAGCATCGACAGATACAGGTTCGGCTTGCGATAGAGCAGGTTGGAAAACCTGCGCAACGGCGCCGATTGCGGGAGGGCGAGGGCGGTCATGTCACACCCCGCTCGCAACGGTGTCGTGCAGCGCAATCATCGCTTCCCGCGCCCAGCGTGCGCTGATGCGCTGACCGGTCTGGTGTTGCGCGCTGCTGTCGATCCACTGATTGTTGGCCTGGCTGATGCTCAGGGTCTGGCCGTTTTCCAGGGTCAGTTCATAGCGCGTGGCGCTGCCCTGATACTGGATGTCATGCAGCAGGCCGCTGACCTCAATCTCGTGGCTGGCCAAGGGGCCTTCTGCGAAGCGCACGTGTTCCGGGCGGATCGAAAACGGCTGCGGATGGCCGCTGAGCTGGCGCGCCAGATCGCCACGAATCACGTTCGAAGTGCCGACGAATTCGGCGACGAACGTCGTGGTCGGTTTCATGTACAGATTACGCGGGGTGTCGACCTGCTCGATGCGACCCTTGTTGAACACGGCCACGCGGTCGGACATCGACAGCGCTTCGGTCTGGTCGTGAGTGACGAAGATGAAGGTGATGCCGAGCTGGCGTTGCAGCTTCTTCAGTTCGCTCTGCATCTGTTCGCGCAGCTTCAGGTCGAGAGCGCCCAACGGCTCGTCGAGCAACAGCACGCGCGGGCGATTGACCAGCGCGCGGGCGAGGGCGACACGCTGGCGCTGACCGCCGGACAACTGCACCGGTTTACGCGCGCCGTAGCCGCCGAGGGCGACCATGTCCAACGCTTCTTCGGCGCGCTTGTGGCGTTCGGTCTTGCTCACGCCTTTGACTTTCAATCCGTAGGCGACGTTGTCCAGCACGTTCATGTGCGGGAACAGCGCGTAATCCTGAAACACCGTGTTGACGTCGCGCTGATAGGGCGGCAGACCGGCGGCTTCGGCGCCGTGAATGCGGATCGAGCCAGCGCTCGGTTGTTCGAACCCGGCGATCAGGCGCAGGCACGTGGTCTTGCCGGAACCTGAGGGGCCGAGCATGGAAAAGAACTCGCCGTCCTGGATATCGATGGACACCCGGTCAACGGCCTTCACCTCGCCGAACTGCCGGGAAACGTTGGTGAACTGGACTGCAAGCGTCATGGTGCGGTGCTCCGAAAAGACGAAGGCCGTCGCAGCGGCCCTGCCTGGACTTCTGACAAAACTGGATCGTTTGGCGGTGTATGCGATGGTTTTTGGCTAACTCATCTGGTCGATACGCCGCGATCTGCTTTTAGCTCCCTCTCCCTCCGGGAGAGGGCGGGGGGTGAGGGCAGCGGTTTCGGCCATTGCCCTGAAATTAAAAGCAAGATCAAAAGCCACCCCCTCATCGGCACGCCGCCCGCCCAGCCCTCTCCCCCAGGGGGGCGAGGGGGAAAGGGAGCAGACCGCGTTGTTCCAGGTTTTACCTACCGCCCATAATCGCAATGTAGTCCTGCGTCCACCGGCTATACGGCACAAACTTCCCACCCTCAGCCTGCGGTGTTTTCCAGAAAGCGATCTTGTCGAACTGATCAAACCCGTTGGTCTTGCACCCCTCGGCGCCGAGCAATTCACTGCCCTGGCAAGCCGCCGGAACCGCCGGCAACGAACCAAACCACGCCGCCACATCACCCTGGACTTTCGGCTGCAGCGACCAGTCCATCCATTTGTAGGCGCAGTTCGGGTGCTTGGCTTCGGCGTGTAGCATGGTGGTGTCGGCCCAGCCGGTGGCGCCTTCTTTCGGCACGGTCGAAGCGATCGGCTGTTTCTCGTTGATCAGGCCGTTGACCTGATACGGCCAGGCGCTCGACGCAACCACGCCTTCGTTCTTGAAGTCGCTCATCTGCACCGTGGTGTCATGCCAGTAGCGGTGGATCAGCTTCTGCTGGGCGCGCAACAGTTCCAGCACAGCCTTGTACTGATCTTCGGTGAGCTGGTACGGATCCTTGATCCCCAGCTCAGGCTTGGTGGATTTCAGGTACAGCGCCGCATCGGCGATGTAGATCGGGCCGTCGTAGGCTTGCACGCGGCCCTTGTTCGGCTTGCCGTCAGGCAGATTCTGCGCGTCGAACACCACGTTCCAGCTGGTCGGCGCGGTCTTGAACACGTTGGTGTTGTACATCAGCACGTTCGGGCCCCACTGGTACGGGGTGCCGTAGGTCTGGCTGTTGACCACGTACCATGGCGCGTCTTTCAGGCGCGGGTCGAGGGATTTCCAGTTCGGGATCAACGCGGTGTTGATCGGCTGCACACGCTTGCCGACGATCAAGCGCAACGAGGCATCGCCCGACGCGGTCACCAGGTCGTAACCGCCCTTGGCCATCAGGCTGACCATTTCGTCAGAGGTGGCGGCGGTTTTCACATTGACCTTGCAGCCGGTTTCCTTCTCGAAACCGGTCACCCAGTCGTAGGCCTTGTCGCTTTCACCGCGTTCGATGTAGCCGGGCCAGGCGACGATATCCAGCTGCCCTTCGCCGGCGCCGACGGCTTTCAGCGGCTCGGCGGCCTGCAGGCTGGCGCTGGCCAGCAGGGCCATGGTGATTGCACTGAGCAGTGCGGTCTTGTGCACGAACATGGTGAACCCTCTTCTTCAAATTATGGTCGGGGCAGTTGTGAACGCGGTGAAGCATGCCGTGGTCGGCTTGTTATTAGCGTAGTCAGAGATGCTGGCCGTGGCGGGCCATGATGTGCCGCACCACGCTGTAATCCTGTAGCGAATCGCTGGATAAGTCTTTGCCGTAACCGGAGCGTTTCAACCCGCCGTGGGGCATTTCGCTGACCAGCATGAAATGGCTGTTGATCCAGGTGCAGCCGTATTGCAGGCGTGCGGCGACCTGCATCGCCTTGTCCAGGTTCTGGGTCCACACCGATGAGGCGAGGCCGTATTCCGAGTCGTTGGCCCAGTCCACCGCTTGCGCGAGTTCGTCGAAGCGGGTCACGGTCACCACCGGGCCGAACACTTCGCGCTGGACGATTTCATCGCTCTGTTTGCAACCGGCCAGCAGGGTTGGTTGATAGAAGAACCCGGCGCCGGAATGCACCGCTGCGCCGGTCACCCGTTCGATGTGCGGCTGGCCGAGGGCGCGCTCGACAAAACTGGCCACGCGGTCGCGCTGACGGGTGCTGATCAGCGGGCCGATTTCGTTGTCGGCATCGCGTTTGCCAGCGAAGCGCAGGCTGCTGACCGCCGCGCCGAGTTCGGCCACCAACTTGTCGTGAATTCCGGCCTGGGCGTAGATCCGGCACGCGGCGGTGCAATCCTGCCCGGCGTTGTAATAGCCATAAGTGCGCACGCCTTCGACCACCGCTTTCAGATCCGCATCGTTACAAACGATCACCGGCGCCTTGCCACCGAGTTCGAGGTGCGTGCGTTTCAGGGTTTTGGCAGCGGCCTGGAGGATTTTCTGGCCGGTGACGATATCGCCGGTCAGCGACACCATCCGCACTTTCGGGTGGCCGACCAAGTGACTGCCGACGCCTTCGCCGCCACCGCAGACGATGTTGATTACCCCGCGCGGCAGGATCTCGGCCAGTGCCGGGGCCAATGCCAGAATCGACAGCGGCGTGTGCTCGGATGGCTTGAACACCAGCGTATTGCCGGCGGCGAGAGCCGGGGCGATCTTCCACGCGGCCATCATGATCGGGTAGTTCCACGGCGCAATCGAGGCGACGACGCCAATCGGATCGCGGCGCACCATGCTGGTGTAGCCGGGCACGTATTCGCCGCTGAGCTGGCCGGTCTGGCAGCGCACGGCGCCGGCGAAGAAGCGGAATACATCGACGGTGGCGGTCAAGTCGTCTTGCCGCGCCAGATGCAAAGGCTTGCCGCAGTTCAAGGCTTCGAGGCGGGCGAGGTGATCGGCGTGCTTTTCGACGGCGTTGGCGATTTCCAGCAGCAGGTTCGAGCGTTGTTGCGGGGTGGTGCGCGACCACTCGGCAAAGGCGCGGTGGGCGGCGAGGATGGCGGCTTCGACTTGCTCGGTGCTGGCCTCGGCGATCTGGGTCAGGACTTCGCCGGTGGCCGGGTTGAGGATCGGTTCGACAAAACCCTGGCCGGCGACCAGTTCGCCGTCGATCAGCAACGCGGTGTGCATGTGGGTCTGCGCGCCAGCCATTTTCCGTGATCTCTTTTCTTGTATGGCCATGTTGCTCCCTGTTCCGGGAGCCGACCGTCTTATCGATGCAGCAAGACTAGTGCGCGGCTCCGGGGTCGACAAATTCTAAATACTGAAGGTGGCATTCGATTAAATAGATGGCTTGCGTCCGCCGTGGGGCTGTTCGCGGGCAACGGTCAGGAAAGGATCGACCAGCGCGGGGCGGGCGGTGCCACGACGCCAGGCCAGACCGACGTCAAGGGTCTGGTTGAGATCGGCAATCGGCCGCGCTTCGATGATGTCGCCTTCGAGCGACCATGGGCGATACGTCATGTCCGGCTGGATCGAAACACCGAGGCCCGCCGCTACCAGGCTTCGCACTGCTTCGGTGGACGCGGTTCTGAGGGTGATTTTTGGTTGCAGTCCGGCGCCACGCCACAGACGTTGGGCGTTGCGATCCATTTCATCGACGTTCAGTTGAATCAACGGCTCCCGGGCGACATCGGCAAGGTTGATGCTGTCGTGTTCCAGCAGCGGGTGCTGGGCCGGCAGCCACAAACGGTGCGGCGAGTGGGTCAGCACTTCGGTCTGCAAGGCATGGCGGTCTTCGAGGTTGGAGAGGATCAGCACACCGACATCGATCTCGCCGCTGACCAGCAAATGCTCGATGTACGGCCGCTCGTCCTCCATCACCCGGATCTCGACATTGGGGTAGGCGCGCTGGAAACGGGTGAGCAAATCCGCCAGGTAATAACCGGCCACCAGACTGGTCACCCCGACGATCAACTGCCCGGCGACCTGATCGGTGCTTTGTTGCAGGCTGCGTTTGGCATTGTCCACGGTGGCCAGAATCAGGTGCGCCTGGCGCAGGAACTGGTGGCCCTGATGGGTCAGCGTCATGCCCTTGGCGTGGCGATTGAACAGGCTGACGCCGATTTCTTCCTCCAGTTGCTGGATGGCCAGGGTCAGGGTCGATTGGGAAATGAACGCGGTTTGCGCAGCGGCGGAGATCGAGCCGGTCTCGGCCACGGCGATGAAATGGCGGATCTGACGCAAGGTCATCATGGAAGGTTTACCCGGTGGGCGGTTTTTATAGATTGCCTCGAGTGTATATCTATTTTCGCGAAGGGCTGCCGTGGGCCAGGCAACATCTGGAAGCACACTCGCAACCAGGTGACGGGCACTTTCGAACTAGGCTGAGGGCCTTATTGATCCGGATAACCCCTGTTTGGAGACGGAACATGAACACCCGTGGATTGCTCGATCAACTCCTCAAGTCCGGCCAGGATCTGTTGCAGAACAAGGCGGGCGGGGCGCAGAACAAACCGGCTGCCGGTGGTTTGGGCGGCTTGCTGGGCGGATCTTCCAGTAACGGCGCACTCGGCGGCTTGCTGTCAGGCGCAGGCGGCGGTGCCCTGGCGGCCGGCGCCATGGGCCTGCTGCTGGGCAGCAAAAAGGCCCGCAAGGTTGGCGGCAAAGTCGCCCTCTACGGCGGCCTCGCCGCCCTGGGCGTGATCGCCTACAAAGCCTACGGCAACTGGAACGCCCAAAAAGGCACCGCCCCACAAAGCGAACCGCAAACCCTCGATCGCCTGCCACCGGCGCAAGTCGAACAACACAGCCAGGCCATCCTCAAAGCCTTGGTCGCCGCCGCCAAGGCCGACGGCCACATCGACGACCGCGAACGCCAACTGATCGAAGGTGAATTCACCAAACTCGACAACGATCAGGAACTCAAACACTGGCTCCACGCCGAACTCAACAAACCCCTCGACCCCACCGACGTCGCCCGCGCGGCAAGCACGCCGGAGATGGCCGCCGAGATGTACGTGGCGAGCGTGATGCTAGTGGATGAGGAGAACTTCATGGAGAAGAGCTATCTGGATGAACTGGCGCGGCAACTGAAGCTGGAGCCGGGGTTGAAGGTGGAGCTTGAGAAGCAGGTTCGTGTAGCTACCCAGTAAAACTGTTGTCAGCGATATCAGAACCCGCAATCCCGCACAGGATGGCGGGTTCTTTCGTTGCAGCAGCTGAAATGACCAATCCATCGCCCCTTTTTGCCATTGCGTCACTGGTACGCCACCCTCCGATTCCTTGAAAGTCCCAATCCAGAGCCCGTCGTGTTTTATGACCGGAAGGCCTGGGCGCGGCAAACCGTCTTATAAATGAAACACCGCCCTCAGCTATACTCCCCCGCATTTCGACCCGCCCCGAGGACTGACTGTGAAGAACTGGACGTTGCGCCAACGCATTTTGGCGAGCTTTGCGGTGATTATCGCCATCATGCTGTTGATGGTGGTCGTCTCGTATTCGCGGCTGCTGAAGATCGAAGCCAGTGAAAACAGCGTCCGTGACGACGCGATTCCCGGCGTCTATTACAGCTCGATGATTCGTGGCGCCTGGGTCGACAGTTATCTGCAAACACAGGAACTGCTGGGGCTCAAGGAAGGGCAGGGCATCAGCAGTGAAGATGCGGCCGATTACAAGGCTTTCGAATCCCGGCTTCAGGAACAGATGGCCAATTATCGTGGCACGGTGGTGACGGACGAGGACAAGCTCGAATTCGCGGCGTTCGAGAAGTATCACGATGCCTACCTGAAAATTCAGGATGCGGTGCTCGACTTGCACAAGCGCAATCTGGAAGCCGATGCGGTCAAGCTGTTCCACGAGCAATTGACTCCGACCTGGTACTCGGGCCGGATGAAGCTCAACGACATCATTGGCGAGAACAAGAAAGTCGCCGACAAGGCCATGGCCAACATTGATGAGGCCGTGGCGGCGGCCAAGGTCAGCATGTTCGTCTCACTGCTGGTGGCCGTGCTGGCCGCCGGTTTCTGCGGTCTGCTGCTGATGCGCGCGATCATGGCGCCGATGAACCGCATCGTGCAGATCCTCGACATCATGCGCACCGGCGATCTGAGCAGCCGCTTGAACCTCGACCGCAAGGACGAGTTCGGTGCCGTGGAAACCGGCTTCAACGACATGATGACCGAGCTCACCTCGCTGGTGTCCCAGGCCCAGCGCTCGTCGGTACAGGTCACCACCTCGGTGACCGAGATCGCCGCCACCTCCAAGCAGCAACAGGCGACCGCCACCGAAACCGCTGCGACCACCACTGAAATTGGCGCGACATCCCGCGAAATCGCGGCAACCTCTCGCGACCTTGTACGCACCATGACTGAAGTCTCCACCGCCGCCGATCAGGCCTCGGTGCTGGCCGGTTCCGGGCAACAAGGCCTGGCGCGGATGGAAGACACCATGCACTCGGTGATGGGCGCGGCGGATCTGGTGAACGCCAAACTGGCGATCCTCAACGAGAAGGCCGGCAACATCAATCAGGTGGTGGTGACCATCGTCAAGGTCGCCGACCAGACCAACCTGCTGTCCCTGAACGCCGCGATCGAAGCGGAGAAGGCCGGTGAATACGGTCGCGGTTTCGCCGTGGTCGCCACTGAAGTGCGGCGTCTGGCGGATCAGACTGCTGTCGCCACCTATGACATCGAACAGATGGTCCGCGAGATCCAGTCGGCGGTGTCCGCCGGGGTGATGGGCATGGACAAGTTCTCCGAGGAAGTGCGTCGCGGCATGGCTGAGGTGCAGCAAGTGGGCGAGCAACTGTCGCAGATCATCCATCAGGTGCAGGCGCTGGCGCCGCGGGTGTTGATGGTCAACGAAGGCATGCAGGCCCAGGCCACCGGCGCCGAGCAGATCAACCACGCGCTGGTGCAGCTGGGTGATGCCAGCAGCCAGACCGTCGAATCGTTGCGTCAGGCCAGTTTCGCCATCGACGAACTGAGCCAGGTGGCCGTGGGCCTGCGCAGCGGCGTTTCGCGATTCAAAGTCTGATGAGCGAAATCACCGCCAAACGCAGCGCTGCGCCGGTGGCGAAGCAGGCGTTGTTCCTGCTGTTTCGCATCGGCAGCGAACGCTACGCCTTGCGTGCCATGGAAGTGGCCGAAGTGCTGCCGCGCCTGCCGTTGAAGCCGATTGCCCGGGCGCCGCACTGGGTGGCGGGGGTGTTCGCCTACCGTGGCACAGTGGTGCCGGTGATCGACCTCAGTGCCCTGACCTTCGGCCATCCTGCGCAAGCGCGTACCAGCACGCGACTGGTGCTGGTGCATTACCGCGTGGATGACTCGCAACCCTCGCAATGGCTGGGCCTGATCCTCGAACAGGCCACCGATACCCTGCGCTGCAACCCGGCTGATTTCCAGCCGTACGGCCTCGACAATCGTCAGGCGCCGTACCTGGGCCCGGTGCGTGAGGATGCGCAGGGGCTGGTGCAGTGGGTGCGGGTCAACGACTTGCTGGACGAGTCGGTGCGCACGTTGCTGTTCCCGACACCGCCGCTGGATCCGGCGCGGCTTGAGGAGCAGCCATGAGCAGCGACCAGCGCTTCTTCGATTTCCTCAAGGAACGCATCGGCCTCGACGTCGCTTCGGTCGGGCCGGCGATCATCGAACGGGCCGTGCGCCAGCGCATCACCCTGTCGCAAACGGTGAATGCCGATGAGTACTGGCAGACCCTGCAAGGCTCGCGGGATGAACAGCAGGCGCTGATCGAAGCGGTGATCGTCCCCGAGACCTGGTTTTTCCGTTACCCGGAATCCTTCGCCACTCTGGGCAAACTGGCGCGCAAACGCCTGGGCGAATTGAACAATATGCGCGCGCTGCGCATCCTCAGCCTGCCGTGTTCCACGGGCGAAGAACCCTATTCGATTGCCATGGCGTTGCTCGATGCCGGCCTCAAGCCCCATCAGTTCAAGGTCGATGGCATGGACGTCAGCCCCTTGTCAGTGGACAAGGCGCGGCGGGCGCTGTACGGCAAGAACTCGTTTCGCGGCCAGGAACTGGACTTTCGCGAGCGGCATTTTTTCGCCGAGAACGAGGGCTTTCGGGTGAATGAAATCGTCCGCGAGCAGGTGCGCCTGCAGGTCGGCAACGTGCTCGATCCGTCATTGCTGGTCAACGAGCCGCCGTTCGATTTCGTGTTCTGCCGCAACCTGCTGATCTATTTCGATCAGCCGACCCAGCAGCAGGTGTTCGCCGTGCTCAAGCGCCTGACCCATGTCGATGGCGTGCTGTTTATCGGCCCGGCCGAGGGCAGTCTGCTTGGGCGGTTGGGCATGCGTTCGATCGGGATTCCACAGTCCTTTGCCTTCAGCCGTCACAGCGACCCACAACCCGAACCGTTACCGATGCCGACCGCGATTGCGCTGCCGTTGCCTGCGCGCCAACCGCTGCGCAGCACGCCACCGCCGCCGGTGCGCAACCGTCCGTTTGCTGGCGTGACGCCTTTGCCGGCGACGGCTAAAAGCACCAACCCCGAAGCGGCGACCTTGCTGGCCAACATCGCCGCCCTGGCCAACGAAGGCAAAAGCGCCGAAGCCCGGGCCGCGTGCGAGCAGTATTTGCGCAGCCATGAGCCGGTGGCCCAGGTGTTTTACTGGCTCGGCCTGCTCAGCGATGTCGCCGGCAGCGCCTTCGAAGCCCAGGGCTTTTACCGCAAAGCGTTGTACCTCGAGCCGCAACACCCCGAAGCCTTGATGCACCTGGCCGCGCTGTTGCAGGCCCAGGGCGACACGGCCGGCGCCAGACGATTGCAGGAGCGCGCCGCCCGCAGCGACCGCACCGCCGACAGTGAGCGTAAACGATGATCCCGTCCGACACCTTGAACGTCACCCACGAAGACGCCCGGGCCATCGACGATTGCTGGAACCGCATCGGCATCCATGGCGACAAGTCCTGCCCGCTGCTGGACGAGCACATCCATTGCCGCAATTGCTCGGTGTATTCCGCCGCCGCCACACGCCTGCTCGACCGCTATGCGTTGCAGCAGGACGAGCGCGATCCGGTGGCAACCCAGGTCGAAACCGAGCTGAAGACCCGGTCGTTGCTGATGTTCCGCCTCGGCGAAGAATGGCTCGGCCTGGCAACGCGCAGTCTGGTGGAGGTCGCGCCATTGCAGGCGATTCACTCGCTGCCGCACCAGCGCTCCCGGGCCTTGCTTGGCGTGGCGAACGTGCGCGGTGCGCTGGTGGCGTGCCTGTCGCTGGTTGAACTGCTCGACCTCGACAGCAACGCGGCCCCGGCGACCGGCGCGCGGATCATGCCGCGCATGCTGATCATCTCGGCCCAGGGCGGGCCGGTGGTGGTGCCGGTGGACGAAGTCGACGGGATTCACGCCATCGACGAGCGAATCCTCGATGCCGCCTCACGCTCCGGTGCGCAAGCCAGCGCCAAATACACCCGAGGCGTGTTGCCTTTCAAAGGTCGCAGCCTGCGTTGGCTGGATGAAGAACAGTTGCTGTCCGCCGTGTCCCGGAGCCTCACATGACCCCCGAGCAAATGCGCGACGCCTCCTTGCTCGAGCTGTTCAGCCTCGAAGCCGAAGCCCAGACCCAGGTGCTCAGCGCCGGGCTGCTGGCGTTGGAGCGCAACCCGACCCAGGCCGATCAGCTCGAGTCGTGCATGCGTGCGGCGCACTCCTTGAAAGGCGCGGCGCGGATCGTCGGCATCGACAGCGGCGTCAGCGTCGCCCACGTGATGGAAGATTGTCTGGTCAGTGCGCAGGAAGGACGGTTGTTCCTGCGTCCGGAACATATCGACGCGCTGTTGCAGGGCACCGACTTGCTGATGCGCATTGCCACCCCGGCCAGCGCCCCCCAACCGGCGGACATCGAGGCTTATGTGGCGTTGATGGGCGGATTGCTCGATCCGACGACGCCGCCACTAGTGCCCGCCGCTGCGAGTGCGCCGCTGATGGCCGAGTTGCAGCTTCAGCCACCGTCGGTGGCGGAGCCTGCGCCGGTTGAAATCCCGGTCGAGGTTGCCGAACCGGAACCCGCGCCGCGCAAGAGCAAACGCGCCACCGAAGGTGGCGAGCGGGTGCTGCGGGTCACCGCCGAACGTCTGAACAGCCTGCTCGACCTGTCGAGCAAATCCCTGGTGGAAACCCAGCGCCTCAAGCCGCACCTGGCCACGATGCAGCGCCTCAAGCGCATGCAGAGCAATGGTCTGCGGGCACTGGAGAGTCTCAATGTGCACCTCAAGGAACATGCCCTGAGCCTTGAAGCTCAGGAAGCGCTGGAGGATGCGCGGCGTTTGCTCGCCGAATCCCAGCAACTGCTGGCAGAAAAAAACGCCGAACTCGACGAGTTTGCCTGGCAGGCCAGCCAGCGCGCGCAAGTGCTTTACGACACCGCACTGGCCTGCCGCATGCGGCCGTTCGCCGATGTGCTGTCCGGGCAGGTGCGGATGGTCCGCGACCTTGGTCGCAGCCTCGGCAAACAGGTGCGGCTGGAGATCGAGGGCGAGAAGACCCAGGTCGACCGCGATGTGCTGGAAAAACTCGAAGCTCCGCTGACGCACCTGCTGCGCAATGCGGTCGATCACGGCATCGAAACCCCACAGGAACGCCTGCTCAAGGGCAAGTCGGAGGAAGGCCTGATCCGTCTGCGCGCCTCGCATCAGGCCGGTTTGCTGGTACTGGAACTGAGCGATGACGGCAACGGCGTGGATCTGGAAAAGGTCCGGCGCAGCATCGTCGAACGCCAGTTGTCGCCCGCGGAAACCGCCGCCCAGTTGAGCGAAGAAGAACTGCTGACCTTCCTGTTTCTGCCGGGTTTCAGCCTGCGCGACAAGGTCACCGAAGTCTCCGGTCGTGGCGTCGGCCTCGATGCCGTGCAGCACATGGTCCGCCAGTTGCGCGGCGCGGTGGTGCTGGAGCAGACGGCGGGCGAGGGCAGCCGTTTCCATCTGGAGGTGCCGCTGACCCTGTCGGTGGTGCGCAGCCTGGTGGTGGAAGTCGGCGACGAGGCCTACGCTTTCCCGCTGGCGCACATCGAGCGCATGTGCGACCTGGCGCCGGAGGACATCGTGCAGGTCGAAGGGCGCCAGCATTTCTGGCACGAGGGCCGACATGTCGGGCTCGTCGCGGCCAGTCAGTTATTGCAACGTCCGGCCAGTCAGAACAGCGGCGATACGCTGAAAGTCGTGGTCATCCGCGAGCGCGATGCGATCTACGGCGTGGCGGTCGAGCGCTTCATTGGCGAGCGCACGCTGGTGGTGCTGCCGCTGGACGAGCGGCTGGGCAAGGTGCAGGACATTTCCGCCGGGGCCTTGCTCGACGATGGCTCGGTGGTGCTGATCGTCGACGTCGAAGACATGCTGCGGTCGGTGGACAAACTGCTCAACACCGGGCGTCTGGAGCGCATTGCCCGCCACGGCCATCAGGCGGCAGAAGCCGCGCGCAAGCGGATTCTTGTGGTCGACGACTCGCTGACCGTGCGCGAACTGCAACGCAAGCTGCTGCTCAATCGCGGCTACGACGTCGCTGTTGCGGTGGACGGCATGGACGGCTGGAACGCCCTGCGCTCCGAGGATTTCGATCTGCTGATCACCGACATCGACATGCCGCGTATGGACGGCATCGAGCTGGTCTCGCTGCTGCGCCGCGACAACCGTCTGCAATCGCTGCCGGTGATGGTGGTGTCCTACAAGGATCGCGAGGAAGACCGCCGCCGTGGACTGGACGCCGGGGCCGACTATTATCTGGCCAAGGCCAGTTTTCATGACGACGCCCTGCTCGACGCAGTGGTTGAGCTCATCGGAGGAGCGCGGGCATGAAGATCGCAATCGTCAACGACATGCCTCTGGCGGTGGAGGCCCTGCGTCGCGCGCTGGCCTTCGAGCCGGCGCATCAGGTGCTGTGGGTCGCCAACAACGGCGCCGAAGCGGTGCGTCTGTGCGCGGAAAACACCCCGGACCTGATCCTGATGGACCTGATCATGCCGGTGATGGATGGCGTCGAGGCCACCCGGCGGATCATGGCCGAGAGCCCGTGTGCGATCGTCATCGTCACTGTGGACCGCCAACAGAACGTGCACCGGGTGTTCGAGGCCATGGGCCATGGCGCGCTGGACGTGGTCGACACCCCGGCCATCGGCGGTGGCAATCCTCAGGAAGCGGCGGCGCCGCTGCTGCGCAAAATCCTCAACATCGGCTGGCTGATCGGCGAGAAAACCGCCCGCTCGCGCCCGGCACCTGCGACACCGCGCAGTGCCGCCTCGCGCCAGCGACTGGTGGCAATCGGCTCTTCGGCCGGTGGCCCGGCGGCGCTGGAAGTCTTGCTCAAGGGCCTGCCGCGCCACTTTTCGGCGGCCATCGTGCTGGTGCAGCATGTTGATCAGGTATTCGCCGCCGGCATGGCCGAATGGCTGGCCAGCGCCAGCGGCCTGGACGTGCGTCTGGCCCGCGAAGGCGAACCGCCGCAGGCCGGCGCGGTGCTGCTGGCCGGCACCAACCACCATATTCGTTTGCTCAAGAACGGCACGCTGGCCTACACCGCCGAGCCGGTCAACGAGATCTACCGCCCCTCGATCGACGTGTTTTTCGAAAGCGTCGCCAATTACTGGAACGGTGACGCAGTAGGGGTTTTATTGACAGGGATGGGACGCGACGGGGCGCAAGGGCTTAAGCTCATGCGCCAACAGGGTTACCTGACCATCGCGCAGGATCAGCAAAGCAGTGCGGTGTACGGCATGCCCAAGGCCGCAGCGGCCATCGACGCGGCCGTAGAAATCCGTCCACTGGAAAAGATAGCGCCACGATTGCTGGAGATATTCCCCAAATGAATACGTCCATCGGCAATCCTGGCCCCCGCAGCACTCAGGTGACCGCCCATGAATGACTTACAGATCGATGACATCAAAACCGACGAGAACGCCGCCATGGTGTTGTTGGTGGACGATCAGGCGATGATCGGCGAGGCCGTGCGCCGTGGGCTGTCGAATGAAGAGAACATCGACTTCCACTTCTGCTCCGACCCGCATCTTGCCGTGGCCCATGCGGTGCGGATCAAGCCGACCGTGATCCTGCAGGATCTGGTGATGCCGGGCCTCGACGGTCTGAGCCTGGTGCGCGAATACCGCAATCACCCGGCGACCAAGGACATTCCGATCATCGTCCTGTCGACCAAGGAAGACCCGCTGATCAAAAGCGCGGCGTTCTCCGCCGGGGCCAACGATTACCTGGTGAAACTGCCGGACAACATCGAGCTGGTGGCGCGGATCCGCTATCACTCGCGGTCCTACATGACGTTGCTGCAACGGGACGCGGCCTACCGCGCGTTGCGGGTCAGCCAGCAGCAATTGCTCGACACCAACCTCGTCCTGCAGCGGCTGATGAACTCCGACGGCCTGACCGGGCTGTCCAACCGCCGGCACTTCGACGAATACCTGGAGCTGGAATGGCGCCGCTCGTTGCGCGACCAGAGCCAGTTGTCGTTGCTGATGATCGACGTCGATTACTTCAAGTCCTACAACGATACCTTCGGCCACGTCGAAGGCGACGAGGCCTTGCGCAAGGTCGCCACGGCAATCCGCGAGGCCAGCGCCCGGCCGTCCGATCTGCCGGCGCGTTATGGCGGCGAAGAATTTGCGCTGGTGCTGCCCAACACCTCGCCGGGCGGGGCCCGACTGGTGGCGGAGAAGCTGCGCCAGACGGTCGCGGCGCTGAAGATTCCGCACAATGCCCCGGCCGAAGGGGCGAGCCTGACCATCAGCATCGGTCTGGCGACCATGGTGCCGGAGTCGGGCAGCGACTGCCGGTTGCTGATCTCGGCGGCGGATCGTGGCCTGTACCTGGCCAAGAACAACGGGCGCAATCAGGTGGGGATCGAATGAACCATCGGGTTCATTCGCCTCAAGAGCCGCCGGACGGGCTGCCGTGACAGCTTGATTACGTTATACTCGCCGGCTTTCAAAAGTTCGCCAACGAGTGCTGCCCGTCATGGAAATCAACCCGATCCTGAACACCATCAAGGACCTGTCCGAGCGCTCCGAAACTATTCGGGGGTATCTTTGACTACGATCAAAAGCATGAGCGTCTGATCGAAGTCAATCGCGAGCTTGAAGATCCTGCCGTCTGGAACAAACCTGAATACGCCCAGGAACTGGGCCGCGAGCGCGCTGCGCTGGCGCAGATCGTCGATACCCTCGACGAACTGAACGGTGGCCTGGCCGATTGCCGCGAGCTGCTGGACATGGCCGTTGAAGAGAACGACGAGGGCGCGGTCAACGACGTCGTCGAAGTCCTTCAAGGTCTCGAGGAGTCCCTGTCCAAGCTCGAATTCCGCCGTATGTTCAGCCACGAGATGGACCCGAACAACGCCTACCTGGACATCCAGGCCGGTTCCGGCGGCACCGAAGCCCAGGACTGGGCCAACATCCTGCTGCGCATGTACCTGCGCTGGGCCGACAAGCGCGGTTTCGACGCGACCATCATGGAGCTGTCGGCCGGTGAAGTCGCCGGGATCAAGGGTGCGACCGTGCACATCAAGGGCGAATACGCCTTTGGCTGGCTGCGTACCGAGATCGGCGTGCACCGTCTGGTGCGCAAGAGCCCGTTCGACTCCGGCAACCGTCGCCACACCTCGTTCTCCGCAGTTTTCGTCTCGCCAGAGATCGACGACAAGGTGGAAATCGAAATCAACCCGGCAGACCTGCGGATCGACACCTATCGTTCCTCCGGTGCCGGTGGTCAGCACGTAAACACCACCGACTCGGCCGTACGTATCACCCACGTACCGACCAACACCGTGGTGAGCTGTCAGAACGAACGTTCCCAGCACGCCAACAAGGACACCGCCATGAAAATGCTGCGGGCCAAGTTGTACGAGCAGGAAATGCAGAAGCGCAACGCCGCGTCCCAGGCCCTGGAAGACACCAAGTCGGATATCGGCTGGGGTCACCAGATCCGTTCGTACGTGCTCGATGCGTCGCGGATCAAGGATCTGCGCACCAACATCGAACGCAGTGACTGCGACAAGGTACTCGACGGCGACATCGACGAATACCTGGAAGCCAGCCTGAAATCGGGGCTGTAAGCTTTCAACCGACCTCAAGTCCCCCGTCGCCGGCGGGGGCAACGAACCTGTGATGGAAAATTTAAAGACATGAGCGACCTACAACTCGATCCGCAAGCCCTGCAACAGGAAGAAAACTCCCTGATCGCTCTGCGCAAGGAAAAGCTTGCTGCCGAGCGCGCCAAGGGCAATGCCTTCCCGAACGACTTCCGCCGCGACAACTACTGCGATGCGTTGCAGAAACAGTACGCGGACAAGACCAAGGAAGAGCTGGCAGAGGCTGCGATCCCGGTCAAGGTTGCAGGTCGCATCATGCTCAACCGTGGCTCGTTCATGGTGATCCAGGACATGACCGGTCGCATCCAGGTCTACGTCAACCGCAAGACTCTGTCCGAAGAAACCCTGGCCGCGGTGAAAACCTGGGACATGGGCGACATCATCGCCGCCGAAGGCACCCTGGCCCGTTCCGGCAAGGGCGACCTGTACGTCGAAATGACCAGCGTGCGCCTGCTGACCAAATCCCTGCGCCCGCTGCCGGACAAGCACCACGGCCTGACCGACACCGAACAGCGCTACCGTCAGCGCTACGTTGACCTGATCGTCAACGAAGACGTGCGTCAGACCTTCCGCGTCCGTTCGCAAGTGATCGCGCATATCCGCAGCTTCCTGATGAAGCGCGACTTCCTCGAAGTCGAAACGCCGATGCTGCAGACCATTCCTGGCGGCGCCGCGGCCAAGCCGTTCGAAACCCACCACAACGCGCTGGACATGGAAATGTTCCTGCGTATCGCGCCGGAGCTGTACCTCAAGCGTCTGGTGGTTGGCGGCTTCGAAAAAGTGTTCGAGATCAACCGCAACTTCCGTAACGAAGGCGTTTCGACTCGTCACAACCCAGAATTCACCATGTTGGAGTTCTACCAGGCTTACGCCGACTACGAAGACAACATGGACCTGACCGAAGAACTGTTCCGCGAGCTGGCGCAGCTGGTTCTGGGCAGCACCGACGTGCCGTACGGCGACAAGGTGTTCCACTTCGGCGAGCCGTTCGTGCGCCTGTCGGTGTTCGACTCGATCCTCAAGTACAACCCAGAGCTGACCGCCGATGACCTGAACGACATCGACAAGGCTCGCGCCATCGCCAAGAAGGCCGGCGCCAAGGTGCTGGGCTTCGAAGGTCTGGGCAAGCTGCAGGTGATGATTTTCGAAGAGCTGGTCGAGCACAAGCTGGAACAGCCGCACTTCATTACCCAGTACCCGTTCGAAGTGTCGCCGCTGGCCCGTCGCAACGATGACAACCCGAACGTCACCGATCGCTTCGAGCTGTTCATCGGCGGCCGTGAAATCGCCAACGCCTACTCCGAGTTGAACGACGCGGAAGACCAGGCCGAGCGCTTCATGGCGCAGGTGGCCGACAAGGACGCCGGCGACGACGAAGCCATGCACTACGACGCCGACTTCGTTCGCGCGCTGGAGTACGGCATGCCGCCGACGGCCGGCGAAGGTATCGGCATCGACCGTCTGGTGATGCTGCTGACCAACTCCCCGTCGATCCGCGACGTGATCCTGTTCCCGCACATGCGGCCGCAAGCGTAAGTGTTTCAATAAAAAAGCCGCCTGAAATGGGCGGCTTTTTATTGCCTGTCTGGTACAAACGTATCAAATGGTTAATTTTGAAGAAAACAACAGAGGTATGCCTGTCGTGATCGGTGCAATGGCTCAAGAGGGTGCAGCGGGAATCGCCACTGCGGTCGCTGAAAGTGTTCAGTACCAGGGCCGCAAGGCCAGCCGGCAGGGCAGTGAACAGCGTCGACAGGACATTCTCGATGCGGCGATGCGCATTGTCGTGCGCGACGGTGTGCGGGCCGTGCGTCATCGGGCGGTGGCCGCCGAGGCCGGTGTGCCGCTGTCGGCCACCACGTATTACTTCAAGGACATCGATGACCTGCTCACCGATACCTTCGCCCAGTACGTCGAGCGCAGCGCGGCCTACATGGCCAAGCTGTGGATCAACAACGAAGGCCTGCTGCGCGAAATGGTGGTCAGCGGTGACGGCAGCCCGGAGTCGCGTTCGCAACTGGCCGACGATATCGCGCGTTTGATGGCTGATTACGTGCATCGGCAACTGGTCAACCGTCGCGAGCATTTGATGGCCGAACAGGCGTTCCGTCAGGAGGCGCTGCTCAACCCGCGTCTGGCGGAATTGGTGCGCTCCCATCAGCAGATTCTGTTGCAGGGCACCTGCCAGTTGTTCCAGGTATTGGGCTCGCGCGAGCCACAGCAGGATGCCAAGGTGTTGACGGCGATTATCGGACGGATGGAATATCAGGGCCTGCTCAACGACGCCGAGCCTTTGGCCGAAGAGGACATGCTCGGCATTCTGACGCGCTATATGCACCTGGTACTCGCGTCGGTGTAACACCAAACCTGTGGGAGCGAGCCTGCTCGCGAATGCGGTCTGACATTCAACATCTTTGTTGCCTGACACCCCGCATTCGCGAGCAGGCTCGCTCCCACAAGGGATCACGGCGATTTTCAGGGCCGTGTATTCATAGGGAGTGTCGAATGAAAGCCTGGCGTGGCGTGCTGATCGCCTTGTCGTTCCTGCTGCTCAGCGGATGTCTGGTGACCTTCAAGGAGCCGCTGCCCGCCAGTGAACCGGCGCCCAAGGGCCTGCTCGGCCAATGGTCGAGCACCAATGCCTGGGGCGAGCCGATGAATCTGGAGCTGACGCGCCTGGGCAACGACCGCTATCAGGCAGTTGCGTACTTCAAAGCCAAACCCCGCGAGCGTGAAGCCTATCCGTTCACGGTGTCGCGCCACGGCAACCGCTGGTACCTGTCGGCGAAAGTGCCGGCGCAATACGGCGGGCACTTCACCATCGCCGGCTTCGAGATCACCGACAAGCGCGAACTGGTGATCTACAACCTCGACCTCGAACAGATCAACCAGGCCATCGCCCAGAAAGCCCTCGACGGCCAGGGCTTCCAGACCGATGACGGCGACGGCGTGCAGGTCGACAGTCCGCTTGAAAAGGTCTTTGCTTACCTCGACGACCCGGCCAATTCCGACGTCTTCGTCGAAGCGGCGCGCTATCAGCATCAAGCCAAAGCCAAATAATTCAGTTCGTCACGTTTTCTACAGGAGTTTCGGGTGGACGATTACCAGCAGACGATACGCATTCTGTCCGATCGCATAGTGCTGGCGCAGACGCCGATCCGCGTGCTCGACGCGGTCAAGTGGGACGAGAACATCCGCAAGGGCTTCCTCAAGGCCAAGGGCAAGGAATTGCCGGCGGTGGATCGCGACTACTACCTCAACCGGCCGCTGTCCTTTGATTCGAGCAAGGTCAAGCTGGAATTCCAGAACATCGAACGGGACATCACCCGCCAGCTCGGCCAGTTCAACCCGGTCGGCCAGATCATGCGCCGCATGTGCAAGGAATACCGGATGGTGGTGCGCATGCTCGAAGCGCGCGGCACAGAGGATTTCGGCCTGATTTCCCAGGAGCTGTACGGCGCCGCGTCCGACGCGTTCCACGCCGGTGACCCGACCCTGGCCGACCTCGGCCTGATGATGTCGGATTACCTGAACAACATCGACGGCCGTGGTGACCTGAAGGACGAACCGAAGATCCTCACCGCCAAAGACGCCGTGCACCTGCTGCAAACCCGCCTGAACAAGGTGTTCGGCGAGGCCGAGGAAACCATCCGCGTGTTCGAGTCCGACGGTATCGTCGCCGATGCGGCGGCGGGTGCCGACTACATCAAGATCCGCACCGACGCGATGTTCAACGACCGCGACGTGCGCGCGCTGGAAGTCCACGAAGGCCTGGTGCACGTCGGCACCACGCTCAACGGTCTGAACCAGCCGATCTGCACCTTCCTGTCCAAGGGGCCGCCTTCGTCGACGGTGACTCAGGAAGGCCTGGCGATCCTGATGGAAATCATCACCTTCGCCTCCTATCCGAGCCGCCTGCGCAAACTGACCAACCGCACCCGCGCCATTCACATGGTCGAGGAGGGCGCGGACTTCCTGCAGATTTTCGAGTTCTTCCGCGAGCAGGGCTTCGAGATGGCGGAAAGCTACGGCAACGCCAGTCGGGTTTTCCGTGGTTCGACGCCGACCGGTCTGCCGTTTACCAAAGACTTGTCCTACCTCAAGGGCTTCATCATGGTTTACAACTACATTCAGTTGGCCGTGCGCAAGGGCAAGCTCGAGCAGATCCCGCTGTTGTTCTGTGGCAAGACCACGTTGGAAGACATGCGAACCCTGCGTCAGCTGGTGGACGAAGGATTGGTGGTGCCGCCGAAGTACCTGCCGGACCAGTTCCGCGACATGAATGCGTTGTCGGCGTGGATGTGCTTCTCCAACTTCCTCAATCACTTGAGCCTGGACCGGATCGAGGCGGATTACTCCAACATCCTGTAACCAACCAATATCCCTTGTGGGAGCTAGCCTGCTAGCGATGGCGGTCAACGTTCAAAAGTGAAGTTGCCTGACACGCCGCCATCGCGAGCAGGCTCGCTCCCACAGGTTTGATCTGTGTTCCAACCAGAATTTTTGCGAGGTTTCACCGGATGAGAATCCTCGGCATCCTTTGCCTGCTCCTGACCCTCGGCGGTTGCAGTTCCTTGCTGTTCTACCCTGAACCGGGGCAGATCTTCACCCCGGAAAAGGCCAAGCTCGAATACCGCACCGTCACCCTGACCACCGCCGACGGCCTCAAGCTGAATGCCTGGTGGCTGCCGGCCAAACCCGGGGTTGAGGTCAAGGGCACGGTGCTGCACCTGCACGGCAACGGCGGCAATTTGCCGATGCACCTGGGCGGGAGCTGGTGGTTGCCGAAGAACGGCTATCAAGTGCTACTGGTGGACTATCGCGGTTACGGTTTGTCCGAGGGCGAACCGAGCCTGCCGGCGATCTATCAGGACATCGATGCCGCCTTCGCCTGGCTGGACAAGGCGCCGGAGGTCAAGGGAAAACCGCTGGTGCTGCTGGGCCAGAGTCTCGGCGGGGCGATGGCGGTGCATTGGCTGGTGCAACATCCGCAAAGGCAAAAACAGCTCAAGGCCCTGGTACTCGACGGCGTGCCCGCCAGTTACCGCAGCGTCGGCCAATACGCCCTCAGCACCTCATGGCTGACCTGGCCGTTTCAGGTGCCGCTGTCGTGGCTGGTGCCGGATGGCGACAGTGCGATCAACGCCATGCCGCAGCTCAACGGCGTGCCGAAACTGATCTTCCACAGTCTCGATGATCCGCTGGTGCCCCTTTCCAACGGCATCCGTCTGTATCAAGCTGCGCCGCCACCGCGTGTGCTGCAGTTGACCCGGGGCGGGCATGTGCAGACCTTCGGCGACCCGGTCTGGCGTCAGGTGATGCTGCGCTACCTCGATGATCCCGAACACTTCAACGGCCTGCGCCGCCTCGGCGAGATCCCGAATTATCCAACACCCCCGAATTCTGAAGACGAACCACCAGAGAGTCCGCAATGAGTGAAGAACGTAACGCCATCCCGCTGATCATCACCGGCATCTGCAGCATCCTCGGCACCGTCGGCGCCCTGTGGTACTACGGCTACCTGCACTTCGCCAAACCCGAGGATGCGTTGCTGCTCAACGACTTCACCATGCTCAAGACCGTTCCCGGCGAAGACTACAAGATCTCCCTGACCCCGGCGCCGCAAGTGGCGCAATGCATCGATGGCGTGCTGGTGCTGTTCGACACCGAACAGAAAGGCCTGACCGGGGTGCTGGTCAACAGTCAGAAAAAGGCTGTGCGCTGCATGGGCCAGGAGACGCCGCAGAAGCTCGAGGAGTAAATCTGCGACGGACAAAAAAGCCCCGCCTGATCAAATCAGGCGGGGCTTTTCATTTACCGCTCAGCGAATCAGTGCGCAGTCGAGCTCACGGCCGAACGCGGCATCACTGGCTGGTTGTCGTTGGAAATGGTCACTTCCACGCGACGGTTCATCGCACGGCCCGAGACCGAGGTGTTATCCGCCACCGGGTATTCCTTGCCATAACCCTGTACGACGATACGCGAAGGGTCTACACCCATCTTGATCAGCGCAACCTGCACCGAAGTCGCGCGACGCTCGGACAGCGACTGGTTGTAGCTCGCGGTACCGGTGCTGTCGGTGTAGCCCTCGACGATCACTTTGCGATCAGGGTTTTCCTGGAGGAACTGCGCCAGTTTGTTGATGTTCACCAGACCGCTGGATTTCAGGTCGGCCTTGTTGGTGGCGAACAGCACGTCACCGAACGTCACCAGCGTGCCGCGATCGGTCTGCTTGGCGTTGAGGCTGTCCTGCAGCTGTTTGATCTGCTGATCGCGGGCATCCAGACGGGCCTGGGCACGTTGGGCGGCGGCGTTCTTCAGGTTGTTTTCAGCGGTGCGCAGAGCGATGGTCTGCTTGGCCACTTCTACGCGCTGGTTGGTCAGATAAGCCAGTTGATCGACCTTGGCGGCGTCCTCTTTATCCAGATAAGCCTTGTCGGCCTTGTCCAGATAGTCGCTGGCGTCCTTGGTTTCCAGCGCTGCGACCTTGCTTGCCTGCGGGTTGGCCTGCAGGCCGGCGTAGTTGGTGCGTGCCTGTTCCAGGTTCGGGTTGGGCGGCGTGGAGCAGGCAGCCAGGGCAACGCTTGCAGCCAGGAGAGCGGGGATCATCAGTTGTTTACGCATAATCGTTCGTCCTTTATATCGATAAGAGTTTCAGCCTTGCGGTCGGGATGCGCGCTTACTGCACTGGGCGCTGACTTTCCTGACGCAGTTCCTGAACACCTTTCTGGGAGTCCTTCACAGCCAGTTCGGCCTTGGCTGCCTGAGCCTTGCGTTCGGCAACGCGGGCATCCCACTCGGCCTGCTCGGACAAGCGACGGGCTTCGTCATACTTCTTGTCGTGCATGGCGATTTCGGCTTGCTTCAGCTTGTCCTGAGCCTGCTTCATTTCCACGGCGGCGAACTCGGTACCGCCAGCGCTGACCGCGCTGTTGACTGCCGATTGAGTGACGGCGTATTGCTCGGTCGGTGGATTGCCGGCACAACCGGCCAGTACGAAGCTGGTGCCGATGGCCAGAGCAGCCAGTTTCAGACCGCGCAGGTGGGAGAACGAGGTTTGGGTCTTCATGGTCTTCAACTCCATTGGTTAACTCCTTGGAAGCTTCGAAATCCATCCTGGTCGAGGAGTGACAACCGTCGTGTGTCAGCGCGTTTTGAAACGCTCGTTCCAGGCGTGGTTACCTGTTCCGACCGAAGGCATTTTTCAAAAGTTCAGAAAAGATGGCCCATCGCCAAAAAAAATTTTGACCGAACGGACAGGGCTCTAAACCGGGAACTTTGGCGGTGGGCAGAGGTACGCGCGGGCGAGAAACGGCGCAAAAAGCGGAGGGGGGACACAGTCCCTGTGGGAGCTGGCTTGCCAGCGATGAGGCCATCGAATTCAGCACATGTGCTGCTGAACTGACGCCATCGAGGGCAAAACATTCCCACCGTTCTGAAGGGTCAGGAATCAGTGTTTCTGCTTCCCGGCAGCAGCCGACAAGTCATGCAGATGACGCCGCGACAGCGCGAGAAAACGCGGCGTCGGGCCGACATCCTCATACAGCGGATCGCCTTCCTCGTCGGTGGCGACCACGGTCGAGCCTTTCACATACGGCAGGCTCGCTTCGAACTCCTCGAGGGCGGCGCCGATCAGCTCGCCGAGCAGTTCTTCGGCATGGCGTTTGGGGTACATCTCGGCAATCGCCGCCAGCCGTGCGGCGGCTTCCACGTCCAGATGAATCGTGTAGCCGGTATCGGTCAGGCGACCCTTGGCGGTTTCTTCCCAATGCTGGGCGAGTTCACGGATTTTCATAAAAACCTCATGTCGCACCTGCTCATGGCAGGTCTTGGTGAGTGTCCGGCGTCTGCCGGCGGCAAGCCGTTGTGCGGCTTACTGTTGAGACTAGCTGCAACCCTCAAGGTTTAAAGTCCCTTCGTCGTCTGCTTGTAAGAAGCGTCCCGGAGCGGCACTCTCTGTTCATCCACTCACTTGCGATCCGTCACCGATTACTGCTGGAGAGATGCTGATGACCGATATTGATGCACGCTTGCGCGAAGACGTTCACCTGCTCGGTGAGCTGTTGGGCAACACCATTCGTGACCAGTACGGCGAGGCGTTTCTCGACAAGATCGAGCAGATCCGCAAGGGCGCCAAGGCCGACCGGCGCGGCTCGATGGACGCCGAACTCAGCGCCAGCCTCAATCAATTGAGTGAAGACGAACTGCTGCCGGTGGCGCGGGCGTTCAACCAGTTTCTCAACCTGGCGAACATCGCCGAGCAGTACCAGCTCATTCATCGCCGGGAAGAGACCCAGGCCGCGCCGTTCGAGTCCCGCGTGCTGCCGGAACTGCTCGCCCGCCTGCGCAACGAAGGGCACAGCGCCGAATCCCTGGCCCGGCAACTGGCGCGGCTGGAAATCGAACTGGTACTCACCGCGCACCCGACCGAAGTGGCCCGGCGCACGCTGATCCAGAAGTACGACGCGATTGCCGCGCAACTGGCAGCCCAAGATCATCGTGACTTGACCACGACCGAACGCGAGCAGATCCACAACACCCTGCAACGCCTGATCGCCGAAGCCTGGCACACCGAAGAAATCCGCCGCACCCGCCCGACTCCGGTGGACGAAGCCAAGTGGGGGTTTGCGGTGATCGAACATTCGCTGTGGCAAGCGATTCCCCACCATATGCGCAAGGCCGACCAGGCGCTGTTCGCCGCTACCGGTTTGCGCTTGCCGCTGGAAGCTGCGCCGATCCGCTTCGCTTCGTGGATGGGCGGTGACCGTGACGGCAACCCGAACGTGACCGCTACCGTGACCCGCGAAGTGCTGTTGCTGGCGCGCTGGATGGCGGCGGATCTGTACCTGCGTGACGTCGATCACCTGGCGGCCGAACTGTCGATGCAGCAGGCCAGCGAAGCGCTCAAGGCCCGGGCCGGCGACAGTGCCGAGCCGTATCGGGCAGTGCTCAAACAATTGCGTGAACGGCTGCGCGCCACGCGCAACTGGGCCCATGCATCGCTGACCGCAACCACCCCGGCACCGGCCGATGTGCTGCACAACAACCGCGACCTGCTCGATCCGCTGGAGCTGTGTTTCAACTCGCTGCACGAATGCGGCATGGGCGTGATCGCCGATGGGCCGTTGCTCGATTGCCTGCGCCGGGCGGTGACGTTCGGCCTGTTCCTGGTGCGACTCGATGTGCGTCAGGACTCGTCCCGCCATAGCGCGGCCATGACCGAAATCACTGATTACCTCGGCCTCGGCAAATACGAGGAGTGGGACGAAGAACAGCGCATCAGCTTCCTGACCCGCGAACTGCAAAACCGTCGGCCGTTGCTGCCGGCGCATTTCAAACCCTCGGCCGACACCGCCGAAGTGCTCGCCACCTGCAAGGAAATCGCCGCCGCGCCGGGCGCTTCGCTGGGCTCCTACGTGATCTCCATGGCCGGTGCCGCTTCCGATGTGCTCGCGGTGCAGTTGCTGCTCAAGGAATCCGGGGTACTGCGGCCGATGCGCGTGGTGCCGCTGTTCGAAACCCTCGCCGACCTCGACAACGCCGGCCCGGTGATCGAACGCCTGTTGCTGCTGCCGGGTTACCGCGCGCGCCTGCAAGGCCCGCAGGAAGTGATGATCGGCTATTCCGACTCGGCCAAGGACGCCGGCACTACCGCCGCGGCCTGGGCGCAGTACCGGGCGCAGGAGCGGCTGGTGGAAATCTGCCGTGAGCAACAAGTCGAACTGCTGCTGTTCCACGGTCGCGGTGGCACCGTGGGCCGGGGTGGCGGTCCGGCGCACGCGGCGATTCTGTCGCAGCCGCCGGGGTCGGTGGCCGGACGTTTCCGCACTACCGAGCAGGGGGAAATGATTCGATTCAAATTCGGCCTGCCGGACATCGCCGAGCAAAACCTCAATCTGTATCTGGCGGCGGTGCTCGAAGCGACCCTGTTGCCTCCGCCGCCACCGACTCCCGAATGGCGGCATCTGATGGACGAACTGGCCGCCGACGGCGTCGCTGCTTACCGTGCGGTGGTGCGGGAGAATCCGCAATTCGTTGAGTATTTCCGTCAATCCACACCGGAGCAGGAGTTGGGCCGCTTGCCATTGGGCAGCCGTCCGGCCAAGCGCCGTGCTGGTGGCATCGAAAGCCTGCGGGCGATTCCGTGGATCTTCGGTTGGACCCAGACCCGCCTGATGCTGCCGGCCTGGCTCGGCTGGGAAACCGCACTGAACAATGCGCTGGAGCGCGGCGAAGGCGAGTTGCTGGGGCAGATGCGCGAGCAGTGGCCGTTCTTCCGCACCCGCATCGACATGCTGGAAATGGTGCTGGCCAAGGCCGACGCCGATATCGCGCTGTCCTACGACGAGCGTCTGGTGGAGCCGGAGTTGCTGCCGTTGGGTGCGCACTTACGCGACCTATTGTCGCAGGCCTGTTCCGTTGTCCTCGGCCTGACCGGTCAGTCGCAGCTACTGGCACATAGCCCAGACACCCTGGAATTCATCCGTCTGCGCAACACCTACCTCGACCCGCTGCATCTATTGCAGGCCGAGTTGCTGGCGCGTTCGCGGCAGCAGAATGTCGAGCAGGGCAGCCCGGTGGAACAGGCGTTGCTGGTGTCTGTGGCGGGGATTGCCGCCGGTTTGCGAAATACCGGCTAAGGTTTTCTGCGTGGGGCGGGGCACCCGGGGCGAACCTCGGGTGCCGTTTATTGACTGTAGGAAAAATGCGGTCAGGCGACAGTTAATGATGGGGTTGCGACTTGGGGAACCGCGTCGCAAGGTCGCGGCGGGCGCCGGTTTCTCCGACTTTTGGCGTCTTGTGTGGGCGCAGCCTGCTGTGTATCTTGATCAGCCTTTGGCCGTTTGGTCGGCCACGACCCGTTTTATGAGATTGGCCCCACGAGGCGAATCCATTGTTTTTTATATAAAAAATTGAGGAGCACATCGATGCGCGTCATTCTGCTGGGAGCTCCCGGGGCCGGTAAAGGTACTCAGGCTAAGTTCATCACCGAGAAATTCGGCATTCCGCAAATCTCCACCGGCGACATGCTGCGTGCTGCGGTCAAGGCCGGCACCGAGCTGGGCATCAAGGCCAAGAGCATCATGGATGCCGGCGGCCTGGTGTCGGATGACCTGATCATCGCGCTGGTCAAGGACCGTATCGCTCAAGCCGATTGTGCCAAGGGTTTCCTGTTCGATGGCTTCCCGCGCACCATTCCTCAGGCTGAAGCGCTGGTGACTGCCGGTGTCGAGCTGGACGCCGTGGTCGAAATCGCCGTTGAAGACGAAGAAATCGTTCAGCGTATCGCCGGTCGTCGCGTTCACGAGGCCAGCGGCCGCGTTTACCACATCGTCTACAACCCGCCGAAACTGGCCGGCAAAGACGACATCACCGGCGAAGAGCTGGTGCAGCGCAAGGACGACACCGAAGAAACCGTGCGTCATCGCCTGTCGGTCTACCACTCGCAGACCAAGCCGCTGGTGGAGTTCTACCAGAACCTGTCCGCCAAGAACGGTGGCAAGCCGAAGTACAGCCATATCCCTGGCGTCGGTTCGGTTGAAGCGATCACTGCCAAGGTGCTTGAAGCCCTGAGCTGAAAAACCTGATCCGCTGCATCATCCACGGCCCGCTTGCGGGCCGTAGTTGTTTATACTGGCGCACTTTTCCCCACCTGATTTACGGACACATCGATGAGCACCTTGCTGGCCCTGGACACCGCGACTGAAGCTTGCTCCGTTGCCTTGCTGCATGACGGCAAGGTCACGAGCCATTACGAGGTGATCCCGCGCCTGCACGCGCAGAAACTGCTGCCGATGATCCAGCAACTGCTGGCCGACGCCGGCACCACCCTGCAAGCGGTGGACGCCATCGCCTTCGGACGTGGCCCGGGCGCATTCACCGGTGTGCGGATTGCCATTGGCGTGGTGCAAGGCCTGGCCTTTGCGCTGGATCGCCCGGTGTTGCCGGTGTCGAACCTGGCCGTGCTGGCGCAACGGGCTTATCGCGAGCACGGCGTGAGCCAGGTCGCGGCTGCCATCGATGCGCGGATGGATGAGGTGTATTGGGGCTGCTACCGCGAGACGGCCGGGGAGATGCGTCTGGTCGGCGCCGAGGCGGTGCTGCCGCCGGAAGTCGCTGCGCTGCCGGACGATGCTTCGGGTGACTGGTTCGGTGCCGGCACGGGTTGGGGTTATGGCGAACGCATCGCTGTAAACCTGAGCGGATCCGATGCCGGCATGCTGCCCCATGCCGAAGACCTGCTGACCCTGGCGCGATTTGCCTGGGAGCGCGGTGAAGCGATTCCGGCAGACGACGCCCAGCCGGTTTACCTGCGCGACAAAGTGGCCACCCCCAAGGCTCGTTGATCCTCGAAATCAAGTTTTCCCAATCGCGAGCAGGCTCGCTCCCACATGAGTGTCGCAAATCATGTTGGAGCGAGCCTGCTCGCGATGCGCTCATCGGCAAACGCCAATCGTCCGTTTCTAACCCCGCGCTTTAAACCTTTTGCCTTTTATGTGTTCTAGTTATCACTCGGCGATTTGCTAAGTCGGTCAGGTGCCGCTAAATTGCCATCATCGATACCGAGCATGACTTTATGCGTATAGACGGCGTTTCCACTCATTCCTACCCCATCAAGCGCAAGCCTCGCAAAGGCAATCCGGCGCTGGATGAGTCCGTCGACGATATCGACGGCGAGCTGGAATTCCCGACCGAAGAGCAACTGGCTGCCCGTGCCGCCAAAGCCACCGCGCAACGCCTGAGCAATCTGCCCGCCCGTCAACAAGACATGATTTATCACCGCGCGATGAAGAAAAGCGTGGCCATGGCCCTGGCCAGCTACCTGAGCACCGCCGGTTTTGTCGATTGGGATGCAGACGTGCTGGGCCTTGATCTGTACATCTGATGGATTTGCCTTACTACCTCGGTTGCCCGTCCTGGAGCGAAAACGCCTGGCGCGAGTATCTGTATCCGGTAGACGCCAAGACCTCCGATTTCCTCGGACTCTATTCACAAGTGTTCAACGCCGTGGAAGGCAACACGACCTTCTACGCCAGCCCGTCGCCGGCCACCGTGCAGCGCTGGGCCGAGGTGATGCCGGAGCACTTTCGCTTCACTGCCAAGTTTCCCGGTGACATCAGCCACAGCGGCGATTTGCGCGATCAACTGACTGCCGCCGAAACCTTCCTCCAGTTGCTCAAACCGCTCGGTGAGCGCGTCTCGCCAATGTGGCTGCAACTGTCGAAAAGCTTCACGCCGCACCGCTTGCCGGAGCTCGCCGCGTTCATCGATGCGCTGGATTGTCCGCTGGCGGTGGAAGTGCGCCACGAACAGTTCTTCGCCAAGGGTGAGAGTGAGCGACTGCTCAACCGGCTGCTGCTGGATCGCGGTGTGGAGCGCATCTGCCTTGATCCGCGCGCCTTGTTCAGTTGCCTGTCGACCGAGTCGTCGGTGATCCACGCTCAATCGAAAAAGCCCCGCGTACCGACGCGTCCAGCAGCGTTCACCCAGTTCCCGCAGGTGCGCTTCATCGGCCATCCGGAGCTTGAGGCCAACGACCCGTTCCTGGTGCCGTGGGTGGCGAAAATCGCCGAGTGGATCGAAGAGGGCCGTACGCCGTACATCTTCCTGCACACCGCCGATAACATTCTGGCGGCGAAGCTGGCGCAACGTTTTCACGCACAACTGATGCAACGTTTGCCTGGCCTGCGACCTTTGCCTGAGCTATACAGAGAACCCGCCGCCGAGCAACTTGGCCTGCTCTGAGGCGGATTTCTTTGCTGCCCAGGAGCCTGCCGATGGACGCCCAAGCCCGTCAACAACAAGCCCGTAAAGCCGAAGCCTTCAAAGCCCTGCACGAACGCCCGGGGATTTTCGTGATTCCCAATCCGTGGGATGCCGGTTCCGCGAAGATGCTCGCCAGTCTCGGCTATCAGGCGCTGGCGACCACCAGCGCCGGTTATGCGTTTTCCCAAGGCAAGCCCGATGGTGGCCTGAGTCTTGACGATACGCTGGCCAATGTCCGGGCGATTGTCGCGGCCACGGATTTGCCGGTGGCAGTGGATCTGGAAAACGGCTTCGCCGACTCCCCGGCCGAATCGGCACAAAGTCTGATCCGCGCAGCCGAGGCGGGCGCCGTGGGTGGCTCGATCGAAGATGCCACCGGCCGGGAAGACTCGCCGATCTACTGCTTCGAACACGCGGTGGCAAGGATCGAAGCCGCCGTCGCTGCCGTGCGCACCTTGCCGTTTCCCTTCACCCTGACCGCCCGTGCGGAAAACTATCTGCACGGCAATCCCGATCTCAACGACACCATCCGCCGCTTGCAGGCCTTTGCCGAAGCTGGCGCTGACGTGTTGTACGCGCCGGGCCTGCGCACCGCCGAAGAAGTTCTGGCGGTGGTGCGCGCGGTGGCGCCGAAACCGGTCAATGTGTTGATGTCCGGCGGCTTGAAGCTGACGGTGCAACAGCTGGAAGAAATGGGCGTGAAGCGGATCAGCACCGGCTCGGCGCTGGCACTGGCGGCATTGGGTGAGTTTTTCCGCGCGGCTGAAGAAATCCAGCAGTCCGGCACCTTCACCTTCACCTCCCGTTCGATGCCGTACGCCAAGGCCAATCAATTCTTCAAGGGATGAGCATGGGGCGCTGGCTGGTGTTGGCAGGGCTGCTGATCATTGGTGGCGGGCTGATCGGCGTCTGGCGCGGCTGGCTCGATGTGCCGCCGCGGTGGAACCCGTGGGCGCCGCTGGACGTGCAGGCGACGCCCAACTGGCTCACGGGTTACAAGTTGATGCGCCTGCGCAGCGATCCGGCCCTGTGCGCACAGGCGCTGGGCAGCTCTGGCCTGCGGGTTTCGCCACAGGCCGACAGTCCGGATGCCAAATGCCCGCTGATCGGCGCTTTGCGCGTGCAGGGCGGCGGTGTGGGGCTCAGCAGCAGCTTTCTCGCCAGTTGCCCGTTGGCCGTGGCGTTCGCGATGTTCGAGCGCCACACGCTGCAACCGGCGGCGCAGCAGGCCTACGGTCAGTCGGTGGCGCGGGTCGATCACCTCGGCAGCTTCGCCTGCCGCAACGTCTACAACCGCGATAGCGGCGCGCTCAGCCGCCACGCCAGCGCCGATGCCCTGGACATCGCCGGCTTCCGTCTGGCGGATGGTCGCGCGATCAGCGTGCTCAAGGACTGGCCGAAGCAAAACCGGGACGCACAGTTTCTACGTCAGGTGCGCGATGGCGCCTGCGAGGTGTTCAGTGTGGTGTTGAGTCCGGATTACAACGCCGCCCATCGCAATCACTTTCATGTCGATGTCGGGCGCTGGAGCGTGTGTCGCTGAGGGATCAGGCGGCGATGCGCAAATTCTGCTGAACGATCGGGCGCACCCAGCCGTTATCGAAGTCCAGGGCTTTCTGCTGCTCGACGATGGCTTCCGGCGGGAATGGCGGGTACGGCTGCAGCAGATCCAGGTCGAACTCGGCAATCGGCAGGTACAGCGGTTTTTTCTGCGGGGCAGGGCCTGGCTCCGGAATCGGCTGGCCGTTGTTGATCACGACCGGACGAACCCAGCTGCTGTCGAAATCCTGCTGCTTTTGCTGAGTCTTGATTTCTTCTGGCGGGAACGGAGGGTACGGCTCGGCCAGTGTCATGTCGATTTCGGCGATCGGCAGGAACAGCGGCTCCGGCGGACGCACCTCGGTTTCAACCACATCGCATTCGCGCTGGCTGACGATGTGCGCGTGCAGTTCGCTGCCGACGGTCGGTTCTTCAGGGCTTTCCAGGTCAACCGGTGGGAACGTGCCACAGGCCGGCACCACATCACTCGATTGCTCGGCCAGTGCCTGGGCAAAAAAATCCTGCCACAGGTGGCTGACGCCGCCCAATGCTTGAGTGTTATGACGGCTGAAATCGCCTGTGGGCGAAATGTAGCCAATCGATGTGGGAAGAATGCCTGACATTTTTTTCGGTTGACGCTCAGCTCTGGCAAAATACGCGTTGATTGGGTTATCGGCGGATTTTGCCGATCCTTAACTTTTTTGAGCGTGTTTTCCATGATTGAGCAACCCGCGGCCTGCCGCATCCATGTCGAGGCCCTCGGCCCGACGTTCGAAGCGCAGGCCGAGCAGTGGGCGCAGCGCCTGAACCTGCCGTTGCAGGTGGCTGACGGCGAGTTTGCCCTGCAGGTCGGCGAGCAGGGTTTGCAGCTGCAACAGCTGGGGCCGGATGCGCCGGGGCCGGTGCGGGTGGACTTTGTCGAGGGTGGCGCGGCCCATCGCCGGTTGTACGGCGGTGGCAGCGGGCAGATGATCGCCAAGGCGGTCGGCATCGCCCAAGGCGTGCGTCCACGGGTGCTGGATGCCACGGCAGGGCTGGGCAAGGATGCGTTCGTGCTGGCCAGTCTCGGTTGCGAGATGAGCCTGATTGAGCGCCAGCCATTGATCGGCGCGTTGCTGGAGGATGGTCTGGCCCGCGCTGCGGAAGACTTCGAGGTGGCGCCGATCGTGGCGCGGATGAAGCTGCTCAAGGGCAACTCCATCGACGTGATGCGCAATTGGGAGGGCGAGCCGCCGCAGGTGATCTACCTCGACCCGATGTTCCCGCACCGTGAGAAAACCGCGCTGGTGAAAAAGGAAATGCGTCTGTTCCGCCCGTTGGTGGGCGATGATCCGGATGCCCCGGCGTTGCTGGAAGCGGCGCTGGCATTGGCCACGCACCGGGTGGTGGTCAAGCGACCGCGCAAGGCGCCGTGCATCGAAGGGCCGAAACCGAGCCATGCGCTGGATGGCAAATCCAGCCGCTATGACATCTACCCGAAGAAAGCGCTCAAGGCCTGAGCCGTCGCATAAGGAAAATCCCACGCATGGCGTGGGATTTTTGTTTTCAGGGTCGAAAGGCCCGCATGAACAGCCCGACCACTTCCTGCGCATGACTTTCCGCCGCCTCGCCGGTCAGCGGCTCACCGCAGCCGTACAACAGGCGGAAATTCCCGGCGCCCTTGATCAGGCAAAAGAAGTGTTCGGCGGCGTTGTGCGGGTTGTCGATGCTCAGCACGCCGGTTTCGTGGATCCGCCGCAGCAAACGTTCCATGCCCTGCACCATGCGCTGAGGGCCGGCCTCGAAGAAGATCAGCGACAGCTTCGGATCCTGGCTACCCAGCGCCATGATCAGACGATGCAGGTTCACCGATTCATCGCTGTTGATCAGGTGGTGAAAGCCTCGCGCAATGTTCAGCAACACATTTTCCACCGCGATGCCGTCCGGCAATTCGAAGAACAGCGGCGGCAATTGCTCCTCGCATTTGGCCACCACGGCGGCAGAGAACAGCGTCTCCTTGTCGTTGAAATGGCTGTAGACCGTCAGCTTCGACACCCCGGCCTCGGCGGCCACCGCGTCCATGCTGGTGTTGGCATAGCCATGACTCAGGAACAGGATTTTCGCCGCCTCGAGGATCGCCTGGCGCTTGGCCGGATCCTTCGGTCGGCCCGGGCCGTTTGGAGTGGAAAGATTGTTCGACATTCTTCGCTTTTAATACTGGACTGGTGAGTTTGCTATTAATAACATACCGGCCAGTATAATTATTCCAAGCCTCCTTAGCGAAAGGTCCTTCACCATGTTCCGCCATGCGTTGTCCTTTGCGGTGCCAGTCAGTCTGGCTTTTTTATTGTCGGCATGTGGCAAGGAGGAGGTGACGCAAGTCAGCGTGCGACCGGCCATGGTGGTGCAGCCAGAGCCTTCGGCGCAGGCGATGGAAAGTTATCCGGGTGAGGTTCGCGCCCGCTACGAACCCGATCTGGCGTTCCGCATCGGCGGCAAAGTCAGCCGACGACTGGTCGAGGAAGGCCAGCGCGTGAAGGCCGATCAGCCACTCGCCGAGCTCGATCCGCAGGATGTACGCCTGCAACTGGAAGCCACCCGAGCCCAGGTCGCGGCGGCCGAAGCCAACCTGAACCTGGTGCGTGCCGAGCGTGACCGCTACAAGACCCTGATGGAACGGCAGATGGTCAGCCGCTCGGCCTACGACAATGCCGAAAATCTCTATCGCTCCGGCGAAGCCCGCCTGAAACAGATCAAAGCCGAATTCAACGTCTCGACCAATCAGGCCAGTTACGCCGTGCTGCGCGCGCCCCAGGATGGCGTGGTGGCCAAGCGTTCGGTGGAGGTCGGGCAGGTGGTCGCCGCCGGGCAGACCGTTTTCACTCTCGCCACTGACGGCGAACGGGAAGTGCTGATCAGCCTGCCGGAGCAGAGCTTCGGCCGCTTCAAGGTCGGCCAGCCGGTCTCGGTGGAGTTGTGGACGCAACAGAACCAGCGCTTCGCCGGGCAGATCCGCGAGTTGTCGCCGGCGGCCGATCCGAAATCCCGCACCTTCGCCGCACGCATTTCATTCACCGCCGGCAAGGTCCCGGCAGAACTGGGCCAGAGCGCCCGGGTCTTCGTGCAGACCGCCGATGTCATCCCGCTGTCGGTGCCGCTCTCGGCACTGACTGCCGAAAACGGCGCGACCTACGTCTGGGTCGTCAGCGCCAACAACACCCTGAAAAAGACCCCGGTGCGCGTCGGCCCGTTCGGTGAGAAAACCGTGCCGGTGCTCGAAGGCCTGAACGCCAGCGACTGGGTGGTCGCCGCTGGCGTTCACGTATTGCTGGAAGGGCAGCAGGTGCGTCCGGTGGATCGCTCCAACCGCGTGGTCAATCTGGCGGACAAGGAGTAATCCCCGATGGGTTTCAATCTTTCCGCCTGGGCGCTGCGCAATCGCCAGATCGTACTGTTCCTGATGCTTTTGCTGGCGATTGTTGGTGCCTTGTCCTACACCAAGCTCGGCCAGAGCGAAGACCCGCCGTTCACCTTCAAGGCGATGGTCATCCAGACCCGCTGGCCCGGCGCAACGGCTCAGGAAGTCTCGCGCCAGGTTACCGAACGCATCGAAAAGAAACTGATGGAAACCGGCGAGTACGAGCGGATTGTTTCGTTCTCGCGCCCCGGTGAATCCCAGGTCACGTTCATTGCCCGCGACTCGATGCATTCGGTGGAGATTCCGGATCTCTGGTATCAGGTGCGCAAGAAAGTCAGCGACATTCGCCAGACCCTGCCGCCGGGCATTCAGGGGCCGTTTTTCAACGATGAGTTCGGCACCACCTTCGGCAATATCTATGCGCTGACCGGCGACGGTTTCGACTACGCGGTGCTCAAGGATTACGCCGACCGCATCCAGATCCAGCTGCAACGGGTCAAGGACGTGGGCAAGGTCGATCTGCTCGGTTTGCAGGACGAGAAGGTCTGGGTCGAATTGTCCAACGTCAAACTCGCCACCCTCGGTTTGCCGCTGGCAGCCGTGCAGCAGGCGCTGGAGGAACAGAACGCGGTGTCCACCGCAGGGTTTTTCGAAACCGGCAGCGAGCGTTTGCAGCTGCGGGTGTCGGGGAATTTTCAGACAGTCGACGAGATCAAGAACTTCCCGATCCGGGTCGGGGATCGTACGTTCCGCATCTCCGATGTCGCTGACGTGCGGCGCGGTTTCAACGATCCTCCGGCACCGCGCATGCGCTTCATGGGCGAAGACGCCATCGGTCTTGCGGTAGCGATGAAGGACGGCGGCGACATTCTGGTGCTGGGCAAGGCCTTGGAAATCGAATTCGCCCGCATCCAGAAAAACCTCCCGGCCGGCATGCAATTGCGCAAGGTCTCCGATCAGCCCGCAGCTGTGAAAACCGGCGTCGGCGAGTTCGTCCAGGTGCTGGTCGAAGCGCTGGCCATCGTGTTGCTGGTGAGCTTCTTTTCCCTCGGCGTGCGCACCGGCATGGTGGTGGCGCTGACCATTCCGTTGGTGCTGGCGATGACGTTCGCCTGCATGTATTACCTCGGCATCGGCCTGCACAAGATTTCCCTCGGTGCGCTGGTACTGGCGCTGGGTTTGCTGGTGGACGACGCGATCATCGCCGTAGAAATGATGGCGATCAAAATGGAGCAGGGTTTCGACCGGATCAAGGCTGCCAGTTATGCCTGGACCAGCACCGCGTTCCCGATGCTCACCGGTACGTTGATCACCGCCGCCGGTTTCCTGCCAATTGCCACGGCGCAATCCGGCACCGGCGAATACACCCGCTCGATCTTCCAGGTGGTGACCATCGCCTTGCTCGCATCCTGGGTAGCGGCGGTGGTGTTCGTGCCGTATCTGGGGGAAAAACTCCTGCCGGATCTGGCGAAAATTCATGCGGCCAAACACGGTGCGGCTGACGGCCAAACCGATCCCTATGGCACGCCGTTCTACCAACGGGTGCGGCGTCTGGTGGAGTGGTGCGTACGTCGGCGCAAAACCGTGATCGTGCTCACCGTGCTGCTATTTGTTGCGTCGCTGGCGTTGTTCCGGTTCGTGCCGCAGCAGTTCTTCCCGGCTTCCGGGCGACTGGAGCTGATGGTCGATCTGAAGCTTGCCGAAGGCGCCTCGCTGGCCAATACCACGGCCGAAGTCAAACGGCTGGAAGCGATGCTCAAGGATCACGCCGGCATCGACAACTATGTCGCTTACGTCGGCACCGGTTCGCCACGTTTCTACCTGCCGCTGGATCAACAACTGCCGGCGGCGAGCTTCGCCCAGTTTGTCGTTCTGGCGAAAACCATCGAGGAGCGCGAAGCGCTGCGCACCTGGCTGATCGACACGTTGAACGAGCAGTTCCCGGCCTTGCGCTCGCGGGTCACGCGCCTGGAAAACGGCCCGCCGGTCGGTTATCCGGTGCAATTCCGTGTCACCGGCGAGCACATCGAGGAAGTCCGTGCTTTGGCGCGCAAGGTGGCGGCCAAGGTGCGCGAGAACCCGCATGTGGTGAATGTGCATCTGGACTGGGAAGAGCCGAGCAAGGTCGTGTACCTGAACATTGATCAGGATCGCGCCCGGGCACTGGGTGTGAGCACGGCGAATCTGGCGAAATTCCTCCAGAGTTCGCTGACCGGCTCCAGCGTCAGCCAGTATCGCGAGGACAACGAACTGATCGAAATCCTCCTGCGCGGCACCGTGCACGAGCGCACCGAACTGTCGTTGCTGCCGAGTCTGGCGGTGCCGACCGACAACGGTCGCAGCGTCGCGCTGTCGCAGATTGCCACGCTGGAATATGGCTTCGAGGAAGGCATCATCTGGCACCGCAATCGTCTGCCGAACGTGACCGTGCGGGCGGACATCTACGGCAAGGAGCAACCGGCAACGCTGGTGAAGCAGATCATGCCGACGCTTGATCCGATCCGCGCCGAATTGCCGGACGGCTATCTGCTGGATGTCGGCGGTACTGTGGAGGATTCGGAGCGTGGGCAGAAGTCGGTGAACGCCGGGGTGCCGATGTTCATTGTCGTGGTGCTGACGTTGCTGATGGTGCAATTGCGCAGTTTTTCGCGCACGGCGATGGTGTTTCTGACGGCGCCTTTGGGGTTGATCGGGGTGACGCTGTTTCTGCTGGTGTTCCGTCAGCCGTTCGGGTTTGTGGCGATGCTCGGGACGATCGCGCTGTCGGGGATGATCATGCGTAACTCGGTGATTCTGGTGGATCAGATCGAGCAGGACATCGCCGCCGGGCTCAAGCCGTGGCAGGCGATTATCGAGGCGACCGTGCGGCGGTTCCGGCCGATTGTGTTGACGGCGCTGGCGGCGGTGCTGGCGATGATTCCGCTTTCTCGCAGTGTGTTTTTTGGGCCGATGGCGGTGGCGATCATGGGGGGGTTGATTGTTGCTACGGCGTTGACGCTTTTGTTTTTGCCGGCGTTGTATGCGGCTTGGTTCAGGGTTCGCAAGGAGTCTTGATTTGGTTTGGTGAGCTTGGCGGCCTTCGGGCCGACCAGACTCTTGGGGTTTTGGGTGAATATCCGTTTCTGCGGGTGTTGCGACTGGCGGTTTCGCCCTTACGGCGAGTCCCTTTTGCAAACGCCCAAAAGGAACCAAAACGCTGGGCCCCGGCGTTCGGCCCCTCGCTGGGGCTCGGGGTTCCTTCGTTCCGGGATTCATCCGGGGGCATCGCCTCCGGTTTGCTTCGCTGCACCTCCTCTCGATGCATGCGGCTTCGCCGCACGGTCGCTGCGCTCCCACCCCCGGATAAATCCCTCCACTCAGCCGGCCGAAGGGGCCGGCACGTCAAGAGCGGTACTCGAGCTAACGCTCATTGTGTTGAGTGGTTAAGGGCAGGGTGGTTTTGGTGGTGGCTTGGGGTTTGTGTCGGAGTCGTTCCCCACTGGAAAGCTGTCTACCTGGCCTCTCCTGAAAGAGGGAGAGGTGTGGGTTTGGGGCGCCGGTTTGGGAGCTTTCAAAACTTGAGCTCGACTCGGTGTCTCACGTCGGCGTAGCTCTCCCAAACTCCTCGGTCAGTCCCCTCTCCCTCCGGGAGAGGGCTAGGGTGAGGGGGCTTCTTGAGTCGTTCAAAAAATGCTCCGGAGCACCGGAAAGCTCTCAAGTGTTTTCTTCGATTTGCGATCCCGAGCGCGATCTCAAATTAAGCTTTGGATTCAGGACGCTACACAAAACTGACGCGCATGAAAAAGCCCGCTGAACCTGTAAATATCAGCGGGCTTTTCATTGCACGAGAGAGTTAAAGCGTACCAAACACCTTCTTCGCCAGACTCGTCGCCGCAGCGGCCGGGTTCTTGCGGATGGTTTCTTCCTGTTTGCCGATCATTTCGAACAGGCCGTTGAGCGCTTGTTCGGTCACGTAGCTTTCGATGTTGGCGCTCTTCGCATCCACTACGCCGAAGGTTGCGGCCTGGCCGGCGAAGGCGTTGTATTTCTGGGCTACGCCGACTTTGTCGGTCGCCTGTTTGACGATCGGCAGGAACTTGGTGCGGATCTGTTCGCGGCTGGATTTGTCCAGGTATTGAGTAGCGGAGTCGTTGCCGCCGCTGAGGATGCCTTTGGCGTCTTCCACGCTCATTTTCTTCACGGCGTCGACGAGGATCGGCTGGGCCTGGGTGACGGCGGTTTCCGCGGCCTTGTTCATGGCGGTTTCCAGTTCTTCAACTTGAGCGCCCATGCCGAAGGCTTTCATCTTGCCGGCGACTTTCCCGAGTTTGCCCGGCAGTTCGATCTTCACGTCCGGGTTGTTGCTGAAACCGCCCGGGGTGCCGAGTTGTTTGACGGCCAGTTGCGCGCCCTGGGTCAGGGCATCCTTGAGGCCACCGGTGGCGTCGCCTTGCGACAGGTCGCTGAGGGACAGGGCCAGTGCGTTGGCGGAGATCATCAGGCCCGCGCACAGGCCGGCGAAGCGAAGGGTAGGACGGAGCATGAGAGCTTCCTTGTTTGAAAAGGGCGTTAACGGGCCGAGTCGACGCGGATCTTCAGTGGCTGTGGATCCTTGCCATCAAGCTGCACGGCATGGTTTTCGGTGGTGATGAACATCAGCTCGCCGTTGACTTCAATGCGCGCGCTGACCGAGTAGCGATGGCCGGGTTTGACCTGGGCCGGATCGTAGCTCAAGTGGAACGGCAGCGGCACCTGGCCTTTGACCGGGCCTTTCTGTTCGTCGAGTACCACGGCCGGAGCGTCGGCCAGCGAAACGTCCTGCAGGCTTACGCTCAAGGTCGCACTGGGTGGCAGGGCGATGCGTTGCAGGTAGAACACTTCGCCCTCGAGGCTGACCTTGCCGGCCGGAGAGGTCGACTGGCAGGCGCTGAGCAGCGTGGCGGCGGCAAGAAGGGAAAGTTTTTTCATCGGAGATCTCCGTATCGACGGCGCCAGAAGAAGCTTGGCGCCTGTAGGAATTTAGTCGCTTTGCACAGGGGCGGCGGGCTGATCGGCCGCATCTTCACTGCGGTGCAGTGCCACCTGACGGATCGACAAGCGAATCTCCGCCGGCAACACCCGTTTGGCCGCGCCTTCGGCCAGTTCGCCGAGCAGTTCGTGGTAGCTCAACTTGCCGGCTTCGTCGCGGCGCAGCACGTCGAGGTCGAGCATTGTCTGGATGAAGTGGCGGAACAGGCTCTTGTCGAAGAACTCCGGTGCGTTCAGGCCGTGCAGAATCGACAGGCGCTGGGCCATGACCGTGCACAGGTCTTCCAGCTCTTCGGCGCTGATGCTGTTCTGGCCGCTGTTGAGCAGCAGGGAAACGGTCATGTAGAAGCGTTGCAAGGTTTGGGCGATGCTCTTCGACAGCAGGGTCAGCAGCACGAAATGCCGCGAGCTCGGTGCGGGGCGCAGGTACACGTCTTTTTCGAAACGCAGCAGGCCCTGTTCGACGAACGCTTCCAGCCACTGATCGATCACCGCGTCCAGTTCGTCCAGGGTCCAGCGGATGAACAGCTCCGATTGCAGATACGGATACAGCGCGCGGGTGTAGCGCAGGATCTGTTCGCGGCTCATGCGCGAGGTGCTCTGGAAGAAGCTCGCCAGCAGCGCCGGCAGGGCGAAGATGTGCAGCACGTTGTTGCGGTAGTACGTCATCAGGACGGCGTTCTGCTCGTCCAGATAAAGGATCTTGCCCAGCGCATCGTTCTGCTCGGACAGCAGATCCATGTCCTTCACGTGCTCGATCAGCGCGCGGCCATCGCCTTCCGGCAAGGTGGTGTGCGGTGAGTATGGCACCTTGCGCAGCAGCGCCAGATACAGATCCAGCACCCGCGCCATGGCCCGATCATCCAGCGCCAGGCGGGTGGTCGACAGCAGCGCCAGCGCCACCAGGTTGACCGGGTTGATCGCCGCCGCTTCGTTCAGGTGCTGCGCGACTTTTTCGCCGAGGCGATTGGTGGTTTCGTTGAGCCACGCCGGCTTGTACTGCGGGCCGAGTTCCTGCTGGCGCCAGTCGGGCTGTTCTCTGTCGAGGAATTCCGCCAGTTTGATCGGCTCGCCAAAGTTCACCGCCACTTGGCCGAAGCGCTGCTTTAGCGCGCCGATGACTTTGAAGATGTCGAAGATCGATTCTTTCTTCTTGCTCGCGCCACGCAGCTCGCCGAGGTAGGTGCGGCCTTCGAGCACGCGCTCGTAACCGATGTACACCGGCACGAATACGATCGGCATCCGCGACGAACGCAGGAAGCTGCGCAGGGTGATCGCTAGCATCCCGGTTTTCGGTTGCAGCATGCGGCCTGTACGCGAGCGACCGCCCTCGACGAAGTACTCGACCGGGAAACCTTTGGTGAACAGGGTGTGCAGGTATTCGTTGAACACCGAGGTGTACAGCGGATTGCCCTTGAACGTGCGGCGCATGAAAAACGCCCCGCCACGGCGCAGCAGGCTGCCGATCACCGGCATGTTGAGGTTGATTCCGGCGGCGATGTGCGGCGGGGTCAGGCCATTGCGGAACAGCAAGTACGACAGCAGCAGATAGTCGATGTGGCTGCGGTGGCACGGCACGTAGATCACTTCGTGACCCTGGGCGACTTTCTGCACGCCTTCGATGTGGTTGACCTTGATCCCGTCGTAGATCTTGTTCCAGAACCAGCTCAGCACCACTTCCAGAAAACGGATCGCGGTGTAGGTGTAGTCCGAGGCGATCTCGTTGCCATAGCGCAGGGCCTGGGCCTTGGCTTTTTCCGGGGAGATGTTTTCGCGCTCGGCTTCGTCGAGGATCGCTTGCTTGACCAGCGGCTGGTTGAGCAGGCCTTTGACCAGGTTGCGGCGGTGGGAAATGTCCGGGCCGATCACTGCAGCCTTGAGGTTGCGGAAGTGCACCCGCAGGATCCGCTGGGCCATGCGCACCGTGCGCTCGTGGCCCTTGTTGTGTTCGATCAGTTCGCGCAGGTGGATCGGTGCGGAGAATTGCACGCGGGTCTTGCGCCCCAGAATCATGATGCTCAGCAGGCGACGCAGACGCCCGGTGACGGCCCAGCTGTCGGCGAACAGCAGTTTCCACGGGCTGTTTTCGCTGTCCGGCGACTGGCCCCAGAACACGCTGACCGGAATGATCTGCGCGTCTTCGGCAGCGTTCTGGCTGAGGGCGCTGACCAGTCGGGTCAGGGTCGGCGGTGCACCGCGCTTGTCCTGGCGACCGAGCCAGTCCGGGTCCGGCGTCAGGTAGAAAAACGCCGCCGGTTCGATCAGCGAACCCACGGACACCGGCAGCACCGGGCGCGGCAGGCCGGCCTTGGTGCACTCGGTGTCGACCACCGCCAGATCAGTCAGCGATGGATTTTGCAGGACGTAGAACACCGGACGACTGCGGTCGAGGTTGAGGGTGAACGACGACTGGTTGATCGTCTCGGAGCGAACCCAGAGATACAACAGTCGGCGCAAGGTGCCAAACACAAGACGACGGAACGGGGAACGGGTCATACGGCTTCTGCGTGAGTGGATAAACCGAGCGTTTGCTCGGGCGGTCGACAGTTTGCCGGATTCACGGAAAATCGGCAAAAAAGCGGCGAAGTAATCTCCTGTTGAGAGTTTCACCGCCTGTCATATACTCGGCGATCTGTCGCCGGGGCCCTTTTATGGACGTCGGACGCAGGCTGACGTTCCTCAAAGGCTTTCCTGCGAAAAGCCTGTTCAATAATAAAAAAGGAGTATGAACAGATGGCAACACGTGAAACCGGCAACGTGAAGTGGTTCAACGACGCCAAGGGCTACGGCTTCATTCAGCGCGAAGACGGGGTTGATGTGTTCGTGCACTACCGCGCGATCCGTGGCGAAGGCCACCGTTCGCTGACCGAGGGTCAGCAGGTTGAATACGCGGTGGTGGAAGGGCAGAAGGGGTTGCAGGCTGAAGACGTTGTAGGCCTGTAACGCAAATCTTCAGAACACCGAAAATCATTGTGGGAGCGAGCCTGCTCCGGGCGGCGTTCCGACGATTGCGGTGTATCAGTCAGCCTTGATATCGACTGACAATACGCAATCGCGAGCAGGCTCGCTCCCACATTGTCATTGTGTTGCTGGTTTTTAAGCGGTTTTCCAGGTGATCTCTTCTTCGCCATCGGTGCTGATCCGGATCCAGCGATCCGCCGTCTCTTCACCTTCTTCCTCGACCCACGTCCCCGGCGCACAGCGCACTTCGACGTTCAGCGCGGCAAAGGCTGCCCGGGCGCAGGCGATGTCGTCGTCCCAAGGGGTCGCATCGCTTTCCAGGTACAGGCTGTTCCACCTGCCCACGGCCTTCGGCAGCCAGGTCACCGGGATGTTGCCGGCCTTGCACTTGTACGTCTGACCTTTCTGTACCCAGTCGCTGCACGGGCCGAGGGCGGCGCCCAGCCAGGCGGAAATGGCCTTGTGGTCGACGTCGGCGTCTTTCAGGTAAATCTCGATGTCCGGTTGGCGCATGGATATCCTCACTGCGGGTCTGAAAAATCCATTCGCGGATTTAGCCGGCCCCGGGTCGTTGCCCGGGACCAAAAGTTATTGAAGAACGAAATAATCGTAGCGCATCGAGACCGTGGTCACGAACGGCTCGGGCTGTTCGATCACCGCCGCGCGGCGCTCGGCACTGGCGCGCCAGCCGTGGGGCGTCATCGCCAGCAGGTTGGCGCGATCCTCGGGCTTGTCCAGCGTCAGTTTGAATTCCAGGGTTTCACTGTGCGCCAGCGCCATGCCTTGCGGCACCAGGGCCAGGTGCTTGTCGTCGGTGTATTCGCGCACTTCGTCGTACAGGCGTTCGCGCAGTTCCATCAGATGGCCGCTGGTCGGGCCGACTTTCATCAGGCCGCCGCCGACGCTGAGCAGCCGCTTGGCCTCTTCCCAGTCCAGTGGACTGAAAACGCTGGCCAGAAACTGGCAGCTGCCGGAGGCCAGTGGCACCCGGGCCATGCTGGCGATCAACCAGGTCAGCGCCGGATTGCGTTTGCAGGCGCGTTTGACCGCTTCCTTCGAGATGTCCAGCGCGTAACCGTCGGCGTCGGGCAAAGCCTCGGCGATCTGCGCGGTGTAGTAACCCTCGCCACAACCGATATCGACCCAGCGCGCCGGCGCATAACTCGCCGCCAGCTCCGCCAGACGCTTGGCCACCGGCGCGTAATGCCCGGCGTTCAGAAAGTCGCGGCGGGCCTCGACCATCGCCTGATTGTCACCGGGATCGCGGCTGTTCTTGTGCTGCACCGGTAGCAGGTTGAGGTAACCCTGGCGCGCACGGTCAAAGCGGTGGCCGGCGGGGCAGACCACGCCGTTGTCCACCGCATTCAGCGGTTCACTGCAGATCGGGCACGCGAGCATCAGACGAGCAACTTGATCAGGGTCTGGTAGTAGATCTCGGTCAGCACGTCGAGATCGGCCGCCAGCACGCGCTCGTTGACCTGGTGGATGGTTGCGTTGACCGGGCCCAGCTCAACAACCTGCGTACCCATGGTCGCGATGAAACGACCGTCGGAGGTGCCGCCGCTGGTGGACGCCTTGGTCTCGCGGCCAGTGATGTCCTTGATGCTCGACGACACCGCGTCGAGCAGCGCACCCGGCTCGGTGAGGAACGGCAGACCGGACAGCGCCCAGTCGATGTGCCAGTCCAGGCCGTGCTTGTCGAGGATGTCGGCGACGCGTTTCTGCAGCCCTTCAACGGTCGACTCGGTGGAGAAGCGGAAGTTGAACACCGCCACCAGATCGCCCGGAATCACGTTGGTCGCGCCGGTGCCGGAGTTGACGTTGGAAATCTGGAAACTGGTCGGCGGGAAGAAGTCGTTGCCGTGATCCCAATGCTCGGCGGCCAGCTCGGCCAGAGCCGGGGCAGCGAGGTGGATCGGGTTCTTCGCCAGGTGCGGATAGGCGACGTGGCCCTGGACACCGCGCACGGTCAGTTTGGCGCCGAGGGAGCCGCGACGACCGTTCTTCACCACGTCGCCCACCAGCGTGGTGCTCGACGGTTCGCCGACGATGCACCAGTCCAGACGCTCGTTACGGGCTGCCAGGCGCTCGACCACAGCCTTGGTGCCGTGATGCGCCGGGCCTTCTTCGTCGCTGGTGATCAGGAATGCAACCTTGCCCTTGTGATCCGGGTAGTCGGCGACAAAACGCTCGGCTGCCACAGTCATCGAGGCCAGGCTGCCTTTCATGTCCGCCGCGCCACGGCCGCAGAGCATGCCGTGCTCGTCGATCACCGCGTTGAACGGGTCGATCTGCCAGGCCGTCACCGGGCCGGTCGGCACCACGTCAGTGTGGCCGGCGAAGCACAGCACCGGGCCGTCGTCTTTGCCGTGCGTCGCCCAGAAGTTATCCACATCTTCGATGCGCATCGGTTCCAGCTGGAAACCGGCATCGCCCAGGCGCTGCATCATCTGCTTCTGGCAATCGGCGTCGACCGGCGTCACGGACGGACGGCGGATCAGGTCGATGGCGAGTTGGAGGGTCGGCGAAAGGTCGGCGTGGGCCGTCATGGAAAACTCCGGATGCTGTAAATGTGGGAGCGAGCCTGCTCGCGATGATGATGTCCTGTTCAACATAAGTGCTGAATGTGACGGACTCATCGCGAGCAGGCTCGCTCCCACAGGTCTAGGGGCAGGCCATCGGGGCCTCGGCCCTGCAAAATGGCGGTTATCTTAAAGCAAAACGGCGACCATTGGCCGCCGTTTAGTGCATCGGGAAGGATTTAGACCACCGGTGCCGGTTCAGGCGCCGCCGCAGGTTTTGGCAGCGACGACAGGAACGCCATGATCAGCGCCGCCACGTACGGCAGCGACTGCACCAGCAACATGGCCACCCAGAAGCGCATGTCGTTGCTCGGAATGCCCTGCACCAGGAAGATCCCCAGCGCCGCGCCCCACAACAGCAGCATGATGAACAGCTCTTCCCGGGCTTCGGAAATCGCCACCCAGAAGCCATGGTTGTCGGCGTTTTTCGGGGTGCGGAAGAACGGAATGCTGCTGGTGAAGAAGCCGTACAGCACCGCTTTGGCGATGGTGTGCGACAACGCCAGACCGGCCAGTGCCGCGCAGAATGCATCCTTGAGGTTCACGCCCACGGCGCGACGGTAGAGGAAGATGATCTTGCCGACCTTGAACACGAACAGCGCCAGCGGCGGGATCGCGAAGATCAGCAGCGGTGGGTCGACCCGTTGCGGCACGATGATCATCGCCGCCGACCACAACAGCGCGCCGACGGTGAAGAAGATGTTCATGCCGTCCGCCACCCACGGCAACCAGCCCGCGAGGAAGTGGTAACGCTGGCCGCGCGTCAGCTCGGTGTCCTTGCCGCGCAGCAGGCTGCGGGTGTGACGCTTGATGATCTGGATCGCACCGTAGGCCCAGCGGAAACGCTGTTTCTTGAAGTCGATGAAGGTGTCCGGCATCAGACCCTTGCCGTAACTGTCGTGGTAATACGCCGCCGACAGGCCTTTCTCGAATACCCGCAGACCGAGCTCGGCGTCTTCACAGATGCACCAGTCGGCCCAGCCCAGTTCTTCCAGAACCGAACGACGGGTCATGGTCATGGTGCCGTGCTGGATGATCGCGTCGCGGTCGTTGCGGGTGACCATGCCGATGTGGAAGAAGCCTTTGTATTCGGCGTAGCAGAGCTTCTTGAAGGTGCTTTCGTTCTGGTCGCGGTAATCCTGCGGCGACTGCACCACGGCGATTTTCGGGTCGGCGAAGTGCGGCACCATGTGCTTGAGCCAGTTCGGGTGCACGCAGTAGTCGGAGTCGATCACCGCGATCACCTCGGCGTCCTTGGCGGTGTGCGGGATCAGGTAATTCAGAGCGCCGCCCTTGAAACCGGCCAGAGGCGAGACGTGGAAGAACTTGAAGCGCGGGCCGAGCGTTTCGCAGTAGTCGCGCACCGGTTCCCAGACCGCCGGGTCCTTGGTGTTGTTGTCGATGATCAGGACTTCGAAGTCCGGATAGTCGAGGTTGGCCAGGGCGTTGAGGGTCTGTTTGACCATCTCCGGCGGCTCGTTGTAGCAGGGCACGTGGATCGAAACTTTCGGGCGGTAATCAGAATCGCCGACCACCGGCAGGAATTCACGCCGGCGTTTGTGAATCCACACCGCCTCGGCCAGTTCGTGGGCCTCGGTCAGCAACACGATGAACACCCCGAGCGCACCGAGCGCCAGCAGGAAGCCCACCGTCAGGCTGAACCACGTGCTGTATTGCTGGCTGTAGTCGTAGCCGATCCACACCAGCACCGAACCGCAGAGGAACGCGATAAAGGTCAGGAAGGTACGACCGCGCTGACGCAGGGCCGAGCCGTCGATCATCAGCAAAGTCAGCGACAACAGCGCCAGCACCACCGAACCGATGGCCAGCACGCGCCATTGCGGGATCGCCACCACCGGACCTTCGAAGTTGAATTTCTGCTGGCGTGCGGCGTTGAACACGCCCCAGTAAGCGCCGACCGAACCTTCGTCGCTGGCCTTCCACGGCTGGTCAAACGCTTCGATCACGAAGTAGTTGAAGCCCTGGCGGTTGAGTTTGTTGACCAGCGTGCGCAGGTAGATCGCCTGATCCGCCGGCGACGCATCGGCGCCACCGCGCATGCGGCCGTTGCTCGGCCAGCCCACTTCGGACAGCAGCAGCGGCTTTTTCGGGAACATCTTTTTCAGGTCGCGGGCGCGGTCGAAAACGAACTGCCCGGCCTTGTCCACCGGAATGAATTCCCAGTAGGGCAGAACGTGGGCGGCAATCAGGTCGACGTGTTTGGCCAGTTGCGGGTATTTCTCCCAGATATGCCATTGTTCGGAGGTGGTGACCGGTACCTTCACCGCTGCACGGACACGATCCAGCAGGACGATCAGGGCCTCAGGCGTGATTTCCTCCCGGAACAGTGCTTCGTTACCGACCACCACGCGAACCACACTGCGCGAAGAGTTGGCCAACTCGATAGCTTTAGCGATCTCCCGCTCGTTGCGCTCCTGGTCGGGGCTGATCCAGATCCCCAGGGTCACGCGCAGGCCGAATTCTTCTGCCAGTTTCGGGATGTCCTGCAGGGAGCCGTCGACCGAGTAGATGCGGATGTTGTCCGTCAGCTTGCTCATGATCTCCAGGTCGCGGCGCATTTCATCGTCGGACGGATACTGATCCTTCTGTGGGAACTGTCCCTGCTGGAACGGTGAATAGGAGAAACCGGAGATCTGCTCCGGCCAGTTCGGCGCGGAGACGGGGCGGTTGATCAGCGCCCAGAAACCGGTGAACAGGGCGGCGATTGCCAGAACCACCACCAGGTTGAGTCCAAATTTACGCGATGACATAGCTGTGTCGGGTTCCAAAGGCTGTGGAACGAAGGGTCGGCTGATTGACGCCAAGAGGGCGCGCATCCTACACCGGCAGTTCGCTGAGTCCTACAAGAGACAGGGAAATGCCGGACGTTGGGCAATCCAACCTGACTTAAGTTCTTTCGTTTCAGGGTGTAAGACAAATCTTTGTTACGTACAGCTTCAATTAAAGCAGGCGCGTTCGCCGTTCATAGCGCAAAGATGCTCTTGGCCGCCGACGGCCCTATAATGCGCGCCGGTTTTCAGGGTAATGGTCATGAGTACAGAAGATCCGCGGTTTGCAGGCATCGCCCGTTTGTATGGCATCGAGGGCCTTGAGCGCCTGCGTGCAGCCCATGTGGCGATTGTCGGCGTTGGCGGCGTCGGTTCCTGGGCGGCGGAAGCCATGGCCCGTTGCGGGGTGGGCGAGATTTCGCTGTTCGACCTCGACGACGTCTGCGTCAGCAACGCCAACCGCCAGTTGCACGCGCTCGACAGCACCGTCGGCAAACCCAAGGTCGAGGTGATGGCCGAGCGTCTGCGCGGGATCAACCCGGACTGCAAGGTGCACGCCGTGGCGGACTTCGTCACCCGCGACACCATGGCCGAATACATCACGCCGAACATCGACTGCGTGATCGACTGCATTGATGCGGTCAACGCCAAGGCTGCGCTGATCGCCTGGTGCAAGCGCCGCAAGATCCAGATCATCACCACCGGCGGCGCCGGCGGGCAGATCGATCCAACGTTGATTCAGGTCTGCGACCTCAACCGCACCTTCAACGACCCGCTGGCCTCGAAAGTGCGCTCGACGCTGCGTCGTGACTACGGCTTCTCGCGCACAGTGACCCGCCATTACAGCGTGCCGTGCGTGTTCTCCACCGAACAGCTGCGCTATCCGAAACCGGACGGCAGCATTTGCCTGCAGAAGAGTTTTGTCGGCGACGGCGTGAAGCTGGACTGCGCTGGCGGATTTGGTGCGGTGATGATGGTGACGGCGACGTTCGGCATGGTCGCGGCGACCAAGGCTGTGGACAAGATTGTGGCGGGCGTTCGGCGCCCGGCGGATCGGGTCAAGTCTCAGGCCTGAAGCATAGGGCTGCCCAGCAGCCCTTTTACTGCGCCAGCTCGTTCATCCGCTGCAGCACGGCATTCAAGCCATTGCTGCGCGAAGGCGACAACTGCCGCGACAGTCCCAACTGATTGAACCAGTCCGGCAGATCCACCTGCTGCAACTCGCCCGCGGTCAAGCCGTTGACCCGTAACAGCAACAACGCCACCAACCCGCGAATCATCCGCGCATCGCTGCCTGCTGCGAATTGCCAGTGACCGTCGCGCAACTCTCCAACCAGCCACACCTGGCTTTCACAGCCGTGCACGCGGTTGGCCTCGCATTTGTCCGCATCGCTCAGCGACGGCAGACGATCACCGAACTGCATCAACAGCCGCGCCCGTTGTTCCCAGCCAGCGGCGTTCTGAAACGTTTGCAGCGCGTCGGCGGCCTCGACCGGCAGGCTCATCGCAACAACTCCAGCGCCTGATCCAGCGCTTCAAAGAACCTCTCCAGATCCTCGGAATCGTTGTACAGCGCCAGCGACACGCGAATCGCCCCGGCCAGTTCGAAACGCTTGAGCAGCGGCATCGCGCAGTGGTGCCCGGCACGCACGGCGATGCCCTGTTCGGTCAGCAAGTGCGCCAGATCGGCGTTGTGCACGCCTTCGACGACAAAACTGGCCAACGCCAGTTGCGGCTTGCCCAGCAGACGAATGCCATTGCGGGCGGCGAGACCGCGTAACAGGTAATCGTGCAGCGCGGCTTCGTGGGCGGACACGGCGTCCTGATCCAGACCGGCCAGATAATCGAGGGTCGCGCCGAGGCCGATCACGCTGGCAATCGGCGGCGTTCCCGCTTCGAAGCCCAGTGGCGCCGGGCGGAAACGCGCATCGTGATAATTGGCTTCCAGCACCATTTCGCCACCGAACTGCCACGGGCGCAGTTGTTCGAGCGCTGCGTTGCGCCCGAACAGCACGCCAAGGCCATCGGGGCCGTACAGCTTGTGGCTGGAAAACACGTAAAAGTCGCAACCCAGCGCCTGCACGTCATGCCGGCCGTGGACCACGCCTTGAGCGCCATCGACCACGGTCAGCGCGTTGTGCGCCTTGGCCATCGCCAGCAACGCCGGCAACGGTTGCCAGGCGCCCAGTACGTTGGACAACTGGCTGACCGCCAGCAAGCGAGTGCGCGGACCGATCAGGTGAACGGCAGCAGCGAGGTCGATGACCCCGTCATCGTCCAGCGGCAGGATCACCAGTTTCAGGTCGCGACGTTGTGCCAGTTGCTGCCACGGCAGCAGATTGGCGTGATGCTCCAGGGCGCTGATGACAATTTCATCGCCTGGAAGGAAAAGATGTTCCAGGCCGTAAGCCAGGAGATTCAGCGCGCTGGTGGCGCCGTGGGTGAAGATGATCCGCCCGCTGTCACCGGCATTCAGCCACTGGGCGACCTTCAGGCGGCTGTCCTCGAACGCCTGCGTGGCGTGGGCGCCGGGCAGATGCTGGGCACGATGCACGTTGGCCGCGCCATTGGCGTAGTAATGCGCCAGCGCGTCGAGCAGGGCCTGGGGTTTTTGCGTGGTGGCGGCGTTGTCCAGATAGGTCTGGTCTTGCCGTTGCAGGGCGGCGATGGCCGGGAAATCGGCGCGCCAGGGGGAGGGAATCATCATCTGTTCAGCCCTGTGAACTTGGGCGGGTGTACACCGAACCTTGTGGGAGCGGGCTTGCCCGCGAATGCGTCGTGTCAGTCAAAATGAAGGGTGACTGAAACACCGTCTTCGCGAGCAAGCCCGCTCCCACAGGAGGTCACAGCGGCGCTTAGTTGTGAGCGTGCAGCGCTTCGTTCAGTTCGATCGCCGATTTGTGGGTTTTGCATTCCACGGCACCGGTTTCCGAATTGCGACGGAACAGCAGATCGGTCTGACCGGCCAGTTCACGGGCCTTGACCACTTTGACCAGGTTGTTGTGCTCGTCCAGCAGCGCGACCTTGGTGCCGGCGGTCACGTACAGGCCCGACTCGACGGTGTTGCGGTCGCCCAGGGGGATACCGATACCGGCGTTGGCGCCGATCAGGCAGCCTTCGCCGACCTTGATCACGATGTTGCCGCCGCCCGACAGGGTGCCCATGGTCGAGCAGCCGCCACCCAGGTCCGAACCCTTGCCGACGAAGACGCCAGCGGAGACGCGGCCTTCGATCATGCCCGGGCCTTCGGTGCCGGCGTTGAAGTTGATGAAACCTTCATGCATCACGGTGGTGCCTTCGCCCACGTAGGCGCCCAGACGCAGACGTGCGGCGTCAGCGATACGCACGCCGGCCGGTACCACGTAGTCGGTCATTTTCGGGAACTTGTCCACCGAGAACACTTCCAGCAGCTCGCCGCGCAGACGGGCTTCGAGTTGCAGCTCGGCCAGTTCGCTCAGGTCGATCGCGCCCTGGCTGGTCCAGGCCACGTTCGGCAGCAGCGGGAAGATCCCGGCCAGGCTCACGCCGTGCGGCTTGACCAGGCGATGGGACAGCAGGTGCAGCTTGAGGTAAGCCTCAGGAGTCGAAGTCAGTTGCGCGTCTTCGGCCAGCAGGGTCGCGACCAGCGGCTTGTGGCTTTCGGCCAGGCGGGTCAGCAGCTTGCCTTGTACCGCGTCGATGCCTTTCACGGCTTCAGCCAGTTGCGCAGCCTGTGCGGTGGTGAAGGTGATGGCCTGGTTGCCTTCGGTGTAGCCGAGGATCGGTGCAACTGCGGCAACCAGTTCGGCCGAAGGGTTCAACAGCGGCTGGGCGTAGAACACTTCCAGCCACGCGCCTTGACGGTTCTGGGTGCCGACGCCGAAGGCAATACTGAACAGGGAGTTGGACATGTGAATACCTCTACAAAAAGTGACGGGCTGCTTACTTGAGCGCGGCCGCGTAGATGTCTGGCTTGAAGCCAATCAGGGTTCGGTCACCGAGATCGAGCACCGGGCGCTTGATCATCGAGGGTTGAGCGAGCATCAGTTCGATGGCTTTCGACTGGTCGAGATCGGCTTTGCGTTCGTCGTCGAGTTTGCGAAAGGTCGTGCCTGCGCGGTTCAACACCGTTTGCCAGCCATGCTCGTCGCACCATTGGGTCAGGTGCTCGCGGTCAATGCCGGCGGTCTTGTAATCGTGGAAGTCATAGCTGACAGCGTGTTCATCGAGCCAGGTGCGCGCCTTTTTCATGGTGTCGCAGGCTTTGATGCCGAAAAGGTGCAACGTTTTGCTTGAAACGGTCAAGGAATTGCCCCCTTTACAGGTGCTGGAAAAAAATGGTGTCGGATTATGCCATGACCAGACGGTTTCGCGGCGCCGAGGTTGCTTTTGCTGAGGGGGCTGCGACATAGGTGCAACGGCCACGCACAGCCTAAGCGGCTAATATGGCAGTTCAACGCTGTCGATTGTCCGGGATTTCCGCTTTATGCAAACCGCTTATACCGTCCTGATTCTGCTGATGCTGGTCAGTGTCTCGCGCCTGATTGGACGGGTGATTCCGCTGCCGCTGCCACTGGTGCAGATCGCCGCCGGTGCCTTGCTGGCCTGGCCGACCCTCGGCCTGCACGTGGCCCTTGATCCGGAACTGTTCCTCTTTCTGTTCCTGCCACCGCTGCTGTTTTCCGATGGCTGGCGCATGCCCAAGCGTGAATTGTGGCGCCTGCGCGGGCCGGTGCTGACACTGGCGGTCGGGTTGGTGCTGTTTACCGTGGTCGGTGCCGGTTACTTCATTCATTGGCTGCTGCCGACGATTCCCTTGCCGGTGGCCTTTGCGCTGGCGGCGGTGCTGTCGCCAACGGATGCCGTGGCCGTCTCGGCCATTTCGCAGAACCGCTTGCCCACACCGTTGATGCACATGCTGCAAGGCGAGGCGCTGATGAATGACGCTTCGGGCCTGGTGACGTTCAAGTTCGCCCTGGCCGCGGCGGTCACCGGTGCGTTTTCCCTGGCCAACGCCAGCCTGACCTTCGTACTGGTCGCGGTCGGCGGGCTGGCAGTGGGGGTGGCGCTGAGCTGGCTGGTCGGCCGGTTGCGCGCCTGGATGATCGCCCGGGGCTGGGACGATCCGGCGACCCACGTGGTGTTCATGTTGCTGCTGCCATTCGCCGCTTACGTGCTGGCCGAACGGCTCGGCGCGTCGGGCATTCTTTCGGCAGTGGCGGCGGGGATGATGCAGAGCTGGCTCGATCTGCTGCCGCGCCAGACCAGCACCCGGTTGCTCAATCGCAGCGTGTGGTCGTTGCTGGAGTTTGCCTTCAACGGTTTGATTTTTCTGCTGCTCGGCCTGCAGCTACCGGACATCATTAAAGCGGTGGTCAGCCACGAGACGTCGTTGTGGCCGACCCTGTTCTATCGCTGTCTCGATGTGGTGGCGATCTTTCTGGCGCTGGTGCTGTTGCGTTTTATCTGGGTGCAGAGCATCTGGCGTCTTTCGGTGCTGTTGCGTCGCCTGCGTGGGAAGGGGGATCTGACGCAGGTGCCGACCGCCCGTTCCTGCTGGTTGCTGACCGTTGGCGGTGTGCGCGGTGCGGTGACCCTGGCGGGTGTGATGTCGGTGCCGATGCTGATGGGCAGCGAGGTGTTTCCCGAGCGGGACCTGCTGATTTTCATCGCCGCCGGGGTGATTCTGTTGTCGCTGGTGGCGGCGTGTATTGCGCTGCCATTGCTGTTGCGTGGTATCGAAAAAAGCCCGGACGACAAGCGTCGTCAGGAAGTCCGTGACGCCTGGCGAAAGACCGCGGAAGCAGCGATTCATGCGCTGGAGACCGAAGAGGTCAACCCGCAGGATGCCGCGCAAGCCGCGCTGGCGGCGGAACTCAAGGCGCGGATCATGTCCGAGTACCGCCATCAGCTGGAGGTGTTCAACGATTCCGCCGAAGCCCAGGCATTGGCGTTCCAGATGGATCTGCTTGAACGCCGCTTGCGCCTCAAGGCATTGCGGGCGCAGCGCCTTGAGTTGTACAGCCTCAGTCGTCAGCATCAGATTGGTGATGACGTTTTACGGGAAGTGTTGGGAGAACTGGATTTGAGTGAGGCCAATCTGGGGCAGGTCAAATAATCCAGGAGGCCCGGTCCACCGATTACGCCGTTTGTGCAGCAGGGTACGGATAGACCTTCGCCATGAAGGCCTTGTCTTTTTCACTGAGCACTCGATTCAGATAAATCTTGAAATCGCCGTGGGTCCAGTCCTGGCGAACGGGGTAATGCATGATCGATTTCGGATCGTAAGGCGAATAGTCGAACGAGCCGGCATCGAGCAGGTTGAAGTAGCGTTCATCGACAGACTGGCGCGCGTAATCGTCTTCATCGGCGTCTTCGGCCACGCCGTGTGAGGCGTAAACCGCAGGTTTGTTCCAGGGAATGTTTGACTCCGGGTGCAGGTGCTCATGTTCGGCTCCCAATGCGTGCCCGAACTCATGCATGACATTGGCGGCGAAGAACGCTGGTGCTCGCAGGTCCGGTGACAGCCTCATGGTCGGGTCTGGCGCTTCGACCAATAGGGCGTTGTTACCGATGACAGACCAGTAAATACCGGGCTCGCTTTTGATACGAATATCCCCTGAGTCGCCCTCGACAAAATCGAACTTCAGGTTGATGTGAGGCAGCCAGTTGCTCGCTGCGGTTTTGACAGCCTCTTTGAACGCCTGGTCGCCATTCAGAAAGGCAATTCGCAATGTCTGGCCAGGCGTCCAGAAGTGAGCCGGTTTGCCGGCTGCGCGTTTTTTTCGGCGAGACTGGTTGATTGTTTGAATCATGTTCAAGTGTCCTTACTTGCAGGAAATAATTAACGTGTCCAGCAACTCGATGAGTTCGGGTGGTGAAGTTATTGTTGATCGTGAAAGTATGAAAGTTGTTTGATGTAAGTGGGTGTGTTCAATCCAGTTTCGTCAGGCGTTGCACCTGACGAATGTTTTTTTGAAGCAGGAATTTATTTCGGATAAAGCAGTTTCATCAATTGTTTGTCTTTTTTACTGATCTTGCGGTTGATCGGGACTTGCCAGTTGCCGATGGTCAAATCGTTCGATACGGGATGGTGCATGATCGATCGCCTGTCGTAATTCGTATAAAGCGCGTCCAGCGTATCGAAGGAGGCGAACAGATTGCGGTCGACCTGTTCGCGGGTCAGCGGATTCATTTCCCGATTTCGGTAAAACGCGTACACCTTGGGTTTGTCCCACGGAATATTGGCTTGAGGGTGCTGATGTTCGTGCAGGGCCCCCAGCACATGGCCGAACTCGTGAACCACGATGGTTTCGAAATCGGCATGTTCCGGTTTGACGCCCAGATTCATCGTTGGATGGTCGGGATGAATCAATAGCGCATCGGTGCCGAGCACCGAACTGTTGTTATTGTTCCGAGTGGCGATGCGGATATCACCTTTCAGATCGTCGACGAATTCAAACTTGAGGTTGATATAGGGCAGCCATTTACAGGCCGCCTTGATAATCGCGGCCTTAAGGTCTGCGTCGGGTGCATCCATGAATGCGATTTTTAACGTGCGGCCATTTGCCCAGAGTTTCGAGTAATTGATCACGGAGCGTTTGCGGCGAGAGCCGGGTGCGCTGTGGGTACCGGCATTTGCCGGATTCTCGTTGATGGCGGCTGTGTAAGCGGCCTGATCGTCAGGCCATTGAATCAGTTGGCAATCCAGAAGTTCTTTCATTGTTCACTTCTTCCATGAAGTTAAAGTTGGCGTTGGTTCACGCGCAGCGAGTGGCGCGACTCAAGACTAACGTCTGGCCGGCACAGGAATGGGGTACAAAAAACAGGGGAAGTGTTACGTGATATTTGACCACCCGTGCCGGATTGCCCGGCACGGGCATTCAGACATTACTTGTGGCGCAGGACGAAGTCGCGAATACGCTCGGCAGCCTCGACGCACTCCGCCAGCGGCGCAACCAGTGCCATCCGCACGCGCCCGGCGCCCGGATTGACGCCATCGACGTCGCGCGACAGGTACGAGCCCGGCACCACGGTCACGTGTTCTTCGGCAAACAGATCCCGGCAGAACGCGGCATCGTCGCCTTGCACATTCGGCCACAGATAGAAGCTACCGTCAGGGCGCTGCACGTCCATCACCGGGCTGAGGATCGCCAGCACGGCATCGAATTTCTCGCGATACAGCGCACGGTTGGCGCGTACATGCACTTCGTCATTCCACGCAGCGACGCTGGCGAGTTGGGTCTGAACCGGCATCGCGCAGCCGTGGTAAGTGCGGTACAGCAGGAAGCCCTTGAGGATGTCGGCGTCGCCGGCGACGAAACCGGAACGCAGCCCCGGCAGGTTCGAGCGCTTGGACAGGCTGTGGAACACCACGCAGCGCTTGAAGTCCTGGCGGCCCAGTTCTGCGCAGGCACTGAGCAGGCCCGGCGGCGGGGTTTGTTCGTCGAAGTACAGTTCGCTGTAGCACTCGTCGGCGGCGATCACGAAGTCGTATTCGTCGGCCAGGGCGATCAGTTTTTTCAGCACATTGACCGGAATCAGCGCACCGGTCGGGTTGCCCGGCGAGCAGAGGAACAGGATCTGGCAGCGCTTCCAGATCTCCGGCGATACGGCGTCGAAATCCGGATTGAAGCCGTTCTCGTCCAGGCACGGCAGGTAATGCGGCTTGGCCCCGGCGAGGAACGCTGCGCCTTCGTAGATCTGATAGAACGGGTTCGGGCTGACCACCAGTGCGTCGTCGCCACGGTTGACCACGGTCTGGGTGAAAGCGAACAGCGCTTCACGGGTGCCGTTGACCGGCAGTACGTTGCGCGCCGGGTCGATCCAGCCGCTCGGTACGTTGAAACGACGTTCGCACCAAGCCGCGATGGCTTCGCGCAGGGCCGGAATGCCGAGGGTGGTCGGATACACCGCCATCTGATCCAGATTGTTGGCCAGCGCCTCGGCGACGAAGCTTGGCGAGCGATGCTTCGGTTCGCCGATGGACAGCGCGATCGGGCGCTTGTCCGGGTTTGGCGTAACGCTGCCGAGCAGGGCGCGGAGCTTTTCGAACGGGTAGGGCTGAAGCTGGGACAGAGCGTTGTTCATCGGTGCGGGATCTCGTGCAAAGCGGTTGAATCCGGGCGCGCAATCAAATGCTGATGCGCGACAGTTTGATATCGGGTTCCTGATTGACGCTCAACTGTTCGACGATGGCATCCTGCAAACGGCTGCACAGCAGCGGGTCGGACAGCGGTTGATTGTGGGCGTCGGTGATGAAGAACACGTCTTCCACCCGCTCGCCCAGGGTGGCGATTTTGGCGTTCTGCAGCGACAGGTCGAACTCGAGGAAAATCCCGCCGACCCGTGCCAGCAGGCCTGGACGATCCGGCGCAGTGAGTTCCAGTACGGTTACCGGACGCTGGGCGTCGTTGTGGATCGTCACCTGCGGGGCGAACGCAAAATGCTTGAGCTGGCGCGGCACCCGACGCTGGATGATCGTCGGGTAGTCGGCCGGGTTGCGCAGGGCTTCGGTCAGTCCCTCGCGAATCTGCTTGACCCGGACCGGATTGTCGCCGATCGAGTCGCCATCGGTGTCGAGCACGATGTAGGTGTCGAGGGTGAACTGGCTGCTGGACGTGATGACCCGGGCGTCGTGAATGTTCAGGTTGAGCTGATCCATCGCAGCCACGGTCACGGCGAAGAAGTCGTGCTGGTCCGGCGCATAGATGAAGATCTGCGTGCCGCCCTCGAATTCTCGCTGGGTGGTTTCCTTGATCAGCACCAGCGGGCCGCCGTCAGCCGGTTGCTGGAGAATGGCGTCGGTGTGCCAGGCCACATCCCCGGCGGTGTGGCGCAGGAAGTAGTCGTCGCCCAGCTGCGCCCACAATTGCTCAACGTCATCCGGATCGGTGCCGCCGCGTACCAGAATGTCCAGCGCCGCACTCTGGGTCTGGCGGATCTGTTCTTCGCGATCCACTGGGTTCTCCAGGCCGCGGCGCAGTGCACGCTTGGTCTCGGTGTAGAGCTGGCGCAGCAGACTGGCGCGCCACGAGTTCCACAGCGTCGGGTTGGTCGCGTTGATGTCGGCCACGGTCAGCACGTACAGGTAGTCGAGACGGGTTTCGTCACCGACCGCCAGCGCGAAGTCGTGGATTACCTGCGGGTCGGACAGGTCCTTGCGCTGGGCGGTGGTCGACATCACCAGGTGGTTCTGCACCAGCCACACGATCAGGCGGCTGTCCCACACCGGCAATTGATGGCGCTGACAGAACGCTTCAGCGTCCACGGCACCAATTTCCGAGTGATCACCATGCCGGCCCTTGCCGATGTCGTGGTACAGGCCGGCCATATAAATGAGTTCAGGCTTGGGCAGCTTGGCCATGAGCTTGGCGGCCAGCGGGAATTTCTCCGACACCTGGGTGTACTGCAACTTGCGCAGATGTTTGATCAGGTTCAGCGTGTGCGCATCGACCGTATAGATGTGGAACAGGTCGTGCTGCATCTGCCCGACGATGAAGCCGAACTCCGGCAGATAGCGCCCGAGAATGCCGTAACGGTTCATCCGCCGCAGGTTGCGGTGGATGCCGATCTTGCACTTGAACAGCTCGATGAACAGGCTGGTGTTGCGGATGTCGTTGCGAAAGTTGTCGTCGATCAGGTGACGGTTTTCCCGCAGCAGACGAATGGTGTCGGCGCGTACGCCTTTGATTTCCGGCTGCTGGGCCATCAGCACGAAGATCTCGAGCATGGCGAACGGCGTACGGCGGAACACATTGTCGTTGCGTGCCTCGATGTAGCCGTCGTGCAGCTGGAAGCGCGAGTTGATCGGCTGTGGCGGCGCTTCGTCTTCCGGGGCGAGGATGACTTCCTCGAAGTGCTGGATGATCAGGTCGCTGAGCTGGGCAATGCTCATCACCACCCGGAAATACTGCTGCATGAAGTTTTCGACGGCCTGTTTGGCGTCGTCGCCTTCAAAACCCAGCAGCCCGGCAATGGTGCGCTGGTGATCGAACAGCAGGCGGTCTTCGGAGCGACCGGCCAGCATGTGCAGGGCGTAACGCACTTTCCAGAGGAATTCCTGAGAGGACGCCAGCAGGGCGTTTTCACTCTCGACCAGAAAGCCTTCGCCGGCCAGGGCACGCAGGTTCAGGGTGCCGTACTGACGGCGGGCTACCCACAGAATGGTCTGAATATCCCGTAGTCCGCCGGGCGAGCCTTTGACGTTGGGTTCCAGGTTGTACTCGGTGTCGTTGTACTTGTGGTGGCGAGCCTTCTGCTCGGCGCGCTTGGCCAGGAAGAACTCCTTGCTCGGCCACATGTGTGCAGTGCTGGTGACGTCGAGCATGCGCTGGCGCAGGCGCTCGGGGCCGCAGATGGTGCGGCTTTCCATCAGGTTGGTGACCACCGTCAGGTCGGCGCGCGCCTCTTCGGCGCATTCGTCCACCGAACGAACGCTCTGACCGACTTCCAGGCCGATGTCCCACAGCAGGGTGAGAAAACGCTCGATGGAATCGCGGAAGATTTCGTGGTCGGCGCTGTCCAGCAGGATCAGCAGGTCGATGTCGGAGTAGGGGTGCAATTCACCGCGACCGTAGCCGCCGACCGCGACCAGCGCGATGTCGGCGTCTTCGCTCCAGTCGAACTGGTCCCAAGCCTTTTGCAGGATGTTATCGACGAACCACGCCCGATCTTCGATCAGTCGCCGGATGTCGCGACCGGCCCGGAAGCGTGCATCGAGCACCTCGCGGGCCTGGCGGATCGCCTTCTTGAACGCCGCGATGGGACTCGCTTTCAGGGCCAGTTCAGCCTGGAACTGGCCGCGGTCGAAGAGTTCGGGATCAACCTGCGGCATCGATTGGCTTTCCTTCTATAGGCTGGGAACGGTGTCTGGGTCAGGCCGAGATGCGCGGGATCGTGTCGTCGCTGCGCAGGGTGAAGATCTCGTAGCCGGTGTCGGTGACAAGCAAAGTGTGTTCCCACTGTGCCGACAGCTTGCGATCCTTGGTGATAGCGGTCCAGCCGTCGCCCAGTACTTTGGTGTCGGCCTTGCCCTGGTTGATCATCGGCTCGATGGTGAAGGTCATGCCGGCCTTCAGTTCCATGCCGGTGCCGGCACGGCCGTAGTGCAGGATCTGCGGTTCTTCGTGGAACACCTTGCCGATGCCGTGGCCGCAGAATTCACGTACCACCGAGAAACCGTTCTTTTCCGCGTGCTTCTGGATGATTTCGCCGATGTCGCCGAGGCGGCAGCCGGGTTTGACGATCTCGATCGCCTTGTACATGCATTCCTGGGTGACCTGCGACAGGCGCTCGGCCCAGACCGGCACGGTGCCGACGTGGAACATGCGGCTGGTGTCGCCGTGGTAACCGTCCTTGATCACGGTGACGTCGATGTTCAGGGTGTCGCCGTTTTTCAGCGGCTTGTCGTTCGGGATGCCGTGGCAGACCACGTGGTTGATCGAGGTGCAGATCGACTTCGGGTAGCCCTTGTAGTTGAGCGGGGCAGGGATGGCCTGCTGCACGTTGACGATGTAGTCGTGGCAGATCTGGTTCAGCTCATCGGTGGTCACGCCAGGCTTGACGTGCTCGGCAATCATTTCCAGCACATCGGCGGCCAGTTTGCCGGCGACACGCATGCCAGCGATGTCCTCGGGGGTTTTGAGGGTGACGGTCATACAGGCTCTCTCTGCGCTCGACGGCGCTTGCTGATACGAACAGGGGCGCGGCCGTTGATTTGGCGGCCCCGAAAAACGCGATTCTAACAGACCAAAGGCGCAAATCCGCGCCTGCGTGCATCGCTTCTCTCTATACAATGCGGCGCATTGTCCCGATTCCAAGGGGCTGGCGCGCATGTCCCTGACGCGATTGCAGATTCCGGGTTCCGTTTGCGTCGCCCCTGTGGTATAAAATGCGCCGCTTTCCGGGGATAGCTCCGGGAGCATTAACCCACACACGTGTCGACACGATGGCCTGGGTGCCTTTGATCCTCGGATCAATGGTTGGTCATTGGGATACGTGGAGGCCCAACCCGACTTATCAAGGAACTATCATGTCCCAAGTCAACATGCGCGATATGCTGAAGGCCGGTGTGCACTTCGGTCACCAAACCCGTTACTGGAATCCGAAAATGGGTAAATACATTTTCGGCGCGCGTAACAAGATTCACATCATCAACCTTGAAAAAACCCTGCCAATGTTCAACGAAGCTCTGACTTTCGTAGAGCGTCTGGCCCAGGGCAAAAACAAGATTCTGTTCGTCGGCACCAAGCGTTCCGCTGGCAAGATCGTTGCTGAAGAAGCAGCACGTTGCGGTTCGCCGTACGTCGATCACCGCTGGTTGGGCGGCATGCTGACCAACTTCAAGACCATTCGTGCTTCCATCAAGCGTCTGCGTGACCTTGAAGTACAAGCCGAAGACGGTACTTTCGCCAAGCTGACCAAGAAAGAAGCGCTGATGCGCACTCGCGATCTTGAGAAGCTGGATCGCTCCCTGGGCGGCATCAAGGACATGGGCGGTCTGCCAGACGCACTGTTCGTGATCGACGTTGACCACGAGCGCATCGCGATCACCGAAGCCAACAAGCTGGGCATCCCGGTCATCGGCGTTGTCGATACCAACAGCAGCCCGGAAGGCGTTGACTACATCATCCCAGGCAACGATGACGCAATCCGCGCTATCCAGCTGTACATGGGTTCGATGGCTGACGCAGTCATCCGCGGTCGCAACAACGTTGCTGGCGGTACTGTAGAATTCGCAGCTGAAGAAACTCAGGCTGCAGCTGAGTAATTGACGCCCTGGCGTTGACTCAGTAAGCAAAAAGGGGGCTTGGCCCCCTTTTTGCCACCTCGAAAACCATCTGTCGGCAGCGCAGCTACAGCATCTGTAACGTGCAGCGGCTACAAACAGGTTCGGGAAGAATTGAACGCCCGTTCGATCGGGTGGAATGGTTGAAAACCTATCCAAGAGGAATTTGAAAATGGCAGCAATTACTGCAGCGTTGGTCAAAGAACTGCGCGAGCGTACCGGCGAAGGCATGATGGATTGCAAGAAAGCCCTGGAAAAGGCTGGCGGCGACATCGAAAAAGCCATTGATGACATGCGTGCTTCGGGCGCCATCAAGGCTGCCAAGAAAGCTGGCAACGTTGCCGCTGAAGGCGCTATCGCCATCAAGGACGACGGCAAGGCTGCCGTTCTGATCGAAGTCAACTCGCAGACCGACTTCCTGGCTCTGCAGGACGACTTCAAAAACTTCGTTGCTGCCAGCGTTGACAAAGCATTCGCTGACAAGCTGACCGATGCAGCTCCGCTGATCGCCTCTCAAGAAGCCGCTCGCGAAGCACTGGTTGCCAAAGTAGGCGAGAACGTCAACATCCGTCGCCTGGTGCGCGTAGAAGGCGACGTAGTCGGCACCTACCTGCACGGCAACAAGATCGGTGTTGCTGTTGTCCTGAAAGGCGGCGACGTCGAGCTGGCCAAGGACATCGCAATGCACGTTGCTGCAAGCAACCCTGAGTTCCTGCTGCCTTCGCAAGTCTCCGACGAAGCGATCGAGCGTGAAAAGGCTGTGTTCCTGCAGCTGAACGAAGAAAAAATCAAAGGCAAGCCAGAAAACATTGTTGAGAACATGGTCAAAGGCCGTATCAGCAAGTTCCTGGCAGAAGCAAGCCTGGTTGAGCAGGCGTTCGTCAAGAACCCTGAAATCAAGGTTGGCGAGCTGGCCAAGAAAGGCGGCGCTGAAATCGTTTCCTTCACCTACTTCAAAGTAGGCGAAGGCATCGAGAAGCCGGTCGACAACTTCGCTGAAGAAGTTGCTGCCCAGCTGGCTGCCGCCAAGCAATAAGACGGTTTTTCAACTGTCGCCCGAAAGAGGCTGCCCGCTCACGCGCGCAGCCTCTTTTCAGATAGGGTTACCAATTTTTAATTGGTTTCCCCTTGGAACTGACTTACAAAGCCATGTTCCGATGGCGCTGAAGCAGCGCCAAGCTAGAGTGAACGCCAGCTGTAAACAGCTCGCAAAGAATTTTTAAAATACGCCGCAGGAGAGATTCGCAATGGCTCAGCAGGGCAGTGGTTATCAGGCTCGCTATAAACGCATTCTACTCAAGCTTAGCGGCGAGGCCCTGATGGGCTCGGAAGAGTTCGGGATCGATCCGAAAGTGCTCGATCGCATGGCGCTGGAAGTCGGCCAGCTGGTCGGCATCGGCGTTCAGGTCGGTCTGGTGATCGGCGGTGGCAACCTGTTCCGCGGTGAAGCGCTGAGCAAGGCCGGCATGGATCGGGTCACGGGCGACCACATGGGCATGCTGGCCACTGTGATGAACGCCCTGGCCATGCGCGACGCGCTGGAACGTGCCAATATCTCCGCCATCGTGATGTCGGCCATCTCCATGGTCGGTGTGACCGATCACTATGACCGTCGCAAGGCCATGCGCCACCTGAACTCCAAGGACGTGGTGATCTTCGCGGCCGGTACCGGCAATCCGTTCTTTACCACGGATTCGGCAGCCTGCCTGCGCGCTATTGAAATCGACGCTGATGTCGTGCTCAAGGCGACCAAGGTCGATGGCGTCTACACCGCTGACCCGTTCAAAGACCCGCATGCCGAGAAGTTCGATCATCTGACATACGATGAAGTACTGGATCGCAAGCTGGGTGTAATGGATCTGACGGCTATCTGCCTGTGTCGCGATCACAAGATGCCGCTGCGCGTATTTAACATGAACAAGCCGGGCGCCCTGCTGAACATCGTGCATGGTGGCGCTGAAGGCACTCTGATCGAGGAAGTCCAACAATGATCAACGAAATCAAGAAAGACGCTAAAGAGCGCATGACGAAGTCCGTTGAGTCCCTGGCTCACAACTTCGGCCGTATCCGCACCGGTCAGGCGCACCCGAGCATCCTGGAAGGCGTGATGGTGCCTTACTACGGCGCTGATACCCCGATCAAACAAGTGGCCAACATCACCGTCAAGGATGCCCGTACCCTGCAAGTCGTTGCGTTCGAGCGCAACATGCTGGGCGCCGTGGACAAGGCCATCGGCAGTGCAGGTCTGAACCTGAACCCGACCAACCTGGGTGAGTTGCTGCTGATCAGCATGCCGGCCCTGACTGAAGAAACCCGTCGCGGTTTCACCAAGCAGGCGCGTGATGTGGCTGAAGACGCTCGTGTTGCCGTGCGCAACATCCGTCGCGATGCCAACAGCTCCCTGAAGGATCTGGTCAAGGAAAAGGAAATCAGTGAAGACGAAGAGCGTCGCGCAGCCGGCGAGATCGACGATCTGACCAAGAAGTTCGTGGCTGAAATCGACGCCAAGCTGGCCGAGAAAGAAAAAGACCTGATGGCCGTATAAGGGTCGAGCTTTAAATGGACAAGACCAAGCAGACTGCGCCGTCCGCGGTGCCGCGCCATGTCGCGATCATCATGGATGGCAACAATCGCTGGGCGAAAAAACGCTTCATGCCGGGTGTCGCCGGGCATAAAGCGGGCGTAGATGCTGTACGGGCGGTGATCGAGGTGTGTGCCGAGGCCAAGGTCGAGGTGCTCACCCTGTTCGCTTTTTCCAGTGAAAACTGGCAGCGCCCGGCTGATGAGGTCAGCGCTTTGATGGATCTGTTCTTCAAGGCGTTGCGTCGTGAGGCCAAGCGCCTGAACGACAACAACATCAGTCTGCGCATCATTGGTGATCGCACGCGGTTCCATCCCGAGCTTCAGGCAGCCATGCGTGAAGCTGAAGCGATGACCGCCGGTGCCAACCGTTTCATCCTGCAAATCGCTGCCAACTACGGCGGTCAGTGGGACATTGCGCAAGCGGCGCAGCGTCTGGCGCGTGAGGTTCAGGCCGGGCATTTGCGCCCGGAAGATATCACCCCGGATCTGCTGCAGACCTGTCTGGTCACTGGTGATCTGCCGTTGCCTGATTTGTGCATCCGCACCGGCGGCGAGCATCGCATCAGCAACTTCCTCTTGTGGCAGTTGGCCTACGCCGAGTTGTACTTCTCCGACCTGTTCTGGCCGGACTTCAAACACGAAGCCATGCGCAATGCGCTGGCCGATTTCGCTTTGCGCCAGCGTCGCTTCGGTAAAACGAGCGAGCAGGTCGAAGCTGGAGCCCGGGTTTAATGCTTAAACAACGCATCATCACTGCACTGATTCTTTTGCCGATCGCCCTGGGTGGTTTTTTCCTGCTCGAAGGGTCCGGTTTTGCCCTGTTCATCGGGCTGGTCGTGAGCCTGGGTGCCTGGGAGTGGGCACGCCTGGCCGGCTTCACCGCGCAGGCATTCCGTGTCGGCTACGCGGCGGTGGTCGCGCTGATGCTGTTCGTCATGTACATCCTGCCGGGGCTGGCACCATGGGTGCTGGGCGCGTCAGTGATCTGGTGGGTGCTGGCGACCTGGCTGGTGCTGACGTATCCGCGCTCCAGCGAGCATTGGTCCAGCGCCGCCGCCAAGCTGGTAATCGGTTTGCTGATTCTGTTGCCTGCCTGGCAAGGGCTGATGCTGATCAAGCAATACCCGCTCGGTAACTGGTTGATCATGGCGGTGATGGTGCTGGTCTGGGGGGCTGATATCGGGGCGTACTTCTCCGGTCGTGCGTTCGGCAAGCGCAAGCTGGCTCCGCAAGTCAGTCCCGGCAAAAGCTGGGAGGGCGTGTATGGCGGTCTGGCGTTAAGTCTGGTCATCACCACGTTGGTCGCGCTGTTCCGTGACTGGACGGTGGCACAACTGTTCAAGGGTTTGATCGGTGCGGCGGTGATTGTCTTCATCTCGGTGGTGGGCGATCTGACCGAAAGCATGTTCAAGCGCCAGTCCGGCATCAAGGACAGCAGTAATCTGCTGCCCGGCCATGGTGGTGTACTGGATCGCATCGACAGCCTGACGGCGGCGATCCCGGTATTCGCGGTGCTGTTGTGGATGGCGGCGTCGTGAGTCGCCCACAGCAGATTACCGTCCTGGGCGCGACCGGTTCGATCGGTCTGAGCACCCTGGATGTCATCGCCCGGCATCCGGAGCGTTATCAGGCCTTCGCCCTGAGCGGTTTTACCCGCCTGAGCGAACTGTTTGCCCTGTGTGTCCGTCATCTTCCTAAATATGCTGTAGTGCCGGAGGTCGGCGCCGCTCGCAACCTGCAGGATGATTTACGAGCCGCGGGCCTGCCGACGCAGGTGCTGGTCGGCGAGGAAGGATTGTGTCAGGTCGCTGCGGCACCCGAGGTGGATGCCGTCATGGCCGCCATCGTCGGCGCTGCCGGCCTGCGCCCGACTCTCGCGGCAGTCGAGGCGGGCAAGAAGATTCTTCTGGCCAACAAGGAAGCGCTGGTCATGTCCGGCGCCTTGTTCATGCAGGCGGTGCGCAAGAGCGGTTCGGTCCTGTTGCCGATCGACAGCGAACACAACGCGATTTTTCAGTGCATGCCGCAGGACTATGCTCGCGGGCTGAGTAACGTTGGGGTCCGTCGGATTTTGCTGACGGCTTCCGGTGGTCCGTTTCGCCAAACGCCGATGGCCGAACTGGCGCATGTTTCACCGGATCAGGCCTGTGCGCACCCGAACTGGTCCATGGGGCGCAAGATTTCGGTGGATTCGGCCAGCATGATGAACAAGGGGCTCGAACTGATCGAGGCCTGCTGGTTGTTCGATGCCAAGCCATCGCAAGTCGAAGTGGTGATTCATCCGCAGAGCGTGATTCACTCGCTGGTCGATTATGTGGACGGCTCGGTGCTGGCGCAGTTGGGCAATCCCGATATGCGCACGCCGATTGCCAACGCCCTGGCTTGGCCAGAGCGCATTGATTCGGGCGTGGCGCCGCTGGATCTGTTCGCTGTGGCGCGCCTGGATTTCGAAGCTCCCGACGAGGAGCGTTTCCCGTGCCTGCGCCTGGCGCGGCAGGCCGCCGAGGCGGGAAACAGTGCCCCGGCCATGCTCAACGCGGCGAATGAAGTGGCGGTTGCCGCGTTTCTCGACGGACGGGTTCGCTACCTGGAAATCGCGAGTATCATCGAGGAAGTCTTGAATCTCGAGCCTGTGGTGGCGCTGGATGATCTCGATGCGGTGTTCGCCGCTGATGCAACCGCCCGGACATTGGCCGGGCAGTGGTTGAGTCGTCACGGCCGATAGGTCTTGCAATACATGGCTTCACGCGGCACTGGACAGGATTGCGGAGAAAGTAGATGAGCGCGCTCTATATGATTGCCGGCACCCTGATCGCTCTGGGTGTGCTGGTCACCTTTCACGAATTCGGCCACTTCTGGGTCGCGCGTCGCTGTGGCGTCAAGGTTCTGCGTTTCTGCGTTGGCTTCGGCATGCCGCTGCTGCGCTGGCACGACAAGCAGGGTACGGAGTTCGTAGTCGCCGCGATTCCGCTGGGTGGCTACGTCAAGATGCTCGACGAGCGCGAAGGCGAAGTGCCGGCCGATCAGCTTCATCAGTCATTCAATCGCAAGTCTGTTCGTCAGCGTATCGCCATCGTCGCGGCCGGCCCTGTGGCCAACTTCCTGCTCGCGCTGGTGTTCTTCTGGGTGTTGGCCATGCTCGGTAGCGAGCAGATTCGTCCGGTCATCGGTTCGGTGGAGTCCGGCAGCATCGCTGCGACAGCGGGGCTGAGTGCTGGTCAGGAAATCGTCGCCATCGACGGTGAGCCGACCTCGGGCTGGGCTGCGGTCAACCTGCAGTTGGTCCGACGCCTGGGGGAAAGCGGCTCACTGCAATTGATGGTGCGCGAGCCGGGCTCCACGGCTGACTCGCCTCGTGAGCTGGCGCTCGATAAATGGCTCAAAGGGGCCGACGAGCCGGATCCGATTCGCTCCCTCGGTATTCGTCCTTGGCGCCCGGCATTGCCGCCGGTGCTGGCCGAACTTGATCCGAAAGGCCCGGCCCAGACAGCCGGGCTGAAAACCGGCGATCGTCTGCTGAAACTGGATGGCAAGGCGCTGGATGACTGGCAGCAGGTGGTCGATACCGTTCGTACGCGTCCTGATACCAAAATCGTGCTGCGCGTCGAGCGCGACGGTGTTCAAATCGACGTCCCTGTGACACTGGCTGCACGTGGCGATAAAAAGTCGCCAAGCGGTTACCTTGGGGCGGGCGTGAAGGCTGTCGACTGGCCGCCGGAAATGATTCGCGAGGTCAGTTACGGGCCTTTGGCGGCGATTGGCGAGGGTGCCCGTCGTACCTGGACCATGAGCGTACTGACGCTGGATTCACTGAAGAAAATGCTCTTCGGCGAGCTCTCGGTAAAAAACTTGAGTGGACCGATAACCATTGCTAAAGTGGCGGGCGCTTCTGCCCAGTCGGGCGTCGCTGATTTCCTGAATTTCCTTGCTTATCTGAGTATTAGCCTGGGGGTTCTGAATTTGCTGCCCATTCCTGTACTGGATGGGGGGCATTTGTTGTTTTATCTGATCGAGTGGGCGCGTGGTCGTCCCTTGTCGGATCGGGTGCAAGGTTGGGGGATACAGATCGGTATCAGCTTGGTGGTCGGGGTGATGTTGCTTGCTCTGGTCAACGATCTGGGTCGTCTGTAACGCTTCGCTGAATTGCGAATCTGCCGCATTTTGCGGCAGTTTGTTTATTGCCAGTTGGAATAAGAAAGGACTTCATGAAACGTCTGCTGCTAACTGCGGTTCTCACCGTATTGATGATCGCCGAAGTTCACGCCGAGTCCTTCACTATCTCTGATATTCGCGTCAATGGCCTCCAGCGGGTCTCCGCGGGTAGCGTCTTTGGTGCCTTGCCGTTGAACGTCGGCGAGCAGGCGGATGATCGTCGCCTGGTGGAATCCACTCGTGCGCTGTTCAAAACCGGTTTCTTTCAAGATATCCAGCTGGGCCGCGAAGGCAACGTTCTGGTGATCACGGTCGTCGAGCGTCCCTCGGTCGCCAGCATCGAGATCGAAGGCAACAAGGCGATCTCCACCGAAGACCTGATGAAAGGCCTCAAGCAATCCGGTCTGGCCGAAGGCGAGATCTTCCAGCGCGCGACCCTCGAAGGCGTGCGTAACGAGCTGCAACGTCAATACGTTGCACAAGGTCGTTACTCGGCTACCGTCGATACCGAAGTGGTCTCGCAGCCGCGCAACCGCGTCGGCCTGAAAGTGAAGATCAACGAAGGCACCGTCGCCGCCATTCAGCACATCAACGTGGTGGGCAACACGGTTTTCCCCGAGGAAGACCTGACCGACCTGTTCGAACTGAAAACCACCAACTGGCTGTCGTTCTTCAAGAACGACGACAAGTATGCCCGTGAAAAACTGTCCGGTGACCTGGAGCGTCTGCGTTCCTACTACCTGGACCGTGGCTATATCAACATGGATATCGCTTCGACCCAGGTGTCCATCACCCCGGACAAGAAGCACGTCTACATCACCGTCAACGTCAACGAAGGCGAGAAGTACACCGTTCGTGACGTCAAGCTCAGCGGTGACCTGAAAGTCCCTGAGGACCAGGTCAAGTCGCTGTTGCTGGTGCAGAAAGGTCAGGTGTTCTCGCGCAAGCTGATGACCACCACTTCCGAACTGATCACCCGTCGTCTGGGTAACGAGGGTTACACCTTCGCCAACGTCAACGGCGTGCCACAACCGCACGATGAAGATCACACCGTCGATATCCTGTTCGCTGTCGATCCGGGCAAGCGTGCCTACGTCAACCGCATCAACTTCCGTGGCAACACCAAGTCCGAGGACGAAGTGCTGCGCCGTGAAATGCGTCAGATGGAAGGTGGCTGGGCTTCGACCTACCTGATCGACCAGTCCAAGACCCGTCTGGAGCGTCTGGGCTTCTTTAAAGAAGTCAACGTCGAGACCCCGGCTGTGCCAGGTGTCGATGACCAGGTTGACGTGAACTACAGCGTTGAAGAGCAGGCTTCCGGTTCGATCACCGCCAGCGTCGGTTTCGCCCAGAGTGCCGGTCTGATCCTCGGTGGTTCGATCACCCAGAACAACTTCCTCGGTACCGGTAACCGCGTCAGCGTCGGCCTGACCCGCAGCGAATACCAGAGCCGCTACAACTTCGGCTACGTTGACCCCTACTGGACCGCCGATGGCGTGAGCCTGGGTTACAACGCGTTCTACCGCACCACCGACTACAAAGACCTCGACGTTGACGTAGCGAGCTATGCGGTAGACAGCCTGGGTGCCGGCGTGAACGTGGGCTACCCGATCAGCGAGACTTCGCGTCTGACCTTCGGCCTGTCCGCTCAGCAGGACAAGATCAAAACCGGCCAGTACACCGTTGACGAGATTTTCGACTTCGTTAAGCGTGAAGGCGACAACTACCTGAACTTCAAGGCTTCGGCCGGCTGGTCCGAGTCGACCCTGAACAAGGGTGTGCTGCCAACCCGTGGTCGTTCCCAGAGCCTGACCCTGGAAACCACCATTCCGGGCAGCGACCTGTCTTTCTTCAAGCTCGACTACCGTGGCCAGTTGTTCCAGCCGCTGAGCGAGAACTACACCATGCGCCTGCATACCGAACTGGGTTATGGCGATGGTTATGGTTCGACCGACGGCTTGCCGTTCTATGAAAACTACTATGCTGGTGGTTTCAACTCGGTTCGTGGCTTTAAAGACAGCACGCTGGGTCCACGCAGTACCCCTAGTCGTGGCGCCGGTGTGACCGGTAACGCCGGTACGTTGCGTGACCCGGATCAGGATCCGCTGCCGTTCGGTGGCAACGTGTTGATCCAGGGTGGTGTCGAGGTGTTGTTCCCGCTGCCATTCGTCAAGGATCAGCGTTCGCTGCGTACTTCGGTATTCTGGGACGTGGGTAACGTATTTGACTCCAAGTGCGAGAAGACTACCAACGCGACTGTCGGCTCGACTTCTGCCACTCAGTGCAACGACATCAGTCTGAGCAACATGGCCAGCTCCGTCGGTGTCGGCGTGACCTGGGTCACCGCACTGGGCCCGCTAAGCTTTGCACTGGCGATGCCGATCAAGAAACCGGATGAAGCTGAAACTCAAGTGTTCCAATTCTCCCTGGGCCAGACGTTCTAAGCGTCTGACCCAAGACAACGACAATGGATTTTGTAGGAGTGCATCGTGCGTAAGTTGACTCAATTGGTTCTCCTGGCCTCCGTACTGGTGGCAGGCCCGGCATTTGCCGACATGAAAATCGCCGTCCTGAACTATCAGATGGCTTTGCTGGAATCCGACGCGGCGAAGAAGTACGCCGTGGATGCCGAGAAGAAGTTTGGCCCGCAACTGACCAAGCTCAAGACCCTGGAAAGCAGTGCCAAGGGCATTCAGGATCGTCTGATGGCCGGTGGCGACAAGATGCAGCAAGGCGAGCGCGAGCGTCTGGAGCTTGAGTTCAAGCAAAAGGCTCGTGACTTCCAGTTCCAGTCCAAGGAGCTGAACGAAGCCAAGGCTGTTGCCGACCGCGAAATGCTCAAGCAACTGAAGCCGAAACTGGATAGCGCAGTGGAAGAAGTCATCAAGAAAGGTGGTTTTGACCTGGTGTTCGAGCGTGGCGCAGTGATCGATGTCAAACCTCAGTACGACATCACGCGCCAGGTTATCGAGCGCATGAATCAGCTGAAGTAACCCATGACCGTGACTATCAAGCTCGGCCAGTTGGCCGAGTTCCTCGGCGCCACCCTGAGTGGCGACCCCGAGAAGCAAATCACTGGGCTAGCCACCTTGCAGGAGGCTGGCCCAGCTCAGTTGAGCTTTCTGGCAAACCCCCAATACCGTAAATACCTGGCTGGCTCGCAGGCCGCAGCCCTGTTGCTCAAGGCTGCCGACGCGGAAGGTTATGCCGGTAATGCGTTGGTGGTGCCGGATCCGTACCTGGCTTACGCACGCATTTCCCATCTGTTCGATCCGAAACCCAAGGCTGTTGCCGGCGTTCATTCGACTGCCGTGATCGCCGAGGACGCCGTGGTCGATCCGAGCGCCAGTGTCGGTCCCTTCGTGGTGATCGAAGCCGGTGCTCGAATTGGCGCGGGTGTGACACTCGGCGCGCATTGCGTTGTCGGTGCGCGCAGTGAAATCGGCGAGGGCGGCTGGCTGGCCCCACGGGTCACGCTGTATCACGATGTGCGGATCGGCAAACGCGTGGTGATCCAGTCTGGTGCCGTACTTGGTGGTGAAGGCTTCGGCTTCGCCAACGAGAAGGGCATCTGGCAGAAAATTGCCCAGATCGGTGGCGTGACCATCGGTGACGATGTGGAGATTGGCGTGAATACCGCCATCGACCGCGGTGCGCTGGCCGATACCGTGATCGGCAATGGCGTGAAGCTCGACAACCAGATTCAGATCGCCCACAACGTGCAGGTCGGTGACCACACCGCCATGGCCGCGTGCGTGGGGATTTCCGGCAGCACCAAAATCGGCAAGCACTGCATGCTCGCCGGGGGTGTTGGCTTGGTAGGGCACATCGATATTTGCGACAACGTATTCCTGACCGGGATGACCATGGTGACCCACTCGATTACCGAGCCGGGTGCCTATTCTTCCGGCACAGCCATGCAACCGGCAGCCGAATGGCGCAAAAGCGCGGCCCGTATTCGTCAGCTCGATGACATCGCGCGACGTTTGAAACAGCTGGAAAAGCGCTCCGGGGAAGTGACCCCTGGCGGTAATGCTTCATCTGAAGGCTGATACCATTTCCATATCAAGTGTGCACAGCCTCTGGACTGCCTCCTTGATTTGCTAGAGGAGTGCGCGTCAGTCGCGCTCCCAATCTTTACATAGGCTTCCCCCCGAAATGATGGACATCAACGAGATTCGCGAATACCTGCCTCACCGTTACCCGTTCCTGCTGGTGGACCGGGTAGTGGAGCTGGATACGGAAGGCAAGCGCATTCGCGCCTACAAGAATGTCAGCATCAACGAACCGTTCTTCAATGGTCACTTCCCTGCGCACCCGATCATGCCGGGCGTGCTGATCATCGAAGCCATGGCTCAGGCTGCCGGGATCCTCGGTTTCAAGATGCTTGACGTGAAACCGGCCGACGGCACCCTTTATTACTTCGTCGGCTCCGACAAACTGCGTTTCCGCCAGCCAGTGCTGCCGGGGGATCAGTTGATCCTCGAAGCCAAGTTCATCAGCTGCAAGCGTCAGATCTGGAAGTTCGAATGCCAGGCTTCGGTCGACGGCAAACCGGTCTGCTCGGCTGAAATCATCTGTGCGGAACGCAAGCTATGAGTTTGATTGACCCTCGCGCAATCATCGATCCGTCGGCCGTGTTGGGCGATGGCGTCGAGGTCGGCCCGTGGTCGATCATCGGTGCAGGTGTGGAAATCGGCGAGGGTACGGTCATCGGGCCACACGTGATCCTCAAAGGTCCGACCCGTATCGGCAAGCACAACCGCATCTACCAGTTTTCCTCGGTAGGCGAAGACACGCCGGACCTGAAATACAAGGGCGAAGAAACCCGTCTGGTGATCGGTGACCACAACGTCATCCGTGAAGGTGTGACAATCCACCGTGGCACCGTTCAGGATCGTTCCGAAACGACTCTGGGTGATCACAACCTGATCATGGCCTACGCCCACATCGGACATGACAGCGTCATCGGCAACCACTGCATTCTGGTCAACAACACCGCGCTGGCCGGCCATGTACACGTTGATGACTGGGCAATTCTGTCCGGTTTTACCCTGGTTCATCAGTACTGCCACATTGGCGCCCACAGCTTTTCCGGCATGGGTACAGCGATCGGCAAGGACGTCCCGGCGTTCGTCACCGTATTCGGCAACCCGGCCGAAGCGCGCAGCATGAACTTCGAGGGCATGCGCCGTCGCGGTTTCAGCGAAGACGCCATTCACGCGCTGCGCCGTGCGTACAAAACGGTGTATCGCCAGGGACTGACCGTCGAGCAGGCGCTGGCCGAACTGGCCGAGCCGTCCGCCCAGTTCCCGGAGGTCGCGATGTTCCGTGACTCCATCCAGTCGTCGACCCGCGGCATCACCCGCTGACCATGGCTAATCTGCGTATTGCGCTGGTGGCGGGGGAGGCTTCCGGTGACATTCTGGGCGCAGGCCTGATGCGTGCCCTCAAGGCACAGCACCCTGCGGTGGAGTTCATCGGTGTCGGTGGCCCGCTGATGCAGGCCGAAGGCCTGACTTCCTATTTTCCGATGGAGCGTCTGTCGGTCATGGGCCTGGTGGAAGTCCTGGGACGCTTGCGTGAACTGCTCAAGCGCCGCAAAGACCTGATCGCTACGCTTATCGCTGAAAAACCGGATGTGTTCATCGGCATCGACGCACCGGATTTCAACCTCAATATCGAACTCAAGCTGCGTCAGGCCGGAATCAAGACCGTGCACTACGTCAGCCCATCAGTGTGGGCGTGGCGGCAGAAGCGGGTGCTGAAGATCCGCGAAGGCTGCGACCTGATGCTCACGCTGCTGCCGTTCGAAGCCAGATTCTACGAAGAGAAGGGCGTGCCGGTGCGGTTCGTCGGCCATACGCTGGCCGATACCATTCCGCTGGAGGCTGATCGCGCCGCCGCGCGTGCCGAACTCGGTCTGCCGGACGGTCCGCTGGTGGCTTTGATGCCTGGCAGCCGGGGCGGCGAAGTCAGCCGTCTGGGTGCGTTGTTCCTTGATACCGCCGAACGCGTGCGGGCCATGCGCCCGGGTGTGCGTTTCGTCATCCCGTGCGCCAGCCCCGAGCGTCGTGCCCAGCTCGAAGAGCTGTTGGCCGGCCGCGACCTGCCGGTGACCCTGCTCGATGGCAAATCCCATCTGGCGCTGGCGGCGTGCAACGCGGTTCTGATTGCATCCGGTACTGCCACGCTGGAAGCGCTGCTGTACAAGCGCCCGATGGTCGTGGCGTACCGTCTTGCGCCGCTGACGTTCTGGATTCTCAAACGCATGGTCAAGAGTCCGTACGTCTCCCTGCCGAACCTGCTGGCCCAGCGACTGCTGGTGCCGGAATTGTTGCAGGATGATGCGACGGTCGAGGCGCTTGCCCAGACCCTGTCGCCATTGATCGACGGTGGCGAAGAGCAGACCCGTGGCTTCGACGAGATCCATCGCACTCTACGTCTGGACGCTTCCAATCAGGCGGCTGACGCCGTTCTGAACCTGATCGGGCAAACACGATGAGCAAGACAAGCATGCAGATGGGCCTGGATTTCACCCTGGTCGCCGAAGTCGAAGAGCTGGTGGCCGGCGTGGATGAAGTCGGTCGCGGTCCGTTGTGCGGAGCGGTCGTCACCGCAGCGGTGATCCTCGATCCGAATCGGCCGATCCTCGGTCTCAACGACTCGAAAAAACTCACCGAAGCCAAGCGCGAAAAGCTCTACGACGAAATCTGCGAGAAGGCGCTCAGCTGGTGCATCGCCCGCGCCGAAGTCGAAGAAATCGACGAGCTGAACATCCTTCACGCCACCATGCTGGCGATGCAACGCGCGGTCGCTGGCCTGCACATCCAGCCGAAACTGGCGATGATCGACGGCAATCGCTGCCCGAAACTGCCGATGCGTTCCGAAGCGGTGGTGCAGGGCGACGGCAAGGTGCCGGCGATTGCAGCGGCATCGATTCTGGCCAAGGTCAGCCGCGACCGCGAGATGGCGGCGTTCGAATTGATCTACCCGGGTTACGGCATCGGCAGCCATAAGGGCTATCCGACCCCCGTTCATCTGGAAGCGCTGTCACGCCTCGGGCCGACGCCGATTCACCGGCGTTCGTTTGCACCGGTGCGTCAGGCTTACGAAGCGCTGGAAGGCCTGACGCAGGTTTAGCGGCAAGGCTGATGTTTTGTTCGGGGCCCGGTACAATCCGGGCCTTGTTGTCTCTATGTAACTGGACAGGATCACTATGCCGGCTTCATTCGTTCATCTACGCCTGCACACTGAATACTCCCTGGTCGATGGGCTCGTGCGGATCAAGCCGCTGGTCAAGGCCCTGACCGGCATGGGCATGCCGGCCGTTGCGGTGACCGACCAGAACAACATGTGTTCGCTGGTCAAATTCTATAAAAACACCATGGGTGCCGGGATCAAGCCGATCTGCGGCGCCGACCTGTGGCTGTCGAACAAGGACCCGGATGGTCCGCTGAGCCGCATCAGCCTGCTGGTCATGAATGCCCAGGGCTATCGCAACCTGACCGAACTGATTTCCCGTGGCTTTATCGACGGTCAGCGCAACGGCATGGTCATCATCGAGCGCGAGTGGGTCGCCGAGGCCAACGAAGGCCTGATCATGCTGTCCGCCGCGAAGGAAGGCGAGATCGGCATGGCCATGATCGGCGGCAACCCCGCCGAAGCTGAAACCCTGGCGCGCGATTGGATGGCAGTGTTTCCGGATCGTTTCTATCTGGAAATTCAGCGCACCAATCGTCCGAACGACGAAGAACAGTTGCACGGTGCCGTGGCCCTGGCCGACAAGCTCGGCGCGCCGCTGGTAGCCACCAACGACGTGCGCTTCATCAAGCAGGAAGACTTCGCCGCCCACGAAACCCGCGTCTGCATCGGTGAGGGCCGGGCTCTCGACGATCCGCGGCGTTCGAAGAACTACAGCGACCAGCAGTATCTGAAAAGCGCCGAGGAAATGGCCGAGCTGTTCAGCGACCTGCCGGATGCGATCGAGAACACCGTCGAGATCGCCAAGCGTTGCAACATTGATGTGAAGCTGGGCAAGCACTTCCTGCCGGATTACCCGATTCCCGATGGCATGACCATCGACGAGTATTTCCGCAAGGTCTCGTTCGATGGGCTGGAAGAACGCCTCAGCGTGCTGCTGCCTAAGGACACCACCGAGGACTACGAGGCCAAGCGTCAGGTCTACGTTGACCGGCTGAATTTCGAGCTGGATATCATCATCCAGATGGGGTTCCCCGGTTACTTCCTGATCGTGATGGACTTTATCCAGTGGGCCAAGAACAACGGCGTGCCGGTGGGCCCTGGCCGGGGGTCGGGTGCCGGATCGCTGGTGGCCTATGTACAGAAGATCACCGACCTCGACCCACTGGAATATGACCTGCTGTTCGAACGTTTCCTCAACCCGGAACGGGTATCGATGCCCGACTTCGACGTCGACTTCTGCATGGATGGTCGCGACCGGGTGATCGACTACGTGGCCGAAAAGTACGGCCGCAACGCGGTGAGCCAGATCATCACCTTCGGTTCCATGGCGGCGAAGGCTGTGGTCCGCGACGTGGCGCGGGCCCAGGGCAAGTCGTTCGGCCTGGCCGATCGCCTGTCGAAGATGATTCCGTTCGAAGTCGGCATGACCCTGGAAAAAGCCTACGAGCAGGAAGAAATCCTGCGCGACTTCATCAAGGTCGATGAAGAAGCGGCGGAAATCTGGGAGATGGCGCGCAAGCTCGAAGGTGTGGTGCGTAACGTCGGTAAACACGCCGGTGGTGTGGTGATCGCGCCAACCAAGCTGACCGACTTCTCGCCGATCTATTGCGACGAGGCCGGCGACGGTCTGGTGACCCAGTTCGACAAGGACGACGTCGAGGCGGCCGGTCTGGTGAAGTTCGACTTCCTCGGCCTGCGGACCCTGACGATCATCGACTGGGCGCTGAAGACCATCAACCGTGACCGCGCCAAGGTCAACGAACCGCCGCTGGACATCGCGTTCATCCCGCTGGATGACAAGCCGACTTATCAGCTGCTGCAAAAAGCTGAAACCACCGCGGTGTTCCAGCTTGAATCCCGCGGCATGAAAGAGCTGATCAAAAAGCTCAAGCCCGACTGCCTCGAAGACCTGATCGCACTGGTGGCCCTGTTCCGTCCGGGCCCGCTGCAATCGGGCATGGTGGATGACTTCATCAACCGTAAGCACGGTCGCGCGGAGCTTGCGTATCCGCACCCGGATTACCAGTACGAAGGTTTGCAGCCGGTACTGGCGCCGACGTACGGCATCATCCTGTATCAGGAACAGGTGATGCAGATCGCCCAGGTCATGGCCGGTTACACCCTCGGTGGTGCGGACATGCTGCGTCGGGCGATGGGCAAGAAGAAACCCGAGGAAATGGCCAAGCAGCGCGGCGGTTTCATTGAGGGTTGTGCGTCGAACAATATCGACGCGGATCTGGCCGGTAACATTTTCGATCTGGTGGAAAAATTCGCCGGTTACGGCTTCAACAAATCCCACTCCGCCGCCTACGGCCTGGTCTCGTACCAGACCGCCTGGCTGAAAGCCCACTACCCGGCGCCGTTCATGGCCGCGGTACTGTCGGCGGATATGCACAACACCGACAAGGTTGTGACCTTGATCGAAGAAGTGCGCACGATGAAGCTGCGCCTCGACGCGCCGGACGTGAACACCTCGGAGTTCAAGTTCACGGTGAACGACGAAGGCCGCATCGTGTATGGCCTGGGCGCGATCAAAGGCGTCGGTGAAGGCCCGGTGGAAGCGATCACCGAGGCCCGTCAGGCCGGTCCGTTCAAGGATCTGTTCGACTTCTGCGCCCGGGTTGACCTCAAGCGCATCAACAAGCGCACGCTGGACGGTCTGATCCGCAGCGGCGCGCTGGATCGCCTCGGCCCGTACTTCCATGACGAGCAAAAGGCTTACCAGGCCAATATCGACCGCAACCGCGCCGTGCTGCTGGCGGCGATGGAAGAGGCGATCAAGTCGGCCGAGCAGACCGCGCGCACCCGCGACAGTGGTCACGCCGACCTGTTCGGCGGGTTGTTCGTCGAGGAAGACGCGGACGTTTACGCGGTCCACCGCAAGGCGAAAGAGCTGACCCTCAAGGAACGGCTCAAAGGTGAAAAAGACACCTTGGGCCTATACCTGACCGGCCACCCGATCGACGAATACGAAGGCGAAATCCGCCGTTTCGCCCGCCAGCGCATCATCGACCTGAAACCGGCCCGGGACACTCAGACCGTGGCGGGGATGATCATCGCCCTGCGGGTGATGAAGAACAAAAAGGGCGACAAGATGGGCTTCATCACCCTCGACGACCGCTCCGGGCGGATCGAGGCATCGCTGTTCGCCGATGCGTTCCACTCCGCGCAATCGCTGCTGCAGACCGACGCAATGGTGGTGGTCGAAGGCGAGGTCAGCAACGACGATTTCTCCGGCGGTCTGCGCCTGCGGGTCAAGCGGGTGATGAGCATGGAAGATGCACGCACCAATCTTGCCGAGAGCCTGCGCCTGAAGTTGCAGACACAGGATCTGAAAGGCGATCAGCTACGCTGGTTGGGTGATTTGCTCAAGCGTCATCGCGGTGCGTGCCCGATCACCATGGAATACACCAGTCCCGATGCGAAGACCTTGCTGCAGTTCGGTGAGACCTGGCGGATTGACCCGGCGGATGCCTTGATTCAAGCCCTGCGTGACCAGTTCGGGCGAGACAACGTCTTCCTCCAATACCGTTGACCGGCGGGTGCCATCAAAGCGCCTGCCCACAACCTGAATTTTTAATCTCGACCTCAGCGCGCCTCTCCCTTAAGGTAGGGCGCGAATAGACAACCGGCCGGCCCAAGCTCATTTGGGACACGACCCAAGACGGACGCCTATGAACCCGAATTTTCTAGATTTCGAACAGCCGATCGCCGACCTGCAAGCCAAGATCGAAGAGTTGCGCTTGGTCGGTAATGACAATTCGCTGAATATCGGCGATGAGATCTCCCGCCTGCAGGACAAGAGCAAGACGCTGACCGAAGACATCTTCGGCAAGCTGACCAGCTGGCAGATCGCACGTCTGGCGCGTCACCCGAAACGTCCTTACACCCTGGACTACATCGACCACATCTTCACCGAGTTCGACGAACTGCACGGTGACCGTCACTTCTCCGACGACGCGGCCATTGTGGGCGGCGTGGCACGTCTGGAAGACCAGCCAGTGATGGTGATCGGTCACCAGAAGGGCCGTGAAGTGCGTGAAAAGGTACGCCGCAACTTCGGTATGCCGCGTCCGGAAGGTTACCGCAAGGCGTGCCGCCTGATGGAAATGGCCGAGCGTTTCAAGATGCCGATCCTGACCTTCATCGACACCCCGGGCGCCTACCCTGGCATCGATGCTGAAGAGCGCAACCAAAGCGAAGCGATTGCCTGGAACCTGCGCGTCATGGCCCGCCTGAAAACCCCGATCATCGCCACCGTGATTGGTGAAGGTGGTTCCGGCGGTGCACTTGCGATCGGCGTGTGCGACCAGTTGAACATGCTGCAGTACTCGACCTACGCGGTGATCTCGCCGGAAGGCTGCGCTTCGATTCTGTGGAAAACCGCAGAGAAGGCGCCGGATGCTGCTGAAGCAATGGGCATCACCGCCGAGCGTCTGAAAGGTCTGGGCATCGTCGACAAGGTGATCAGCGAGCCTCTGGGCGGCGCCCACCGTGATCCGGCCGCTGCCGCAGCATCGATCCGCGCCGAGCTGAGCTCGCAACTGGCGATGCTGAAGAAGTTCGACAACGAAGCGCTGCTCAAGCGTCGTTATGATCGTCTGATGAGCTACGGTCTCTAAGTCGAGCCGTTTCGGCCAACGATGCAAAACACTGTGGGAGCGGGCTTGCCCGCGAATGCGATGTAACATTCAACAATTGTGTTGGCTGTTTCACCGCTTTCGCGAGCAAGCCCGCTCCCACATTTGGTTTGTGAAAAGGTAGAAAAATGGGTCAGCCTTCGATTGATTTGCCTTCCAGGCTTTTGCGCAGTCTCCGGCCCTGGCTCAGTGCTTCCCACTGGCGCGTCGCTTTCTCCGGCGGCCTCGACTCCACCGTTCTGCTGCACCTCCTGGCCAATCTCGCCAAAACCGAATCCCTTCCGGCGCTAAGCGCCATTCATGTTCATCACGGCCTTCAAGCTGCGGCCGATGCGTGGCCGGCGCATTGTCAGGATGTCTGCGACGAACTGTCGGTGCCGTTGCAAGTGCAGCGTGTGCAGGTGCAGCCGGGGGCGAGTGTAGAGCGCGCGGCACGGGATGCTCGCTATGCGGCGTTCAGTGCGGCGACTCAGGCCAATGATGTGCTGCTGACCGGGCAGCATCGCGATGATCAGGCTGAAACGCTGTTGTTCCGTCTGCTGCGTGGCGCCGGCGTGCGTGGGTTGTCCGGAATGCCGGCCACGCGAGCGCTGGGGCAGGGCAGTCTGGTGCGGCCGTTGCTCGACGTCACACGTGCCGAGCTGGAAGCCTATGCGCAGGACCACGGCTTGCGCTGGGTCGAGGACCCTTCGAATCAGGAACGACAGTTTTCGCGCAACTATCTACGGCATCAGGTTCTGCCGTTGCTGAGCGGTCGCTGGCCTCAGGCGCACGCCAGCATGGCCCGCAGCGCGGCGCATCTGCGTGAGGCGCAAGGTTTGCTCGATGAGCTGGCGCAAATCGATCTGGCTACTGCGAAATTGCCCGCTGAGTTCGAGTGGTCGGGATTGCCATCGCTGGAGTTTGCGGCCATCGCGAAATTGTCCGATGCCCGTCAGCGAAATGCACTCAGCCACTGGCTTGGACCTTTGACCCGACTGCCGGATACCGACCATTGGTCGGGTTGGGTCGATGTGCGTGACGCCGGCAACGATGCCTCGCCGATCTGGCGTCTGGCGGATGGCGAGCTGCACCGAAGCGCCGGTCGCCTGTGGTGGCTCAGCGGACAATGGTTGCGTACACCGGTGGTCAGCGGCGACTGGCACGAGCCGTCGCTGGCGCTACGCTTGCCCGATAACGGACGTGTCATGTTCAGCGGTCAGACTCCCGTCGGGCCGCTGCAAGTCCGCTATCGGCAGGGCGGCGAGGTGATGCATCTGGCGGATCGCGGTCATCGTGATCTCAAGCGCCTGCTTAATGAGCGCGCGGTGCCGGGCTTCGTGCGTGGCAGATTGCCGCTGCTGTTTCGCGGTGAAGAATTGCTCGCCGTGGCGAACCTGCCGGGGCTCGACGGCCATGTGCTGGAAGGCTGGCGATTGCATTGGCAGCCTTCGGACGAAGATCAAGGTTTGAGATGAAGGGGGCATTCCGGTAGACTACGCTCCCTTCTTGATACAACTTCTGTGGATTCGCCTGAATTGCAGGAGTTGCCGATTACCAAGCAGTCTTTGCTGGGCGATTCCAAAAAATGTGTAGCGAGCAACGTACCGGTGTTTTCACTTCCGGTCTGTCCCAACGCGGCGGTTTTTTTGAAAGGTGCACTGTGATTAATGCAGGTGATCGGGGGCTTCGGCCTTCCTTCGCTTTCCCCGGCGGCTCGGACCGCTTTAACGCAGACTTCTAGGGTTTTTCATGACGCGCTACATATTCGTCACGGGCGGTGTTGTTTCTTCTTTGGGGAAAGGCATTGCATCGGCTTCATTGGCGGCCATCCTGGAGGCGCGGGGGCTTAAGGTCACCATGCTGAAGCTGGATCCGTACATCAACGTCGACCCGGGCACCATGAGCCCGTTCCAGCACGGTGAAGTGTTCGTCACCCACGACGGCGCCGAGACCGACCTGGACCTGGGCCACTACGAGCGGTTCATCCGCACGACCATGACCCAGAACAACAACTTCACCACCGGCCGTGTCTACGAGCACGTGCTGCGCAAAGAGCGCCGTGGTGACTACCTGGGTGCAACCATCCAGGTGATTCCGCACATCACCGACGAAATCAAGCGTCGCATCATCAAGGGCGCCGGCGATGCCGACGTGGCGCTGGTGGAAATCGGCGGTACCGTGGGTGATATCGAATCGCAACCGTTCCTCGAAGCCATCCGCCAGCTGCGTGTGGAAGTCGGCTCCAAGCGCGCGATGCTGATGCACCTGACCCTGGTTCCGTACATCGCCACCGCAGGCGAAACCAAGACCAAGCCGACCCAGCACTCCGTGAAGGAACTGCGTTCGATCGGCCTGCAGCCAGACGTGCTGATCTGCCGCTCCGACCATCCGGTGGATGTGTCGTCGCGTCGCAAGATCGCGCTGTTCACCAACGTTGAAGAGCGTGCGGTGATCTCCCTGGAAGACGTCGACACCATCTACAAGATCCCGGCCGTACTGCACGCCCAGGGTCTGGACGATTTCGTCGTCGAGCGTTTCGGCCTGCAATGCAATGGCGCCGACCTGTCCGAGTGGGAAAAGGTTGTCGATGCCAAGCTGAACCCAGAGCACGAAGTCACCATCGCGATGGTCGGCAAGTACATGGAACTGCTGGATGCCTACAAGTCGCTGATCGAAGCGATGAGTCATGCCGGCATCACCAACCGCACCAAGGTCAACCTGCGCTACATCGATTCCGAAGACATCGAGAACCAGGGCACCGCGCTGCTGGAAGGCGTCGACGCGATCCTCGTACCGGGCGGCTTCGGTCTGCGCGGCGTGGAAGGCAAGATCACTGCCGTTCAGTACGCTCGCGAAAACAAGGTTCCGTACCTGGGTATCTGCCTGGGCATGCAAGTGGCGGTCATCGAGTTCGCCCGTAACGTGCTGGGCTGGAAAGACGCCAACTCCACCGAGTTCGATCGTGCCAGCGGCCATCCGGTTGTTGGCCTGATCACCGAGTGGGAAGACGCTACCGGTGCCGTTGAAGTGCGTACCGAAGCGTCCGACCTGGGCGGCACCATGCGCCTCGGCGCTCAGGAATGCCTGCTCGAAGCCGGCTCCAAGGTGCACGACTGCTATGGCAAGGATGTGATTGTCGAGCGTCACCGTCACCGTTACGAAGTGAACAACAACCTGCTGCCGCAAATCATTGAAGCCGGCCTGAAAATTTCCGGTCGCTCTTCCGATGCTGCGCTGGTTGAAGTGGTCGAAGCGCCGGATCATCCATGGTTCGTCGCTTGCCAGTTCCACCCAGAGTTCACCTCGACGCCACGCGATGGCCATCCGCTGTTCAGCGGCTTCGTCAAAGCGGCATTGGCTCAACACCAGAAGAAGGCGTAACCCCGATGGCACAGAAGATCATCCGCGTCGGCGACATCGAGATTGCCAACGACAAACCCATGGTGCTGTTCGGCGGCATGAACGTGCTGGAAAGTCGTGACATGGCCATGCAGGTTTGCGAAGAGTACGTGAAGGTCACCGAAAAGCTCGGTATCCCTTACGTTTTCAAGGCCAGCTTCGACAAGGCCAACCGTTCTTCTGTGACCTCCTATCGCGGTCCTGGCCTGGAAGAAGGCATGCGCATCTTCCAGGACATCAAACAAGCCTTCGGCGTACCGATCATCACCGACGTCCATGAGCCTGACCAGGCCGCGGTCGTCGCCGAGGTCTGCGACATCATCCAGCTGCCGGCCTTCCTGTCGCGCCAGACCGATCTGGTCGTCGCGATGGCCAAGACCAATGCCGTCATCAACATCAAGAAAGCCCAGTTCCTCGCGCCTCAGGAAATGAAACACATCCTGAACAAGTGCGTGGAGGCGGGTAACGATCAGTTGATCCTCTGCGAGCGCGGTTCGAGCTTCGGCTACAACAACCTCGTGGTCGACATGCTTGGCTTCGGCATCATGAAGCAGTTCGAGTACCCGGTATTCTTCGACGTGACCCATTCGCTGCAGATGCCTGGCGGTCGTTCCGATTCCGCTGGCGGTCGCCGCGCCCAGGTCACCGACCTGGCCAAGGCTGGCATGAGCCAGTCGCTGGCGGGTCTGTTCCTCGAAGCGCACCCGGATCCCGACAACGCCAAATGCGACGGCCCTTGCGCCTTGCGTCTGGACAAACTGGAGCCATTCCTGGCCCAGCTCAAAGCACTGGACGAACTGGTGAAGAGTTTTCCGACGGTAGAAACCGCGTAAACCTCAATTCTCCGGTAAAGTACCGCACGATTTGTCGCTCATGCCCTCGGGTATGAGCGTTGTCGTCTGCAAGCTGCCCGCTGCACACCACTTGCCGACGGTAAAAAGATTTCCTCTAGCTGCGTCGTTTTCGTCAACTTTGGAGTGTTTACAACAATGGCAAAAATCGTCGACATCAAAGGTCGTGAAGTTCTCGACTCCCGTGGCAATCCCACCGTGGAAGCGGACGTGCTTCTCGACAACGGCATCATCGGCAGCGCCTGTGCGCCGTCCGGTGCATCCACTGGCTCGCGTGAAGCGCTCGAGCTGCGTGATGGCGACAAGAGCCGTTACCTGGGCAAGGGCGTGCTCAAGGCGGTAGCCAACATCAACGGTCCGATCCGCGATCTGCTGCTGGGCACCGACCCAAGCGACCAGAAAGCCCTGGATCACGCGATGATCAAGCTGGACGGTACTGAAAACAAAGCGACCCTGGGCGCCAACGCCATCCTCGCCGTATCCCTGGCCGCGGCCAAGGCGGCTGCACAGGATCAGGACCTGCCGCTGTACGCTCACATCGCCAATCTGAACGGCACTCCGGGTGTGTACTCGATGCCGGTTCCGATGATGAACATCATCAACGGTGGCGAACACGCCGACAACAACGTCGACATCCAGGAATTCATGGTTCAGCCGGTTGGCGCCAAGTCTTTCTCGGAAGGTCTGCGCATGGGCACCGAGATTTTCCATCACCTGAAAGCTGTGCTGAAGGCCCGTGGCCTGAGCACCGCCGTCGGTGACGAAGGTGGTTTCGCGCCGAACCTGGCGTCCAACGAAGACGCACTGAAAGTGATCTCCGAAGCTGTTGCCAACGCCGGTTACAAGTTGGGCACCGACGTGACCCTGGCTCTGGACTGCGCAGCCAGCGAATTCTTCGAAGACGGCAAGTACAACCTGTCCGGCGAAGGCCAGGTGTTCACCGCTGAAGGTTTCGCCGACTACCTCAAAGGTCTGACCGAGCGTTACCCGATCATCTCGATCGAAGACGGTCTGGACGAGTCCGACTGGGCTGGCTGGAAGATCCTCACCGACAAGATCGGCGAGAAGACCCAACTGGTCGGCGACGACCTGTTCGTGACCAACACCAAAATCCTGAAAGAAGGCATCGATAAAAAGATCGCCAACTCGATCCTGATCAAGTTCAACCAGATCGGAACCCTGACCGAAACCCTGGAAGCCATCCAGATGGCCAAGGCTGCCGGTTACACCGCCGTGATCTCGCACCGCTCCGGCGAAACCGAAGACTCGACCATTGCCGACCTGGCCGTGGGTACTTCGGCTGGCCAGATCAAGACCGGTTCGCTGTGCCGTTCCGACCGTGTTTCCAAGTACAACCAACTGCTGCGTATCGAAGAGCAGTTGAATGGCAAGGCCAAGTACAACGGTCGCAGCGAGTTTCGCGGCTGAGCAGTAAATGATAGAAAGACACCGGATTGTGTCGGAAAAGTCGTGACAGCGATGGATTTGCCACTAATCTGATGCCTTATATGCACAAGCCTGGATATTCCAGGCTTCGTGCTATCAGATGCTTCAAAGTTTTGGCGTGGCTGTCTTTTTTCACTGGATACCTGATATTCGATGCGCAGTCCTTACTGGTTGTTTCTCGTTTTGCTCTTGCTGCTGGCCGGTCTGCAGTACCGCCTGTGGGTGGGCAATGGCAGTCTGGCGCAAGTCGCCGAACTGAATCAGCAGATTGCTGATCAACACGCCGAGAACGAAGCCTTGTTGGAGCGCAACCGGGTGATGGACGCTGAAGTCAGCGAGTTGAAGAAGGGCATGGAGACCGTTGAAGAGCGGGCTCGTCACGAACTGGGCATGGTCAAGGACGGCGAAACCCTTTACCAGTTGGCCCAATGATCGACTCCCTGCCGGCCTTCTGGGCCGTGATTCCTGCCGCGGGCGTCGGTGCCCGAATGGCCGCGGACCGTCCCAAGCAATACCTGCAACTGGGCGGGCGCACAATTCTCGAACACAGCCTCGGCTGTTTCCTCGATCACCCGAGCCTCAAGGGCCTGGTGGTCAGTCTTGCCGTTGATGATCCTTATTGGCCGAACCTGGCCAGCGCCAGCGATCCGCGTATTCAGCGGGTCGACGGTGGTGCCGAACGTTCCGGCTCGGTGCTCAACGCCTTGCTGCATCTGCATGCGCAAGGTGCCGACGACGAGGACTGGGTGCTGGTGCACGATGCGGCACGGCCCAATCTGAGCCGTGACGATCTCGACAAATTGCTCGCTGAGCTGGCGAACGATCCGGTTGGTGGTTTGCTGGCTGTGCCGGCGAAGGACACTCTCAAGCGGGTCGACAAGCACGGTCGTGTGGTGGAAACCGTCGATCGCAGCGTGATTTGGCAAGCGTACACGCCGCAGATGTTCCGCCTCGGTGCCTTGCACCGCGCACTGGCGGACAGTCTGGTGGCGGATGCCGTGATCACTGATGAAGCTTCGGCGATGGAGTGGGCCGGGTTGGCACCGCGCCTGATCGAAGGCCGCGCGGACAATCTGAAAGTCACCCGCCCGGAAGACCTCGAATGGTTGCGCCAGCGCTGGGCCAACCGTCGTTAAATCCGATACTCAGGCCGTTCGGCCAAACCTTCCTTGAGAAAATCCACCAGTTTGCGCACCTTGGGCGACAAGTGCCGTTGCTGCGGATACAGCGCCCACACCGCTGTATTCGGCGGTTGATGCGCCTCCAGCAAAGAAATCAACGCGCCGCTGTGCAGATGCTCCAGCACGTAATAGTCCGGCAACTGACACAACCCGACGCCTTGCAGTGCGGCATCCAGCACCGCTTGCCCACTGTTGCAGCGCCAGTTTCCCTGTACCCGCTGGGAAAATTCCCGCCCGTTTTGTTCAAGCTGCCAGATGTCCGAGCTGCCGATCAGGCAATTGTGCCGTCCCAGTTCCGACAAACTGTGTGGGCGCCCGTACCGTTCCAGGTAGGAAGGCGACGCACACAGATACATGCGCCGGGGTGCCAGTCGGGTCGCTACAAGCCGGGAATCCTGAAGTCGACCAAGACGGATCGCCAGATCCAGGCCTTCATGCACAAGATCGAGCTGGCGGTTGGTCAATTCAATGTCGATGCGCAGTTGCGGGTAGTGCCCCATGAACCGGGTCACCAGCGGCACGATGAAGCGTTCGCCATAGGCCACGGCGCAGGTCATGCGCAGCATGCCTTTGGGTTCGCTGGTCAGATCGCCGACTGCACGTAACGCTTCTTCACGACCGTCCTGCAAGCGCTGGCAGTGTTGCAGGAAAGTCTGACCCGCCTCGGTCAGGGTGACGCGCCGAGTACTGCGATACAGCAGTCGCGTCTGCAAACGCTCCTCCAGCCGTACGATTTGTCGACTGATGTGCGAGGAAGAAACGCCCAGGCGTTCCGCAGCGGCGGTGAATTGGCTGCATTCGGCAACGGCGACAAACTCGTCGATGCCTTCCCAGCGGTTTTCGGACATGGGGATTATCCCTGTATGGCAATAATGTTTTGCTTTTGTCCGGATTATTCATCAAGCAGCGCTGGACTACACTGCCTGTCTGGTTTTTTATTTAATGGATTCACTGGAGAGTCAGCATGATCAAGTCGCGCGCCGCCGTTGCCTTCGAGGCCAAGAAGCCGCTGGAAATCGTAGAAGTCGATGTCGCCATGCCCAAGGCCGGTGAAGTATTGCTGCGCGTGGTGGCTTCCGGGGTTTGCCACACTGACGCTTACACCCTGTCCGGCGCGGACCCGGAAGGTATCTTCCCGTCGATCCTCGGCCACGAAGGCGGCGCCATCGTTGAAGCGATCGGCGAAGGCGTGACCTCGGTGGCCGTCGGCGACCATGTGATTCCGCTGTACACCCCGGAATGTGGCCAGTGCAAATTCTGTAAGTCGGGCAAGACCAACCTGTGTCAGGCCATTCGGGCCACCCAGGGCAAGGGCCTGATGCCGGACGGCACTTCGCGCTTTTCCTACAAGGGCCAAACGATTTTCCACTACATGGGTACTTCGACCTTTTCCGAATACACCGTGCTGCCGGAAATCTCCGTGGCCAAGATCTCCAAGGATGCACCGCTGGAAAAGGTCTGCCTGCTCGGTTGCGGCGTGACCACCGGTATCGGTGCGGTGATCAACACCGCCAAGGTGAAGCCGGGTGACACCGTGGCCATCTTCGGTCTCGGCGGCATTGGCCTGTCGGCCGTGATCGGTGCAGTGAAGGCCAAGGCCTCACGGATCATCGCCATCGACATCAACCCGGCCAAGTTCGAAATCGCCAGACAACTGGGTGCCACCGACTGCGTGAACCCGAAAGATTTCGATCGTCCGATCCAGGAAGTGATCGTCGACATGACCGACGGTGGCGTCGACTTCTCCTTCGAATGCATCGGCAACGTGCAACTGATGCGCGCGGCCCTCGAGTGCTGCCATAAAGGTTGGGGTGAGTCGGTGATCATCGGTGTTGCCGGCGCCGGCCAGGAAATCGCCACCCGTCCGTTCCAACTGGTGACCGGTCGCGTCTGGCGCGGTTCGGCGTTCGGTGGCGTGCGTGGCCGTACCGAGCTGCCAAGCTATGTCGACATGGCGCAAAGCGGCGAAATCCCGCTGGATACCTTCATCACCCACACCATGGGTCTGGAAGATATCAACAAGGCCTTCGACCTGATGCACGAAGGCAAGAGCATCCGCACCGTCATTCATTTCTGATCAATCGCGATACGACGGCTGCCGATGTGCAGCCGTGGCTGCGTAGGAGTCTTACATGAGTCTGGAAAACATCTCCTGTCAGAAAAGTTTCGGCGGTTGGCACAAGCGCTATCGCCATCGCTCCGAAGTGCTGGGCTGCGACATGGTGTTTGCCGTGTATCTGCCGCCGCAGGCCGAGCAGGGCGGCAAGTTGCCGGTGCTGTACTGGCTGTCGGGCCTGACCTGCACGGACGAGAACTTCATGCAGAAGGCCGGTGCCATGCGCATGGCGGCTGAACTGGGGCTGATCATCGTGGCACCTGACACCAGTCCGCGCGGCCCGGATGTACCGGGTGATCCCGACGGGGCCTGGGATTTCGGTCTCGGTGCAGGGTTTTATCTGAATGCCACGCAGGAACCGTGGTCGCGGCACTATCGGATGCATGACTACGTCGTGCAGGAATTGCCTTCACTGGTTGAAGCGCATTTCCCGGCGTCGGACAAACGCAGCATCAGCGGCCATTCCATGGGTGGTCACGGTGCGCTGGTCTGTGCGTTGCGCAATCCGGGGCGTTATCAGTCAGTGTCAGCGTTCTCGCCGATCAATAATCCGATTGATTGTCCGTGGGGCCAGAAAGCGTTCTCCCGCTATCTGGGCGAAGACCGTTCGAAGTGGCGCGAGTGGGATGCCTGTGCACTGATCGCCGAAGCGGACGAGAAACTGCCACTGCTGGTCGATCAGGGTGACCGCGACGACTTCCTCGCCACCCAACTAAAACCCGAAGCCCTGCAACAAGCGGCAAAACAAGCGGGTCATCCGTTGACGTTGCGTCTGCAACCGGGCTACGACCACAGCTATTTCTTCATCGCCAGCTTCATTGACGACCACTTGCAGCATCACGCACGCGCCCTGAAGGGTTAATGCAGGTAGAATCACGCCCTGACAAAATTCGGGGCGTTTTTTTATGCGTATTGGCCACGGCTATGATGTGCACCGTTTCGCTGAAGGCGATTTCATTACTCTGGGCGGCGTGCGAATCGCACACGGCTTCGGGCTGCTCGCTCACTCCGACGGTGACGTCCTGCTGCATGCCTTGAGCGACGCCTTGCTCGGCGCGGCTGCGCTGGGTGATATCGGCAAGCATTTCCCGGATACCGACCCGCAATTCAAGGGCGCCGACAGCCGAGTGCTGCTGCGTCACGTGGTCAGTCTGATCCACGCCAAAGGCTGGAAGGTCGGCAACGTCGACAACACCATCGTTGCCCAGGCGCCGAAAATGGCCCCTCATATCGAATCGATGCGCGCGCTGATTGCCGCGGATCTGCAAGTAGAACCGGATCAAGTGAACGTGAAAGCCACCACCACCGAGAAGCTCGGCTTCGTCGGTCGCGAAGAAGGCATCGCCGTGCATTCCGTTGCCTTGTTGCTGCGCGCATGAACGAACTGCAACTGCTCGGCCCGCGGGCCTATGGCGATGCCCTCGGCACCGCGGTCCTGAAAGCCATCGCCGAAGATTTCCAGGTCGATGAAGTCCTCGACATTCCGTTCAGCGGTGACGGCGAGCACCTGTGGATCTGGGTCGAGAAGCGCGGCTTGAATACGGAAGAGGCCGCACGCCGTATCGCCAAGGCCGCCGGCGTGCCGCTACGCACGGTGAGTTACGCCGGTCTGAAAGACCGTCAGGCGCTGACCCGGCAGTGGTTCAGCGTGCAATTGCCGGGCAAGGCCGATCCGGATCTGTCGGCGGCGGAAAACGACACGCTGAAAATCCTCAAGACCACTCGCCACAAGCGCAAGCTGCAACGCGGTGCGCATTCGGCCAACGGTTTCACGCTGCGTCTGACTCAGTTCAATGGCGACAAGGCCGCCATCGACGAGCGTCTGCAACTGATCGCCAAACAGGGCATCCCGAATTACTTCGGCGCCCAGCGTTTCGGCCATGACGGTGGCAACGTTGTCGATGCCCGCTCCTGGGCCGCGCGCAAGGCACTGCCGGAGCAGCGCAATGTGCGCTCGCGCCTGCTGTCGACCGCGCGCAGTTTTCTGTTCAATCAGGTGCTCGCAGCACGGGTCGCCGATGGCACCTGGCAGCGTGCCCAGGTCGGCGATCTGCTGGCGTTCACCGATAGCCGCAGCTTTTTCCCGGCCGGTGAAGCCGAGTGCAGTGATCCGCGTCTGGCGATTCTCGACCTGCACCCGACCGGTCCGCAGTGGGGCGAAGGTGACTCGCCGGCGGCCGGGGTTGTCCATGATCTGGAGCAGGGGATTGCCGCACGCGAGGCGGATCTGCGCGATTGGTTGATTAATGCCGGTATGAGCCACGAACGTCGCATCCTGCGGCTGCCCATTGGCGGGTTGACGTGGCATTATCCCGAGCCTGACATTCTGCAACTGGAATTCGTCCTCCCGGCCGGATGCTTCGCCACCGTATTGGTGCGCGAACTCGTTGATCTGGTGCCGGTGGGGCAGACGGACAGCCCATGCGTATTCTGATTTCTAACGACGATGGGGTGACTGCGCCCGGTCTTGCCGCGCTTTATGCTGCGCTGGCGGATTACACCGAGTGCGTGGTTATCGCCCCGGAACAGGACAAGAGCGGTGCCAGCAGTTCGCTGACACTCGATCGTCCGTTGCGCCCGCAATACCTGGCCAACGGCTTTATCAGCCTCAATGGCACGCCGACCGACTGCGTTCATCTGGGCCTCAACGGTTTGCTTGAACGTGAGCCGGACATGGTGGTGTCGGGGATCAACCTGGGCGCCAACCTGGGTGATGACGTGCTGTATTCCGGGACCGTGGCAGCCGCCCTCGAGGGCCGCTTTCTCGAGCGCCCGTCGTTTGCCTTCTCGCTGGTTTCGCGGCAGGTCGACAACCTGCCCACGGCCGCCTACTTTGCGCACAAACTGGTCGAAGCCCATGCCGGGCTCGATCTGCCTCCGCGCACGGTATTGAACGTGAATATTCCGAATCTGCCGATCGATCACATTCGCGGCATTCAACTGACCCGTCTCGGCCATCGCGCCCGTGCGGCGGCGCCGATGAAAGTCGTGGACCCGCGCGGCAAGGCCGGTTACTGGATTGCAGCGGCAGGTGATGCGGAAGACGGCGGGCCGGGCACCGATTTCCATGCGGTGATGCAGGGTTACGTATCCATCACTCCGTTGCAGCTCGATCGCACCTTCAATGATGCCTTCAGAGGTCTCGACGGCTGGCTGGAGGGGCTCAATTAATGGCTCGTGAACAAGACGACAGGCTGCGCAGCGGCATCGGGATGACGTCCCAGCGAACCCGTGAGCGCCTGATCCAGCGTCTGTATGAAGAGGGCGTTTCCAACGCCAGCGTGCTGGAAGTGATCCGTCGCACCCCGCGGCACCTGTTCGTCGATGAAGCGCTGGCGCACCGGGCCTATGAGGACACCGCGCTGCCGATCGGCAACAACCAGACCATTTCCCAGCCTTATATGGTGGCGCGCATGAGCGAGCTGCTGCTGGAGGCCGGGCCGCTGGATAAAGTGCTGGAGATCGGCACTGGTTCCGGTTACCAGACAGCGGTGCTATCGCAACTGGTCGAGCGGGTGTTCTCGGTCGAGCGCATCAAGGTGCTGCAGGATCGGGCCAAGGAACGCCTGGTCGAGCTCAACTTGCGCAACGTGGTGTTTCGCTGGGGCGATGGCTGGGAAGGCTGGCCGGCGCTGGCGCCGTACAACGGCATCATCGTCACGGCAGTCGCCACCGACGTGCCTCAGGCGTTGCTCGACCAACTGGCACCGGGCGGGCGGATGGTGATCCCGGTCGGCTCTGGTGAAGTGCAGCAATTGATGCTGATCGTGCGTGAAGAAAACGGCTTCTCCCGACACGTTCTGGGGGCGGTGCGTTTCGTGCCATTGCTTAATGGCCCGCTGGCCTGAGCATTTGTTCGAAGCCGCTGAATTCCTTTCGCGCGTGCCTGTCTTACAGCGGCAGCGAGTGTTTAAACAGGACGGATCGTCTACAAGCAAACGTGTGCGCCGAGCGATAGCGCTTCTATAAAGGTAAAGCCGGTTGCGCCCGTTATACTTGCGAAGTTTCATGCCGGAATCGGTATTCCACATTTTTCAGCCACCACAAAGGGAGCGGCGGGTGAGTCTCACAGTCATTGCGCAGCGTATGGGTAACACGAGCTTTCAGCGCCTGGTGACTGGCCTTGTCTTGAGCACCTTGCTGGTCGGTTGCTCCAGCACAAAATCGAGCAACGTTCGGGTCGTCGATCGCAACAATACGGTGGCCCAGCGTCCGGTCGTGACGACCGGGCAGTATGTAGTCCGTCCGGGCGATACCCTGTTTTCCATCGCTTTTCGCTACGGCTGGGACTACAAAGCCCTCGCCGCCCGGAACAATATTCCTACGCCATACACGATACATCCGGGTCAGACGATTCGCTTCGACGGCCGTACCGGTTCAACGTCGACGGCGGTCGTCAGCAACTCCGGTTCTTCAGCGTCTTCGTCCAGCAAAACCACGGTTATCCGGCGCCAGGCAAATGGCACGACAACCACCACAACCACGGGTTCCGGTGCGGCTTCGACGACGGTTGTACCGTCCGTCGCCAACAAGTCAACACCCGCTCCACTGCCTCCACCGGGCCCGGCCCCGACCGGCTGGGGATGGCCATCTAATGGCATTCTCATTGGAAAATTCTCTTCAAACGGTAGTTTGAATAAAGGAATTGATATCGCCGGAGATTTGGGACAGCCTGTTTTAGCTGCGTCTGATGGGACGGTGGTATACGCCGGGAGTGGCTTAAGGGGCTACGGCGAATTGGTCATCATCAAACACAGCGAAACCTACGTCAGTGCTTACGGACACAACCGTCGGCTGTTGGTACGGGAGGGGCAGCAGGTCAAGGTCGGACAGACAATTGCCGAAATGGGGTCAACGGGTACAGACCGGGTGAAACTGCATTTTGAGATTCGCCGACAAGGTAAACCTGTAGATCCGCTGCAGTTCCTGCCAAGACGTTGATTTGCAGACCAGCCTGTTCCGTCACGTAGAGGGGACAGGCTCCAGCGTTGCCAAGGATAAAGGCGTCGCTTGAGCTTGGGGTCGAACTCACCAAAGGACTATAACAATGGCTCTCAGTAAAGAAGTGCCGGAGTTTGACATCGACGATGAGGTTCTCCTGATGGAGACCGGCATCGATTCGGATTCGATGTCGAATGATGAAGGGGCTGCTCCACCTTCCGTTCGTGCCAAATCCAAACACTCCGCTTCACTTAAACAACATAAGTACATCGATTACACTCGGGCACTTGATGCCACGCAGCTGTACCTCAACGAAATCGGCTTTTCCCCTCTGCTCTCCCCGGAAGAAGAAGTTCATTTTGCGCGCTTGTCGCAAAGTGGCGATCCTGCCGGGCGCAAGCGCATGATCGAAAGTAACCTGCGGCTGGTGGTCAAAATCGCCCGGCGTTACGTCAATCGGGGGCTGTCGCTGCTGGATCTGATCGAAGAGGGCAACCTCGGATTGATCCGCGCGGTGGAAAAGTTCGATCCCGAGCGCGGCTTCCGCTTCTCGACCTACGCGACCTGGTGGATCCGTCAGACCATCGAACGCGCAATCATGAATCAGACCCGGACCATCCGGTTGCCGATCCATGTGGTCAAGGAGCTCAACGTGTACCTGCGGGCTGCACGGGAGCTGACGCAAAAGCTCGACCACGAACCTTCACCCGAAGAAATTGCCAACCTGCTGGAAAAACCGGTGGGCGAGGTCAAGCGCATGCTGGGCCTGAACGAGCGGGTTTCTTCGGTCGACGTCTCGCTGGGTCCGGATTCGGATAAAACCCTGCTCGACACCCTGACGGATGACCGTCCGACCGATCCGTGCGAACTGCTGCAGGATGACGACCTGTCGCAGAGCATCGATCAATGGCTCTCGGAGCTGACCGACAAGCAACGCGAAGTGGTGGTACGCCGCTTCGGCCTGCGCGGTCACGAGAGCAGCACGCTGGAGGATGTAGGCCTGGAGATCGGCCTGACCCGGGAACGGGTGAGACAGATCCAGGTGGAAGGCCTCAAACGCCTTCGGGAAATTCTCGAGAAAAACGGCCTGTCGAGCGAGTCGCTGTTTCAATAAGCCGGCCGCCTGACCGCTATGCAGAAAGCCCCGACTGGTTCGGGGCTTTTTGTTTGTGTGCTGAAAGCGGGAGGCATTCCCACCTTGTAGGTTTGCGCTGTAAGCCTTTGCTGACTGTATCGTAAGTGTTCGTTATTTTTACACTGCTGCCGAAGGCGATTGCGCTCATCGATGATCAATAAGATATTGATTTACATGGTTATTTTTGAATGTTAAGGGCTTATGACAACAGGTTCATGCGCTGAGAGCCGGTTGCCCCCTGCGGGGAACTCGCTAGTATCTGGGTTGTGTCGACGGATAGACACGCCCTTCAAGGAAGAGGGGAATGGACATCGCAGGACGCGATTCATCAGGACGATGAAAAGGAACACAGGGAATAGGGAAAAAATGTGGGCGGGTCAAACCGCCCCTTTTTTTGCCTGAAGAAAAGCCAAACCCGCAAAAACAAAAAGGCCCGCGAGGGGCCTTTTCATTCGAACGCGGGACAGATCAGCGTTCGAGGTCTTTGATCTTGCCTTTGACGCCATCCCACTCTTCGGCATCCGGCAGCGATTCTTTCTTCTCGGTGATGTTCGGCCAGATTTCGGCCAGCTCGACGTTCAGCTGAATGAATTCCTGCATTTCTTCCGGAACTTCGTCCTCGGAGAAAATGGCCACGGCCGGGCATTCCGGTTCGCACAGGGCGCAGTCGATGCACTCATCCGGGTGAATCACCAGGAAGTTCGGGCCTTCGTAGAAGCAGTCCACCGGACAGACTTCTACGCAGTCGGTGTACTTGCACTTGATGCAGTTGTCGGTGACGACGAAGGTCATTTCTAATTTTCTCCTCAGGCGGCGGCAGCGTTGCCCCTTCACGGTTGGGGTCGCCAGGTTCGGGAGCGATGTCTGCCAGCCAGGCTATTAGCCAGCAGCATCCCAAACCGCGCGAGATTCTAACAGCTTGAAGCCGTTTGCGTTATATCCGGTTCGTCGGTGCTTAGATCCGGTTCTTTAGTGCATAGAGCATTTCGAGTGCGCGACGCGGTGTTACGTCATCCAGATCGAGCTTGGCCAACTCATCCAGCACCGGATGCGGGAGGCTGGCAAACATGTCGCTCTGCTGCGGCGTCGCCGGTTTGCCCTTGACGGCCGGTTTTGGCGCCTCATGCGGCAGCGCGGTATCTTCCAGGCGGCTCAGGTGCTCACGAGCACGCACGATCACTTCGCTTGGCACACCGGCCAGCTGTGCGACCGCGAGGCCGTAACTCTGGCTTGCCGGGCCTGGCAACACATGGTGCAGGAACACGATGCGTTCATTGTGTTCGGTCGCATTAAGGTGCACGTTGGCCACCAGCGGTTCGGCTTCCGGCAACACAGTCAGTTCGAAATAGTGTGTCGCGAACAGAGTATAGGCCCGCAATTGCGCCAGACGCTCAGCCGCTGCCCAGGCCAGGGACAGGCCGTCGAAGGTGCTGGTGCCGCGACCAACTTCGTCCATCAGTACCAGGCTGCGCTCGGTAGCGTTATGCAGAATGTTCGCGGTCTCACTCATTTCCACCATGAAGGTCGAACGCCCACCGGCGAGGTCATCGCTGGAACCGATCCGGGTAAAGATCCGGTCCACCAGCGACAGTTCGCAGCTGGCCGCCGGCACAAAACTGCCGATATGCGCCAGCAGCACGATCAGTGCAGTCTGGCGCATATAGGTGGATTTACCGCCCATGTTCGGGCCGGTGATCACCAGCATGCGGGTGTTGTCGTCCAGGCTGAGATCGTTGGCCACGAACGGCGTGGTCAGCACTTGCTCGACCACCGGATGACGGCCCTGGGAGATGCGCATGCACGGTTCGCTGACGAACGTCGGGCAATTCAGGTCGAGATTCAGCGCACGTTCGGCGAGGTTGCTCAGCACGTCCAGCTCGGCCAGGGCACCTGCGGTGTCCTGCAGCGGCGGCAACTGGCTGATCAAATCTTCCAGCAGCGCTTCATAAAGCATTTTCTCGCGAGCCAGGGCGCGGCTCTTAGCCGACAGTGCCTTGTCTTCGAACTCTTTCAGCTCTGGCGTGATGAAGCGCTCGGCACCTTTGAGGGTCTGACGGCGAATGTAATCTGCGGGCGCCGACTCGGCCTGCTTGCTCGGCAGTTCGATGAAGTAACCGTGGATGCGGTTGTAGCCGACTTTCAGGTTGGCGAGGCCGGTGCGGGCCTTTTCCCGGGCTTCCAGATCAATCAGGAACTGGCCGGCGTTTTCGCTCAGCGACTGCAGCTCGTCGAGCTCGCTGTCGTAACCGGTTTTCAGTACGCCGCCGTCGCGGATCACCGCCGGCGGGTTGTCGATGATGGCTTTCTCCAGCAGCGCCGCCAGTTCCGGGTAAGTGCTGGTGGTGGTCGCCAGGCGTTGCAGGTGCGGCGCTTCCAGGTCAGCCATTGCCACTTGCAGTTCAGGCAACGCGCCGAGTGCATCACGCAGGCGGGCGAGGTCGCGAGGGCGGGCATTGCGCAGGCCGATCCGCGCCAGAATCCGCTCGATGTCGCCGATTTCCTTAAGCTGCGGTTGCAGGTTTTCAAAGCGATAGCGGTCGAGCAGGCAAGTGATCGAGGTCTGGCGCGCCAGCAACACGGTCAGGTCGCGCAGTGGACGGTTGAGCCAACGGGTCAGCAAACGGCTGCCCATGGCGGTCTGGCATCGGTCGACCACCGATTGCAGGGTGTTGTCGCGGCCACCGGCCAGGTTGGTATCGAGTTCCAGGTTGCGGCGGCTGGCGCCGTCCAGCACCACGGTGTCGTCCAGCCGCTCGTGGCGCAGGCTGCGCAGGTGGGGCAGGGCGGTGCGCTGGGTTTCCTTGGCATACGCCAGCAGGCAACCGGCGGCACCGATCGCCAGAGTCAGGGTTTCGCAGCCAAAACCTTTCAGGTCCTGGGTGGAGAATTGCTGGCAGAGACTTTTCAGCGCCGAATCACGCTCGAAATCCCACGGCGCGCGGCGACGAACGCCACGGCGTTTTTCCGCCGGCAGATCCTTCGGCCAATCATCCGGGATCAGCAACTCGACCGGGTTGACCCGCTCCAGCTCCGCCAGCAGGTTTTCCCAGCCCTTGATCTCCAGCACGGTGAAGTTGCCGCTGGTGATGTCCAGCACCGCCAGGCCGAACAGGCGCTCATCGCCCAGCACCGCCGCGATCAGGTTATCGCGACGCTCATCGAGCAGCGCCTCATCGCTGACCGTACCCGGGGTGATGATCCGCACCACCTGGCGCTCCACCGGGCCCTTGCTGGTGGCCGGGTCGCCGACCTGTTCGCAGATCACCACCGACTCGCCGAGCTTGACCAGTTTCGCCAGGTAGCCTTCCGCCGCGTGATACGGAATCCCGCACATCGGAATCGCCTGACCCGCCGACTGCCCGCGCGCGGTCAGGGTGATGTCCAGCAACTTTGCCGCCTTCTTCGCGTCTTCGTAGAAGATCTCGTAGAAGTCGCCCATGCGGTAGAACATCAGCTGGTCCGGGTGCTGATTCTTCAGGCGCCAGTACTGCTGCATCATCGGAGTGTGGGAGGACAGGTCGGAGACGGCTTTATTCATCGGATTGTCAGGCAACTCGTTCAAAGGTGTGGGGCAAAAGCGCGGCAGTGGCCGGGCTTTTCCGCGATGGGCGCAAGATTACCATGGGCGGTCTGTCGGACGCAGGCATCGCGGCCGGGTGACAGCGATCTGGCTTAAAAAGGTCGACTATGCACGATTTATGCAAATCAGCATTTGTCTTCGCGAAAAACTTCAAGCACTATGCGCGTTATGCAAAAACGCAACGTATCTACCGTCTTAAGAGCACTGCTCGACCAGCACGGGATCTCCCCCACGGAGCTTCACCGTCGCACCGGCGTGCCTCAATCCACGCTCTCGCGGATTCTCAGCGGGAAGATCGTCGATCCTTCGGACAAACACATCTCGAAGATCGCCGAATACTTCGCCGTGAGCACCGATCAGTTGCGCGGGCGCGCGGATGTTGCGCCCGCCAGCAACGGCGGACGCGACGAGTTGCATTCCGAACTCAAGGACATAAGCCTGTGGGACGACGACACGCCAGTCGATGACGACGAGGTGTCGGTGCCCTTTCTTCGCGAGGTTGAATTGGCTGCTGGATCAGGAAGATTCGTCATCGAAGAGAGCGAACGCTCGAGCCTGCGCTTCGGCAAGCGCAGCCTGCGCCATAACGGTGTGCAGTTCGATCAGGCCAAATGCGTGACGGTACGGGGCAACAGCATGTTGCCGGTGCTGCGCGACGGTGCCACGGTCGGGGTCAATGCCGGCAAGTGCGGGATCGGCGACATCATCGATGGCGACCTTTATGCGATCAGCCACAACGGTCAACTGCGGGTGAAGCAGCTCTATCGCCTGCCTACCGGTATCCGCCTGCGCAGCTTCAACCGCGATGAACACCCGGACGAGGACTACAGCTTCCAGGACATGCAGGAAGAGCAGATCGTCATCCTCGGTCACGTCTTCTGGTGGGGCATGTACGCCCGGTAACCTGATTCCTTTCTGACAAAACCCGCCTCGGCGGGTTTTTTTTCGCCTGTAGAAAACCGGCCAACCCTTGAATGGCGGGGCTTTCATGCATTCGCGCATTTCTTGTGCATAAATAAATGCATTTACGCATTGACTGTATATGCATCCATGCATATTCTTGCCACCAAGCCGCTCGACAAAGCGGCTGGCAACAACAGCTCTTTAGTTCCACAAGAACAGGCAGCGATGAACCGGCCTCAACGGTTCAGAGGGTTGGCAACTGGCCCGGGTGTGCAGCGTAAAGCACCAGAAGCAGTTATCCGGCGGGCAGGGACCGCGGTCGGAAAAACAATTTGAATGGACTCGTACCGCGCCAGTAGCGCCGAAAAGTCAGCTTCCTTCACGTACACAGGATTGAAGGAAGGCGAAGGAGCGCATTACTGAAAAGCCCGGCGAGCTGCCGGGCTTTTTGGAATGCCTGCCTCAAGAGAAAACGATTGAACCCAACACACACCACTCATCCATCACACCAGGAGGCGTGACATGACAAACGAGCAACAAGCGTTGGCGGACATGCCGATCTGGCTGGTCATCCTCCTTGCCGTCGTGGGCGGGGTGTCCGGCGAAATGTGGCGCGCCGACAAGGAGGGCGCCCGTGGCTGGCCACTGCTGCGGCGACTGGCCCTGCGCTCCGGCGCCTGCATGATCTGCGGCGTGTCGGCGATCATGCTGCTATACGCCGCTGGCATGTCGATCTGGGCCGCCGGGGCATTTGGTTGCCTCACGGCAATGGCCGGTGCCGACGTCGCTATCGGCCTTTACGAACGCTGGGCTGCCAAGCGTATCGGCGTCTGCGAAGTTCCTCCGCGCGACCCGCAGTAAACCCTTCACTTTCCTGTCTCGCTGCACGCCGTGTGGCGGGACTTCGCGTGGACATCAGAAAAAGGAGGTCAAGCATGCCCACACCGATCCAGCAGCCTTCGCAGCTGTTCACGGCGATGGCGACAGCCTTGCGCAACAGCGCCGAGCTGAACGTGCAGGTCGGCAATCACGATGACTTCACCGCACCCGGCGACAAGGCCTGGGTGCTGATCGACATCGAGCGAAATGCACCGGGAGAGCGCGCCGCCAACGGGCGGATTGCCCATGTGCTGACGCTGTCGCTGCAAGTCATTCCGGCGCTGTCCGCCACGGCATTTGCCGCCTGTGATCTGATCGCCGCGCTGAAGAACCTGATCACCGACAACCGCTGGGGCTTGCCCGGCGATCAATGCGATCTGCCGATGAACATTGATGGAATGCCGTCATTGCTCGTCCGCGCCGATCAGCCGAGCAAAGCCTGGACGCTGACTTTCAACCAGACCCTCTACCTCGGTCCGACCCTGCTGGACGACCCGCTCGGTACACCGAAATTCGCCCGCACCTGGGAAGTCAGCGACATCGACGATCCCGACCAATACACCACGCTGGAGGCCTGACCGATGTTCGACGCGTTACTGCGAATGCAACTGGGCCCGATCATCGAGCGCCTGGCGGAAATGGAAGCCGAGATCGAAGACCTGCACCGTCGCGCCGAGAGTTATTGCCGCATCGGCATCTGTCAGGAGGTCGATGCGGCGAGCAACACCTGCAGGGTCAGCCACGGTGGATTGCTGACACCCGCCATCAAATTCTTCAACCCCAGTGCCGGCGCGCAGAGCGAGTCGCGGATCCCGACGGTGGGCGAACAGTGTCTGCTGTTCAACTACGGCAGCGGCGAAAGCGGTGCGCAGAGCGTAGCGTTGTTCGGGCTTAACAGTGACCGTTTTCCACCGACCTCGACGGTGCCGACGTTGACCCGTCGCGTCCATCAGGACGGCAGCGAAAGCGGCTACGACGACGCCACGCACACGCTGCATTGGCAAAACGGCCCGGCCGCCTTCAACGGCTCCCGCGAGTCGCTTGAGCTGAGCATCGGCCCGGCACGGCTGGCGATGACTCCGCAAGCGATCAACCTGCAACTGGGCGCGGTCGGCCTGACCATCGACGCCTCGGGCGTGCACTTCAGCGGCCCGCTGGTGGATCACCAGGGCCGCGTCATCAGCCCCTGAATCAAGAGCTTCCCATGATCGGAATCGATAGAGACAGCGGGGCCACGGTCGACGACTGGCTGCAATTCGTGCAGCGCGCGACCCGGGCCCTGACCACGCCGCTGGGCACCCGGCAAAAACGGCCCTTGTACGGTTCGCTGATCCCCACGCTGCTGGGGCAGAACCTGGGCGACGACATCCTGTTACTCGCCCAGAGCCACGCGGCCCAGGCGTTCTATAACCCGCAAAACGGCATCGGCGATTTCCAGCCCGGCGTGATCGTCGCCACCCGACAGGGCGCCGGTTTGCTGCTGCGGTTTGCCGGTACCTGGAAAAACCGCCAACAGACTTTCGAGGTCGTGACATGAGCATGTTGATCCCCGGCCAGAATCAGTTGGCCGAACCCTCCTTGATCAAGGTCGATGCCTTCGAGGATCTGCTCGCCGAGTTCAAGACCTTCTTGGTCGAGTACGTCGGCGCCCGCTCGCCGCAGAGCGCGGAAAAACTCAAGACCAGCCTGGAAAACGAAAGCGAATTGCTGACCCTGGCTCTGGAGGCCTTTTGCGTTCGCCTGCAAACCCACGAACGCAAATACAACGCTCGCATCAAGCAGATGCTGGCGTGGTGGGCCACCGGCAGCAACCTTGATGCGCGGTTGGCGGACATGGGCCTGGAGCGACAATTGCTCGATCCGGGCGATCCGGCGGCATTCCCGCCAGTGCCGGCGATCTACGAGAGCGACGACGACGCCCGGCTGCGCTATTACCTGGCGCCCCATGCGCCGGCGGCGGGCTCGCGGATGCAGTATCGCCGCGAGGTGTTCACCCTGGGCGAACGGCCGACGGTGAAAGTCGAATCCACCGATGCGGGTGTCGTGAACGTCACCTACACCTTCGACCCGGACGGCCTCGCCGCACAGGTCAAGGACGGCAATGGTCGCCGCACCGCGCCTGGCGAAGTGCAAGTCACCGTGCTTGCCCGCGAGGGCGACGGTACACCGTCCCCGACGTTGCTCGACGGCGTGCGCCGACACTTTGCTCGGCCCGACGTTTGTCCCGAGACCGACAAGGTGACGGTGCAGGCCGCCGAGATTCAGCGCTACAAGATCCGCGTCGTGGCCAAGATCAATTCCGGCCCGGATTCGGGTCTGACCAAGGTCGCCGCGCAGCAGCATTTGCAGGCCTACGCCGACAGCTGCCATCGCCTGGAAGGCCGGGTCGACCCGAGCTGGATCGACTACACGCTGCACAGCGCCGGTGCCGTGCAATTGCAGATTCTTGAACCGCTGACGCCCATCGTCTGCAGCGCATTTCAAGCGCCGTACTGCACGGCGGTCGAAGTCGAGGTGCAGACGCTATGACCGATCAGACACCGCGTCCGACCCTGCTGCCAGCCAACAGCTCGGCGCTGGAACGGGCCCTCGACATCGGCTTCGGCGCATTGCTTGATCGCGTCGCGCCGCCGTTTCCCGAACTGATGAACCCGAGTTCGACACCCGTCGCTTTCCTGCCGTATCTCGCGGCGGATCGTGGTGTTGCCGAATGGAGCACCGACGCACCGGAAGCGGAAAAGCGCCTGACCGTCGAACTGGCCTGGCCCACCGCGCGCCAGGCCGGCACTCGCAAGGCGCTGGAGAACGCCGCCAAGGGTTTGCAGCTCAGGCCGGAAATCCGCGCCTGGTACGAACAGACCCCGCCCGGCGAGCCTTACAGCTTTTCCGTGCGAGCCTTCAGCGAACAACCCTACAGCGAAGAAATCGACGCCCGTCTCGACCGGCGCCTGGCTGATGCCAAGAGCGAGCGGGACGTGCTGTCGGTGTCGGTCGGCCTCAGCGCCTTCGGCAATCACGTCATCGGTGCCGCGACTTTCTGCGGTGAGCTGACCACGGTTTATCCGGTGTTCCTCGAAGGACTCGAGACATCTGGCGAGGCCTTCATGGCGGCGGCGCTGTACACCGTCGAAACATCCACTATTTATCCTCAGGGGGCCTGAATGGCTGACTATTACACCCTGCTCACCAACGCAGGGATTGCCTACGAAACGGCGTGCAAGGCCGCGGGCCTGCCGATCAAGCTGACGCAGATTTCCGTCGGCGACGGCGGCGGCGCGGTCTACAACCCGGCCGCGACCGCCACCGCGCTGAAACGCGAAGTCTGGCGCGGACCGCTCAACGCCCTGTTCCAAGACGAGAAAAATCCGAGCTGGCTGCTCGCCGAAGTCTCCATTCCGCCGGACGTCGGCGGCTGGTACGTGCGTGAAGCCGGTCTGTGGACCGACACCGGGATTCTCTACGCGATCGTCAAATACCCGGAGTCGTTCAAACCGGTGCTGGCCACATCCGGCTCGGGAAAAGAGTTTTATATCCGCTCGATTTTCGAGACCAGCAATGCCTCGCTGGTGACGCTGCTGATCGATGACACGGTGGTCAAGGCCACACGTGCGTGGGTCATGAGCTACCTCACCGAAGAACTCGGCAAACTCGACGGCAAACAGTCGGTACGTGTCGCCGCCACCGCCAACGTGGTGTTGAACGGTGCGCAGCAGATCGACGGCGTGGCGGTGATTGCCGGCGACCGCGTGCTGCTGCCGAACCAGACGTTGGCGAAAGACAACGGTCTGTGGATCGTCGCCAACGGCGACTGGGTTCGGGCCAACGATGCCAACGTCAGCGCCAAGGTCACACCGGGCCTGACGGTGATGGTGGAGGAGGGAGCGCTCAACGGCGATTCGCTGTGGCACCTGACCACCAATGCGCCGATCACCCTCGGCACTACTGCGCTGACATTCAAGATGCTGGCAGGGCGCACCGGGATTGCTGCCGGGACTTACAAGAGTCTGAGCGTCGACGAATATGGCCGCGCGACGGCCGGCTCGAATCCCGACACGCTGGCCGGTTTCGGCATCAAGGATTCGTACACCAAGGCTGAAGTCGAATCGTTGATTGCCAAGGCGTCGGCGTTGCCGGTGGGTTCGATTGTTGCGTTCCCCGTCGATACACCACCGCCGGGCTTTCTGGAGTTGGACAACAGCGTCAAGAGCAGCGCGACTTACCCGGACTTGAGCGCCTATCTGGGCGGCAAGTTCAACAAGGGTGATGAGGGCGTCGGGAATTTCCGGTTGCCTGAGGCGCGTGGGGAGTTTTTGCGCGGTTGGGATCATGGGCGTGGGGTGGATGCCGGGCGGCAGTTGGGCACCAGTCAGCTGGACGCCATGCAGCGCCTGACCGGTGCCATTGCAGCAGCGGATTCCACTGGGCTCGGCCAAGCGCTCAACGGTGTTTATGGCGGCGTTAAATCCGGCGTGTCCAAGGGTGTCAATGTTGCAGCTGACGCCTACACCAGTATCGATTTTGACAACGCCCGACAGGCTCGGACCGCCACTGAAAACCGTCCGCGCAACGTCTCCGTCATGTGGTGCATCAAAGCCTGGAATGCCCCGATCAATCAAGGAAACATCGACGTAGCGGCATTGGTCAAGGAAGTGTCACGCCTCGGATCTGCCGTTCCGGTGGGGGCCGTCATGGCGTTCCCGACGGGGATTGTGCCGCCCGGTTTTCTTGAGCTCAATGGCAGTGTACAGAGCACTTCGACGTATCCGGATCTGGCAGCGTATCTCGGCACCACTTACAACAAGGGTGATGAGGGCGCTGGCAACTTCCGGTTGCCGGAATCACGCGGTGAGTTCCTGCGGGGTTGGGATCATGGGCGTGGTATAGACCCGGGTCGGACGATTGGTAGCTGGGCGCCCGATGAGCTGAAGTCTCACGTCCACCAGATTGACGCGCCTGCCAATCCGGCCGGACTGGGCCAGGACAAGGTGGCTCGGGGCAACCGCTCGGACAGCAACGGAACACCGACAACGACAGCCACTGGCGGATCGGAAACCCGTCCGCGCAGCATTGCGGTCATGTGGTGTATCAAGGCCTGGAACGCCCCGGTCAATCAGGGAAGCATTGACGTAGCCGCGCTGGCCAATGAAGTCGCACAGCTCAAATCCTCTGTTCCGGTCGGTGCTGTTCTGTCGTTTCCAACGGGTGTCGTTCCTGCCGGTTATCTGGAGCTGGACGGCAGTGTGCAGAGCATTGCGACCTATCCGGATCTGGCGGCGTATCTCGGCACTACATTCAACAAGGGCGATGAGGGGGCCGGGAATTTCCGGTTGCCGGAATCTCGCGGCGAATTCCTGCGAGGTTGGGATCATGGTCGCGGTGTTGACGCTGGTCGGACAATCGGTAGCTGGCAAAAAGCGACGTTGGTTGCGCACGATGCAGTGACCTCGACAGCGCAGGCTATCCAAGCTGCGGCCTCATCGTGGAAACTCAATCCAGACAATAGCGGGAAGTCTCACCCGGTACTCGGAGGCGACGTTGCCTTTGCGGCCGACTATCCTGCCGCATTTTTCTCTTCTGGCGAAATCACCTCCCCGGTTTCGCTGAATCAGGCGGCGCTGTTTACTGATGGGCACCTGGTTGGCACCCGTCCGCGCAACCTGGCTGTCATGTGGTGCATCAAGGCCTGGAACGCCCCGGTCAATCAGGGAAGTATTGATGTAGCTGCGTTGTCCGGTCTGGCGCAGCAGGCTACCGAACTCAATCAAGGCACTGCGACGGTTGCGACCCAGGCACAGGTCGATGCAGGTGCCGACGATAAAACCTTCGTGACCCCGAAAAAAATGCGCTGGGGTTTCTCCATCAGTGTTTCCGGCGACATGAGCGGCAGCTATGTCATTTTCCCAACCTGGCTCGGAGGCTTGACCCTCCAGTGGGGGATGACGACCGCCATCGCATCCGGAGCCAATTACTTGCAGGCGTTTCCGGTCGCCTACCCAATGGTCAACCCGTCAGTATTTATCACTTACCCCAATACGGCCGTGGACGCTCCCGTCGGATCGACCTACATCGGGCAAATCAAAGGGATCAGTAAAGCGAACGTGACCATTCGTAATCTGGGTCAGGGACCTGCACAGTTTTACTACTTTGCAGTGGGTCGCTAATACAACGGAGTGACGAGGTCTATTTATGAAATTCGCAACATTTGATGAGCACGGAGACCTGACCGGTCGGTATGACTCCGATATTCATAGCGTGATTCCTGAGCAGGCAATTGAACTCAGTGACGCGGTATTTCTGGCGACCAGAACAGAGAGGGACGGTGTCTGGAAGTTGGTTGACGGTGACGTGGTCAAGTTACCTTTCCCTCACATCGAACCCGATTATGCGGCTCTGTTTGCGGCTGAGCGTTTCACCCGGGAAGCATCAGGTATTGCCGTAGAGGGATTGCGCATCGAGACCTCTCGTGAGAGTCAGGCTTTGATCGCAAGCACAGGTCTCTCCGCAGTACTTGATCCGCAGTACCGCTGCAATTTTAAAACCCTTAGCGGTTTCGTCGAAATCGGTGCCGCACAGATTCTCTCAATTGCGCAGGCTGTCAGGGCGCACGTGCAGGCTTGTTTCGATCGCGAACTGGAGTTGCTCCAGGCAATCGAGCACGGCACGTACTCCGATGAAATGCTCAAGGAAGGCTGGCCCGATTCCATGCCAGCTTCACCGACCTCCGAGCCTCAATAAAACGCCCCGCACCCCGGGGCATTTTCTTGTCCGCCCAACACATTCAACACCCACCAAGCCCCTCCCAACGAGGGGCTTTCCCGTTTATGGAGAAACGAAAAATGGCAACCCGCCAAACCTACACCGTGCTCGTTCCATTCCCCACCGGCGGTGGGCACTGGTCGAGTGTCGGCCAGGAACTCGATCTGCTCGATGTCGAGGCCAGTGCCCTGCACAGCGCCGGTCGACTGGAGCTGAAAACACCTACCACCAAGGCCGTGAAGGCCGCTGCCAAGAAGGCTGACTGACTATGGCTGAGGTTCTGAACTTCGAGCACAACGGCATTACCGTCAATGCCACCGAATCCCCCGAGGCCATGGGTGGCCTGGGCGACAACGTCATCGGTCTGGTCGGCACCGCGCCGAAGGCCGATCCGCTGATTCCGCGTAACGCACCGTTTCGCATCAACAGCTTCACCACCCACGCGCTGCTCGATCCGACCGGTTCGGAAGAGGGCACCCTGTACCACGCCGTTTACCAGATCCTCAAAGTGGTGAAGGTGCCGGTGTACGTGGTGATCGTCGAAGCGGGCGCGACCCCGGCCGATACCGTCAACGCGGTAATCGGCGGTGTTGAGCCAGCCACCGGCCGCAAGCTCGGTCTGGCGGCACTGGGCAGCGTCCCGGAAGACCTGACCATCATCGGCGCGCCGGGCTTCACCGGCACCAAGGCGGTGGCCAGCGAGTTCGCCTCGTTCGGCAAGCGCATCAAGGCCCGTGTGGTGCTGGACGGCAAGGACGTCTCGGTCGCCGATCAGGTGCTGTACAGCCAGGAGCTGGGCGGTGCGGATCTCGGTTTCGACCGTTGCCTGGTGGTGCACAACATGCCTGCCGTGTACTCGAAAGCCGCGAAGAAGAACGTATTCCTCGCGCCATCCAGCCTGGCGATTGCCGCGCTGGCCAAGGTCAAGCAATGGGAGAGCCCGGGCAACCAGGTGACCTACGCCGAAGACGTGTCGCGGGTCGTTGAGTACAACATCCTCGACACCTCCACCGAAGGCGATCTGCTCAACCGCTACGGCGTCAGCTATTACGCCCGCACCATCCTTGGCGGCTTCTCGCTGCTGGGCAACCGCTCGATTACCGGCAAGTTCATCAGCTACGTCGGTCTGGAAGACGCCATCAGCCGCAAGCTGGTGAAGGCCGGCCAGAAGGCCATGGCGAAGAACCTGACCAAGTCGTTCATGGATCAGGAAGTCAAACGCATCAACGACTGGCTGCAAACCCTGGTCGCCGACGAAACCATTCCCGGCGGCAGCGTGTACCTGCACCCGGAACTCAACAGCGTCGAGAAGTACAAGAACGGCACCTGGTACGTGGTCATCGACTACGGCCGCTACGCGCCGAACGAACACATGGTTTATCAACTCAACGCCCGCGATGAAATCATCGAGCAGTTCCTGGAGGACGTTCTCTAATGTTTACCAACCGCGTAAGACAGGCCATCGCGGCCACCCTGCAAGGCCTGCCGTTGTCGGCGACCGTGGAGGAATTCACTCCGCCGAAGATCGAATTCGATGTGGAAGAGATGCGTGGCGGCCGTTTCATCGTCGAAGAAATGGCCAAGGGCGGCAAAGCGCTCAATGCCAAGTTGACCCTGCAAGGCATGGGCACCGAAGTCATGCTCGCACTGGGTGTGAAGCTGGGCGACGACATCCTGCTGAACGTGCGTGAAGGCGGTCAGGATCAGGACGGCAACACCTGGTTCACCTACCACACCGTCGGCGGCAAGCTGAAATCCCTGGAGGAAACCGCGGTGAAGATGGGTGAAAAACCCAAGACCAACCTGGAGCTCTCCTGCCGCACCTACAACCGCCTGGAAAACGGCGTGCCGGTGATCGACATCGACGTGCGCACCCAGAAGTTCGTGCTCAACGGCGTCGACATCCTCGGTGATGCCCGTCGTGCGGTGCTGATGCCGTAAGCCTCGGCCAAAGGTAATCACAAAACCCTGTGGGAGTGGGCAAAACCCGCTCCCACAAGGGACTGCAACACCCCTCAAGAATCACCAAGGAATTCATACATGTCGTGGATGCCACCCAAGCATGACCTGTTGTCGCCGATTACCGGTGACGACGGCTCGCAGATCGAATCGATCCAGCTCAAGCCGCTGTTCTACGCCGCCCAGAAAGAAGCGCTGGAACGCGCTGGCGACGATGAGGACGACCAGTTCTTCGAACTGGCGCTGCTGGCCACCGGCTTGTCGGTCAAGGAACTCGACCAGCTCAAGCGCCCAGACTACGTGACCATCGCGCAGTACGTGCACGAATTCTCGACCCGTCCGGCATCGTTCTTTCTCGAACAGGTCGAAGACGCGGAAAAATCCGACGATCCAGATCAGGTGCAACTGCTGTTGCCGCTCGCCGTCACCGGCCGCACCGTGACTTCGCTGAGCCTGGAAATGCCGGCGCTGCGGGCCACCAAAGTGATGAAGAAACTGAAAACGGCCAAGGAACGTGCCGAATTCATCACCGCCCATTGCACCGGCCTGATGATCCCCGATCTGGCCCTGTTGAGCGTGCCGGACTGGACACAATTGCAGGTGCGCATCGACGATTTTTTAAACCAGCCGGCGGCCTTCTTTCAGAACGCGACATCGAAGTAATCCTCGATATCGTGCCGCTCATTTACCCGGTAAGTGAGGCGGAGATTCTGGAGTGGGACGCCGAAAAGGCGTTGCGCCGCTACGACATAGCGATCACTCGCCTTGGCGTGAAACAGGAGTAGAGCGGCATGGCAGAGAGCAAATTTGCGCTCACATACGCCAATGAGAGTGGCAACGCAGCAGCCGGGTTGGCGGTGGCCGATGGCTTTGGCAAACCGCTGCAGGACTTGAATCTGACTATGGCGCTGGTCAGCGTGGATATTCGCTTGCTCACGCAGGAGCAGATCAAGCTGCGGGAACTGCTGGTCAGCCAGCAGTCGTTGTTCAAGGTCGTCACGGCGCCGCCAGCCGCCAATAGTGAGCCGAAGTCAAAACTCAAGGCGGAAATCGAGCAGCGCCCGCCACCGAAAAGACTGCAATCGGCGATGGCCAACGAGACGGCGCTGGTTGAATTGAATCAGGTGCTGCACCTGAGCACGAAATCGCTTCAGGCTCTTTCGGAAAAGAACCTGGAAATCGCCAGTGATAAACGGGTTGCCCCCAGCGGGGCTACCGGCGCGGATCTGTTGCAAGTGCAACTCGCAGGGCTGCGGTCCGGCATCAGTGATGGTCTGAAGGGCGAGCAGAAAACCGAGGCGTTACAGGATTTCTCCCGTGATGCCGCCATCAATGCCTCGGCCTTCAAGATGGATGTCAAGGCGGCTGGCGAAATGTTGTCGGGCTGGCGCACCGCTTTGAAGCTTGATCAGGTGCAGAGCCAGGATCTGGCAGACGCAACCAACTACCTTGGCAACAGTGGCCTGAACGTCAAAGCCGCGGACATCGGCTCCGTCGTTCAAAGCGCCGGTCAGGACGCCAAGGCTGCCGGGATGACACCCGAACAAGTGGCTGCACTTGCGGCGGCGTTCCTCAACAGCGGCGCTAACAAGACCGATGCCGGAGCGGCGCTGAAGAGTTTCACGACGGTTCTGGGCAAGGGAAAATCCGCGTCATCGGCGCAGCGCTCGGCCTGGGCCGACATAGGTCTGAACCCGGAGTCGCTCGCGCACGGGATGAGTGGCGATGCACCCGAAACGATCAAGCTGGTTCTGGAACAACTCAAGCAACAGCCTGAGGAGAAACAGGCTTCGCTGACTAAAACGCTGTTTGGCAACAATGATGCAATCCTCGAGTTGTTGAAGAAGCCTGAGGATGTTCAAACGGCGTTCAAGCTGGTTGCTGACAAGTCCCTGTATGCAGGCTCGGCGGGAGCAACCGCTGAGGCTTATGGCAATACATCGCAGGGACGCTGGAATGCGCTGGATGCGAGTCTAAACCGGCTGTCCACGGCAGTCGGCAATGCATTGGCCCCGGTGACAGACGGCATTGCCATCGGGCTTACTGCGGTGGTCAATGGACTGAGCGCAGCGGCCGAAACCTTCCCGTTCATCACCGCTGCACTGACATTGCTTGGGGTGGCCGCCACGCCGTTCGTGGCGGGGGCACTGAAAACCGGCGTGTCTGCAGTGCTTGATGCGGTCTCCACGAGGCTTCTGCGCCTGGCCGCAGCACGTCTTCCGTCCGAAGTCGGCGATATGATCACCGGTGACGATGACAACGGTGGCGGTCGCAAAAAGAAACGTTCGGCTCGCAAGTCGGGTCAGGGCAAGCAGGCTAAAACCACTGCGAAAAGTGCCAAGCCCCGCACGCCCGCTGTTCGTCAAAGCCTGGGCAATCGCCTGCGCGGTGCAGCGATGAAGGTCATGCCTTCGATCAAGCGTGCGGCTGCCAGGGTCTTGCCTGCGGTGCGAAGCGCCGGTGTCAAGGTCATGCCTGCGGTGCGGAGTTTCGGAGCCAAAGTCATGCCTGCGGTGCGGAGCTTCGGAGCCAAGATCATGCCGATGCTGTCCCGGATGACACCTTTGGTGGGTAAGGTCGCTGCCCCGTTAGTGGTGGCGCACGCCGCTTACACAGGCCTGAAAGGTCTGCGTGAAGGTGATGAAAAAGCGGTGGGAAGCGCAAAAGCCGAGCTGGCAGGGGCAGCCATTGGCGCTGTGATCGGCGGGTTTGTTTTTCCAGGTGTCGGCATAGGCATCGGGAGTGCCTTGGGCGGAATGGCGGGCTCATGGCTATCAGAAAAACTCGCGGACCCGCCCACCGACAAACTCGCTGCACCGGGAGATGTCGCGAAAAACCTGGTCAACGCTCCCACTCAAAGTCAAAACCAGCAAGTCACCTTCTCCCCACTGATCCAGGTCACCTGTCCGGCACCGGACACTGCCGAGCAGATTCGCTCGATCATCGGGCAACAACTGAGCGGACAATTCCACGGCGAGTTCCTGCCGCTGTTGACCAACAACCCGCTCGCCACCCGCCGTGACGCAGCCCTGACCGATGGAGTCGCCCAATGAAACAACAAATGGCACTGGGCAGTTTCATCTTCGGTTTGTCCCGGGATTTTGCGTACAGCACGCTGTCGCGAAAATCCGAGGGTGGCTGGACCGAGTTGCAGATCCTCAACAGCAAACCCAAATCCCATCAGACAGGGCAGAAGCCTGAAACCCTGACCATCTCCGGCACCTCGATGTACGCCGTGGGGATGGAACGGCTCGATGAACTGCGTGCGCTGCAAGCACTGCGTGCACCGTTGCCGTTGATTGACGGCATCGGTCGCAACTGGGGTTTGTGGCGGATCAACAGCATCGACGAAAACCAGAGCGAGGTCATCGATGACGGCACCGCGATGGTGATCAAGTGGGTCATCGGATTGTCGGAGTTCAACAATGCGTAAGGTACGAAGCGTGGCCGGTGACTCGGTGAATCTGTTGCTCTACCGCGAAACCGGTCGCAGCGATGACAGCGCCGAAGAAACCCTCTGGAAACTCAACCCGACCCTGGCCGAGCACGGCCCGATCCTGCCGGCAGGTGTCTGGGTGACGCTGCCGGAGCTCGACAGCAGACCGGCCGCAATCAAACCGGTTCTGGCCTGGGATTAAGGAGGCTGCATGGCACAGGGATTTACGCCGGCGATTGAAATCTACGGCGCCAACAAGGACCTGCTCAACCAGCGCCTGATCAGTTGGGAACACATCGATGCCGCTGGAATGGAGTCCGATCAACTGACGCTGGTGCTCGATCTGGAAGGCCTTGAAGGCTTGCCTACCCTGGGCGGCACCATCGGCCTGCGGGTGGGCTATCTGGAGACCGGACTGGTGGAAAAAGGCCAGTTCAAGGTCACTCGACTGACACCGACGCTGTTCCCGCTGCGTCTGACACTGGTCGCAACTGCAGCGCCTTTCAGCGGCAAGGACGAAACCGGATTCAAGGAACGGCGCACGGCCAGTCATGGCCCTATAACCCTTGGCGGACTGTTTCGCGAGCTGGTCTCGAGACACGGATTCTCGCCGCGTGTGGATCCCGAACTGGCGCTGATCAGGATCGCCCATGTCGACCAGTCGAACGAAACCGACATGAGCTTCATCACACGCCTGGCGAAAAAGTACGACGCGGTGGCCAAACCGTTCAACGACCTCTACGTACTGGCGAAACCGGCGCAACTGAAAAACCTGTCGGGACAGGTCATACCGGACGTCAGGCTGTCGGTGACCCACAACAATCGGCCGGGCGATCACGCCTTCATCAGCGCCACGCTGGAAGAGACCGCCCGCACCCAGAATCAGGGTTGCAAAACCTCATTCTGGGACGGTGCTCTCGGCAAGCTGCGGGAGGTGATCACCGGTTCCGAACCCTACAAGGTCATCCGCCAGAAACTGGCCAGCGAAGAAGAAGCCAAAGCCATCGGCGAGGCCGAAGTGCGCAAGATGCTGCGCGAGAAATACAAGCTGAAGGTCACCTGCCCGGGCGATCCCCTGCTGGCAGCCGAAGGTCTGCTGGTACTCGACGATACCTGGCCGGACTTCATGCGCGGTCGCTGGTCGATCGAGAAAGTCACTGCCAGCGGCAAGCGCGAGGAAAGCTATCGCTGCCTGATCGAAGCGACCGGCCGGGATCCCGAGGCAAAAGCCAAGGACTGATCCTCCGATCTCACCGCCACACGCATCACTGTGGCCACTCACACATCCTGGAACGCTCCCCATGAAGATCTCCCCGATCCTCACGCAGCTGCGTGCGCAATGCCCAAGCCTTGCCGGCCATATCGCGACAGGTGTCGACCTGGCGCTATTGCAAGGCGACCCGAATCTGCCGATGCCCTCGGCCCATGTTTCACCGCTGGCCGACCTGGCCAGCACCAGCACTGCCCAGAACACCGCCAGCCAACCGATCCGCGACCGCTTCGAAATCATCCTGGCACTCGATGCCACGGACGCCACAAAAGCGCTGGATCTGTTGCACGACCTGCGCGCCGAACTTTGGCGTGCGCTGGTGGGTTTCAAACCCGATTCCAACTACAGCGCCATCGTTTACGACGGCGGCGAAACGGTCTCGATCAACAGCAGCCGCGCGTTCTACCGGCTGCGCTTTTTTGCCGAGTTCCAGCTGGGCCGCAATCTGCCGAGTCAGCCTGCGGAGAGTTGGCACGAACGCGAACTGGACGGTTTGTCGTCCTTTACCGGGGCCACCGTGCGGGTCGATGCGATCGACCCGGCCGACCCCAACCTGAAACGCCCGGGCCCTGACGGGCGCGTGGAAATGACTTTCTCTGGAGACGTAACCCCATGAGCAACCGCATCACCGTAGTGCCGGCCCCTGGCCGTGCCGTGCCGGACCCGGAAGCCGGCGACCTGCTGCCACTGGAAGGCCGTGAAGTGCTGGACAGCGCCTGGTGGCGCCGGCGTCTGGCCGACGGCGATATCACCCTCAAAACCGCAACAGCCAAACAAAAGGGAGCCAAATAATGGCGATCGGATTCAGCAACATCCCTGCGGACATTCGTGTACCGCTGTTCTATGCCGAAATGGACAACTCGGCCGCCAATAGCGCGTCCTCGTCCATGCGTCGCCTGATCGTGGCGCAGGTCAACGACAACATCGCCCCGAGCGAAGTCGGCAAACTGGTGCTGGTCTCCAGCGTTGCGCTGGCCAAGAGCATTGGCGGCCAGGGCTCGATGCTGGCCTCGATGTACGAGACCTTCCGCAAGGCCGACCCGATCGGTGAGATCTGGTGCCTGCCGCTGCACAACGCCACTGGCGCCATCGCCAAAGGCGTGCTGACCCTGACCGGCACCGCGACTCAGGCTGGCGTACTCAACCTGTATGTCGGCGGCGTCCGCTTCCAGGCCACCGTGGTCAACGGTGCCACCGCTGCCCAGGCGGCCACCGCTCTGGCACAGAAAATCAACGCCACCGCCGATCTGCCGGTGAGCGCTGCCGCCGCTGAAGGCGTCGTCACTCTGAACGCCAAATGGACCGGCGAGAGCGGCAACGACATCAGCCTGCAATTCAATCGCCTGGGCAAGAGCAACGGCGAAGAAACCCCGGCCGGCCTGACCACCGCGATTACCGCCATGACCGGCGGCGTCGGTGTGCCTGACCAGGTTGAAGCGGTTGCTGCACTGGGTGATGAGCCGTTCGAATTCATCGCGCTGCCATGGTCCGACCTGGCCACCCTCAACACCTGGCAAGCGGTGATGGACGACAGCACCGGTCGCTGGTCGTGGGCCAAGCAACTGTTCGGTCACGTCTACAGCGCCAAACGCGGCACCGTCGGCACGCTGGTGGCGGCCGGTCAGGCTCGCAACGACCAGCACATGACCATTCAGGCGCTGGAGCCGGGCGTTCCACAACCGGTGTGGGTACAAGCTGCAGCACTGGCAGCGCGCACTGCGGTGTTCATCTCCGCCGACGCCAGCCGTCCGACCCAGAGCGGCAGCCTGCCGGGCGTCGATCCGGCCCCGGCGAGCGAGCGCTTCACCCTGACCGAGCGTCAGTCGCTGCTCAACTACGGCATCGCCACCGCGTACTACGAAGGCGGCTACGTGCGCATCCAGCGCTCGATCACCACCTACCAGAAGAACGCTTACGGCCAGGCCGACAACTCGTACCTGGACAGCGAAACCATGCACCAGTCGGCGTTCATCGTGCGTCGTCTGCAAAGCGTGATCACCAGCAAGTACGGTCGCCACAAACTGGCTTCCGACGGCACCCGTTTTGGCGCCGGCCAGCCGATCGTCACCCCGGCGACCATTCGCGGTGAGCTGATCGCCCAGTACGCCAAGCTCGAACTCGAAGGCCACGTGGAAAACGCCGAGCTGTTCGCCGAGCACCTGATCGTCGAGCGCGACGTGCAGGACCCGAGCCGCGTGAACGTGCTGTTCCCGCCGGATTACATCAACGGTCTGCGCGTGTTCGCACTGCTCAACCAGTTCCGCCTGCAGTACGACGACGTCGCCTGATCGGCCCGTCTGACACTGTGATTTCAGCCCACCTTGCGTGGGCTTTTTATTTGAAGGGAGTAACACCATGGGTCAACTGATTGCAGGCACCTGCTACGTCAAGGTCGACGGTGCACAACTGACTATCAATGGCGGCTGCGAAGCCCCGCTGATGGCCGTCAAACGCGAAACCGTCGTGCCGGGTTTCTACAAGGAAACCGACATCGCTCCATCGTTCAAGGTGACCGCGCTGCACACCGCCGACTTCCCGTTGAAGAAGCTGATCGAAGGCACCGACATCACCGTCACCTGCGAATTCAGCAACGGCAAAGTCTACGTACTGGCCGGTGCCTACCTGGTCGAAGAGCCAGTCTCCAAAGGCGATGACGCCACCATCGAACTGAAATTCGAAGGCATCAAGGGGACCTGGCAATGAGCGGCGCCGTGAAGCTTCAGGTTGCGATCGAAGCTCACGGCGAGCCCCTGACCGAACTCGTCCTGCGCCGTCCGACGGTGCAGGAGGTACGAGCGATCAAGGCGCTGCCGTACAAGATCGACAAGAGCGAAGAGGTCAGCCTCGACATGGACGTGGCGGCCAAATACATCGCCGTGTGCGCCGGCATTCCGCCGTCGTCGGTCAACCAGTTGGACCTGGCTGACCTCAACGCGCTGAGCTGGGCCGTTGCGAGTTTTTTCATGAGTGCGGCGTCGGAGCCATCACCGACCTGATTTCGGTCGCCTATGACCTGGCCTGGTTCTGGAAGGTTGACCCCGAACAGATGATGGCCAGGCCACTGGATGTGCTTCGCGAATCGCTGGAGCACGCGCAACGGATCAATGCGATGCAGCAGGTGCAGTGATGGCAGAAGAAACCAAAGCTAAAGCGTCGGTGCTGCTTACCGGCATCGACGAACTGTCACCCAAACTCGGCGCCCTGCGAGTGAAGGTCGATGACTTCAAGAAAAACCTCGAACAGACCGGCCTCGGCAAACTGGACATCAGCGGTCTGTTCAAGGGCGGCAGCGTGATTACGCCGTTCGTGGACGGTATCAAATCCGCCGCAGCCTTTCAGGGCAAGCTTGCCGAGGTCAGCGAGACGGCGAAAACCGTCGACCTGCCGGACACTCCCAAAGCCGCCGCGCAGAACATGAACGTGTTCAGCGCGTCGATGGAAAAGGTCTCCGCTGCGGTGGACGCCGCACTGGTGCCGGCGGTGGGCGCATTGGTCGTCGGGCTGGAGCCGATGCTGACCCAGGTCGGCAGCCTGCTGGCCGACAACCCGAAACTGGTCGAAGGCCTGGCAGCGGGGGCGATTGCGTTTTCCGCCATGCAAACCGCCGTCACCGGCATGACCCAGGTGATGGACGTCATGAGCATGGTGCTCAAGACCAACCCGATCATGCTGATCGCCATGGGCATTGCCGTGGCGGCCGGTCTGATCGTGGCCAACTGGACACCGATTTCCGCGTTCTTCACCGGATTGTGGGAGGGCGTGAAAAACGCCGGAGCCAGTGCAATGGCGACGTTGCGCTCGGTGCTCGACTGGCGGCCGCTGGATGCACTGGCGGCGTTGTGGGAACCGGTCACCGGTTTCTTTTCGGGAATCTGGGACAAGGTCAAGGCTGTGACCGCGCCGGTGATCGACTTCTTCAAGTCGGTTTTCTCGTGGTCGCCCGCAGGCTTGATCCTGGAAAACTGGGGACCGTTGACCGGTCTGTTTTCGGCAATCTGGGAACTGCTCAAGGCCTTGAGTGTGCCGGTGATGTCATTCCTCAGAAACCTGTTCAACTTCTCGCCGATGCAGATGATCGACAGTGCATGGGGCGGTGTTGTCCGGTTCTTCGAACCGATGTTCAGCGGCCTGCGAAACGCCGCGCAAACGGCGAAAGTGTTCCTGGTGTCGTTGTTCGACTTCTCGCCGATGCAGATGATCAACAGTGCGTGGGGCGGTGTTGTTGCGTACTTTCAGCCGGTGTGGACGACGCTGCAATCGGCCGTGCAAATCACCCGGGATACGCTGCGGGCACTGTTCGATTTTTTCCCGATGGAAATGATCACCAGCGCCTGGGGTGGTGTCGTCGGATTCTTCGAACCGATCTGGACGGCACTGCAAACGTCAGTGCAACAGGTCAAAGGCTTTTTCACCGGTCTGTTCGAGTGGTCGCCGCTGGAGCAGATTGCGCAGTACTGGCAGCCCATCGGTGAGGTTTTCTCGGCGCTGTGGGGTGTTGTGCTGGCGCTGTCCGCGCCGGTCGTGGATTTTTTGCACGGCCTGTTCGAATGGAAACCCCTGGATCAGATCATCGAGAGCTGGGGGCCGATTGTCGGGTGGTTCGGCGAGCTGTGGCAAAAGCTGCAAACCGTCATTGCACCGATCAAGGAACTGTTCGACGGTGGCTTCGCCGGGCTGATCGCCAAGGTCACCGGCAAGGTCGAAACCCTGACCGAAGCGCAACGCCAGACCAATGCCGAAGGCAAGGGCGAACTGGCGCCAGCGTTCTTCGGTGCCAGTGCGAAATCCGAGGGTGGCAGTGCGTTGCAGGGCGGTTCGTTGCCGCAATCCTCAGGCGCCCTGATCCAGCAAAGCGCCGCCAACAACCGCACGCAACTCGAAGGCGGCCTGACAGTACGCTTCGAAAACGCGCCGGCGGGGCTGCGCACCGATCAACCGCAAACCAATCAACCGGGGCTGGCGCTCAGTTCGCGCATCGGCTATCGCTCGCTCTCCATGGGAGGTTCCAATGAACTGGCGTGACCGTTTGTTGCCGGCATCCTTTCGCGGTGTCGGTTTCTGGATCGACCAGGCGAAAACCCCGGTCGGTCGCAAAGGGCAGCTGCACGAATATCCGCAACGCGACCTGCCGTTTTTCGAGGACCTCGGCCAGCAGGCCAAGACCCACGACCTGACGGCGTTCATCATCGGTGCCGATTGCCTGGAGCAGCGCGACAAGCTGCTCCAGGCCCTGGAGCAGGGCAGCGGCGAACTGGTGCATCCGTGGCTGGGGCGCTTGCAGGTCAAGGTCGGCGAGTGCGACATGACCCACACCCGCCAGGACGGCGGGATGGTGACGTTCAGCCTGAAGTTCTACCCCGACCGACCACTGCCGTTTCCGACGGCGACGGTCAGCACGCAAAAAGTCCTGCTGATCAAGGCCGAAGGTTTACTCGGCTCGGCGGTGGCGCGTTTCGAACAGGCGATGACCCTGATCAAGGCCGCGCGGATCGGCATCGCCAATCTGCGCAACAGCCTCACCGGCGTGTACGACGTGATCAAGGAGCAGCTCAAACCGCTGATCGCGCAGTACAAGCAGATCACCGAGCTGGTCAGGGCCGTGAAGGAGCTGCCCAAGGAAGTGGCGGCGGAGTTCAAGGGGTTGCTCGGCGATATCAAGGAGCTGAAGGCATTCGCGAAGGAGGGCTACCGTGGCGTGATTGCCGACGTGTCCCAACAGATCGAAGCCATCCGCAAGGCCGATGCGCCGAAAATCACCACCGGCAAGGACACCAACGCCGCCGCGCAAGCGATGGCCAACCTGGTGCAGGACACCCTGATCGTCAAAGTGGCGCAGTGGGTGGCCTCGATGCCGGTGGCGTCGACACCGGTGAAACTGACCTCGACACCCTCGCTGGACCAGCAATCGAAGCAGCCGGTCACGCGTCAGGAAGTGCCGGTCACCGACGATCTGCAAACGCTGCAAAAAGAGTTGAACGAAGCGCTGCAAAAGGCTCAGGACAAGGCCGACCCCGCGCACTACCAGGCCATCGCCGATGTGAAGGAAGCGCTGATCGCGCACCTCAAGGCCGTGGCTTCATCCGGTGTGCGACTGGTCAGCAAAACCTTTCAGGAAACCTTTCCGGCAGTGGTCGTGGCCTACAAACAGTTTGGCGACGCCACCCGTGTGACCGAGGTCATTCAGCGCAACGGTCTGTCTCATCCGAGCTTCCCACCCAACGAAGTCAAAGTTTCCAGGGAGTGAGCCATGAGCGAGATGGACAACCGCGTCACGCTGACCGTCGACAACATGGAATACGGCGGCTGGAAAAGCGTGCAGATCACCGCGGACCTGGAGCGTCAGTTCCGCACCTTCAAACTCGACATCACCTGGCAATGGCCGGGGCAGACCGTGGATCAGCGGATCAAGGCCGGCGACCCGTGCGAAGTGCGGATCGGCCAGGATCTGGTGCTCACCGGTTATGTGTTCAAGGCCCCGATCAGCTATGACGGGCGGCAGATCAGCCTGAGCATCGAAGGCAGTTCCAAGACCCAGGATCTGGTCGACTGTGCGGCGCGAAATATCCCCGGCCAATGGCAGGAACAGCCGCTGTTGAACATCGTCCAAGCCCTGGCCGGGGAATACTCGCAGTTTGTGATCAACGAGATTCCCGAGACCGCACGCCTGAGTAAACACACCATCGTTCCGGGTGAAACGGTGTTTCAGTCGATCGACCGTTTGCTCTCGCTGTACCGAGTGTTTTCCACCGATGACGCCGAAGGTCGGCTGGTGCTGGCCAAACCGGGCAGCGGCGGCCGCGCGAGCGATGCGCTGGAGCTGGGCAAGAACATTCTCTCGGCCAATGCGCCGATGGATCACAGCCAAGTGTTCTCCGAATACCGGGTGATCGGCCAGCAAAAGGGCAACGACAAGAAGAGCGGGGCGGCGGTCAGCGAGGTTGAATCCAGCGCCACCGACCTGAGCTTCAAGCGTCGGCGCACCACGATCATCAACGAAGGTTCGCAACTGACGTTCGAACTGGCCCAGCAGCGGGCCCAGTGGGAAAGCGCCACGCGCATGGGCCGGGCTCTGACCACCACTTATCAGGTGCAGGGCTGGCGCCAGTCCAACGGCGATCTGTGGCGCCACAACACGCTGGTGAAGGTCAAGGATCCGGTACTCGGTTTCGATGGCGACATGCTGATCTCCAAGGTGACGTATTCGCTGTCGGCGCAAGGCTCGGTGACCACGCTGCAAGTGGCGCCGCCGCATACCTTCGACGCCAATCCGACTCCACCGAAATAGCCACCAGCCTGACATTACCTTGTGGGAGCGAGCCTGCTCGCGATAGCGGTAGACCTGTCAGTGCAGAAGTGTCTGCCAGATCGCCATCGCGAGCAGGCTCGCTCCCACAGGTGGGCGGTGGGCTGACATTCCAAGGAAACCCTATGAGCCTACTGACACGCCTGCTGGCGCGCGGCACTGTCGTGCTCGCCAATTCGGCATCCAAGCTGCAATCGCTGCAAATGCGCCTCACCGCCGGTGAAGTGAACGACGACCTGGAGCACTTCGAACCCTACGGTTTCACCAGCCATCCGCTGGCCGGTGCCGAAGGCGTCGTCACGTTTCTCGGCGGCGACCGTTCCCACGCCATCGCCCTGGTGGTCGCCGACCGCCGTTACCGCCTGCAATCGCTGGCGGCCGGCGAGGTGGCGATCTACACCGACGAGGGCGACAAAATTCACTTCAAGCGGGGGCGGATCATCGACATCGAAACCGCCACGCTCAATATCCGCGCCAGCACCGCCGTGAACTTCGACACGCCGGTGATCAACCAGACCGGCAAGATCGTCTCCACCGGCGATCAGCTGGCCGGCGGCATCAGCCAGATCAAACACGTGCACGTTGGCGTGCAGGCCGGCAATGGCCAGACCGGCGCGCCGGCGGGAGGTCAGTGATGCTGTTCAGTCAGAACCTCCACGCCGCGCTGACCCGTGCGGTGCTGATCAGCCTGTTCACCTGGCGCCGTGCCGCCGACGACGATGCCCTCGATGACGAGGAGCGTTTCGGCTGGTGGGGCGACACCTTTCCCACCGTGGCCGACGATCGCATCGGCTCGCGGCTGTGGCTGTTGCGCCGGGTCAAGCTGACCCGCCAGACCCAGATGGACGCCGAGTTCTATGCCCGCGAAGCCTTGCAATGGCTGATCGACGACGGCCATTGCAGCGCCATCGACATCATCAGCGAACGCCTCGACGCCCAGCGCCTGAACCTGCGCACGGTCCTGACACTGGCCGACGGCGAACGCCTGGACATCAACCCCGATAACAGTTGGCAGGTGATCTATGCCGTTTGAAACCCCTTCGCTGCCGGTGCTGATCAAGCGCACCCAAAGCGACCTGGCCGGCGATTCGCTGCGCCAGTCCGATGCGCAAGTCCTGGCCCGCACACTCGGCGGCGCCGCTTATGGCCTGTACGGCTACCTCGACTGGATTGCCGAGCAGATCCTGCCCGACACCGCCGATGAATCGACCCTGGAACGCATCGCCGCACTGCGCCTGAACCAGCCGCGCAAACCGGCGCAGGTCGCCACCGGCAACGTCAGCTTCAACGCGACGGCGGGCGCGGTGCTGGACGCCGATACGTTGCTGCAGTCGAGTGACGGCCGCACCTTCAAAGTCACCGCCACCCGCACCACCGTCAATGGCGTCAACAGCACCAGCATCGCCGCGCTGGAGGCCGGCAGCCTGGGCAATGCCGAGGCCGGGCTGGCGTTGACGCCGGTGCAGCCGATCACCGGCGTGGTCGGCAACAGTTTTGTGGTGCTGGCGCCGGGGCTCAATGGCGGCGTGGCGCGGGAAAGCCTGGAGTCGTTGCGCTCGCGGGTGATCCGTTCCTACCGCGTGATCCCTCACGGCGGTTCGGCCAGCGACTACGAGACCTGGGCGCTGGAAGTGCCGGGCGTGACTCGTGCCTGGTGCCGAGGCGGCTTCCTCGGGCCGGGCACCGTCGGCGTGTACATCATGCGCGACGACGATCCGCAACCGGTGCCGAATGCCGATCAACTGGCCGAAGTGCAGGCCTACATCGAACCGTTGCGCCCGGTGACCGCCGAAGTCCATGTGCGTCCGCCGGTGCAAAAACCGGTGACCTATCAACTGAAGCTGACCCCAGACACCACCGCCGTGCGCGCCGCCGTCGAAACCCAGTTGCGCGACCTGCATAACCGTGAAGCCGACCTGGGCGAGGATCTGTTGATCAGCCATATCCGCGAAGCGATCAGCAGCGCGGCGGGTGAAACCGATCACGTGCTCTCGGCCCCGGTGGCGAACGTGGCCGCGGGTGACAGCGAACTGCTCACCTTCGGGGGTTGCGTATGGCTGCCATAAGAACCGCCGCGCAATACCAGGCGCAACTGCGCGCCTTGCTGCCGAGCGGTCCGGCGTGGGATCCGGAGCGCGTGCCGGAACTCGAGGAAGTGCTGCAAGGCGTCGCCGTCGAACTGGCGCGCCTCGACGCCCGCGCCGCCGACCTGCTCAACGAAATGGACCCGGCCGGTGTCAGCGAACTGGTGCCGGACTGGGAACAGGTGATGAACCTGCCCGATCCGTGCCTGGGCGCCACACCACTGTTCGACGACCGTCGCCTCGCCGTGCGCCGCCGCTTGCTGGCGGTCGGCAGCCAGGCCGTCGGCTACTACCTGGAAATCGCCAAAAGCCAGGGTTACCCCAACGCCACCATCACCGAACTCGAAGCCCCGCGCATGGGCCGTTCGCGTTTTGGCGCAGCGCATTGGGGCACCTGGGAAGCGCAGTTCATGTGGACGCTCAACACTGGCGGCCGCTTGCTGCTCGGCCGGCGTTATGGCGCGAGTTACTGGGGCGAGCGCTTCGGCGTCAATCCGGGCTCGGCGCTGGAATGCCTGATCCACCGGGCGGCACCGGCGCATACCAAGGTGCACATCAACTATGACTAGGGAATAACGGGATGGATTATCCGAAAAGCATGCCCGGTGTGGGTCTGGTCAACAGCCGATTCGTCGATGAAAACCCGATCACGGGAACGCCGGGATCGTTGATTCCTGCCGAATGGGGCAATGCGCTGACCGAGGAAGTGTTGACGGTCATCAAGGCGGCGGGCATCGAGCCCACCGAGGGGTTGAACACGCAATTGCTGGAGGCGTTGCGCGGCAAGCGACTTTTTGAAACGCCTGCACAGTTCGACTCCAGCCAGAAGGTTGCGACGACGGAGTTTGTCCAGCGCGCACTGGGCAGTCTGGCGGGGCAAACCAACTACGTCGGTGAAGTGACGTTGACGGCCGCGGACGTCGGCAAACTCTCTATCTTCACTGGACCGAGCACGGCCACCTTGCCTGACTGGTCAAGCGTTCCTGCGGGCGGACTGGTATCTCTCGTCGCCAGCTCCGGTGGTTTGACGGTGAAAGCCAGAACTGGCGAAACCCTGAGTACCACCAATGGGGTCTCGGGTACCTCCCTTTCATTTGTCGGCGGCAGCTACGTGACCTTCAGGCGCCTTCTATTGGGCGGCGGGTGGGGGTTGGACACGGGGGACGGAGCACTCAAATACTCTCCGGCGTTCGGCGCTTCGTTGGGAACTGCCGGTGGCTATCAGCGTCTTCCCAGCGGCCTGATTCTGCAATGGGGTCTGGCCACGGGCGGCGGCCTCAGCGAAACCATCACCTATCCGATTGCCTTTCCCAACGCCGTGCTTTTCCTGTCCGGTAGCGATATTTCCCCGGGTTTCGCGGACCTGCGTTTTTCCTTTTACAGACTCTCGTTAAGCCAGTTTCAACGATTTTCAAACTCCGATCCCGGTGGCTGGAACTGGTTTGCCATGGGCTTCTGAAATCAAAGGTAAAGACGATGAAATTTATTGATTTTGACGCCCAGGGTGAACTCCTTGGGCGCTATGACCCGATGATTCACACGCAGATTCCGGCCAGCGCGGTGGAAATTTCCGACGAGCTATTCCTGCGCACGATCGATGAACGTGACGGCATCTGGCGATACACCGAAGGCAAGGTCACCAAGCACGCCTTGCCGAACACCTCGCAGCAAGTCGATGCCGAGCGGCGAGCAGCTGCGCTGGCGCGACGTGATGAGCTGCTGGCAGAGGCCGATCAGCAGACTGTCGGCATGGCCGATGCCTACATCGCAGGATTGCTGGATGCCGATGACATGCAGCGGTTCAAGGCTTACGCCACGTACAAGCTGGCACTGAACAAGATCGAAAAACAGCCGGATTACCCGCAACACGTAGTCTGGCCCGAACTGCCTGCCTGAGGCCGCCACTGGCCTGATCCCTGAAAACCAACCCTGAACATCATCCCTCTGAATAACGGGAGGTCCGCACGTGGACTATCCACAAAGTGTTCCCAGCGCCGGTCTGGTGAACGGGAAATTTATCGATGAAAACCCGCTGACCGGAACGCCGGGGTCGCTGATCCCTGCTGACTGGGGCAACGGCGTTACGCAAGAAATCATCAATGTGATCAAGGCCGGGGATCTGACCCCGGACGAGAAGAAATACGATCAGTTGTTGCAGGCAATACAGAGCGTTTCGGCCAAGGGCTGGAATCAGGATCTGGCGTTGCCATTGGCAGCGTTGCCGTTGCCAACGGTTGCCACGACGGATGCGCGGATGCCGATCACACCGGCCGCCGCATCGACCAGTGGCGGGCGAGTGTCGGTGCCGGCGGGTGTTTACGTCAGCATCGGTCAGGAAGTGGTGGCGGGGCAGTTGGGACGTTCGCGTACGTTCACCACTCAGGCCTGGAGCAGCGCCGATCTGTTACCGAGCTCGAGTTACTTTCTGCGAGCGCAGGTGGTGGGTGGTGCGCTGACGTTTTACATGCAGCGCGGGACGATTTATGACGCCAGCCCTGATGGCTTGAAGGGGACGGTCAATGGTGCTGCGGGGGGTGGGTTCCAGTCGACACCGCTGGATATCTGTCTCGCGTGGGTAGTCACGGCGGGTCCGGGATCTGTGCCGATTGTCCGGCAGATCTACAACCGTAACCGGTTGTCCTGGACTCAAGTGGTCAATGGCAATGGCGTGGTCTATCTGCCGCTTGACCCTCATGCGCGAACAGCGCGTCTGGTGGTCGGGAATCCGACCCCACACCCGACGGCTATCACTGGTGTGTCGTTTGCACCGGGCGGCTGGCTGGGAGGGAATTACTGTTTCCTCAATCCGACTATCAGTACGTCCAATAATTGGGACGGTTGGGGAACGGCAGGCGCATCGGTGGGAATCTTCACCAGTAACGTCGTCAACGACACCACGCTTTCAACGTTGACGGCCGGTTTCGATCACTCGGAACTGCGTTCGCTGTGGCAGGTGTACCAAGCCGAGCACACTTGGAACGCAGGGAATGCCGCCAGTGATGAATTGCTATTCGGGATGGGGATCAAAAGCTTTTCTCAAACCGATTATTCGAACGGCATCGCAGTCAATTTCACGGCGGCCGTGAATGTGCATTTGTCTTGGGAGTTGATCCGATGAACATCATTCAGGAACTGCATCAATTCGAAGACGGCTTGCGTCCGGTACCACCTTCTGCCGCCCATGAGTGGGACGGTGAGCAATGGCTTGCCAGCGCTGACAAAGCCGCGTTACTGGAGCAGCAGGAAACCGAACGCCTGTGCGCCGGGGTCGATGCCGTCGCCGACAGTGCGCGCACGACTTTGGCCGGTGATCCGCTCAAAGCCTTGGAATACGCCCAGGCTGCCGTCGACGCTCAGGCCTTTCAGGACGCCGGTTACCCGAAAAAGGAAGTGCCGCTGTCCGTCGCCGCCTGGGTTGCCAAGGGCCGTTCGGCGAAACAGTCGGCCGAGCAGATTCTCGACAAGGCCGCCCAGCTCAGCGACAGCCTGCTGACCCTGCGCACCTTGCGCCTGAAGGCCAAGACCCAGATTCGTGCCTGCGCAGGCAAAGGTCAGATGGATCAGGCCCGAGCTGCCGCCGATGAGGCGCTGCAGGCCATTCGTGAACTGACCGCCAACCCGGCCTCGTAACCGCAATCGCATCACCCAAGCCCACTTCATTGTGGGCTTTTTATTTTCAGGAACAGAGACGTCTGCGTCGCGGCGAAAGCTTGCGCGCGGCCACGTTTCATTTGTCATTACAGAGGAACGAGCACCCATGGATTACCCAAAAAGTGTCCCCAGCGTCGGCCTGGTCGATGGCCGCTTCGTCGATGAAAACCCGGTGGCGGGAACGCCCGGTTCGTTGATTCCGGCGGTGTGGGGCAACAGCGTTACGCAAGAAATTCTCAACGTGATTACCGGTGCCGGGCTGACAGCCGCCGAGGCCGATACCGGTCAGCTGCTCAGAGCCATTCAATCGATTGTCGGCAATGCCAGTCCTATGCGTTCAGTGGTGACACGGCTGACGGCTTCCAAGGCGCTGACCGACCCGGAGCTGGGCCTGGTGCTGATCGATGGCGGATCCAGTGCCGTGACGGTGACGTTGCCGCCGGCAAACGCGGCGCTGGGTGTGCGTGATGTGATTGTTCGGCGCATGGATAACAGCGGCAACCGGCTGATCGTTCAGGCGTCAGGTTCCGACCGCATTCGTTTTCACACGCACCTGTCACCCAGCGGTTATCCGTTTCTGGTGTTGATGGGCGGCGGGGACTGGTGGCAGTTGCGCAGCGATGCCGCCGGTAGCTGGTGGCCGGTCGGCCGGTTTGACAACACTCCACTTGGCCGGCCGTTTTTCGAGACAACCACCTTGCTCAGTCCCGGTGGTTACGGTGCGCTCAATGGCACGGTCATGAAACGTGCCGAGTGGCCCTGGTTGTGGGACCACGCCCAGCTTTCCGGAATGTTGGGCACCGAGGCCGCGCGCGCGGGCAACGAAGGTAAATGGACGTCGGGTGATGGTGCCGCAACCTTCCGTGGCCCTGAAGGGCGCGGTGAGTTTCTGCGAGTGCTGGACGAGGGCAGGGGCGTGGATGTCGGTCGTGCCATGGGTTCCTTTCAGGCCGGATCGATTCACTCGTATGCCATGGGTGCCAATGGTGCCGGTGCGGTGGGGGCGTGGTGGTCGGACAGCCTGACCGGCTTCGGTGCCGAGTCTCGTGAAGAGCCGCAATACGTGTCCGGACTGGTCAACGGCGGCCCTGTCTTCCCTGCCAATACGACCTACCAACGAGATGCTGCCAACACCTTGCTGCTGGCATTCAAGTCCCGCCCTCGCAACATCGCCTATCCCGGCCGTATCAAGCTCATCTGAGGTGCCTATGTTCAATTATCTGTTTGACGGCTCGGGCGCCTTGTCCGGGCCTGTCGAGTTTTTTGTGACCCCGGGGATCGGTATTCAACTGCCCGGCAATGCGGTGGAGTTGTCCTTTGAGTTGCCCGCGCCTGAAGCCGGTCGTATCTGGGCCTTGATCAATGGTGTTCCGCGAGAGGTGATTGACCGGCGCGGTCCGGTTTTCCGCAAGGACGGCGGCGGGCAGCAGATCTGGAGTGAGCTGGGAGAGTTACCCGATACCCTCACAACGCAGCCCTGGCCGGGGGAATTTCATGTGTGGCGCGGCGACGCCTGGCAACTGGATGAGCAGGCCCGCTTGCTCAGCATCAGCCAGCAGATGCTGGAGCAGCGCGACACGCTGCTGCGCGAAGCCGTCCTGCGCATCGCCCCCCTGCAATACGCCGAAGACATCGGCGATGCCACTCACGAAGAACAGATGCAGTTGCTCGAATGGAAGCTCTACAGCGTGGAGCTCAATCGCATCGACAAGCAGACAGGCTTCCCCCGGGAAATCACCTGGCCTTCGCTGCCAGGCCCCGTCACCACCGATTGATAAGGAGATGAATCTTGGACTATCCCAAAAGCGTACCCAGCGTCGGGCTGGTGAACGGGCAATTTGTCGATGAGGATCCCGTCGCCGGAAAACCCGGCTCGCTGATTCCTGCCGCTTGGGGCAACGGCGTCACGCAGGAAATTCTCAGTGTCGTACAGGCCGCCGGCATGACGCCCAACGAGGCGAACACTCATCAACTGCTCGACGCACTGCGCAGTCCGGGGTTGTTCACGACGGCTGCGCAATTCGATGTCAGCCGATCGGCTGCAACGGCCGAGTTTGTCCAGCGGGCGCTGGGCAACTACGCCAGCGCTCGCGGCATCTCCGGCTCGACCCAACTGACCCTGGCCGATATCGGCTGCTCGATCGGGATGGGCGGTAACGCTGCGTACACCGTGACCTTGCCGGACGCCACTGCAGTGCCCAGCGGCGCGACGATCAGCCTGCATTGCCGAAACAGCGCAGCGGTCACGGTTGCCAGTAAAACCGGTACGCAGATCAGCCCCCAGGGGGCCTATCTGGGTTCGATCACGATGAACGCGGGCGAGAGCGCAACCTTCGTCCGGGAGTCGGGTGTCTGGGTCGTTTACGGCACCGCAGCGTTGAAGTATTCGGCGCTCTATGCGTCGCAGTTCGCCACGGCCGGATATCAGAAACTTCCCAGCGGCTTGATCGTGCAGTGGGTGACCGGGGGCTCCGATGCGAATGGAGTCATGACGGTGTCGTTGCCGATGATGTTTCCCAATGCTGTCCTCGGCGGGATCGCCAATGAGGGTTATCCGGCAGGCTGGGGCAGTTCCAACGTCACTGTCTGGGCATTCGACGGGGCCAACTCCACGACATCGACGGTTGTTGCCAGGGTTCGCAATGTCCTGGCGTCGAGTGTGAAGGCTGAACCTGGAATTTCGGGGCGCATATTGGTTTGGGGACGATAACCATGGCTATTTATTTTCATGCACAGACACGCGGCTTTGAACTGGTCGACAGCCCCTATCCGGAACCACCTGAAGGCGCCGTGGAAATCACCCGCGCCCAATACGCCGAACTGTTTGCCGGGCAGGCAAGCGGCAAGGTCATCAGCGCCAGTGCCAGCGGTCAGCCCGTATTGAACGACCCGGTCATCACCCCGCAGGCACTGGCTTCCCGGGAGCGCGCGTGGCGCGACAACGTCCTGCAAGACACTCAATGGCTGGTGTGGCGTGACGCTGAAGAGCTGGAAGTCGGCGAGGGCACGACGCTGCGTACCGAAGAATTCAAACAGCTTCTTGCCTATCGGCAGGCAATGCGCGACTGGCCCAATGATCCGGAATTTCCGGATGCCCAGGCTCGCCCTGTAGAGCCCGACTGGCTTGAAGGCTTGCTGCGGTCGAACGGCTGAACCGTTGACCCGATCAATGAGGAATCAAAGTGGATTATCCGAAAAGCGTTCCCGGCTCAGGCCTGGAGAATGGCAAGTTCGTCGATGAAGACCCGATTGCCGGAAAACCGGGATCGTTGATCCCGGCCAGTTGGGGCAACAGTGTGACCCAGGAAATTCTCAACGCGATCACGGCCGCCGGCCTGACGCCGGATGAGGAGCAGACCGATCAACTGGCCCAGGCCATCCGGCAACTGGCGAAACCGGATCCGTTGCAGCAGTTTCCTGTGCAGGTGTATCGCAAGAATCTGTTGATCAATGGCGGATTCAATATCTGGCAACGCGGCACGACCAATCAGGCGCCGAACATCGGTGGGTATGTGGCGGATCGCTTCCGGTGCGACTGGAACGGCAACGCTGGTGTCAGCATTTCGCGCCAGGAATTTGCCCTCGGTCAAACGGAAGTCGTGGGTGAACCCGCTTATTTCCTGCGCTGGCAGCAGGCCACCGCAGGCACGGGAGCAACGGTGCATAAAGTCGCCCAGAGCATTGAATCGGTCAGGACCCTGGCCGGACGAATGGCGACAGTCAGCTTCTGGGCGCGATCCGATGCGACGCGTCCTTTGCGTGTCACGATTGCCCAGCAATTCGGGGCGGGCGGTTCGGAGGGTGTCGTGAAGGTTGTCGACGTCTTTCAACTGAGTACGTCGTGGAAGAAATACAGCGCAACGTTTCAGGTGCCAACCATCGCCGGGAAAATGCTAGGCGTGAATGACTGCCTGACCTTGTCGTTCGATCTGCCGCTCAACGTGTTGCAGACCGTCGATCTGGCACAGATGCAATTGGAGGAGGGGCCGGTTGCGACAGCGTTTGAATACCGTCCGGCGGCGGAAGAGCTGAGCCTTTGCCAGCGTTATTTTGAGAAGTCTTTTGCTAACCGTCTGCAGATCCGTTCGAACAATGGTGCCGCAACCTGCATTGGTAACTTCACCCAGGCTGCGGTAGCCAATACCGGTCAGTACGGTATGAGCATCGATATGCAGGTGCTCAAGCGCGTACAACCTACCATCGTGCTGTATTGCCCGGGAGATGCGAGCAATCAAGTCTGGCATCAGGGCCTGATGAAGGCGTGTACGGGAACCGTTTTGCAAAGCGTGACCGAGAGAAGCTTTGCCATTGCCACTGTGACTCCTGTCGGCAGTGTTCCCGGGCAGATTTTGCAGATCGAATGGACCGCGGACGCGGAAATCTAGGAGGTAAGTCCATGAGCTATCAGCTCACATCGTCTGGCGTTCTGCGCCTGGGTGATTCAGCGTTCATTCCACAGGATCCGACCAACCGTGACTGGCTCGAGTACCAGGAGTGGCTGGTTTCCGGGGGACAGGTACTGCCTCTGGATCTGCCGCTCGAGAGTGCGACGGCCAGCCAGGGCATGCTGGGGTTGTTCAAGCGAATGATCCAGGTTTCCCCGGACAGCACGCTGAAAACTGAGGTAAACAATGGCTGATCAGCTTTGGTCGCCAACCGTGATTCAATCGGCGCATCCAGGGAGGACCGAGCATTATGCAAATCACTGAAGACAACCTACTCAACATCATGCCCAACGCCCGCCGCCAAGCGGGCGTTTTTGTTTCACCGCTCAACGATGCGATGGCGCGCCATCGCATCGACACGCCCAAGCGTATTGCCGCGTTTCTCGCCCAGATCGGACACGAATCGGGGCAATTGCAGTACGTGCGTGAACTGGGCAACAACCAATACCTGAGCAAATACGACACCGGTACGCTGGCGTTGCGTCTGGGCAACACGCCCGAGGCCGATGGCGACGGGCAGAAATATCGCGGGCGCGGACTGATCCAGATCACCGGCCGCACCAACTATCGCCAGTGCAGCCTCGGGCTGTTTGGTGACGAGCGCTTGCTGGCGCTGCCGGAACTGCTGGAACAACCGCAATGGGCGGCCGAGTCTGCCGCATGGTTCTGGGCGCAGAACGGCCTGAACGAGCTGGCGGATCAGGATCAGTTCAACAGCATCACCCGGCGGATCAACGGCGGGTTGAACGGCTTGCAGGATCGACTGGAGCTTTGGGGGCGGGCGAGGGCGGTGTTATGCCAGCCTTCGGTCTGAGCGTCTGGCGGCTGATTGGCCTGGTGCTGTTGGCCGCAGGGTCGGCGGCGCTGGCCTGGCAGTTTCAGGACTGGCGCTACGGCCGCCAACTGGCCGAACAGGCCCGGCTGCAGGCCGAGACCCTCAATCAACTGACTTCGGCCGCTGCCACCGCGCAACAGGCCGAACAGGACAAGCGTCTGGCCCTGGAGCAACGGCTCACGGCCAGTGAACAAACCCATTACCGAGCTCTGAACGATGCCCAACGTGATCAGGATCGCCTGCGCGATCGTCTTGCCACTGCTGATCTGCGCCTGTCAGTCCTCATCGACGCAGGCGACGCTGCCCAAGGCTGTGGTGTGCCAGCCGCCTCCGGCACCGGCGGCGTGGATCATGCAGCCATACGCGCCCGACTTGACCCGGCGCATGCTCGACGAATTGTCGCCATCACCGGCGAAGGCGACCGCGGACTGATCGCCTTGCAGGCTTGTCAGGCCTATATCAGAGCGCTGGCGCCTGCACATTTTGAATAAGCTTGTGTATTGAAAGCGCAACCGGCTCGTGTACGGTGGTACCCATTCCATCCGATCCGGAGCGCGCCGTGAAAGAAATCACTCAACTGGCGGCCGAACTTGGCCGACGTCTGCAATTGCTCAATGCCCACGTCACGACGGCCGAGTCCTGTACCGGTGGCGGGATTGCCGAAGCCATCACCCGCATTCCTGGGAGTTCGGCGTGGTTCGAGGCGGGTTACGTGACCTACTCCAACCGCCAGAAAACCCAGCAACTGAATGTACCGACGGAGCTGTTCGGCACCGTGGGTGCAGTCAGTCGCGAGGTGGTCGAGGCCATGGTGCGCGGCGCCCAGGAAAAAAGCCTGGCGCGGTTTGCCGTGGCGGTCAGCGGTGTGGCCGGGCCGGACGGTGGTTCGCCGAACAAACCGGTGGGTACCGTCTGGCTGGCGTGGGGCGTGGGCGACCAGGTTTCCAGCGAGGTCCAGCACTTCCCCGGCAACCGCGACGACGTCCGCCGACAAACGGTGAAGGCCGCGCTAGAGGGCTTGCTGCGACTAGCGGCACGAGAAATCGAAAATCAGGGGTAGGCGATCCGTGAACGCTGTGGAATAATACTGGCTACTTATACAGGTGTTGGCCGTCAGGCCTTATTGATTACGTGAGGACTTTAATGGACGACAACAAGAAGAAAGCCTTGGCTGCGGCCCTGGGTCAGATCGAACGTCAATTCGGCAAGGGTGCCGTAATGCGTATGGGCGATCAGGACCGTCAGGCGATCCCGGCCATTTCCACCGGCTCTCTGGGTCTGGACATCGCACTCGGCATCGGCGGCCTGCCAAAAGGCCGTATCGTTGAAATCTACGGTCCTGAATCTTCCGGTAAAACCACACTGACGCTGTCCGTGATCGCCCAGGCTCAAAAAGCCGGCGCGACCTGCGCCTTCGTCGACGCCGAACACGCCCTCGACCCTGAGTACGCCGGCAAGTTGGGCGTCAACGTCGACGACCTGCTGGTTTCCCAGCCGGACACCGGCGAACAGGCCCTGGAAATCACCGACATGCTGGTGCGCTCCAACGCCGTTGACGTGATCATCGTCGACTCCGTGGCCGCGCTGGTACCGAAGGCTGAAATCGAAGGCGAAATGGGTGACATGCACGTGGGCCTGCAAGCCCGTCTGATGTCCCAGGCGCTGCGTAAAATCACCGGTAACATCAAGAACGCCAACTGCCTGGTGATCTTCATCAACCAGATCCGCATGAAGATCGGCGTGATGTTCGGCAGCCCGGAAACCACCACCGGTGGTAACGCGCTGAAGTTCTACGCCTCGGTTCGTCTCGACATCCGCCGTACTGGCGCGGTGAAGGAAGGCGACGAAGTGGTCGGCAGCGAAACCCGCGTCAAGGTTGTGAAGAACAAGGTTGCTTCGCCGTTCCGTCAGGCCGAGTTCCAGATTCTCTACGGCAAGGGTATTTACCTGAACGGCGAGATGATCGACCTGGGCGTACTGCACGGTTTCGTCGAGAAGTCCGGCGCTTGGTATGCCTACGAAGGCACCAAGATCGGTCAGGGCAAGGCCAACTCGGCCAAGTTCCTGGCGGACAACCCGGAAGTCGCGGCCAAGCTTGAGAAGCAACTGCGTGACAAACTGCTGTCGCCAGCTGTGATTGCTGATTCCAAGGCTTCTGCGGTCAAAGAGACCGAAGACGACCTGGCTGACGCCGACATCTGATTGCACCGATGACAACCGCCGTACTCGATACCCTCGTCGCGGTGCGGCGAACCGCCATGGACCTGCTCGCACGCCGCGAGCATGGTCGAGTCGAGCTGACGCGCAAACTGCGTCAGCGTGGCGCTCCCCCCGAGATGATCGAAACCGCCCTCGACCGTTTGACGGAGGAAGGGCTGCTTTCCGAAGCCCGCTATCTTGAAAGCTTTGTTTCCTATCGCGCCCGCTCCGGTTACGGCCCACTGCGGATTCGCGAAGAACTGAGCCAGCGCGGTTTGCAACGCGCCGATATCGAACTCGCCTTGCGTGAGAGCGGTATCAACTGGCAGGAGCAGCTAACGGACACGTGGCAACGGAAGTTCTCCGGACAGCTTCCCGGTGATGCCAAGGAACGCGCCAGACAAGGTCGATTCCTGGCGTACCGGGGATTCTCGATGGAGATGATCAACCGTTTGTTCAGCGGAAGAGGGATGGACGATTAAATCGCTCCAGCTTCAGCTCAGCTTCATCTAAAAAGTAAAAACGGCCCGCTATTTCGATAGCGGGCCGTTTTTTTTTGCCTTCACGTTACCTTCGACGGTTCGCGGGTGCGTTGCGCGGTCTGGGGTTTTGACTGGGCCCAGTTTTCCGGCTGGTTGATGTAGTCCACCAGCTCCCGCAGACGCCCGTGGTTTCGGGCATTGAACGCGAATGCCAGGCGCGTCAGGTGGCTGAATTGAGCTTCGTCGTGCTCTTCGCCGGCGTAGGCGTGTTGATGGAACTGATCACTCAGGCACAGATCGGCAAAAGCCTCCTGCATATGGTCGAGGGCCTGATCGCTAAGTTTGTGATTCATGCGAATGACAAACTGGCGCTTGAGCCAGCGGCTGGAGTGGAAGTTGCCGTAGAACTGGTTGATCTGCTCCACCGCCTCCTCAACGTTGTAGACCAGGCGCATCAGCTTCAGGTCGGTCGGCAGGATGTAGCGGTTTTCCTCCAATTGCTGACGGATGAAATCCAGTGCGCCTTGCCAGAACGTTCCGCCCGGTGCGTCCAGCAGCACCACCGGCACCAGAGGGCTTTTGCCGGTCTGGATCAGCGTGAGCACTTCCAAAGCTTCGTCCAGGGTGCCGAACCCGCCCGGGCACAACACCAGCGCATCGGCTTCCTTGACGAAGAACAGCTTGCGGGTGAAGAAGAAATGGAACGGCAGCAGGTTATTGGTACCGTCCACGGTGGGGTTGGCGTGTTGCTCGAAGGGCAGGGTGATGTTGAAGCCCAGGCTGTGATCGCGACCGGCCCCTTCATGGGCGGCGGCCATGATTCCGCCGCCGGCACCGGTGATGACCATCATGTTCGAGCGGGCCAGCGATGCCCCGAGTTCCCGAGCCATGGCGTAAAGGGGATGTTCGACCGGTGTACGAGCCGAGCCGAACACCGTGACCTTGCGTCGTCCCTTGAACTGTTCGAGCGTGCGAAAGGCCTGCTCCAGTTCGCGCAGGGCTTGCAGGGTGATCTTGGCATTCCAGCGGTTGTGATCTTCCTGGGCCATGCGCAGCACGGTCAGGATCATGTCGCGGTAGATGGGGGAATTCGGGCTGTTGGGTGACACCAGGTTGAGTTGTTCTTCGACCTTGCTGATGAGGTCGGGGCCGCTTTCCTGAAAATGACGGCTGAGCAGGTCATTTGGTTGGTAAGGCATGCAACTTCTCCTTCTGCACAGAGCTTCCGGCCCTGACGTGCGACGTCAGTGCCGCGCTGCAAGAAAACAAACAGCCGGCAGCTCCTTTCCTGCCGTTAATAAAGATCGGGAATACGTTGAATCTAGACCCTCAATGCATTTTTCGCTCATTGAGCATCGCGCCGCAAAGTCTTTGCTGGCAACTGCTTATTGCCGCTTTGCGAGGTGTTTTCACCGCTCGTCCGATGCAGCGTCGAGGGCTGAATGCTCTGATTTACTAAGTTAAAGGCGCCGTACGACAACTTTGCGTCAACGAGCGTACGCAAGGTGCACGCTATTCAAGGATTTGCGGGTGGCAAGGAGGCGGGACACATGACCAGAGTCATTCTGGAGATCGATGCGCAGCTGTATCGATTGTTGAAAGCATCGGCCGAGACCAACCATGTGAGTCTCGAAGAGGAGTGCTGCCGACGCCTGGCGGGAGGGGAGCGCCGCTCGCGTTACTTGCAGGCCTTGCTGGCCGAACTGCGCGCCGAGGATGAACAACGGCGCGCCACGTCGAGATGATTACTTCTTCTTCGCTGGAGCCGCTTTCGGGCAATCCGATTCCTGGTAGCTGGCGGAGCCGATCGCCTTGTTGGTTTTCACTTCGGTGAAGTCATAACGCATGATCGCGCCCTTGGCCATCAGCTTGCGGTACGACGGGTTGTTGCAGACCGAGGCGCCCAGCTGAAAATACACGGCTTTCGGATCGGCGCGCATTTTGTCGGCGTGGCTCTTTTGCACGCTCAGGTGATTGACCAGCGTGGTGCCTTCGACGGTGTAGCCCTGATCAAGAATGTCTTCGTTGATCGCCCGTGGCGTGCCGACGCTGCTTTGTGCGGCGACATTGCGCAGCTCTCGGTTCAGATTCTGCTCACTCAGGGACGCAGCCTGAGCGCTGAAGGACGAAGCCAGCAGAATGGCAGCGGTGGGAACGATAAGGCGCAGCATGAAACTCTCCTGGTTCAGTGACTGGTGGTTCGACCAGCCACGTGACTGTGCGTTCAGTGGCGGCGAATTATAGGGGAGCCGGTCGGGAGGGTACAGGCTTGTCCCCGTCGCTCTGGTAAACTGCCGCCCTTTATTGCCCTGCCGAGTGTCGTTCGTGTCGAGTTTTCCTGTCTGCCGGTGCCGCCTGCGATGAATCATGCCCCCAACGCCGTGGCCCGCCTGCGCGACCAGCGCGAGGATGAAGGCATCAAGCCGATCCAGGCCCGTGGCTTTCGCTCCCCGCGCTGCCGCGATTGCCGGGTGATCATCAGCCATTGCCTGTGTGCCTGGCGGCCCACGGTCGATGCGCGCTCGGGCGTTTGCCTGATCATGACCGGCAAGGAAGTGTTCAAACCCAGCAACACCGGCTGGTTGATCGCCGACATCGTGCGCGACAACCATGCCTTTATCTGGTCGCGGACCGAGCCCGACGAGCAACTGCTGGCGCTGCTGAACGACCCGCAATGGCAGCCGTATCTGGTGTTTCCCGGCGAGTACGTCGAACCTTCGCGGGTGACCAACACCGTGGATCTCGATAGCAGCAAGCGCCCGCTGTTCATTCTGCTGGACGCGACCTGGACCGAAGCCCGGAAGATTTTCCGCAAGAGCCCGTATTTCGACCGTTTGCCGATCCTCAGCCTGTTGCCCGACAAACTGTCGCGCTATCGCCTGCGCCGTTCGACCCGCAGCGAGCACCTGTGCACCGCCGAAGTGGCGGCTCTGTGCCTGGAGCTGGCCGGCGATTCGGACGCGGCGTCGGCGCTGGATGCCTATTTCGATGTGTTCAGCCAGCATTACCTGGGGGCCAAGCAGCAACTGGACGTCGATGTGTCGACGCCGGCCCACGCCGAATTGCTGCCCTATATCCGAAACGCGGCGCCAGTACCGGCCTGATCCTGGCCCATACTGCTAAAGCAGTGGCCGTGCGGCTTGACCACCCCGGCTTCGCTGGTCATGCTTGGCGCCGATTGGGGTGCGGCCAAGGTTTGAAACGCCGCTTTTGTTCGTGATTGGCGTTGAACGTGCCCCTGTGGATACCGCTGCCGGGCGGTATCTGGATTTGCTTTGGCACGACCCGAATGCGCGGGCCTGCCATCAAAAACAGGATCATTTGAAAAATGGCCACATACGACATCCTGATTGCCGATGATCACCCTCTTTTTCGTAGCGCACTGCACCAAGCGGTGACGATGGGCCTTGGCCCGGATGTACGCATGGTGGAGGTGGCGAGCATCGCGGAGCTGGAAGCCCGCCTGACCGAAAAGGCTGACTGGGATCTGGTGCTGCTGGACCTGAACATGCCGGGTGCTTTCGGGTTTTCCGGGCTGGTGATGCTGCGCGGCCAATACCCGCAGATTCCGGTGGTGATGGTTTCGGCCCAGGAAGAAGCCTCGGTGATGGTCAAGTCCCGGGAATTCGGCGCCAGTGGCTTCATTCCCAAATCCAGCGACCTGAGCGTGATTCAGGAAGCGGTGCGCAAAGTGCTGGATGGCGACGTGTTCTGGCCGCCCCAGGCATTCGAGGCGGTCAGCGTTTCGGATGAAGCCAAGGCCGCCAGCGATGGCCTTGCGAGCCTGACACCGCAGCAGTTCCGGGTGTTGACCATGGTCTGCGAAGGCTTGCTGAACAAGCAGATCGCCTACGAGCTGAGTGTGTCGGAAGCGACCATCAAGGCCCACGTCACGGCGATTTTCCGCAAGTTGAACGTGCGGACCCGGACCCAGGCAGCTTTACTGCTGCAACAACTTGAGTCAATTCCGAGCCAGTAAGCACTGGCGTCTTCACGCTTTTTTGACTTTCGTTGATCTAGCTTCCCCACTTCCTTTCGGTCGGTTATCTACTTTATGTCACCTTTCAAGGGCCAGACGGGCCTGAAACGCATCCTCAATGCATCCGGTTATTCGCTGGACGGCTTGCGCGCCGCCTTCACCGGCGAAGCCGCTTTCCGCCAATTGGTACTGCTTAACGTGGTGCTGATTCCGCTGACGTTTTTCCTCAATGTCAGCCGGGTCGAGCAGGCGCTGCTGATCGCGGTGTGCCTGCTGGCGCTGATCGTCGAGCTGTTGAATTCGGCGGTGGAGGCGGCTATCGACCGCATCTCGCTGGAGTTGCACCCGCTGTCCAAGAACGCCAAGGACATGGGCAGTGCCGCACAATTCGTGGCACTGAGCATGATCGCGCTGGTGTGGGCGGTGATTCTGCTTTAAGCGATGCTCGGCAGAACGATCTCGTCGCTGCGTTGCACCCCGGCGGTGAAGGCGCGGCACAGATCGAGGAATTCGCGCATGGCGGAGGTTTGGTACTTCTGTTTGTGCCAGATGAAATAGAACTGCCGCGCCAGATCCAGATCCGGCGTCTCCACCGGCACCAGGCTGCCGCGCCGGAAGGCGTCACGCAGCGCCAGACGCGAAATACAGCCAATCCCCAGACCTGATTCCACCGCGCGTTTGATCGCTTCGGTGTGTTCCAGCTCCAGCCGGATGTTCAGCGCGCTGCGGTGATGCCGCATCGCCTGATCGAACGTCAGGCGCGTCCCCGAACCCTGTTCCCGCAAAATCCACGCTTCATGGGTCAGTTCCTCCATGGTCGCGCTGCCGCGTTTGGCCAACGGATGTTGTGGGGCGCAGAACACCACCAGTTCATCCTCGACCCAGCTCTGTACTTCGATGTCCGGGTGGCTGCAATCGCCCTCGATTAGACCCAGATCAATTTCGTAATGAGCAACCTGTTGCACGATATTGGCAGTGTTCTGCACATGCAGCTTCACCTGGCTTTCCGGGTGGCGCTGCATGAAACCGCCGATCAGCAGCGTCGCCAGGTAATTGCCGATGGTCAGGGTCGCGCCCACCGACAGTGAGCCGAAACCGGATTTGCCGTTGAGCAGGTCTTCGATTTCCTTGGCCTGATCGAGCAGGGCCACCGCTTGCGGCAACAACTGTTTGCCGAGGGCGTTGAGGCTCAGGCGTTTGCCGGCGCGATCGAACAGCTGGCAGCTGGACTGGCGCTCCAATTCGGTGATGGACGTGCTGGCGGCCGATTGCGACAGGTTGAGCAGACCCGCAGCACGGGACACGCTCTCCTGCTGGGCGACAGCGACGAAGACTTGCAGTTGACGAAGAGTAAATCGCATATCGATATAACCGATAACCCTTATCTTAATAATCCAGTTAACAGATATTGTCGGCGCTATTAGAATGCGATGCAATTGCGCACCGTCGGCATTCTTCAACACCAGCCGGGCAGGCGCAGATCAATCTCCAGGAGTCCCACGTACATGAGCAACATGAACCACGAGCGTGTCCTCAGTGTTCATCACTGGAACGACACTCTGTTCAGCTTCAAGTGCACCCGCGATCCGGGCCTGCGCTTCGAGAACGGTCAGTTCGTGATGATCGGCCTGCAACAGCCAAACGGCCGCCCGCTTATGCGCGCTTACTCGATCGCCAGCCCGAACTGGGAAGAGCATCTCGAGTTCTTCAGCATCAAGGTGCAGGACGGTCCGCTGACCTCCCAGCTGCAGCACCTGAAGGAAGGCGATGAGATCATCATCTCGAAAAAACCGACCGGCACCCTGGTGCTGGACGACCTGAACCCGGGCAAGCATTTGTATCTGCTGAGCACCGGCACCGGTCTGGCGCCGTTCATGAGCGTGATCCAGGACCCGGAAACCTACGAGCGCTTCGAGAAAGTGATCCTGGTTCACGGTGTTCGTTACGTCAACGAAGTCGCCTACCGCGAATTCATCACCGAGCACCTGCCGCAGAACGAGTTCTTCGGCGAAGCGCTGCGTGACAAGCTGATCTACTACCCGACCGTGACTCGCGAGCCGTTCGAAAATCAGGGCCGTCTGACCGACCTGATGCGCAGCGGCAAGCTGTTCAGCGACATCGGTCTGCCACCGATCAACCCGCAGGACGACCGCGCGATGATCTGCGGCAGCCCGAGCATGCTCGACGAAACCAGCGAAGTGCTCGACAGCTTCGGCCTGAAGATCTCGGCGCGTATGCGCGAGCCGGGTGACTACCTGATCGAGCGTGCATTCGTCGAGAAATAATCCCGACGATGCAAACAGAAAAGCCCGCGTTGCCTGAGAAGGCAGCGCGGGCTTTTTCGTTTCCGGAGTTCACGCCTCGGCGGGGATGACTTCCAGGACGCGGATCTGCTCCGGTGTCGGGTAATGCCAGCGCACATCCAGATCCCAGAACTGCGCGCCGTATTCGCGCTCTGGCGCGGGCGTCTGATACGCCGGGCGCGGATCCTGAGCCAGGCATTGCTCGATTAGCTCGACCAGCGGCTCGGCCAGGCGCTGAGCGTGCGTGTGCGCCTGTTGCAGCGCCGCATCCGTCCACTGCACGTCGATCAGGTGCGGCGCGGCACTGGCGATGCTGTTGGAGGCGTCAGCGATGATATCCGCGTAAGGCACGTAGGGTTTGATGTCGAGAATCGGCGTGCCATCCAGCAAGTCGATGCCGGAAATGAACAGACGATTGGCCTCGACCTTGTCCAGCTTCACCACCGACTGGCCGATGCCGTTCGGCCGGTGCGTGGCGCGGGTGGCGAACACGCCCATGGACTTGTTGCCACCCAGGCGCGGAGGGCGGACCTTGAGGCGTGGTTTTTCTTCCAGCGCCTGATGGAACAGGAACAGCAGCCAGACATGACTGACCTGCTCGAGTCCCTGTACAGCGTCGCCCTGATCGAACGGCGCCACCAGTTCCAGCACGCCACGGGCGGCGGGGGCCAGTTGCGGCTGGCGCGGGATGGCGAACTTCTCCTTGAAACAGGAGCGGACGAAGCCGATGGGGGAAACGCTGTAAGTCATGGTGTGCATTCGAAGCGGAGCAGGGCGGGCATGATAACCCGGCAGGCTTCAAGTCTGGTGCTGGCAGATCTGGCCTCTTCGCGAGCAGGCTCGCTCCCACAGGGGAACGCATTCCAAATGTGGGAGCGAGCCTGCTCGCGAAGGCCGCGTCGCCGAGCTAAAGACTGAACCCTCCATCCAGTGGAATGATATTCCCGGTCATGTAGGCCCCGGCGGTACTCGCCAGGCTGATCGCCAGCGCCGCCATCTCTTCCTCGCGGCCCCAGCGTTTCATCGGGATCAGTGCGGTGTCTTCGGCAAGCGCCTGCTGGTCGCTGCCGATGTGCTGGGTCATCTTGCTCGGGAAACGACCCGGTGCGATGACGTTGACGTTGATGTGCTGGCTCACCAGTTCCCGGGCGAGAATCCGCGACAGTTGATGCAGGGCAGCCTTGCTCGGCCCGTAGGCATAGGCCTGTTCACCGAAGGAAGAAATCCCCGCCACCGAACCGATGTTGATGATCCGCGCCGGATTGGCTGCCGACCCGGATTGGCGCAGCAACGGCAGAAACTGCTGGATGCAACTGAACACCGAGGTCACGTTGAGCTGCATGACTTTCTCCCAGCCCTTGACCGGGTAGCTCTCCAGCGGCGCGCCCCAGGTGGTGCCGGCGTTGTTCACCAGAATGTCCAGATGAGTGATCTGCTCGCCCATTCGCGCAACCAGCTCTTTCACGCCTTCTTCGGTCGCCAGGTTCGCCGCCATGCCCTGACAAGTGCCCAGAGCACTGAGTTCTTCAGCGGTTTGATGACAGGCTTCAGCGTCACGGGAGCAGACGTATACGCGGGCGCCGGCTTCGACAAAGGCCTTGGCGATCATTTTGCCGATACCACGGGTGCCGCCGGTCACCAGGGCGGTGCGGCCTTGCAGGGAGAAATACGGGTGCATGGCGAATCCTGAGGGCTAGGGTTCAGTACACCCTAGTCGCCGGCCGCAAAAAGCGGAGCCACTATTTTTCGAGGGAATGGAGGGGCATGCATGAAAACGGCGACCGAAGTCGCCGTGATCGAATGGGTCAGCCGCGAACGCGCAGGGTCAGGCCCTTGAGGAAATTGCGCAGCAACTGATCGCCACACGGGCGGTAGTTGGTGTGGCCTACTTTGCGGAACAAAGCGCTCAGCTCAGGCTTGGACACCGGGAAGTCGGCAGCCTTGAGGATCGCGTGCATGTCGTCTTCCTTCAGTTCGAAGGCCACACGCAGCTTTTTCAGGATGATGTTGTTGGTCACCGGCAGTTCGATCGGCAGCGGCGGACGGCTTTCGTCCTTGCCGCGCTTGAAAATCACCAGACCGTCGAGGAAGTGCGCGATGACTTCGTCCGGGCAGCGTACAAAACCTTCTTCGTCTTCTTCTTTCTTGTCGAGGTACTTCACGACATCAGCCAGCGTGACGTCCAGGCCGCCGAGTTTGATGATCTCGACCACTTTCTTGTCGCTGATGTCGAGCATGTAGCGCACGCTGCGCAGAACGTCGTTGTGAACCATGTGTGCAATCCTGATCTTTTCGCTGTGGGCATCACGCGGGCGCGATGCCGGAAATGTAGGGTGGCTTGCGAGCCTTAGAATTTCTCTTTGCCGGACAGGTAGCGCCATTGGCCGACCGGCACCTTGCCGATGGACACGCCGCCGATGCGGATCCGGCGTATGCCGATGACCTTCAGGCCGACCGCTTCGCAGAACTGAGCGATGATCCCCGGCTGCGGGTTCTTCATGGCGAAGCGCAGACGGTTTTCGTTCTGCCAGCTGGCCTTGACCGGCGGCAGCTCCTTGCCCTTGTGGGTGAGGCCGTGCTGCAGTCGGTTGAGGCCGTGGGCAACCATGTCGCCTTCGACTTCGACCACGTATTCCTGCTCGATCTTGGCCGCGTCGGCGGTGAGCTTGCGCAGCACCTTCCAGTCCTGGGTGAACACCAGCAGGCCGCTGGCCTTGGGTTGCAGGTCGGCGCTGGCGGTCAGGCGCAGGAAATGCCCGCGCAGCGGACGCTTGCCGTAGCGGTGTTCTTCGCTGAGGGTCTCGGCGTTCAGCGACTGCATGGCGCTGTCGACATCCATGCCGGCCGGCACGTTGAGCAGGAGGGTCACCGGCTCCGGCGCGGTGGCCTTGGCGTCCTTGTCGAGCTCGACCTTCTGGTCGCCGACCTTGAACTGCGGCTCGTCGATGACTTCGCCGTCCACGGTGACCCAGCCGCCCTCGATGAACAGCTCGGCCTCCCGGCGGGAGCAACCGACCAGCTCGATGAGGCGTTTGGAGAGGCGAATCGGGTCAGTCATGACAGGGGCCGTAACAAAAAAGGGGTGGGCATTGTACCTGCCTGGGGCCGGTTAAGCCCGGAACGATTTTTACCGCTTGGCTTTTTGTGAGAGCGAGCCTGCTCGCGATGAGGCCTTTAGTCTCGATATCAATGTCGACTGTCAGATCGCCATCGCGAGCAGGCTCGCTCCCACAGTTGATTTCTGTCTTGTCAGCCGTGTTGCGAGCGCTGCTGATTCTGCCGCAGACGCATATGCAGCAGTGGATACGGCTGGCCCATGCCATCGACCTCCGAGCGGCCGATCACCTCGAACCCTTGCTTGAAGTAAAACCCCAGGGCCTGCGGATTCTGCTCGTTGACGTCCAGTTCGTCGGCGTTCAGGTGTTCCATCGCGTACTTCAACAGTTTCTTGCCAAGGCCCTGGCCGCGATGAGCCGGGTCGATGAACAGCATTTCGATCTTGCCCGCCGCGACACCGGCAAACCCGGTGATGCGCTGGTGGCTGTCCCGGGTGCAGATCAACATCACCGCATCGAGGTAGCGGGTCAGCACCAGATTCTTCAGCAGCTCGATGTAGGATTCCGGCAGGAAATCATGAGTCGCACGGACCGAGGCCTCCCAGACCCGGGTCAGTTCCTGGTAATCGCTGAGTTTCGGCGTGTGGATGACCGAATGCTGACGCATGCCCGATAGCCTCTTTGTCATGGATGAGGGAGTCCTTCCCCTCACAAACTCTAGCTGTAAAAAAGCCCCGCATCTCGTAAAAGAGAGCGGGGCTTTCTGTATTTTTCGCGCTTAGATCTGTTCGGCCCAGAGGTCGTATTCGTCGGCGTCGGTCACCTTGCACCAGACCTTGTCGCCCGGCTTGAGGTTGCTGCCGTTGTCGATGAACACGTTGCCGTCGATTTCCGGGGCGTCGAAGAAGCAGCGGCCGACCGCGCCTTGCTCGTCGACTTCGTCCACCAGCACTTCGATTTCGCGGCCGATGCGCATTTGCAGGCGCGCCGAGCTGATGGCCTGCTGGTGCGCCATGAAGCGCTCCCAGCGATCCTGCTTGACGTCGTCCGGAACGATGTCGAGGTTCAGGTCATTGGCCGGCGCGCCTTCGACCGGCGAGTACTGGAAGCAGCCGACGCGGTCGAGCTGGGCTTCGGTCAGCCAGTTCAGCAGGTATTGGAAGTCTTCTTCGGTTTCGCCCGGGAAGCCGACGATGAAGGTCGAACGGATGATCAGGTCCGGGCAGATTTCGCGCCAGTTCTTGATCCGCGCCAGGGTCTTGTCTTCGAACGCCGGGCGCTTCATCGACTTGAGGACTTTCGGGCTGGCGTGCTGGAACGGGATGTCCAGGTACGGCAGGATCTTGCCGGCGGCCATCAGCGGGATCAGTTCGTCGACGTGCGGGTACGGGTAAACGTAGTGCAGACGGACCCAGACGCCGAGGGTGCTCAGCGCTTCGCACAGTTCGGTCATGCGGGTTTTCACCGGCGCGCCGTTCCAGAAACCGGTGCGGTATTTGACGTCAACGCCGTAGGCGCTGGTGTCCTGGGAAATCACCAGCAGTTCCTTCACGCCGGATTTGACCAGGCGCTGGGCTTCGTCGAGCACGTCGCCCACCGGACGGCTGACCAGTTTGCCGCGCATCGACGGGATGATGCAGAAGCTGCAGCTGTGGTTGCAGCCTTCGGAAATCTTCAGGTATGCGTAGTGACGCGGGGTCAGCTTGATGCCTTGCGGCGGCACCAGGTCGATCAGCGGGTTGTGATCCTGCTTCGGCGGCACGACTTCGTGCACGGCGTTGACCACTTGCTCGTACTGCTGCGGACCGGTGACGGCCAGCACGCTCGGGTGCACGTCACGGATGTTGCCTTCTTCCACGCCCATGCAGCCGGTCACGATGACCTTGCCGTTTTCCTTGATCGCTTCGCCGATGACTTCCAGCGATTCGGCCTTGGCCGAGTCGATGAAGCCGCAGGTGTTGACCACGACCACGTCGGCGTCCTGATAGGTGGACACCACGTCATAGCCTTCCATGCGCAGCTGGGTCAGGATGCGCTCGGAGTCGACCAGTGCTTTCGGGCAACCCAGAGAAACGAAGCCAACCTTTGGATTGGCCGGCGCAGGAGTGGTGGACATGTCTAACCTCGGTGTTTTGTGACATCGATTACCTTGTTCAGGAACCGACGGACGGGCGCTTGAACTGCGCCTCTGATCAAAAAGTGCGCAATTCTAGCGACGAGCAGCGCACTTGACCAGCTTTATGCAGGGAAATACGACGAGTGCTGCGCTATGCTTCGCGCCGTTGCGCTTTACTGAATTTTTACAGTCAAGAAAACGTCTGTTACAGGGCGTAAAAACGCGCATGCTGCACACAAAGCATAGTGCTTCATATAAGAAGCCGGTCTGGGAATCAGGAGTGTTGGATGGGTCAGGCAAGTAGTCACGCGGCAGGCGCCGAAGGTTCGGCCACCAAGCCGCTGAGCATGCTGGTCGCGGCGGTCGGGGTAGTTTACGGCGACATCGGCACGAGCCCGTTGTACACCCTCAAAGAAGTGTTTTCCGGCGCTTACGGTGTGCCCGTCAATCACGACGGAGTGCTCGGCATTCTGTCGCTGATTTTCTGGTCGCTGATCTGGGTCGTTTCAATCAAGTACATGATGTTCGTCCTGCGCGCCGACAACCAGGGCGAAGGCGGGATCATGGCGCTCACCGCGCTGGCGCGGCGGGCAGCGGCGGGGCGCAAGCGATTGCGTACGTTGCTGGTGGTCTGCGGGCTGATCGGCGCGGCGCTGTTCTATGGCGACAGCATGATCACCCCGGCGATTTCCGTGCTCTCGGCCATTGAAGGTCTGGGCCTGGCCTTCGACGGCATCGACCACTGGGTCGTGCCGCTGTCGCTGGTGGTGCTGGTGGCGCTGTTTCTGATCCAGAAGCACGGCACGGCGCGGATCGGTATTCTGTTCGGGCCGATCATGGTCACCTGGTTCCTGGTGCTCGGCGCCCTCGGCGTGTACGGCATCAGCCACACCCCGGAAGTGCTGCACGCGATGAATCCTGTGTGGGCGGTGCGGTTCTTCACCGTCCATCCGGGCATGGGCGTGGCGATCCTCGGCGCCGTGGTGCTGGCGCTGACCGGTGCCGAAGCGCTGTACGCCGACATGGGCCACTTCGGTCGCAAGCCGATTGCCCGTGCGTGGTTCCTGCTGGTGCTGCCGGCGCTGGTGCTGAACTACTTCGGTCAGGGCGCCTTGCTGCTGGAGAACCCGGACGCCGCGCGCAACCCGTTCTACCTGCTGGCCCCGAGCTGGGCGCTGATTCCGCTGGTCGGTCTGTCGACCCTGGCCACGGTGATTGCCTCCCAGGCCGTGATTTCCGGCGCGTTCTCCCTGACCCGTCAGGCGATCCAGCTCGGTTACATCCCGCGCATGTACATCCAGCACACCTCCAGCGACGAGCAGGGCCAGATCTACATCGGTGCCGTGAACTGGTCGCTGATGGTCGGCGTGGTGTTGCTGGTGATCGGCTTCGAATCCTCCGGCGCCCTGGCCTCGGCCTACGGCGTGGCTGTCACTGGCACCATGCTGATGACCACGATTCTGGTGTCGGCAGTCATGTTGCTGCTGTGGAAATGGCCACCGATTCTGGCGGTGCCGGTGTTGCTCGGCTTCCTGCTGGTGGACGGTCTGTACTTCGCCGCCAACGTGCCGAAGATCGTCCAGGGCGGTGCCTTCCCGGTGATCGCCGGTATCGCGCTGTTCGTGCTGATGACCACCTGGAAACGCGGCAAGCAACTGCTGGTCGAGCGCCTCGACGAAGGCGCGCTGCCGCTGCCGATCTTCATCAGCAGCATCCGCGTGCAACCACCGCATCGCGTGCAGGGCACCGCCGTGTTCCTCACCGCCCGCTCCGACGCGGTGCCGCACGCGTTGTTGCACAACCTGCTGCACAACCAGGTGCTGCATGAGCAAGTGGTGCTGCTGACTGTCGTTTACGAAGACATCCCGCGCGTCCCGCCATCTCGCCGCTTCGAAGTCGAAGCCCACGGCGAAGGCTTCTTCCGGGTGATCCTGCACTTCGGCTTCACTGACGAACCGGACGTGCCGCAGGCGCTGAAGCTGTGCCATCTGGATGATCTGGACTTCAGCCCGATGCGCACCACCTACTTCCTCAGCCGCGAAACGGTCATCGCCTCGAAACTCGAAGGCATGGCCCGTTGGCGTGAAGCGCTGTTTGCGTTCATGTTGAAGAATGCCAACGGCAACCTGCGCTTCTTCAATCTGCCGCTGAACCGGGTGATTGAGTTGGGGACGCAGGTGGAGATGTAGGTTGCGTCTCGATTGAATAGCCCCCGTCAGCTTTGCGGCTGGCGGGGGCTTTTTTGTGTTTGTGGACTTATCAGAATCCAGTGGAGATCCCTGTGGGAGCGGGCTTGCCCGCGAATGCGGTGTATCAGTTTACAAATCAGCTGCCTGACCCATCGCCATCGCGGGCAAGCCCGGCTCCCACAAGGATCTCGGGCGTTTGCCAAAACGAAAAAGCCCCCGCAACTGCGAAGTCGCGGGGGCTTTTCGTTGGTGCGCTTCAGATCACTCTTCCGCCACCTGCGCAGTGTTCTGGCGCTTCTCGATCAAGTCCACAAGACGCTTGGCCAGCGCCGGGTAGTTCTCGTCGAAGTGGTGGCCACCAGGCAACTTCACCGCTTCGCCCACCGCCGTCTTGTCGGTGCAGCCGCTTTCGTCAGTTTCTTCTTCACCGTAGATGCACACGACCTTGGCCGGTGGCAGCTTGGCCATTTCCGGGCCGGTGGCGGCTTCTTTGCCGGCGTTGCCGAGCCAGCCTTCGACTTCGATTTCGAAGCTGCCGGTGCGGGCGAAGGCCAGCAGGATGATTGCGTCGACGCGTTGCTGCTCGGTTTCCGGCAGGCGGTTGTAGATGGCCGGGAGGACGTCGGCGCCGAACGAGTAGCCGGTCAGGATGAAGCGCTTGGTGCCCCATTTCTGGCGGTAGTGCTGCATCAGTTCGGTCAGGTCCAGCGCGCTCTGTTCCGGGCTCTTGTGCTGCCAGTAGTAGCGCAGGGTGTCGATGCCGACGACCGGGTAGCCGATCTTGGCCATTTCACCGGCCACGTCGCGGTCCAGATCTCGCCAGCCGCCGTCACCGGACAGGAACAGGGTGACAGTGTCCTTGGCCTGGCCGGCCGGGACTTCCACCACCGGGATCTGCAGGCCGCCGTTGGCCTTGTCGCCGCCGACGAGGATCTTGCGCAGTTCGTTGTTCAGCACTTGCGGCAGGTTGATGTCGTAGTCGCTGATGCTGGTTTCGGCGTTCGGTTGGTCGCGCACGAAGCCGGCGCTGGTGTCGTCCGGGTTATCGTTCCACGCCACCAGCCAGTGGCCGTGGGCGGCGGCTTTTGGCAGCAAGTGGGTGCAGCCGGGTTTTTCCAGGGCCAGGTCGACGGAGACGGCCTGGGCCTTGTCGTCCTTCTGCTCGGACAGCCAGCGCCACGCCAGGACGGCGCCGGGGCCGATGCCGCTGACCAGGGTCGCCGGGCCGTTCAGTTCACGCAGGCCCGCTTGCAGGGCGCGGCTTTGCAGCAGGCAGTCCTTGGGCAGGATCACCTGGACGATCTGCGCCGAGGCGCTGCGGCTCAGGGTGGTCAGTTGCTTGTCACTGAGCTTCTGGTCGTCGTTGACCGCCACCAGCACCTGAGCCTTGGGCTTGGTGCCAGGGATGACCCGGGTCATGGCGGCGCCATCGGCCGGGGTGAGCTGTTCGAGGGTCGGTTCCGGTGCCGGGCGTTTGAGGTACCAGAAACCGCCACCGGCAATCGCGGCCAGCACCAGCAGTGCGACCAGGATGTACTTCAGGGAGCGTTGAATCATCAGCGTTTCACCAATCCAGTCAAGCCGCCCGCGATCAGGGCAGCAGTGTCGGCCAGCGCCACCAGCGGATCCAGTCCGGCGGGCACGGCCATATAACGGGGTTCCCAGTCAGGCTGGAACTTGTCTTTGAAGCGGCGCAAGCCTTGGAAGTTGTACAGCTGCTCACCACGGCGGAAAACCATCGAGCCCAGACGCTGGGTCAGTGGTGCCCCGCGCCGGGGTTGCAACCCCGACAGCGGCACCATGCCCAGGCTGAAGCGCGCGTATCCGTGACTCTTATAGTGTTGAATCAGACCGACCATCATGAATTCCATGGTCAGCTTGGGGGCGTCCGGGTGCGCGCGCATCAGGTCGAGACTGGCCAGGTCATGGCTGTAGGTCTCGAGCAGGTTGGCGAATGCCACCGGGCGCCCTTCGAAGCGAATCACCGCGATGCGGAAATGCTTCAGGTAATCGTCGCTGAAACGGCCAAGGGAGAAGCCTTTCTCGCGCACGTTCTTGCCGGTCAGCCAGGCATCGGAAATCACCTTTAGCTCATCCATTGGCGCCTGGCCCGGCTCATGGATTTCCAGTGACAGGCCATCGCGAGTGCCACGGTTCCAGGTGTAGCGCAGGTCCTTCATCTCCTTGCCCTTGGCTTCCAGGTCAAAGCGATGCAGATCGACCCGGGCTTCCTCGCCCAGCTTGATCGCAGTCAGACCGATGTCCATGTAGTACGGCAGGTTTTCGGCGCGCACCTGATAGAACACCGGACGGGCGTGATGGATGTCGCACAGGTCGCGGAACTGCCAGATCATCTCGGCCCGTTGCTGGCCAGGGCCGATCGGGTCGTACAGGGCCACCAGACTGCGGCCGCGGCGGGCGTACATCAGGAAGGCTTCGTCGTTGGGATGAAACAGCAGCGCCTTGTCACCAGTCAGGGCCAGGCCACCGTCCGGTTGCGAGGAGGCCATCAGGATCTTCGAGGCGCGTTCCAGTTCGTCCGGTGTCGGCAGGTGAATCACCGGGCGGGCGGTGCGCAGCAGCCAGGTCAGGGCGATCACCAGCAGCAGCACGGCGGCGCCGAGCAGCGAGCGCAGGCCGCGCGGGGCGTCGGCGTCGAGGGTGAACTGCCACCACAGTTGATGGCTGTACGGAACGTCCTGATAAGCGAACAGCAACAGCCAGGTCGAAGCACCGAGTACGCACAGGCTGGCCACCAGATACAGCGGCGAGAACGGCAGTTCGGTCAGACGGCTCGGGCGGTAGAACGAGCGACGGAACACCCCCAGCAGCGCGGCGGTGAGGGTCATCAGGGTCGCTTCTTCCCAGTCGAAACCCTTGAGCAGCGAGAGCAGGGCGCCCACCAGCAACAGAATGGTGGTCAGCATCCACGCCGCCGACAACCGGCGACGCAAGCCCTGGGCGAGCATCAGGCACAGCACGCCGATCAGGCTGGCGCCAAAGTGCGAGGCGTCGACCAGGCGGTGAGGAATCAGAAAGCCGATGTGTTCCAGACGGGTGTCGATCTCTGGCGTCGCGCCGGAAAACAGCAGCACCACGCCGGACAGGAACACCAGCACCGCGAGAATCGGTGCCGCCAGACCGGAGGCTGCACGCATCGTCTGCGACTGAAACAGACGCTGGCCTTCGTTGAGCAGCAACAGCACGCAGGCCACCAGCAACGGCAGCACCACATAGATCAGGCGATACAGGAGCAGGGCAGCGGCCAGTGGCGCGGCGCCAAGCTTGTCGGCGAACGCCGCGAGCAGAATCGCTTCGAAGACCCCCACGCCACCCGGAACGTGACTGAGTACGCCCGCCGCCAGCGCCAGCAGATAAACCAGCAGGAACGCACCGAAGGGCGGCGCTTCCGGCAGCAGCAGATAAAGGACGGTCGCAGCGGCGGCGACGTCGAGGGCGGTGATGACCAGTTGCAGGAACGTCAGGCGACGACCCGGCAGACGCAGGGTGCGACGACCGGCCCGAACCAGCAGGTTGTCCGGATAAGGTTGTTCCGGCAGGCGACGGCGATAGATGCCGATAGCCAGGATCGCGCCGAGCAGCAGCACCACGCCGGCAATCGTCCCCAACAAGGTCTCGGACAACCCCAGTGCCTGCGATGCAGCAGGCAAGTTGCTCAGGGTCGCAAGGGCAGCCAGCGGCGGCAGGGCGCAGCCCAGCGACAGGCTGGCGAACAGCGTCATGTGCGCGACTTCGGACGCGCCCAGGCCATGTCGTGCATATAAACGGTAACGCACCGAACCGCCGGACAGCATCGACAGGCCGATGGCGTTGCCGATGGCAAACGCGGTGAAGCCGCCAAGGGCCAGAACTTTCGGTGCCAGCGTCACGCGGGCATAACGACTGGCCGACCATTCATAGCCGAGCAGAATGATGAAGCCGACGAATGTCGCACCGAGGGCACCGAGAAGGGCCGGTTTCGGCACCTCCAGAATCGAGTCGTGCAGTGCGTCGAGATCGAGTTCGCTGAGCAGATGGCGACAGGCAATCAGCGCGATGGCGAACAGCAGCAAAGTAACCGCCAGACCGATCGGTTGCCGGTATTTGCTGATCCGATCCAGCAGGCGCAGACGCTCAGGCTTGATCGGTGGGGTCGCTGTGACGGTGTCTTGTGAATCAGACGAGTTGGCGCGCATCAATCACCTCTTGGATTGTGCGCGACAGGATGGAGGTATCCAGCCAAGTAACCAATCCCTGTAGAAAAAAATAATCACAAAATACTACGCCTCTCACCGGGTATCGGCGAGGGCAGGTCCTGGATTGCAGATGCCTTGTCCGCGACTCAAGCATAGTCGCAACTCGGCGGGTCTGAAGATCCTGAACGGTTCACTGCACAGTGACAGATCATTGTTGCGAAAGGAATTTTTCCACAGATACAAAAAAGGCCACTCTTTCGAGTAGCCTTTTTTGATGTTTGGTTGCGGGAGCCGGATTTGAACCGACGACCTTCGGGTTATGAGCCCGACGAGCTACCAGACTGCTCCATCCCGCGTCTGTGTGGCGGCATTCTACAGGCGAACGGCGAGGTGTCAACCGATAATCCCGTGATGGGTCAAATAAGTGTGCAATCGCGGCAAACGGTCGCAGGGGGAGCGCTAAGTTTCGGAATCGGAACGATTTCCGCTTGGCGCGACTGGATCCGAAAAACCGACGCGCACAAAAAAGGCCAATCTTTCGATTGGCCTTTTTTGATGTTTGGTTGCGGGAGCCGGATTTGAACCGACGACCTTCGGGTTATGAGCCCGACGAGCTACCAGACTGCTCCATCCCGCGTCTGTGTGGCGGCATTCTACAGAGGAACGCCGGAGTGTCAACCTTCAATTCGGATAAAACCTGTTCAGCTTCAATTGGTTAGCGCTGACGGACGGTCTTTTGCTCGGCTGCAGGTCAGGCAGCGCAAGGGTTTCAGCTCTATTGGAGGTTGCTTTTCGATTGAGAAAATAAATTCAAAGGCGGTTTCCTACAAACTGAAAAGAACATTCATACCACTGGTGCTATATACAGGTGAGATACTGCCGGTCCGGCTCGCCATGTTTCCTTTTCTGTCATGACTCAGCGAAAAATCATCCACGTCGACTGTGACTGTTTCTACGCCGCCATCGAGATGCGGGATGACCCGAGCCTCGCCGGCAAGCCGTTGGCGGTCGGTGGTTCGGCGGACCGGCGCGGAGTGATCGCCACCTGCAACTATGAGGCGCGGGCTTACGGCGTTCGCTCGGCGATGTCGTCCGGACATGCCTTGAAACTGTGCCCGGACCTGACCATCGTCAAGCCACGCATGGATGCCTATCGCGAGGCGTCGAAGGAAATTCATACGATCTTCAGCGATTACACCGACCTTATCGAGCCGCTTTCCCTGGACGAAGCCTATCTCGACGTCTCGGACAGCGCGCACTTCGGCGGCAGCGCCACGCGGATCGCCCAGGACATTCGCCGCCGGGTTTCCAATCAGTTGCACATCACCGTCTCCGCCGGCGTGGCGCCGAACAAGTTTCTGGCCAAGATCGCCAGCGACTGGAAAAAGCCCAACGGCTTGTTCGTGATCACCCCGGACCAGGTCGAAGACTTCGTCAGTGGCCTGCCGGTGAGCAAGCTGCACGGGGTGGGCAAGGTCACGGCCGACAAGCTGGGCAAGCTCGGTATCAGTGACTGTCTGCAATTGCGCGAGTGGGACAAGCTGGCGCTGGTGCGGGAATTCGGCAGTTTCGGCGAGCGTTTGTGGAGTCTGGCCCGTGGGATCGATGAGCGGCTGGTGCACAACGACAGTCGTCGTCAGTCAATCAGTGTCGAAAACACCTACGACGTCGATCTGCCGGATCTACGCAGTTGCCTCGACAAGCTTCCGGAACTGTTGGAAACCCTGAAAACCCGTATGGCGCGGATCGACAGCAGCTACCGGCCGGGCAAGCCGTTCGTCAAAGTGAAGTTTCACGATTTCACCCAGACCACACTGGAGCAGGCCGGGGCAGGGCGGGATCTGGGCAGTTACCAGTTGATGCTGACCCAGGCGTTCAATCGCGGTGGTAAGCCGGTGCGGTTGTTGGGGGTGGGTGTGCGGCTCGAGGATTTGCGCGGCGGTTTTGAGCAGATGGAGTTGTTTGAGCGATAAGCGGACAAAAAAATGCCCGAAGCAGGTTCGGGCATTTTTTTCAGGGGGTTCAGTTCGGCCCCGGATCCGCCACCAGACGCCCCGCATCCCGGGTCAGGGACTTGAGGAATTCGGCCTGCAACTCAGGATCGTTGCGGGTCAGTTCAATCAGGCTTTGTTCCAGTTCACTGGCTTCTTCTTCCAGACCCAGTTCCGACAGACGCTTGACCCGGTGCACCCATTGGCTCACTTCGTCGTCTTCAAGATCGTCGTAGATCAGCCCGTGAGCTTCCAGCAGCTTGCCGCGCAGGTGACTGCTGATCGCCAGAGACGAGTCGGAATGCACGTCATCCTTGCCGTCTTCGACGCTGATCTGCAGTTTCCCTACATGATTGAGGTCGTTTTCGGCGAACGGGCTGTCCAGCAGGTTCAGGCGCAGCACGCCGTTGCGATCGGTGGTCATGTCGAAGGTCTGCTTGCCGGCCTTGACCTGAACCGGGCGCTCGCTCCACGGCAGGCTCGAATATTCCGTGCGCTTGTCGCGCTGGACTTCGTCGATACCGGCCAGGTTCTGTTGCGCGCGACCATTGGATTGCACGTTCATGAACGGGTTGAGCCCGGCGAAACCGTAGCTGAGCCAGTCACGTGTCACGCTGTCGGGCAGATTGCCGAGGGCAAACACGTTGACCACGTTCGCGCCGACGCCGCCGACCACCGCCACCGCGCCCAGCGGGATCTCGTAGATCTCCCGCCATGGCTGGTAAGGCGTGTAACGGTCGTAATGGCGGGTGACCTCGAACTCGGTGACTTCGAAAGTCTTCTGTTCGTTGATCTTCACGCGCCGTTGCGGCAGCTCAAGCACCTTGGGCTCGCCGACATCGATCTGCAGGCTGTGATCGAGCAGTTTGCGCTCGACACGTTCCTCGTGCTCGCTGCGTTGTGACATGTGATTGGCACAGCCGCTGACCAGCAGGGTGCCGCACAGGGCGGCACCACCGAGGCCTAAGGTGTTTCGCTTGAACATGACGTCTCTATCTGGTTTCAGCGGCGGATACGGGCCTGAAGGAAGGACAGCACGTCGGCAACCGGCAGCGCTTGCGCCTGGCCTTCGGTACGGCTCTTGTATTCCAGGTTGCCTTCGGCGAGGCCGCGGTCGCTGACCACGATCCGGTGCGGAATGCCGATCAGCTCCATGTCCGCGAACTTGATGCCCGGGCTGGTTTTCTTGTCGCGGTCGTCCAGCAGCACTTCGAAGCCGGCCGCGGTCAGTTCCGCGTACAGCTTGTCGGTGGCTTCACGCACCAGCTCGGTTTCATAGCGCAGTGGCACCAGAGCGATCTGGAACGGTGCCAGGGCGTCGCTCCAGATGATGCCGTTCTCATCGTTGTTCTGCTCGATGGCGGCAGCCACCACGCGGGACACACCGATACCGTAGCAACCCATTTCCAGGGTCACCGGCTTGCCGTTCTCGCCCAGCACTTCGCACTTCATCGCCTTGCTGTACTTGTTGCCCAGCTGGAAGATGTGCCCGACTTCGATGCCGCGCTTGATTTCCAGGGTGCCCTTGCCGTCCGGGCTCGGGTCGCCGGCCACGACGTTGCGCAGGTCGGCCACGGTCGGAACCGGCAGATCACGCTCCCAGTTCACGCCGAAGTAGTGCTTGTCGTCGATGTTGGCACCGATGGCGAAGTCGCTCATCAGCTCCACCGAACGGTCGATGATGATCGGTAGCGGCAGGTTCAGCGGGCCGAGGGAGCCGGCGCCGGCGCCGATGGCGTCACGCAGTTCGGCATCGGAGGCCATGACCAGCGGGCTGGCAACGCCTGGCTGGTTGGCAGCCTTGATTTCGTTCAGCTCGTGGTCGCCGCGAATGATCAGGGCGATCAGCTTGCCTTCTTCTTCGGCGTGCACGATCAGGGTCTTGATGGTCTTTTCGATCGGCAGATTGAATTTTTCCACCAGGGCCGCGATGGTCTTGGTGTCTGGCGTATCGACCAGACGCAGCTCTTCGCTTGGCGCGGCGCGCGAGGTTTCACGCGGCACGGCTTCGGCTTTCTCGATGTTCGCTGCGTAGTCGGAACCGTTGCTGAAGACGATATCGTCTTCGCCGGACTCGGCCAGCACGTGGAATTCGTGGGAGCCGGCACCACCGATCGAACCGTTGTCGGCTTCCACCGGACGGAATTTCAGGCCCAGGCGGGTGAAGATGTTGCAGTACGCTTCGTGCATGCGGTCATAAGTGATCTGCAGCGACGCCTGATCCGCATGGAACGAGTAGGAGTCCTTCATGATGAATTCGCGACCGCGCATCAGGCCGAAGCGTGGACGGATCTCGTCACGGAATTTGGTCTGGATCTGGTACAGGTTGATCGGCAGCTGTTTGTAGCTGCTCAACTCGTTGCGCATCAGATCGGTGATCACTTCTTCGTGGGTCGGGCCCGCGCAGAAATCACGACCGTGGCGGTCTTTGATGCGCAGCAGCTCAGGGCCGTATTCTTCCCAGCGCCCCGATTCCTGCCACAGCTCGGCCGGTTGGGTGCTCGGCATCAACACTTCCAGAGAGCCGGCGGCGTCCATTTCTTCACGAACGATGGCTTCCACCTTGCGCATCACTCGCAAGCCCATCGGCAGCCAGGTGTACAGGCCCGAGGCGAGTTTGCGGATCATGCCGGCGCGCAGCATCAGCTGATGGCTGATCACGACCGCGTCGGAAGGCGTTTCTTTCTGTGTGGCGAGCAAAAATTGACTGGTGCGCATGGTTGGCCGTTGTCGGTTGCTATGACTGGAAATGACGGAGCAGTGTAACGGCGAGATCCGCCGACGTACAGAAGTGCAGCCCCGGCGCAAACCCTCTCGCCGGGTGCGAGATGTCTTACGATTCTTCCACGACGGAGGTCGGTGCAGGTTCCGGGGTCGGCGTCGGGCCTTCGCGGCGGCTTTCCTGGAACCAGTGCAGGGCGATCAGCACCAGGGTCGGAACGCCGAGCAGCGCGGTGATCAGGAAGAAGTTGTGATAACCGAACTTCTCCACCATCACCCCGGAGTAGCCGCCGATCAGGCGTGGCAGCAGGAGCATGATCGAGCTTAGCAGCGCGTACTGGGTGGCGGAGAACTTCAGGTTGGTCAAGCTCGACAGGTAGGCGACGAACGCCGAGGTGGCCAGGCCGGAGCTGAAGTTGTCGAGAGAGATCGTCACCACCAGCATCTGCAGGTTCGGGCCCATGTCGGCCAGCATCAGGAACAGCAGATTGGTGCCCGCCGACGCGGCACCGCCGATGAACAGGATCGGCAGGATGCCGAAGCGCACGATCAGCAGACCGCCCATGCCGGCGCCGACGAGGGTCATGATCAGACCGAAGATCTTGCTGACGCTGGCGATCTGGTCCTTGGTGAAACCCTGGTCGATATAGAACACGTTGGCCATCACGCCCATCACCGTGTCGGACATCCGATAGGTGGCGATCAGGCCGAGCAGCAGCAACGCCTGCCAGCGGTAGCGCAGGATGAAGTCGTTGACCGGCGTCAGCACTGGCGCCAGACCGCGACGGCCCATGGCCGAGAGGCACAGGCAGGTCAGCGTGGTGTAGAGAATTGCGCGCAGGAACGCCCGGTCTTCCAGCAGCAGGTCCAGCGGGCTCATGTCGCCAAACAGCACGCTGGCGAAATCGGTGTTGTAGAGCTGGGTGAACATGGCCGGCACGGAGACCAGCAAAATGATCAGCACGAACACCGACATCAACTGATGCATGAAGGTGTAACGCCCCGCCTGCAACTGGGTGCGCAACGGCACCGGCGGCTCGCGCATCAGCAGGGTGGTGAGCAGGGCAGGCACCATCAGGGCACCGAACAGCACGTAGGTGCCGGTCCAGGCCGAATGCTGGTACTTGAAGCCTGTAGAGCCGAAGCCCTCGGCGAAGAACAGCGCACCCGCGGTCGCGAGCAGGGCGGCGATCCGATAGCCGGACATATAGCTGGCGGCCAGCGCGGCCTGACGGCTGTCTTCGGCGATTTCCAGGCGATAGGCGTCGACCGCGATATCCTGGGTGGCGGAAGCGAACGCCACGACCACGGCGATGGCTATCAGCCAGGACAGGTGTTTCTGCGGGTCGCAAAAACCCATACCGATCAGGCCGAGGATTACCAGCGTCTGGGAGAGCACCAGCCACGAACGGCGGCGACCCAGCTTGCCCAGCAACGGCAGGCGCCATTGGTCGAGCAGGGGCGACCAGACCCATTTGAAGGCGTAGGCAAGACCGATCAGGCTGGCGTAGCCGATCGTCTCACGGGCCACACCGGCTTCACGCAGCCAGACCGAAAGTGTCGAGAACACCAGCATGTACGGCAGGCCGGCGGCGAAACCCAGCAACAACAGCACGAGCGTCGAAGGACTGGCATAGGCGGCGAGCGCGGCGCGCCAGGTTTTACGGGGCATGGGCTGAAGTCTGCCTCAAGATTGCGAAAACAAAGCGCGCACTCTAACCGCTGTGCTCTACCGGACGCCAGCCATGGCGCCGAATATCCACACGATTGTTCAGGACGGTGATGCCTTCCATACGCAATCGCGTCCGCTGTTCGTCCCCGGACGGGCTGCCCGCCGGCAGGCTGATCCGACCGCCGGCGCCGAGCACGCGGTGCCAGGGCAGTTTGGTGTCGCCGGGCAATTGGCTCAGGGTCCGGCCGACCCAGCGGGCGGCGCGCCCCAACCCCGCCAGTTCGGCCAACTGACCATAGCTGACGACTTTGCCCTCAGGCACTTGGGCGAGGGTGGAATAGAGTGCCGTGCGTCGGATTTGCGGATCGTTTTCGCAGGCATGCATCGGGTCTGTCACGTGCGCGGTTCCTGAACTTGATCGCGTTATGTGCTTAAGCGTAATCGGTGGATGGGCAATTGAGAAATGAACTCAACAGAATTAGCCGGGTCACTCCTTGTCAGGGAATTATTCCTACGGATAATGCCGACCCTTTTTTCGCAAACTTGAGTCTTCGATTCGCTTATGTTGTCCAGAACCCTGCTGTGCCTTGCTGTCTTCAGTGCGTCCACACCTTTGCTTGCCGACACCGTCTGGTTGAAGAACGGTGACAAGCTGAGCGGTAAAATCACGCTGTTCGACGGCGGCAAGTTGCTGGTCCAGACCCAGTACGCCGGCGCCGTCACCATCGACTGGAAGCAGGTCAAGACCCTGGAGAGCGATCAGGAACTGCTGGTCAAGCAGGACGCCTACAACGGCGAGAAGGCCAAGTCCCTGAGTGCTGCCGAAGATGGCAAGGTCACTCTGGCCAACGGCGAGGCGCCGAAAACCGTGGAGTTGGCGAGCATTCAGCAAATTCTCAAGCCGAAACCGGTGGTCGAGGATCTGGTGTGGAAGGGCAACGTCGATCTGGCGCTCGACTACCAGCGCGCCGAGAAAGATACCGACGACTACGATGTCGGCTTCAAGACCACTGCTCGTCACGGCCGCTGGCGCCATATCGCCGAGGGCGAATACAACCGCGAAGTGCAGGACGACGTGACCACCACCGATAACTGGCGCGCCGAGTACTCGCTCGACCGCTTCCTCACTGATCAATGGTTCTGGCAGGGGCGGTTGAACTACAAGCGCGATCACATCGAAGAGCTGGCGCGCCAGCGCGTGGTGGGTACCGGCCCGGGTTACCAGTTCTGGGATGACGAGCTGGGAGCGTTCTCCCTGGGTTCGCTGCTCAACCGAACCGATTACGAGTACCGCGATGGCAGCAAGGACAACTTCTATTCGGTCGCCATGAAGTGGGACTACAACCGCTACCTGATCGGCAAGAAGGTCGAGTTCTTCACCAATGGCGAAGTCGGCAAGCCACTGTCCGGCGTCGCCGATTACGCGCTGGATGCGGAAATGGGCTTGCGCTACAAAGTCACCGAGTGGGCCTCGCTCAACCTCAAGGCCGAACGCGACATCATCAGCGGCACCGAGGATGCGGACCTGAGCAAGACCCGCTACACCGCCGGTTTCGGCGTGGCCTGGTAAGCAACGCAAAAGATCGCAGCCTTCACGGGCTGCGATCTTTTTTTGCGCCCGGAAAAACAGACGCCCACAAAAAAGCCCCGCTTTTGAGGGCGGGGCCTTTTTCTAAAGAAGCTACAAGTTAGATAACTTGTACTTCTTCAGCTTGCATGCCTTTCTGACCGCGGGTAGCGATGAAAGAAACCTGTTGGCCTTCTTTCAGGCTTTTGAAGCCGTCGGATTGGATAGCTTTGAAGTGAACGAACAGGTCGTCACCGGATTGTGGAGTGATGAAGCCGAAGCCTTTTTCATCGTTGAACCACTTAACGGTACCGGTTTGGCGATTAGACATGGTGTAACTCCTTGAACAAAGATAACTGCGACTCAGGAAGAACCCTGGCCGAGACTGAGTGCAAAGAGCAGGAAAAATTCTTGTAGATGGTTGGATCGAAATTCAACATATCGTGTAGAGATTCTCAGTGACACAAGCAGCACAGTGGCGCCACCTTAACCCTTTTTCCGGAACGTGCCAATGCTTCTTGCGAAGGTTTCTCTGTTTTAGGGATCGACGGTGTGACGGTTCGTCGCGAAGCCGCGTAAATCCCGCACGTTCGGCGAGAATTGCACCCCGCACTTTGAACCCGGCGGCGCGCCCGGTAAGATGCCGGACAGATTTTTTCCACCTCGCTATTCAGGACACCCGCCATGAGCATCAAATCGGACAAGTGGATTCGCCGCATGGCGCAGGAACACGGCATGATCGAGCCGTTCGTCGAGCGCCAGGTACGCGGCAGCGACGACAGCCGTGTGATCTCCTACGGTGTGTCGAGCTACGGCTACGATGTGCGCTGCACCAATCATTTCAAGGTGTTCACCAACATCAATTCGGCCATCGTCGATCCGAAGAATTTCGACGCCGGCAGCTTCGTCGACGTCCACAGCGACGTCTGCATCATCCCGCCAAACTCCTTCGCCCTGGCCACGACCGTTGAGTACTTCCGTATTCCACGCAACGTCCTGACCATCTGCCTGGGCAAGAGCACCTACGCCCGCTGCGGCATCATCGTCAACGTCACCCCGCTTGAGCCCGAGTGGGAAGGCCAGGTGACCCTGGAGTTCTCGAACACCACCAACCTGCCGGCGAAGATCTACGCCAACGAAGGCGTAGCGCAGATGCTGTTCCTCGAATCCGATGAAGAATGTGAAGTCTCCTACAAGGACCGTGCCGGCAAGTATCAGGGCCAGCGTGGCGTGACGCTGCCGCGTACCTGATCCGTCCATCCGGCAGTTACCGGGAATTCTTCGGCGGGTAGACACTCTATGAGGTGTACTGCCCGTTTCGCGAACAGCGGGACGGGCCTTCGCCGAGGAGTGCTCCATGAAGATCGATCCGCAAATCACTGCCGAACTGGCAAGGCTCGAGCCCAATCAGGTTGGCGTAATGGCCTGGTCGTTGTTGGCACACCCACCCATCGCGACGGCCGGCGGAATCCCTCACCAGCCCGATCCCGATACCCCCAACGAAGAACCGACCGAGCCCGGCGAACCTACGTTGCCGGACAAACCGCCACCCGCGCCCGTCGCCTGATTTAACGTATGGCCCGTCGGCTGAATCCTGAACAGGACGTCAGCCGACGGGCCAAATTTCGTTGTCGCCAATGACAAAGATCCGACAGCTGTCTTCCTTCTCCACCGGATAACCGCCGGTGAAGGCGCCGAAGGCCGGCAACAGGCTGATGCGTTCCCCCAGCCTGAAACACGCCAGCCGCAAACGCTGGCGCCCCTTGCCGATCAATCGATAAACCGGGTGTACGTGCCCGGCGAGGACGTGCCGTTCAGGGTGCGGATCCGGCTCGTGCTGCAGCGAGAAGGGGCCCAGCAGCATGGGCTCCGGCACCACCCTGATATTCAGCGACTGCGGTGGATCGCCCGCCCGCTTGTCGTGATTGCCGCGAATCAGTGTGATGGGCAGATCCTTATGCCGTTCGCGCCACCGAGCCAATTCGTTCAAGGTGCCCGTGGCGTGGGAGCCGGGCCCGTGCAGAAAGTCCCCAAGAAAGATCAATTGCCGACATGGCAGTTTCGCCAGCAACTGCTCGATCACGGCAATGTTGCTGGTCGTAGTGCCCTGCGGCACCGGCTGCCCCAGGCGACGATAAGCGGCCGCTTTGCCGAAATGCACATCGGCAATCAGCAGCGTCTGCTGCGCCGGCCAGTACAGCGCCTTTTCCGGCAGCAACCAGAGGTCTTCGCCCGCCAGACGTACGGGATAGGGCGCGTTCATCGGGATTGGCCCTTGTCGGCGGTGTTCTCCAGATCGCCGACCATACGCCGGATGCGGTCAGCGAGTTTTTCCGAGCTCATGCTTTCGCGCATGCGTTCCACCAGCAATGGAAAGCCGAGCGGTGTCGGACGTTTGATCAAGTGCATATCGAGTTTCATCCGGTTGATTCGCTCCAGTGTCTGTTCCAGTCGACGAATATCCAGTTCTTCCCGCAGGACTTCTTCCCCAGCCTGGGCCAGCAGCAGGTTGCCGGCGTCGTATTGTTTGAACACTTCGAAGAACAGCCCGCTGGAAGCCTGGACCTGACGGGTACTTTTCGGCGCGCCGGGGTAACCGGCGAACACCAGTCCGGCAATCCGCGCAATTTCCCGAAACCTGCGCAGCGCCAGTTCGCCTGCGTTGAGGCTGGCAAGTACATCGCGCAATAAATCCTCAGGGCTGAGCAGGGCGCCATCCAGTTGCACAGACCAGTCAACGGGCGTGGCGCTGAGCAATTCCAGTCCGTAATCGTTGACCGCAATCGAGAAGGTCACAGGCAGGCGCTGACTGACCCGCCACGCCAGCAGGCTGGCCAGCCCCAGGTGCACCTGACGTCCGGCAAACGGATAGAGGAAAAGGTGCCAGCCTTCGCGGGATTTCAACACTTCGGCCAGCAGATTGTTGACGGTCGGCAGGCCTGACCAGCGCATCTGCGTTTCCAGCAGCGGTCGCAAGGCCTGCATTTCCGGGCCGGCAAACTCGCCTTGTGCCGCCGCGCTGAACCGGCTGACCACCGCTTCGGCCAATTCATTGGAGAGCGGCATGCGCCCGCCATTCCAGCGCGGCACCGCGGCTTTTTTCGCCGTGCTGCGTTTGACATAGGCGGTCATGTTTTCCACCCGCACCAGCTCCAGCAAGCGACCGGCGAACAGAAACCCATCGCCGGGTTTGAGGCGTGCGATAAAACCTTCTTCAACACTGCCCAGTTGTTTGCCGCCACCGCCCTTGCTCCAGAACTTCAGATGAATGCTGGCATCGCTGACGATGGTGCCGATGCTCATGCGATGGCGGCGCGCCAGGCGGGCGTCGGGGACGCGCCAGATTCCGTGCTCATCCGGCTCGACCCGGCGGTAATCCGGGTACGCCGTCAGCGACATCCCGCCGTGGCGTACGAAAGCCAGCGCCCAGGCCCAGTCCGCGAGCGTCAGGTCACGATAGGCCCAGGCGCCACGGACTTCTTCGTACAGCTCATCGGGAACAAAGCCACCGCCCAGGGCCATGCTGACCAGATGTTGCACCAGCACATCCAGCGGTTTGTGCGGTGACAGTCGCGGTTCGATCCGCCGCTGCGCTACGGCATCGCCGGCGGCTGCGGCTTCGATCAGCTCCAGGCTGTGGGTCGGCACCAGGGTGACCCGCGACGTTCTGCCGGGCGCATGCCCCGAACGTCCGGCACGCTGCATCAGCCGCGCCACGCCTTTGGCCGAGCCAATCTGCAGCACCCGCTCCACGGGCAGGAAATCCACCCCCAGATCCAGACTGGAAGTGCAGACCACGGCTTTGAGTTGGCCGTTCTTCAGCGCCTGTTCCACCCAGTCGCGAGTGTCACGGGACAGCGAGCTGTGGTGCAGGGCGATCAATCCGGCCCAGTCCGGCCGCGCTTCCAGCAAGGCCTGATACCAGATTTCCGATTGCGCCCGGGTGTTGGTGAACACCAGGCTGCTGGCGCAGACGTCCAGTTCGGCGACCACCTGCGGCAACATCTTCAAGCCGATATGCCCGGCCCAGGGAAAACGCTCGATGGCCGGTGGGAGCAAGGTGTCGACCTTGAGCGACTTTTCGCTTTGCCCCTGAATACTCACGCCACCGCCCTGTGGGATCAGCACCTGTTCGGCGTGGGACTGATTGCCGAGCGTCGCTGAAACGCCCCAGACGATCAGCCCCGGGTGCCAGCGGCGCAGTCGGGCGAGGGCCAGTTGCAATTGCACGCCGCGCTTGTTGCCGAGCAATTCGTGCCACTCATCCACCACGACCATGCGCAGCGTCGACAGCGCCGTTTGCGCGTCGGCACGGGCAAGCATCAGGGTCAGGCTCTCCGGGGTGGTGATCAGTGTGGTGGGCAGGCGCCGGTTCTGCCGGGCGCGTTCGCTGCTGCCGGTGTCGCCGGTGCGCAGGCCGACGCTCCAGGGGATCTGCAGATCGTCCAGCGGCGCTTGCAGGGCGCGCGCGGTGTCGGCGGCCAGCGCCCGCATCGGGGTGATCCACAACACGGTCAGCGGTTCGGCGGGTGGTTTGCGTTTACGGGTGGTTTCAGCAACAGGCCCGGAGCGGGCAAAGCGATTGAGCGCGGCAAACCAAACCGCGTAGGTTTTACCGGCGCCGGTGCTGGCATGCAGCAGGCCGGACTCGCCACGTTTGACCGCGGCCCACACCTGTTTCTGAAAGGCGAACGGCTTCCAGTCGCGGGCGCTGAACCAGTGTTTGGCGAAGTCGGTGGAAGTGCCCATGCCGGCGACGTGTGCTCTGAAGATGTTCCTTCAATGACCGCGCCGACCGGGCAATAGTTTTACTTGAGATTGCCGCTGAGAAATTGCTTCAGGCGTTCGCTCTTCGGATTGCCCAGCACCTCTTCCGGCGCGCCTTCTTCCTCCACCAGCCCTTGATGCAGGAACAGCACCTGGCTCGACACCTTGCGCGCAAAGCTCATTTCGTGGGTGACCATGATCATGGTCCGGCCTTCCTCGGCCAGGCCCTGAATCACCTTGAGCACTTCGCCGACCAGTTCCGGATCGAGCGCCGAGGTCGGTTCGTCGAACAGCATGACTTCCGGCTCCATCGCCAAAGCCCGGGCAATAGCCACCCGTTGCTGCTGGCCGCCGGAGAGGAACGCCGGGTACTGATCCGCCACCCGCGCCGGCAAACCGACCTTTTCCAGATAACGCCGCGCGCGGTCGTCGGCTTCCTGCTTGCTGCAACCCAGCACCCGGCGCGGGGCCATGGTGATGTTTTCCAGCACGGTCATGTGGCTCCACAGGTTGAAATGCTGGAACACCATCGCCAGGCGGGTGCGCAGGCGTTGCAGTTCATCGGCGTCGGCGACGTGCATGCCGTGGCGGTCGGTGACCATGCGGATCGCCTGGCCGTCGAGGCTCATCGCGCCGTCGTTGGGTTGTTCGAGAAAGTTGATGCAGCGCAAAAAGGTGCTTTTGCCCGAGCCGCTGGCGCCGATCAGGCTGATCACGTCGCCGGTCCTGGCCTTGAGCGACACGCCTTTGAGCACCTGATGGTCGCCATAGCTTTTGTGCAGGCCTTCAACGGTCAATTTGTACATGGGACAGGCATCCTCAAGGCGAAAGTAGATAGCCGCTGCGATAGGCTTCGGCGCCCGCGACGTGGGCGATCACCATCCCGGCGGTGGCCATGCGCCGCAGCGAGCGGGCATAGAGCAGACCGGAAGCGGTGCAATGGACTGGCGTAACCCGGTCGTTGATCGGGTCGATGATTTCGGCGATTTTCTGCCCGGCTTCCAGAAACTGGCCGGGCGTGGCGGTATAGACCAGCAGGCCGCCGACGGGGGTGGCCACCGGTTCCACGCCGGCCAGCGGTGTGGCGGGATGTGGCAGGGCCGGCAAGGCTTTGGGTTCGCCGACGATGGCGCCGAAATGGATCAGGTAATCGATCAGCGCCTGGCAATCGCGACTGGCCAGCGGATGGGTGACATCCCCCTGACCGCGCAACTCGACGGTGACCGAGAAACTGCCCAGCGGTATCTCGAAGTGGTCGCCGAAGCGCTCCTTCAATTGCCACCACAGCAGGGTGAAGCACTCATCGAACGACTGGCCGCCGGAGTCGGTGGCCAGCAGGCTCGCCTGGGATTCGATATAGCGCGCCAGCGGCTCGACCTGCGGCCAGGCCTCGGGCGTGGTGTAGAGATGAACCACGGATTCGAAATCGCAATGCAGGTCGAGCACCATGTCCGCATCGCAGGCCAGCCGTTGCAGGGTCAGACGCTGGGATTGCAGCTGAGTCGTGGCGGTGTGGCGGGCGAGGGCATTGCGCAGGCTGGCGCGGATCAGCTCGAGGTTGCGCTGCGGGTCGTCGCACAGCTGTGTTTCGATCTCGTTGCCGATTTCCTCGCTCAGGTCGACGAACCAGCGGTTGAAATTCTGTCCGCTCTCCAGTTCGTAGCGGCCCAGCGGCACGTCCATCAGCACCTGTTCGAGGCCGACCGGGTTGGCTACCGGCACCAGCACGATTTCGCTGCGCAGGCGGCCGGCGGCTTCCAGCTCCGCCAGACGCTGCTTGAGGTGCCAGGCCACGAGCATGCCGGGCAGTTCGTCGGCGTGCAGCGATGACTGGATGTAGATCTTGCCCTGGGCCTTGTCCGGGCCGAAATGAAAGCTGTGGATCTGTCGTGCGGTCCCCGGCAGCGGGGCCAGCAGGTCGTGTATCTGATGACGCATCTCTAAAGGGTCCTAGTGGGTCGGGCCGAGGAACGCCAGCCATCGGCGTTCGGCAAGGCGGAACAGGCCGACCAGCGCAAAGGTGATGGTCAGGTAGATCAGCGCGGCGATGCCGAACGACTGGAAGGTCAGGAAGGTCGCCGAGTTGGCGTCCCGCGCGACTTTCAGGATGTCTGGGATGGTCGCGGTGAAAGCCACGGTGGTCGAATGCAACATCAGGATCACTTCGTTGCTGTAGTACGGCAACGAACGGCGCAGCGCCGACGGCATGATCACGTAGGCATACAGCTTCCAGCCGGTCAGCCCGTAGGCCTTGGCCGCTTCGACTTCGCCGTGGTTCATGCTGCGGATAGCCCCGGCGAAAATCTCCGTGGTGTAGGCGCAGGTGTTGAGGGCGAAGGCCAGGATCGTGCAGTTCATCGCATCGCGAAAGAAACTGTCGAGCAGCGGCTGCGCGCGCACGGCGGCCAGGCTGTAGATCCCGGTGTAGCAGATCAGCAGCTGGATATAGAGCGGCGTGCCACGGAACAGGTAGGTGTAGAACTGCACCGGCCAGCGAATGTAGAAGTGCGGCGAGACCCGGGCGATCGACAGCGGAATCGACACGATGAAACCGAAGAAGATCGAGGCGCTGAGCAGCCACATCGTCATCGCCAGGCCAGTGATGTTCTGGCCGTCGGTATAAAGGAAGGCTTTCCAGTATTCCTGCAGGAGTTCGATCATCGTACGGCCTCCCGGGCACCGGCGGCGTAGCGGCGTTCGAGCCAGCGCAGGATGAAATTCGAGGCACTGGTGATCAGCAGGTAGATCAACGCGGCGAGGACCAGGAAGTAAAACAGTTGATAGGTGCTCTTGCCGGCATCCTGAGCGGCCTTGACCAGATCGGCCAGGCCGATGATCGAAACCAGCGCGGTGGCCTTGAGCATCACCATCCAGTTGTTGCCGATGCCCGGCAGGGCGAAGCGCATCATTTGCGGGAACACCACGAAGCGAAAGCGCTGGCCGCGCTTGAGGCCATAGGCGGTGGCGGCTTCGACCTGGCCGCGCGGCACGGCGAGAATCGCCCCGCGAAAGGTTTCAGTGAAGTACGCGCCGTAAATGAAGCCCAGGGTCAGGACCCCGGCGCTGAACGGGTCGATCTCGATGTATTCCCATTCCAGGTAATCGGTGAGCGTCGTCAGCCAGGTTTGCAGGCTGTAGAAGATCAGCAGCATCAGCACCAGGTCCGGCACCCCGCGAATCAGCGTGGTGTAGAGCTGGGCGGGCAGGCGCAGCAGTTTGACTTTTGACAGCTTGGCACTGGCGCCGAGCAGGCCGAGCAACACGGCCACCAGCAGCGACAACGCCGACAATTTGATGGTCATCCAGGTGCCTTCCAACAGCAAAGGGCCAAAGCCCTTGAGGCTGAAGGCGGAGAGCCCCAGATTTTGTAAGAGGGTTTCGAACATAAATCAGCAACCTGACTGAATGAAAAAGGCGCCCATGGAAGATGGGCGCCGGGGCATTATTTGCCGCTGTACAGATTCAGATCGCCAAAGTGTTTCTTTTGAATCTCGGCGTATTTGCCATCATCGTGTAACGCTTTGATACCTTTATCCAAAAGCGCTTTCAGCTCGGTGTTACCTTTCTTAATACCGACAGCGGTCTTGGCTGGCAGCAAGTGGTTGTCGACCGGCTTGCTGACTTCATAATCGGCGCCCTGCGGCGACTTCAGAAAGCCCAGTTCGGCCTGCAACATGTCCTGAATGCCCGCATCGAGACGGCCGGAGGTCAGGTCGGAATACACCTGGTCCTGGTTCTGATAGGCCTGGGTTTTCACACCGGCCTTGTCCAGCACGGCTTTGGCATAGGCTTCCTGGATGGTGCCTTGCTCGTAGCCGACGGTTTTGCCTTTCAGGGAAGCGACGTCGTCGGTGATGCCCGAACCTTTTTTCGACACGTAGGCCGTCGGGCCGGAGAACAGCTCGCTGGAGAAGTCGATGACTTTTTCACGGGCTTCGGTAACGGTCATCGACGAGATCACGCCGTCGAATTTATTGGCCTTGAGGCCCGGAATCATGCCGTCGAAGTCGCTTTCGACCCATTTGCACTTGACCTTCAGCTCGGCGCAGATGGCGTTGCCTAGATCGATGTCGAAGCCAACCAGGCTGCCGTCTGCCGCTTTCGACTCGAACGGTGCGTAGGAAGGGTCAACGCCAAACCGCAGTTCTTTGTATTCCTTGGCCAGCGCGGAGCCGGCGGCCATGCACAACGCCAGTGCAGAAAGGGTCAGCAATGCTTTTTTCATTATTCAATCCCTAAGAACCAATATGAGCGCTTGTGGCGCGGAATGATTGTTACTGGAGCGCTTACGACTTATAGAAAGTAGCAATTTCCGAACCAGAGTCCCGAACAAGTGTTTTAAAAGGTGCAGCAAGTGCATGCCGGGGCCGGTCAGTGCACGAAAACGGGCACGGAGAATCAGTTGCACTGTTTATGGGCGTGATTGTTCCCATGCTCTGCGTGGGAATGCCTCAATGGACGCTCTGCGTCCGGCGCTGGATGGGACGCGGAGCGTCCCGGCTGCATTCCCACGCGGACGGTTCGACGCTTCGACGTGGGAACGATCGGGGAGGCGTGGGGGAAGGGATCAGACCAACAGGTCTTGCAAGGTCGCCAGGCTGTCGGCCTCGTCCACGGTTTTGTCCTGGCGCCAGCGCAACATGCGCGGGAAGCGCACGGCGATGCCGCTCTTGTGCCGGCGGGAGAGGGCGATGCCTTCGAAACCGAGTTCGAACACCAGACTCGGCTTGACGCTGCTGACCGGGCCGAATTTTTCGACTGTGGTCTTGCGCACGATGCTGTCGACTTCGCGCATTTCCGCGTCGGTCAGCCCGGAATAGGCCTTGGCGAAGGGCACCAGCGCCCGGGCACTGGAACCAGGCGGGCCGTCCCACACCGCAAAGGTGTAATCGCTGTAGAGGCTCGCGCGGCGACCATGCCCGCGCTGGGCGTAGATCAACACCGCGTCGACGCTGAACGGGTCGACCTTCCATTTCCACCACACGCCCATGTCCTTGGTGCGACCGACGCCATACATCGCATCCCTGGCCTTGAGCATCATGCCTTCTACCCCCAGTCGTCTGGAGGCTTCGCGCTGGCGGGCGAGGTCGAACCAGTCATCACCCGTCAGAATCGGCGAAGGCAGCAGCACCGGGTTGTTGCAGCGGGCGATGACCTGCTCCAGTTGCTCGCGACGCCTGGCCTGGGGCTGGTTGCGCCAGTCTTCGCCCTGCCATTCGAGCAGGTCGTAGGCGAGTATCACCACCGGCGCGTCTTCGAGGATTTTGCGGTCCAGTGACTTGCGGCCGATCCGTTGTTGCAACAGTGCGAAGGGTTGCACCGCCGGGGCTTCTGTCGACTGCGGATCGAACGCGTCTTCGGTGACCGGGCGGTTGTTCTTCCAGACTACGATCTCGCCGTCGATCACCGTGCCGTCGGGTAAACCGTGCAGCAGCGTGTCGAATTCGGGAAAACGCTCGGTGACCAATTCCTCGCCGCGCGACCAGACCCACAGTTTCCCGTCACGCTTGACCACCTGTGCGCGAATGCCGTCCCACTTCCATTCCACCTGCCAGTTGCTCGGCGGCCCGAGCAGGGCCTCGAAGGTTTCAACCGGTTGCGCCAGCGCGTGGGCGAGGAAGAACGGGTAGGGCTGGCCGCCGCGCTGGGCGTGCTCGTCGCTGGATTCGGGGGCGATCAGTTTCAGGTAAGCGGCGGCGTTCGGCCGGTTGGACAGGTCGGTGTAACCCACCAGCCGTTGCGCCACGCGTTTGCTGTCGAGCCCGGCCATGGCGGCCAGGGCGCGGGTCACCAGCAGTTTGGACACGCCGACCCGGAAGCTGCCGGTGATCAGTTTGATGCACAGCATCAGGCTCGGCCGATCCAGTTGCGCCCACAGAGCGGGCAATTGGTGGGCGAGGTATTCCGGGGTTTCACCACGCAGGGGCAGCAGTTTGTCTTCGATCCATTCGGCGAGCCCGGCCCGCGACGTGTGCGGGTGTTCCGGCAGCACCAGCGAAATGGTTTCCGCCAGATCGCCGACCGCTTGATAGCTCTCCTCGAACAGCCATGGCTCAAGCCCCGACGTTTCAACAGCGAGTTCGCGCAGAACTCTCACCGGAACCAGTTGCCGTGGCCGCCCGCCGGACAAAAAGTACACGGCCCAGGCGGCATCTTGTGGTTGCGCCTGGGCGAAGTAGGTTTGCATCGCCGCCAGTTTGGCGTTGCTCGAGGTGGTGGCGTCGAGTTCGGCGTACAACCCGGCGAAGTCTTTCATGGTTGCACCTCGGCCATCGCAGGCGTGGCGCTGGAAAGCTCTTCTTCATCGTCACCGTATTCGGTGTTGAAACCTTGTGCGTCGAGCCCTTTTTCGCGCAGATGGCGCACCAGTACGCCAATCGAGCCGTGGGTGACCATCACCCGCTCGGCGCCGGTCTGTTCGATGGCCCACAACAGGCCGGGCCAGTCGGCGTGATCCGAAAGTACGAAACCGCGATCCACGCCGCGCCTCCGACGAGTGCCGCGCAGGCGCATCCAGCCGCTGGCGAAGCTGTCGCTGTAATCGCCGAACCGGCGCATCCAGCTGCTGCCGCCGGCAGAGGGCGGGGCGATGACCAGCGCCTGGCGCATCATCGGGTCGTTCTTTTTCACCTCGCCGGCGTAGATCGTTGGCGGCAGGTAGACGCCGGCCTCGCGGTACACGCGGTTCAGCGGCTCGACCGCCCCGTGGCTGAGGATCGGCCCGAGGGTTTCGTCGATGCCGTGGAGAATCCGCTGGGCCTTGCCGAACGAATAGCAGAACAGCACGCTGGCCTTGCCGGCCTCGATGTTGGCCTGCCACCACTGATTGATTTCGGCGAACACCTGCGCCTGCGGCTGCCAGCGGTAGATCGGCAGGCCGAAGGTCGATTCGGTAATGAAGGTGTGGCAGCGCACCGGTTCGAACGGCGCGCAGGTGCCGTCGGGTTCGATCTTGTAATCGCCTGACGCGACCCAGACTTCGCCGCCGTATTCCAGCCGCACCTGGGCCGAGCCGAGCACATGACCGGCGGGATGAAAGCTCAGGGTGACGCCGTGGTGGGTCAGGCGCTGGCCGTAGTCGAGGGTTTGCAGGTTGATGTCCGCGCCCAGACGCGCACGCAGAATTCCTTCGCCGGCGCTGGCGGCCAGGTAATGCTGATTGCCGCCACGGGCGTGGTCGCCGTGGGCATGGGTGATCACCGAACGCTCGACGGGCCGCCACGGGTCAATGTAGAAGTCCCCGGCGGGGCAGTAGAGGCCTTCGGGGCGGGCGATAACAAGGTCCATGGCATTACCGGAATGGAGGGACTTGTTAGCTATGAGGTTGGCGCGAAGTCAGAAGTTCTATTGATTTTCGAAAGCACCCTCACCCCAGCCCTCCCGAAGCGTCGGACCGCCCGGAGGGAGAGGGAGCCTACGGGGGTGTTTGGCGAGGGACATCGACCTGTGAGATCGCGTCGATTATGGATCTTTCAAGCAGCAATACGAATCTGGATTCGGTGCAGCAAGTTCAGGTCGGCGAACTTCTTGAGCATCCCCCGATCAGTCCCCTCTCCCTAAGGGAGAGGGTTAGGGTGAGGGGGCTTTTGATCTTTTGGGGAGTAGCGCTATTTGCCGGGAGTAAGCGTCAACCGCGTCTTGCCATACACCCGGTCAAAGTTCTGCGGCTGCATCGGCAAGCCAATGTACTGGCCCTTGAGCCACGGATCGATTCCGTTCAAGTAGTTCGGGCTGACCGGATTCCCGGATTGCCCCGTCCCGTTCTGCCCCATCAACGGCTCGCTCTGACCGAAGTCGACGATGAAACGCATCGACGGCGCACGCGTGGTGTTGAAATCCTGGCCCCAGGCAAACGCCGCCGTGTTGAGGGTGGTGTGGTCGCCGCCCGCCGCAATTGGGCCGCGAACGGTCTGGCCGCTGGCATTCTTCCACTCGTAACGGTGCAGTTTGCCCCACTGCCAGGCCCGGCGGTCGCCGCCCAGTTGGCTGTCGCCGGCGCTGATCGCTGCCGCCAGGCTGCGGGCGAGGATCGCCGGTTTGTCTTCTTTTTGCGGGGTGCGGGCGTCGTCCCAGAATGGACTGTCTTCGCGGCCCAGCAAGTGATCGGCCTGGGCGGCGTAGGACAGATCGCCATTGGCGACAAAGGCTTTCCACGCCGGGCTGCTCTGCGGGCCGAGTTCGTCGAGGAAGATCTGCTTCATGCTTTCCTGCAGGAACAGCTCGTAGATCGCCGCATCGGCGGAGGTCGGGCTGAGCTTGCCGTCGAACGCCATCAGGCGGGTATAGGCCTCGCGCGCCTTACTGCGCTCGGCTTCCGGCAGTGCGTCCATCGCCTGTTTCAGCGGCTGCGCCATGCCCGGTGCCTCGAACATTTTCTTCAGTTTGGCGGCGAAGGTGGTGGTCTGGTCGTACTGCATGGCGATCACACTGCGACCGTCATGCTTGCCGCTGCCAGCCAGTTCGGCCAGACGCTCGCCACGTTCCGGCGCCGCCCAGGAATTCGACAGTTGCATGCCGTAGCCGTGAGGAATGACCCGCTGGTTGGCGGTGCCGAGCCAGCCCTGGGCCGGGTCCTGATCGTAGGGGTGGAGCATCGGGTCGGCGTAACCGTCCCAGTCGTAGCGACCTTCCCAGCCCGGCGACGGCAGCAGGCCTTCACCTTCGCGGCGGTTGGGGAAGCGCCCGGTAACTTGCCAGCCAATGTTGCTGGCGTCAGCAAACACCAGGTTCAGCGCGATGGCGCGGATTTCCCGGCTGGCGTCCGACGCGCGTTCAACGTTCTGGGCGCGGCTCAGATCGAAAAACGCATCGAGGGATTTGTCATCGGTGAAGCTCGGGGTCTGCAAGGCCAGGCCAAAGCCTGCGCCCTGAGCAGCGGCCTGGGTGCTGTTGAGCAGCGCGCCATGGCGGGTTTCGTACACCGCTTCACGAATCGGCCGCTGGCCTTTGACGAAATAGGTTTCGTTGCGCACGGCGACCGGTTGCCACTTGCCGTTGACCTCGTAGGACAACGTGCTGCCCTGACGACGGATTTTTTCCAGGAACAGGTCCTGGTTATCGCCGAGCACGCTGGTCAGGCTCCACGCCACCTTGCCGTTGAAACCGCCGAGCACCATCGGCAGACCGGCCACGGTCACGCCGGCGGCCTGGTATTTCGGCGCGCGGATCTGCACGAAACTCCACAGCGACGGCGCGGCCAGCGGGCCATGGCTGTCGCTGGCCAACAGGCTCTTGCCGCTGCGGCTGCGTTGCGGGGCGACGGCCCAGTTGTTCGACGATTGAGTGCCCAGCAGGTTGAGGGCTGCCAGTTGTTCGCTGGCGTTGCTCAGCTCCGTCAGCCCCGGAATCTGCCCGTTGAGCTTGATGCCTTGCAGCTTGTCGGCTTCGGCCAGCGGCAGGTTTTCGTCGGGGGCGGACGGGGTCAGCCACGCCAGTTTGTCGTTGGTCACGGTCTGCGCCAGCACCAGCGAGGCGATTTCTTCCGGCAGGTTGGCCGACTGGCTGAAGTTCAGCAGGCAGAAGATCAGCGCCGAATCTTCGGGTTTCCAGTATTCAGGCTTGTAGCCGCTGGAAGCCAGATCCCCCGGCAGTTTCTCGGCATATCTGAACAGGTAGGCGTTGACGCCCCGGGCATAGACTTCGAAGAAGCGCTTGAGCCGTGGCGACGAAGCCTTGTACAGCTCGCCGGCGCTTTTCTTCAGGTTGACGGCGCGCATGTAGCGGTCGGCGTCGAGCATCGACGAACCGGACATTTCCGCCAGACGGCCCTGAGCCAGCAGGCGCAGGGTGACCATCTGATTGATCCGGTCGCTGGCGTGAACGTAGCCGAGGGCGAACAGTGCGTCGTGGAAGCTGTTGCTTTCGATCAGCGGCATGCCCATGGCATTGCGGCGTACCGAAACGTTCTGCGCCAGGCCCTTGAGCGGCTGCACACCGGAGGTCGGCGGGAGGGTGTCCTGGGCGTTCCAGGTCTGACAACCGGTCAGGCTCAGAACACCGGCCACTGCAGCGGCAACGCCGAACCGGGGAAGAAAATGTGAAAGGGCTGGCGAGGCCATGGCAAAGCTCCTGCGGGGGTGTAGAGGCTGGGGACGCAATAAAGCCGCTACGTTAGTGAGCAGGAGGGGGCCGCGCAAGCGGGGCGAGCGGTTATTTCTTCCCGTTGATCGTTCCCGCGCGCGGGAACGATCAGGCCGGGTGACTCAAGCCTTCGGCGGATTGATCTTCTGCACCAGCGCGTAGGCCTTCACGGTCGCCGGGCGATCCTTGATGTGGTTGAACCAGCGCTGCACATTCGGGAAGTCTTCCAGATTCTGGCTCTGCCATTTGTGCGAGACGATCCACGGGTAGATCGCCATGTCGGCGATGCTGTATTCACTGCCGGCCACGAACTCGTTGTTGGCCAGTTGCTTGTCCAGCACCCCGTACAGGCGCGCGGTTTCATCGATGTAGCGCTTGATCGCGTAGGGGATTTTTTCCGGGGCGAACTGGCTGAAATGATGGTTCTGCCCGGCCATCGGCCCCAGCCCGCCCATTTGCCAGAACAGCCATTGCAGGGCCACCTGGCGGCCACGCAGGTCCTTGGGCAGGAACTTGCCGGTCTTTTCCGCGAGGTACAGCAGGATCGCCCCGGATTCGAACAGCGACAACGGCTCGCCACCGTCGGCCGGCTCATGATCGACGATCGCCGGGATGCGGTTGTTCGGTGCGATTTTCAGAAAATGCGGCTGGAACTGCTCGCCCTGGCTGATGTTGATCGGGTGCACGTCGTAGCGCAGGCCCGCTTCTTCGAGGAACAGGGAAATCTTGTGGCCGTTGGGCGTGGTCCAGTAATACAGGTCGATCATGGAAAACTCCAAATCAGGAAAATGGCTTACGTACGGACAGCAAACGCCGGCTTCAGGTTGTCCTGTGTGCGTTCGATAGCTTGCTTAACCACAGGAGGTGATGCTCAAGTACGGGAAATTCAATGACCCCGCGTGAGAAAAATCGCCATGGCGCTCAAGGCCAACGCTGCACTGATCATCATCGACCAGCAAAAAGGCATTCTGGAACCGCGTCTGGGGCGGCGGAATAATCCGTCGGCCGAGGAGCGGATTCTTGAGCTGCTGAGTTTTTGGCGGCGCAGTGGACGGCCGGTGATCCACGTGCAGCACCTGTCGCGCTCGCCGGATTCGGTGTTCTGGCCCGAGCAGGAAGGGGTGGAGTTTCAGGACAGGTTTTTGCCGCAGGACGGCGAATGGCTGATCCAGAAGCAGGTGCCGGATGCGTTTTGTGCGACGGGGCTTGAGGCGAAGTTGCGTGAGGCGGGGGTCGAGCAGTTGATCATTGTCGGCGTGGCGACGAACAACTCGGTGGAGTCCACGGCGCGCACGGCGGGCAATCTGGGGTTTGACGCGTGGGTGGCGGAGGATGCGTGCTTTACCTTCGACAAGGCCGACTATTTCGGCACTTTGCGTTCGGCGCAAGAGGTACATGCGATGTCGCTGGGGAATTTGCACGGGGAGTATGCGACGGTGGTCAGCACCGGGCGGATTCTGGCGGCAGGCTGAAAAGCTTCCGGTGAATGGGCCGGCCCCTTCGCGAGCAAGCCCGCTCCCACATTTGCCTGCATTCCGTCAGAAGGAATACGGTCGAAGGTGGGAGCTGGCTTGCTCGCGAAGTCGGTATCTCAGGCGAAGAAGATAATTGCCTGAAACATCAAGCGCCGTGGCACTTCTTGAATTTCTTGCCGTTGCCGCAGGGGCAAGGGTCGTTGCGGCCAACGTCTTTCAGGGCGTTGCGCACCGGTTCCTGGTGGGCGTGGCCGCAGTTCGGGCCGTGGACATGGCCATGGTCGTGATCATGGTGGTGATGGTCATGATCGTGGTTGCAGTCTGGGCCATGGACATGAGGTTGCTGGGTCATCGGGGTCACTCCGTAATCAAATCGGCGGGGATTATCACGCCATTGCGCGCCAGGTGCACGTAGTGAGCGATGAATAAACCGGTTTCCATCTCGCCCTCCAGTCGATAGGGAATCTGCTGGTTCGGGTTTTTCAGCATTTTCACCACCTCTTTCACCTTTGGCCACAGGTTGGTACGGATCGGCACCTTGTAAAACGCGCTGCTTTTGGGGTTCACCGTGATCCAGTGTTCGTGCTCGCCTTCGGCCAGCAGCATGTCGGCCAGGTGTATGCGGTATTCCAGGCCGCGCACGGTCAGGTCGCTGTCATTGGGGTTGTCGATGCGAAAGTGCAGGATGAATTTCTGTTCCAGCAACTTGGCGCGCACCACTTCGACTTTCACCAGGTGCACGGCGGGGTCGCGGGCGTCGTCGGTAAACCATGACGCGCAGCCGCCGAGCCCCAGAAACACGAGCAGTGAGAAAGCCTGGAATGTGCGCCAATGACCGAGCATGGTTTAACTCCCTTTGCTGCCCAGTCTAGCCTCAGCTGCCGAAATACCCCGCACAGCATTTCTTGAACTTCTGGCCACTGGCGCACGGGCAGGCGTCGTTGCGGCCCAGCTTCAGTTGCACGGTCGGGTCGATGAAGTACCAGCGCCCGCTGTTCTGCACGAACGACGAGCGCTCGCGGTGGCTGTGTTCGCCCTGACCGTCATGCCAGCGCGCGGTGAAGGTGACGAACGCGTGTTCCGGCTGGCCACCGAGCACTTCCGAGCTTTCCACGTCCAGACCGAGCCAGGTGCTCTGGGCGCTCCAGTTGCTGATCGACTGGCGATCCAGCCCCGCTTGCTGAGCGGGCAGGGTGGTGGCCACCAGATAATCGATCAGGCCCAGCACGTAGGCGCTGTAGCGCGAGCGCATCAGGGCTTCGGCGCACGGGGCCGGGTGGCCGGCGTGATAGTGACCGCAGCAGGCATCCAGCAGGTTGCCGCTGCCGCAAGGGCAAATGGCTGTACTCATTGCATTACCACCAGTATTTCCCGAAGTTTTCCGGATTGGCCCAGAACCGTGAGTTGAGCCAGTCGGGGACTTGTTTGTAGTCAAGCAGATCGTAGGTGAACAGTGTCAGTACTTGCTCGTCGCGGGCGAAGCGTTCGCTGGCCTGCAGGGCCAGGGAATAAAAGTCGGTTTCCTGCCAGCCGCTGGCCGGCAGATCCGCCAGCACCGCGATGCGGCTGGCGTTGAGGTTGCGGATCCCGCCCAATAGATTCAGGCCGTCGCGCTTGGGCAAATGTTCCAGGCAATCGACCACCAGCGCCAGGTCGAAACGGCGGGCCGCCAGTTCCGCCGGCAACGCACCGGGCGCGGCGTGCGCGACGCAGGTGTCCGGGTGTGCTTCCTTGAAGGCAGCCAGCGCCGGGAACTCGCTGGCGCCGATCAGCAGCAGGCGTGCAGGGGCGTAGCGGTCGAGCAGGGCGGCCAATGCCTGCTGCGGCGTGCGGGAAGAAATGGCGACGTTCATCGAAGCTCCTCAATCAGAGCGCCAAGACTAGCCTGCCCGGGCGCCAAGGCCTAGATCTCTGTCCTGCGGGTTTGCGGCAAACTCGTCGAAGTCCCGTGAACAGGCGCACAAACAGCAATGGCCTATTGCTGGCGGAGATTAAAACTCCGGTCTTTACTCCCTGAATCGGTTCTAAGCCGATCCCTCAGGAGAAAACTAGATGAGCATAGTTCGGACAGCATTACCCTTGGTTCTGCTAACCAGTGTGTTGACTGGTTGCGCAGGTTTGCAGAAAACCGACTGGCCGACCTGTGCGGCAGTCGGTGGTGTCGTCGGTGCGGGTCTCGGTGCGACCGAAAGCTCCGCATGGGCGGGGTATGGCGCGTTACTCGTCGGCGGTACGGCAGCGGCCTATTGCTGGGTTCACGGTGACGGCGATGAAGACGGCGATGGTGTGCCGGACAGTCGCGACAAGTGCCCGGGCACGCCTAAAGGCGTTCAGGTCGATGCCGACGGCTGCCCTCCACCAGCCCCTGCGCCAGTGGTCGAAGAAGCTGTGGTGGTCAAGGAAGAAACCATTGTCATCCGCGATGTTCACTTCCAGTTCGACAAGGCCACGCTGACCCCGGCCGACAAACTGGTCCTGGATAAGGTCGCTTCGCGCCTGAAACAGGAATCCAGCACCGCGCAACTGACCGTGACCGGCCACACCGACAGCGTCGGCAGCGATGCCTACAACCAGAAACTGTCGGATCGCCGCGCGCACTCGGTGGTCAAGTACCTGGTTGAAAGCGGCGTCCCGCAAAGCAGCTTCGTGTCGGTGACCGGTGCCGGTGAAAGCCAGCCGGTGGCAGACAACAAAACTGCGGACGGTCGCGCGCTGAACCGTCGTACCGAAATCAAAATCAACCGCTAGCCCCCTCGCATCCGCGGCTTGTGCAGTCGCGGATGCGGGTCTTTACTCCTGTGTAACCGGTATGGGCCGGTGACACAGGAGCTTTAACGATGAGTGTTCTTACAAGGTCCGTCTTGCCGGTTCTGCTGCTGGGCAGCCTGTTGACCGGTTGCGCCACCCACAGCGATGGCACCGCTCCCCTCAATCAACGTACCTGGCCGATCTGCAGCCTTATTGGCGGACTGGTCGGCGGCGGTCTCGGCGCGCTCGAAAGCAGCGGTTGGGCCGGCGGAGGCGCTGCGCTGGGGATCCTCACCGGCGGATTGATCTGCTATGCCCAGGATGGCGATGAAGACGACGACGGCGTGTTCGATCGCCGCGACCGTTGCCCCGATACCCCGGCCAACACCCCGGTCGACCACCGTGGCTGTCCGCTGCCGCAATATCCGGTCACCGAGAAACCGGCCGAACCGGCCCCGCAAACCGAAGTCATCACCCTCAACGATGCCGGCAACGTGCTGTTCGACTTCGACAAGTCGGATTTGAAACCGGCCGCAAAAAGCCAGCTCGACACGCTGATGGACAAACTGCGCAATGCCGACGTGGTGAGCATCAAGGTCATCGGCCACACCGACAGCAAGGGTTCGGATGCCTACAACCAGGCGCTTTCGGAACGTCGCGCCAGCAGCGTGGCGGAGTATTTGCTGAGCCAGGGCCTGGCGCCGAACAAACTCACCAGTGAAGGGCGCGGCGAGAGTGAACCGGTCGCCGACAACAACACGGACGAGGGGCGTGCGCAGAACCGTCGGGTGGAACTGCACATCAATCGTTAGGATGGGTCTGTAGTCCGCGGGCTAGAGCTGTCGGTCGATGATCATCGTCGAACCGGCAGCCATCCGGCGGTGGATCGGTTTTTTTCATTTTTCCCTCTGGCTTATCCCCTGCAGAAGCCGTTACTGTGCGCCCAAAGAATAATTCGCAACACGGGGGAGCGTATGAAGGTGTTCTGTGGGCTGGGGCGATTGTTGACCCTGCTGTTCTGCTGCGTGGTGCTGGCCAATCAGCTGGTGCCGTTTGTTCATCCGCTGCACCTGCTGGTCAATCTGGCCGGCGCTCTGCTGCTGGCGATCCACGTGCTCGAAGTGCTGCTGTGCAATCGCAGTCTCAAGGGGCGTCCGCACCCCTGGCGTGATCGTGGCCGCATCCTGCTGTTCGGCGTATTCCACCTGCAAACCATCCCGGCCCCGGCCGCTCCGGAGGCTTCCCATGCGTAAACTCTGCCTGCTCGCTGCATTCATCAGTCCATTGGCCTGCGCCCAGGTGGTCAGCGTCGAAACCAACTCGCTGATGCGTCTGCCGAACACCGCCAGCACTTTGCAGTTGGAAAAACTGGTGGTCGCCGACTACGGCACCTTGCTGATTCCCTCGAACGTGACCGAGCTGAGTGTCGGTGAACTGCAACTGGGCCACGAAGCGCGTATCGCCATCGTGCCGAGCGAACAGGCGCTGGAGATGAAAGTCAGCCGCGCCGAACTCGCCGAAGGCAGCCAGATCACTGCCCGTGGCGCACCGGGCACCTACGAAAAAGCTGCCCGCGCCGGGCGCAATCTGAATCTGCAGTTCAAGGCGTTGAACGCGCCGAAACTGGTGGTCGATGCCCGTGGCGGCACCGGTGCGCCGGGATTTGTCGGGCTTGATGGCGCCAACGGTCAGGAGCCGGGTTGCACCTGGGGTCAGGCGGGACACGGTTTTGATGGCAGCAACGGCAGCGATGGTCAGCCGGGTGCACCGGGCGCGCTGGTGCGACTTGAAGTACCGCGCGAGTTTCCGGCCGAGCTGATCAAGGTCGAAGTCGCCGGCGGTGCCGGTGGGCCGGCCGGTCCTGGCGGCAAACCGGGGGCGGGTGGCAAGTCCAAGGGCTGTCTGGTGTATCGCGCCGACGGCGGCAAGAGCGGCAAGCCGGGGGCTGACGGGCAGCCGGGGCCTGCGGGTGCGGCGGGGTCTGTCACCGTACAGCGCCTGTAATCGATTGTTTGATCGTTCCCACGCTCTGCGTGGGAATGCAGCCCGTGACGCTCTGCGTCACTGGACGCGGAGCGTCCCTTGAGGCATTCCCACGCGGACGGTTCGACGCCTCGACGTGGGAACGATCAACGATGCTCTAGTCAGAACGAGGGGCGCGCAGCCGCCACCGCCACCAGCACCACCCCGACCAACAGGTTGAACCCCACCACCTTGCGAATCCGCCCCAGCACCGCCGCGCCCGCCGGCCAGTCCTTCGCCTGCACCGCCGTGCGCAGTTCGGGCAGCATCAAGGCCTGAATCCGGATGAACAGCGCCGTCATCACCACATACAACCCCATCATCACCTGCACATAACGCGGCGCGTTGTCGAAGGCGATGTGTTGCAGATGCAACATGCCCACCCCGGTCACCGGGAGCAGAATCACCGCCCCCCACACCCAACGAAAAAAACCTTGAAACACTTCCACCCAGAGCGTCAGGCGCCCGGGACCGTCCAGGGCCTTCATCGCCGCAGGGCGCAGCACCATCCAGGCGAAAAACATGCCGCCGACCCAAACCAGCGCGGCCAGTACATGGATGGGGTAAACGAGGCTAAAAGGTGTCATTGGGGTACTCCGATCTGCGCAGGATTGATTCGCGGGGTATGATAGCCCCCCATCCGAACCACTGAAAATTTATCCAGCGTTTTTTGCGCCCGACACTCAATGATCAGCACTGAACTCAAAACCACGATCCAGGGCGCCTACTCGCGTTTTCTAGAGGCCAAGAGCCTCAAGCCGCGTTACGGCCAACGCCTGATGATCGCTGAAGTCGCCAAGGTCCTCGGGGATATCGACACCGACGACGAAGGCCGGCGCAGTGGCGACCCCGCGATTGTCGCGGTGGAAGCCGGCACCGGTACCGGCAAGACCGTGGCTTACAGCCTGGCCGCGATCCCGACGGCCAAACTGGCCGGCAAGCGCCTGGTGATCGCCACCGCCACCGTCGCCCTGCAAGAGCAGATCGTCTACAAGGATTTGCCCGACCTGATGCGCAACAGCGGGCTGAACTTCAGCTTCGCCCTGGCCAAGGGCCGTGGCCGCTACATGTGCCTGTCCAAGCTCGACATGCTGTTGCAGGAAGGCCACGCACAGACCGCCACCGCCCAGCTGTTCGAGGAAGAAGGCTTCAAGATCGAGGTCGACGAGGCCAGCCAGAAGCTGTTCACCAGCATGATCGAGAAGCTCGCCGGCAATAAATGGGACGGCGACCGCGACAGCTGGCCCAACGCGCTGGAAGACGCCGACTGGGCGCGCCTGACCACCGATCACAGCCAGTGCACCAACCGCCATTGCCCGAACTTCGGCCAGTGCGCCTTCTACAAGGCGCGCGAAGGCATGGGCAAGGTCGACGTGATCGTCACCAACCACGATATGGTGCTGGCCGACCTCGCACTGGGCGGCGGGGCAGTGTTGCCCGATCCGCGCGACACCATTTATGTGTTCGACGAAGGCCACCACCTGCCGGACAAGGCCATCGGCCACTTCGCCCACTACACGCGCCTGCGTTCCACCGCCGACTGGCTGGAAACCACCGCCAAGAACCTCACCAAACTGCTGGCCCAGCACCCGCTGCCGGGCGATCTCGGCAAGCTGATCGAGCAGGTGCCGGAGCTGGCGCGGGAGATCAAGACCCAGCAGCAGTTCATGTTCACCGCCTGCGAACAGATCGCCGACTTCAAGCCCGGTGAAGATGTCGAAGGCCGCGAACGTCCGCGTCACCGCTTCATCGGCGGGGTGATTCCCGAGCACATGCGCGAGATGGGCATCGAGCTGAAAAAAGGCTTCGCCCGCCTCAACGACCTGTTCACCCGCCTGACGGATCTGCTCAAGGAAGGCATGGACGGCGAAGTCAACATCGGCATCGCCAGCAATCAGGCTGAAGAGTGGTATCCGTTGTTCGGCAGCCTGTTGTCCCGTGCCTCCGGCAACTGGGAGCTGTGGACCGCGTTTACCGCCGAAGACCCGGAAGACAACCCGCCGATGGCCCGCTGGCTGACCCTGGCGGAAAGCGGTTCGCTATTCGACATCGAGGTCAACGCCAGCCCGATCCTTGCCGCCGAAACCTTGCGCCGCAGCCTGTGGAACGTGGCCTACGGCTGTCTGGTGACCTCGGCGACCTTGACCGCCCTCGGCACTTTCGACCGCTTCCGCATGCGCGCCGGTCTGCCGAAAAAAGCCGTCACCGCCGTGGTGCCGAGCCCGTTCCATCATGCCGATGCCGGTGTGTTGCGGGTGCCGGACCTGAAGGCCGACCCGCGGGATGCCGCTGCCCACACCGCCGCGATCATCCGCGACCTGCCGGAACTGGTCGAAGGCTCGCGCGGCAGTCTGGTGCTGTTCTCGTCGCGCAAACAGATGCAGGACGTGTTCGACGGCCTCGACCGTGACTGGCGCAAGCAAGTATTCATTCAAGGCAACCTGTCGAAACAGGAAACCCTGAACAAGCACAAGGCGCGGGTCGATGGCGGCGATTCCAGCGTGTTGTTCGGCCTCGCCAGTTTTGCCGAAGGCGTGGATTTGCCGGGGGCCTACTGCGAGCACGTGGTGATCGCCAAGATCCCGTTCTCGGTGCCGGACGATCCGGTCGAAGCCGCACTGTCGGAATGGATCGAAGCCCGGGGCGGCAATCCGTTCATGGAGATCTCGGTGCCTGACGCCTCGCTGAAGCTGGTTCAGGCCTGCGGCCGACTGCTGCGTACCGAAGAAGACCGCGGCACCATCACCTTGCTGGATCGGCGGCTGGTCACCCAGCGCTACGGCAAGGCGATCCTCAACGCGTTGCCTCCTTTCCGTCGTGAAATATCCTGAGACATCGGTGGGCAGTTTTGCCCGCCGCGCTGTCTATCTCTCTGTCACTGCTTTTCCATTGGCCCTTGCGGGTCGTTAGGGAGAATTCCGTTCTCATGATTCGTCGTTCGTTGCCTGCCGTTTTTGCCCTGGTTTTCGCTGCGCCTTTATTCGCGGCACCTGCCGGCCAGCAGACCCTGTTCAACTTTGTTCGCCCCGCCGATGTGGTGAAAGTGGCGACCGAAAACGCCGACCTGCCGCAAGCCAACGCCGAGCAGACTCCCGAGGGTGAAGTGCTGCGCCGGGTGACGTTCAACCCGACGGCTCGCCCGACCTTGCGTCTGTCCCCGCAGACCGGTGCCTGGGACTGGTCGCAGTCCGGCATGATGAGCCTGCGCATCCAGAGCGCGATGAACTGGGCGGTGACCGTCTACGTGCAAATCCAGAGCAACGACGGCAAGACCCTGGTCAGCCGCGTGGACCTGCCGGCCGGTCCGGCGCAGACCTTGCTCGTGCCGTTGACCGCGACCTCGCCACTGAGCCAGGGCATGAAGGCCGGGCCGGTGATGCCGATGACGATCGACGGGCAGCGCATCCTGCTGGCGAGCAGCAGCGGTGAGCTGGATCGCAGCCAGGTGGTATCGGTCAGCCTGTCGATGGACCAGCCGAAAGCCGCGCAAAGTCTCTTGCTCGAGCGCTTTGGCGTGCAGGACGAAGGCGAGGTGATCAAATCCGCCTACGGCAATCTGGTGGATGCCTATGGCCAATCCACTCGCGGCAAGTGGCCGGAGAAAGTCGCCAATGACGAACAACTGAAATCCGCCGCCGCCAAAGAACAGCAACAACTGAACACCTGGCTGGCCGAGCGCGAAAAATCCTCGCTGGACAAGTTCGGTGGCTGGAGCAAAGGCCCGGCGTTCAAGGCCAGCGGTTTCTTCCGCACCGAAAAGCGTGACGGCCGCTGGTATCTGGTGACACCAGAAGGCCATCCGTTCTATTCCCTGGGCGTGAACACCGTCAGCCCGGAGGTCAACCAGACCTACGTGGCCGGTCGCGAATACATGTTCGAATCCCTGCCCAAACCAGGAGAGCCGCTGGCCAGCCACTTCGGCGAAGGCGACAACCGTGGCGGCAACGGCGCCGATCAGGGCCGTGGCTACAACTTCGGGCGTTGGTACGACTTCTACGGCGCCAACCTTCAGCGCCTGTATGGCGAGCCGTGCACTTCGGACAGCGGCAACAAGGCCGGCGTGGCCGAAGCCGCCAAGGCCGGGGCCGCTGAAGAAGCGGCGACCAACGCCAGTGCGCCGGTCGCCGCCTCCGAACAGCCGAAAGCCGGGGTTGCCGAGTCGGCAGCCACCAGTGGGCAAAGCGTCTCTGTACCCTGCAAAAACACCGTCGACGAGCAAAAGTGGGCCAGCCACACGCTTGATCGTCTGCAAGCCTGGGGCTTCAACACCGTCGGTAATTGGAGCGCCCCTGTCCTTGGCGACGCCGAGCGCATGCCTTACACCTTGCCGCTGTCGATCGTCGGCGATTACACCAGCATCAGCACCGGCACCGACTGGTGGGGCGGCATGCCAGACCCGTTCGATCCACGTTTCGCCATGGCCACCGAACGCGCCGTGGCGATTGCCGCCCGTGACCATCGCGATGATCCGTGGTTGATCGGCTATTTCGCCGACAACGAACTGGCCTGGGCCGGCCCCGGCGATGATCCGAAATCCCGTTACGCGCTGGCCTACGGCACCCTGAAAATGACCACCGACGTTCCGGCCAAACGCGCGTTCCTCAAGCAGTTGCGCGACAAGTACCGCAATCAGGCGGGGCTGTCGAAGGCCTGGGGCATTGATCTTCCGGCATGGGAATTGATGGAAGACCCGGGTTTCGAAGCGCCGCTGCCGAACCCGGAGCATCCGGAAATCGAGGCCGACTTCAAATACTTCCAGAAGGTCTTCGCCGACACCTACTTCAAGACCATTTCCGACTCGCTGAAATGGCACGCGCCGAACCAGTTGCTGCTCGGCGGCCGTTTCGCCACCAGCACCCCGGAAGCCGTGGCGTCCTGCGCCCAGTATTGCGACGTGCTGAGCTTCAACATGTACACCCTGCAACCGCAGGACGGTTATGACTTCGCAGCGCTGCGCAACCTCGACAAACCGGTGCTGATCACCGAATTCAACTTCGGCTCCACCGACCGTGGCCCGTTCTGGGGCGGCGTGACCCCGTTGAGCAAGGAAGAAGATCGCGGCCCTGCCTATGCCAACTTCCTCAAACAGGCGCTGAGCGAACCGTCGATTGTCGGCGTGCACTGGTTCCAGTATCTGGACCAACCGGTGACCGGGCGCCTGCTCGATGGCGAGAACGGCCACTTCGGTCTGGTTGGCGTCACCGATCTGCCGTTCCAGGGTTTTGTCGAAGCCGTGCGCAAGAGCAACCTGGCCACCGTCGATCAGTTGAGCAAAGACGCGCAGAAAGCGGCTGCCGCAGCGGTCAAGGCCGGCCACGAAGCCGAAGGCGGCCGCAAGGCTGACGCCGGCAAAGGCCCGGGGCAGGGCGCAGGCCACACCGGCGGGCATTCCGGCAACGGCCACTGATCAATACGAAACCTGAAGACCGCCCGGCCCGCAGCGGTTCCCAAAAGCCTCACGGGCTGGAACAATGCGGGCCACTTTGTAGAGCGTTTTCGCGGGGGAGTTGCGGGTGCAGATTCAGGGACATTACGAGCTTCAATTCGAAGCGGTGCGCGAAGCCTTCGCTGCACTGTTCGACGATCCCCAGGAACGCGGCGCCGCGTTGTGCATCCGGGTCGGCGGGGAAACCGTCCTCGACCTCTGGTCCGGTACCGCCGACAAGGACGGCGCCGAAGCCTGGCACAGCGACACCATCGCCAACCTGTTCTCCTGCACCAAGACCTTCACCGCCGTCACTGCGCTGCAACTGGTCGCCGAAGGCAAGTTGCAGCTCGATGCGCCGGTCGCCCGTTACTGGCCGGAATTCGCCGCTGCCGGCAAGGAATCCGTCACCCTGCGCCAGCTGCTTTGCCATCAGGCCGGTCTGCCGGCCCTGCGCGAATTGCTCGCGCCGGAAGCGCTGTACGACTGGCAAACCATGGTCGACGCCCTCGCGGCCGAAGCACCGTGGTGGACGCCGGGCACCGGTCACGGCTATGCCGCGATCACCTACGGCTGGCTGATCGGCGAATTGCTGCGGCGTGCCGACGGTCGCGGGCCGGGGGAAGCGATCGTGGCGCGGGTCGCGAAACCGCTGGGGCTGGATTTTCATGTCGGTCTGGCCGACGCAGAATTCCATCGCGTGGCGCACATTGCCCGTGGCAAGGGCAACACCGGCGACGCCGCTGCCCAGCGCCTGCTGCAAGTGACCATGCGCGAGCCGACGGCGATGACCACCCGGGCCTTCACCAATCCGCCGTCGGTGCTCACCAGCACCAACAAGCCGGAATGGCGCCGCATGCAGCAACCGGCGGCCAACGGCCACGGCAATGCGCGCAGTCTGGCCGGGTTCTACGCCGGTCTGCTCGACGGCAGCCTGCTGGAAAGCGAAATGCTCGACGAACTGACCCGCGAACACAGCCTCGGCGAGGACAAGACCTTGCTGACCCGCACCCGTTTCGGTCTCGGTTGCATGCTTGATCAACCCGACGTGCCGAATGCCACCTACGGCCTCGGCCCGCGTGCATTCGGGCATCCGGGTGCGGGTGGTTCCATCGGTTTTGCTGATCCGGAGCATGATGTTGCCTTCGGATTTGTGACAAACACCCTTGGGCCGTATGTCCTGATGGATCCGCGCGCGCAGAAGCTGGCGCGGGTACTTGCCACTTGTCTGTAAAGCGTCGTCCGAGGGTCCAGGGCCGGAACCTCATGGCGAATTTCGTTTCAAAGCGTCTGTTTATCCGGGCGAAAGTCCTCTGATTGTTCACTAATTATTTTTGTGGGTTTCCAATGTCGTCCAAACAAACTCTCGCCCTGGCCCTGTGTTTCGCAATGACCGGTTGTGCACAGACTCCGAAGAACGACGCCGATGGCGGCAGCTGGTGGCCGTTCGGTTCTTCCGACAAAGTCGCAGCCAAGGAGCCGGCTCCGGCGCCTGCACCGTTGAAGCCGGCCGCCACCGCGCCGGTGGCCAAGGCCGAGAGCAGCAGCCCGTGGTACTGGCCGTTTGGGTCGGACGACTCGGCGGCCAAGCCTGAAGTGAAAGCTGAGGCCAAACCCGAGGCCAAACCGGTCGAAGTCGCCAAGGCTGAAGCCGACAAGGGCGGCAAATGGTGGTGGCCGTTCGGCGGCAAGGAGCAGGACACGGCCAAAGTCGTGCCGATGCCCGATCCGAAAGTCACTCAAGCCTGGCTGGATGACTACGAACCGCGCCTGCGCACCGCGATCAAGGACAGCAATCTGCAACTCGAACGCCGTGAAAACGTGCTGGTCGTGACCGCGCCGGTGGAAGGCTCGTTCAACCCGGATCGCCCGGCCATGCTGCTGCCGGTGACTCTCGGCCCGTTCACCCGCGTCGCGAAAATCCTCGAAGCCGATCCGAAAACCGCCGTGTTGGTTCTCGGTCACAGTGACACCACCGGTGCCGCTCCGGCCAACATCAAGCTGAGCCAGGAACGCGCCCAGGCCGTGGCGGCGATCTTCCGCCTCAGCGGTCTGCAGCGTGATCGCCTGATGCTGCGCGGCATGGGTTCCGAAGCACCGCGTGCCGCCAACGACAGCGTTGAAGGTCGCGCCCTGAACCGTCGTGTCGAACTGCTGGTGACCCCGCAGAACACCATGGTCGCGCTGCTGAGCAAATACAACATGCCGGCACCGAAGCCAGTGACCATGGTCGCTGTTCAGGACGTCAAGCCTGCCGCCAAACCGGTGAGCCCGGCGCCAGCTGCGAAGAAAGCCGCTGTACCGGCCACCAAAAAGGCCCCGGCCAAGAAAGCCGCTGCCAAGGCTCCAGCGAAAAAGGCCCCGGCCAAGACTCCGGCGAAAAAGACCGCGCCCGCCAAAGCCGCTGCAACCGACAAGAAAGTCGCTGCGACCGATACCACCAAAAAGTGATCCGCTAACGAAAAGGAATGCGCCGTGACTCAGTCTCTGGCAGATATGCGTCGTGATTACACCCGGGACGGCCTGACCGAGGCGCAAGCCCCGGCGGAGCCCTTTGCGTTGTTTCACCAGTGGTTTGCCGAAGCGGTGAAAACCGAACAGGCGCCAGTGGAAGCCAACGCCATGACCCTGGCCACAGTGGATGCGGACGGCCGTCCGCATTGCCGCATTCTGCTGCTCAAGGGGCTGGACGAGCAGGGCTTCACCTTCTTCACCAACTACGAAAGCGCCAAGGGCCAGCATCTGGCGGCGAACCCGTTCGCTGCCATGACGTTCTTCTGGCCGACCCTCGAGCGCCAGGTGCGGATTGAAGGGCGGGTGCTGAAGGTCTCGCCTGAAGAGTCTGACGCGTATTATCAGGTGCGGCCGCTGGGCAGCCGACTCGGCGCCTGGGCCTCACCGCAGAGCCGGGTGATCAACGGCCGGGGTGAACTGGAAGACTTGCTCAAGGCGACCGAGCAACGCTTCACCGACACTCAGCCTCACTGCCCGGAACACTGGGGCGGTTACCGCCTGCTCCCCGAGCGCATCGAGTTCTGGCAGGGCCGCGCGAGCCGTCTGCACGATCGCCTCAACTACCGTGTGCAGGGCGCCGATTGGATTCTTGAACGTCTGGCACCCTGAGCAGTCTACCGAGCGGGATAGCCTGCCGCAGCGGCTTCGAGCCACTTCGGCAGGTCCCGACGCTTGATCTTCTGCGCCTGAGCCTGCTCCAGCCGTTCGAGCATGAACGCGCGTTTGCCTTCATCCTTGCCGGCCAGTGACAATGCCAGATCGCGATCCATCCAGCGTTTGATCCGTACATACAGCCACCAATGGAAGTACAGACCGGCGGCGGTGGTGACGACAATGATGAAGTAATCCATGGAAATCCTTGGGTCGGCGGCGCAGGAAATGGAATTTGGCGCTACTGTTGGGTGAGTTCGCGGGCGCCTGTACCGGGCCTGAATGAAAGCAACTTAATCCGGGCGACGCTGTGACAGGCGTCAAGCTGCGGAGTTTAATGAATACCTGTCCTTTGGAGTTGATGCTATGCGTAAGTCTGTTCTGCTGGTTGCTTCCTTTTCCACGATGGCGATGTTGCTGACCGGCTGCCAGTCGAGCCTGACCGGTGACTCCTACTCCCGTGACGAAGCGCGTCGCGTGCAGACGATTCGCATGGGCACCATCGAATCCCTGCGTCCGGTGAAAATTGAAGGCACCAAGACCCCGATCGGCGGCGCTGCCGGTGCAGTGGTTGGCGGCGTCGGTGGCAGCGCGATCGGCGGCGGCAAAGGCAGCATCGTTGCAGCCGTTATCGGTGCCGTGGCTGGCGGCCTGATCGGTTCGGCCACCGAAGAAGGCCTGACCCGCACCCAAGGTGTTGAAATCACCGTACGTGAAGACGACGGCAGCATGCGCGCCTATGTGCAGCAAGTGCAGGAGAATGAAGTGTTCCGCGTGGGTGAGCGGGTACGGATTTCGACCGTTGGCGGGACCAGCCGCGTTTCGCACTAAGCGCAAACGAGCGGTAAAAGAAAACCCCGATCAGGTGACTGGTCGGGGTTTTTTGTTGGGTTGCGCCATTAACGAAGCAGGAAAATCGTGGCTGTAGGACGCGTCTCTAAAGACGTGAGGATTGTTCGCTACAGCGATCCACGGAGTATCAGGAAGGCAACGCGGTGTTCTTTCTGCTCGCAGCCGCCGTCACCGCATAACCGATCAATGCCGCAAACACCGAGCCGGTGAGAATGCCCATTCGGTCCATCCCGGCGTATTCACTGGCGCCCGGCACGAAGGCGAGGGAGCCGACAAACAGGCTCATGGTGAAGCCGATCCCGCAGAGGATCGCCACGCCCAGCACCTGGCCCCAGTTGGCGCCGTGGGGCAGGGCGGCGATGCCGATTTTTACGGCGAGCCAGGTCAGGCCGAATACGCCGAGGGTCTTGCCCAGCAGCAGGCCGACGGCGATGCCCATCGGGACGTGGTGGGTGAAGCTTTCGGCGGTCACGCCGGTCAGCGACAGGCCGGCGTTGGCGAAGGCGAACAGCGGCAGAATGCCGTAGGCGACCCACGGGTGCAGCGCGTGTTCTAGGGCCAATAGCGGCGAAGGCTCGGCATTCTTGGTGCGCAGCGGGATGCAGAATGCCAGGGTTACGCCGGCCAGCGTGGCGTGGACACCGCTCTTGAGCACGCAGACCCAGAGAATCAAACCAATGATCATGTACGGCCCGAGCTTGACCACCCCGAGCCGGTTCATCGCCACCAGCGCCGCGATGCACGCCGCCGCCAGGCCCAGCGACAGGGTCGACAACTCACCGGAGTAGAAGATCGCAATGATCACGATGGCACCGAGGTCATCGATGATCGCCAGGGTCATCAGGAACAGCTTCAGCGACACCGGCACGCGCTTGCCGAGCAAGGCCAGTACGCCGAGGGCGAAGGCGATGTCGGTGGCGGTCGGAATCGCCCAGCCATCGAGGGCGGCCGGGTTGTCGCGGTTGAGGAACCAGTAGATCAGTGCCGGCACCAGCATGCCGCCGATCGCCGCCGCACCGGGCAGGACGATCTGCGACGGCTTGGACAACTGACCGTCGAGGACTTCGCGCTTCACTTCCAGGCCGATCAGCAGGAAGAACAGCGCCATCAGGCCGTCGTTGATCCACAGCAGCAGAGGCTTGGCGATTTTCAATGCGCCGATCTGCGCCACCACCGGGGTGTCGAGCAGGCCGTTGTACAACCACGACAGCGGCGAGTTGTTGATGATCAGAGCCAGGATGGCCGCGGCGATCAATAACAGACCGCTGGCAGCTTCCAACTGAAAGAAACGCGTGAAAGTGCTACGCAGAGGCAAGGTCGCTCTCCATCGATAAAGTCAAAAGGTGGCACACCCTAACCCGTACCGTTAGTTGTTAAAACAAAAGTTATATTCTTTTTTGTTATATATGGTTACAGGCATCGGCCCCCACGTGCAGGAGAGCCTAGCAGTTGCCCAAGGGATTGAAGTTCAGCTGTATCTGTCGGTGCCGTAGGTTTTTTCCTAAGCTTGGGGGCTGAGCCTGTAAAGGCACTTCTGCCCGATTCAACGAGAACGACAGCCATGAGCGACAACCGACAGTGGGCCCGCGAAGCCATCCGGATCATCGAAGCGGACTTCCAGCGCAGCGCCGACACCCACCTGATCCCCTTGCCGCTGCCGGGGTTTCCGGGCATCGAGTTGTATTTCAAGGATGAATCCAGCCACCCGACCGGCAGCCTCAAGCACCGGCTGGCCCGTTCGCTGTTTCTCTACGCCTTGTGTAACGGCTGGCTCAAGCCCGGCGCACCGGTGATCGAGGCGTCCAGCGGTTCGACGGCGATTTCCGAAGCGTATTTCGCGCGGATGCTCGGCCTGCCATTTATTGCGGTGATGCCGGCGACCACCTCCAAGGAGAAGATTGCGCAGATTGCGTTCTACGGTGGCCAGAGTCATCTGGTGGACGATCCGACGCAAATCTACGCCGAATCCGAACGCCTGGCCCGCGAGCACGACGGTCACTTCATCGACCAGTTCACCTACGCCGAACGCGCCACTGACTGGCGGGCGAACAACAACATCGCCGAATCGATCTTCCAGCAGATGCGCTACGAACAGCATCCATGCCCGGCCTGGCTGATTTCCAGCCCCGGCACCGGCGGCACCACGGCGACCCTCGGTCGCTACGTGCGTTATCGCCAGCACTGCACCCGCGTGCTGTGCGCTGATGCCGAGCGTTCGGTGTTTTTCGACTACTACCAGACTGGCGACGCCAGCCTGCGTCTGGACCACGGTTCGCGCATCGAAGGCATCGGCCGGCCACGGGTAGAAGCGTCGTTCCTGCCGAAGGTGATCGATGCGATGGTCAAGGTGCCGGATGCGTTGTCGCTGGCGGCCATGCATTACCTGGCGCAGCGTCTGGGCCGGCATGTCGGCGGGTCGAGCGGCACTAACCTGATCGGCGCATTGATGGCGGCGCAGCAGATGAAAGCGGCGGGGGAGTCGGGCTCGATCGTGGCGATCCTGTGCGATGGTGGCGAGCGTTACGCGGACACCTATTACGATCAGGCGTGGCTCAAGGCGCAGGGCTATGAGCTGGAGGGATTGATAGCGGCTGTGGCGGCGAGTGCCGAGAAGGGTGAGGCGCTGCCGGCCTCGGTTCTGCGCGCCAATATTTGATACACCCGGAACCTGATGTGGGAGCGGGCTTGCTCCGGGCGGCGATCCGACGAATGCGGTCTTACATTCAACCATTATGTTGACTGATCCAACGCATTCGCGAGCAAGCCCGCTCCCACAATTTTCCGGTGTCAGGCCTCGAGACCGAGAATGTCACGCGCCACGGCTTCCGCGATGCGAATCCCGTCCACACCCGCCGACAGAATCCCGCCCGCATAACCCGCGCCTTCACCGGCCGGGAACAGGCCTTTGACGTTCATGCTCTGCAGCGCCTCGTTACGCGTGATGCGCAGCGGCGAAGAGGTGCGGGTCTCGATCCCGGTCAGCACTGCATCGTGCAGCGAATAACCGCGAATCTGTTTCTCGAACGCCGGCAGTGCTTCGCGGATCGCTTCGATGGCGAAGTCCGGCAGGGCCAGGGCCAGATCGCCCAGGGCCACGCCCGGTTTGTACGAGGGTTCGACTTCGCCCAGTTCGGTCGAAGGAATGTCGTTGATGAAGTCGCCGACCAGTTGCGCCGGCGCCTTGTAGTCGCTGCCGCCAAGGATGAAGGCGTGGGACTCCAGACGTTCCTGCAGCTCGATCCCGGCCAGCGGGCCGCCTGGATAGTCGACTTCCGGGGTGATGCCGACGACGATGCCGGAGTTGGCGTTGCGCTCGTTACGCGAGTACTGGCTCATGCCGTTGGTGACCACGCGGTTCGGCTCGGAAGTCGCCGCCACCACGGTGCCGCCCGGGCACATGCAGAAGCTGTAGACCGAACGGCCGTTCTTGGCGTGGTGCACCAGTTTGTAGTCGGCGGCGCCCAACTTGGGGTGGCCGGCGTACTTGCCGAGGCGCGCACGGTCGATCAGCGACTGCGGGTGTTCGATGCGAAAACCCACCGAGAACGGCTTGGCTTCCATGAACACGCCACGGCTGTGGAGCATGCGGAACGTGTCGCGGGCACTGTGGCCGAGGGCCAGGATCACGTGTCTGGAGTGCAGGATTTCGCCGCTGGCCAGCTCGACGCCGACCAGTTGGCCGTCTTCGATCAGCACGTCGGTGACGCGTTCCTGGAAGCGCACTTCACCGCCCAGGGCGCGGATCTCTTCGCGCATGGTCTCGACCATGCCGGTCAGACGGAACGTACCGATGTGCGGTTTGCTGACGTAGAGGATTTCTTCCGGCGCGCCGGCCTTGACGAACTCGTGCAGAACCTTGCGGCCGAGGAATTTCGGATCCTTGATCTGGCTGTACAGCTTGCCGTCGGAGAACGTGCCCGCGCCGCCTTCGCCGAACTGCACGTTGGACTCGGGGTTGAGCACACTTTTGCGCCACAGGCCCCAGGTGTCCTTGGTGCGCTGGCGCACTTCGGTGCCGCGCTCAAGGATGATCGGCTTGAAGCCCATCTGTGCCAGCAGCAGACCGGCGAAGATCCCGCACGGGCCGAAACCGACCACGATCGGGCGCTGGCTCAGGTCGCTTGGCGCCTGCCCGACGAATTTGTAGCTGACATCCGGCGCCACGTTGACGTTACGGTCGTCGGCGAACTTGCCCAGCACTTTGGCCTCGTCGCGCACTTCGAGGTCGATGGTGTAGATGAAGCACAGTTCGGAGGACTTTTTGCGCGCATCGTAGCTGCGCTTGAACAAGGTGAAATCGAGCAGGTCATCGCTGGCAATGCCCAAGCGTTGCACGATGGCAGCGCGCAGGTCTTCGTCGGGATGGTCGATCGGCAGCTTGAGTTCGGTGATTCGTAACATGACAGGATCCGGTTCGCGGGGCGCACAACTGCGCCAGGGCGTTTGAAGGCGGCGATTATAAGCCGCATCGGCCGGATCCCGTGAGGGTAAAACGATCAGTCGTTGCGCGAACCGCCGAAATACCCGCAACCGCGCTGTACCTGGCCGTCGATACGCAACTCGGCGCTCATGTGCTGCACGCTGCCGGTGCTGCTGTCGACACAGCGCTGCGGCGCCACCCACAATTCGATGCGCTGGTTGTTGGCTTCGCTGCTGAGGTTGAAGCGGCCATCGCCCAGTTGTTCTTCGACGTAAGGCACGGCGAGCGGCGGCTGGCCTTCGCGGTCGATGACCAGGCCCTTGCCGCTGACCTTGACGTTCCATTCCGGGCCATGACCGGCGGCGCGCAGGATCAACTGTTTGAAGTTGGGATCGTCGCAGGCAGTGCCGGAGCGTTCGACGCGATAGAGCTGGGTCAGGTCGAGGCGGTCGCCGGCGATCTTCCCGCGCACGTCGGCGAACAGCTTGCCTTGCTCATCGGCCAGGGTGGCGGCCTCTTGCAGGACGCTGGTGCCGCCGATGTCATTGACTACGTATTGGCGCTGCTCGCCGCAGGCCTGGAACACCAGTTTGCCGTCGGCAGCGGTCAGTTGCCCCTGCATCCGCGTCTGGCCGACGTGGGAGGCGCTTTCCCGCGCGCCATCGAACAACTGGCACGCGGCAAACAACGGGAGCAGGGCAACAACGATCAGGGAACGGGCAACACGCATCTTTGGCTCTCCAGACAAGTGCCGCCACGTTACGCAGGCTGACCGTTCATCACAAGGGTTTAGCCCACGTGAAATGTCTGACCTGTCTGCAAGCCTTCGACACTTTTGGCGTAGGCCAATGCCACATCCGCCGCAGGAACCGGCTTGTAGCCACGGAAGTATGGGGCGTAGCTGCCCATGGCTTCGACCAGCACGGTCGGGCTGATCGAGTTTACGCGCAGACCGCGTGGCAGTTCGATGGCGGCGGCCCGCACGAAGCTGTCCAGCGCGCCGTTGACCAGTGCAGCCGACGCGCCGCTGCGGATCGGATCGTGACTGAGTACGCCGGTGGTGAAGGTGAACGAGGCGCCGTCGTTGGCGAATTCGCGGCCGATCAGCAGCAGATTGACCTGGCCCATCAACTTGTCTTTCAGGCCGAGGGCGAAGCTGTCCTCGGTCATGTCACCCAGCGGGGCGAAGGTTACGTTGCCGGCGGCGCAGACCAGCGCGTCGAACTTGCCGGTCTGTTCGAACAGCTTGCGAATCGATGCGCTGTCGCTGATATCCACCTGATAATCGCCGCTGCTGCGACCGATACGAATGACTTCATGACGCTGCGACAGCTCTTTGTCCACGGCCGAACCGATGGTGCCGCCCGCGCCGATCAACAGAATTTTCATCGTGATTGCCTCAAGTGATTGAACGAGGTTTCAGTCTAGAGTGGTTTTTTCTGCGGATAAGCGCACTAATGGGCAACCTTTGGTTTTCAATTGGAAACAATCCATGAGCGAGATGGATGATCTGGCGGCGTTCGCGGTGTTGATCGAGGCCGGCAGCTTTACCCTGGCGGCGCAGCAACTGGGGTGCAGCAAGGGACAGTTGTCCAAGCGCATCAGTCAGTTGGAGGCGCGGTTTTCCGTGGTGTTGCTGCAACGCACCACGCGTCGTCTTAGCCTGACGGCGGCCGGTGCGGCATTGTTGCCACAGGCTCAGGCGCTTGTCGTCCAGGTTGAAAGAGCGCGTCAGGCATTGGCGCGATTGAAGGACGACATGGCCGGCCCGGTGCGTATGACCGTTCCGGTGTCGCTGGGAGAAACCTTCTTCGATGGCCTGTTGCTGGATTTCTCGCAGAAATACCCCGAAGTGCAGATTGAGCTGGAGCTGAACAACAGCTACCGCGACCTGTCCCGTGACGGCTTCGATCTGGCGATCCGCACCGAGGTGGCCAATGACGAACGACTGGTGGCCAGGCCGCTGCTGGCCTGGCAGGAAATGACCTGCGCCAGCCCTGACTATCTGGAGCGCTTTGGCGAACCGCTGACGCCGCAGGCGCTGGCCGAGCACCGTTGTCTGCTCAACAGTCATTACAGCGGTCGCGAGGAATGGCTCTATCACCAACAGCACGAACTGCTGCGGGTGCGGGTGTCGGGACCGTTCGCCAGCAATCACTACAACCTGTTGAAGAAAGCCGCACTGGCCGGCGCCGGGATCGCTCGCCTGCCGTCCTATCTGTTGCAGACGGAATTGGCTGACGGCCGATTGCGCTGGCTCCTGCGCGATTTTCAGACCCGCCGCATGCCGATGTATCTGGTGCATCCGTATCAGGGCGGGCTACCGAAACGCACTCAGGTACTGGCGGATTACCTGATCGGCTGGTTCAAACTCAGCGGCGAAGCGCTGGACCGGTTGTAGTGCCGGGCGATCAGGTGATCGATCGACACTTTTCCCGGCCCGGTGGCCATCAGGTACAGCAACACCGCCATCCAGGTGCCGTGGGTCGGGTAGGCATCGGGATACACGAACAGTTGAATGGTCAGGGTCATGCCCAGCAATGCCAGCGCCGAAAAGCGCGTGGCGAAGCCGATGAGGATCAGGATCGGGAAAAAGTGTTCGGCGAACGCTGCCAAGTGCGCGGCGATTTCCGGCGACAGCAGCGGCACGTGGTATTCGCTCTTGAACAGTGGAATCGTCGAGTCGGCCAGACGCGGCCAGCCGAACTCGAAGGTGCCATTGATCAGGTCGACGGCCAGCCCTTCGACCTTGGTCTGCCCGGATTTCCAGAACACCGCTGCGATGGAAAAACGCGCGATGAAAGCGATCAGACTGTGGGGGATTTTTTCCAGCAGCGCGATGGCGCGGACAATGAGGCTGTTCATGACGACACCTTTGGATGGAAATGAGTGATGACTTGGCGACTGATCAGCAGGGCGAGGGTCTGGCTGAGGTCGAAGGCCTCGGCGGATTCCAGAGCCTGCGTGAGTGACAGGCCGGCCTTGAGCTGGCGAATGAACTGGCTGGCGCCGCGATCCACGGCGAACACCTCGACCTCCAGTTCATTACGCAGGATCAGCGCGTGTTGGGCGTGATGCAGATCGATCCCGACCAGGGTCGCGTCGTGCTGATGCGCGGCCCAGATGTCCACCACGGCGAAGTTTGAATCGAGCAGATACAGCGAAGGGTGCAGGCCGATGCGCAGTTCATTCAGCGCATCGGCGTCTGCAAATACAGTGGCGATCCGCTCCTGACTCAGAGGCAACGCATCGGCCGCGTGATAGGCCAGCGTACGCAGGCGTTCCAGCCTTGCGACGTCGGCCAGATAGGGAACGCTCGAGGCAGGTTCGAACCCGCTGATGAAGTCCGCCAGCTCACCGCCGTAATAGCTCATCATCGGATTGTGGGGCGGATGGCTTTGCACAAAAACTCCGGCCATGGCCCGAAAGAATTCGTCACTCACCAACTGCATCACCACGGGATAACCGTCGGACAGTGCATTGATCAACGAACCCTGCACGTTGTTGCGGTACACCGCGAAACGGCTGGCCGGATCGGCGCCGTTGGCACTGTACAAACCGTCGGGGCAGGGCAGAGCGATATCGAGCAACGCTGCGCTGAATGCGGCTTGAGTGCTCATGGCCGACCTCCCGCGCACAGCAACAGCTCGTCGGCCTGCTGCGCTTCCGCCAACAGCACCTTGAAGGCCGGCACCTGATTGTCCCGTTCGATCAGCGTCGCCACCGGGCCGACACGTTCCAGCGCCAGCCGGTACAGCGACCAGACCGCTTGATCGATCGGTGCGCCGTGATCGTCGATCAGCAAGCGATCACCGAGGCTGTCGGAATCTTCGGCAAACCCCGCCAGATGAACCTCGCCTACCGCGTGCAGCGGCAGTGCATCGAGGTAAGTCAGGGGATCGCGCTGATGGTTGATGCATGAGACGTAGACATTGTTCACGTCCAGCAACAGACCGCAGCCAGTGCGCCGGATGACCTCACGGATGAAATCGGCTTCGTCGATGGTCGAGCGCTCGAATGCCAGGTAGGTCGCCGGGTTTTCCAGCAGCATCGGACGTTTGAGGGTGCTTTGTACCTGGTCGATGTGGTCGCAGACGCGGTTCAGCGTCGGCGTGTCGTAGGCCAGGGGCAACAAGTCATTGAGAAACACCGGTCCATGGCTCGACCAGGCCAGGTGTTCGGAAAAGGAGTGGGGTTGATAGCGCTCGATCAGCGCGGCCAGGCGTTTGAGGTGCTGGACATCCAGCGGGCCTTCGGCCCCGATGGACAGTCCGACGCCGTGCAGCGACAGCGGATACCCCTCGCGAATCAATCCCAGAAAGTGGTGAAACGGTCCGCCGGCCACCATGTAGTTTTCGGCGTGGACTTCGAAGAAACCGATGTCCGGACGTGAGTCGAGCACTTCGCTGAAGTGCTCGCTCTTGAGTCCCAGCCCGGCACGGGACGGGAGCCCGGTGAGGGCTGCCCGAGTGCGGCGCAAGGCATGGTCGCAGGATGTGATCATGATCGACACTCGGGCGGCTCCCGGATCAGGACTTGGCTTTGAACGCTTCGAGCTGACCGAAACCGGTCGGCGAGGTTTTGCTTTCAGTGGTGGTGCAGGTGCCTTTCGGGACCAGTTTCCAGGCGTTGGCCTGATGATCCATTTTCGCGGTGCCGGCACAGGTGGTGCCTGCGCCTGCGGCGCAATCGTTCTTGCCTTTCATGGCCACGCCGAAGCATTTTTCCATGTTGTCGTCAGCGGCGTGGGCGGTGGTGACGGCAGCGATGCTCAGGGCGGAACCGAGGGCCAGAACCAGGGCGGTGGCGGACAGGGTGCGGGTGGTAGCAGTCATGATGTTTCTCCGGTTTGAACTTGGGTTTGAACAAGCGATTGCGCTTGCTTGCCCCACTAGAGAAACGACTCAGCGATGCGTTACAGCGATCAGTAAAAGTTTTTTTGCCGGGCACAAAAAAAACGGCCCGAAGGCCGTTTTTTTTGAAGCGATCGATCAACCGCCGAGGTACGCCTCGCGCACTTTCGGGTCGGTCAGCAGCGCTTCGCCGGTGCCTTGCATCACCACCCGGCCGTTCTCCAGAACGTAGGCGCGGTCGGCGATTTTCAGCGCCTGGTTGGCGTTCTGTTCGACCAGGAACACCGTCACACCGTCCTTGCGCAGCTGTTCGATGATGTCGAAGATCTGCTGGATGATGATCGGTGCCAGGCCCAGCGACGGCTCGTCGAGCAGCAGCAGTTTCGGCTTGCTCATCAGCGCACGGCCGATGGCGAGCATTTGCTGTTCGCCGCCGGACATGGTGCCGCCGCGCTGGTTGAAGCGTTCTTTCAGGCGTGGGAAAAGTCCGAGAACCTTGTCCATCTGTTCCTGATAGTCGCCCTTGTCGGTGAAGAATCCGCCCATGGACAGGTTTTCTTCGACGGTCAGACGGGCAAACACCCGACGACCTTCCGGCACCACGGCAATGCTCTTGCGCATGATCTGCGACGAGTCCTGGCCGACCAGTTCCTCACCCATGTAACGGATGCTGCCGCTGTGGGCCTGCGGCGAACCGCACAGCGTCATCAGCAGCGTGGACTTGCCGGCACCGTTGGCGCCGATCAGGGTCACGATCTCGCCCTGGCGGACTTCGACGTTGACGCTGTGCAGCGCCTGGATCTTGCCGTAGAAGGTGGAAACGTTTTCGAACTGCAGCATTTACGCTTCCCCCAGGTAGGCTTTGATCACTTCAGGATTGTCGCGGATCTGTTCCGGCGTGCCGTCGGCCAGAGGCGTGCCCTGGTTGATCACGACGATATGGTCAGAAATGCTCATGACCAGTTTCATGTCGTGTTCGATCAGCAGCACGGTCACGTTGTGCTCTTCACGCAGCACGCTGATCAGCGCCTTGAGGTCTTCGGTTTCCTTCGGGTTCAGGCCGGCGGCCGGTTCGTCGAGCATGAGGATCCGCGGACGGGTCATCATGCAGCGGGCGATTTCCAGGCGACGCTGCTGACCGTAAGCCAGGGTGCCGGCAGGGCGGTTGGCGAACTCTTTGAGGTTGACCTTTTCCAGCCAGTACTCGGCGAACTCCATGGCCTCACGCTCGCTCTTGCGAAACGCCGGAGTCTTGAACAGGCCGGACAGGAAGTTGGTGTTCAGGTGACGGTGCTGGGCGATCAACAGGTTCTCGACCGCCGTCATGTCCTTGAACAGGCGCACGTTCTGGAAGGTGCGCACCACGCCTTTGAGGGCGATCTTGTGGCCCGGCAGGCCGTGGATCGGCTCGCCGTCCAGCAGGATGCTGCCGCCCGATGGCTGGTAGAAACCGGTCAGGCAGTTGAACACGGTGGTCTTGCCCGCGCCGTTCGGCCCGATCAGTGCAACCACCTGTTTCTCTTTGACGGTCAGGGCCACGCCGTTGACCGCCAGCAGGCCGCCGAAGCGCATGCTCAGATTTTCGACTTTCAGGATCTCGCGGCTCATTTGCGCAGCTCCATGTGAGGACGTTGCATGGGCAGCAGACCTTGAGGTCGCCAGATCATCATCAGCACCATCAGGGCGCCGAACATCAACATGCGGTACTCACTGAACTCACGCATCATTTCCGGCAGCAGGATCATCACCACGGCCGCGAGAATCACGCCCAACTGCGAGCCCATGCCACCCAGCACCACGATGGCGAGGATGATGGCGGACTCGATGAAGGTGAACGATTCCGGCGTCACCAGACCCTGACGGGCGGCGAAGAAGCTGCCGGCGAAACCGGCGAAGCTCGCGCCCAGGGTAAACGCCGAGAGCTTGATCACGGTCGGGTTGAGACCCAGCGCACGGCAGGCAATTTCGTCTTCACGCAGCGCTTCCCACGCACGGCCGATCGGCATGCGCAGCAGGCGGTTGATGATGAACAGCGCCGCCAGCGCCAGCAGCAGGGCGACCAGGTAGAGGAAGATCACCTTGTTGATCGAGTTGTATTGCAGGCCGAAATACTCATGGAAGGTTTGCAGGCCTTCCGCAGCCTTGCGTTCGAAGGTCAGGCCGAAGAACGTCGGTTTCTCGATGTTGCTGATGCCGTTAGGGCCGCCGGTGATGTCGGTCAGGTTACGCAGGAACAGGCGGATGATTTCCCCGAAACCGAGGGTCACGATCGCCAGGTAGTCGCCGCGCAGACGCAACACCGGGAAGCCGAGCAGGAAGCCGAACGTCGCCGCCATCAGGCCGGCGATCGGCAGGCAGATCCAGAAGCTCAGGCCGTAGTAGTGCGACAGCAGCGCGTAGCTGTAGGCGCCGACGGCGTAGAAACCGACGTAACCCAGGTCGAGCAGACCGGCCAGACCGACCACGATGTTCAGGCCCAGGCCGAGCATCACGTAGATCAGGATCAGCGTCGCGATGTCCACCGCGCCACGGGAGCCGAAGAACGGCCACACCAGCGCACCGATGATCAGCGCGATGATGAAGTAGCGCTGGGTGGAAGGCAGGGTCAGGAAGTTGCTGGCCTTGGCCGGGATCAGCGGCATGCCCGGCGACGAACGCCACGCCTTGCTGATCTGCTGGTTGAACAGCACTCGCAGGAACATCAGCACCGAGCAGATGGCGATGGTCGCCAGAATGGCCGGGCTGGTGTTGTGCACTTCCAGGTTGATGCCGACGATGGTCAGTTTCAGACCCAGTACCGGATAGGCCACGGCCCAGACCAGCAAGGCGCTGAACAGCGCCTGTTTAAGATTCCTAGTCATACTTTCTCAACCTCCGGACGGCCCAGAATGCCGGTCGGACGGAACAACAGCACCAGAACCAACAAGCCGAAAGCCACGACGTCCTTGTACTGGTCGCCGAAGATATCGGCGCCAAAGGCTTCCGCCACCCCGAGCACCAGCCCGCCGAGCATCGCGCCGGGGATGCTGCCGATCCCGCCCAGTACCGCGGCGGTGAAGGCCTTGAGGCCGACGAGGAAACCGGCGTTCGGGTTGATCACGCCGTATTGCATGCTCAGCAGCACGGCCGCGACGGCCGCCAGCGCAGCACCGATGACGAAGGTCAGGGCGATGATGTTGTTGGTGTTGATGCCCAGCAGGTTGGCCATCTTGATGTCTTCGGCGCAGGCGCGGCAGGCGCGGCCCAGGCGAGAGCGGGAGATGAACAGCGTGAGGCCGAGCATGGCGATCAGGGTCACCACGAACACCACGATTTGCATGTAGGAAATCAGCACTTCATGTGCGCCACCCGGGCCGAAGGCGAAGTTGCCCGGAATCAGGTTGGGGATTGCTTTGTCCTTGGAGTCTTGCGCCAGCAGAACCGTGTTCTGCAGGAAGATCGACATACCGATCGCGGAAATCAGCGGGATCAGACGGTTGCTGCCGCGCAACGGGCGGTAGGCAATGCGTTCGATGCTGTAACCGTAGGAACTGGTGACGACGATGCTGGCGATGAACGCCACGGTCATCAGCAGCGGGACGCTTTCGAGTCCCATCATGGTCAGCCCGGCGATGGCGATGAACGCCACGTAGGAACCGATCATGTACACCTCGCCGTGGGCGAAGTTGATCATTCCAATGATGCCGTAGACCATCGTGTAGCCGATGGCGATCAGGGCATACATGCTGCCAACGTTCAAGCCGTTAACCAGCTGTTGGAAGAAGTGATAGATGTCAGGCATTACAGCGCTCCTAAAAACCTGATACGCATTTCACTGGTGGAGTCATTTTCCCGCCCGGTCCCGTGGATCTATATCCACTTCGAATCCGGGTTTTGCCAGCGAACCGCTGATGACGGTTTTGAGATTTTCAGGTGGGGAGACTGGCGGATCACGCCAGCGCGGCCCAATACATTCGTAAAACAAAGCCCACGGCACGCCGTGGGCTTTATTGGCAGTCAGTCAGGCAGCGCCTTACTGAGGCGACACTTCGGTTTTAGGTTTGCCGTTGTGCCACTCGTAAACCACGAATTTGAAGTCCTTCAGGTCGCCCTTGTCGTCGAAGCTCAGGTCGCCGGTAGGTGTCTTGAAGGTGCCTTTGTGGATGGCTTCAGCCACCTTGGCAGCATCTTCGGACTTGGCAGCCTTGATACCTTCGGCAATCACTTCAACGGCCGAGTAGGACGGGAACACGAACGGACCGCTCGGGTCTTCTTTCTTGGCCTTGAATGCATCGGCCAGGGCCACGTTGGCCGGATCCTGGTCGAAGGATTTCGGCAGGGTCACCAGCAGGCCTTCGGACGCGTCCTTGGCGATCTGGGTGATCGAGTCGTTACCCACGCCTTCCGGACCCATGAATTTGGCTTTCAGGCCTTTTTCCTGGGCTTGACGCAGGATCAGGCCCAGCTCCGGGTGGTAGCCGCCGTAGTAGACGAAGTCGACGTTGGCTTGCTTGAGCTTGGCGATGATCGCGGAGAAGTCCTTGTCGCCGGCGTTGACGCCTTCGAACACGGCAACCTTGGTGCCTTTCTTCTCGAGGGTGGATTTGACGGCGGTGGCGATGCCTTCACCGTACTGCTGCTTGTCGTGCAGCACGCCGACGATTTTCGGCTTCACGTGATCGGCAATGTAGTTACCGGCGGCAGGGCCCTGGGCGCTGTCCAGACCGATGGTGCGGAAGACCATTTTGTAACCACGGTTGGTGATGTCCGGGCTGGTGGCAGCCGGGGTGATCATGATCACGCCTTCGTCTTCGTAGATGTCCGAAGCAGGCTGGGTGGAGCTGGAGCACAGGTGACCGACCACGAATTTGACGCCGTCGTTGACGACCTTGTTCGCGACCGCTACCGCTTGTTTGGGATCGCAGGCGTCATCGTATTCAACGGCTTCGAGCTTCTTGCCGTCGACGCCGCCCTTGGCGTTGATCTGCTCGATGGCCATTTTCGCGCCACTGAACTGCATGTCGCCGTACTGGGCTACTGGACCGGTTTTAGGGCCGGCGATACCGATCTTGATGGTGTCAGCTGCGAACGAATGGCTGGCAACCCCGGCCAGAACCATAGCGGCAAACAGTTTGGAAATCTGCTTAGTAGCCTTAGTCATAGTGCTCCACTCTTACTGTTGTATTTTTTTAGAGTCCTGACGCCGTAGCAGCAGAACCGGGACAGATATCTGGGCGATACCCTCCGGAAAAGCCCCCCGGCAACTGTACCGGTACAGTGTAGAGCGCCGGTTGTTGGCCTGGGAAGCTGGCGCCAGGGGGCAAAACCTGAGGGTGTCGCTTTAATGAAAGAAAAAGACAGAATTGCGGCGGGACGTTCAGAGGGCTTATGCCCCAATCATCAGCATTCCTTGGCGTTCCTGCTCTTTTCATTCGGTACGGCCTTTTGCAACCGGGTTTTTCTGCCGGACCACCGACGTTATCATTCGCGCCGATTTCTTTTCCGGACAGTCCCATGAATCAAGAACCTAGCACCCTCTATGCCAAGCTGCTTGGTGAAACCGCATCTATTACCTGGAAAGAGTTGGAGCGCTTCTATGCCCAGGGTGCCCTATTGTGGGTCGACGCCAGCCTGGATTTGATCGCGGTCGCCGAGGCCGTGGCATCGGATCAGGGCGAGAAAGTTGCTGCCTGGCTGGCCGAAGACAAGGTCGCCAAGCTGTCTGAAACGCGGGCGCTGGATATCTTCGAGCGTGATCCCGAGATGTGGGCGGTGGTAGTCCGGCCGTGGATCCTGATCCAGGAAAGGGCGGCGACCTGACGGGTTGCACCTTGTTGGTGCGGGCGCTGACCGGCAAAAAGTGTGTAGCGGAGTAGCGTGATGGCCGATTGCCGTAGAGAAATGCCACAGGCGGGGGTGGCATAACGGTGACGTAAACGTAACGGGCACAGTTTATTGAGCAGCCTGACGGCTGCTTAATTGTTTCGGGATGTTGGAAAGGCTGAAATCTTCAGTGAATTAGCGGGCCTCTTCGCGAGCAAGCCCGCTCCCACAGGGGAATGCATTCCAAATGTGGGAGCGGCGGTGCGACGATTCGACTTGCTCGCGAATGGGGCGACTCGGGTCTGGATCAGACCGTGTAAGTCTTGCCCGTATGGTTATTGAGGGAAATAACCTTGGTCTTGCCGATCCGGTGACGGTAGATCTCGCGCAGGTACTTGATCGACTTCTTCACGCAATCGCGCGACAGGCGAATGTCATTGATCGAGACAAACTTCTCTTTGTCGTTGATCAACTCGCGGTACTTCTTCTCGTACATCGGCTTGATCGCGTACCAGTTGGTATCGAGGATCTTCGCCGGGTTCTCGAATTCGTTGAGCAGGTCGTCGATGCGGTCCTCGTCGAACTCTTCCTGAATGATGAAATCGAGGATCGAGTTGTCCAGGGTCTCGTCGAAACGGTACGGCGTCTTGGCAAAGCAACGCTTGATGAATGCCACGATCAGCGTCAGGAAGTCGTCCGACAGGCACGGGCTCTTGGCGATCAGGGTGGTCAGCGACAGGTTGGCCGAGGCGCCGATCACCAGCGCGTAGCGCTTGAGCGTGGTGTTGGGGAACAGGCTGTTGAGGTGAGTCTTCAACCGGTTCAGGTCCATGTACGACAGCTTGTAGTCTTTCGGCAGCGAAACGATCGAGACCACCGACGAGCAGTTCTTGAAGAAGTGCAGGTCGTGCAGCGCAGCCGCGTCGTAGCCGGAGTTCTTGTATTGCTCAAGCGAGGCGCGATAACGCTTGGACTCGATCGGCAGCAGGCTGATGCCTTCGATGGCCTGGGTCACTTTATTGAAGTGCGGCAGGTCGATCGAGCGGAAAAACAGGTCGTCGATGTTCAGGCGCTGCGGCTCTTTGTCGAATACTTTGAACTTGTCACTGCTTGGCGGCGGGGTTTCCGGCACCACGGATTCGGCGTAGGCAATCGCCACCGGGCCAGCCAGACTCATGAACAGGTCGTTGGCGTCCAGGCGAATGGTCTCGCCGATGTCGATGCCGGCGCGGCGGAAATAGTTCTGGTCGTAGTCGGTCGTGACTGCCTGGGCCGTCAGAATGTTGAAGATCTGCTGCGAGATGTATTGGTTGGCGTGCTTCTCCATCGCATTGACATCAATATTCTGGATGTTGCCGTCATCGCTCTCTTCGGCGTAACGCATGATGTCGTTGGAAATCAGCATCATCGCGTTCCATGGGCGGATACGGCCCATGACGCTGGCTTCGCTGCTGTCTTCGTTGGCGAAGTTGTACGAGAAATCCCATTCTTCCGAGAGGTATTTGCACAGCAGACGACCGGCGTTGATGTGCAGCGCCTCGGACATTTCGCTGCGGTGGTCGGAAATGTTCGGCAGCACGCAGATGCCGCTGGTGAAGATCGGTTCGAACACGAAGGAATGACCGCTCTTGCCGTCATGCTCGTCCATCGGCTTGGTGTCGAACGTCTTGTTCATGTACGAGTGCTGCTGGGCCAGGCCGAATTCCGAGGCCATGCCCGAACCGGTACCACCGCCGGCACTGAAGATCGAGAAATACAGGCGCGACTGGTTGGCCTTGATGCCGCAGCTGTCGATCAGGTACGAGTGGATCATTTTCCAGTCAGGGCTGGAGAAACGCTGGGTGTCCTTGTTGAGGATGATCTTCGCCAGGTACTGGCCGAGAATCGGCGCGTTACCGGCGCCACCGGCGTGGACTTCGGACAAGTCCATGATCTTCATCTTGCTGTAGTCGCGCAGGAAACCGCTTTTTTCGCCCTTGCGCGAGAAACGGATACGCCCGGCAATGTCCTTGTCTAGGTCGCCGAGCATCACCAGCGGTTCCACCAGGAACACCGGTTTGGTCGACTTGTTCGGGCCGATCCGCAGGTTCTGCTTGATCCACTGGGCCGGGCTGTAGCCTTTGTCGGAGGCCAGGCGACGGTCAGCCGCGCGATCTTCGCTGTTGAATTCGTTGAGGTAGAACTTGCGCGCGTTGTACACCAGCTCCGCCACGTCGAGGGCGATGTTGGAACCGCAGCGACCGAGGCCGATCAGGCACACCGACGGGAATTCCTGATCGTTGTGCTGTTCGTTGTCGCCCTCCAGGTGCGGCGGGCGCGGGAACACCAGGTCACGCAGGCCATCGAGGTTGTCGAGGATGCGGTCGGTATTGGTTTCGGTGAAGTACAGGTATTGCTGGGTGCCCAGCGGGCGCGAGGGGGGCAATGGCTTCATCGGGGCAGGGCTGTTCGCCGCAGGGCTCAGAGTCAGATCGGATACCGCAGTGGCCGGATTGTTTTTAGAAGTCATTGAGCGCCATCTACCTGGACTGGTTGGTTCATCGACCGCTGTCGTCGAACCTCACGGAATGGGAATCTCGCGTCTTTTTCTTGCGCGTGTTTGGCCCGTGCGTCAGGGGGTATGACCTGAGTGCCGCGCGGGGGAATCCTTTCCTGATTGATGATGGATCGGCCATTATTCGGCGATCTTTAATCAAAAGGAGGCTAAATGATGTCAACGCGACCTTCGTTGGGTTTTGCCGGAATCGGCCTGATGGGCCTGCCGATGTGCCGCCGTCTGCTGGCCGCCGGTTACCCGCTGACCGTGTGGAACCGCAACCCGGCCAAGTGCGCGCCGCTGGTCGAGGCCGGCGCCCGGCAGGTGGCGACTCCCGCCGAACTCTGTGAGCAAGCTGACGTGCTGATGCTGTGCCTGGCCGACACGGCGGTGGTGCGCGAAGTGGTGTTCGGTCCGGCCGGCGTGGCTGAGGGGGCGAAACCCGGTCAGTTGCTGGTGGATTTTTCCAGCCTCGAACCGACGGCCACCCGTGAAATGGCCGCCGAACTGGCCGACAAGACAGGCATGGCCTGGCTCGATTCGCCGGTGTCCGGCGGGGTGGTCGGCGCCGAAGCCGGCAGCCTGGCGATCATGGTGGGCGGTGATGCAGCGGATCTTGATCGCGTACGACCGGTACTGCTCGAACTCGGGCAGCGCGTCACGCACATGGGTGGCGTCGGCGCCGGTCAGGTGACCAAGGCCTGCAATCAGATGATCGTCGCCTGCAACGCTTTGGTGATCGCCGAAGTGGTGGCGCTGGCCGAGCAGGCCGGGGTCGATGCCAGCCTTATCGCCGATGCGCTGGCCGGTGGTTTTGCCGATTCCAAACCGTTGCAGATTCTTGCACCGCAAATGGCCGAAAGCCGTTTCGAGCCGGTGAAATGGCACGTGCGCACGCTGCTCAAGGATCTGGATACCGCGGTGAAATTTTCCCGGGAAACCGGCTCGGCCACACCGATCAGCGGATTGGCCGCACAACTGATGCGCCTGCATGGGGCACAAGGTTTTTTGCAGAAGGATCCAGCGACACTGGTGCAAATGTACCGCGCGCCAGACTCAGCGGATTGAGCACGTGCGCGTGTTTGCGCTGGTTGATTTCCTCCAGTACCGGGCGCAGTTCGGCCAGTGGCACCGGACGGCTGAGCAGGTAGCCCTGAATGAAGTCGCAGCCCGAGCGCTCGAGGAATTCGTATTGCTCCAGGCTTTCGACGCCTTCGGTGACCACCTGCAAATGCAGGGTGTGCGCCATGACGATGATCGCCTGGACGATTTCCATGTCGGCGGTGGCCTTGGGGATGTCGAGGATGAACGAGCGGTCGACCTTGAGGGTGTTGAGCGGCAGGCGCTTGAGATAGGCCAGCGACGAATAGCCGGTGCCGAAGTCGTCGATCGACAATGACACGCCGAGGGCGCGGATCTGCCGCAGCAGCACCAGGGTGTTGGCGATGTTGCCCATCAAGGCGTTTTCGGTGACCTCCAGTTCCAGCCGTTCCGGGGCGACCCCGGCGCTGCGCAAGGCGTGCTCGATTTCATTGGCCAGCTCTTCCCGGGCCAGGTTCAGCGGTGAGCAGTTCCAGGCAATCTTCAGCTCTTCACAGCCATGGCGCGACAGCTCGCCGAGATCTTCACAGGCCTTGCGCAGGACCCAGTTGTCGAGCTCGGCAATCAGGCCGTTGTTTTCGGCGATGGCAATGAAGCGATCCGGGGTGAGCAGGCCGTGCACCGGGTGCTGCCAGCGGATCAGCGCTTCAAGCTTGGTGACCTTGCCGGTCTTGAGTTCGAAGATCGGCTGGTAATACAGCAGCAGACCGTTTTCCTGACGCAGCGCGTGGCGCAGCTCTTCCTCCAGTTGCAGTTCGAGGCTGGCGCGGTTTTTCAGGTTGGAATCGAAAAAGTGCACGCCGTTGCGCCCGGCGCCTTTGGATTGGTACAGCGCCAGATCCGCATGCTTGAGCAGTTCATCGCAGGTCGAGCCGTCCTCGGGAAACAGGCTGATGCCGATGCTGGTGGTCATCACCATGCGTCGTCCGGCAAGTTCGATCGGTTCTTTCATCTTGAGCATGATGCGCTGAGCCAGATTGCGCGCTTCTTCGCGGTCGCGCAGGCCGATGAGGATGCAGAACTCGTCGCCGCCGAATCGCGCCACCACGTCTTCATGGCTGCGCACCGAGCCCTTGATGTGCTGGGCGATGACCTTGAGCAGTTCGTCGCCGGCGTCATGGCCGAGGCTGTCGTTGATGCGTTTGAAGTGGTCGATGTCGAGGAACATCACTGCCAGCATCCCGCCTTCGCTGGATTTCTGACTGAGTTTTTCGGCGAAGATCTGATTGAAACCGCGTCGGTTGATCAGGTTGGTCAGGGCGTCGTAGTTGGCCACGTGCTGCAGCGACATGCGCGCCTGATCAAGCTGGCTGAGCAGGGCGTTGACCCGGCGCAGATCGTGTTCCTTGTTCTGCAGCTTCTTGTCGGCCAGCGCGGCGCTGATCGCGCTGCCCAGGATCAGCAACGTGATCAGGGCGACGGTGAGGCCCAACTGCAAGTGACTGGATTGCGACGCCAGGGTCGGCAATTGCCCCTCGGGCAGCACCAGTTGCAGCGCCGCCATGCCAGTGAAATGCATGCTGAGGATGCCGGCGCCGAGAATCAGCGCGGCCAGGTATTTGAGCATCTGGATGTGCAGGCCACTGCCTTCGCGCAAGTTGCCGGCGACCCACAACGCCGCGAAGCTGGCGCCGATGGCGATCACGATCGACGACAGGAACAGGGTGGGCTCGTAGTAGGCCGTGGCGGCGGATTCGATGGCGGCCATGCCGACGTAATGCATGCCGGCGATGCCGAGGCCGATGACGATGGCGGTCTTGAGGTACTGCAGCAGGTTCGGTTGGGGCGTGCTCAGGGTGTGCATCGCCAGCCAGGACGCCAGTAACGCGATCACCAGGGAAAACAGGGTCACGGGCAGGTCGTACTGGATGTCGATCGGCGCCTGGAACGCCAGCATGCTGATGAAGTGCATCGCCCAGATGCCGCCGGCCAGGCAGGTTGCGCCGATCCAGCGCCACAGGCGTTGCGAACCGGGCTCTTCAGCGTGGGCGACCCGTTCGGCCATGTCGAGGGTGGCAAAACTCGCGGCGCAGGCAACCAGATAGGCCACCAGCACCAACAGGGGATTGTGTGTGCAATTGAGGATGACCTGCCCGCTCTCCGGCTGCTCGGCAACAAATTGCAAACCAAGCCACTCCATAGCATGCCCCGTCTCTGAATACGTCCTTACTGCGTCATCAACGCAGGCGAATGTTTGCAGTATAGAGGCGGTTTTTGCCGTGCAAGCGGTAGTGGCACATTGGCGCTAATGATTTCGGCATTAGCGTCATAGCGATTGGCTCTAAGCGTTGAAGCGCCTGAATTCAGGCGACTTCGTTCCAGTGCGGTTGCAGCGGTGGCAGGCCGAAACGGGCACGTGCCTTGTCGCAGTCGGTATTCTGTTCGCCGTTTTCCCACGACGCTTCGAACTCCCGGCAGGGGCTGGAACGCTTGTCGTAGATCGTGCAACTCACGGCTGTTCCGACTTCGCCCTCCAGCGCGGTGCAGCGCGGCGCCTTGCGGTCGGTGCCGATCATCGCGACCCGGCTGGGCGTGATCTGGGTGACCAGTTCATCGGGCACGGTCCCGCCGGAGGATGCGCATTCACCCCAGAAAAATGACACACGAAAATGGGAACAGCAGGCACCGCAATTCAGACACGGACTGACTTCGGACATGGGCGGGATATCAAAGGGGTTGATCGGCAGGATCCGGACGGATCCGGCGGCCATTCTAGGCTTCGCCACGGCGTTGGGAAGGGGGGCGTGAAAGTATTTTTTCATTGCCGGATTTTTCTGCAAAACCCCCGGTTTTCGGGGGATTCGAAGCATTTCAAGGGCTTACGTTTCGTTACACGGCCATGGCCCGTCATCAGGCTTGCGAATGATCACAGACAGCCCCGACGAGCGTGACTAGATTGCAGGTTCCGGGCTCGATGCGTTGGCAGTGAAGCCCTAATAACAATAAAGAGACGGACCCATGCAGAACTCGACCCAAGCGGCGAATGCCTGGCGCATTCTGTTCCTGCTGTTCCTTGCCAACCTGTTCAACTTCTTTGATCGCACCATCCCGGCGATCATCATCGAGCCGATCCGCATGGAATGGCACCTCAGCGATTTTCAGCTGGGGATCGTCGGCACCGCGTTCACTCTGGTTTACGCGATTGCCGGATTACCACTGGGCCGCCTGGCCGACACCGGTTCGCGCAGCAAACTGATGGGCTGGGGCCTGGCGACCTGGAGCGCGCTGACGGCGGTCAACGGTCTGGTCGGCAGTTTCTGGAGTTTCCTGCTGGTGCGCATGGGTATCGGCATTGGTGAAGCCAGTTACGCGCCCGCCGCCAACTCGCTGATCGGCGATCTGTTCCCGGCCCATCGCCGGGCCCGGGCCATGGGCATTTTCATGCTCGGCCTGCCGCTGGGACTGCTGCTGGCCTTCTTCACCATCGGCTGGATGGTCAAGGCGTTCGACAGCTGGCGCGCGCCGTTCTTCATCGCCGCCGTGCCGGGGCTGGTGCTGGCGGTGTTCATGTTCTTCATCAAGGAACCCAAGCGCGGTGCGGCGGAAACCGTGCAGGTGTCTCAGGAGAAAGTCGACAGGCCGATCCGCCGGGTCCTCGCCGTGCCGACCTTCCTGTGGCTGGTGATGGCCGGGCTGTGCTTCAACTTCGCGACCTACGCCTGCAACTCGTTTCTGGTGCCGATGCTCCAGCGTTATTTTCTGATGCCGTTGCAGGACGCGGCGGTGGCGACCGGGGTGATCGTCGGGGTAACCGGGTTGATCGGCCTGACCCTCGGTGGCTGGATCGCCGACAAGATTCACCAGCGGGTGGCTAACGGGCGACTGCTGTTTGCCGCGTTCAGCCTGATCATCTCGACCCTGTGCACGGCGTGGGCGCTGCATGCCGGGCGCATCGAGATCGGGGTGTTCGTCGCGGTGTTCAGTGTGGGCTGGCTGTTCGCCTACAACTTCTACACCTGTGTGTACACGGCGATTCAGGACGTGGTTGAACCGCGCCTGCGGGCCACGGCGATGGCGCTGTTTTTTGCCGGGTTGTATCTGCTCGGCGGCGGTCTGGGGCCGGTGGTGGTCGGTGGTTTGTCGGATCACTTCGCCAAGTCGGCGATGGCCGCCGCGGGCGCCGAGCAGATGACCGAGGCGTTCAAGGCCGTCGGGCTGCATGATGCGATGTACCTGATTCCGGTGGCGTTGTTCCTGACCATGGTGTTCCTGTTCCTCGCCTCGCGCTGTTTTGTGCGGGATGCGAAGCGGATGAAGGACGGGATGGTGGCGGTGGTTGAGCCGCAGAGTCAGGCCGTTACCGCTTGATGACCTGCATCGCCTGATCGTTCCCACGCTCTGCGTGGGAATGCAGCCGGGACGCTCTGCGTCCGATTCGAGAACTGGAACGCGGAGCGTCCCTTGAGGCATTCCCACGCGGAGCGTGGGAACGATCGGTGAGGGGGGCAGACAAAAAAGGCCCGCATCGCTGCGGGCCTTTTCTTTTTTTGGCGATGGAGCAGGGCGGTTTAGCCCGCCACCAGCACCCGGATCGCTTCCAGTCGCAGCGCCGCTTTGTCGAGCATCGCCAGACCTTGTTCACGCTGCTTGCGCAGGGCATCCAGTTCGCTGTCGCGCACGGTCGGATTGACCGCCTGCAACGCGGTCAGGCGTGCCAGTTCTTCGTCGGTGTCGGCTGCCAGACGGCGGCGGGCCTCGGCGACGCGCTCGGCGTGGCGCGGGGTGACCTTGTCTTCACCGGCGTTGATCCGTGGCGTCAGCTGATCGCGCTGGGCCTGGATGAACTTGTTGGCGCTGGCGCGCGGCACGCTTTCCAGTTGATCGTTCAAGGTCTCGAACGCCACGCGCGACGACAGGTCGTTGCCGTTGGCGTCGAGCAGGCAGCGCAGGGCGGCCGGCGGCAGGTAACGGCCCAATTGCAGCGAACGCGGGGCAACCACTTCGCTGACGTAGAGCAGTTCCAGCAGCACGGTGCCTGGCTTGAGCGCCTTGTTCTTGATCAGCGCGACGGCGGTGTTGCCCATCGAACCGGACAGCACCAGATCCATGCCGCCCTGCACCATCGGGTGTTCCCAGGTGATGAACTGCATGTCTTCGCGTGACAGCGCCTGGTTGCGGTCGTAGGTGATGGTCACGCCTTCGTCGTCGCCCAGCGGGAAACTGGCGTCGAGCATCTTCTCGCTCGGCTTGAGGATCAGGGCGTTTTCCGAATGGTCTTCGCTGTCGATGCCGAACGCGTCGAACAGGGTTTCCATGTAGATCGGCAGGGCGAACTGGTCGTCCTGTTCGAGGATGGCCTCGACCAGCGCTTCACCTTCGCCGGCGCCGCCGGAGTTGAGTTCCAGCAGGCGGTCGCGACCGGTGTGCAGCTCGGCTTCCAGGCGCTCGCGCTCGGTGCGCGCCTCGTCGATCAGCGCTTGCCACTCGCCGTCGTCGGCCTCTTCGAGCAGCGGCAGCAGGCGTGAGCCGAACTGATGCTGCAATGCGTTGCCGGTCGGGCAGGTGTTGAGGAACGCGTTCAGTGCTTCGTGATACCACTGGAACAGGCGCTCTTGCGGGCTGGTTTCCAGGTACGGCACGTGCAGTTCGATGATGTGCTTCTGGCCGATCCGGTCGAGACGACCGATCCGCTGTTCCAGCAGGTCCGGGTGCGACGGCAGGTCGAACAGCACCAGGTGGTGGGCGAACTGGAAGTTGCGACCTTCGCTGCCGATTTCCGAGCAGATCAGCACCTGCGCGCCGAACTCTTCGTCGGCGAAGTAGGCGGCGGCACGGTCACGCTCGAGGATGTTCATGCCTTCGTGGAACACCGTGGCCGGGATGCCGGAGCGCACGCGCAGGGCATCTTCCAGGTCCATCGCGGTTTCGGCGTGGGCGCAGATCACCAGCACTTTGGTGCGCTTGAGCATCTTCAGCTGGTCGATCAGCCACTCGACGCGCGGGTCGAATTTCCACCAGCGTTCTTCTTCGCTGGCGTCCGGCTGGGCCTGGAAGCTGACTTCCGGGTACAGCTCGGCGTGTTCGCCCAGGGGCAGTTCGAGGTATTCGTCCGGGCATGGCAGCGGGTACGGGTGCAGTTTGCGCTCCGGGAAACCCTGCACGGCGGCGCGGGTGTTACGGAACAGCACGCGGCCGGTGCCGTGGCGGTCGAGCAGTTCACGCACGAGGCGGGCGCTGGCTTCGGTGTCGCCATCGTTGACGGCGGTGAGCAGGGCTTCGCCTTCGTTGCCGAGGAAACCGTGGATGGTCTTGTGCGCGGCCGGCGACAGGCGCCCCTTGTCCAGCAGCTCCTGAACGGCTTCGGCCACCGGGCGATAGTTTTCGCTCTCGGCGCGGAAGGCGGCCAGGTCATGGAAACGGTTCGGGTCGAGCAGGCGCAGACGGGCGAAGTGGCTGTCCTGGCCGAGTTGTTCCGGGGTGGCGGTGAGCAGCAGCACGCCGGGAATGACTTCGGCCAGCTGTTCAACCAGCGAGTATTCCGGGCTGACTTTCTCTTCGTGCCACACCAGGTGGTGGGCTTCGTCGACCACCATCAGGTCCCAACCGGCAGCGAACAGGGCGTCCTGCGCCTTTTCATCGTCGACCAGCCACTCCAGCGCCACCAGGGCCAGCTGGGTGTCTTCGAACGGGTTGGTGGCATCGCTTTCGATGAAGCGTTCTTCGTCGAACAGCGCGACCTGCAGGTTGAAGCGGCGGCGCATTTCCACCAGCCATTGGTGCTGGAGGTTTTCCGGCACCAGGATCAGCACGCGGTTGGCGCGGCCCGACAGCAACTGGCGATGGATCACCAGACCGGCTTCGATGGTCTTGCCCAGACCCACTTCGTCCGCCAGCAGTACGCGCGGTGCGATGCGGTCGGCGACTTCACGGGCAATGTGCAACTGGTGGGCGATCGGTTGCGCACGCACGCCGCCCAGGCCCCAGAGCGAAGACTGCAACTGGCGGCTGGTGTGTTCCAGAGTGTGATAACGCAGGGAGAACCACGCCAGCGGGTCGATCTGCCCGGCGAACAGACGGTCGCTGGCCAGACGGAACTGAATGAAGTTCGACAGCTGGGTTTCCGGCAGGGTGACCGCTTCGTTCTGTGCGTTGAGGCCGTGGTAGACCATCAGGCCGTCGACGTCGTCGACTTGCTGCACGGTCATCTTCCAGCCTTCGAAGTGAGTGATCGAATCGCCGGGCGAGAACCGCACGCGGGTGAGGGGCGCATTCCGTAGCGCGTACTGGCGAGTCTCGCCAGTGGCCGGGTAAAGCACGGTCAACAAGCGGCCGTCCTGTGCCAGAACGGTGCCTAAACCAAGCTCTGCTTCGCTGTCACTGATCCAGCGTTGCCCCGGTTGATACTGCTGCGCCATGCTGCCTGACTCCCACCTTGAAAAAGCGGGCTATCTTAACGGAATGAGGGCCCGAGGCCAAAGGATTAGGAGCCTCGGCCCGGCTTTTAACCGCAATCGGCCAATTGCAGGGAAGATTAGGTCATGCATCGGTTTTACGGGATGTTGCGGCACCCTTGAGTGCCAAACCGGTCACAAGTTTGCGACCGATGGCTCAAGGCACCTTGGGCGCCGCCGATAACCTGCTGACAGGAGACCCTTCATATGCTGCCACCGATGCTCCCCCTGAGCGCCGTGCCGATCACCTCCCAGCAGGATCCGATCCGCCAGCGACCGGATATTCCCCCTGTGGTGCCGGTGCAGGAAAGCTCAAACGAAAGCACCATCGACCTGCAAAAGCGCGACCCGGAAGAAGACGGCTATCTGCTGCGTGAAGAGCAGCGCCGCCAGCAGGAACGTGATCGCCGCCGCCGCGAAGCCGACGACGACCCCGAGGCGCACCTCGCGGTGCCCGGCACCGAACTGAACGCCGACAACACGGTGCCGGTGGCGCCGTTGATGGAAGATCAGCCGCGTCAGGGGCTTTGGGTCGACATCGAAATCTGAGGCCGAGCGGCCAGCTGTGTCAGGTTTTCCAGCAACACGTCGATTTCTTCTTGTGTGTTCAAGTAGCTCACCGCCACCCGCGCAATATTTGTCAGCCCGCGCGCCTGCATGTCCAGCGGCGTGTAGGACACGCCATTGGCGCCGATGTTGATTCGTCGTCCGGCCAACGTCTGCTTCAGCGCCACGCTGTCCCAGCCCTCAAGCGTGAAGGCGATCAGCCCGGATTGTTGATTGGCCGCGCCGAGATTCCGCAGTGTCAGACCGGGAATCGCCTTCAGGCGTTGGCGCAATCCGCTGCTCAGTTGTTCGATGCGCTGGCGGACGGGGATCGCGCCGAGGCGGTTGTACTCCTCCAGCGCATTGGCCAGACCGGCCAGCAGGGCCAGCGATACCTCGCTGGTTTCAAAGCGGCGGGCGTCGTCACGCAGGGTAAAGCGCTTGCCGTCCCACGGCGCCGACAGTACATCGCGTTGCACGGGGAGCAACCGTTGCAGGAATTGCGGCCGGATGTACATCAACGCCGTGCCGCGCGGCCCGCGCAGAAACTTGCGTCCGGCACCCTTGAGCACGTCGCACTGCAAGGCCTGAACATCGCAGGGCAACTGTCCCAGTGCCTGGCCGGCGTCGATGAAATAAGGGATGCCGTGGCGCCGCGCGACATTGCCGATCTGCGCGGCGGGGTTGATCAGACCGCCGTTGGCCGGCAGCCAGGTCAGGGCGATCAGGCGTACCTGGCCGTCGATCATCTGCGCCAGGGCTTGCGGATCGACCGCACCTTTGGCATCGCAAGGAATCACTTCGAGCCGCGCGCCGGCCTTCACCGCTTCGGCCATGCACGCCAGATTGCCGGCCCATTCATGGCGACCCACCAGAATCCGTTCGCCGGGCTGCCACGGCCCCAGCGCGTTGAACGCCTGGCTCCAGGCCGCCGAGCCGCTGCTGGCGAAGGCGATGTCTTCGGGCTGGGCGTTGAGCAGGGCGGCGGCCGCATTGCGCGCGCGTTCCTGGACCCGGTTGTCTGCCGACTCCATCGGCCCGCCGAGTGCTTCGCGTTGCAGCTGTTCGATCACTGCATCGAGAGTGGCGTGGCTTGGCAGCGAGGCGCCGGCGTGGTTGAAGTGGATCACCTGGGCGCAGCCGGGCGTGGCGGCGCGCAGACGCAAGATGTCGTCGATGTTCACGGCTTGAGCTCGAAGATTGCGTCGATTTCCACCGCGACGCCGGCCGGCAGGCTCGCCACGCCGACCGCGGTGCGCACGTGTCGGCCCTTGTCGCCGAGGGCGTTGACCAGCAGATTCGAGGCGCCGTTCGCGACCACGCCCTGAGCCTTGAAGTCCGGCGTGGCGGCCACGAAAACCCCGAGGCGCAGGATGCGCACCAGTTTCGACAGGTCATCGCCCAGCGCATGGCTCAACTGGGCGAGCAGGCCCAAGGCAGCCAGTTCAGCGGCGTTAACCCCTTCTTCGTCGGAAATTGCTTCGCCCAGTCGTCCGATGAACGCAGGTTTGCCGTCGAGCAATGGAATCTGCCCGGAGATGAACAACTGGTTCTGGCTGACCACGTGGTTGACGTAGTTGGCGATCGGCTGGCTTGGTTCGGGCAGACGCAGGCCGAGTTGTTGAACGCGTTGGCTGAGGGAATCGGTCATGGGAAGTCCTCCTGAGTGAGGGCTTCAGCATGTTGGGGCGAGCGAAGGGCGACAAACGGATAGATTTAATCTGACGCATCCAAAAAACTCATGCGTTCGCGGTTTCCTCCAGCCATTCGCAGAAACTCTGCGCCGCCGGAGTTTGTGGGCGCTGCGGGGTGACCAGCCAATAACCGATCTCGCCGAGCATCGGCGGGGTGTCGAAGGCCGGTATCAGCGCGCCTTCCTTGATCCGCCGTTCGATCATTCGCTGGCGGCCCATGGCAATGCCCTGGCCGGCAACCGCGGCTTCGACGACGATGTTGTAGTCGTGCAGCATGACGCTGGGCACATGAGCCAGATCGATGCCGCTGTGTTGCTGCCAGTCGATCCACTCGAACGGCTGGTACGACTTGGCCATCAGCAACGGCCCTTTGCTCACGCCCTTGGCCTTGAACGCCGGGCTGCACACCGGCGTCAGGGTCTCGCCCATGAACCGGCGGGCCTGGACTTTCGGCCAGCCGCCCTTGCCGTAGCGGATCGCCAGATCCACCTCGCCGGCGTCGACATCCGCCAGTTGTACGGCGGGCAGCAGTTCGACGTGGATGTTCGGGTATTTCGCGTTGAAATCCGCCAGACGCGGCGCCAGCCACAAGGTGGCGAAAGAGGCGAGCAGACCGATGCGCAGGTTGGTGGGGCGCTCGCCGCGCAGGTCGTGGGTGGCGGCGGCAATCGCGGCGAGGGCCGGTTCGATCTGCCGGTAGTAATGTTCGCCGGCGACCGTCAGATCGATCGCCCGGGTGCGGCGCACGAACAGTCGCTGATCGAGGAATTCTTCGAGTTTGTGCACCTGATGGCTGATCGCACTTTGGGTCACCGACAGCTCATCGGCAGCCTTGATGAAACTCAAATGACGGGCCACGGCCTCAAAGGCACGCAAGGCCATCAGCGGTGGCAGGTCCTGATGCAGGGGCACGGCGCAGATCCTTCGGGTTCAGGGCGAGGCGCCGATTGTGCAAGTAAATCCGGTGGGCGGTACATGAAATGTTGTAGAGGGTTCAGGCGAGTGGCTGGTCAGCGCCCGCGCCAGGCCGCATTATTGGCGCAGTCCTGCCGTTGAAGCGGCAGTTGTGATTCAGTCCAAGCGATGCACCGAACGCCATGAGCCAAGACGACAAGCTGATCGACCTCAACACCGAACGCGCCAAGCGGGTTCATGACCTCAACGAGAAGCGCCTGAATGAAGTGCGCCAGGCTTTCGAGCAGGCCATGCCGTTGGGTAAACCGAAGAAAAAGCCGAAAAACAAACCGAAAAAGCGTTGATCTCCCCTGCATCCGTTGATGCAGGTCAGTTATTTCCCTTCCTTTCCTCCTCTCTGTGACCGGCATTGATCCCGGTCAATTCCTGCGCCTGCCTGATTGGTTAACTTAGTTCCATCGCAGTAAAGCAGGGGCCAGGAGGCCAGTCATGTTTTTCGATAACGTGGTGTTTGCCGGGGTCCTGACTGTGGGCCTGATGGTTCTGTTTTTTGCAGGGTTTGGATTTTTTATCTGGAAGGATGCGAACAAGCGCAAGAAGCCTTGATTCTTCTGGATTTGATGAGCACGCAAGGCATTTTGGGCAACTTCGGTTGCCCTTTTTTTTGTCTACTTGGCGGCCTCTGGGCCGACCATGTTGTGGTTCGATTTGTGTGAATATCCGTTTCTTCGGGTGCTGCCGCTGGCGGTTTCGCCCTTACGGCGAGTCCCTTTGGCAAACGCCCCAAAGGAACCAAAGGTCTGGGCCCCGGCGTTCGGCGCCTCGCTAAAGCTCGGCGTTCCTTCGTTCCGGGATTCATCCGGGGGCATCGCCTACGGTTTGCTTCGCTGCACCTCCTCTCGATGCATGCGGCTTCGCCGCACGGTCGCTGCGCTCCCACCCCCGGATAAATCCCTCCACTCAGCCTTCCGATGGGGCCGGCACGTCAAAAGCGGTACTCGAGCTAACGCTCATCGTTTTGAGTGGTGAGGAGCGGAAAGCGGACTGCTTTTGCTTTGATCGTTCCCACGCTCCGCGTGGGAATGCAGCCCGGGACGCTCTGCGTCCCATTTCTGGAAGCAACAAAAAAGGCGTGATCCTCTCGAATCACGCCTTTTTCATTCCAGCGGTCTATCAGCTGCCCAGCGCCTTCGACGCCAGCCAGAACAGGCCGGCCGACAGGGCCACGGTGGCTGGCAGGGTCAGGACCCAGGCCAGCAGGATGGTTTTCACCGTGCCGCCTTGCAGGCCGCTTTTGTTGGCGACCATGGTGCCGGCCACGCCCGAGGAGAGGACGTGGGTGGTGGACACCGGCAGGCTGAAGATGTTGGCCATGCCGATCAGGCTGGCGGTGGTGATCTGGGCCGACATGCCTTGCGAGTAGGTCATGCCTTGCTTGCCGATCTTCTCGCCGATGGTCAGTACCACGCGTTTCCAGCCGACCATGGTGCCCAGGCCCAGGGCCAGCGCTACCGCCAGAATGACCCAGAACGGGGCGTATTCGGTGGTGGTGGTCAGGTCTTTGCGCAGTTTGTCCAGGTCGGCTTTTTCACGAGCGGCGAGGCCTGGCAGTTTGCTGACTTTCTTCGCAGTGTCGTCCAGGCAGAGCAGGTAACGACGCACTTCGATGCGGCTTTCCGCGGACAGCGAGTGGTAGTCGGCTACACCTTTGAGGGTGTCGAGCAGGGCGGCGATGGTCGGTTCGGTCTGTTGCGGGTTGCAACGGAATTTCTCCGGCAGGTCGCCTTCCACGCTTTTGCCCAGGGCCAGGAATTCACCCAGGGTGTCGGCGTTGCGCTTGTAGAACTGGCTCAGGTGCAGGGTCGCGTCGCGGGTACGTTCGATCTGGTAGGTGGTGCTATTCAGGTCGAGTACGAACTGCGCAGGCACGATACCGATCAGTACCAGCATGATCAGGCCGATGCCTTTCTGGCCGTCGTTGGAACCGTGCACGAAGCTCACGGCCATGGCCGAGATCACCAGGACCAGGCGGTTCCAGAACGGTGGGTGCTTCTTGTCGTCGATCTTGCGGCGCTGTTCCGGCGTCTTGTGCATCTTCGACAGCGGACGCCACCACTTCAAGCCGATCAGCACCAGCGCGGCGATCAGGAAGCCGGCCATCGGCGAGAACACCAGCGAGGCGCCGATATCGATCGCTTTCTGCCAGTTGACGCCGTCAGCCAGTGGAATTTCGTTGATCAGGGCGTTGGCCAGGCCGACACCGAGGATCGAACCGATCAGGGTGTGCGAACTGGAGGCCGGGATACCGAAGTACCAGGTGCCCAGGTTCCAGGCGATCGCGGCGGCGAGCAGCGAGAACACCATTGCCAGACCATGGCCGGTGTTCACGTTGATCAACAGTTCTACCGGCAGCAGGTGCACGATGGCATACGCCACGCCAACGCCGCCCAGCAGTACGCCGAGGAAGTTGAACACGCCCGAGAAGAACACCGCCAAGTGAGGCGGCATCGCTTTGGTGTAGATAACAGTGGCTACCGCGTTAGCGGTGTCATGAAATCCATTGATGAACTCGAAGGCGAGGACAAATGTCAGGGCGAGCAGGAGGCTCACAAGCACCCAGGCATCCAGTCCGCTGAATAAATCGATCATGAAGGTTTTCTGACCCGGTCATAAGGGGGCGCGATTATGCCAGAAAAGACTGGAAATCGATCCCCTACCTGCTCATCGGTAACATTCTTCAACGAATTAATTTGTATCAGGGGGCGTTACCCAAGCTTTTTGCAGGGATTTTCAAGCCTTTGATTCTATTGGGAAAAATGCGAGGAGTCGGCGGATTGGCCGGTTGTCGGGAGGGGGCTGAAACTTGTATGAAATATCTGAGAAACGCGTCTGACATGCTCCCAGCCTGTGCAATACAGGGGGGAGTTGGCCGCTGCCCGCGGGTAGCGGGCGCGCAAGGCATCGTCAGCCCACCGTGCTTGTAACCCGGTGAGTACGCTTACCCTCGAAAGATGCAAAGGACGGCGTCAAGGCTCTTCGGCTTTGAGTTCCTCTTCCATTTTTTTCAGTTCTTGCTGGAAGACCTGATCCTGAACGGTAGGGCGTTTACGCCAGGCTTTGCGTTCCGGTTCGGGCTGGGCGGCGTAGGTGGTGACTTCCCCGCCGTAAACTTCCTTGTAACGTTGTTCCTGGCGCTCAAGTTCCGCGCGCAGTTCGTCTTTCGTCACAGTGCTACCTGTATAAGTTGAGAAAAATGTCTGGTGAACGCACTGCACGAATCATTTAACCGAATCGCCAACAAGGACTTGCCTGTAAAGGCAGCGGTGTTGTCGGGAAGACGGTCAGGACTTCCATGTTGCAGGCGGCTACGGCACCAGATTAAAACTGACGCAGCATCAGTTTCCTGTTTCAGCGAGCGCGCTGGCGGTGCATGAGTAATGAGCGTCAGGCGCTGGCCGGGGCCGGCGGCGATGGACATCGCGCCAGCGGGTGGCACCGTCGGCAAATAAAAGCGCGGTGTCACTGAGGTGCATTATAGCGGCCGAATCGGGATTGACTATCTTTGCCAAGTTAAAAACGGTTCCGGATGTGTGATTGTTTTGTGACGTGCAACTTTCATCAATAGTTGCATCGCCGTTGCGCAGTGTTTGATTTCTGGCGCCATTTAGTCGGACAACTAAGGCGCTTAAACCGCACCGGCGTTCCAAGTTCAAATCTGTTGCGCACAACCCAAACGAGGAGGTGAGGGCGATTGCGATTATCGGTCGACGGTTCGATAATCGCCCGGTGTTGGCGGTGTGTCGCTTGTGTATCTGCCGACGAGCCGCTTGTATAGCCGTTGATCCGAACAAGAAAAAAGGACCTGACATGAACGATCAAATGCGCAATTCCTTCACCTCGGTAGCGCCGCCGATCGTCGCTTCGCCGGCCAAGCGTATCCAGGCCCTGACCGGTGATCCGGATTTCATGACCTCCCTGGCCCGTGGCCTGGCGGTGGTGCAGGCGTTTCAGGAGCGCAAGCGCCACCTGACCATCGCCCAGATCAGCCATCGCACGGAAATTCCCCGCGCCGCTGTGCGCCGTTGCCTGCACACACTGATCAAGCTCGGCTACGCCACCACCGATGGGCGCACTTATTCGCTTCTGCCGAAAGTGCTGACCCTCGGTCACGCCTATCTGTCGTCGACGCCGCTGGCGGTTTCGGCCCAGCCGTACCTCGACCGCATGAGCGAGCAACTGCACGAGGCCTGCAACATGGCCACGCTGGAAGGCGACGACATTCTCTACATTGCCCGTTCGGCCACTACCCAGCGTCTGATTTCGGTGGACCTGTCGGTGGGCGGGCGTTTGCCGGCGTACTGCACGTCGATGGGGCGAATCCTGCTGGCGGCGCTGGACGACACCTCGCTGCGCGAATATCTCGACCACGCCGAACTGGTGGCCAAGACCAGCCGCACGATTCACACCCCCGACGCCTTGCTCGAATGTCTGCAGGAAGTCCGGCAGCAGGGCTGGTGCATCGTCGATCAGGAACTGGAACAAGGTCTGCGTTCGATTGCCGTGCCGGTGTACGACGCGTCCGGCCAGGTGGTGGCCGCGCTCAATGTCAGCACCCACGCCGGTCGGGTCAGTCGTACCGAGCTCGAGCAGCGCTTTCTGCCGGGCCTGTTGAGCGCCAGTCGCGACCTCAGTGCGCAGTTGTTCGCCTGATGAAGCTGTTCGATAAACGCACAGAGTTGCGTTTATCGAATTGACGCTAAAACCCCCGGATCATTAATGTCGCGGCAGCGTCATCCGGCACGAATGTGAATGAGCCCGCCGGATCGTCGACTCCCATAATAATGACAAGAGGCAACTTCCCATGCGCACGTTCCCCGACTGTCGCCGCTCCCGTTCCTGTTGCCGGTATTAGCGCAACGCCTGATTTCTTCCTTATATAGTTGTGACCGTGCCGCTCTCTGGCCGGCCGCCGTTCGACTGCGTTTTCTTGCGTGGAATAAAAATAATGAACCAGCCTCAGTCCGCTGTAGGTCACTGCCTCGACGTGCAGTCCTTCATCAATGCCCAACCGATCTCGCGCTATCAGTGGCGCGTCGTGATCCTGTGTTTCCTGATTGTGTTCCTCGATGGCCTCGACACCGCGGCCATGGGTTTTATCGCGCCGGCCCTGTCCCAGGACTGGGGCATCGACCGCGCCAGCCTCGGCCCGGTGATGAGTGCCGCGCTGATCGGAATGGTCTTCGGTGCGCTGGGCTCCGGGCCGCTGGCTGACCGCTTCGGGCGAAAAGTCGTACTGGTAGGCGCGGTTTTTCTGTTCGGTGCTTTCAGCCTGGCGTCGGCCTACGCCACCAATGTCGATCAGTTGCTGGTGCTGCGTTTCCTCACTGGTCTGGGACTGGGCGCCGGCATGCCGAACGCCACCACGCTGCTGTCGGAATACACCCCGGAGCGCAAGAAGTCCCTGTTGGTGACCAGCATGTTCTGCGGCTTCAACCTGGGCATGGCCGGTGGCGGGTTTATTTCGGCCAAGTTGATCCCGGCATTCGGCTGGCACAGTCTGTTGCTGATCGGCGGGATCCTGCCGCTGATCCTCACCGTGGTGCTGCTGCTCTGGCTGCCGGAATCGGCGCGCTATCTGGTGGTGCGCAATCGCGGCACCGACAAGGTGCGCAAGACCCTCGCACCCATTGATCCTGCCATCGTCGCTCAGGCCGCGAGTTTCAGCGTGCCGGAACAGAAAACCGTGAAAGCGCGCAACGTGTTTGCGGTGATTTTTTCCGGCACCTACAGCGTCGGCACGTTGCTGCTGTGGCTGACCTATTTCATGGGTCTGGTGATCGTGTACCTGCTGACCAGCTGGCTGCCGACCCTGATGCGCGACAGCGGCGCGAGCATGGAGCAGGCGGCCTTCATCGGCGCGTTGTTCCAGTTCGGTGGGGTGCTGAGTGCGGTGGGCGTAGGCTGGGCGATGGACCGCTTCAATCCGCACAAGGTGATCGGCATTTTCTACCTGCTGGCCGGGGTGTTTGCCTACGCGGTCGGGCAGAGTCTGGGCAACATCACGCTGCTGGCGACCCTGGTGCTGGTGGCGGGCATGTGCGTCAACGGCGCGCAGTCGGCGATGCCGTCGCTCGCGGCGCGGTTTTATCCGACGCAGGGCCGGGCGACCGGTGTGTCGTGGATGCTCGGGATCGGCCGCTTCGGCGCGATTCTCGGAGCGTGGATGGGCGCGACCCTGCTGGGCCTGGGCTGGAATTTCGAGCAAGTGCTGACGGCGCTGGTGATTCCGGCCGGGCTGGCCACGGCAGCGGTGGTGATCAAGGGTCTGGTCAGTCACGCGGACGCGACCTGAGTTTCATTGCAGGATCGTTCCCGCGTCGAACTGGCCGCAGAGGTTGCTCCGCGTTCGGCTTCGGAAGGGACGCGGAGCGTCCCGGGCTGCGTTCCCACGCAGAGCGTGGGAACGATCAGTGCCACTCCCGCACGCGGTGCGGGAGTGATCATTAGGCAGATAACAATCTGTTCGATAAACGAACACTCAGTCGATTATCGGATTGTTTGGTGAAAATCAGCGGCTTAATCTTCAGTGACTCCGGCGCAGAACCTCGCGCCTTTTTATTCACTGGCGATTCATTACAAAAACGGGAGCCCGCTCCATGGCTGAGATCCTTTCGCTGCACGACGCGGTGAAGCAATTCGTCAACGACGGCGATACCGTCGCGCTCGAAGGCTTCACTCACCTGATCCCTACGGCGGCGGGTCACGAAATCATTCGTCAGGGCAAGAAAGATCTGACCCTGGTGCGGATGACGCCTGACCTGATCTACGACCAACTGATCGGCGCCGGCTGTGCACGCAAGCTGATCTTCTCCTGGGGCGGCAACCCTGGCGTGGGTTCGCTGCACCGTCTGCGCGACGCGGTCGAGAAGCAATGGCCGCACGCGCTGGAAATCGAAGAACACAGCCACGCCGACCTGGCCAATGCCTACGTCGCCGGCGCCTCCGGCCTGCCGTTCGCGGTGTTGCGGGCCTACGCCGGTTCCGACCTGCCGAAGGTCAACCCGCTGATCAAATCCGTGACTTGCCCGTTCACCGGCGAAGTGCTGGCGGCGGTGCCGTCGGTGCGTCCGGACGTGACGGTGATCCACGCCCAGAAAGCCGACCGTCAGGGCAACGTGCTGCTGTGGGGCATTCTCGGTGTGCAGAAAGAAGCCGCACTGGCCGCCAAGCGTTGCATCGTCACCGTCGAAGAAATCGTCGACAACCTCAACGCCCCGATGAACGCCTGCGTGCTGCCGACCTGGGCCTTGAGTGCGGTCTGCCATGTACCCGGTGGCGCGCATCCGTCCTACGCCCACGGTTACACCGAGCGTGACAACCGCTTCTATCAGGCGTGGGATCCGATCGCCCGCGACCGTGAGACGTTTACCGCGTGGATCAACGAATACATCCATGGCTGCGCTGACTTCAGCGAGTTCCAGGCCAAGTTGGCCGCTGCTTCGGAGGCCAAGTAATGACCTACACCACCAATGAAATGATGACCGTCGCCGCAGCCCGTCGCCTGAAGAACGGCTCGGTGTGCTTCGTCGGCATCGGCCTGCCGTCGAAAGCCGCCAACCTGGCGCGCCTGACCTCGTCGCCGGACGTGGTGTTGATCTACGAGTCCGGCCCTATCGGCGCCAAACCCAGCGTGTTGCCACTGTCCATCGGTGACGGCGAACTGGCAGAAACCGCAGACACCGTCGTGCCGACCGGTGAGATTTTTCGCTACTGGCTGCAGGGCGGACGCATCGACGTCGGTTTCCTCGGCGCAGCCCAGGTCGACCGTTTCGGTAACATCAACACCACCGTGGTCGGCGACTATCACCAGCCGAAAGTACGCCTGCCGGGTGCCGGTGGTGCGCCGGAGATCGCCGGCTCCGCGAAAAGCGTGCTGATCATCCTTAAACAGTCGGCGCGTTCGTTTGTCGACAAGCTCGATTTCATCACCTCGGTCGGCCATGGTGAGGGTGGTGATTCGCGCAAACGTCTGGGCCTGCCGGGCGCCGGCCCGGTCGGGATCATCACCGACCTGTGCATCATGGAGCCGGAAGAGGGCACCCATGAATTCGTGGTTACCGCACTGCACCCGGGCGTGACCCGCGAGCAAGTGGTCGCCGCCACCGGTTGGGCAATCCGTTTTGCTGACAACGTTGACACCACCGCCGAGCCGACCGAAGTCGAGCTGACCGCCCTGCGCGATCTCGAAGCCCGCACCGCAGCGGCCCACGGCCAGGCACCGGGAGAAGCATGATGCGCGACGTTTATATCTGCGATGCGATTCGTACCCCCATCGGTCGTTTCGGTGGCGGTCTGGCGGCTGTTCGCGCCGACGACCTGGCCGCCGTGCCGATCAAGGCCCTGATGGAGCGCAATCCGTCGGTGGACTGGAGCGCCATCGACGAAGTATTCCTCGGCTGCGCCAACCAGGCCGGTGAAGACAACCGCAATGTGGCGCGCATGGCGTTGTTGCTGGCCGGTCTGCCGGAGAGCGTTCCGGGCGTCACCCTCAATCGCCTTTGCGCGTCGGGCATGGACGCCATCGGTACGGCGTTCCGCGCCATTGCCAGCGGTGAAATGGAGCTGGCGATTGCCGGCGGCGTCGAGTCGATGTCCCGCGCACCGTTCGTGATGGGCAAGGCTGATGCGGCGTTCTCGCGCAACATGAAGCTGGAGGACACCACCATCGGCTGGCGTTTCATCAACCCGCTGATGAAGGCCCAGTATGGCGTTGACGCGATGCCGCAGACCGCCGACAACGTCGCCGACGACTACGAAGTTTCCCGCGAGGATCAGGATGCTTTCGCCCTGCGCAGTCAGCAACGTACGGCCGCTGCCCAGGCTGCCGGCTACTTCGCCGAGGAAATCGTCGAAGTGCGGATCGCCCACAAAAAGGGCGAAACCGTGGTCAGCCAGGACGAACACCCCCGCGCCGACACCACGCTTGAAGCGCTGAGCAAACTGAAACCGGTCAACGGCCCGGACAAGACCGTCACCGCCGGCAACGCTTCGGGCGTCAACGACGGTGCCGCCGCGCTGATTCTGGCCTCGGCGGAAGCGGTGAAAAAACACGGTTTGACTGCCCGCGCCAAAGTGCTGGGCATGGCCAGCGCCGGGGTTGCGCCACGGGTGATGGGCATCGGCCCGGTGCCGGCGGTGCGCAAACTCACCGAACGCCTCGGCGTTGCGGTCAGCGATTTCGATGTGATCGAACTCAACGAAGCCTTCGCCAGTCAGGGCCTGGCGGTGCTGCGCGAACTGGGGCTGGCGGACGACGCAGCCCAGGTCAACCCGAACGGTGGCGCGATTGCCTTGGGCCACCCGTTGGGCATGAGCGGCGCGCGGCTGGTGCTGACTGCGCTGCATCAGCTGGAAAAGACTGGTGGCAAGAAAGGTCTGGCGACCATGTGCGTCGGTGTCGGCCAGGGCCTGGCCCTGGCCATCGAACGCGTCTGACGCAAGCCGTGACGAAAAAGAACAGAGGAAAGCGAAATGACTGACAAGCCTGGTTACCGCCGCCCGCAGGAAGGCACCCAGCCGCCGTACCTGCACCCGACCTATCAATCCACCAATCTGCGCTCGCCGTCCAAGCCGTTGGTGTTTCTGCCGCATTCGCTGTCGGAAATCACCGGGCCGACCATCGGTGCCGAGCGTGTGGCCGATACCGACAACGATTTGACCGCCCAGCATCAGGGTGAACCCCTCGGTGAGCGGATCATCATTCACGGGCGTGTGCTCGACGAAGACGGTCTGCCGGTCCCGGGAATTCTGGTGGAGATCTGGCAAGCCAACGCCGCCGGTCGCTACAACCATGCCCGTGACCTGCACGACGCGCCGCTGGACCCGAATTTCACCGGCACCGGCCGCACCGTGACCGACGCCGACGGCTGGTATCAGTTCCAGACCATCAAGCCCGGCGCCTATCCGTGGGGCAACCACCACAATGCCTGGCGTCCGGCGCACGTGCATTTCTCGTTGTTCGGGCCGAGCATCCTGACGCGCCTGGTCACGCAGATGTATTTCCCGGGCGACCCGCTGCTGGCCTACGACCCGATCTACAACTGCGTGCCGGACACCTCGGCCAAGGAACGCCTGATCGCCGCTTTCGATCTGGAAAAAACCATTCCGTCCTACGCCCTCGCTTATCGCTGGGACATTGTGCTGCGCGGCCGCGAAGCCACGCCGATGGAGAAATGAGATGACCCTGACTGCGACCACGTCCCACACCGTCGGGCCGTATTACCATATCGGCCTGACCTGGCTGAACCGTGAAAACCTCGCCGACGAACTGACCCTCGGCCAGCGCGTGGCGATCACCGGGCAAGTGGTGGACGGCAACGGCGATGTCGTCAACGACGCCATGCTCGAAGTCTGGCAGGCCAACGCCGCCGGCAAATATGACCACCCGGAGGACGAGCAGGCCAAGCCGCTCGATCCGAATTTCGAAGGCTTCGGCCGGGTGCCGGTGGATGCGGAAGGGCGCTTTCGTTTCACCACCATCAAGCCGGGCACGGTTGAAGGCCTGAAGGGCTCGACCCAGGCGCCGCACCTGGTGGTGCTGGTGTTTGCGCGCGGTCTGGTGAAGCACTTGCTGACGCGGATCTACTTCGAGGGTGATCCGGCGAACGTCAATGATCCGCTGCTCGAATGCGTACCGGCCGAGCGCCGCGATACGTTGCTGGCGAAGCCGGACGCGGCGGGTGTCTATCAGTGGAATGTGATCCTGCAGGGCACTGATGCGGAGACCGTGTTCTTCGATTACTAGAACACCAGAGTTCCAATGTGGGAGCGAGCCTGCTCGCGATTGCGCAGTGTCATTCAGCACAAAGGTTGGTGATGTACCGCCATCGCGAGCAGGCTCGCTCCCACAGGGGGGGAACTGAGTTGCTGATCCAATGTGGAACGGGGCTGTTGCAAAGTGTGTCTAGACTCTCACTGTCCCTATCGAGTGAAACAATAATGACAACCACCACCTCCCATTACACCGGCGAAGAGCGCAGCAAGCGCATTTTTGCCATTGTCGGTGCGTCGTCCGGCAACCTCGTCGAATGGTTCGACTTCTATGTCTACGCCTTCTGCGCGATATATTTCGCCCCGGCGTTTTTCCCCTCCGACAACCCCACGGTGCAGTTGGTCAACACGGCAGGCGTCTTCGCCGCCGGGTTCCTGATGCGACCGATCGGCGGTTGGATTTTCGGCCGGGTCGCGGACAAGCACGGGCGCAAGAACTCGATGCTGATCTCGATCCTGATGATGTGCTTCGGTTCGTTGCTGATCGCCTGCCTGCCGACCTACAAGGACATCGGCGTCTGGGCGCCGCTGCTGCTGTTGTTCGCGCGTCTGCTGCAAGGCCTGTCGGTGGGCGGTGAATACGGCACCACCGCGACCTACATGAGCGAAGTTGCGCTCAAGGGCCAGCGCGGGTTCTTCGCCTCGTTTCAGTACGTGACGCTGATCGGCGGGCAACTGCTGGCGGTGCTGCTGGTGGTGATCCTGCAACAGTTCCTCTCTGAAGAAGAATTGCGTGCCTACGGCTGGCGGATTCCGTTCGTGGTCGGTGCGGCCGCCGCGCTGATTTCGCTGTTCCTGCGCCGTTCGCTGAAAGAAACCACCAGCAAGGAAATGCGCGAGAACAAGGACGCCGGCAGCATCCGCGCACTGTTCCGCGATCACAAGGCTGCGTTCATCACCGTGCTCGGCTATACCGCCGGCGGCTCGCTGATTTTCTACACCTTCACCACGTACATGCAGAAGTACCTGGTGAACACCGCCGGCATGCACGCCAAGACCGCCAGCTACATCATGACCGGCGCGCTGTTCCTGTACATGTGCATGCAGCCGCTGTTCGGCATGCTCGCCGACAAGATCGGCCGGCGTAACTCGATGCTCTGGTTCGGCGGCCTCGGCACGTTGTTCACAGTGCCGATCCTGCTCAGCCTGAAAAGTGTCGGCAGCCCGTTCCTGGCCTTTGTGCTGATTACCGTGGCGCTGGCGATCGTCAGTTTCTACACCTCGATCAGCGGTCTGGTGAAAGCCGAGATGTTCCCGCCGGAAGTCCGCGCCCTCGGCGTCGGCCTGGCCTACGCGGTAGCGAATGCGATCTTTGGTGGTTCGGCAGAATACGTGGCCCTGAGCCTCAAGGCTGGCGGCATGGAAAACGCGTTCTACTGGTATGTCACGATCATGATGGCCGTGGCGTTCCTGTTCAGCCTGCGCCTGCCCAAAGAAGCGAAGTATTTGCACCACGATCTTTAAACCGATGCGCGCGGGCCACATCGGCCCGCGCCGGCAAGGACTGTTTATGACTCAGCGACCGGGCAATCAATTGTTCGATGCCTACTTTACTGCCCGCGATATGCGCGACGTGTTCTGCGATCAGGGCCGGGTGCAGGCGATGCTCGACTTCGAAGCAGCGCTGGCCCGGGCCGAAGCGCGTGTCGGGTTGATTCCGGCGGGCGCCGTCGAGTCGATCGAAAACGCCTGCCGCGCCGGACTGTTCGATTTCGCAGCGCTGGGCGAGGCGATTGCCACGGCCGGCAATTCGGCGATTCCGCTGGTCAAGGCATTGGGCAAACAGATTGCCGCGACCGATGCCGAAGCCGAGCGCTATGTACATCTGGGCGCCACCAGTCAGGACGTGATGGATTCCGGTCTGGTGCTGCAATTGCGTCAGGCGCTGGAATTGATTGAAAGGGAGCTGGCGCAACTGGCCGACGCTCTCGCCATTCAGGCGCAGCGCCACGCCGCGACGCCACTGGCCGGGCGCACCTGGCTGCAACATGCGACGCCGGTGACGCTCGGCATGAAGATCGCCGGTTGGCTCGGTGCGATCACGCGCAGCCGTCAGCGTCTGCGCGAGCTCAAGCCACGGCTGCTGGTGCTGCAATTCGGCGGCGCGTCCGGCACCCTCGCGGCGCTCGGCGAACAGGCGTTGCCGATCGCCCAGGCGCTGGCCGAAGAACTGCAACTGACCCTGCCGGAGCAACCGTGGCACACCCAGCGTGATCGCATCGTTGAGTTCGGCGCGGTGCTCGGTCTGATCGCCGGCAGCCTCGGCAAGTTCGGCCGCGACATCAGCCTGTTGATGCAGACCGAAGCGGCGGAAGTGTTCGAACCGTCGGCGCCGGGCAAGGGCGGTTCCTCGACCATGCCGCACAAACGCAACCCGGTGGGCGCGGCGGTGCTGATCGGCGCCGCCACCCGCGTTCCGGGGCTGGTGTCGACGCTGTTCAGCGCCATGCCCCAGGAACACGAACGCAGCCTTGGTTTGTGGCACGCCGAATGGGAAACCCTGCCGGACATCTGCTGCCTGGTGTCGGGCGCACTGCAACAGGCGCGGCTGCTGGCCGACGGTCTGGAGGTCGATGCCGCGCGCATGGCCCGCAACCTGGAATTGACCCAAGGTCTGGTGCTGGCCGAAGCGGTGAGCATCGTCCTCGCGCAACGGGTCGGCCGCGACACCGCGCATCATCTGCTCGAGCAATGCTGCAAACGGGCGGTGGCCGAACAGCGTCATCTGCGAGCGGTCCTCGGTGACGAACCGCAGGTGATCGCCGAACTGAGCGCAACCGAACTGGATCATCTGCTCGATCCCGCCCATTACCTCGGTCAGGCGCAAGTCTGGGTCGAGCGGGCAGTGGCCGAACACAACGCATTGTCTGACTGAAAGGAGAGGGCTGTGGCTTTCGTTCAACTCGCCGATGGCGAACTGCATTACTCATTGGAAGGCCCGGTCGATGCGCCGGTGCTGGTGCTGTCGAACTCGCTGGGCACCGACCTGCACATGTGGGACGTGCAGATGCCGGCCTTCACCGAACATTTTCGCGTGCTGCGTTTCGATACGCGCGGGCACGGCCAGTCGCTGGTGACGCCGGGCCCTTACAGCATCGAGCAACTGGGCCGCGACGTGCTGGCGCTGCTGGATGCGCTGCACATTGAACGCGCGCATTTTTGCGGTCTGTCGATGGGCGGCCTGATCGGCCAGTGGCTGGGGATCAACGCCGGCCAGCGGCTGAACAAACTGATCGTTTGCAACACGGCGGCGAAAATCGGCGATCCGTCGGTGTGGAACCCGCGCATCGAAACCGTGCTGCGTGACGGCCCGGCGGCGATGGTCGCGTTGCGTGATGCATCGATTGCCCGCTGGTTTACTCCGGACTTTTCTGCCGCCCATCCGGCAGCAGCGAAGCAGATTACCGACATGCTGGCCGCGACCAATCCTGAAGGTTACGCCGCCAACTGCGCAGCGGTGCGCGATGCGGATTTCCGCGAGCAGTTGGCGTCGATCACGGTGCCGCTGATGGTGATCGCCGGTACCGAAGATGCGGTGACGCCACCGTCCGGCGGGCATTTCATTCAGGAGCATGTGCGCGGCGCCGAGTACGCCGAGTTTTATGCGGCGCACCTTTCCAACGTTCAGGCCGGCGACGCGTTCAGCGACCGCGTGCTGACCTTTTTGCTGGCCGATTGAGGGGATTTCCGTGGACGAGAAACAACGTTACGACGACGGCATGCAAGTGCGCCGCGCGGTGCTCGGCGACGCCCACGTCGATCGCAGCCTGACCACGCTGACCGAGTTCAACTCGGAATTCCAGGAGATGATTACCCGTCACGCCTGGGGCGACATCTGGACCCGACCGGGCCTGCCACGCCACACCCGCAGCCTGATCACCATCGCCATGCTGATCGGCATGAACCGCGAGGGTGAACTCAAGTTGCACCTGCGGGCGGCGGCCAACAATGGCGTGAGTCGCGGCGAGATCAAGGAAGTGATCATGCAGAGCGCGATCTACTGCGGGATTCCGGCGGCGAATGCGACGTTTCATCTGGCCGAGTCGGTGTGGGATGAGCTGGGTATCGAATCTCGCGAGTAATCGCCGAATTCGAGGGGTCGCAGCCTGCTGAAGGCTGCGATCCTTTGAACTTCATACCTTGGCAACAATGAAAGTCCGCTTGAACGCAAACAACGTATGGCCATTTTCCTCCTGCGGATAATGCGCATGCACCCGCCTCAGGTAGTGATAAATGAAGCGCGCCTGTTCCTCCGACGTCAGCCCCTGCATCACCGGCCGCAGCGCCGACACCTTCACCCAGTCATAAACCGGCGACTTGCCGTCGACCACCTGCAACTGCTCGGTTTCCCAGATATCCAGTGATTGGGTCAGCGGGGCCAGCAGCCGGTAGTAATCCTCCAGTGACAACAACGGCCGCGCGGCCATGCGCTGGCGCAATTGCGCAGTGCCGATGGGGCGGCCGCAGGGTCCGGCATCGTTGAGGGTGTCGAGCATCAGCTGATACCACAGCGCATCACGCCAGTCCGGCATATGCGCGGCGAGGCAGCCGCCGGGGTTTATGTGGCCGAGCAGACGGGGCAGCAGTTGCTCATGGTCGTCGATAAAGTGCAGCACGGCTGCGGCCAGCAGCAGGTCGGCCGATTGCTCGGGTTGCCAGTCGAGCAGGTTGCAGTGCTGCCACGACGCCTTGATCGGCAGGCTGCGGGCCTGATCGAGCATCTGTGCCGAACTGTCGATGCCCCGCAACTGCGCACGCGGCCAGCGTTCGGCCAACAGTTGCGTGGCAATGCCGGTGCCGCAACCGAGGTCATAAATGAGTTTCGGATCGTTCAGTTCGACGCGGCCGAGCAACTCAACGACCGGTTGTTGCCTGAGACGGGAAAACTGCTGGTACGCCTTGGCGTCCCAGTCGGAGCAGGGCTTGCCCGGCGTTTCGAGTTTTACGCTCATGAGGTGATCCTCTCTGGCGAGTTAAAGTTGTCTTCCGATGACGTTGAGCGCTTTCAGGACAACGGCTACTCCTTTGCGTGTATCGCTGTCGTTCAACAGTTTGAGCAGTGCAACGACGCTTGGTGGCTGGTGGTGCGCCGCGACTTCAGCCTTCGCCAGACGCAGAGCATTGGCCATCTCCCAACTGCAGGCTGCCGCCTGTTCGACCAGCAAGGACAGCTTCTCCACCATGGCTTCATCCAACAGGTCGACCAGATCCGACAGCAGGGACAGCAGGTCGACAATGTTTTCCAGCCGTCCACCGTCGATCAACGGTTGCAGTCTGGCCATCAGGGCGGTGTAGCCGGGTGTGGCCGACAGGGCTTCAGACTCTTTCATCAGCAATCACTCCTCCCTGTGCAGGGTCAAAGCATTCCACGGGCCACCGCCCAGTACAGACCGCGATTGAAGCTGTTGCGCAGCAGGCCGCCGAGTTTGGTCGGTGGCGTCGGCAGTACATCGCTCCGATAGTTGTACCAAAGCGGCATTCCGGCATTCAGGCCCATTTGCGCAACGGCCTGAACGCGACCGTCATAGGCACTGATGGGGTGCCCCAGACGGATTTCGGCGGCGATGTTGTTGGCGATCACCGGCGCCTGGTTATGGCAGGCACCACCGGCCTTGCTCACCGGCAGGTCAACGGTGTCGCCGATCACATAGACCCCCTCATGGCCATAGACCTGCAGCGTTTCGTGGTTGGTCGGCAGCCAGCCTTCGTTGTTTGGCGCTTGAGAAATACCGGCTTCCAGCACGGCATCCACGGCACGGATCGGCGGGGTTGCCATCAGGATGTCGAACGGTTCGTCCGCGCCTTCATGGGAGTAGGCGATATTTGTGTCGGGATCGACCTGGCTCAGAGTGAAACCGCGCCGATACTGGATGCCCGCTTTGTCGAAAATGCCCGGCAGGATCTCTCCGGTCGGGCGTTGCAGGAACAGACAGTTGCGCAACAGCTGGGCGGTAGTCGGGTAGGTGTAGATGATCTCCACGTTCTTGCGAACACCACGACGGCACAGAAAATCATGCAGCATGAGTGTCGTTTCTACCGGAGCAATACCGCATTGGTGCGGCACATTGGGAGTCTGCGGAAAAGACACGGTAATGAAAATCCGACCTTTTTCAATCGTGCTCAGACGTTGCGCCAGTTGGCGCGCCGGTTCGTATTGATAGAAATGGTCGCCAGCCTCTTTCAAACCCTCGATGCGTTCCGGAGCGGGCACACAACCGGTGGCGATGACCAGAAAGTCGTAGGCAAAAAACTTGCCGCTATGGGTTTTGAGGTGTTGGTTGTTGAAGTCGAACCGTATGACCTTTTCAACCTGAAAGTCGATTTCAGGTCGCAACAACGAGCGTTCCGGGCGTTTGAGTTCTTCTTTGAAGAACAGGTTGAACGCCACGTACATGAACGCAGGTTTGTAGTAATGATCGGGGGATTCCGACAGGAGAGTAATCGAGACTTCGTCGCGCAAGAGTTCGGGATACAGTTTGCCGACCAGTTGATTGGCCAGCATGGTTCCGCCTACGCCGCCACCGACGATCACTATTCGCTTTTTCATACCTGACCTCCATGGTCAAGGTGTGCTTCGCGTACGGCATCCGGAGATAACGGAAGGTAAATGACTCCTACTGCAGGCTGGAGAATAAAAAGTACCGCTTAAATGTAACCGGGTCTTGGTGGCTTGCCAGACTCAAATGACCAGCGGTCAAAGGCGGCGCTCGCCGGGAGCGCCGTTTTCACAGTCACAGCAAACTGATCGGATAGCTGACAATCAGGCGGTTCTCGTCGAACTCGTTGTTGCTGAAGTCGCGGCGCATGGTCGAGTTGCGCCATCTGACGTTCAGGTTCTTCAGCGCGCCGCTCTGCACGGTGTAGCCCAGTTCCGATTCGCGGCCCCATTCCTTGCCGTCGGTGATGGTGCCGGTGTGCACGTTGTCGCCGCTGATGTAACGGTTCATCAGGGTCAGGCCGGGGATGCCCAGGGCAACGAAGTTGTAGTCGTGGCGGACCTGCCAGGAGCGTTCCTGCGCGTTGTCGTAGCTGGCGTTGTAGCTGTCGTTGGCCAGGGTGCCGCCGCTGGTGCCGTTGACGCGCATCCAGGCGCTGTCGCCGGTGAGTTTCTGCAGGCCGACGTAGAAGGTGTGGCCACCGTATTTTGCCGAGAACATCCCCGACCAGGTCTTGTTGTCGAGCTCGCCGGCGCGGGCGCTGCCGTCGTCCTTGCCGTAGAAGAAACCGAGGTTGGCGCCCAACGTCCAGTCGCCGAGCGGCTGGCTGTGGATCAGGTTGACGTATTGCTGGCTGTAAATGTCCTTGAGTTCAGCGTTCCACAGGCCGATCTGGGTGCGCTTGTCGTTGAACACGTATTCGCCGCCCTGAAAGTTGAAGCGATCGGAGGTGAACGCGGCTTTGCCGGTCATCGACATGTCGCTCATGCTGCTGTCGTCGCGCGGGCTGTTGGCGCGGAACTGGCCGCCGTAGAGGGTCAGGCCGTCGATTTCCTTCGAGGTGATCTGGCCGCCGCGAAAGGTCTGCGGCAGCGAGCGGCCGTCGTCCGAGCGCAGGATCGGCAACACCGGCATCCACTCGCCGACCTTCACTTCGGTTTGCGACAGCTTCGCCTTGAAGGCGACGTTGGTGCGGCCGAAGTTGTCCGCCGGGCGTCCGTCATGATCCAGCGGCAACAATTGCGTGCCGCCGGTGCCTTTGCCGCCATCGAGCTTCACCGAGTACAACCCCAGCACATCCAGACCGAACCCGACGGTGCCTTGGGTGAAACCGGATTTGGCGTCGAGGATGAAGTTCTGCGTCCACTCTTCAGCCTTGCCCTGAGCCTTGGTCGGGTTGGTGAAGTTGCGGTTGATGTAGAAGTTGCGCAGGTTCAGGTTGACCTTGGCCCCGTCGATAAAACCGGTTTCTTCTGCCGCAGCGGGCATCGCGATGCCGGCCAGGGCGAGGGCGATCAGACCGGGAAGTGCGTAGGGCGCAGGGGAGGTTGTCATGGGCTCGGGTCTCTCTTGTTTTTTTGGGCAAACGGGGGGCGCTGCGACCGTTTTTCAAGGCGCAGACATTCGATGGATTCAGAGGCGAAGCGGCGGCGATCAGCCGGGAGGAGCAGGGCGCGGGAGCATGGTGTCGAACCTGTTGTTATTGGTTTTGTGGCTCGAATGGTGCGGGGCGCGGGCGAGGCGATTCAATCGGCGAAAGTGGAATTTGGGCGATTATCGAACGCAAGATTTGCGGGCAACAAAAAGCCCACCAAACGGTGGGCTTCTTGTATTCAGCAGATGATCAGAACAACTTCATCTTCGGCGCTTCTTCTTTGAGCGGCTCGTTCTGCGCGGTCTGCGCATTCCAGCCACCGCCCAGGGCCTTGTACAGGTTGACCGCACTGGTCAGCTGCGCGAGGCGGTCGGTGATCAGCGATTGTTGTGCGCTGAACAGCTGACGCTGGGCATCGAGGAAGGTCAGGTTGCTGTCGACGCCAATGCGATAGCGACGCTCGGCCAGGCGGTAGTAATCCTGGTTGGCCTGAACGAAATCACGCTGAGCCTGCAACTGCTCGGTGTAGGTCTGGCGCGCGGCCAGGCCGTCGGCGACTTCCTGGAAGGCCGTTTGAATTGACTTCTCGTAGTTCGCCACGCCAATGTCCTTCTGGATCTTGGCGTAGTCGAGGCTGGCGCGCAGGCTGCCGGCGTTGAAGATCGGCAGGTTGATCTGCGGCTGGAACAGCCACGTGCCCGAACCGCCCTTGAACAGGCCGGACAGGTCCGGGCTCAGGCTGCCCGCGTTGGCGGTCAGGCTGATGCTCGGGAAGAACGCTGCACGGGCCGCGCCGATGTTGGCGTTGGCGGCCTTCAGGTTGTACTCGGCCTGCAGGATGTCCGGACGGCGTTGCAGCAGATCCGACGGCAGACCGGCCGGTACGTCGGCCAGCAGGTCATCCGACAGCGGTTTGGCCGCTTGCAGGTTGGCCGGGATGCCGGTGCCGAGCAGCAGGGTCAGGCTGTTTTCGTCCTGGGCCACCTGGCGGGTGTAACGCGCCAGTTGTGCCCGGGCGTTCTCGACCGAGGTACGCGACTGCGCCAGGTCCAGCGCCGAGGCCACACCGACTTCATTGCTGCGGCTGGTCAGTTTGTAGCTTTCCTCGAAGGCACCGAGGGTGTCCTGCGTCAGCTTGAGCAGTTCCTTGTCGGCCTGCCAGGTCAGGTAGGCGTTGGCCACGCTGGCCACCAGGCTGATCTGGGTGCTGCGGCGCGCTTCTTCGGTGGCGAAGTATTGTTGCAGCGCTTGTTCGCTCAGGCTGCGAACCCGACCGAACAGGTCGAGTTCGTAGGCGCTGATGCCGACGGTAGCGGAGTAGGAACTGCTGATGGCCGCTTCACCGGTCTGCGACGCACGGGCCGGAACCCGCTGACGACTGCCGCTGGCATTGGCCGACACGGCCGGGAACAGATCGGCGCGCTGGATGCGGTATTGAGCCGCGTAGGCGTCGATGTTCAGCGCCGCGACACGCAGGTCGCGGTTGTTTTCCAGGGCCACCTGGATCAGCTGCTGCAGGGCCGGGTCATGGAAAAACTGCTTCCAGCCCTGCTCGGCAGCGGCCTGCGCCGGTGCCTGGGCCGGCGAGTACGCCGGGCCCTGCGGGTATTGGCCCGCCACCGGTGCTTGCGGCTGCTGATAATCCGGTATCAGCGAGCAACCGCTCAGCACGAAGGCGGCGACTGCGATGGAGAGTAGCGACTTGCTCATTGGCCAGCCTCTTTAGGAGTTTCTATGGCGTCATCCTTGCCGGCGTTTTTGCGCTGACCCATGGACGACACAGTGACGAAGAACAGTGGAACCCAGAATATCGCCAGGATCGTCGCGGTGAGCATACCGCCAATCACGCCGGTACCGATCGCGTGTTGACTGCCCGAGCCTGCGCCGGTGGAGATAGCCAACGGTACAACACCGAGGACGAAGGCCAGCGACGTCATGATGATCGGTCGCAGACGCATGCGGCAGGCTTCAATGGCCGCATCGCGCAGACTGCGTCCCTGCTCGTGCAATTCCTTGGCGAACTCGACGATCAGAATGGCGTTTTTAGCCGCCAGACCGATAGTCGTCAACAGACCCACCTGGAAGTACACGTCGTTCGACAGACCGCGCAGGCTGGTGGCCATCAGCGCACCGATGATCCCCAGCGGTACCACCAGCATGACCGCGATCGGAATCGACCAGCTTTCATACAGCGCCGCCAGACACAGGAACACCATCAGCAGCGACAGGGCGTATAGCGCCGGAGCCTGTGAGCCGGACAGACGTTCTTCGTACGACAGACCGGTCCACGAGATACCCACACCGGCCGGCAGTTTCTTGGCAATCGCCTCGACTTCGGCCATCGCTTCACCGGTGGAGTAACCCGGCGCCGGGGCACCTAGGATCTCGACCGCTTCAACGCCGTTGTAACGCGCCAGCTTCGGCGAACCGTAGATCCACTCGCCCTTGGCGAATGCGGAGAACGGAACCATGGTGCCGGCGGCGTTGCGCACGTACCACTTCTTCAGGTCTTCCGGGCTCATGCGCGAGTCTGGCCGGCCCTGCACGTACACCTTCTTCACCCGACCACGGTCGATGAAGTCGTTGACGTAGCTACTGCCCAGCGCAATCGACAGGGTGTTGTTGATGTCGGAGATGGTGATGCCCAGGGCACTGGCCTTCTCGTCATCGATTTCCAGCTGGAACTGCGGTTCATCGTTCAGACCGTTCGGACGGACCTGCGTGAGCACCTTGCTCTGCGCGGCCATGCCGAGGAACTGGTTGCGCGCGGCCATCAGTTGTTCGTGACCGATACCGGCGCGGTCCTGCAGGAACACGTCGAAACCGGTGGCATTACCCAGCTCCAGTACGGCCGGCGGGGCGAAGGCGAACACCATCGCATCGCGGAAGCTGAAGAAGTGCTGCTGGGCGCGGGCCGCCAGTTTGAACACGCTGTTGTCGGCGTTACGTTCGCCCCACGGCTTGAGCATGATGAACGCCATACCCGAGCTTTGGCCACGGCCGGCGAAGTTGAAGCCGGTCACGGTGAACACCGAGGCTACTGCGTCGCCTTCACCGCCGTCCTTGGTCGGACGCAGCAGGAACTCACGCATTTCATCCACCACCACCTGAGTGCGCTGGGCACTGGAACCGGCGGGTGTCTGCACCTGGGCGAACAGAACGCCCTGGTCTTCTTCCGGCAGGAACGCGGTCGGGATGCGGGTGAACAGCCAGATCATGCCGACCACGATCAGCAGGTACGCCAGCAGATATGGCGCCTTGCGCGACAACATGTTGCCAACACCGCGCTCGTAGCTGTTGACGCCACGGTCGAAGTTGCGGTTGAACCAGCCGAAGAAACCCTTTTTCGGTGTGCCGTGCTCACCGTGCGGAATCGCCTTGAGCATGGTGGCGCACAGCGCCGGGGTGAAGATCAGCGCGACCAGTACCGACAGCGCCATGGCCGACACGATGGTGATCGAGAACTGCTTGTAGATCACACCGGTGGAGCCGCTGAAGAATGCCATCGGCAGCAACACCGCCGACAGCACCAGGGCGATACCGACCAGGGCGCCCTGGATCTGGCCCATGGATTTCTTGGTCGCTTCCTTCGGTGACAAGCCTTCTTCGCTCATCACCCGCTCGACGTTTTCCACCACGACAATGGCGTCGTCCACCAGCAAGCCGATGGCCAGCACCATGCCGAACATGGTCAGGGTGTTGATGCTGAAACCGGCCGCTGCGAGGATGCCGAAAGTACCGAGCAATACCACCGGCACGGTCATCGTGGTGATGACGGTGGCGCGGAAGTTCTGCAGGAACAGGAACATCACCAGGAACACCAGCGCAATCGCTTCGACCAAGGTGTGAACCACGCCTTTGATCGACTCGGTCACCACCGGGGTGGTGTCGTACGGGAACACCACTTCCATGCCTTGCGGGAAGAACGGCTTGAGGTCGTCAATCGTCTTGCGCAGTGCCTTGGCGGTGTCGAGGGCGTTGGCGCCGTTGGCCAGTTTCACCGCCAGACCGGACGCCGGGCTGCCGTTGAACTGGGCGCTGATCGCATAGTTCTCGCCACCCAGGCCGACGTCGGCGACGTCTTTGAGGCGAACCTGCGAGCCGTCCTTGTTGACCTTGAGCAGAATCTCTTTGAACTGCTCGGCGGTCTGCAGACGGGTCTTGCCGATGATCGTGGCGTTCAGCTGCTGGCCCTGCACGGCAGGCAAACCACCGAGCTGACCGGACGACACCTGGACGTTCTGCGCCGCAATCGCGGTTTTCACGTCGACCGGGGTCAGGTTGAAGTTGTTCAACTTGGCCGGGTCGAGCCAGATGCGCATCGCGTACTGGGCACCGAAGACCTGGAAGTCACCGACACCGGCGGTCCGGGAGATCGGGTCCTGCATGTTCGACACGATGTAGTTGGACAGGTCGTCCTTGGTCATGCTGCCGTCACGCGACACCACGCCGATCACCAGCAGGAAGTTCTTCACTGCCTTGGTCACGCGGATACCCTGTTGCTGCACTTCCTGCGGCAGCAGCGGGGTGGCCAGGTTCAGCTTGTTCTGGACCTGGACCTGCGCGGTGTCGGAGTTGGTGCCTTGCTCGAAGGTCGCGGTGATGGTCATGCTGCCGTCGGAGTTACTTTCCGAGGACACATAACGCAGGTTGTCGATACCGTTGAGCTGCTGCTCGATCACTTGCACCACGGTGTCCTGAACCGTCTGTGCCGAAGCACCCGGGTAGGTCACCGAGATTGCAATGGCTGGTGGCGCAATGCTCGGGTACTGGTTGATTGGCAGTTTCAGGATCGAAAGTGCCCCGACCAGCATGATCACCAGGGCAATTACCCAGGCGAAAATCGGACGGTCGATGAAAAATTTTGACATGGATTACTCCCCTTTGCCGCCGGCGGCTTTGTCAGCTGCCTGAGCGGGGGCCGGGTTCTTTTTGCCGACGTTGGTCGCTTCGGTCGGTTTGACCTCAACACCCGGTTTGACGAATTGCAGCCCTTCGGTGATCAGGCGATCGCCGGCCTTCAGGCCGTCTTCGATCAGCCACTGGCTGCCGACAGTACGGCTGGCCTTGAGCTGACGCAGTTCGACCTTGTTGTCCGGACCGACGACCAGCGCAGTCGGGGTGCCCTTGAGGTCGCGGGTCACGCCTTGCTGCGGCGCGAGGATCGCGGCGCTGTTCACACCGGCCTGCAACTGCGCGTGGACGAACATGCCCGGCAGCAGAGTGTGATCCGGGTTCGGGAACACGGCGCGCAGGGTCACGGAACCGGTGGTCTGGTCGACCGACACTTCGGAGAATTCCAGCTTACCGTCGAGCTTGTACTGGCTGCCGTCTTCGAGGGTCAGCTTGACCGCAGCGGCGTTGTCGCCGGCCTTCTGCAGACGACCGCTTTCCAGTTCGCGACGCAATTCCAGCAACTCGACCGAGGACTGAGTAACGTCGACGTAGATCGGGTCCAGTTGCTGGATCACGGCCATCGCGTCGGTCTGGCCGCTGCTGACCAGCGCGCCTTCGGTCACCGAAGAACGGCCGATGCGACCGGAGATCGGTGCGTAGACCTTGGTGTAACGCACGTTGATCTGCGCGCTTTGCAACGACGCTTCCGATTGCAGGCGGTTGGCTACGGCGGTGTCGTATTCCTGACGGCTGACGGCCTGCTCGTCGACCAGTTGCTTGTAGCGGTCGGAGATCGACTTGGTCGAACGCAGGTTGGCTTCGGCGCTTTTCAGGGTCGCTTCATAAACCGACGGATCGATCTGATACAGCTGCTGGCCGGCTTTGACATCGCCGCCTTCCTTGAACAGACGCTTGAGAATGATGCCGTTGACCTGCGGACGAACTTCGGCGATGCGGAATGCACTGGTGCGGCCCGGCAGTTCGGAAGTCAGAGTAAAGGCTTGTGGTTGCAGGGTGACGACGCCGACCTGAGGAGGTGGTGCGGCGGGAGCCGCCTCTTCCTTTTTACATCCGCTGAGCAGCGATGCCAGGGCGACGGCAGTGACCAGAGCGGTAACAGCTGGCTTGAATTGCATGAAGATCCTCGGGTCAGGCGCGCGAAAAGCGCACAAGAAGTGTGGAAGGGTAAAAAAGGGTTATCGGGTGGATAAGTAGCTTGCTAATGAATATACTTACGTTCATGGTTGTTTGTAAACACCTTGGCGTCGTATCCATCCTGTTACAAAAGTCGTCGCAAGGTCTGAAATTGTAGGCCGGGGAGCCGATCCGCGAGAGATCGACCCTTTTTTATTCAGCGGATATTCAGCCATCCCTGAAACATCCTGTTTGAGGTTTTACTGCCATGGTCCGTCGTACCAAAGAGGAAGCTCAGGAAACGCGCAGCCAGATTCTCGAAGCGGCCGAGAAAGCCTTCTATGAGCGGGGCGTGGCGCGCACGACATTGTCGGATATCGCGACCCTGGCCGGGGTGACGCGCGGAGCCATCTACTGGCACTTCAGCAACAAGGCCGATCTGTTGCAAGCCATGCTCGATACTCTGCATGAGCCGTTGGACGAACTGGCCAAGGCCAGCGAAAGCGAGGACGAACCCGATCCACTGGGCTGCATGCGCCAATTGCTGATTCATTTGTTTCATAAAGTTGCACTGGATCCGAAGACCCGGCGTATCAACGAAATTTTGTTTCATAAGTGCGAGTTCACCGATGAAATGTGCGATCTGCGTCAGCAGCGCCGGACCGCCAGCCTCGATTGCAATGTGCGGATCGCGCTGACACTGAGTAACGCGGTCAATCGTGGGCAGTTGCCGGCGGACCTCGACACCGCCCGGGCAGCCATCAGCATTCACGCCTATATCGACGGCCTCCTTTATGGATGGCTCCTGGCGCCGGACGCTTTCGATCTGTACGCCGAGGCGGAGCGTTGGGTCGATACGGGGCTGGACATGCTGCGCTGGAGCCCCAGCCTGCGCAAATGAAACAAAATTCGTTATTGGTCCGTGGGTGTCAACCGTGATGTTGAAAATGAACGGTGCTTCACGCACGCTGCGGTAATGGGCTGCTTTTATATACGCACGTTCACTTGATTGACAGATTGCTAGCTCAGTATTTTGTAGGAATTTTGTGTCTGGAATGTGAGAGAGGGTAAGTGCCAGACAATCAATCCTGACGTGATCCCCTATTGGAGCTGCGTCAGACCTACGATAAACAAAAAGCCCCGACTCTTTCGAGTCCAGGGCTTTTTTCGTGTTTCTGTAATTGACGAATACTGTCGGGTAGTCGATGTGGCCGACCGTGGAGCATCCTTGAGTGCATACCGCTTTACGATCAAAGGAATCTTTTTACTTGAATGGTTGCGAACTATGCAATCTCAGTTCACGACAGCCCAATAATTGGTTATACGGGCGGCGGTCGTACTTAACCTAAGTTGATCACTATGGCATAGCTATAAGGGCGAGCGGGCTGTTGCCGGGTTATATGAGATTCGCAGGTGAGTGGTTTTTTGCCAATAGAACGAACGTTATGTTCGCGTTTGGGGATTATTTTCGTGTCAAAGGCGAACGGTTCATAGGGGGCCGTTAACTTTACTGAGGTTGTGAAATGAAAGGCCTGTTTTTCACCGGAGTAAGTAAACGCATGTCCGACGGGGGTGGATCTACGCCGTTTCGCCCCACCAGAAATCGCTGGAGGCGTGCTGCGTAGTATGAACTGCATGTAGGTCCAAGGGTGGATGACCAGATCCTTTCCTTGGAATACATTGGTATCCCAGCTGCATTGGGTGAGTGAAAATTTTTCCGAGGTTCCATTGTAGATATTGATCAGAATACTGTTATTGCCTTCGTGTTTAATCGTATTCCAGGTTTTTTCTTCGTGTTGTTGAGCTTTTTTGATAACGGTTTTAAATTCATCTTCAGGTTTTGAGTGGTTAGTGGTCTTGGTGTGTTCGTCGTCGGTGATGCTGGAAAGCGCAGTACCTAAAATACCAGCGGCGACTGGATTAATTAAATAGGCTGAGTTTGATAAAATGGAGGTTGGAATAGTGTTTTCGAATGTTTTGATTTGAGTTTCTTCATGATTGTTTTCGTCTTTTGAAGCGGTGTTGTTTGTTGTGTCATTCATGACGGTTTCTCTTTTTGTTTAGTTGGAGGGTGCGAAAATAACAGTACCAAGGTCGATGTGCATGCGTGCTATGTAATGGTTTATTTCGCAAGTAGTCGCCCCCCCCCTGATAAACAAAAAGCCCCGGCTCTTACGAGTCCGGGGCTTTTGAATTGCAAGGCGTAGTGATTACAACGTTGGGTAGTCGATGTAGCCGACCGGGCCCTTGCCGTAGAACAGCTCTGGCCGCGGTTCGTTCAGCGGCGCATCGTCCTTCAGCCGGGCCGGCAGGTCCGGGTTGGCAATGAACGGGATGCCGAATGCCACGGCGTCAGCCTTGCCCTCGGCCAGCCACGCGTTGGCGCTGTCCTTGGTGAAGCGCTCGTTAGCGATGTACACGCCGCCGAAGGCTTCTTTCAGTTGTGGGCCGAGGCTGTCGGCGCCTTCTTTCTCGCGGGAGCAGATGAAGGCGATGCCACGCTTGCCCAGTTCGCGAGCGACGTAGGTGAAGGTCTCTGCGAGGTTGTCGTCGCCCATGTCATGGGAGTCGGCGCGCGGTGCCAGGTGCACACCAACACGGCCGGCGCCCCAGACTTCGATCGCGGCGTCGGTGACTTCCAGCAGCAGGCGGGCACGGTTTTCCAGGGAGCCGCCGTAGTGGTCGGTACGCTGGTTGGTGCTGCTTTGCAGGAACTGGTCGAGCAGGTAGCCGTTGGCGCCGTGGATTTCCACGCCGTCGAAACCGGCCGCCTTGGCGTTTTCCGCACCGACGCGGTAAGCGTCGACGATGTCGGCGATTTCAGCGGTTTCCAGTGCACGCGGGGTTGGATAGTCGGCCAGCGGGCGAACCAGGCTGACATGGCCTTTAGGCTGGATGGCGCTCGGTGCAACCGGCGCTTCGCCGTTCAGGTACGACGGGTGGGAAACCCGGCCGACGTGCCACAGTTGCAGGACGATCTTGCCGCCGGCGGCGTGAACGGCCTTGGTCACGTTGGTCCAGCCGCGCACCTGATCGTTGGACCAGATGCCCGGGGTGTCCGGGTAGCCGACGCCCATCGGGGTCACCGACGTGGCTTCGCTGAGGATCAGGCCGGCCGAGGCGCGTTGTACGTAGTACTCGGCCATCAGCGCGTTCGGTACACGGCCTTCGTCGGCGCGGCAGCGGGTCAGCGGGGCCATGATGATGCGGTTGGACAGCTCGAGGTCGCCCAGTTTGATCGGATCGAAAATTGTTGCCATGAGATACAACCCTCGTGAGGTAAGTGAGTGAATCAGTTAGCGGTAGCCAGCTCGGGATTGCCGTTCTGGCGGAATGTGATCAGGGTCACCAGCAGCGCGAGGACCGCCAGCGCAGCAGCGGCGAGAGGCACGCTGGTCAGGCCGTAGCCGTGGGCGATGACGCTGCCGCCGACCCAGGCACCGAGGGCGTTGCCGACGTTGAAGGCGCCGATGTTCAGGGTCGACACCAGGTTCGGTGCGGCCTGGCCGTAGGTCACGACGTTCACTTGCAGAGCCGGCACGGCAGCGAAACACGCGGTAGCCCAGAGGAACAGGGTGATTTCGGTGGGGATCAGCGCGATGCTGGTCCAGGTCAGGACGGTGGAAGTCACGGCCATGGCGATGAACACGCCGATCAGCGTCGCGGCCAGGCCTTTATCGGCCAGTTTGCCGCCAATGATGTTGCCGACGGTCAAGCCCAGGCCGATGAGCATCAGGGTCCAGGTCACGCCACGGGGCGAGACGCCGGTGACATCGCCCAGCAATGGAGCGACGTAAGTGAACAGGGTGAATACCGAGGCGGCGAACAGCGCGGTCATGCTCAGCGACAGCCAGATACCGGCGCCCTTGAGCGCGGCCAGTTCGGCGCGCATGTCGAGTTTTTCTTCGTCACGCTTGGCCGGCAGGAAGCGGATCAGGCCGATCAGCGCGATCACACCGATCACGGTCACTGCCCAGAAGGTCGAGCGCCATCCGGCTTCCTGACCGAGGGCGGTGCCCAGCGGTACACCCAGCACGTTGGCCAGGGTCAGGCCGGTGAACATCAGGGCCACGGCCGAGGCGCGTTTGTTCGGTGCCACCAGATTGGCCGCGACCACCGAACCGATGCCGAAGAACGCACCGTGGCAGAGGGCGGTGACCACTCGGGCGAACATCAGCACGTTGTAATCAGTGGCGATGGCGCAGAGCAGGTTGCCGATAATGAAGATGCCCATCAGCGTAACCAGTGCAGCCTTGCGCGGCAGTTTTGCAGTGGCCATTGCCATGAACGGCGCACCAATCGCCACGCCCAGGGCGTAACCGGTCACCAGCCAGCCGGCACCGGGGATCGACACACCGAGGTCAGCCGCCACATTGGGCAGCAGGCCCATGATGACGAACTCGGTGGTGCCGATGGCGAAGGCGCTCAAGGCGAGTATGAGTAGCGAGAGGGGCATTGTCTGGTCCTTTTGGCTGGCTGACGTTAAGGGTCAGAGCTCTTTGCTGAGGGTGCTGAGGAACGCCTGGATCACGTCCTCGTTGCGTTTGAAAAAGTGCCACTGGCCGGCCTTCTGGCTGCTGATCAGCCCGGCCCGTTGCAGGGTGGCCAGGTGGGCGGAAACGGTCGATTGCGACAGGCCGCAGCGTTGATCGATCTGCCCGGCGCAGATGCCGTACTCGTGGTTGTGGATCTGTTCCGGAAACTGGGCTTTCGGGTCTTTCAGCCAGTTGAGGATGTCTCGCCGTACTGGGTGTGCCAGGGCTTTTATTATTTCGTCGAGGTCAATGTTCATGGCTGGGTGCTCGTGATGTGTGTAGCGCTATATCGCGATGAGGCGAACTTTATATCGGTACTTCGCGATACACCAATATGAATTTGATCTGACGACCGCATAAATCGGTATATCGGGTTATAACGATATGTGAGGTGTAAACAACCGCGGGCGCGGTGCTAAGCTGCGCCCATGAACTATCTCGCACATTTACACCTCGGTGGCCAGCGCCCCGGTCAACTGCTCGGCAGTCTGTATGGCGATTTCGTCAAAGGGCGGCTGCAAGGGCAGTTCGACCCGGAGATCGAAGCGGCGATTGCCCTGCATCGGCAAATCGATGTGTTCACTGATCGCCATCCTTTGGTGGATGCGTCGCTGGCCCGGTTTTCGACGACTCGCCGCCGTTACGCGGGCATCGTCCTCGACGTGTTTTTCGACCATTGCCTGGCCCGCGACTGGACGCAGTACGCCGATCGGCCGCTCGGCCAATTCACCACCGACGTTTACCGCGTGCTGTCCAGCGAGCGGCAATTGCCCGAGCGCCTGGCGAAGATCGCCCCGCACATGGTCGCCAATGACTGGTTGGGTTCGTATCAGGAATTCGAAGTGCTGGAGCAGGTGTTGCGCGGGATCTCCCGGCGCCTGACCCGGCCTGAAGAACTGGCGGGGGCGATGGAGGAATTGCGGCGGTTGTATGAACCGTTGAGCGAGGACTTTCGTTTGTTCTACCCACAGCTGCAGGACTTTGCCGGCCGGCAGCTGTAGGCAGGCTTCGCCGATCAGGCCGCGATCAGATCGCGGGCGTGTTGCGCTTCGACCGGTTTGAGCACATCACCGAACAAGGCTTTCTGCACCGCTTGCTGGGCCTCGTACGCCAATGCCGCGCGCTCCCGCCCCTGGCAGGCAATTGGCTTGAGCAGATGAATTTCGACATCGCCGCAGTCGTTGCTGAACAGGCGCATCAGGTGCGACAGCAGATCATCGTCACCAATGAACGGCGCCAGCGAATCGATCTTGCCGTCGCGCAGGTAACGGATCGCCACCGGTTGCAGTTTCACCTCGGAATCAATCGCCGCCGACAGCAGGCGACCATGAAAGGTGCGCAGCGAACGGCCATCGGTGGTGGTGCCTTCCGGGAACATCAGCAGCGGATGATCGGTTTGCAGGTGACGGGTCATCTGCTTGCGGATCAACTGGCTGTCGCCCGAACCGCGACGGATGAACAGGCTGCCGGCCTTCGCCGCGAGCCAGCCGGCCACCGGCCAGGTGCGCACTTCGGCCTTGGACAGAAACGACAGCGGCGTGAGCATGCCGAGCAGCGGAATGTCGGTCCACGACACATGGTTGCTGACCCACAGCATCGGCTGCTTCGGCAGCTCACCGTGGACGGTCACGCGAAAGGGCAGGGCATTGCTCAGACGCGCCATGAAAAACCGCGACCAGCGCTGCCGACGCTCCATCGAATGGGCCAGGCCCAGGCGCTCGAAAACCCCGAAGACACCGGCCATGCTCAGGCCCAGCGTCACCACCAGCAGCACTCGCGCGATCCGCGCGTACACCCGCAGCCGGCTCATTACACGGCCGCCTTGAAGTGCTTGGCGTAGCGCGGGCAGAGTTCGTCGCGCTTGAGCAGGATGAACACGTCGGCAACCTGGAAGTCTTCGTCCCAGCAAGGTTCGCCGCAGATCTTCGCCCCCAGGCGCATGTAGGCCTTGAGCAGCGGCGGCATTTCGGCGATCACGTTCGACGGAATGTCGAGGCTCGGCAGCGGATTCTTCGGCTCGGCGCGCAGGTGTTCGGTGCACAGATAGCGTTCGCGCAGGCGCTGCATGATCGCGTGGGCCTGTATGCCGCCGTCCTGCATCGGGATGCTCGCGCAACCCATCAGATAGCTGTAGCCGCCCTGATTGAGGACTTCGGCCAGCTCGCCCCACAGCACGGCGATGGTGCCGCCGTTGCGGTAGGCCGGGTCGACGCAGGTGCGGCCGATTTCCAGGATCGGGCCTTGCAGATGCGCGAGGCCGTGCAGGCTGAATTCTTCTTCGCTGTAGAACTTGCCCAGGCTGCTGGCGGCGGTGTGATCGAGCAAACGGGTGGTCGCCACCAGGCGGCCGGTGTTCAGGTCACGCACGCCGATGTGGCTGCAGTGAACATCATAGTCATCCATGTCCAGACCCAGCTCCGCGCCGTTCAGCTTGGCGTTGAACTCGCCGCTGAACACGTTGAAGCGCAAGGCCTGGGCTTGCTGCAAGGCCTCGGCGCCGATCAGGCGTTCGGCTTGCAGGCGGCGTTCATTGCCGGTGTCGCTGATGCGGGCGATCTGAGTCATGTGAATCTCCGTACGGGCCTTGAACCCGTCATGGGTTGCAGCCGATCGACTTTCTTTATGCAGCCGTGTTGTGCAAAGTCAGGCTATGTAGCCCCGGTGTCATCGCCATGAATGTTTGGTGATGCTTATATGACAGCCCACAAGGAGCCTCTGATGACCTGGTCGACCCTGCTGGAATGCCGCGAACGCCTGCCCGCCGTTGCCGACCTGGCGGAGGGCTTCGCCATGCTGCTACATCAACTGGGCAGCGTTTCGCCGTTCGAACTGGCGGTATCAGGCGGGCGGCGGATGGCGACGCCGGGGCTGGCGTTTCTGGTGGGTTATCAGGCGGCGTTGCGCATGCTCTGGCCGAGCGCGCCGCCGAGCCTCGGTGCGATGTGCGCGACCGAGCAGCGCAGCCTGCGCCCGGCGGACATGCAGACCCGGCTCACGGATCTGCGCCTCACCGGGCAAAAGGATTTCGTCACCGCCGGCGATGCGGCCGACTGGCTGCTGATCGCCGCGCGCAGTGAGCAACCCGGCGAATCACCGCGCCTGAGCCTGGCCGTGGTGTACCCCGGCGAGCCCGGCGTGCGAGTGGAAAAACTCCCGGCGCTGCCGTTGATGCCGGACATCAGCCATGGTCGGCTGCATCTCGACGATGCGTTGTGCGAGTTGCTCGCCGGGGACGGTTGGGATGCTTACGTCAAACCGTTCCGCACCCTTGAAGACGTTTACGTGTTGAGCGCAATGACCGCGTGGCTGTACGGCGTCGCTCAGGACAGCGGCTGGCCGCAGCCGCTGCAATTGCGCCTGCTGGCGCTGCTGGCCGGGTGCTCGGAAGTCAGTCGTCAGCCGCCGAACAATCCCGCCGGGCATGTTTTGCTCGGCGGATTGTTTGCGCAGTTCGACGGGTTGAAAGCGAAAGTCGATCAAGCCCTGCGCGACGGCGATCCTGAGTGGGCGGCGATGTGGCAACGCGATCAGTCGGTCATGCAACTGGCGGCGGGTGCGCGGGCCAAACGCCTGGCCAAGGCGTTGGCGGCAAACCAAAACACATCTGTCATGAACGCCGGCTAGTCTTCTCAGGTTCATCCCCAGAGCCCTCACCATGTTCAAAGGCCTGTCCCTGTTTCTGCTGCTGATCAGCTTCACGGTTCAGGCCGAACAATGGCCGGGCGAGCAATGGCCGACCGGCGCGAAACTCACCGGCCCAGCCGTCGAGGCACTGGAGGCCTATGCCTTCCCGACCCGCGATGACAGCACCCGCAAAGGCATCCGCACCGACGCCTTGCTGGTGATCCGCGACGGCCAGCTCATCTACGAACGCTACGCCGCTGCGGCCACCGCCGACACGCCGCACCTGACCTGGTCGATCAGCAAAAGCCTGATGGCCACGGTGCTCGGCGTGGCGTACGGCGAAGGCCTGTTCAAGCTCGATGACCCGGCCGCGAAATATTACCCGGTGCTGGAAAAACACCCGGCCGTCACGATCAAGGATCTGCTGCACTGGGCCTCGGGCATCGACTGGCAGGAAGACTACGAATACGCCCCGCTGAAATCCTCGGTGGTGGCCATGCTCTACACCCGTGGCCACCGCGACATGGCCGCCTTCACCGCCGATCACGACCGCTACGCGCCAGCGGGGCAGGTGTTCCGCTATTCCAGCGGCGACAGCAATCTGTTGGCGGCGGCGCTGAAAACCATCGTCGGCCCACAGCGTTATCCCGACTATCCGTGGACAGCGCTTTTCGATCCCTTGGGCATCCGCCATGCCACCTGGGAGACCGACGCCACGGGCACCTTCGTCGCCTCCTCCTATGCCTATATGACGGCCCGGGATCTGGCGCGAATCGGTCTGTTGATGGAACGGGACGGACGCTGGAACGACCGGCAGTTGCTGCCCAAGGATTGGGTCGCCTTCAACCGCCAACCCTTCGCCGGCTACAAGGCTCATCAGGACGAAGCCGTGCCCGGCGGCCAGTGGTGGCTCAATCGCCCGGCAGACGGTGCGTCGACGCCATGGCCCGACGCACCACCCGACACCTTCGCCGCCCTCGGCCACTGGGGCCAGGCGCTGTACGTGATCCCGAGCGAAAAACTGCTGATCGTGCGCTACGCCGATGACCGCGACGGCAGCTATCGCCACAACGAATTGCTCAAGCGCGTGCTCGGGGCGGTGCGGCCATGAAACTGTTCAGACGCATCCTGCTGGTGCTGCTGGTCGTGCTGCTGGGCTGGGGCTGGCACGAGCGCGAAAACCTGTGGGCCTTCCCGGACATCATCAGCGCCTACACCGCCAAGGAATATTGTTCGTGTCGCTACGTGATGAACAACGACGCCGAGTATTGCCGGGGCTACGTGAAGCAGTGGCTGCCCAGCGAACTGACCGATGACCGCACGCAAAAAATCGTCACCGCCAGCGGCCTGGGACGCAGCAACAGCGCCCAATGGTTAGGCGAACGCCAGGGCTGTCGCCTGCAACCCTGATCCGGTTCCACCCTGTGGAACCACATTCGATTGTCCTCTCGCGTGTCTCGCGGTTATCTGGCGGTGAGCACGACCTGCCGTTCACGTGTCGTGAAACAACACCGAACAAAAAGACCGGGAACACCCGCGCGAGGAGATCCGTCATGCCCCGACATCAGCACATTCTGGCCTGGCTCAACGATGTGGCTGGCGACCTGCACGCCACCCGCCAGGACATTCACGCCCACCCTGAACTCGGTTTCGAAGAAAGCCGCACCTCGGCGCTGGTCGCCAGGTCGCTGGAAGAGTGGGGCTATGAAGTCCACACCGGCGTCGGCAAAACCGGCGTAGTCGGCGTGCTGCGCAACGGCAGCAGCACACGCAGACTCGGGCTGCGGGCCGACATGGATGCGCTGCCGATCATCGAGAACACTGGCGTCGCCTACAGCAGCCGGCATCAAGGCTGCATGCACGCCTGCGGCCACGACGGGCACACCGCGATGCTGCTCGGTGCGGCGCGTTATCTGGCCGCGACCCGCCAGTTCGACGGCACCCTGACGCTGATTTTCCAGCCCGCCGAAGAGGGCCAGGGCGGGGCCGAAGCGATGCTTGCCGATGGCCTGCTCGAACGCTTCCCGTGTGATGCGCTGTTCGGCATGCACAACATGCCGGGCCTGCCGGCGGGGCATCTGGGCTTTCGCGAAGGGCCGATGATGGCTTCGCAGGATCTGCTCACGGTGACCATCGAAGGCGTTGGCGGTCACGGCTCGATGCCGCATCTGGCGGTGGATCCGTTGGTGGCCGCAGCCAGTGTGGTGATGGCTTTGCAAACCGTGGTCGCGCGCAACATCGATGCGCAGCAGGCGGCGGTGGTAACGGTCGGCGCATTGCAGGCCGGCGAAGCGGCGAACGTGATTCCGCAACAGGCGATCTTGCGCCTGAGCCTGCGTGCGTTGAATGCCGAAGTCCGCGTTCAGACACTGGACCGCGTGCGCTCGATCATCGAGTCCCAGGCCGAGAGCTTCGGCTGCACCTCGACCATCGAACACCGCCCGGCCTACCCGGTGCTGGTCAACCACGCCGCCGAAACCGAGTTCGCTCGTCAGGTCGGCGTCGAACTGGTGGGCGCCGATGCCGTCGATGGCAACACTCCGAAACTGATGGGCAGCGAAGACTTCGCCTGGATGCTCCAGCGCTGCCCCGGCGCGTACCTGTTCATCGGCAACGGCGTGGCGCGGCCGATGGTGCATAACCCGGCGTACGATTTTAACGATGACATTCTGCTGACCGGCGCGGCGTATTGGGGCGCGCTCACCGAGAGCTGGCTCAAGCCGGCCTGATTTCTTCACTTTTTGCTGCCGCTGGAACGCAGGTGCGCATGTGCCTGCGTGGTCAACCCACAGCTTCTGGAGAATCCCCATGCAGACTTCGAACGCAGGCGTTTCGCGCACCCGGCAAGTGGTCGCCGCCGTCATCGGCAACGCCCTGGAATGGTACGACTTCATCGTTTACGGCTTTCTGGCGAGCATCATCGCCCGGCAGTTTTTCCCGTCCGACGACGACTACGCCTCGCTGCTGATGGCGCTGGCGACCTTCGGCGTCGGCTTTTTCATGCGCCCGGTGGGCGGCATCCTGCTCGGCATCTACTCCGACCGCAAAGGGCGCAAAGCCGCGATGCAAATGATCATCCGTCTGATGACCGTGTCCATCGCCCTGATCGCGTTCGCGCCGAACTACGCCGCCATCGGCATGGGCGCGCCGTTGCTGATCGTGGTGGCGCGGATGCTCCAGGGTTTCGCTACGGGCGGTGAATACGCCAGCGCCACGGCGTTTCTGGTAGAGAGCGCGCCGGCCCATCGCAAGGGTTTGTACGGCTCGTGGCAACTGGTCGGGCAATGCCTGGCGGTGTTCAGCGGCGCGGCGATGGTGGCGCTGGTCACGCACCTGTTTTCCCCCGAAGCGCTGGACAGTTGGGGCTGGCGGATTCCGTTCGTGCTCGGCCTGTTGATCGGCCCGGTGGGCTTGTGGATTCGCAAGCACATGGAAGAGCCGGAAGAATTTCTCGAAGCGCGCAAGAAAGCCAAAGGCGCAGCGCCGGGCCTGTGGCAGGTGCTGCGCGAACATCGCCGCAGCCTGCTGGTGTCGATGGGCCTGGCGTGCGGCGCGACGGTGTCGTTCTACGTGGTGCTGGTGAACATGCCGACCTTCGCCCACAAGAACCTCGGCCTGCCGCTGGATCAGGTGTTGCTGGTGCAGATGCTCGCGGTGGGGTTGATGACCGTGGTGATTCCGTTCTCCGGTGCACTGTCGGATCGCCTCGGTCGGCGGCCGGTGCTGATGGCCTTCACCCTGGCGTTTTTCGTCATGGTTTATCCGTTGTATGTGTGGGTCGCGGCGGCGCCTTCGATCGAGCGCCTGCTGGTGATGCAACTGCTGCTGTGCACGGCGATTGGCGGGTTCTTCGGCCCGGCTCCGACGGCGCTGGCCGAACAGTTTCCGATTGAGGTGCGCTCCACCGGCGTGTCGGTGGCCTACAACGTGGCGGTGATGGTGTTCGGTGGTTTCGCGCCGCTGATCGTCACCTGGCTGAGTAAAGTTCTGAACACCCCGGTGGCGCCGTCGTTCTATGTCTTGTTCGCTTGCCTGCTGACCCTGCTCGGTACTTACTGTTTGCAGGAGGTACCACGCGCGAAGAAATCCGTTGCGCTCAACCTGGGAGTGAAACCGTGAGTCCGTTGGCCATTGATCCGATTGTCGCCCTCGACGCTGATGGGCTGTCCCGAGTGATCCATGCCCGCAAGGTGTCGTGCCGCGAGGTAATGCAGGCCTACCTGTCGCACATTGATCGCTTCAATCCGGCGGTCAACGCGCTGGTCTCGCTGCGCCCGCAAGACGTGCTGCTGCGCGAGGCCGATGAGTATGATCGGCAACTGGATCGCGGCGAATCCCGAGGCTGGATGCACGGCATGCCCCAGGCGATCAAGGACCTGGCGGCCACCGCCGGGTTGCGCACGACCCTCGGCTCGCCGCTGTTCGCCGAGCAAGTGCCGCAGCACGATGCGATCAGTGTGGCGCGGGTTCGCGACTGCGGCGCGATCATCATCGGCAAGAGCAACGTCCCGGAATTCGGCCTCGGTTCGCAGACCTACAACAGCGTGTTCGGCACCACCACCAACGCCTACGATCCGGGCCTGATCGCCGGCGGCAGCAGCGGCGGGGCGGCAGTTGCGCTGGCCCTGCGCCTGCTGCCGGTGGCCGACGGCAGCGACATGATGGGCTCGCTGCGTAACCCGGCGGCGTTCAACAACGTGTTCGGCTTCCGCCCGTCCCAAGGGCGTGTGCCCCATGGGCCGATGCCGGAAGTGTTCGTCCAGCAACTGGCCACCGAAGGGCCGATGGGGCGCACGGTCACCGACGTCGCGCGATTGCTCTCGACCCAGGCCGGCTACGATCCGCGCGTGCCGCTGTCGCTGGCCGATGAACCACGGGACTTCGGCCTGGATCTGCACCAGGACTGCAACGGCCTGCGTCTCGGCTGGCTTGGCGATTACAACGGCTATCTGCCGATGGACGACGGTGTGTTGAGCCTGTGCGAATCGGCGCTGGCGGATTTCAGCACCCTGGGTTGTCACGTTGAGGCCTGTCAGCCGGACTTCTCCATGGAACGCCTGTGGCAGACCTGGCTCACGCACCGGCATTTTCTGGTGCAGGGCAGCCTCGGCGCCGCCTATGCCGATCCGCAAAAACGGTCATTGCTCAAACCCGAAGCACAATGGGAAATCGAGGGCGGTCTGCGTCTGACCGCTGCCGAGGTCTATCAGGCGTCGGTCGCGCGCAGCGAGTGGTATCGCGCGTTGAGCGAGTTGTTCGAGCGTTACGATTTCCTGCTGCTGCCCACCGCCCAGGTGTTCCCTTTTGATGCACAGCAGCTGTGGCCGCGAGTCGTCGGTGGGCAAACCATGGACACCTATCACCGCTGGATGGAAGTGGTAATAGGCCCGACGTTGGCGGGGTTGCCGAGCATCAGCGTGCCGGTCGGTTTCAACCCGGCCGGGTTGCCGATGGGCCTGCAAATCATCGGCCCGGCCCAGGCGGATCGGGCGGTGCTGCAACTGGCCTATGCTCATGAACAGCTGACCCGCTGGGTCGAACGGCGACCGCCGGCATGCCTGCAATCGGCCTGAGCGGCCCGCATCTTGCTGCACGAAGTGATCTTTCATCCGTATCCATGGAGGTCGAACACATGGGCAGCAAGGCAGACACCGGTAGCGTGCGCTCGGTCGAACGGGCGCTGGCCATCGTCGAGTTGCTTGGCGAGCATCAGGCGTTGGGGCTGGAAGAGTTGCACTACCTGACGACTCTGCCCAAGGCCACGGTGTCGCGCATGCTCGCGACCTTGCAGGAGCAGGGCTGGATCTATCGCGGCCTCAGCGACCGCCGCTACCGGTTGTGCGCCAAACGGCTGTTCGGTGATCGACAGCAACGCTTCAAACGCCACCTGGTGGAAAGCGCCGCGCCGATGCTGCTGGAGCTTAGCGAGCGCACCGGGCTGGTGGCAGATCTGTCGTGCTTCGACGGCGAACGGGTTGAAGTGATGGAAAGTGCGATCCCGCAGATCTTGCGCAAACGCTATCCCACCAACTGCCAGATCGTCGGCCATCACGCCAGCCTGTTTCATTCGGCCATGGGCCGGGCCTGCCTTGGCGAACTCGACAGCCAGGACGTGAAACGTCTGGCCGAGCGCGAACAATTGGCGGATGACGGTGTATTGCAGGCCACCGAACAAGCCTTGCATCAGGGCTTCGGCCAGCGCACTGAAGGTTATTGGGAATACCCGGTGCGCCTGCCGTTCCTGATTCGCGCGGTGGCGTTGCCGATTCGTGCGCAAGGGCGGCTGGTCGGCAGTATGGCGCTGCACTGGCCAATGGATCAGGCGCCGGTGGAACGGGTGCTGAGCCTGCACCTCAACAGCCTCGCGTCGACCATCGGCGAGGTGCAGCAGGCATTGGCCTGAGTGTTTGCACAGACTGACAGTTTGCAATAACGCCAAGGCCAGTTAAGGTTCGTGCACGTTTATCGGCCCCACGAGTTTTCAATGTTCAACCGTTCTCTGTGCAACGCCTTCGCCGGCCTGCTGCTGGGCGCCGCTGTGCTGCCGGCTCAGGCCAATTGGTATCTGGACGGCGAGTCGTCGCGGCTGTCGTTCGTCAGCACGAAAAACGCCAACGTATCCGAAGTGCAGCGCTTTCTGGTGCTGCACGGCAAGGTCGATCCCGACGGGCGCGCCGTGGTCGAGGTCGAGCTCGACTCGATCAACAGCGGCATCCCGCTGCGCGACGAGCGCATGCGCAAGGAGCTGTTCCAGATCGAACAATTCCCCGAAGCGACCATCACCACCCAGATCGACCTGCGCCCGATCAACGATCTGGCCCCCGGCGCGCAGCTTGAATTGCGCCTGCCGCTGACCGTCAATCTGCACGGCAAACAGCACGAATACCCCGCCGAGCTGCTCGCCACGCGCCTCGATGACCGACGCTTTCAGGTGGTGACCCTGGAGCCGCTGGTGATCAGTGCCGAGGATTTCGATCTGCTGCCAGGGCTGGAAAGCCTGCGCAACATGGCCGGTCTGTCGGCCATCAGTCTGTCGGTGCCGGTGGGTGCGGTGCTGATCTTCACGGCGCGCTGACATGCGCGGCGCGGTGTTTCCGTGGCGTGATGGCAACCGCTTCGAGCTGTTGATCGACGGCCCGCAATTCTTCCCGCGCATGCTCGACGAGATTGCCCGCGCCCGCGAGCAGATCGAACTGGAGCTGTATCTGGTGGAGGCCGGTGCCTGTGCCGAAACCATCGTGCAGGCGCTGGTGCTGGCGGCGGAGCGGGGCGTGCGGGTGCGTTGCCTGTTCGACGATTACGGCAGCCTCGCCTTCACCCTCACGTTGCGCCGGCGGCTGACCGGGGCCGGGGTCGAGCTGCGTTTTTACAACCGGCTGAACTGGCGGCGCTGGGTCGGCAATTTCTATCGCGATCATCGCAAGCTGTTGCTGGTCGACCAGCGTCTGGCGGTGGTTGGCGGCACCGGGGTCACCGACGAGTTCTGGACGCCGGGCCACGACACCAGCGAATGGCACGAGGTCATGGTGCAGATCACCGGCCCGCTGGTGCTCGACTGGCAACTGCTGTTCGACCGCCAATGGATCGCCAACCGCCATCGCCGGGCCTGGCGGCCCAACGCGCATTTCGGCCTGCCACGGCTGCCGCGCGTGCCGGACATGGGGGAGGGCATGGGCCGCGTGGCCTACGCCGACGCCCGCCAGCATCGCGACATTCTGCAATCGCTGTTCCGCGCGCTGAACAGCGGCCAGCAGCGGATCTGGCTGGCCACGCCGTACTTCCTGCCCACCTGGAAAATCCGCCGTTCCCTGCGCAAGGCCGCCGCCCGTGGCCTCGACGTGCGCCTGCTGCTGACCGGGCCGCGCACCGATCATCCGTCGGTGCGCTACGCGGGGCATCGCTACTACCCGCGCCTGCTCAAGGCCGGGGTGAAAATCTACGAATACCAGCCGTGTTTCCTGCACCTGAAAATGGTGCTGGTGGACGATTGGGTGAGCATCGGTTCGTGCAACTTCGATCACTGGAATCTGCGCTTCAATCTTGAAGCGAATCTGGAAGCGCTGGACCCGTCACTGACGGCAGCGGTGGCGGCGAGTTTCGAGAAGGACTTCGGCCTGAGTCAGCAGGTGAGCCTGGAGGAGTGGCGGAAACGGCCACTGTGGCGGCGGGTGAAGCAGCGGGTGTGGGGCTGGGTAGATCGGGTGGTGGTCAACTTGCTCGACAGACGCGGCTAGTCGCTGCCCCCGATTGATCGTTCCCACGCTCCGCGTGGGAATGCAGCCCGGGACGCTCCGCGTCCCAAAGCGGACGCAGAGCGTCCATTGAGGCATTCCCACGCAGAGCGTGGGAACGATCGAGCGGAGAGGGGATTACAGCAACTCAAAGCTCTGCTGCGTCACGTCCTGGGAATCCAGGCCGATCTGCACGTTGAACTTGCCAGGCTCGGCCGCGTACTTGAGCTGGGCGTTGTAGAACTTCAGGTCATCTTCGGTGATGGTGAAGTGCACGACTTTCTGCTCGCCGGCCTTGAGCATGATTTTCTGGAAGTTCTTCAGTTCCTTGACCGGACGGATCATCGACCCGGTGACGTCCTGGATATACAGCTGCACCACGGTTTCGCCGTCACGCTTGCCGGTGTTCTTGACCATGACACTGGCGTCGAGCTTGCCGGTGGCGTTCAGGGTGGTCGAAGACAGCGCCATGTCGCTCAGGCTGAAGTCGGTGTAGCTCAGACCGAAACCGAACGGGAACAGCGGCCCGGTGGTGTCATCGAAATACTGCGAGGTGTAGTTGCCCGGTTTGCCCGGCGTGAACGGCCGGCCAATGCTCAGGTGGTTGTAGTAGGTCGGGATCTGGCCCACGGAACGCGGGAAGGTCACCGGCAGTTTGCCCGACGGGTTGTAGTCGCCGAACAGCACGTCGGCGATGGCGTTGCCGCCCTCGGTGCCGCTGAACCAGGTTTCCAGAATCGCGTCAGCCTGTTCTTTCTCTTCGAGGATCGTCAGCGGACGGCCGTTCATCAGCACCAGCACCAGCGGCTTGCCGGTGGCTTTCAGGGCACGGATCAGCTCGCGCTGGTTTTCCGGGATGTTCAGGTCGGTGCGGCTCGACGATTCGTGGGACATGCCACGGGACTCGCCCACGGCAGCGACCACCACGTCAGCATCCTTGGCGGCTTTCACCGCTTCGTCGATCAACACGTTGGCCGGGCGTGGGTCATCGACCACTTCCGGGGCGTCGAAGTTGAGGAAGTTCAGGTAGTCGAGAACCTTCTTGTCGCTGGTGATGTTGGCGCCACGGGCGTAGATCAGGTTCGCCTTGTCGCCGATCACATTGCTCATGCCATCAAACAGGGTCACCGATTGCGCCGGACGACCGGCGGCCGCCCAGCTGCCCATCATGTCGATCGGGGCCTTGGCCAGCGGGCCGACCAGCGCGACTTTGGCGGTTTTCTTCAGCGGCAGGGTTTCGTTCCGGTTCTTCAGCAGCACCAGGCTGCGACGCGCCACTTCACGGGCGTCGGCGCGGTGCAGGCGACTTTCGGCGTAGGTGTCGGCCGGATCGTCTTCAGCCTTGCCGATGCGAAGGTACGGGTCCTTGAACAGGCCCATGTCGTACTTGGCGGCGAGGACTTCACGCACGGCGTTGTCGATGTCTTGCTGTTCGATCTCGCCGGACTTGAGCAGCCCCGGCAGCTCTTTGCCGTACAGGGTGTCGTTCATGCTCATGTCGATGCCGGCCTTGATCGCCAGCTTCGCCGCTTCCCGACCGTCGCGGGCCACGCCGTGCTTGATCAGTTCGAAGATCGCGCCGTGGTCGCTGACCGCCAGGCCTTTGAAGCCCCAGTCCTTGCGCAGCAGATCGTTCATCAGCCAGGTGTTGGCGGTGGCCGGGATGCCGTTGATCGAGTTCAACGCCACCATCACGCCGCCGGCGCCAGCGTCGATGGCTGCGCGGTACGGTGGCAGGTAGTCCTGGTACATCTTCACCGGGCTCATGTCGACGGTGTTGTAGTCGCGACCGCCCTCGACCGCGCCGTACAGGGCGAAGTGCTTGACGCTGGCCATGATGCTGTCGGCTGCGCTCGGCGTGTCGCCCTGATAGGCCTTGACCATGACTTTGGCGATGCGCGAGGTCAGGTAGGTGTCTTCACCGAAACCTTCGGAGCTGCGGCCCCAGCGTGGGTCGCGGGAGATGTCGACCATCGGCGCGAAGGTGATGTCGAGGCTGTCGGCGGCGGCTTCCTTGGCGGCAACGCGCCCGGACTGGCCGATGGCGTCCATGTCCCAGCTAGAGGCCAGCGCCAGCGGAATCGGGAAAATCGTACGGTGACCGTGGATCACGTCGTACGCGAAAAACATCGGAATCTTCAGCCGGCTGCGCATGGCAGCATCCTGCATCGGACGGTTTTCCGGGCGGGTGATCGAGTTGAAGGTGCCGCCGATGTTGCCGGCGGCGATCTCTTTGCGGATCAGCTCGCGGGGCATTTCCGGGCCGATGCTGATCAGGCGCAACTGGCCGATCTTCTCGTCGAGGGTCATCTGTTTCATCAGATTACTGATGAACGCATCCTTGTTTTCCAGGGGGACCGGGGTCGTGGCGGCCAGTACTTGATGACTGGCCAGGCTGACGAACAGGCCCAGCAAACACAGCTTCTTCATGAATAGTTTTCTCAAGGGCCTAAACGGCGTTACAACACCGGCCAGCCAAAATGTAGGGAGCGACTATTGTTGTTCGGGTGCTGATTCAGAAAACGACAGCCGAATGTACGTCGAACGTTTCGGCGACGTGATCGCGCAGGGCCTCTTTTTAGCCCATCGGCCCGCCGCAATCCAGTGGCGGGGGCGATTATGCCCCAACCGTCGGCTGAGAATGTTTCGCGATTCATTATTCATGAAATGTGCAAGGGAGCACCCGTCCGATGAATGTCAGTCCTGTCTACCGCTCGCGTTTGCAGGTCGCCACCCTGCTGGTGCTGGCCACGTTGTTGACCGCCTGCGGCATCAACAACATCCCCACCCTCGACGAACAGGCCAAGGCTGCCTGGGGCCAGGTGCAGAACCAGTACCAGCGCCGCGCCGACCTGATCCCCAATCTGGTGGAAACCGTGAAGGGCTATGCCAAACACGAGGAAGCAACCCTGACCGCCGTGATCGAGGCCCGGGCCAAGGCGACGTCGATCCAGGTCGATGCCAGCACTCTCGACAATCCGGAAAAACTCAAGCAGTTCCAGCAGGCCCAGGATCAGCTGACCGGTGCCTTGAGCCGGTTGATGGTGGTGTCCGAACGCTATCCGGACCTGAAAGCCAACCAGAACTTCCTCGCCCTGCAATCGCAACTCGAGGGTACGGAAAACCGCATCGCCGTGGCGCGTCGGGATTTCATTCTGGCGGTGCAGAAATACAACACCGAAATCCGCACCTTTCCCGGTCGCCTGTGGCACAGCGTGATGTACAGCAATTTGCCGATACGCGAGACCTTCGAAGCCACCAGCCCCGGCGCGGACAAGGCCCCGGAAGTGAAGTTCTGAGCCGGGGATGCCCATGCGTGTGTTGAAGATGGGCCTGGTGCTGATGCTGTGGCTGTTTGCCGTCAGCGCCCGGGCCGAGTTGACCTTTCCGGCGCTGACCGGGCGGGTGGTGGACGATGCGCAGATGATCGAGCCGTCGGTGCGCACGCAACTGAGCCAGCAATTGCAGGCCCACGAGCAGGCGACCGGCGAACAGTTGGTGGTGGTGACGTTGCCGAACCTGCAAGGCGCGACCATCGAGGACTATGGCGTCGAGCTCGGCCGGCATTGGGGCATCGGCCAGAAGGACAAGAACAACGGCGCACTGTTGATCGTCGCCCGGGACGAGCGCAAATTGCGCATCGAAGTCGGCTACGGGCTGGAGGACCGGCTGACCGACGCGCAGAGCTCGGTGATCATTCATCAGGTGATCACGCCGTCGTTCAAGGCCGGCAATTTCAGCAAGGGCATCAGCGACGGTGTCGCGGCGATGCTGGTAGTGCTGGGCGGAAATCCGTTGGACGAGCCGTCCACGGTGTATGAATCGGCCGGCGATCCTGCGGACGACTTCGTCTCGCGGCATCCGGCGTTGTTCGTATTTCTGGTGATGTTGTTCATCGTGACTGTTTTTGTCTGCCAGATGCTCGGTATCCTTCCCGCCGGCCGGGGCGGCTCCGGAGGATCGGGCGGCGGTTTCGGCG
>NZ_NEIT01000006.1:0-653144 GCF_002112855.1 Pseudomonas sp. B40(2017)
ATCGCCGATGGTAGTGTGGGGTTTCCCCATGTGAGAGTAGGTCATCGTCAAGATTAAATTCCGAAACCCCAATTGCGAAAGCAGTTGGGGTTTTGTTTTAGTAGAAGTCACCGATTTTTGCCGGAACGTTACTGCGGTAACGGGCTGGTCACAGAATTTCTTGACGACCATAGAGCGTTGGAACCACCTGATCCCATCCCGAACTCAGAAGTGAAACGATGCATCGCCGATGGTAGTGTGGGGTTTCCCCATGTGAGAGTAGGTCATCGTCAAGATTGAATTCCGAAACCCCTGTCTGCTAAAGCAGACAGGGGTTTTGTCGTTTCAGGGGACACCAAAAACCTGTATTCAAACCGCTCTGCGTGCCTTGCTGCTCCGACGAGCCTGCCATTTGCGCCACCAGATGTAGACGCCAGTCCCCGACAACCCCGCAATCAGAACACCCAATACTGCGATCATCACTTGCCCGGTGAAACCTATGATCCGCCCCCCATGTATCGGCAACTGCAACCGATAAAACCGCTCTCCCAACGTCCCTTCTCCTGCGATCTCCTGCCCTAATAATCGTCCGTCAGTACCGTGGAAGAACAACCAGGATTTGCCGTGGGCCTCGGTGTCATGCTGTCCAAACCCCGCACCGTAGAAGTTGTACTCAAAGCTGTAATACAACTCGCCGATCGCTGCTGTCAGCCCCAACCTTTTTCCCTCCTGCTGTGCCCTTTCGTACGCCTGTTGATAACTCAATCGGGTGATCCCCAGCTCTTCGGCCGGCATTCGCCCTCGGGCCTCATACACGCTCGGTTCAATCGGAGAAAACAACGACACCACCGGTTTGAAAACCTGGCTCGGCAGGTTCATCGCCACGCTGCTGACGGCTATCGGCAGCAATAACAACCACAGCCACAAGCCCCCTGCCCGATGCAGATCGAAGTTGAGTCGATAGGCATGCCCGCCCTTGATCTTCCAGGCGCTCGACCACTTCTTCCAGAACGGTTTCCCCCGCGGCAATGTCAGCCAGAGGGCGATGAAGCAGTCGATCACCCAGGCTATGGCCACCAACCCCATCAACAGCAAACCCCAGTTACCGGGGAGTGTCAGGTTGTAGTGAAACTCGAGAATGAACGGAACGAAGTTCTCACGCTGGAAACAGCACTCGCCCCAGTAACGCTTGCCTTTTTGCTCGCCATTGACAGGGTCGAGGTAGAACACCTGATTGCGTTCTTTATACGGTTCGCCCGTCGCCGGATCATTTCGCGGAACCGCCGCCAGTAATGCCGTGTGGCCTGCCTCGTTCGGGTACTCCATGTACCAGACCTGCAACTTCGGATGTAACGATTGCACCGCATCCACCAGCTCACCTGGCGGTAGTCTCGCCCCCTCGGCTGAAGCTGCGTAAAACTCCGGAATCAACCACTCATCCAGCTCATGGTGGAACGCCAGAATGCTCCCGGTAACCCCTGCCAGCAGCAGAAAAACCGCCGTGGCCAACCCGATATACCGGTGCAATAAAACCAGAAACGAACGCATGAAAATTCCCCCACAGATACGACAAAGCCAGCCCCTGAAATCAGGGGCTGGCTTTTTTATGCACAAGACAAAGGTTTAGAACTGGTAACTGACCGTGGCGGCGACGTTGCGCTCTTCGCCCATGTAGCAGAAGTCCAGACTGGCGCAGGAGGCTACGTAGGATTCGTTGGTCAGATTGTTCGCATTCAGGCGTACGTCGACACCCTTCAGACCGACCTTGCCGAGGTCGTAGCCAATCGATGCGTCAAACAATGTGTAGGACGGCACCTTCGTGGTGTTCTCTGCATCCGCCCAGCTATAGCCGACATAACGCACACCACCGCCCAGTCGCAGACCATCGAGTGCCGCGCTGTCGAACTTGTAGTCGGCCCACAGCGATGCCATGTGCCGCGGTGCCTGGGTTGGCGAATTGCCTTTGTTCTCGATCACATTGGTCGGTGTGCTCAAGGTGCTGGTCATCGACTTCGAGTATTCAATGTCGGTGAAGGTGTAGCTGCCGAGGACTTTCAGGTTGTCAGTCAACTGCATGTGCGCTTCCAGTTCCAGACCCTGAGAGCGGACAGCGCCTACAGCGCGATAAAAGTTTTCCTGCGGCAGCTTGGTCGCCAGGTTCTCTTGATCGATGTGGAACAAGGAGGCGGTGAACAGGTTGTCGGTACCCGGCGGCTGGTACTTCAGGCCCACTTCCCACTGCGTTCCATCGGTCGGTGCGAGAGGATTGCCGGCACTGTCCGCGTAGGAGTTCGGATTGAACGACTCGGAATAGCTGACGTACGGCGCAAGCCCGTTATCGAACAGATACAGTGCGCCGGCACGGCCGGTGAGCTTGGTGCGTCGGTCGTTGATCTCGGTTCCGACCGGGCGGCCCGCTTCGGCGATACGGTTTTCGTCGGAGGTTTCCACCCAGTCCTGACGCAGGCCCAGCGAGAAGCGCCACTTGTCCATCTCGATCAGGTCTTGCAGGTAAACGCCGGTCTGCTCCAGGCGCCGCAGATAGCTGGTCTCGCCGTACGGTGTAATAGCGGAATTGCCGTACACCGGGTTGAACGCGTTGATCGGCGCCAGACCGCCGCTGGTCCAGTCGACCACGGTTTTGCGCCGCTGGTAATCCGCACCCATCAGCACTGTGTGCTTGGTCGCGCCGGTGAAGAATTCGGCCTGGAGCATGTTGTCGACGATGAACGCATGGAGGCGCTCGTTACCGCCGGTGTAGTAGCGATTCAGTTCGTTGCTGGTCGGCGACGTCCAGCCATAGGCGTACACCTGATCCATGTTCACTTTGGAGTCGAGGTAGCGGAAATTCTGCCGTGCGGTGAAGACGTCGTTGAAGCGGTGTTCGAACTGGTAACCGAACGACTGCTGATCACGGGAGTAGCCATCGATGCCCGGCTCGCCTTCAAAGAAGTGCGGCGAGATACGATTACCGTTGCGTTGACGAATCGTGCCGTCGGCCGGCACGCCACCGTGATAGCCGCCGTCCGGGTCATGCTGCAGATACGCTTGCAGGGTCAGTGAGGTGTCTTCGCTGAAGTCGATGCTGACGGTCGGTGCGAGGGCGAAGCGCTTTTCCTTGTTGTGGTCGAATTGCGTGTCGGACTGATCCGTCAAACCGATCAGACGATAGGCGATGCGCTTGTCGTCATCGACCGGTCCGCTGAAGTCAAAACCGACACCACGTTGGCCCTGAGTACCCACCGTGGCTTGTACCTGGTGATAGGCCTCGTACAGCGGCTTCTTGCTGGTCAGCGCCACCAGACCGCCCGGCGAGCTACGGCCGTAGAGTACCGACGACGGGCCCTTCAGGATATCGACACGCTCGAGGAAATACGGATCGACCTGCATGGTGCTGTAGGTGCCGCTGTCGCCCATCGACTTGAGGCCGTCGAGGTAGATGTTATCCACCGAACCGTCGTTGAAGCCGCGCATCGCCACATAGTCGTAACGGTGCGTGGCGCCGTAGGGGTTGGTCAGCACACCGGGGGTGTAACGCATGGCCTGGGACACGGTTTGCGAGCCCTGGTCATCCATTTGCTCGCGGGTGACCACGGACACGCTTTGCGAAGTTTCCAGCAGCGCGGTACTGGTCTTGGTGGCGATCTGACTGTGCGTCGCGTTATAGCCGTCCATGCTGCCCAGTGCGTTGCCGAGGGCGAAGCCTTTGATGTCGGTGGTCGGCAGGGCCAGCGCTTCGGTTTCTGCGACCGAGCGCAACACATAGCTGCTGCCGTCCTGGCTGATCGCCTCCAGGCCCGAGCCGCCGAGCAAGTGGCTCAGGGCCTGATCGGTCGAATACTCGCCCTGCACACCCGGTGACTGCCGGCCCTGGGTTTGCTGCGGCGTCATCGACAACGTGATGCCCGCCTCACGCGCGAACTGGTTGAGCGCATCGCCCAGCGGTCCGGGGGCGATGTTGTAGCGGTGGCTGCTGACCTTGCTGGCATTGGCCGCCATGCTCAGGCTCGGCAGCACGCCAACGCCCAGTGCAGTAGAAAACAGCGCCGCCCGAACGGCGTGGCGCAACAGGCCGGATTCGGCAGAGAAATTCAGAGGGTTCTTACAGGTAACGCGCGCAGTCATTGTAGGTTTCCGTAGGCAGTCGCGAAGGCTGAGTTGAAGTGCTTACTGACTAAGCCGGACTTGCCGCGAAAACCCGCCAAAATACTTTCAGGCCACAGACTCCAGCGTCACCCACCAACGGGTGCGGTAGCGCAATTGCACCGGCAGGGTCTGCGGCAGGATCGCCAGCAGCTTGTCGGTGTCCTCAAGACGGAACACGCCGGACAGACGCAAATCCGCAATATCCGACGCACAGCTCAGAAATCCCTGACGATACCGGCCGACTTCGCCGAGGAAGTCGCCCAGCCGCATGTTGCGCGTCACGATCAGCCCGTCGACCCAGGCGCCGGCGTCCATGTCCAACGGCGGCGCGGGACGTATCTGATGGTGATCGATCAGATAGCTCTGGCCGGCGATGGCCTCCGTCGAGTTGCCAGCGGAATGAATCGCGACCCGGCCACTGGTAACGCTCAGGCGCGTGCATCCATCTTCCTGGCGCAGAATGAATCGCGCCTTGAACGGCTCGTAGCTGCCATGACGGCTCTGCACCCACAGCGGTCGATCAAACGGCGCACCTTCATCGGCACCGCCGCAGGTGACGACGATTTCGCCACGGGTCAGTTTGATCAGCCGTTGCTGTGCGGTGTAATCGAGATCCACGCTGCTGGCGGTGTTGAGCTCGATCCGCGTGCCGTCCGGCAACTGGAAGCCAAGGCGTTCGCCCGTGGCGGTGGCATAGTCGGCACGCCACTGTTGCCAGACGGAAGTGTCGCTGGCCAGCCATCCCGCCGAGCCCATCAGCAGCGCGCCGGACAATAGCTTCAAGGCCTGACGTCGACCCAACCCCTGCGCACTGTTTTCCAGCGTGTTGAACGCCACCTGCGCACCGGGCACGGCGCGCAGATTGTGGGTCAGTTCGGCTTGCAGAGACTGCACCCGCTGCCAGGCCAGTTCGTGATCATGGTGTTCAGCGCGCCATTGTTCGCACTGGCGATTCAGGCGCGGGTTGCCATGGTTATTGCGCAGACGCAGGAGCCAGTGAATGGCCTGTCGTACGACTTGTTGCGGTGGCTCGGCGCGTCGGCCAAGCGAGAGGTTATCCACCGGCATCAGCTTTCATACCGCAACATGTAGCAGTGGAACAGGGCGTCGGCGACGTAGCGTTCTACCGAGCGCAGGGACAGCCCCATCTGCTCGGCAATCTGTTTGTGGGTCAAACCTTCGCACTGAGCCAGCAGAAATGCCTGACGCACTTTTGGCTTCAAGCCTTCAAGCATGCGGGCGATGCCCTCGAGCAGTTCGATCACCAATGCGCGGGATTCGGCGCTCGGAGTTTCGGCTTCAGGCAAATGGGCGATGGTTTCCAGATAGGCGCGTTCAATTTCCTCACGGCGCCAATGGTCGATCACCAATCCCCGGGCAACCGTGCGCAGAAACGCGCGGGGTGCCTTGAGTTCCAGGCGCTCGGTGCGCTGCAACAGGCGAACGAAGGTGTCCTGGGCCAGATCCGCCGCATCGGCAGCATTGCCCAGCCGAGCGCGCAACCAGCCGTTGAGCCAGCCGTGATGACTCGTGTAAAGCGCCTGTACAGCCAACTCAGGTGAGGACATGAACGCGACAGCCCGAACGTCACAAATGATAATTAGTCGCATTGTCATCAAGGGTTACAGAATTTGCAACCGGCGCTGCAAAACGCTCATCAAAAAAGCAGAGGCGACCGCTCTAATACGCCGTCCGGCGGGAATCTGGCAGAAATGCCGCCCATTTCCTGCAAAGCCCTAAGTTTTCTCCGAAGCGTGCCGACAGACTGGTGAGACATGCGTGCACCAAAGTAGAGCAGCCCTCAGAACGCTGCCTGCGCTGTACATGGAATGTTGCATCCGGAACGCATCCCCACTTTTCGCATAAGAAGTCCCATGAAATGAATCTCAAGTTCAGCCATAAAATCCTGCTGGCCGCCTCGGGCGTCGTGGTCCTGGCGTTCGCGCTGTTCACGTTGTACAACGACTATCTGCAGCGAAACACCATTCGCCAGAACCTCCAGTCTTCCGTCCAGCAGGCCGGTGACCTGACCGCCAGCAGTGTGCAGAACTGGATGAGCGGGCGGATTCTGGTACTGGAAAACCTCGCGCAGAACGTTGCCCATCAAGGCAAAAACGCCGACTTCCCGGGCCTGGTCGATCAACCGGCCTTCACCTCGAACTTCCAGTTCACCTACGTCGGTCAGGCCAACGGCGTGTTCACCCAGCGCCCTGACGCGAAGATGCCGGACGGTTACGACCCGCGTCAGCGTCCCTGGTACAAGCAGGCCGTGGCCGCTGACCAGACCATGTTGACCCCGCCGTACATGGCCGCCGTTGGCGGTCTGGTGGTGACCATCGCCATGCCGGTGAAAAAGAACGGCGAGCTGCTCGGCGTAGTCGGCGGTGACCTGAGTCTGGAAACCCTGGTGAAGATCATCAACTCGGTGGACTTCGGCGGCCTGGGCCACGCGTTCCTGGTCAGCGGTGACGGTCAGGTGATCGTCAGCCCGGACAAAGACCAGGTGATGAAGAACCTCAAGGACATCTACCCGAACGCCGGTGTGCGTATCGAGAAGGGCAACCAGAACGTGGTGCTCAACGGCCAGGAACGCATCCTGTCGTTCACTCCGGTCGCCGGTCTGCCGAATGCCGAGTGGTACATCGGTCTGTCGATCGACCGCGACAAGGCCTACGCCGCACTCAGCCAGTTCCGTACTTCGGCACTGATCGCGATGTTCGTCGCAGTGGGTGCGATTGCGGTGTTCCTGAGCCTGCTGATCACCGTGCTGATGCGTCCGCTGATCACCATGGGCCGCGCTATGCAGGACATCGCCCAGGGTGAAGGCGACCTGACACGCCGCCTGGTGGTGGAAAGCAAGGACGAGTTCGGCGAACTGGGCAGTTCGTTCAACCAGTTCGTCGAGCGGATTCACGCCTCGATTTCCGAAGTGTCTTCCGCGACTCGCCACGTACACGACCTGTCGCAACGGGTGATGGCATCGTCCAACGCCTCGATCATCGGCTCCGACGAGCAAAGCGCGCGCACCAACAGCGTGGCTGCGGCGATCAATCAGCTGGGTGCCGCCACCCAGGAAATCGCCCGTAACGCCGCCGATGCTTCGCAACACGCCAGCGGCGCGAGCGAGCAGGCCGATGACGGTCGTCAGGTGGTCGAGCAGACGATTCAGGCGATGACCGAGCTGTCGCAGAAGATCAGCCTGTCGTGCACCCAGATCGAAACCCTGAATGCGAGCACCGACAACATCGGCCACATTCTCGACGTGATCAAAGGCATCTCCCAGCAGACCAACCTGCTGGCGCTCAACGCGGCTATCGAAGCGGCCCGGGCCGGTGAAGCCGGACGCGGTTTTGCGGTGGTGGCGGACGAAGTGCGCAACCTCGCTCACCGCACCCAGGAATCGGCGGAAGAGATCCACAAGATGATCACTTCGCTGCAGGTCGGCTCCCGCGAAGCGGTGACCACCATGAACGCCAGTCAGGCGTCCAGCGAGGAGACCGTTGAAGTGGCTAACCAGGCCGGTCTGCGACTGGTCAGCGTGACCCAGCGCATCGGCGAAATCGACGGCATGAACCAGTCGGTGGCTGCCGCTACCGAGGAACAGACTGCCGTGGTGGAAACCCTCAACGTCGACGTCAACCAGATCAACCTGCTGAACCAGCAGAGCGTGGCCAACCTCAATGAAACGTTGAAGGATTGCGATGCGTTGTCGCAGCAGGCCAACCGTTTGAAACAACTGGTCGACAGCTTCAAGATCTGACATCAAGTCAGACCGCGTTATCGTTCATCGCGGGCAAGCCCGCTCCCACAGGATTTCAGGCGCACACAACATTTGTGACCGACCGGGAACCTGTGGGAGCTGGCTTGCCAGCGATAGCGGTGGCTCAATCACCGCAGAACTGAAACCTTACACAAACAGCTTCAGCACATTGCCCATCGCATCATCGGCAAAGCCCTGCACGAAGTCCTTGAACCCCGGCAGTGCCTCGGGCCCACCGCTGGCCGGTTCGGCAATGATCGTCCAGGTCGCCCGCGACTTGCCCGCGCCCAGCGATTCCACATTCATCGCCGCCCACAGATTGGCCACGCCCAGCGTGTTGTAGATCGTGGTCCAGGTCATGCTCAGCGCCTGGTCGTCCCGGGAATTGAGTTGCTCGACCACCACGTTGCCATCCTTGAAGAACTTCTTGCGCAGCGAAGACACGCCTTCGCCGGTCATTTCAATGTGCGACAGCGCCGGAATGAAACGGTCGAAGCCGTCGAATTTGCCCACTACCGACCACACCTCATTGGCGTCCACCGGCACTTCCACCGAAGACACGACGTGGCAGCCGTGAGGGTTTTTGATCAGGGTGTCGGGTTGCAGATTGTTCATGGTGTTGCTCCTTGGTTGATGAGTCAGATGAAGTTGATTTCTTTCAGGTAGTCGCAGCCGCGACGCAGCAGCGCCGGGGATTTTTCCGGGTAGTGCGCGCCCATCTGCTGCACGCCGGCCTGGGCGTTGGCGTGGCCGATCAGGGAGATGTCGCCGATGTCTTCCTCGAAGCCGTTGAGGTAGAAACCGAGCACGCCGAACAGCGCGTTATCCGCATCGACGCGGCCCAGTTGCTGTTGCCAGTCGGCGACGCTGACCAGCGAAAACTCGCTGCCGGTTTCGCGGAACGACGCGACGTAGGCATCCCAGCTCAGGGGCTCCGGGTTGTGCAGGTTGAACACCGCCCGTTCGGGCGAATAACGGCTGGCGTGGAAGGCGATGAAACGGGCGAGAAAGTCCACCGGCATCAGGTCGAAATTCAGTGCGAAGGCCGGCACCTGACCGAGCTGGATCGAGCCCTTGAGCATCAGCATCAAACGGTTCTTGTGCGGCTGGCAGACGCCGCTGAGGCTGTTGAAACTGATGTTGCCGGGCCGATACAGATTGACCCGCACCCCACGCTCCCGGGCCCGTTCGAGGATGCGCTCACCGACCCATTTCGACAGGTTGTAGCCGTTGCGGATGTAGATCGGCGGCGTCGGTGCGGCGGGCAATTCCAGCACCCGGCCCGCGTCGTCGACGGTGCTGGAGGCCGACAGCGTCGAGACGAAGTTGAACACCTTCTTGCTGCGTCCTTCACACAGCCGCAGCAGTTCGAAAATCGGCTCGACGTTGTCCGCCGCCAGCGACTCGTAGTCGAGCACGTGATTGACGTTGGCCGCGTTGTGCACCAGCGCGCCGAACTCACGATCCAGTCGCTCGAAATCCTCATTGGCCAAGCCCAGTTGCGGCCGGCTGATGTCCGCCGAATAGACCCGCACCCGGCTCAGGTCCAGATGCTCAAGCCGGTTCTCTCGCAGCGCTTGGGCAAAGCGCTGCGCCGCGGTTTGCCCGCCGCCGTCGCGCACCAGACACGCCACCTCGCTGGCGCCCCATCCCAGCAGCGCCTCGACGATGTGCACACCGACAAAACTGTTGGCGCCGGTGACGATCACCTTGTGCACATCGCCCATGCGGCTGATCGGCAACGGCTCGATTTCCAGCGCTCGCTCGGCGTCGGCCATCGCCTGGGCGCTGAGCACCGCGCTGTTGTCGGTGCCGCGCACCAGCGTGGCGAGCTTGGTGATGGTCGGCAGTTCGATGAAGCGGTTGATCGAGATGCTGCGACCGAATTCCTCCCGCAGACGCAGGAGCATGCGTGACAGCAGAATCGAGTGACCGCCGAGATTGAAGAAGCTTTCGTCGGTGGAAATATCGCTGGTCGGCAGCTCCAGCAACTCGCCCCAGATCTCCAGCAGCAGCGCTTCGTCGGCGTTGGCCGGCAGGCATTTCGGGCCGCTGTCCTGCACGCTGACCGGCAATTCCAGCAAGGCTTTTCGGTCGACTTTGCCGTTGGCGGCGAACGGCATGTTCGGCAGTTCCGTCCACGCCACCGGTTGCATGTAGTCGGGCAAAAACTGCTGGGCGTGTGCCTTCAGCGCATCGCGGGCGGCATCTGATTGCGGCTGGGCGAGGAACGCGAGAATCCGCCGCTGGCTGTCGATCACCACGGCGATCTGCCGATACAGCTGACTCTCGCGCAGGCACCGTTCGATCTCCTCCGGCTCGACACGGAAGCCGCGGATCTTCACCTGATTGTCGCGACGTCCGCACAGCTCGATGCCGTCCTCGCCCCACTTGGCCATGTCGCCGCTGCGGTAGGCGCGCAGACGCTGACCATCCGGCAACTCCAGGTCCAGATAGCGCTCGGCGGTCTGCTGTGGATTGTTCAAGTAACCCAGGCACACGCCGGGGCCGACGATGAACAGTTCGCCCACCGTTTGCTCCGGCACCGGTTGCAGGTCGTCATCGAGGATCAGCACCCGACTGTTGGCAATCGGCCCGCCGAGGGTGCGATTGCTGTCGCCCGGTTGCAGTTGCCGCGCGGTGATCAGCACCGTGGCTTCGGTGGGGCCGTAGAGGTTGTACAGTTTGCCCTGGCGCGTCAGTTGTTCGATCACGAACGGCTCGCAGACGTCGCCGCCAGTCATGATCCGCCCGACACTTTGCAGTTGCTCCAGCGGCAGGATGCTCAACAGCGCCGGCGGCAGGAACGCATGGGTCAGTTGTCGGCGTCGGATCAGCGCCACCAGTTGCAGCGGATCGCGGCGCTGGTTGTCGTCGGGCACCACCAGTTCCGCGCCTTCGAGCAGGGTCGGGAAGATATCGATCAGCGACGAGTCAAAACTCAGCGACGAGAACTGCAGCACCCGACTCTCGGTGTGCAATTGCACGTAATCGGCGTACCACGTGGTGAAGTGGGCGAGATTTGCCTGACTCAGCAGCACACCCTTCGGATGCCCGGTGGTGCCCGAGGTATAGAGCGCCATGCACGGCGCATCGAGCTCGGGCCGGCGAAGCATCAACGGTTGCGTCAGATCGACGTCAGTGCGGTCGATGCGGCAGACATCCAGCCCCGGCATCGAACCGCTCAGCGGGTGTTCGCCGTCGTGCAGCAACAGCACCGCCCCGGCGTTTTCCAGAATGTATTGCTGGCGCTGAAGTGGATGGCTCGGCTCCAGCGGCAGGTACACCGCACCGCTGCCGAGAATCGCCAGGATCGAAGCAAACAGCGCATCGCATTTCGGCAGGCAAATCCCCACCACCCAGGGTTGCTGCTGTGTCTCCAGTATTGTCAGCAACCGTTGCTGGATCGCCCGGCCGTGATCGTGCAACTGGCGATAGCTGATCGACTGCTCGGCGAGGTGCAGCGCCGGGCGCTCCGCGTGCTCGATCAGACTCTGTTGCAGCCGCTCGATCACCGGGATCTGCGCCTGTTGCAGCAAGGCCGGATTGGCCGTGACATTCAGGCGATGGACGTAGGCCAGGCCGTCGAGAAACAGCAGGTTTTCCACCTGTTCGAAGTCCGGCGCACGGGCCGCTGTCGCGTGCTGGAAATACTCGGCATCGCGGGAAAAGCGGCTGACCAGCAGCGCCACTTCGTCCACCACCTGCGCCAGTGTTCGCTGGCGCAGGGCCTGACCATTGCCGGACGGTTCGTCGGCGATGGGCACGCGGCTCAGCAGTGTCGTGTTGCAGAGGCACAGCAGATCAAGCACCGGCAAACCGCCGACGCCCGTTGCACCGATACCCAGACGTAAAGTCAGGTGCGGTGTCACGCCGTGATCCTGCGGCGCAAGACTGCCGTCATCGATCACCAGATCCACCGACGGAGCCGCTTGCGTCAGCAATGAATGACCGTGTTGTTCGAGCTCCTGCGCCAGGTCGGTCAAGGCCTGGCTGCGGCCCCTCAGCAAAATGTCGAGACGTCTCATGTCAGCCTCCTTGTCAAACCAGGTAGTCGCGCAGGGCGTGCTGCACGCACGGTGTGTCGAGCAGTGAACTGTTGTGGAAAAACCGCACGATGTTGCCCACCAGCGGGTGGTGGCGATTGATCGGGAAGGCCAGCCCGGCCATCTCGTTTTTCAGTGCGCGGCGGGTGGCATCGTTGACCGGCAGGGCATCGATCAGACGCAGGTCGAAGGACTTCTGGATGTCGTTGGTCAGGTAATGGCCGATGAACACCGGCAGGATCTGCGCGATGCAGTCGCGGTCAGCGTCGCTCGCGGTGTGCCAGTAGATGCGCACCATCCGCGCCCAGAAACTCGAGTGCCGGCCCTCGTCGAGCAAGTGGTCGGCCATCAGGCCCTTGATCGACGGCTTGACCGTATCGTCCCGGGCGAACGCCGCAACGTCGCCGGTCACGGTGTTTTCGGCGATGGCCACGCAGATCAGCTCCACGGCGCTGCGCAGGTGTTGCGGGGCCAGTTCGACGGCAGCCGGAATCGCCCGGCTCAGTTCGATTTCATTCGGCAGCTCGATGGGCTGGATGCCGGTCATGGCCACCGTCTGTTGCATGAAATCCATCGCCACCAGCGCGTGGTAATCCTCGTCCACGACCACGGTCATGGCGTCGTAGCGACAGGCGAACGGGAAGGCCACGGCGAAGCGGTTCTTGGCGATGCTGCGGGCGGTTTTGTCGACGATCTCGGTTTCGAAAATCACCACGTCGTTGATGAATTTGTACAGCGTCTGCACCAGGGCAAAATCACGCTGTTCCGGGCATTCGCGCAGGAAGGTTTCGCTGAGCACCAGCGGCTGGCGGCTGAGCGGATAGATCAGCCGCGCGTCGTCCTCCAGCACGCGGCGTGGCCGGGTGCGAATGGTTGCGCGGCTTTCCCAGGCGTCGGCGAAAGACTGGTAGTCGGCGGCGTTCATTGGGCCACCTCCGCCAGCGGTTCGCGCATGCTCAGGCGCAAACCGTCCCACAGGGCGATGCGGCTTTCCACGGCGGCGATGGCGCTGGCGTAGACCTCGGCTTCGCGCTGCGGATCGCCGTCCACCAGTCGGTCCAGCAGTTGTTCTGCGGCCGGGCCGTGGTCTTCGGAGTCGACCTCGATGTGTCGCTCGAGGTAGTAACGGAAGGTCGGCGCCTGCTCGACGCCAATGCCCCAGGCATCGAGCATGCGCTGGAACATGGTCGGGATCACGCTCTCGCGACCGTGCAGGAATGCGGCAGCAACGCTGTGACCGGGTGCATGCAGCGCGGTGTGCAAAGTGTCGCGGACGAATCGCGCCGCCGCCGGATCGACCTCGACGCTTTGCAGGGCGACGTCGTAACTCACGCCCTCCTGCTGCAGCGTGACGAAGCGTTCCACGGCTGTCGTGTCCGCACCGACTTCGCGCATGGCATCGAGGTACAGTTCGAAGTGACTGTAATGCCCGTGTGACAGCCGATCGTCCGATTCTTCCCCGAGCACGATTTCGTTGATCAGTCTTGCTGCGTGCGGGTCCCGTGGCGGTAACCACGGCAGGCGAGTGCAAGTCAGTTCCTGCTGCAGGCGTTTGGTCAGCGACATGAAGTCCCAGACAGCAAATACATGGGACTCCATAAACCGGCGCAATGTCGCCAAAGAATCGATCTCGGAGAAGATCGGATGAATGCTGAGTTCGGCTTTCTTCAGTGTAAGTTGCTCTTTAGTTGGCATGGTTGCGAGACTCTGGTTAATAGGGAATAAGGATTGCTCAATTAATCGCTAACAACGTTGAGCAAGTTTCTCCAGGCGAACGACAGCCTCATTCGGTTTCGATGAAAACAGGCAATGTCTGAAGGGCTCGGGACAGCAGCAGACGGATAAACCGCTGCGAACCCGGCCGTAGCGCAAGGTTTTGCCGGGTTGGTGATTTCGGATCCAAACCCGGCGAAGAAAAACTAATACATCGCAAAACAACTTAACAAGTTTATTTTTAATTATTTTTAGTTGGCTGTTTTTGAAGTATGAGTGGGGCTGATAAAACTTATAAGTTAAGTTTTATTTGGGCGTAGTTGCTCCTTTCGGCGTTTAACGGCCAAAATTGAACGACAAGAGTGAATGCCTCACTCGAAGCAACTTTCAAATTAAGTAATCGAATTGATATGAGGGGATGAAGTCGGGGCTGTAAGAGCGCCGTTTCTTCCTGTTCCCGTGACAAGGCTCCTTCCGTAGGTTCCTGGTGCGGGGACTGCTGCCGGGGCGGCGCGTCCCCGTTCTATATTGGGTTGGCGATTCAAGGGTGCGCGTAAATCGGCGCCGCGGCTATCGTCGAAAATGACTTCCTTGCGGTGCAAATTCCGGGCTGTTCAAAGCAGAAGGGAGGTTAGAGCGCAGGCGTCGATGTGCCACGGCAAATGACCGTGACGGGTGGGGGGATTTGTAAGCGGGTTATTCGCCGGGTGAGTGGAGGCTCACCCGGGAGGGAGGATTCAGTGCGCCGCTTTGCGGCTTTGGCCGGCGGAGCTGGCGAGGTAACGGGTGATGACCTCGACACCGCGGTTGAGGTGCTGCTCCAGCAGTGTCACGGCGTGCGCGGTGTCACGCTCTTTCACCGCCTGCAACAGCGCGCGGTGATCGTCCTGGGAGATTTTGCCCAGGCCCATGGCCTCGAGGTTGAAGCGCAGGAAGCGCTCTTCTTCGTTCAAGCCGTCTTCCACCAGCCGCAACAGTCGGCCATTGGGCGCCTTGCCGTAAAGCGCCATGTGAAACAGACGGTTGAGCCGACCGATTTCGGTGTAGTCGTGTTCGTTTTCCAGTTCTTCGATGAAACCGGCCGCGCGTTCGTGGTCGACCGGGGTCAGCAGCGGGATCGACTGGCGCAGTGCTTCGGACTCCAGCAGGATCCGCAGCTCATAGGTTTCCGTTGCGTCACCCTGGATCAGCGGCGCCACCACGGCGCCCTTGTGGGCAGTGACGTTCAGCAGGCCCTGGGCCTCGAGCTGGCGCAAGGCTTCGCGCACCGGCATGCGGCTGACACCGAACAGGTCGGCCAGATCCTGCTGGCGCACGGCGGTGCCGCAGGGCAGGCGCCCGTCGAGAATCGCCGCGCGCAGGGTTTCTTCAATGACCGAGCGCGCCAGATGCGCGGGAATCGGGCCGTCGACTTTGATGCTGTGGAGTGGCTTGGGCTTTTGGGTCACAACTGCACACCCTATGACTGCGGATTTGGATCCAAAGGACACTAGTGATTGCTCTACAGGTTGTCAAACCGTGTAGAAGAACCCTGTCACATCTGAAGTTTAGCGCGGCAGCGATGATCTCATGGTGCCATTGTTTTTTGCTGGGCTAACCTTCACCATCAAGCGCTTTCCTCTCTGCCCTGGATGCCTTGCATTGGCGGTACGTTACGCGATCCCACGGATTGCGCGCTGGCTTGCCGGCGCGCTGCTGCTGGCCGGCATCATGCTGGGCGGCCTGCATGCCGATTGGGATTTTTCCGCGATCAGCCGCAAGGCCACGGCACTGTACGGACCATTGGGCGCCGGGCAACAGCGGATCGATGCCTGGCAGAATCTGCTGGCCACGCAGAAGCAGGTCAGCGAGATGGAAAAGCTCAAAGTGGTGAACCTGTTTTTCAACAAACAGATGCGCTACGTCGAAGACATCGATCTGTGGCACGAGGTCGATTATTGGGAAACCCCCATCGAGGCCTTGTGGAAAGGCGCCGGCGACTGCGAAGACTACGCGATCGCCAAGTATTTCAGCCTGCGCCACCTCGGTGTGGCCAGTGACAAGTTGCGCATCACCTACGTCAAGGCCCTGCGCCAGAACCGCGCGCACATGGTCCTGACTTACTATTCCAGCCCTGACGCCATGCCGCTGGTGCTCGACAGCCTGATCGACCCGATCAAGCCGGCCGCCGAGCGAACCGATTTGCTGCCGGTCTACTCTTTCAATGCCGAAGGGCTGTACCTGCCGGGCGCCAAGGGCAACAAGAAGGTCGGTGACACCAAACGCCTGTCACGCTGGCAGGATGTGTTGAAGAAAATGCAGGCCGAAGGATTTCCGGTCGAGACGACTAACTAGGAGCACGCGCTCAGATGTCTTTGTTCAAACAGCTGTTGATCGCTATCTGTCTGTTCCTGGTGGTCGCCTTCACCGGCAGCTTCATGGTCAGTCTGGAGAGCTCGCGCACCCAGTACGTCAACCAGTTGCGCTCCCACGCCCAGGATGCGGCCACGGCGCTGGCACTGTCGTTGACGCCGAACATCGATGACCCGGCAATGGTCGAGTTGTTGGTCAGCTCGATCTTCGACAGCGGTTATTACTCGAGCATCCGCGTGGTCGATCTGAAGACCGACCAGACCATTGTCGAGCGCAACGGCATTCCGGCGGTCACCAACGTGCCGGACTGGTTCGTCAGACTGATCGGCCTGGAACCGGCCGGTGGCGATGCGCTGGTCAGCCGTGGCTGGGAGCAGGCGGCGCGGGTCGAGGTGGTCAGCCACCCGATGTTCGCCCTGGCCAAGCTCTGGCAGAGCGCGCTCGGCAGCCTTGGCTGGTTGCTGGTCTGCGGGGCGGTGAGTGCGGTGCTGGGCGCGCTGTTGCTGCGTCGGCAATTGAAGCCGCTGGATTACATGGTCAAACAATCCCACGCCATCGCCCGCCGCGAGTTCCTCAGCCTGCCGGACTTGCCGCGCACGCCTGAATTGCGCCGCGTAGTGCTGGCGATGAACCAGATGGTCGAGAAGCTCAAGGCGCTGTTCCAGGAGCAGGCCGAACGCAGTGAAAAACTGCGCACCGAGTCCTATCAGGACAACCTCACGGGGCTGGCCAACCGGCGTTATTTCGAGATGCAGCTGAATGCGCGGGTGAGCAACCCGGAGCAGGCCAGTTCCGGTTATCTGCTGCTGTTGCGGGTCAAGGATCTGGCCGGTCTCAACCAGCGCCTCGGCGGTCAGCGCACCGATGAATTGTTGAAAGCGGTCGGCGAGCAACTGTCCCGCGAGTGCGCCAAATACCCGGAAACCCAGAACCTCGTCACCCGCATTCGCGGCGGCGAATTCGCCGTGCTGGCGCCGGGGTTGACCCGTGAAGAAGCGCTGCAATTGGCGCAGAGCCTCGACAGTGCGTTGAGCAGCTTGCACGCGACAGGCGCCACCGACGTGCCCGCCGTGGCTTCTATCGGCCTGGCGCCGTTCGCTCACGGCGATTCGCCGCAAGCGGTCCTCAGCCTCGGCGATCAGGCGCTGGCCCAGGCCGAAGGGCAGGGCGAGCAGAACTGGGCGTGCCTCGATCAGAGCCTGGTGGCGGAGGTCGGCGACGATCACCACGCCTGGCACCGCTTGCTCGATCAGGCCCTGAATCAGCGGCGTTTCGAGCTGTTCTTCCAGCCGGTAGTGGCGGCGCAGGACACGCAACTGGTGTTGCATTACAAGGTGCTGTCGCGTTTGCTCGACGAGCAGGGCCAGACCATTCCAGCCGGACGCTTCCTGCCGTGGCTGGAGCGCTTCGGCTGGACCGCACGACTGGACCGGTTGATGCTCGAGCGGGTGCTGGAGCAGATGGCCGGTCATGAAGAGTCCCTGGCGCTGAACCTGTCTTCCGCCACCCTGGCCGATCCGCAGGCGTTGAACAAAGTGTTCGAGATTCTACGGGCGCATTCCAACCTCGGTGCGCGCCTGACCCTGGAAATCGGCGAGGAACAATTGCCGGAACAAGCGGTGCTGGAACAGTTGACCCGGCGCCTGCGTGAACTCGGTTTCTCCTTGAGCCTGCAGCGTTTCGGCGGACGCTTCAGCATGATCGGCAACCTGGCGCGGCTGGGGCTGGCTTACCTGAAGATCGATGGCAGCTACATCCGGGCGATCGATCAGGAAAGCGACAAGCGCCTGTTCATCGAAGCGATCCAGCGTGCGGCGCACAGCATCGATCTGCCGTTGATTGCCGAGCGGGTCGAGACGCAAGGGGAATTGTCGGTGATTCGCGAGATGGGGTTGTATGGGGTTCAGGGGCAGTTGTTCGGTGAGCCAAAACCCTGGGGCTGACTGATCTTTCCCACGCTCCGCGTGGGAAAGATCCAACGGATCAGATCAACCCACCCTCATCCTCATCGATCAACTGACTCAATCCGCCCAGCGCTTCCCGAGCCTGGGTCCGGTCCATCAACTTGGCCTGGGCCGCCGGCGGCAGGTCGGTGACGCGGATCACGCCTTTCTGGGTCAGCACCTGAATCAGGTCGTCGAGTACCCGGATCATTTCCAGGTCGCTCTGCTTGAGCTGTTTGAGGCTGTTTTCCACCGCCTCGTTGGCGTACCAGGCCTGGATTTCGTGGTGGTCGGCCGGCAGCGTTTCCGTGGCCTCGGCGTAGGCCGCAGCTTCCACGCGAATCAACTGACCCTGCGCATCGCGTTGCACGTAAAACATTGAGCATCCCTCGGAAATGGACCAGCGTCATGCTGTCAGCAGCATAGCCAACTGCGCGCGAGTATGCGGTGCGCCGACGAAATCGTCACCGGTTCAAGCGCTGCAAACGTGACGGCCGCCCCAGAGGGGCGGCCGTTGTTCACGCATCAGCTGTTGTTGTGGTCGACCTTGATGGTCGGATCGCTGCCGGCAATCAGGTTGTGAATGTTGGCCGTGGACCAGTTGTTGCCTTCCAGTTTGATCGTCACGTCCGGTGTGGCGGCTGCGGCATCGCCCGAGTTGAACTTGCCGCCCGAGCTGACTTGCAGCGACGACACGCCGTCGACCGTGGTGATCTTCAGGAAGTTGTCGATGGTGCTGCCGGTCTCGCCCTGCAACAGGTCACGCAGGTCGATGCGGTCGCCTTCGCTGGCCTTGAAGTCCTTGATCACGTCGTTGCCGGTGTCGCCTGCCTTCCAGACGAAGGTGTCGGCACCGGAACCACCGATCAGGATGTCGTTGCCCTGACCGCCGATCAGCGTGTCGTTGCCGGTGCCGCCGAGCAGGATGTCATTGCCCTTGCCACCATCGAGCAGGTCGTTGCCGCCCGAGCCGAACAGGATGTCATTGCCCGCGCCGCCCAGCAGCGTGTCGTTGCCGTCGTGGGCACCGGACACATCGAACGCCTGATAGTGCTCGGTGATGTACTGGTGCACGTTGCTGGTGGTGACTTTGCTGACGTCGACCCCGGTTTCCTTGGCCACGAACGCCTGCATTGCCTGATAACCCTCGCCGGCAATGCCGTTGAAGCTCACCAGGTCGCCGAACAGGATGTCGTTGCCGTCGCCACCGCTGACGGTGTCGTTGCCCGGCATCGTCGCTTCGGTGTGGCCGATGATCGAGTTGGCCAGGTCCTTCGGATCGATGTTGGTCTGCGGCGTCTTGTCCGAATCGTACGGTTTCAGGTCGTTGAGGCTGACACCGCTGTTGATGCCGATGGCCTCCACGTTCGACAAACCGTTGAGCAAGGCGAAACCGCTGCTGGCGTTATCGGTGGTCGTGGTCGTGGTGCTGCTGCCGTTGCCCGCCAGACTCGAGATCTCGTAGGTACCGTCACCCTGAGCGTGGATGGTACCCAGGCTGTTCCAGCTCCAGCTGCCGTTCTTGTACGTCTGCAATACCACGGCGCCAGCAGTGTTGATACTCAGGTAGTGGGTGTTGTCGATGTAGGTGCTGAAGCTGTCGCCCAGTTTGTAGTTGCTGGTCTTGACCACATCATCGAGCTTCACGTTGCCGTACAGCGTCGGGTTGGTCTGCTCGTTGCTCTGGTAGTAAGTCGGCTGGCCGTCGGTAATGAAGTACGTGAGGTTCTTCGCCCCGGTGTTGGCCAGCGCTTCGGTGCTCTGGAAGAAGTTCGCCGTGGCCTTGAACACGTCCTCGTAGTTGGTGCCACCACCGGACGACATCGAGTCCAGCACGGCCTTGAGCAAGGTCAGTGCGTTCGGGTCGTTGAGGTTCACCGACACCGACTTGTTGACCTGGGTGTCGAAGTCCACCAGGAAGATGTTCACCGTGCCGGAGTTGCTGCCCAGGCTCTGCTTGAGGGTGTTGAACACCGACGTCAGCGAGTCCTTGGCGGCGTTGATCGACGAGGCGCTCATGCTGCCCGAGCTGTCGACCATGAACGCGATGTTGTAGTTGGTGCCCGGCACCACGGTCAGGCCGCCGATGTCGGCGACGATGATGTCGTTGCCGTCGGTGCCGGTGACGGTGTCGTCGGCCGAAGTGGCGACCACCGCGTTATATACCGCCGGCACCACGGTGACCGGGATGGTCGCAGTGGTGCTGGCCGAGCCGCCGACCTGTTCGGTTGAGGTCGAGGTCAAGGTCAGGTTGAACTGGCCGTTGTAGTAGGTCGGCGGGGTCACGGTCAGGGTGCCGAGGTTCCAGCCGGTGACGTTGGCGTCGCCGCTGGTGGCGGTCACGGTGAAGCTGTGGCCTGCGCCATCGCTGAGCACCGAACCGACCGGTGCGCCGCTGATCTTGATGCTCAGGGTTTCCGAACCGTCGGTGTCGGTCAGCGCGGTGCTGATCGACGACAGTTTCACGGTGGTGCCTTCGGCGCCGGTGTTGAGCTTGTAGCCGTCGTAATAGCCTTCGCCGTTGCTGCCGTGCAGATCGGAGACGGTTACGCCGGCATTCACCAGATCCTGCACGCCGGTGTAGATCGGCACGCCGGCACTGCTCAGGTCGATCGGCGTGCTGCCGTTGACCGACAGGTTGACGTCGTAGCTGCCCGGGCCGCTCTGGTTGTGGTGGTAGATGTCCAGGGTGTAGTAGCCGCTGGTGGTCGGGGTGAACGAACCGTTGAGGTTGCCGCCCGCGCCCCACGTCGTGGACGCCACGCTCTTGCCGCCGATGGTCACCAGCAGGCTGTCGTCACCGGTGCCGCTGAAGGTGTAGGTCTTGCCGGCTTCCAGATAAATCAGGCCCGAGGTTTTCGACGCAGTGCCGGCGGTTACGCTGCCGTCGGACTGCACGTTGTTCACGGTACCGCTGGTGTTCGGCTTGCCGGCACCGTCGATCACGTTTTTCAGGGTGGTCGAGTTGGCGCCGCTGCCGTCGGTGCCCAGGCCCGACAGACCGGTCCAGACTTCCTTGATCAGCCCGGTGGATTTCACGCTGTTGTCGGCCACCGACAGGGTCGGTGCATCCGCCACCGGGGTGATGTCGATCTTGATGGTGCCAGTGTTGCCCAGCAACTGGCCGTCGGTTGGCTGGAATTTGATCTGCGCGTAGTCGGCCTGATTGTTACCAACGCCAGTACCACCGTAACCATTCACACCCGACTCGTTGGCATCCGGCAGGAAGCGCAACTTGCCGGCGTCGATATCGGCCTTGCTGAAAGTCTGGTTGTTGGCGACATCTTTCCAGGTCGAGCCGTCCAGGTACTGCAGTTTGCCTTCGCCCGGCAGCTGGGTGATTTTCACGCCCAGGCTGCTGGCCGGGCTGTCGACGTCGCTGACGCCGAAGGTCGACCAGCCGAGGATCAGCGGGGTGTCTTCGGTGCCGGTGACGTTGACCGGTGCAGCGACCGGCGCATCGTTGACCGCCACTACGTTGACCGTGGTGGTCGCGGTGTTGGAGTAGTTGCCGCCATCGGTCACGGTCACGGTGATGATCCGTGGCACGGTGCTCGGGTCTTCACTGCTGTTGGTGAAGCTGATGTTCTTGATGGCCTGCATGTAGTCGGCGAGCGTCGCGTTACCCGACAGGGTCAGGGTGACGGTGCCGTTGGTGCTGTTGGCGTTGATGGTAATGCCGTTGACGCTGTTGCCCAGGTTCAGCGCATCGCCGTCCTGACGGTTGGTCAGCACGACGGTGGCGCCGGTCAGCATGGTGCTGTCCGGGTCGGTGATCTTGATGTCGGTGTCGGCAATCGACACGCCTGCGCCCGGGGTGTTCTCGGTGAAGGTCACCTTGTAGTCGGCACCCGTTGCACCGCTGGAGTTGTTGGCGTCCAGGTCGATGACCGGCGGTGCATCGTTGTCGATGATCGAGGTGCTGACGCTGCCATTGGTGCTGCTGACCGCCAGGTTCTCGAAGTTGCCACCGGTGGCCGAATCGATCTTGACCACGAAGTTTTCGGTGCCTTCGGTGATCTTGTCATCGATGGTCGCGACGTTGAACTGCGCACTGCTGGCACCTGCCGGGATCTTCACGGTGTACACGCCGGTGAAGTCCGAACCGTCGGCGGCGGTGCCGCTGTAGACGATTTTCAGGGTGACTTCGGTCTGCGCCGGGTTGGTCAGGCTGACGGTGTAGGTTGCGGTCTGGCCTTCGGTCACCGAGGTGCTGCCGGTGATGCTGACGGTGGTGGTGTCGATGGTATCGGTGACGCTGGTCACGGCCGGTGTGTTGCTGGTCACCAGGTTCTCGAAATTGCCGCCCGTGGCGTTGGTAATCGTGGCCTGCACATTGCCGGCGTCTTTGTAGACGTCATCGGCTGGCGCAGGAACGGTCACGGTGCCGGTGGTTTTGCCGGCTTCGATGGTGATCACCGAACCGTTGCTCAGGGTCACGGTCACTGGCGAGCCAGCGGCGTTGGTCAGAGTCGCGGTGTAAGTGATCGAACCGCCCTCGGCGACCGAATTGGTAGCGCTGAGCGACAGATTGGTCGTGTCGACAGTATCGGTCACGGTGGTGCTGACCGGGGTCTTGTCGGCCACCAGATTCTCGTAGTTGCCGCCGCTTACGCCGGTGATCGCGTTGGTCAGTGGCGCATGACCATTCAACACGTCGTTCGGCGCGGTGGTGGTCACACTGCCGGTGGTTTTGCCGACTTCGATGGTGATCGACTGACCGTTGGCCAGGGTCACGGTCACAGGCGAGCCTGTCACTGGCGCGCCGACGGTCGCGGTGTAGACCACGTTGCCACCTTCGGCCGCCGTCGTGGTCGCGGTCAGCTTCACGGTGGTGGTGTCGATAGTGTCGGTGACGCTGGTCACGGCTGGTGTGGTGCTGGTGACCAGGTTCTCGAAGTTGCCGCCGGTGGCGGACTTGATCGTCGCCTGCACGTTGCCGGCGTCTTTGTAGACGTCGTCAGCTGGCGCAGGAACGGTCACGGTGCCCGTGGTTTTACCGGCTTCGATGGTGATCACCGAACCGTTGCTCAGGGTGACGGTCACTGGCGAGCCAGCGGCGTTGGTCAGGGTCGCGGTGTAGGTGATCGAGCCACCTTCAGCCACGGTGCCGGTCGCGCTGAGCGTCAGGTTGGTGGTGTCGACGGTGTCGGTCACGGTGGTGCTGACCGGGGTCTTGTCGGCCACCAGATTCTCGTAGTTACCGCCGCTCACGCCGGTAATCGCGTTGGTCAGCGGCGCATGGCCGTTGAGCGCATCGTTCGGCGCGGTGGTGGTCACGGTGCCCGTGGTCTTGCCGACTTCGATAGTGATCGACTGTCCGTTGGACAGGGTCACTGTCACAGGCGAGCCAGTCACTGGCGCACCTACGGTAGCGGTGTAGGTGACGGTGCCACCCTCGGCCGCTGTTGCGGTTGCGGTCAGCTTCACGGTGGTGGTGTCGATGGTGTCAGTAACGCTGGTCACTGCTGGCGTGGTGCTGGTCACCAGGTTTTCGAAGTTGCCGCCCGTGGCGTTGGTGATCGTGGCTTGCACGTTGCCGGCGTCTTTGTAGACATCGTCCGCTGGCGCAGGAACGGTTACGGTGCCGGTGGTTTTGCCCGCTTCGATGGTGATCACGGCGCCGTTGCTCAAGGTCACGGTCACCGGAGTGCCCGCAGCATTGGTCAGGGTTGCGGTGTAAGTGATCGAACCACCCTCGGCGACCGAGTTGGTGGCGCTCAGGGACAGGTTGGTAGTGTCGACCGTGTCGGTCACGGTGGTGCTGACCGGGGTCTTGTCGGCCACCAGATTCTCGTAGTTACCGCCGCTCACGCCGGTGATCGCGTTGGTCAGTGGTGCATGACCATTCAACACGTCGTTAGGCGCGGTGGTGGTCACGGTGCCGCTGGTCTTGCCGACTTCGATGGTGATCGATTGACCATTCGACAGGGTTACCGTCACTGGCGAGCCAGTCACCGGAGCGCCAACAGTGGCGGTGTAGACAACGTTGCCACCCTCGGCCGCCGTCGCAGTTGCGGTCAGCTTCACGGTAGTGGTGTCGATGGTATCGGTGACGCTGGTCACGGCTGGCGTGGTGCTGGTGACCAGGTTCTCGAAGTTGCCACCGCTGGCGTTGGTGATCGTTGCCTGTACGTTGCCGGCGTCCTTGTAGACGTCATCGGCTGGCGCTGGAACGGTCACGGTGCCGGTGGTTTTACCCGCTTCGATGGTGATCACGGCGCCGTTCGACAAGGTCACGGTCACTGGCGAACCAGCAGCGTTGGTCAGGGTCGCGGTGTAGGTGATCGAGCCGCCTTCGGCCACGGTGCCGGTCGCGCTGAGCGACAGGTTGGTGGTATCGACGGTGTCGGTGACGGTAGTCGAAACCGGGGTTTTATCAGCAACCAGATTTTCGTAGTTACCGCCGCTCACACCAGTGATCGCGTTGGTCAGCGGTGCATGACCGGTCAGCACGTCGTTCGGCGCGGTGGTGGTCACGGTGCCGGTGGTCTTGCCGACTTCGATGGTAATGCTCTGGCCGTTCGACAGGTTCACGGTCACAGGCGAGCCAGTCACTGGCGCACCTACGGTAGCGGTGTAGGTGACGGTGCCGCCCTCGGCCGCTGTTGCGGTTGCGGTCAGCTTCACGGTGGTGGTGTCGATGGTGTCGGTAACGCTGGTCACCGCTGGTGTGGTGCTGGTGATCAGGTTTTCGAAGTTGCCGCCCGTGGCGTTGGTGATCGTGGCTTGCACGTTGCCGGCGTCTTTGTAGACGTCATCGGCTGGCGCGGCGACGGTCACGGTGCCCGTGGTTTTACCGGCCTCGATGGTGATCACGGCGCCATTGCTCAAGGTCACGGTCACCGGGGTGCCCGCAGCGTTGGTCAGGGTCGCGGTGTAGGTGATTGAACCACCTTCGGCCACGGTGCCGGTCGCGCTGAGCGACAGGTTGGTGGTGTCGACGGTGTCGGTCACGGTAGTGCTGACTGGCGTCTTGTCGGCCACCAGATTCTCGTAGTTACCGCCGCTCACGCCGGTGATCGCGTTGGTCAGCGGCGTGTGGCCGTTGAGCGCATCGTTAGGCGCCGTGGTCGTCACGGTGCCGGTGGTTTTACCCACTTCGATGGTGATGCTCTGGCCATTCGACAGGTTCACAGTCACTGGCGAGCCAGTCACAGGAGCGCCCACGGTGGCGGTGTAAGTGACAGTGCCGCCTTCAGCCGCCGACTCGGTGGCGGTGAGTTTCACCGTGGTGGTGTCGATGGTATCGGTGACCTGGGTCACGGCCGGAACAGTGCTCGGAACAAGGTTCTCGAAGTTGCCACCGGTGGCGGTCGAAATGGTCGCCTCGACTTTGCCGGCATCTTTGTAGACGTCGTCTTTCGGTGCATCGACGGTCACGGTGCCGGTGGTTTTGCCGGCTTCGATGGTGATCACCGCGCCGTTCGACAAGGTCACCGTCACTGGCGAGCCAGCGGCGTTGGTCAGGGTCGCGGTGTAGATGATCGAACCGCCCTCGGCAACCGAATTGGTGGCGCTGAGGGTCAGGTTGGTGGTGTCGACCGTGTCGGTGACGGTGGTCGAGACCGGCGTTTTGTCGGCCACGAGGTTTTCGTAGTTCCCGCCAGTCACGCCAGTGATCGCGTTGGTCAGCGGTGTGTGACCGTTCAACGCATCGTTCGGCGCGGTGGTGGTGACGGTGCCGGTGGTTTTGCCGACCTCGATGGTGATCGACTGACCATTGGCCAGGGTCACGGTCACAGGCGAACCGGTGACAGGTGCGCCAACAGTCGCGGTGTAAGTAACGGTGCCGCCCTCAGCCGCCGACTCGGTCGCAGTCAGTTTGACCGTGGTGGTGTCGATGGTGTCGGTGACCTGGGTCACGGCCGGAACAGTGCTCGGAACAAGGTTCTCGAAGTTGCCACCGGTGGCGGTCGAAATGGTTGCTTCGACTTTGCCGGCGTCTTTGTAGACGTCGTCTTTCGGTGCGTCGACGGTCACGGTGCCGGTGGTTTTGCCGGCCTCGATAGTGATGACCGCGCCGTTGCTCAAGGTCACGGTCACCGGGGTGCCCGCAGCGTTGGTCAGTGTGGCGGTGTAAGTGATCGAACCACCCTCAGCTACCGAATTGGTGGCGCTCAGGGTCAGGTTGGTGGTGTCGACGGTGTCGGTCACGGTGGTGCTGACCGGCGTTTTGTCGGCCACGAGGTTTTCGTAGTTGCCGCCTGTCACACCCGTGATCGAGTTGGTCAGCGGCGTGTGGCCGTTCAGCGCATCGTTCGGCGCGGTGGTGGTGACAGTGCCAGTGGTTTTACCCACTTCGATGGTGATCGACTGACCGTTGGCCAGGGTCACGGTCACAGGCGAACCGGTCACCGGTGCGCCAACAGTCGCGGTGTAAGTGACGGTGCCACCTTCAGCGGCCGTTTCGGAAGCGGTCAGCTTCACGGTCGTCGTGTCGACGGTATCGGTGACTTCCGTTACGGCTGGAACGGTGCTCGGAACCAGGTTCTCGAAGTTGCCACCGGTTGCGTCCTTGATGGTCACTTCGACCTTGCCGGCGTCTTTGTAGACGTCATCGGCTGGCGCGGCAACGGTCACGGTGCCGGTGGTCTTACCGGCTTCGATGGTGATGACAGCGCCATTGCTCAAGGTCACGGTCAGCGGGGTGCCGGCCGGGTTGGTCAGGGTCGCGGTGTAAACGATCGAGCCGCCTTCGGCCACGCTGTCGGTCGCGGTCAGCGACAGATTGGTGGTGTCGACGGTGTCGGTGACGGTGGTCGAAACCGGGGTTTTGTCAGCTACGAGGTTTTCGTAGTTACCGCCGCTCACGCCAGTGATCGCGTTGGTCAACGGCGTGTGGCCGTTCAACGCATCGTTTGGCGCAGTGGTGGTCACGGTGCCAGTGGTCTTGCCCACTTCGATGGTGATCGACTGACCGTTGGACAGCGTCACGGTGACGGGCGAACCGGTCACAGGTGCGCCGACAGTCGCGGTGTAAGTGACGGTACCGCCTTCAGCTGCTGCTTCAGTCGCGGTCAGTTTCACCGTAGTGGTGTCGATGGTGTCGGTGACTTCGGTCACGGCCGGAACCGTGCTCGGCACCAGATTCTCGAAGTTGCCACCGGTGGCGGTCGAAATGGTCGCCTCGACTTTGCCCGCATCTTTGTAGACGTCATCTTTCGGCGCATCGACGGTCACGGTGCCGGAGGTTTTGCCGGCCTCGATGGTGATCACCGCGCCGTTGCTCAAGGTCACGGTCACCGGAGTGCCAGCCGGGTTGGTCAGGGTGGCGGTGTAGGTGATCGAGCCACCTTCGGCAACCGAGTTGGTGGCGCTCAGGGTCAGATTGGTGGTGTCGACGGTGTCGGTAACGGTGGTCGAAACCGGAGTTTTGTCGGCTACGAGGTTTTCGTAGTTGCCGCCGGTTACGCCGGTGATTGCGTTGGTCAGCGGCGCATGGCCGTTGAGTGCATCGTTCGGCGCGGTGGTGGTGACGGTGCCGGTGGTTTTGCCGACTTCAATGGTGATCGACTGCCCGTTGGACAGGGTCACGGTCACAGGCGAACCGGTCACTGGTGCGCCGACAGTCGCGGTGTAAGTGACGGTACCGCCTTCAGCTGCCGATTCGGTCGCGGTCAGTTTGACTGTGGTGGTGTCGATGGTGTCGGTGACGTTGGTCACGGCCGGAACGGTGCTTGGCACCAGGTTCTCGAAACCACCGCCAATAGCGGTCGAAATGGTCGCCTCGACTTTGCCCGCATCTTTGTAGACGTCATCTTTCGGCGCATCGACGGTCACGGTGCCGGAGGTTTTGCCGGCCTCGATGGTGATGACAGCGCCGTTCGACAGGGTCACGGTCACCGGAGTGCCGGCCGGGTTGGTCAGGGTCGCGGTGTAAGTGATCGAACCACCCTCGGCCACCGAGTCGGTGGCCGTCAGGTTCAGGTTGGTCGTGTCGACAGTGTCCGAAACCGAGGTATTTGCCGGTTTGCCGTCGACCGCCAGGTTTTCGTAGTTGCCACCGGTGGCCTTGTCGATGGTCACGCTCAGCGAGCTGCCGCCCGCCAGCGGGCTGTTCGGCGCGACGAAGTTCACGGTGCCGGTGGTTTCGCCGACGGCGATGGTGATGGTCTGGCCGTTGGACAGGGTCACGACGAGCGGCGAACCGGTCACTGGCGCGGTGACGGTCGCGGTGTAGACCACGGTTTCGCCTTCGGCGACGTTGGCGGTGGCGGTCAGCGACACGGTGGACGTGTCGATGGTGTCATTGACGGTGGTGACCGCCGGGGCGGTGCTGGTGACCAGGTTCTCGAAGTTGCCACCGGTGGTGGTCGAAATGGTCGTCTCGACTTTGCCGGCGTCCTTGTAGACGTCGTCCTTCGGTGCATCGACGGTCACGGTGCCGGAGGTTTTACCGGCCTCGATGGTGATCACTGCGCCGTTGCTCAAGGTCACGGTCACCGGAGTCCCGGCGGCGTTGGTCAGGGTCGCGGTGTAGGTAATCTGGCCACCTTCGTTGACTTCCGGCGTGGCGCTCAGGGTCAGGTTGGTGGTGTCGACGGTGTCGGTCACGGTGGTGCTGACCGGCGTTTTGTCAGCCACGAGGTTTTCGTAATTGCCGCCGCTCACGCCGGTGATCGAGTTGGTCAGCGGCGTATGGCCGTTGAGTGCATCGTTCGGCGCGGTGGTGGTGACAGTGCCGGTGGTTTTGCCGACTTCGATGGTGATCGACTGACCGTTGGCCAGGTTCACGGTTACAGGCGAGCCGGTGACAGGGGCACCGACGGTGGCGGTGTAGGTAACGGTGCCGCCTTCAGCAGCCGATTCGGTCGCGGTCAGTTTGACGGTGGAGGTGTCGATGGTGTCGGTGACATCGGTGACGGCTGGAACAGTGCTTGGCACCAGGTTCTCGAAGTTGCCGCCAGTTGCATCCTTGATGGTCACCTCGACCTTGCCGGCGTCCTTGTAGACGTCGTCCTTCGGTGCATCGACGGTCACGGTGCCGGAGGTTTTACCGGCCTCGATGGTGATCACGGCGCCGTTGCTCAACGTCACGGTCACTGGGGTGCCGGCCGGGTTGGTCAGGGTCGCGGTGTAAACGATCGAACCGCCCTCGGCCACCGAGTCAGTGGCGCTGAGGGTCAGATTGGTGGTGTCGACGGTATCGGTGACGGTGGTCGAAACCGGGGTCTTGTCGGCTACGAGGTTTTCGTAGTTGCCGCCAGACACGCCAGTGATCGAGTTAGTCAGCGGCGCATGGCCGTTGAGCGCATCGTTCGGCGCGGTGGTGGTGACGGTGCCAGTGGTCTTGCCGACCTCAATGGTGATCGACTGACCATTGGCCAGCGTCACGGTCACAGGCGAGCCGGTTACCGGGGCGCCGACGGTCGCGGTGTAAGTGACAGTGCCACCTTCCGCCGCCGACTCGGTCGCAGTCAGTTTGACGGTCGAGGTGTCGATGGTGTCGGTGACATCGGTGACGGCTGGAACGGTGCTTGGCACCAGGTTCTCGAAGTTGCCGCCAGTTGCATCCTTGATGGTGACTTCGACCTTGCCGGCGTCTTTGTAGACGTCGTCTTTCGGTGCATCGACGGTCACGGTGCCGGTGGTTTTGCCGGCCTCGATGGTGATCACGGCGCCGTTCGACAAGGTCACGGTCACCGGAGTGCCGGCCGGATTGGTCAGGGTCGCGGTGTAAACGATCGAACCACCCTCGGCTACCGAGCCAGTTGCGCTCAGCGTCAGGTCGGTGGTGTCGACGGTGTCAGTTACGGTAGTGCTGACCGGCGTTTTGTCGGCTACGAGATTTTCGTAGTTACCGCCGCTCACGCCAGTGATCGCGTTGGTCAGCGGTGTGTGACCGTTCAACGCATCGTTCGGCGCGGTGGTGGTGACGGTGCCAGTGGTCTTGCCGACCTCGATGGTGATCGACTGACCATTGGCCAGGTTCACGGTCACAGGCGAGCCGGTGACAGGGGCACCGACGGTGGCGGTGTAGGTTACGGTGCCGCCTTCAGCAGCCGATTCGGTCGCGGTCAGTTTGACGGTGGAGGTGTCGATGGTGTCGGTGACATCGGTGACCGCTGGAGCAGTGCTTGGCACCAGGTTCTCGAAGTTGCCGCCAGTTGCATCCTTGATGGTCACTTCGACTTTGCCGGCGTCCTTGTAGACGTCGTCTTTCGGCGCATCGACGGTCACGGTGCCGGTGGTTTTACCGGCCTCGATGGTGATAACAGCGCCGTTGCTCAGTGTCACGGTGACTGGGGTGCCGGCCGGGTTGGTCAGCGTTGCGGTGTAAACGATCGAGCCGCCTTCGGCCACGGAACCTGTCGCGCTGAGGGTCAGGTTGGTCGTGTCGACGGTGTCGGTGACGGTGGTCGAAACCGGGGTCTTGTCGGCCACGAGATTTTCGTAGTTACCGCCGCTCACACCGGTGATCGCATTGGTCAGCGGTGTGTGACCGTTCAACGCATCGTTCGGCGCGGTGGCGGTGATGGTGCCGGTGGTCTTGCCGACTTCGATGGTGATGGTCTGACCGTTGGCCAGAGTCACGGTGACCGGTGAACCGGTCACTGGCGCGCCAACAGTGGCGGTGTAGGTGACAGTGCCGCCCTCAGCCACCGACGTATCGGCGCTCAGCTTCACGGTCGATGTGTCGATGGTGTCAGTCACTTCAGTAACGGCCGGAACGGTGCTCGGCACCAGATTCTCGAAGTTGCCGCCGGACGCATCCTTGATGGTCACTTCGACTTTGCCGGCGTCTTTGTAGACGTCATCGGCCGGAGCCGGAACGGTCACGGTGCCAGTGGTTTTACCCGCTTCAATGGTGATCACCGAGCCGTTGCTCAGGGTCACGGTCACTGGCGTGCCAGCCGGATTGGTCAGCGTGGCGGTGTAAACGATCGAACCACCTTCAGCCACGGAACCTGTAGCGCTCAAGGTCAGATTGGTGGTGTCGACGGTGTCGGTGACTGAGGTCACGGCCGGCGTCTTGTCGGCGACCAGGTTTTCGTAATTGCCGCCGCTGGTGCCGTCGATCTTCACGCTCAGCGTGTTGCCGCCGGCCAGTGCATCGTTCGGTGCGGTGTAGTTGACGCTGGCGCTGCTGGCGCCGACCGGAATGGTGATGGTCTGGCCGTTGGACAGGGTCACGACCACCGGCGAGCCGGTCACCGGGGCGGTGACGGAGGCGGTGTAAACCACCACGCCGCCTTCAACGGTGCTGGCCGTGGCGCTCAGGGAAACGGTGCTGGTATCGATGGTGTCGGTGACGTCGGTCACCGCCGGGGTCTTGTCGACCACCAGATTTTCAAAGTTGCCGCCGGTGGTCTTGGTGATGCTGGCATCGACTTTGCCGGCGTCCTTGTACACGTCGTCGCCCGGTGCGGCGACGGTGATGGTGCCGGTGCTCGCGCCTTTGGCGATGTTGATCACCGCGCCGTTGCTCAGGGTCACGGTCATGGCCGTGCCGGCCGGGTTGGTCAGGGTCGCGGTGTAGACGATCGAACCGCCCTCGGCGACCGAACCGGTGGCGCTCAGGCTGATATTGGTGGTGTCGACGGTGTCGGTAACCTTGGTCACCACAGCCGTACGGTTGGCATCGACCTGTTCGAAGTTGCCGCCGCTGTGGCTGGCAATGGCGGTCTGCACCTTGCCGCCATCGATGTAAGGCGTGTTGGCCGGCGCAGGGAAATTCACCGAACCGCTGGTGGCACCGGCGGCGATGTTGATGACCGCGCCGTTGGCCAGGGTCACGGTCATGGCGGTGCCGGCCGGGTTGCTCAGGGTCGCGGTGTAGGTGATCTGGCCACCTTCGCTGACGGTGTCGCTGGCGCTCAGGGTCAGCGTGGTCTTGTCGATGGTGTCGTTGACCGTGGTGCTGACCGGCGTCTTGCTGACGTCGAGCTTCTCGAAGTTGCCGCCGCTGGCATCGGTCATGGTCACGGTGAGCTTGCTGACATCCTTGTAGACGTCATCGCTCGGCGCCGGGATGGTCACCGAACCGCTGGTCTTGCCGGCCTCGATAACGATGGTCTGGCCGTTGCTCAGGTTGACGGTCACCGGCGTCTGCGCGGCGTTGGTCAGGGTCGCGGTGTAAGTGATCGACGTGCCTTCGAGCACATAGCTTTCGGCGCTGAGGGTCAGGTGCGTGGTGTTGATGGTGTCGGCGACGTTGGTCACCGCTGGCGTCGGATTGGCCACCAGGTTTTCGAAATTGCCGCCGGAAGTGTCCTTGATGGTCACTTCGACTTTGCCGGCGTCTTTATAGACGTCATCGGCCGGGGCTGGAACGGTCACGGTGCCGGTGGTTTTACCGGCTTCGATGGTGATGACGGAGCCGTTGCTCAACGTCACGGTCACCGGGGTGCCGGCCGGATTGGTCAGGGTCGCGGTGTAGACGATCTGCCCGCCCTCGTTGACGTTGCCGGTGGCGGTCAGCGATACGGTGGTGGTGTCGACGGTGTCGGTGATGGTGGTGCTGACCGGCGTTTTGTCGGCCACGAGGTTTTCGTAGTTACCGCCGCTCACACCGGTGATCGAGTTGGTCAGCGGTGCATGGCCGGCCAGTACGTCGTTCGGCGCCGTGGTAGTCACGGTGCCGGTGGTTTTGCCGACTTCGATGGTGATCGCCTGACCGTTGGCCAGGGTCACAATCACAGGCGAGCCGGTTACCGGGGCGCCCACCGTCGCGGTGTAAGTAACGGTACCGCCTTCCGCCGCCGACTCGGTCGCGGTCAGTTTGACGGTCGAGGTGTCGATGGTATCGGTGACCTGGGTCACGGCCGGCACAGTGCTTGGCACCAGGTTTTCGAAGTTGCCACCGGTTGCGCCGGTGATGGTCGCTTCGACTTTGCCGGCATCCTTGTAGACGTCATCGGCAGGCGCTGGAACGGTCACGGTGCCGGTGGTCTTGCCGGCTTCGATGGTGATGACCGCGCCGTTGCTCAAGGTCACGGTCACCGGCGTGCCGGCCGGATTTGTCAGCGTCGCGGTGTAGATGATCGAGCCGCCCTCGGCCACGGAATCGGTGGCGTTCAGGGTCAGGTTGGTGGTGTCGACGGTGTCAGTGACGGTGGTCGAAACCGGAGTCTTGTCGGCGACCAGATTCTCGTAGTTGCCGCCGCTCACGCCGGTGATCGCGTTGGTCAGCGGTGCGTTGCCGGCCAATGCGTCGTTCGGTGCGGTGGTGGTCACGGTGCCGGTGGTCTTGCCCACTTCAATCGTGATGCTTTGGCCGTTGGCCAGGGTCACGGTGACCGGCGAGCCCGTCACCGGTGCGCCAACAGTCGCGGTGTAAGTGACGGTGCCGCCCTCGGCCGCCGACTCGGTCGCGGTCAGTTTGACGGTGGTGGTGTCGACGGTATCGGTCACGTCGGTGACGGCCGGAACGGTGCTTGGCACCAGGTTCTCGAAGTTGCCGCCGGTGGCGTCCTTGATGGTCACTTCGACTTTGCCGGCGTCTTTATAGACGTCATCGGCAGGCGCCGGAACGGTCACGGTGCCAGTGGTTTTACCCGCTTCGATGGTGATGACGGAGCCGTTGCTCAACGTCACGGTCACCGGGGTGCCCGCAGGATTGGTCAGGGTCGCGGTGTAAACAATCGAACCGCCCTCGGCGACAGTGCCGGTGGCGCTAAGGGTCAGGTTGGTGGTGTCGGAAACGTCGGTAACCGTGGTCGAAACCGGGGTCTTGTCGGCCACCAGATTTTCGTAATTACCGCCGGAAACGCCGGTGATCGAGTTGGTCAGCGGTGCGTTGCCAGCCAATGCGTCGTTCGGCGCGGTGGTGGTCACGGTGCCGGTGGTTTTGCCCACTTCGATGGTGATGGTCTGACCGTTGGCCAAAGTGACAGTCACCGGCGAACCGGTGACTGGTGCGCCAACCGTGGCGGTATAGGTAACGGTGCCGCCTTCTGCAACCGAAGTATCAGCCGTCAGTATGACCGTCGACGTGTCGATGGTGTCAGTCACTTCGGTGACAGCGGGAACAGTGCTTGGCACCAGATTCTCGAAGTTGCCGCCGGTGGCGTCCTTGATGGTCACTTCGACCTTGCCCGCGTCTTTGTAGACGTCATCGGCAGGCGCCGGAACGGTCACGGTACCGGTGGTTTTACCGGCCTCGATGGTGATGACGGAGCCGGTGCTCAACGTCACGGTCACCGGGGTGCCGGCCGGATTGGTCAGGGTTGCGGTGTAGACGATCGAGCCGCCTTCAGCCACGGAACCGGTGGCGCTCAGCGACAGGTTGGTGGTGTCGATGGAGTCGGTGACGGTAGTGGTCGCTGGCGTCGTGTTCGGCACCAGGTTCTCGAAATTGCCGCCGGTGGCGCCGGTAATCGTGGTGCTGACGGTGCCGCCGTTGTTGTAGACGTCATTCGGTGCGGTCGGCACGTTGACGCTGCCGGTGGTCTGGCCGGCGCCGATAGTGATGGTCGAACCGTTCGACAGGGTGACGGTCACCGGCGTCTGCGCCGGGTTGGTCAGGGTCGCGGTGTAGGTGATCTGGCCACCTTCGACCACGGTGCCGGTGGCGGTCAGAGTCAGATTGGTGGTGTCGACCGAATCGACGATCGTGGTAACGGCCGGTGTCGGGTTCGGCACCAGGTTTTCGAAGTTGCCGCCCGTGGCACCGGTGATGGTGGTGGTGACGGTGCTGCCGTTGTTATAGACGTCATTCGGTGCGGTCGGCACGTTGACGGTGCCGGTGGTCTGGCCGGCGCCGATAGTGATGGTCGAGCCGTTGGACAGGGTCACGGTCACCGGCGTCTGCGCCGGGTTGGTCAGGGTCGCGGTGTAGGTGATCTGACCGCCTTCGGTCACGCTCGGGCCCGCCGTCAGGGTCACGGTGGTGGTGTCGATGGTGTCGGTGACCTGGGTCGTGGCCGGGGTGGTCGGCGGGGTCACGGTGATGCCGTTGCCGCCGGTGGTGCCGGTGACGGTCACGTCGATCTGGGTCGGGTCGTTATAAACAGTGTCGTTCGGCGCCAGGGGCACGTTGACGGTGCCGGTGGTGGAACCGGCCGGAATCACGATCACCGCACCGTTGGACAGGGTGATGGTCAGGTCGGTCAGCGGCGCCTGGGTCAGCGTTGCGGTGTACACCAGCACGCCGCCGGCTTCGGTGATGCTCGGCGTGGCGCTGAGGCTCAGGGTCGATTCGCGCAGGGCATTGGCGTTGGTATCGGTGGTCTGGCCGCCGGTGATGTTTTGCGCGGCCTGGCCGGCAGCGTTGATGCCCGCAGTCGGGAAACCGATGGTTGGGTCGACACGGCCGGCGGTCGCATCGAGCATCACGAAGCTGTGACCGCCGCCGGCGGCACCGCCAGTCCCTGCGGCGCTCGGGCCGGCAGCGGTGGCGTCAAGGGCGGTAGTCGGGTCGACACCGGCGGCGATGGCTTGTTGCAGCTCTTCTACCGACGGCGCGGCTTGCGCGGTGGCTTCGGCCAGGTCGGTGCTGGAGTCCGGGGTATCGGCGCTCCACTGAGTGTCACGGCCCAGATCGATCGTGCGGCCATCGGCCAGTTCCAGGGACACGGCGCCGGAAACGCCGGTGTCGACCTGATCGCCGGCAAACAGCCGGTCGCCTTCAACGAGTACGCGACGGACGCCCTCTGGGGACACCACGAAAACCTGACCGACAATGCTTTTGACGATGGCAACAACACTGCTCATTGAAGACTCTCCGGGTGTCACGTTCAGTTGACTTCCATAGACCTGATGGCTGTCTGCGCCGATTCAGTCTGGACGTACTTTTAAAAAAAGATGAAGCAAAGTTGACGCTGTTGCTCGTCAATATTTTGGCTAGATTCTTTCGCTATTAACTTTATGCCAAACTATTGACCTTCTGGGTGCCATCCTAAACAATCGTCCCAGTAATGTCACATTGATATTTATGCGGCGACCTGCCCTTCAGCGTGTGATCCAGTTCCGGTTTTAAACTTTCCGACATACGGTCATTCCGGTTGCCATCTTCCGACGCAGCTCACCAATTTGCTGTGATTCAAGACAAGAAGTTCTGGGAAATCTTTACCATGCGTTCGCACCTGTTCAAGGCTCTACCCTTCGCTCTCGCCGCCTCTTTCGTACAAGCACAATCCTTACCAGAAGCCATGCAGCAGGCGCTGGATGTCCATCCGGAAATCCAGGCAGGGGTCAACAGTCGGCTGGCCGCGGATTATCAATTAAAGGCTGCAAAAGGTGGATACCTGCCCAAGGTCGATCTGCTGGGCGGTTATGGTCGTGAAGGCACCGACAGCGTGACCACCCGCGCCAATGGTGGCGGCAATCACTGGGAAACCCTGAACCGCAGCGAGTCAAGTTTACGTCTGTCGCAAATGGTTTTTGACGGTTTTGCGACGTCCAGCGAAGTCGGGCGTCAACAAGCCACCGTCAACTCCCGCGCGTATTCCCTGCTCGGCACTTCCGAACGCACCGCGCTGACCGTGGCCCAGGTTTATCTGGATGTGCTGACCCGTCGCGAATTCGTGCGTCTGGCCGAAGAAAACCTCAAAAGCCACCAACGCATCTACGACCAGATCCAGCTGCGCACCCAGCGCGGCGTCGGCAGCGGGGCCGACCTCGATCAGGCCGAAGCGCGTATGGCTCAGGCCCGCAACAACCTGATCACCGAGCAGACCAACCTCGCCGACTCGGAAACCAACTTCCTCAGCGCCGTCGGCCAGATGCCCGATCAGCTGGAGCGTCCGGCGCCGTTCATGGCGATGATGCCGGCCAACCTGAATGAAGCGCGCCAGCAGATGCTGGAAAACAGCCCGATCCTGCGTTCGGCCGAGTCCGATATCGCCGCGGCCGAGAAGCAATACGAGACTGCCAAGTCGACCTTCTACCCGCGCTTCGACGCCGAGCTGGGCCGCACTGCCGACAACGACCTCGACGGCCAGAACGGTCACAACAACGAATGGCAGGCCATGTTGCGCATGCGCTTCAACCTGTATTCGGGCGGCAGCAACAAGGCGGATCTGGAATCCAAGTCCTACCTGTCGAACCAGGCGCTGGACATCCGCAACAACGCCTTGCGTCAATTGAATGAAGAACTGGGCCTGGCCTGGAACGCCCTGAACAACGCCAACGCCCAGGTGCCGATCGCTCAGCAGTACGTTGATCACAGCACTTCGGTGCGCACTGCTTACCAGCGCCAGTTCAGCCTCGGCGAACGGACCCTGCTGGATTTGCTCGACAGCGAAAACGAGCTGTTCACCGCTTCGCGGCGTCTGGCTGAAATCAAAAACATTCAGTTATTTACTCAGTATCGAATCAAGGCGACCATGGGCGAATTGCTCAAGAGCCAGGGAGTGGTCGCACCCTTGGCATCCGTTGTGCAGAACGACGTGAAGCCCAAGGTCCAGCTGCCTGGGATGAATTGAGTTGTCCCTTTTCAACTGCTAAAGAGTGTCGAGCGTGGAATCAGAAGTCAGTCGAGTTCATCTCAGTCATGATCCACGCGCGTTGCACGACGATCCGTTACTGGATGGTCTGCTCGCTCTTTGCATGCTCCACCAGAAACCCGCCAGCGCGGCGATGCTGACCACCGGCCTGCCGTTGCCCAAACAACGCCTGAGTGTCGAGCTGCTGCCCCGTGCAGCGGCGCGCGCCGGGCTGCAAGGGCGGGTGCTGCAGCGCAAGCTCGAAGAAATTCCGGCGATTGCCATGCCGGCGCTGTTGCTGCTCAAGGATGGCCGCAGTGCCGTCCTGCTCGGCTGGCAGGGCGAGAACGAAGCACGGGTGCTGCTCAGCGAAAGCGACGGCGGCGAATCCCTGGTCAGCCGCGAACTGCTGGCCGACGACTACACCGGCAAAGTGTTCTTCGCCCAGCCCCAGCACAAATTCGACGTCAACCACGGCACGCTGATCCCGCGTGCGCGATCGTGGTTTCGCGACACCCTCAAGCGTTCGCGCTGGCTGTATGCCGACGCCATCGCCGCCAGTTTCCTGATCAACATCATCGCTATGGCCGCGCCGCTGTTCGTGATGAATGTCTACGACCGCGTGGTGCCGAACCAGGCCGAAGCGACCCTGTGGGTGCTCGCGCTGGGCATCACCGGCGCCTATCTGTTCGACCTGATCCTCAAGAGTCTGCGCAGCCTGTGCCTGGATCTGGCCGGCAAGAAAACCGACCTGATCATCTCCGCCACGCTGTTCGAACGCATCGTCGGCATGGCCATGAAATACCGCCCGGCGCGGGTCGGCAGCTTTGCCCAGAACATTCATGAGTTCCAGAGCCTGCGCGACTTCCTCGCCTCGCTGACCCTGACCAGCCTGATCGACCTGCCGTTCACCATCCTGATCTTCATCGTCATCGCGATTCTCGGCGGGCATCTGGTGTGGATTCCGGTGCTGGCCTTCCCGATTGCGCTGCTGATCGGCTATGCCTTGCAGAAACCGCTGGTGGCAACCATGGAACGCACCATGGCCCTCGGCGCCGAGCGTCAGTCGAGCCTGATCGAAACCCTCGCCGGCCTCGACGCGGTGAAGGTCAACAACGCCGAAAGCGAACGCCAGTATCAATGGGAGCAGACCATCGGCACCCTCAGCCGCCTCGAGCTGCGGGTGAAAATGCTCTCCGGTCTGGCGATGAACATCACCCTGCTGATCCAGCAACTGGCCGGGGTGATCATGATCGTCTTCGGCGTGTACCAGATCATCGCCGGCAACCTGAGCATGGGCGGCCTGATCGCCTGCTACATGCTCAGTGGCCGCGCCCTCAGCCCGCTGGCGTCGCTGTCCGGTCTGCTGACCCGTTACCAGCAGGCGCGGGTGACCATGACTTCGGTCGACCAGATGATGGAGCTGCCGCAAGAGCGCAATTTCGAAGAGCGCCCGCTGAGCCGCAAGGTGCTGCAAGGCGCGATCGAATGCCGCCAGCTCAGCTTCACCTACCCGGAACAACAGAACCCGGCGCTGAAGAACATCAACCTGGTGATCCGTCCCGGCGAGAAGATCGGCATCATCGGTCGCAGCGGCTCGGGCAAAAGTTCGCTGGCGAAATTGCTGGTCGGCCTCTATCAGCCGGATGACGGCGCATTGCTGGTGGACGGCGTCGACATCCGCCAGATCGACGTCAGCGAGCTGCGCTACAACATCGGCTACGTGCCGCAGGACATCCAGCTGCTGGCCGGCACCCTGCGCGACAACCTGATTTCCGGCGCTCGTTACGTCGAAGACGAACTTGTCCTGCAGGCCGCTGAACTGGCCGGCGTCCACGAATTCGCCCGACTGCACCCGCAGGGTTATGAGCTGCAAGTCGGCGAGCGCGGGCAGAACCTGTCCGGTGGCCAGCGCCAGAACGTCGCGCTGGCCCGGGCGCTGTTGCTCAATCCGCCGATTCTTTTGCTCGACGAACCGACCAGCGCCATGGACAACACCGGCGAAGAACGCCTCAAGCAACGCCTCGCGGCGGTGGTGGAAAACAAGACCGTGGTGCTGGTGACGCACCGGGCATCGCTGCTGTCGCTGGTCGATCGCCTGCTGGTGGTCGACCGTGGGCAGATTCTCGCCGACGGCCCGAAAGCGGCCGTCATGGAAGCGTTGAAGAAGGGGCAGATCAGTGTTGCTTAAGTCGGGTTTCAAGGATTCGATCCGCCGCTACTTCAAGGGCTCGGCATCGCTGCAGGGCCAGCCGCTGCCGGAGGTCAACAAGGCCTTGATCGAGGACGCGCCGCGCGTGGTGCGGCTGACGATCTGGGCGATCATCGGTTTCTTCGTGTTCCTGATGCTGTGGGCCAACTTCGCCGTCATCGACGAAGTGACCAAGGGCGACGGCAAGGCGATTCCCTCGTCGAAGATCCAGAAAATCCAGAACCTCGAGGGCGGGATCGTCTCCGAGCTGTTCGTCAAGGAAGGCCAGATCGTCGAGGCCGGCGCACCGCTGGTACGCCTGGATGACACGCGATTCGCCTCCAACGTCGGTGAAACCGAGGCTGATCGCCTGTCGATGCTGCTGCGGGTCGAGCGCCTGAGCGCCGAGGTCGATGACCGGCCACTGAATTTCCCCGAGGACGTGCTCAAAGCCGTGCCGGGTCAGGCCAAGAGCGAAGAGTCGTTGTACATCAGCCGTCGCCAGCAACTGCACGACGAGGTCGGTGGCCTGCAGGAGCAGTTGATTCAGCGCCAGCAGGAGCTGCGCGAATTCACCTCGAAGCAGGCGCAATACCGCCAGCAACTCGGCCTGCAACGCCAGGAAATCAACATGTCCGAGCCGCTGGTGGCCCAGGGCGCGGTATCGCCGGTGGAAGTGCTGCGACTCAAGCGTGCCGAAGTGGAAACCCGTGGTCAGCTCGACGCCACCACCCTGGCGATCCCGCGCGCCGAATCGGCGATCAAGGAAGTGCAGCGCAAGATCGACGAGACCCGCGGCAAATTCCGCAGCGAAGCCCTGACTCAGCTCAACGAAGCGCGTACCGACCTGAACAAGGCCCAGGCCACCGGCAAGGCACTGGAAGACCGGGTCAGCCGGACGCTCGTCACCTCGCCGGTGCGGGGCATCGTCAACAAGATGCTGGTCAACACCATCGGCGGCGTGATCCAGCCGGGCAGTGACCTGCTGGAAATCGTACCGCTGGACGATACCTTGCTGGTCGAAGCGAAGATCCGCCCGCAGGACATCGCGTTCCTGCATCCGGGCCAGGAAGCCACGGTGAAATTCACCGCGTATGACTACACCATCTACGGCGGTTTGAAGGCCAAGCTGGAGCAGATCGGCGCCGACACCATCACCGACGAAGACAAGAAAACCACCTACTACGTCATCAAGCTGCGCACCGAGCGCAGCCATCTCGGCACTGACGAGAAGCCGTTGCTGATCATCCCGGGAATGGTGGCGTCGGTGGACATCATCACCGGCAAGAAGACCGTGCTGAGCTATCTGCTCAAGCCGATCATCCGGGCGCGGGCCGAGGCGTTGCACGAACGTTGATTCTATTCGAGGCTGATGGCCTCATCGCGAGCAGGCTCGCTCCCACATTCGATATGAGTCGAACACAGATTTTGCGTTTACTGGAGATCAAGTGTGGGAGCGAGCCTGCTCGCGAGGCGTCTGTCAAAACAACACATTCCGTCCAGAAGTGACGCAAATGGTCACTCACCATCCAGTCCATTCCTAAGCATTCGCCATATCGTTATTCGTTAACAGTATTTAAATTCCGCTTCTTATAGCTATAAAGTCAGCCTCCTGCGTACCTGCCGACCAATCGGCGCGCCGCACGACACGAACCAACACGCAATCCAGCGTGAGTTTCTGATCGACGCGCGCGCCCATGAGCGCGCCGTGCGTGGGAGATTGATTGATGTCCGCAGCTACTGCTACCCCAAGCGCCGCGACTGCCGCGCCGCAAACCTTCGAAGTCCGCCCGTTCAGCGGTGCCGTCGGCGCCGAGATCATCGGCCTCGACCTGACCCGTCCGGTCAACGACGAAGACTTCGCCCGCATCCACCGCGCGCACCTCGATCACCACGTCGTGGTGTTCCGCGACCAGCGCATCACCCCGCAACAGCAGATCGACTTCAGCCGCCGCTTCGGCGTGTTGCAGATCCACGTGCTCAAGCAGTTCCTGCTGGCCAATCACCCGGAAATCCTCATCGTTTCCAACATCGTCGAAAACGGCCAGAACATCGGCCTCGGCGATGCCGGCAAATTCTGGCACTCGGACCTTTCCTATAAAGAACTGCCGAGCCTCGGCTCGATGCTGCACGCCCAGGAACTACCGTCCGAAGGCGGCGACACCCTGTTCGCCGACATGCACAAAGCCTGGGACAGCCTGCCCGACGCGCTGCGCACAGCCGTTGAAGGCCGCTCGGCTGCGCATTCCTACACCGCGCGCTACAGCGAAACCAAATTCGAAGGCAACTGGCGCCCGACCCTGACCCCGGAGCAACTGGCCCAGGTCGCCGAGGTCGTGCACCCGGTGGTCCGCACCCATCCGGAAAACGGCCGCAAGGCGTTGTTCGTCAGCGAAGGCTTCACCACCCGCATCGTCGGTCTGCCGGAGGACGAGAGCAAACAACTGCTCGACGAGCTCTACGCCCACAGCGTGCTGCCGCAGAACATCTACCGCCATCAATGGCAACCCCACGATCTGGTGTTCTGGGACAACCGCTCACTGATCCACCTTGCCGCCGGTTGCCCTGCGCACCTGCGCCGCAAGTTGTATCGCACCACCATTCAGGGCGACGCGCCTTTCTGATTCGCCGGAGATCCGATCATGTCCAAACGTCTTCCATTCGCACCGCTGGCGGCGGCCATCGGCCTCGGTTTCAGCCTGATCGCCGGCAGCCTGGTGGCGCCGACCGCGGCCCACGCCGAAGGTGAAATCCGTATCGCCGAACAGTTCGGCATTGTCTATTTATTGCTCAACGTGGTGCGCGATCAGGGACTGATCGAGAAGTACGGCAAGCAGGAAGGCCTCGACATCAAGGTCGACTGGACTCAGCTGTCCGGCGGCGCGGCGGTCAACGATGCGTTGCTCTCCGGCTCCATCGACATTGCCGGCGCCGGTGTCGGGCCGTTGCTGACGATCTGGGATCGCACCCACGGCAAGCAGAACGTCAAAGCCGTGGCCTCGCTGGGCAACTTCCCGTACTACCTGGTGAGCAACAATCCCAAGGTCAAAACCATCGCCGACTTCACCGAGAAGGACCGCATCGCGGTGCCGGCGGTGGGCGTTTCCGTGCAGTCGCGCTTCCTGCAATACGCGGCGGCCAAACAGTGGGGCGACAAGGAGTTCAATCGCCTCGACAAATACACCATCGCCGTTCCGCACCCGGACGCCACTGCTGCATTGATCGCCGGCGGCACCGAGCTGACCGGGCATTTCTCCAACCCGCCGTTCCAGGATCAGGCGCTGGAGAATCCGAACGTCCACGTCGTGCTTAATTCCTATGACGTGCTCGGCCCGAACTCGCCGACCGTGCTGTTCGCCACCGAGAAATTCCGCAACGAGAACCCGAAAACCTACAAGGCGTTCGTCGAAGCGCTGACCGAAGCCGCGCAATTTGCGCAGAACGATAAAGGCGCGGCGGCCGATACATACATCCGTGTGACCAAGGCCAAGATCGACCGCGCAGCGTTGCTGAAAATCATCGACAACCCGCAATTCGAATTCAGCGTCACGCCGAAAAACACCTACCCGCTCGCCGAATTCCTCTACCGCGTCGGCGCGATCAAGAACAAACCCGAATCGTGGAAGGACTACTTCTTCCAGGACGCCAAACCGTTGCAGGGGAGCTGATCGACATGAACGCCCCTTTGCAAGGCCACGCGGCCAGCAACCCGATCGCCACTGCGCAAGCGCTTTTGGCGGTCGATCAGGTCAGCCTCGAATACCGCACGCCGCAGCGCGTCGTGCGCGCCACCCACCAGGTCAGTTTCGAAGTCGATCAACAGGATCGCTTCGTGCTGCTCGGTCCTTCCGGCTGCGGTAAATCCACCTTGCTCAAAGCCGTCGCCGGGTTCATTGCACCGTGCGAGGGCGAGATCCGTCTGCAGGGCCAGCGGGTCGACGCGCCGGGACCGGACCGGATCGTGGTGTTTCAGGAGTTCGATCAACTGCCACCGTGGAAAACCGTCAAACAGAACGTGATGTTTCCGCTGCTGGCTTCGCGCACGCTGAAGAAAAAGGAAGCTGAAGAGCGTGCGCTGCATTACCTGGAGAAAGTCGGTCTGGCGGCGTTCGCCGATGCCTACCCGCACACCTTGTCCGGCGGCATGAAAGCGCGGGTGGCGATTGCCCGGGCGCTGGCGATGCAGCCGAAAATCCTGCTGATGGACGAGCCGTTCGCCGCGCTGGATGCCCTGACCCGGCGCAAGATGCAGGAGGAATTGCTGCTGCTCTGGGAGGAGGTGCGGTTCACCTTGCTGTTCGTCACCCACTCGATTGAAGAAGCGCTGGTGGTGGGCAATCGGATCCTGCTGTTGTCGCCGCATCCGGGCCGGGTGAGGGCGGAAGTGCACAGTCATCAATACGATTTGCACAGCCTCGGCGGTGTGGCGTTTCAGGAATCGGCGCGGCGTATTCACCGATTGCTGTTCGATGAAGGCCAGTCGCCGGAAACCGAGCGCGAACTGGATTTCACCGATATCCGCATCGCTTATTGAGCCGCCTGGAGGATTGCCCGATGAGCCATTCATCATCCGTACGTCAAGAATTCGAAAACGATCTGCAACCGCTGACCAGCGTTCCGGTGGAGCGCGAGCTGGCGCTGGGCCAGCGCTTGTGGCAACAGGGCTGGCTGCGCAAAAGCGTGATCCTGATTTTGCTCGCCGTGCTCTGGGAGGTTGTGGCCCGGGTGCAGAACAACGACCTGCTGCTGCCGAGCTTCTTGCAGACCAGTCACGCGCTGTATGACGGCCTGCTCAGCGGCGAACTGCTGGGCAAGGTGTGGATCTCGCTGGTGGTGCTGATCAAGGGTTACCTGATCGGCATCGTCCTGGCCTTCGCCCTGACCACGCTGGCGGTTTCGACCCAGGTTGGTCGGGACTTGCTCAGCACCCTGACCTCGATGTTCAACCCGCTGCCGGCGATTGCCCTGTTGCCGCTGGCGTTGCTGTGGTTCGGGCTGGGCCAGAACAGCCTGATTTTCGTGCTGGTGCATTCGGTGCTGTGGGCGCTGGCGTTGAACACTTACGCCGGGTTTCTCGGCGTCTCGGAAACCCTGCGCATGGCCGGGCGCAACTACGGCTTGAAGGGCATGCGCTTCGTGCTGTTCATCCTGATTCCGGCGGCGCTGCCATCGATCCTCGCCGGACTGAAAATCGGCTGGGCCTTCGCCTGGCGTACGCTGATCGCTGCCGAGCTGGTGTTCGGTGCCACCAGCGGTAAGGGTGGTTTGGGCTGGTACATCTTCCAGAACCGCAATGAGTTGTACACCGACAAGGTGTTTGCCGGTCTGGCGGTAGTGATCCTCATCGGTTTGCTGGTGGAGAACCTGGTGTTCGACACGCTGGAGCGGGTGACGGTGAAACGCTGGGGAATGCAGCGCTGATTTTTCGATCTGCTAGCATTGCGTGCGAATCAATCCTGATCGGTCACGAGTGCTCAGTATGCAACTCCCGGACATGAACCTGTTGGTCGCCCTCGACGCTTTGCTCGACGAGGGCAGTGTGGTCGGCGCCGCGCGGCGGATGAACCTCAGCCCCGCGGCCATGAGCCGCACGCTGACGCGGATCCGCGAAGCCATTGGCGATCCGATTCTGGTGCGCGCCGGTCGCGGTCTGGTGCCGACGCCCAAGGCCCTGGAACTGCGCGAGCAGGTGCGCGATGTGGTCGAGCAGGCGGCGCTGCTGTTTCGCTCGGCCGATGCCGTGGAGCTGGGCACGTTGCGCCGGCGCTTCAGCATTCGTGCCAACGATTTTTTCGTCGGGGTGTACGGCGGCAAGCTGTTCGACACCCTCGATCAACTGGCGCCGCACTGTGAACTGCGCTTCGTGCCCGAAGGTGACGGTGACGATGAAGCCCTGCGCGAAGGGCGGATCGATCTGAGCGTGAGCAACACCCGCCCGGTGACGCCGGAAGTCAAAGTGCAGAACCTGTTTTCCACCCACTTTGTCGGTCTGGTGCGCGAGGATCATCCGCTGCTGGATGGCGAGATCACGGCCGAACGTTACGCCGGTTTTTCCCACATCAGCATGTCCCGCCGGGGCATCGCCCGTGGGCCCATCGACACCGCTTTGAATGCCCTGGGGCTGGAGCGGAGGGTGGCAGTGATTGCACCGAGTTTCCACGCGGCGATGTTCGCCCTGCCGGACTCCGACCTGATTTTGCCGGTGCCCAAGGAAGCGCTGCTCAGCGTGCGGCGGCTGGGCTTGAAGCTGCGCTCGTTCAATCTGCCGGTCCCGTTGCCGACCCTGATGCTGACCCAGGCCTGGCACCCGCGTTTCGACAAGGATCCGGCCCACCGCTGGCTGCGTGAAACCCTCAAGACCTGCTGCGACGAAACCTGGCTGGCGGCACAGCCCTGACGATTGCGTCTGGCGCACTTATAAGCTGCCAATAAGTCAATTTTCGTCAGCACTAAGCCCCACTAACATGCTCCGGTATTTTTCCCTCCGGAGTTTGCTTGCATGACATCCCTGACGGTCACGGCGCCGATCGCCGCAACCGCTCCGATGGCAGCCGCGCCACCGGTGTTTGGGGCGCGGATCATCATCGGTCTGGTCGGCGTGCTGCTGGCGGTGCTGGTGTCGGGTCTCAACGAGATGGTGACCAAGGTCGCCCTGGCCGACATTCGCGGCGCCCTGAGCATCGGCTACGACGAAGGCACCTGGCTGGTCGCCGGCTACACCGCGACCTCGGTGGCGGCCATGGCGTTCGCGCCGTGGTGCTCGGTGACCTTTTCCCTGCGTCGCTTCACCCTGTGCGCCATCGGCGTGTTCACCCTGCTTGGGGTGCTCTGTCCGTTCGCCCCGAACTACGAAAGCCTGTTGCTGATGCGCATCCTGCAAGGCCTGGCTGGCGGCGCGTTGCCGCCGATGCTGATGACCGTCGCGCTGCGATTCCTGCCGGCCAACATCAAGCTTTACGGTCTGGCCGGTTACGCCCTGACCGCGACGTTCGGTCCCGGTCTCGGCACGCCGCTGGCGGGGTTGTGGACCGAATACGTCGGCTGGCAATGGACGTTCTGGCAAATCATCGTGCCGTGCCTGATTGCCATGGCGATGGTTGCCTGGGGCATTCCACAGGATCCGCTGCGTCTGGAGCGCCTCAAATCGTTCAACTGGAAAGGCCTGCTGCTGGGCTTTCCGGCGATCTGCATGCTGGTGATCGGCCTGTTGCAGGGCAATCGCCTGGACTGGTTCGAATCCAACCTGATCTGCGCTTTGCTCGGCGCCGGTTCGCTGTTGCTGGTGGCGTTTCTGATCAATGAATGGTCGCAGCCAATCCCGTTTTTCAAGTTGCAGATGCTCGGCATCCGCAACCTGTCGTTCGCGCTGATGACATTGGCCGGCGTGCTGGTGGTGCTGCTGGCGGTGGTGCTGATTCCATCGAGTTATCTGGCTCAGGTGCAGGGTTACCGGCCGGTACAGACTGCGCCGATCATGCTGATCGCGGCGTTGCCGCAGTTGATCGCGCTGCCGCTGGTGGCGGCGCTGTGCAACCTGCGCTGGGTCGATTGCCGCTGGGTGCTCGGCATCGGTTTGAGCATGCTGACGCTGTCGTGCCTGGGCGGCTCGCAACTGACCTCGGAATGGATTCGCGACGATTTCTACGTCCTGCAATGGCTGCAGATTTTCGGCCAGCCGATGGCGGTGCTGCCGTTGCTGATGTTGTCGACCGGCAGCATCCAGCCGCAGGACGGGCCGTTCGCCTCGGCCTGGTTCAACACCGTGAAAGGCTTGGCGGCGGTGGTCGCCACCGGCGTGATCGAAGCGCTGACCACTTCGCGCCTGCATTTTCATTCGACGATGCTGGTCGATCGCCTCGGCAACTCACCGCTGGCCGCAAGCAATGACCCCGGCCTCGCCCATCGTCTGCACGAACAGGCGGTGGTGCTGACTTCCTCGGATCTTTATCTGTGCATGGCCGGCGTCGCGGTGGCGCTGATCCTGCTGATTTTCTGGCTGCCGACGCGGATCTTTCCGCCGCGCGCGCCGACCTGACTGGAACAGAAGGTTTTTATGACGACTCAAGCAAAGCAAAAACTCGCGGTGGCCGTAGCCGCTGCGCTGGCGGTTGGTGTGCTGGTGTATCTGGCGATGCCCGGCCTGTTCGGCAAACGCACCCAGCAGAACACCAACGATGCGTTCGTCTCTGCCGACTTCACCCTGGTGGTGCCGCGTGTGGCCGGATTCATCAAAGAGGTGCTGGTGGAAGACAACCAGCAGGTCAAGGCCGGGCAATTGCTGGCGCTGATCGATGACCGCGACCTGCGCGCCGCCGCCGAAGCCGCCGATGCGCAAACCCTGGTGGCCCGCGCTCAATTGCAGAACGCCAAGGCCACGCTGGAGCGCCAAACTTCGGTGATCGCTCAGGCGCAGGCGTCGGTGGTCTCGGCCAAGGCTGAAATGGCTTTCGCCCAGCAGGAATTGAACCGTTACAACCACTTGGCCGGCGTCGGTGCCGGCACCGTGCAGAACGCGCAGCAGGCGCGCACCCGGATTGATCAGGCTTCTGCGCGGCTGGACACGGCCACCGCGAAACTGGCGGCGGAACGTAAGCAGGTCGAGATTCTGACGGCGCAGCGCGATGCCGCCGAAGGCAGTTTGAAGCACGCTCAGGCCGCGCTGGAAATCGCCAGTTTCGAGCTGTCCTACACGCGCATCACCGCGCCCCAGGACGGCATGATCGGCGAGCGCGCCGTGCGGGTCGGCGCCTATGTGACGCCGGGCAGCAAACTGCTGGCGGTGGTGCCGCTGAAACAGGCCTATGTGGTCGCCAACTTCCAGGAAACCCAGCTCACCGACGTGCAGCCGGGGCAGGACGTGGTCGTGCGGGTCGACAGCCTCGGCGGCGAAGCCCTCACCGGCCGTGTCGAAAGCATCGCCCCGGCTACCGGCGTGACCTTCGCGGCGGTCAAACCGGACAACGCCACCGGCAACTTCACCAAAGTCGTGCAGCGGATTCCGGTAAAGGTTCTGCTGGATCCGGGCCAGCCACTGGCCGAACGGCTGCGGGTGGGGATGTCGGTAGAGGCGAGCATCGACACCGAAAGCTCGGCCACCTCGGTGCGTGAGGTGACGCAGCGATGAAGCGCTTTCAGTCCATGACGGTTGTCCTGAGTCTGTCGGCGTTGGCGGCGTGCACCGTCGGCCCGGACTTCCAGAAACCCGAAACCACCCGGATTGCCGAGTGGGCAAAACCGTCAAAAAGTGCCCCCAGCCAGGCCGTCAGCGAACCGTTGAACGAGCGCTGGTGGGAAGTCTTTCACGACGCACAGCTCTCGGCCCTGACTCAGCGCGCCCTGCGTAGCAACCTCGACCTGCAACTGGCCAGCAGCCGCCTGCAACAAAGCCGCGCTGCCCGTCAGGTGATCAGCGCCGACCGCTATCCGACGACCGCCGCCACCGGCAGCTACGCCCGCAAACGCAACAGCGGCGAAGGCTTGAACGACCCGTCCGGGCACAACGGCGATTCCGCCTTCAACCTGTGGGATGCCGGTTTCTCCGCCTCCTGGGAACTGGATTTCTGGGGCCGTGTGCGCCGGGAAACCGAAGCCGCCGACGCCAATCTCGAAGTCGCGGAAAACGACCGTCGCGGCGTGCTGTTGGCGGTACTCGCGGACACCGCGCAGAACTACATCCAGCTGCGTGGTGTGCAGAACACCCGCGCGGTCACCGAGCAGAACCTCGACGTGGCGCGGCACAGCCTGAAGCTCTCGCAACTGCGCCTCAACGATGGCGTGGCCACCGATCTCGACGTCGCCGAAGCCGCCGCGCAAGTGGCGGCCATCGAATCGCGCCTGCCGGCGCTGGAGCAACGTCAGGCGCAACTGATCAACGCCATCAGCCTGTTGATGGGCGAACCGCCACAGGCCTTGGCTCAAGAGTTATCCACAGACGCGCCGGTGCCGCAGTCGCCATTGACCGTCGCCATCGGCCTGCCGTCGCAACTGGCCGAACGCCGCCCGGACATTCGCCAGGCCGAAGCTCGTCTGCATGCCGCCACCGCCAACATCGGCGTGGCCAAGGGCGATTTCTATCCGCGCATCACCCTGTCCGGCAACCTCGGCTCGCAAGCCATGCAACTCAGCGATTTCGGTTCCTGGGGCTCTCGCGCCTTCGGCATCGGCCCGCAATTCAGCCTGCCGCTGTTCGACGGCGGCCGCTTGCGCGGCATGCTGCAACTGCGCGAAGCCCAGCAGCAGGAAGCAGCGATCGGTTATCAACAGACCGTCCTGCGCGCCTGGCACGAAATCGACGACCAACTGACCGCCTACAACGCCAGCCAGCGCCGCCGCGACAGCCTCGCCGAAGCCGTGCGCCAGAACCAGATCGCCCTGCGCACTGCGCAACAGCAATACGTCGAAGGCGTGGTCGACTTCGTCAACGTCCTCACCGTGCAAGGCGCTCTGCTCGCCACCCAGGAACAATGGGTGGAAAGCTCCACCGGCGTTTCACTGGCGATGGTCGGGCTGTACCGGGCGCTGGGTGGGGGATGGGAGTCGGTGTACCCAGACGAGAACCGGGCCGCCGTGTTGCCGGGTGTCGCGAAAGCGCCAGCCGGCGTCGACGGTTCTGCTGTGGCTGACCTAAAGTGATGAGCAGGTTGGCGCGTCATACTCTCGTGGCGCAACGGCGCGGCAAGAGGAAGCAATGGCGGTTAACAGAGTCACGCCAATGGGCGACACGCAAGATCCCTTTGCCGCACCCGGCTCCTGGTTCGGCAGTCTGCGCTGGGTGCGCTGGGTAAAACATCATTGGCTGTGGCCGATCCTCGTGCTGGCGGCGTTCGTGCGTTTTTATGACCTGACGGCGGCGGCGATCTGGGGCGATGAAGGGTCCAGTCTGCTGTTGGCGCGCTATCCGTTGAGCGAAATCTGGAAGCACGCGGCCTTCGATGTGCATCCGCCGCTGTACTTCATACTGCTGCATGGCTGGATCGAGCTGTTCGGTGACGGCATCTTCGCGATCCGCTGCCTGAGTGCGCTGGCCGGCATCGCGGCGGTCGGGTTGGGCGTCTGGCTGGTGGATCGCCTGGCCACACGCCGGGCCGCCTTCATCGCCGGTCTGTTGCTGGCGCTGCTGCCGACAGCGGTGCGCTACAGCCAGGAAGTGCGCATGTACGCGTTGCTCGGAGGACTGTTGCTCGCCGCGAGCCTGGCGCTGGTTTACTGGATCAGGCGCCCCCAGCGAAACCGCTATCTCGTGATTTACGCGTTGTTGATGAGCGCGGCCTTCTACACCCACTACTTCGCCGTTCTCGCGGTTTTGTGTCACTGGCTCTACCTGATCGCGATCCGCGTACAGCGCGGTTATCGATTCCGCCATATCCAGCGCTGGAACTGGTGGCTGGCGAACCTGGCCATCGTCGTGCTGTACCTGCCCTGGCTGCCCAATCTGCTCGACTTGATGCAGCACATGGAACAGCTCAGGGCCGGCGGCGATGTCGGCTGGGAGCCGGCCGTCACCTTGAGTTCGCTGCCGTCGATGATCTGGTCGTGGTTGATTCAGGACGATGGCGATACGTTACCGCTGCTGACGTTCGCAGCGTTGCCCCTGGCATTGCTGGCACTGGCGGCTGTCGCGGTGATGCGCGATCGCAGCGTGTCGCGCGGCAGTATGCTGTTGGCGCTGTACACCGGACTGCCGCTGCTGCTGGTATTTGCGGTGTCGTTCATCACGCCGGTCTTTGTCGAGCGCTATTTGACGGCGTACGCCCTGGGGTTGCCGATGCTGGCGGCGTTGGCCATTGACCGTTTGTACAGCCACGCACGGTTGCTCGCTTTGGCGGTGTTGGTCTCACTGATCGGCGTGGAACTGCTCGGCGTGAACAACAACGCCAACGTCGACAGCGATGATCAGTTCGACCGCGTGGTGAATTACGTCAATCGGCATTTCCTGCCGGGCGATCGTATCGTCACCAGCGACATGCTCTGGTACTTGAGCTACGTCTATTACGACCGCAGCGGTGCGCAGGTGCGCCTCTTTACTCCGCCGACAGCGGACGGCCGTTCGACACAACCGAATGAGTACGGCTTCGGCACACTGGTGAGCCGCGAGGTCTATCTGGACAGCCTCGCACAATTGCCGGGGCATGGACGGGTCTGGCTGGTCGGGACGTTCGGCGCTGCGGAAGAATTCTCACCCTTACCCGCCACCTGGCAGCCCGGCGCCGAAATCCATGCCGGCGGCGCCAACGCACGCCTGTTCATCCCCCAGCCACCACTCGACTAAAGCCGCCCCTCATAGACGCCGCTGCCGACTGCGAGCTTTTGCCTCAGGATTTACCTGACAAATCTGCCATGCCCTTGAGCAGTTCGATCGGCAACGGAAAGACGATGGTCGAGCTCTTGTCCCCGGCAATCGAACTCAAGGTCTGCATGTAGCGCAGTTGCATGGCGCCGGGCTGGCGACCGAGCATTTCGGCGGCCTGCATGAGTTTTTCCGAGGCCTGCAATTCGCCTTCGGCGTGGATCACCTTGGCGCGCCGTTCCCGCTCGGCTTCGGCCTGTTTGGCGATGGCGCGCACCATCGACTCGTTGAGGTCGACGTGCTTGATTTCGACGTTGGCGACCTTGATCCCCCAGGCGTCGGTCTGGGCGTCGAGCACTTGCTGGATGTCGATGTTCAGGCGTTCGCGTTCGGCCAGCAGTTCGTCCAGCTCATGTTTGCCGAGCACCGCGCGCAGGGTGGTCTGGGCCAGTTGGCTGGTGGCCATGAGGAAGTCTTCGACCTGGATGATCGCTTTCTGCGGGTCGAGCACGCGGAAGTACAGCACCGCGTTGACCTTCACCGATACGTTGTCGCGGGTGATCACGTCCTGCGGCGGCACGTCGAGGACGATGGTGCGCAGATCGACCCGGACCATTTGCTGCACCACCGGAATCAGCAGGATCAGCCCCGGTCCCTTGACCTGCCAGAAGCGTCCGAGCTGGAACACCACGCCGCGTTCGTATTCGCGCAGGATGCGGAACGTCGAGCCGGCCAGGGCGATCAGCAACAGCAGCAGCGCGACAAAACCGATTTGCAGACCCATGATCACTCTCCGAGCGGTGCCGCGTCAGTCGCGGCCACTTGCAGCAACAGACCCTTGCGCCCGACCACCCGCACCGGTTGCCCGGTGTGCAGCGGTGTGGCGCTCAGCACCTGCCAGCGTTCTCCTTGCAACTGCACCCAGCCGTTGCGGCTGTCTTCCGGTTGCACCACCGTCACCGCCGTGACACTGCCGAGCAGGCCGGCATCGCCGCTGACCGGTTGGCGCGGTCGGGTTTTCAGGGCGCGGACCAGCAGCGCGATCAGCAACAGGGCGCTGACCAGGCCGAGGCCGATCATCATCGGTACCGGCAGTTCGGCGTTGCTCAGGATCAGTGCGCCGATCACGAACATGACGATGCCGCCGAGGCCGATCACCCCGTAGTTGGGCAGCGCGGCTTCGGCGATCAGAAACGCGATGCCCAGGGTGATCAGCCACAGACCGACCGGGCTGACAGCGGTAAACGGGGTGTCTGCCGCAACCACCGTTCCACTCAGCAGCAACAGGGCAAACGCACAGCAACGGATGTTCACGTGACCCTCCGCGAGAGTCAGGGGTTGTTCTTACAGTCTAGTTGAGGCTGTGGCTGGATGAATTTTGATCAATTCTCCCCGCCCCGCCAGTGGGCGGATTTCCCGGTGTGCGCGGCCGACGGGACTAGACTTTGAAGGACAGCCACAGCGTTTCATTACCGTCCGCCGCGCAGCGTCGGCGGGCACCGAGGTGCATCATGCGTATGGCCAAGAAAGTGCAGAGCAGCCTCAACCGGGCGCAATGCGAATATGACATCGTCACCCACCCGCACTCGTCCAGCAGCCTGGAAACGGCGCGGGTCTCCGGGATTGCCGCAGAACGGGTGGCCAAATCGGTGATCCTGGACGACCGTCACGGGCACTACCTGATGGCGGTGCTGCCCGCCAGCCGACACCTGGACTTGAGCAAGGTGCGCAGCAGCGGCGAATGGCAAATCACCCGCGAAAGCAATCTGGCGCACATTTTCGACGACTGCGAACGCGGCGCCGTACCGCCCCTGGGCGATTCCTATGGCCTGGACATGGTCATCGACCCGCTGCTGACCCGGCAGAAAGACATCTACCTGGAAGCCGGCAACCACAACAACCTGCTGCACATGAGCATGCCCGAGTTCCTGAAAATGGTGCCGCATGCGCAGGTGCGGGAGTTGAGTCAGTAGCTTTTTTAGCGTCTGTGCCGACGCCAATCGCGAGCAAGCTCGCTCCCACAGGTTCTGCGCTAAACCTGTGGGAGCGGGCTTGCTCGCGAAAAATCTTTCACACCCTACAAATCTCGCAGGAGTTCCGACATGGAAAACCCGACGCACAGCCTCCCATCCCTGTTCAAGCAACTCGGCCTGGACAACGACCCGGTCAGCATCGACCAGTTCATCGCCACCCATTCCCCGCTCAAACCCGAACTGCACCTGTGCGACGCGTTTTTCTGGAGCGAGAGCCAGGCGGATTTCCTGCGGGACGAAATTCTCGATGATGCGGATTGGGCGGAGGTGGTGGATCAGTTGGATGTGATGTTGAGGAAGGGGCGGGGCGCTTAGTCAGCGTAAAATTTCGTCACAGGATATCCTCAATCGCCCTCTCTATCTGGGGTAGCTTCCGATTTCAAAGAAGACTGGAAGCTGAAAAATGCAAAGATTCCCCCCGGTAAAAATGATCAGTGTCGAGGCTTTTAAAGAAAATTTTGATGCGGTAATCAAGGACGTCAAATATGAGCCAGTCGTTTTACAAAAGCACAGTCAAGTTTTAGCTGTCCTGCTTTCCGCATCATTGTATGAGGCGGTTATTGAACGGCTGGACGATCAGTATTTGGCGTTGATCATTCACTCGCGACGCAATGAAATTGGAAAACCCATCGAGCTGGATCAACTGTAAAAAACCTTCGAGGAGATTTGTTTCAAAACTTGACTGAATTTCCCCACCAATGCGATATTGATAGTTAGCAAACTAACAGTGTGTGCATTCCCTCGTGCCGAATAACCTCGACGTTCTCCAGATGAACATCAGCAGTGCCATGGTGGTGGCCGCCAGGCATTGGCGGAAGATCTGCCAGACCACGCTGGTCAATTATGGAATTTCCGAAGCCTGCGCCGTCCCGTTGTTGATGATCGGGCGGTTGGGCGAGGGTGTGCGCCAGGTGCAGGTGGCGCAGGCGGCGGGGATGGAGTCGCCGTCGCTGGTGCGCCTGCTCGATCAGTTGTGTCACGCCGGGTTTGTCTGCCGCACCGAAGATGCCCAGGACCGTCGCGCCAAATGCCTGAGCCTGACCGACGCCGGCCGTGAGCTGGTGCAAGCGGTGGAGGCGCAACTGGTGCGTCTGCGTCATGAAGTGCTCGAAGGCATCGACCAGCGCGATCTGGAGGCTACGCTTCGAGTACTGAGAGCTTTTGAGGCGGCCACTCCGCCAACGGTGATCAATCCGTGAACGGGTTCTTTTCCGGCATGCCCCCGGCGCGGGACTGGTTCTACGGGGTCCGCACGTTTGCGGCTTCGATGACCGCGCTGTACATCGCCTTGCTCATGCAGATGCCGCGTCCGTACTGGGCGATGGCCACGGTGTACATCGTTTCCAGCCCGTTCCTCGGCCCGACCAGTTCCAAGGCGTTGTATCGGGCGATCGGCACGTTTCTCGGTGCGGCGGCGGCGGTGTTGTTCGTGCCGATGTTCGTTCAGAGCCCGTATGTGCTGGTGGTGGTCATCGCCTTGTGGACGGGGATTCTGCTGTTTCTGTCCCTGCATTTGCGCACCGCCAACAACTACGCGCTGATGCTGGCCGGCTACACCTTGCCGTTGATCGCCCTGCCGGTGGTGGATAACCCGCTGGCGGTGTGGGACGTGGCCGAGTCGCGGACTGAGGAAATCTTTCTCGGCATCGCCGTAGCGGCGGTGGTCGGCGCAATGTTCTGGCCACGACGCCTGGCACCGGTGTTCAACGATGCCGTGGGCAAGTGGTTCGCCGACGCCACAACTTACAGTCTGAAATTCCTCAGCCGCGACGTGCAGCCCGAAGAGGTCGCAGCCCTGCGCATGGCCATGGTCGGCAGTTTCAACAGCCTGGAATTGATGATCGGCCAGTTGCCGCACGAAGGTGCGCGGCCGCAGACGGTGCGCAACACCAAGGAACTGCGCGGGCGGATGATCCACCTGCTGCCGGTGATCGATGCCCTCGAAGATTCGCTTTACGCCCTCGAAAGGCGCACGCCCGAGCTGGTGGAAAAGTTCGCCCCGCTGCTCACCGCGACCCGCGAATGGCTCGGCCACAAAGACGCCGATCTCGACCGCTGGCAAGCCCTGCGGGATCAGCTCGAAGCGCTGCAACCGAGCACCGAAGCCCTGGAAGATCGCAGACAGTTGCTGTTTTCCAACGCGCTGTATCGCCTCGGCGAATTCATCGATCTGTGGCAGGACTGCCGCAGCCTGCAGGACGCGATCCTGTGCGAGCGCCAGGACAGCTGGCGCGCGGTGTATCGTCACTGGCGCCTCGGTCGCCTGACGCCATTCATCGACCGTGGGCTGATGCTGTATTCGGTGGTCTCGACCATCCTGGCGATCATCGTCGCCTCGGTACTGTGGATCCTGCTGGGCTGGACCGACGGCGGCAGCGCGGTGATTCTGGCGGCGGTGTCGTGCAGCTTCTTCGCCTCGATGGACGACCCGGCGCCGCAGATCTACCGGTTCTTTTTCTGGACCGGTATGTCGGTGCTGTTTGCCAGTCTGTACCTGTTTCTGGTGCTGCCGAACCTGCATGACTTTCCGATGCTGGTGCTGGCGTTCGCGGTGCCGTTCATCTGTGTCGGCACCCTGACGGTGCAGCCACGCTTCTACCTCGGCATGCTGCTGACGCTGGTCAACACCTCGTCGTTCATCAGCATTTCCGGTGCTTACGACGCGGACTTCTTTGCCTTCGTCAATTCCAACCTGGCGGGTCCGATTGGGTTGTTGTTCGCGTTTATCTGGACCCTGATCGCCCGGCCGTTCGGCGCCGAACTGGCGGCCAAGCGCCTGACCCGTTTCAGCTGGAAAGACATCGTCAGCATGACCGAACCGGCGAACCTCGCCGAACACCGGCAACTGGGTGTGCAACTGCTCGACCGTCTGATGCAGCACCTGCCGCGTCTGGCGCTGACCGGCCAGGACACCGGCATCGCCATGCGCGAAGTGCGCGTGGGGCTGAACCTGCTCGACCTGCTCGCCTACACACCGCGAGTGACGGGCGCGCCGAACGCGTTGCTCAAGCAAGTGGTGGCAGAGGTCGGCGAGTATTTCCGGGCCTGTCTCAAGGCCGGCGAACGCCTGCCAGCGCCAAGCGCCTTGCTGATGACCATGGATCGCACCCGCCGCGCGCTCAACGGCCACGGCGATGAAGAAACCCGGCTCAACCTGTTGCACGCCTTGAGCGGTTTGCGCCTGGCGCTGTTGCCCGGCGTGGAATTCGTTTCCAACGCAGAGCCCGAAGAACCGCTGCCCGAAGGAGCGCCCCTATGATCGGTGATCTGGATATCAGCGGCATTTTCCTGCCAACCCTGCTGGTGTTGATGGGCATCACTTATGTGCTGTTTGTGTTGGTACACGGCGTGCTCACACGCCTGCATTTCTACCGTCTGGTCTGGCACCGGGCATTGTTCAACGTGGCTCTCTACGCCGTGATGCTGTACGGCGTGGATTCACTCAGTCGATACCTGATGACATGAAAAAACCGTTTCTGACCCTCGGTCGCGTCGTCCTGACGCTGCTGATCGTGACTTTCGCCGTCGTCGTGGTCTGGCGCATGGTGATGTATTACATGTTCGCGCCCTGGACCCGCGACGGCCACATTCGCGCCGACATCGTGCAGATCGCTCCGGACGTGTCCGGGCTGATCCAGCAGGTCGAAGTGAAGGACAACCAGTTGGTGAAACGCGGCCAGGTGCTGTTCAGCATCGACCAGGACCGTTTCAAACTGGCGTTGCGCCAGGCCAGGGCGGCGGTCGCCGATCGCGAAGAAACCCTGGCTCAGGCGCAGCGTGAAGCCAAGCGTAACCGTGGTCTGGGCAATCTGGTGCCAGCCGAACAGCTGGAAGAAAGCCTGTCGAAAGTGGCCCGCGCGCAATCGGCCCTGGCCGAAGCGCTGGTGGCGGTGGACAGTGCTCAGCTCAACCTCGATCGCTCGGTGATCCGCAGTCCGGTGGACGGCTACGTCAACGACCGTGCGCCACGCTCGCAGGAATTCGTCACCGCCGGGCGTCCGGTGTTGTCGGTGGTCGACAGCAATTCGTTCCACATCGACGGCTATTTCGAAGAAACCAAACTCGACGGCATCCACATCGGGCAGTCGGTGGATATCCGTGTGATCGGCGACCGCGCCCGCTTGCGCGGGCATGTCGAAAGCATCGTCGCCGGTATCGAAGACCGCGACCGTTCGAGCGGCAGCAACCTCCTGCCCAACGTCAATCCGGCGTTCAGCTGGGTGCGTCTGGCGCAACGGATTCCGGTGCGCATTGCCTTCGACGACGTACCGGATGATTTCCGCATGATCGCCGGGCGTACCGCCACTGTGTCGATCATCGACGATCAACCGCAGGAGTCCGCCAAATGAGCAGGGCTCTGATGATCGCCGGTTTGGGCATGATGCTGTCGGCCTGCTCGATGGTCGGGCCGGACTACCACGTGCCCGAAGACGCGGCGATCCAGCGCAAGGATTTCCAGGGCGACCTGGCGGTGGCCGGCAAACCGGTGGTGTCGGCCCCGGTGCCGGCGGACTGGTGGCGGCTGTACCAGGATCCGCGTCTGGATCAACTGGTGCAGCAGGCCATGGCCTCCAACACTGATCTGCGGGTGGCGGCGGCGAACCTGTCGCGGGCCCGTGCGCAGGTCGATGAAGCCGAAGCGGCCGGTGGCTGGAGCGGCGGCGTGAAGATGGGTGCGCAACGCTTGCAGGAATCCGGCGAGGCATTCCTGCTGCCGGAGAAAGTGCCGGTGGCCAACATCGGCGATATCGGCATCAGCGCGTCCTATCAGTTCGACCTGTGGGGCACGTTGCAACGCGGGATCGAAGCGGCCAAAGCCAACGCCGACGCAACCCAGGCCGCTGCCGATACGGCACGCATCACCCTGGTCGCCGACGTGGTGCGGGCCTACACCCAGGTCTGCGCGGCGAACGAGGAACGGGAAATCGCCCAGCATTCCCTCGACCTGCAATCCCAGAGCACCACCCTGATCCAGCGCCTGCGCGATGCCGGGCGTGGCGACGAAACCCAGGTCACCCGTTCGCAGACCCAATTCAAATCCCTGCGCGCCGACATGCCGCGTTATGAGGCGGCGCGGCAGGCCGGGTTGTTCCGTCTGTCGATGCTGCTGGCCAAGCCTGTCGATCAATTGCCGGCCGGCACCGCGACCTGTGCCGAGCTGCCGAAAATCGCCCAACTGGTGCCAGTCGGTGACGGCGCCGCGCTGCTCAAGCGTCGGCCGGACATCCGCCAGGCCGAGCGGCGTCTGGCGGCCGCGACCGCCGGGATCGGCATCGCCACCGGCGAGCTGTACCCGGACATCAGTTTCGGCGCGACAATCGGCACCGTCGGCATTCTCGACAACCTGGGCAAACCGTCCACCAACCGCTGGGGCTTCGGCCCGTCGCTGAGCTGGAGTGTGCCGACCAACGGCGCCCGGGCCCGCATCCGTGAAGCCGAAGCCACGACCCAGGGCGCGCTGGCGCATTTCGACGGCGTGGTGCTCAACGCCATCCGCGAAACCCAGACAGGTCTGTCCCAGTACTCCGCGCTGCTGCAACGCCGCGATGCACTGGCCGATGCCGAGCAGTCGGCAAAACTGGCGGCGGACCAGACGCACCGCTTCTTCCAGGCCGGTCGCGAGTCGTTCCTTGCAGACCTGCAGGCCACCCGCACTTACACCGACGTCACCGCGCAACTGGCCGCGGCCAACACCCAGGTTGCCATGAGCCAGATCGATTTGTTCCTCGCCCTGGGCGGCGGTTGGGAAAGCGGACGAACGCAAGCCTCGAGCGCCAGCAAACCCTGAGGCCGTTGCTATGCTTTGAAGTATTGAAAGGGCGCCCCGAACCAGGCGCCTTTTCAGTGCACATCGCTAGCGCAGGTCTAGGGGAAACCAATAATGAAAAACCCTTACGCTCTTGGCTTCTGGTGCGCCCTGGTAGCCCTGGTGCTGCTGTCGGCCACCTATTTCTACGGCATCATGCTGGCCCACCAGATCGACAAGGCAATGGTCTTCCTCGACAGCACCGTGGCGCTGATCGCGGTCATGGCGATCGTGGTCGTGGCGTCGGCGCTGGTGCAGACCCAGCGACTCAAGAAACGCCAGCTTGAGCAAAGCAAGACGCTGCTGCTGATCTGGGACACCAAGGTCGCGCTGCGCAAAGTCGAAACCGTATTCGACCGCTACTTCTGGGGCGGCTACTGGCAGCCGGGGCGTACCTTCGCCGAAGTCATGGGCGAGCTCACCGGCACGCCGCTGGAAAAAAGCCTCGAAGCCCTGAAAAAACAATGTCTGGCCCTCGACCGACAAGTCGCCGGCGACGGTTGGCACTGGCTCAACAACGCCCGCGAACTGTCGGACGTCGCCACAGCCATGGCCCGCGAGCGTTATCAACTGGATTTCTGCGACCCGCGCAGCGACGGGCCGGACGGAGCGGTGATCGACCGGGATTTCGAAGTGCTGGTGTACACCTGGACCGCGCGGCTGAAAAGCTTCGACCATCAGCTGGACGAGATCGAGGTTCAATACTCCTGAGCCCGAAAAGATCGCCGAACCCGGCGATCTTTTTGTTTGTCCATGTCTTGTCGACATTCTTTAACCTTTAAACATTGGGCTGCCAGGCGCGCCCGGTGCTAATCTCCACCGCTAAATTCAGCGGAGTCGCGCCACGGCCCGGTCACGGGTTCAGGGAAGACGACCACACTTTCAGCCACGGAAATCGATCAGGTCATTCATGAATAAATCAGCAGGCGTGCTTCTCGGAATTGTTGTGGCCATTGGCGCCATCAGCGTAGGCGGGGCCTGGTACACCGGCACCAAAATCGAAGGCGTGCTGAACAACGCCGTCGCCAATGCCAACAGCGAGTTGCAGACCGCCATGGCCGGCTCCAACGGCAGTGCGTCGCTGGAACTGGTATCGCTGGAGCGCAACACCTTCAGCAGCACCGCGCACTATCGCCTCAAGGGCGAGGGTGAAATGTTCGGCGAAGCGCCGGTCGAGCTGCTGTTCGTCGACCGCATCGAACATGGCCCGCTGCCGTTCTCGCGTCTGGTTTCGCTGAAATGGCTGCCGGTCATGGCCACCAGTCACTTTGAGCTGGAAAAGACCCCGATCACCGAAAAATGGTTTGCCGCCACCAAGGGCGCGGCGCCGCTCAAAGGTGTGGTCAACATCGGCTACGACCAGTCCACCACCGGCAACCTCGAACTGCTGCCACTGGAAACCGCGCTGGATGACAAGTCGAACCTGAAGTTTTCCGGCTTGAACATGGATATTTCCGCCAGCGCTCAGGCCCAGAAGGTCAAGGCCGACGGCTACATGGACAGCCTGCGCCTGACCACGGTCGCCGAAGACCAGACCCCGGTGCAGATCGAACTCAATGGCCTGACCCTGGCCAGCAACCTCGCCAAGAGCACCTACGGCTACTACACCGGCGAGAACACCCTGGAGCTGACCAGCAGCAAGACCACCTTCGGCGCCAAGCAGTCGGTGCTGGGCGTGAAGAACTTCGAAATGAAGAACCGTACCGAAGAGAACGGCAGCAACGCCTCCGGCCGTGCCGACTACAAGGTCGCTGAAGTGACCCTCAACGACAAGAAGATCGGTTCGGCCAATCTGGCCATGAGCCTGAAAAACCTCGACATTCCGTCGGCGATGTCGCTGATGCAGATCTACCAGACCAAGCTGCAGCCTTACGAAAAAGCCGCTGCCGAAGCCACCGCCGCCGGCCTGCCGGCACCGGAGCTGAACCTGACCGAGGCCGAGTCGACCCAGGTCAAGGCCGACCTGCAGAAACTGCTGGCGGCCGGGCCGCAACTGGCGCTGGAAGACCTGTCGCTGAAAACCGCCAACGGCGAAAGCCGGGCGAATCTGGTGCTTGATCTGACCAAGCCTGCGTCGATGGACCTGCCACCGGATCAACTGGGCAAACAGTTGATCGCGCTGCTGGACATCAATGTGTTGGTGTCCAAGCCGATGCTGGTCGACCTGCTCAGCGTGCAGGCGCAAATCGATGGCCAGACCGATGCCAAGGCCATCGTCGACCAGGCCAGCGCTGGCGCCGACATGTTCGCCGGCATGGCCGTCGGTTCGCAGCTGGCGACCCTGGATGGCACCAACGTTGTCACCAAGCTGCATTACGCCGCCAATCAGGTTGAATTCAACGGCCAGAAGATGACCGTCGAGCAGTTCGTGGGCTTCCTGATGAGCAAGTTCGGCAGTATCGAACAGCCTCAGTAAACGCCTCGCGCGTCACCGAAACGCCCGGCCTCTGCACCCGCAGACGCCGGGCGTTTTGCTGTCTGGCATCCGGGTCAACGGTCAGCCGGGGCCAGTCATCGTCACGAATCTGAACAATTATTGTGTTCTGAATATTGATCTACGCTTGCGTGCAAGACTGCTTGGATAGCTTGGCCAGGTGAATCGACCTGGCCTCCGTTACGAATTGGGCAAGGGGGGGCACTGCTACCCGGCTGGCCATGTAAGGATGCTGACGAATGCCGCGTATTGATGGTCCTGTATTACATCGTGGTTTACGCCCTTTGTTTCGAGTCGCGCTGTGCAGCCAGTTGCTCTGGCCGGCGTTCGCGTTCGCCGACACGGCCTACGATCAAATGGTGCTCGACGCCCGGGCCGGGCATTACACGCCCGCGCTGACCGTTTTGCGTCAGGTGCCGCCGGCCCAGGCCACCACCGGCCAGGTCAGCGATCACCTGCAGATCGCAGGATGGGCCGGACTTGATGCGGAAGTGGTGCAGGTCTACGAGACCCAGGGTCGTGGCCGCGCACTGCCGGTTCAGGCGCTGACCGCCACCGCCCGGGCCTACCGTAACCTCAAACGCTGGGATCAGGCGATCCAGGTCTACAACAAGGCCCTGACCCTGGAGCCGGATAACGCCGACCTGCAACTCGGTCTCGCGCTGACCCAGGCCGATTCCAGCAAGCCTGACGAAGGGGTGATCCGCGCCCGTTCGCTGGTCGCCGCCAAACCCGATGATCCCTCCCGCCGACTGGCGCTGGGCTACGCCTTGAGTCGCGCCGGCAAGCCGTACGACGCGCTGTTCGAATACGACCAGGCCTTCATGCGCGCCGGCAACAAACCCGAGGTCGCTCGCGAATACGTGGTCGCCCTGCAAAAGGTGCGTCTGCCGGAGCCGGCGCTGCGGCTTGCCAGGCAGCGTCCGGGGTTGATCGATCCCGTCACCTTGCGTCGACTGGAAGGTGATCTGGCCGCCGAACGCGTGCGCCTGGCCGAACTGGCCACCCGCAGCGAAAAAGAACGCTACGTGATCGCCGACCGCGCCCTGGCCGACTACGACCAGTTGCTCGCCACCTGGACCCCGGACGCCAGCGCCCACGATGACGTGACCCGCTGGCGCATCGACCGCATGGGCGCACTCAAGGCCCGGGCGCGCACCGCCGAAGTCATCAGTGAATACCAGAAGCTGCAAGCCGAAGGCGTGAAGATCCCGACCTACGCCCTGCGCTGGGTGGCGGCGTCCTATCTGGATCAGCGCCAGCCGGAAATCGCCACCGATCTTTACCGTCAGGTGCTGGCGGCGCCGGACGCCGATGTCGGCGACCGACTCGAAGACACCACGGCGCTGTATTACTCGCTGCTGGAAAGCGACCGCGCCGAAGAGGCGCGCAAGGTTGCTGAGGATCAGGCCAAGGCGCAGAAGCCGCGTGTCGAACTCAAGGGCTTGCCGATCGGCAACCCCAACGACGAATGGATGGACGCCCAGCAACTGGCGGCACAGGCCGGCACCTATGGCTCCGACCTGCCTCACGGTGAAGAGCGTTTGCAGACTCTGGTGGATCAGGCACCGGGCAACATCGGCCTGCGCCTGGCCCAGGCCGATCTGTACCTGGCCCGCAACTGGCCGCGCCGCGCGGAAAACCAGCTCAAGGAAACCGAGAGCATCGCGCCGCGCGACATGGGCCTGGAAGTCGCGCAGGCCCGCGCCGCCATGGACTTGCAGGAATGGCGGCAGATGGATGCGCTGACCGATGATGTGGTGGCGCGCTTCCCCGACAACCGTCAGGTCCAGCGTCTGGCCCGTGAACGTGAAGTGCACGACATGTCCGAGCTGCGCGTCGAGGCCTATGGCGGCAAGGCCAACGGCGGCAGCGGTGGCGATGCCGGCGCGGTCTCCGGCAGCCGGGATTTCGGCATCCAGACCACCCTTTACAGCCCGCCGATCAATGAAGACTGGCGAGTGTTCGGCGGGGCCGGATACGCCACCGGCGATTTTGCCGAAGGCACCGGCCACCACCGCTTCCAGCGTGTCGGCCTGGAGCGTCGCACCCGCGACATGACCCTCGAAGCCGAAGTATCGAATCATTCCTACGGTTTCGGCGACAAGCAGGGCGCGCGTCTGGCGATTGCCCGCGATATCAACGACCACTGGCAATACGGCGGCAGCCTCGAATACCTCTCGGCCGAGACCCCGCTGCGGGCATTGAACAGCGACATCAAGGCCAACGGCGGCAGCGGTTTCATCCGTTGGCGCGCCAACGACAGCCGCGAGTGGCGGCTGGCGGTCAGCCCGTCGCACTTCAGCGACGGCAACAACCGCGTCGAAGCCTTGCTGACCGGAAAAGAGGGCGTCTACAGCGCGCCGAACCTGCAAGTCGATGCGGGCCTGGAAGTGGGCACCAGCCACAACTCCAAGTCCGATGACGTGCCGTACTTCAACCCGAAGTCGGACTTCAGCGTCATGCCGCTGCTCAACGTCAATCACGTGCTGTACCACCGCTACGAAACTGCCTGGAGCCAGCAGTTCCAGGCCGGTGCGGGTACTTACAGCCAGCGTGATCACGGCACCGGCGGCATGGCATTGCTCGGTTACGGCCAGCGCTACGCCTGGAACGATGTGTTCGAGGTGGGCGGTTTGTTCAGCGTGATCAACCGGCCCTACGACGGTGACCGGGAAACCGATCTGCGTCTGCTCGTCGACCTCACTTTCCGCTTCTAGAAGAGTTTGAAGATGCCTTTGATTTCGCGTTTCTTCCTTCTGCTGGGAGTGCTGCTGGTCAGCGCCTGCGCCCAGCAAGCCCCGGCCTTCGTGCCGCCGTCCGAGCGACCGCTGGCAGCCAATGAAAAGCCCTGGCCGAAAAACCACGTGCTGGGCATTGCCTACCACGACGTCGAAGACCGTGACCCCGATCAGGCGGTGGTGGCGGTGCGCACCGAGCGCCTGCTCGAACAGCTCGCCTGGCTGCGGGAAAACAACTACAAACCGGTGACGGTCGACCAGATCATGGCCGCGCGCAAAGGCGGGCCGGAACTGCCGCCCAAGGCGATCCTGCTCAGTTTCGACGACGGTTATTCAAGCTTTTACACTCGCGTGTTGCCGGTGTTGCGCGCCTACAACTGGCATGCGCTGCTGGCGCCGGTCGGCACCTGGATCGACACGCCGCTGAACCAGCCGGTGGACTTCGCTGGCACGCCGCGTGCGCGCTCCGACTTCCTGACTTGGGCTCAGGTGCGGGAAATCTCGCAATCGGGTCTGGTGGAAATCGCCGCTCACACCGATGCCAATCACAAAGGCATTCTCGCCAACCCGCAAGGCAACCTGCAGCCGGCGGCCGCGACCCGACGCTACGATCCTGTGAGCAAACGCTACGAATCCGAGGCCGATTTCCAGGCGCGGATCCGCGCTGACGTGCAGGCGATCTCGGAGAAGATCCGCAAGAACACCGGTAAAAAACCGCGCATCTGGGTCTGGCCTTACGGCACGGCGGACGGCACGTCGCTGACCGTGGTGAGCGAGGAAGGCTATGAAATGGCCCTGACCCTCGATGACGGCCTCGATGCCCTCGACAACCTGATGAGCGGGCCGCGTTTCCTGGTGGCTTCCGACCCTGACGGCGAGCACTTCGCCAACAGCGTGGTCGGCGTGCAATCGGATTTCACCATGCGCGTGGTCCACGTCGATCTGGACAACGTCTACGACCCGGATCCGGCGCAGCAGGAAATCAACCTCGGCAAACTGATCCAGCGCATGGCCGACATGGGCGCCAACACCGTGTTCCTGCAAGCCTTCGCCGATCCGAAGGGCGATGGGCTGGTGCATTCGCTGTACTTCCCCAACCGTCATCTGCCGATGCGCGCCGACCTGTTCGATCGCGTCGCCTGGCAATTGCGCACCCGGGCTCACGTGAAGGTCTTCGCGTGGATGCCGGTGCTGAGTTTCGAGCTGGATTCGAAGCTGCCACGGGTGACGCGCTGGGATCCGAAGACCGGCACGACCGCTGTCGACCCGGATCAATACAAGCGCCTGTCGCCGTTCGATCCCGACGTGCGGCGGATCATCGGCGAGATCTACGAAGACGTGGCACGCCTGACTTCGGTCGACGGCATTCTCTACCACGACGACGCGGTGCTTTCGGACTTCGAAGACGCCAGCCCGCAGGCGCTGAAGGCCTATGCCGCCAACGGCTTGCCGGGCTCGATCGCCGCTCTGCGTGACGATCCGGCAGCGATGCAGCGCTGGACGCGGTTCAAGAGCCGTTACCTGATCGACTTCACCAAGGAACTCACCGCCAAGGTGCGCGCGATTCGTGGCCCGCAAGTGCTCACCGCGCGCAACATCTTCGCCGAGCCGGTGCTCAATCCGCACAGCGAAGCGTGGTTCGCGCAGAACCTCGACGACTTCCTCGGGACTTACGACTGGACGGCGCCGATGGCCATGCCGCTCATGGAAAAACAGACGTATGCGCAGTCCGGCCCGTGGCTCGAAGAGCTGGTGGCGAAGATCAAACAGCGCCCCGGCGCGCTGGATCGCACGGTGTTCGAACTGCAGGCCCGGGACTGGACGAAAAAGGACCAGGCCGATATCGACGGCGCGCAACTGGCCGACTGGATGAGCCGCCTCAAGCGTCAGGGCGCCACCAGTTTCGGCTACTACCCGGACAACTTTCTCGAGAACCTGCCGGACCTGAAAACCGTGCGGCCTGCGCTCTCCAACAAATGGAACCCATGACATGCTGGATAGACTGCTGGCCCTGCTTGTTCTGGCGATCGTCCTCGGCGTCCCGCTGGGGCTGATCTTCCTGGTCACCGGGCAATTCCTGATGGACTTCGTGTTCTTCTACCCGCTGTTCATGTCCGGGTTGTGGATTTCCGGTGGCCTGTATTTCTGGCTGCACTGGGAGCGGCACTGGCCGTGGAAGGACGACACCCTGCCGCCACCGCTGGAAGGCGAACCGCTGATTTCGATCCTGATCCCTTGCTACAACGAGGGCGACAACGCCGCCGACACCATCCACGCGGCGCTGGCGCAGCATTACCCGAACATCGAAGTCATCGCGATCAATGACGGCTCCAAGGACAACACTGCCGAAGTGCTGGATGCACTGGCCAAGGAAGATTCGCGACTGCGGGTGCTGCACCTGGCGGAAAACCAGGGCAAGGCCGTGGCCCTGCGCATGGGCGCCATCGCTGCGCGCAGCGAATATCTGGTGTGCATCGACGGTGACGCGCTGCTGGCGCCGAACACCGCCGCTTACCTTGTGGCGCCGATGCTCGACAACGCACGACTGGGTGCGGTGACCGGCAACCCACGGATCCGCACACGTTCGACCCTGGTCGGTCGGGTTCAGGTCGGCGAGTTCTCGTCGATCATCGGGCTGATCAAGCGCACCCAGCGGGTGTTCGGGCGGATCTTTACGGTGTCGGGTGTGATCGTTGCGTTCCGCCGCACGGCGCTGAACCGGGTTGGCTACTGGAGCCCGGACATGATCACCGAAGACATCGACATCAGCTGGAAGCTGCAACTGGATCACTGGAGCATCTTCTACGAGCCCCGTGCCCTGTGCTGGATCCTGATGCCGGAAACCCTGCGCGGTCTGTGGAAACAGCGTCTGCGCTGGGCCCAGGGCGGCGCCGAAGTGCTGTTCAAGAATATTCGCGGGATCTGGCAGTACCGTCACCGTTACCTGTGGCCGCTGCTGTTCGAATACTGCCTGTCGACCGGTTGGGCGTTTACCTTCCTGTTGTCGGTGATCTTCTGGGCCGTCGGCAAGTTCGTGGTCATGCCTGAAGCGATTGCGGTGCATCACCTGATGCCCCCGGCGTTCACCGGTCTGCTGCTGGCGTTTGTCTGTCTGGTGCAGTTCGCGGTCAGCATCATCATTGACCGTCGTTACGAGCCGGGCCTGGGCAAGACCATGTTCTGGGTGGTCTGGTATCCGATCGCGTTCTGGTTCGTCAGCCTGCTGACCACGCTGGTCAGTTTCCCCAAAGTCTTGTTCGGCCAACACCAGAAGCGTGCGCGCTGGGTCAGCCCCGACCGGGGTATCAAGCCGCTCGGGGACGATGAAGAGGAGGTTATCAAATGAAAATCATCCGGACCCGCCAACGGCCGTTTCTGGTAGTGGTCGATGCGTTCTTCACCGTGCTGGCCTGGATCGGCCTGCTGTATCTGCTGGCGCGCGGTCTATGGCCGCTGATCGAGACCCACGAAGGCGGGCCGCGCATCGACAATTCGGCGTTCGAAGCCCTTGGCACCTTGCAGATTTACCTGTGGGTGGCGCTGGTCAACGCGGTGATCCTGATCGGCTGGGCGCGCTATCAGCAACGCAAGAGCCGAAGCTTCGCCCAGCGCCGCCTGCCGTCCCCGGTGGTCGACGATGAAGGGCTGAGCCGCAGCTTCAAATTGTGCGACGAGCGCTTTCAGAAACTGCGCGGGCCGGGCGTGATGACCATCCACAACGATCAGGACGGCGACGTCAGCCAAGTGGTGCCGCATCTGTGGCCGGTTCAGCCGCAGGAACTGCCGCCACCGCTGGCGCCTCTGGAACATCCTCGGGTGATATTTCTGCACGCCGAGGACGACGACAACCGCGAGCCGCTGAACCGGATCACCTGACGGCGCGAATCAGCCGCCAGGCTTCATCCATCGGCAGCGGCTGTTTCATGCGTTCGGCCAGCAGCGCCATCGCTCGCTCCTCTTCGCAGGCCACCGCCGCCACCACCACGCCCTTGCTCCCGAACAGCCCGATAAATGGCGGCTGTTCGGGTTCGCCGATGAATTCGACTGCGTCCCACGCCTCGGCGTGACCGAGATAGTCGTAGTTGCGGCCGAAATGCCAGGTCCAGAAATACGGCACGTCGAGGTAATGCTCGTCGCCACCGAGCAGGTTGGCGGCGGCGATCCGCGCGTGCTGCTGGGCCAGGCGCCAGTGTTCGATGCGTTGTGGTTTGCCGTTCAACGGGAAGGTGGCGATATCGCCAATCGCCCACAGGTCGTCAGCCACGCGCAGGCTGGCATCGACCAACAGTGATTGATCCTCCTCGCGCGGCAAATCGCCGAACGCTTCGGTCGCCGGATGCACGCCGATTCCCGCCAACACCAGATCCGCCGACAGGCGCAGACCGTTGTCGAGCAATACTGCCTCGACCTTGCCGTCGCCGGTGATCTCCCTGGCTTCGTGATCAGTGATGAATTTCACGCCGTGTTCTTCATGCAGTGCCCGGATCGCCTTGCCCACGGCTTCACCGAATTGCGCCGCGAAGGGAATCTCGTGACGCGCCAGCACCGTCACCTCGAGACCGTGCTGGCGCAGGGCCGAGGCGCATTCGAGCGCAATGAAACTGTCACCGATGATCACCGCGCGCTGGCCCGGCTGGGCGGCGTCCATGATGGATTGCGCCTGGGCTTTGGAGCGCAGGACAAATACCTGGGGCAGGTCGGCGCCGGGTAGTTCCAGCGTGTTCGGCGTTGCGCCGGTGGCCAGCACCGCCGCGCTGTAATGCAGTGTGCGGCCATCGCTCAGGTGAAGGGTTTTGGCTTTGGCATCGAGCCCTGTGACCTCGCCTGAAACCCGGTTGATGTGCTGTTCGCGGTAAAAATCGTCATCGCGCAGCGGCGGGGTTTCCGCCGACGGCATTTCCCCGGACAGCACGAATTTGCTCAGCACCGTTCGGTCGTAGCCGGCGTCCGGCTCGCGGTCGATCAGCACGATCCGCCCGCCGAAGCCTTTTTCCCGCAGGGCGGCGGCGCAGGCCGTTCCCCCGGCACCGGCGCCGACGATGACAAAGGTGCGCGGATCGTCCTGCGGCGGGGTGTGCGGATCCGGCAGCGGCTGGTCATCGACCCACACCTCGTCGCCGCGCAGTTCCAGCGGATAGCGCTTGAGGCTGTCCAGCGCCGGAGGCTCGCACAACGCGCCATCTTCGGCGCGAAAGGCTGCCTTGTGCCAAGGGCAGATCAAACGGCCATGGCACAACGCACCTTCCGCCAGCGGTGCGCCGGCGTGCGGGCATTGCCCCTGAAAGGCACGCAACTGGCCGGCGGCGCGCAGCAGGACGACCTTGCAGTCGCCGACTTGCACCTCCAGGCCACGGTCTTCAGGCACATCGGTGAAACGGGCGACACGGTGCAGGGTCATGGTCGTGCTCCTTACAGGCATTTCTCATACGAGTTTGGGCCGCATTGCGAGGTTCAGCCATTTGCCACTGCCACGGCACGAACGGTACGGCTATAGTTTGCAGGCCGACGAAGGCCCAACTGCACAAGGTGCTCCCGGAATGACCCGATTGACCTCTCTCAACCCTTGGCTGGCGGCCGTTGCCGTCGCCCTTTGCGTGCAGTTTCCGGCGCAGGCCCAGGAGCGTTTCACCCTCAGCATTCCCGGCGTGTCGGATAACCGCCTGTTCACCTCGGCGGCGGCCAGCGATGCGGCCGGCTGCGGCGGCAAGAACCAGTCGCCGGCCCTGAGCTGGAACGCCGGCCCGAGCGGAACCCTGAGCTACGCCATCGTCATGCACGATCCGGACGGCCAGAAAGGCGCGGGTGTCGATCACTGGATTCACTACGGCATCAAGGCCACGACCCGGCAGATTGCCGCCGGCGTTGGCGCCAAATCGGCCCTCGAAGGCGTCGGTGGCACCAACAGCAAAGGCACCACCAGCTACGTCGGCCCGTGCCCACCGGTGGGCGACAGCGCGCACCACTACATCATCCAGATCTACGCCCTGGATCTGGCCCCGGACGCCTTGCCCGCCGGCCTGACCCGCGCCCAGCTGATGGAAAAAATCAAAGGTCACGTGCTGCGCAACAGCAGTGCGGTGCGGCGTTATCACCGCTGAAAAAAAATTTTGGCGAGGTTTAACCCGAACGCAAAGGGCTGCCCGTCTCAGGGGATGAATGGATCAATTCTTCCCCGAGGTCAGCCCCCATGTCCCTTCCTTCCACGCTTCTGCGCCCCCTTGCTGCCAGTGTGTTGCTGGTGATTGCCGGTTGCGGTGTTTCCTCCAGCCCGGAAACCACCGTCGCGCCGCTGCCGGCGCAGACCGAACTGAAATCTTCCGTACAGCCCGAAGCGGTCATGGCCGACAGCGCGATGGCCAAGCGCAGTGCACTGGCGGCGCCGATCGCCAGTTTTGCACCGATGCCGGCCAGTGAAAGTTATCCACAAGGCTATCGTGACGAACAACGCGAGCAGTACGCCAAGCTGGCCGACAACCCGATCCACAGCGTCGCCGAAACCCCGGTCTCGACCTTCAGTGCCGATGTCGACACCGGCGCCTACGCCAATGTGCGGCGCCTGCTCAATCAGGGTCGCCTGCCGCCGGAAGGCGCGGTACGGCTGGAAGAGATGGTCAATTACTTTCCCTACGACTACGCACTGCCGAGCGATGGCTCGCCCTTTGGCGTGACCACTGAACTGGCTGCCTCACCGTGGAACCCGCACACCCGCTTGCTGCGCATCGGCATCAAGGCCTCCGACCGCGCGGTGGCGGAACTGGCCCCGGCCAATCTGGTATTTCTGGTGGATGTGTCCGGCTCGATGGACCGCCCCGAAGGCTTGCCGCGGGTCAAAAGCACCCTGAAGTTGCTGGTCGATCAATTGCGCGAGCAGGATCGGGTGTCGCTGGTGGTGTATGCCGGCGAATCCAGAGTGGTGCTGGAGCCGACTTCCGGACGGGAAAAGGCGAAAATTCGCACAGCCATCGAGCAATTGACCGCCGGCGGCTCGACTGCGGGCGCTTCAGGCATCGAGTTGGCTTATCAGATGGCGCAGCAGGCGTTCATCCCCAACGGCATCAACCGCATCCTGTTGGCCACCGATGGTGACTTCAATGTCGGCATCAGCGACTTCGACAGCCTGAAACAAATGGCTGTGGATAAACGCAAGAGCGGGATTTCCCTGACCACCCTGGGTTTTGGTGTGGATAACTACAATGAACACCTGATGGAACAACTGGCCGATGCCGGTGACGGCAACTACGCCTACATAGACAACCTGCGCGAAGCGCGCAAGGTGCTGGTGGATCAACTCGGTTCGACCCTCGCCGTGGTGGCGAAAAACGTCAAGTTGCAGGTCGAGTTCAACCCGGCGCAGGTCAGCGAATACCGCCTGCTCGGTTACGAGAACCGCGCGTTGAAGCGTGAGGATTTCAGCAATGACAAGGTCGATGCCGCAGAGATCGGTGCGGGACATACGGTGACGGCGCTGTATGAAATTGTCCCGGCAGGCGAGAAGGGCTGGCTGGAGCCGCTGCGTTACGGAAAAACCGATGCAGTGGTTTCCGAGAAGAAAGGAGAATTAGCAATGCTGCGTGTGCGATATCAAAAGCCTGAGGGTGGGAAAAGTCTGCTGATCGAGCGGCCGATTGCCAGTCAGGTGGCGCCGGCCAGTGAGGATCTGCGTTTCGCCGCCGCCGTCGCCGCGTTTTCCCAGCAACTCAAGGACGGCCGCTACACCGGCGAATTCAGCCTCAAGGACACCGAAGCCCTGGCCCGAGGTGCACGCGGCGATGACCGCTTCGGCCTGCGCAACGAGTTCGTGCAACTGGTGGAACTGGCGCAGAGCCTGCGTACGTCCACGGCCTCCAACGCAATGTCCACCGAGCGACGGATTGAATAGTGAGCCGCCTCAAAGGCTTCATCACCCAGTTGTTTGCTTCTGCAGACAGCCTTGAGGCCAGCAGCGACGAATCGCTGCTGGCCCGTTATCGCGAGGGTGACGGCAAGGCGTTCGAGATCCTGTACGCCCGTCATCGCCAGAGCCTTTACCGGTTTCTGCTCGGTTTGAGCGGCAAACCGGAACTGGCCGACGAGGTTTTCCAGGAGACCTGGCTGAGCCTGATCCGCAGCGCCAGTCAGCCACAAGGCCGGGCGACCTTTCGTACATGGTTGTTCCAGATTGCCCGCAATCGCCTGATCGACCACTGGCGCAAACACGGCGCCCGGCAACCGCTGCATGACAGCTACGACGAGCAATTTCACGCCGTCAGCGACGACGCCTCGGATCCCGAACAATTGCTCAACCTCAGCCGCGACAGCCAGCGCCTGGAGAGCGCCCTGCAATCCTTGCCCGCCGACCAGCGCGAAGTGTTCCTGCTACGCGCCCATGGCGACCTCGACCTGGCGCAAATCGCCAGCCTCACCGGAACACCGCTGGAAACCGTCAAGAGCCGCTTGCGCTACGCCCAGCAAAAACTGCGTCGGCTGCTGGCCGAGGAGGTAATGACATGACGGACGCCCGCCCGACACCCGAAGAGCAAGTGCTCAAGCACGTGCGCGAACAGCACAACGCCGAGCCGCCGGCGCATCTCGATGCGCTGATCCTAAACGCCGCCCACCGTGAAACCCCGGCGCCAAGGCAGAGCCTGTGGCAACGCTGGCTCAAGGCCTGCCAGAAGCCGCGCTACCAAGTGGCTTTTGCCAGTCTGGTCGGCATCGCGCTGATGCTGTCGCTGGTGCAGCGTGCGCCGGAACCCGTGGCTCAATTCGATTTCGCCCCTGCTGCCAAACCGGCTGCGCCTGGGGTCCGCCAGGAGGCCCGATCGCTGTCGGCTCCTGCCGGCGCACTTTCCGCGCCAGCTCCCGCGCCGATGGCGGAAATGGCCGCGCCGATGCAGAGCGAATCGATCAGCGCCGACACGGCGGACGAAGCCAAGGTCAGCAAGCGCGCCGCCGCCCCGGTCAACGGTCTCGACGCGCAACTGCGCGAAGTCCTGCGCCTGCGCGAGTCCGGCCAGTCGCAAGCGGCCGACACCCTGTTCAACAACCTGCACAAGCGCTACCCGAACGTGAATCTCGACCTGCGGCTGGAAAAAATCCGCAAGAACTGACTGTATCAGCCATCCGCCATTTGGCATTGACCTGCAAAAACGCGCACTATCGGGTCATTGCCGATGCGCTGGAGGATGCCGTGGCCCAAAAAATCGACCGCATCGCCCAAATGCTCAACTGCCCGGTCAAGGGTGAGGAACTGCGGCGGGCAGTGACGGAGAGTCGCAAGGAGTTTCTTCTGGCCAAACAGGCCGAAGAGGATCTGGAGGACGACGTTCTCGATGATGACTTGATCGAGGACGAAGAAGACGATGATGAATATGACGAGTTTGACTGGACGACGGAGTGAGTCGCCAGCCAGCAGGTACAAAAAAGCCCCGGACCATCACAGTCCGGGGCTTTCTCGTTTAAATCAATGGCGCACCAGGCGGGATTCGAACCCACGACCCCTGCCTTCGGAGGGCAGTACTCTATCCAGCTGAGCTACTGGTGCAGCGGGCGACATCATACCTAGGTCGGCTCGGGGCGTCCATGCCGGGTTTTGGTGCGTATTGTCAGTGCGCGTGTCGGTTGAAAAGCACTGCATTCCATAAAGCTGTAACGTCCTGCAAAAGGCTCGCTTGGCGCTTTGGGGAGGCTGTTCTATGGTTTCCCTGCGATCGGGGCTGTTGGTACGTTGATCTGAAATGTTCAGCAATTGCGGCGTTTTTGTTCTTTTTTTCGAACGCCCTATTGTCCTTCAACCCCTTTGAACCTAGGATTCGTTTGAGATTTCAAACGCTCCTGATCCAGGTGCTGAGCCGCACGCGTTTCGAGTCGTGCGCTATTTATGTGCCAGCCCGGTGAATGATTTCCCTGACGGCAGCCTTGCGAGGCGCCTTTCTACAATCATAATTTTGCTCCGCGCCTTGCGCGGTGCTGTTAAGGAAAGCCGACATGCAGCTTAAAGACACCCAGTTGTTCCGCCAGCAAGCCTTCATCGATGGCGCATGGGTCGACGCGGACAACGGTCAGACGATCAAGGTCAACAACCCGGCCACTGGCGAGATTCTGGGCACCGTGCCGAAAATGGGCGCTGCCGAAACCCGCCGCGCCATCGAAGCCGCCGACAAGGCGCTTCCGGCCTGGCGTGCACTGACCGCCAAGGAGCGTGCAGGCAAACTGCGTCGCTGGTTCGAACTGATGATCGAGCACCAGGACGACCTCGCTCGCCTGATGACCCTCGAGCAAGGCAAACCGCTGGCCGAAGCCAAGGGCGAAATCGTTTACGCCGCTTCGTTCATCGAGTGGTTCGCCGAAGAAGCCAAGCGCATTTACGGCGACGTGATTCCGGGCCACCAGCCGGACAAGCGCCTGATCGTGATCAAACAACCGATCGGCGTGACCGCTGCCATCACCCCGTGGAACTTCCCGGCGGCGATGATCACTCGTAAGGCAGGTCCTGCGCTGGCCGCCGGTTGCACCATGGTGCTCAAGCCGGCTTCGCAAACTCCGTTCTCCGCATTCGCTCTGGCCGAACTGGCCCAGCGCGCCGGCATCCCCAAAGGTGTGTTCAGCGTGGTGTCCGGCAGCGCCGGCGATATCGGCAGCGAGCTGACCAGCAACCCGATCGTGCGCAAACTGTCCTTCACCGGCTCGACCGAAATCGGTCGTCAGCTGATGTCGGAATGCGCCAAGGACATCAAGAAAGTCTCCCTGGAACTGGGCGGCAACGCGCCGTTCATCGTGTTCGACGACGCGGATCTGGATAAGGCCGTCGAAGGCGCGATCATTTCCAAGTACCGCAACAACGGCCAGACCTGCGTCTGCGCCAACCGTCTGTACATTCAGGATTCGGTCTACGACGCGTTCGCCGAGAAGCTGAAAGTGGCAGTCGCCAAGCTGAAGATCGGCAACGGTCTGGAAGAAGGCACCACCACTGGCCCGCTGATCGACGAGAAAGCCGTGGCCAAGGTGCAAGAGCACATCGCTGACGCGGTGAGCAAAGGTGCAACCGTTCTGGCCGGTGGCAAGCCGATGGAAGGCAACTTCTTCGAGCCGACCATCCTGACCAACGTGCCGAAAGACGCGGCGGTGGCCAAGGAAGAAACCTTCGGTCCGCTGGCGCCGCTGTTCCGCTTCAAAGACGAAGCCGAAGTGATCGCGATGTCGAACGACACCGAGTTCGGTCTGGCCTCGTACTTCTACGCTCGCGACCTGGGCCGTGTGTTCCGTGTGGCTGAAGCCCTGGAATACGGCATGGTCGGCGTCAACACCGGGCTGATCTCCAACGAAGTCGCGCCGTTCGGCGGTATCAAGGCCTCGGGCCTGGGTCGTGAAGGCTCCAAGTACGGCATCGAAGATTACCTGGAAATCAAATACCTCTGCCTGGGCATCTAAGCCTCGGTAGAAGATCGCTGTAAACGCAAAGGGCACGAGAGCGCTGTCCCTTTGCGTCGTTTCAAACCGGAATTTTCTCTGCGGCCGGGAACGCCGTGGCAGTCGATCATCGCATGCTGCCACCGCCGATTCCTCCCGCTTTATCCTTGAACCACGCCGCCCGATGAGCGGCGAATGAGGACTGTAATGAGCAAGACTAACGCTGAACTGATGGCCCGTCGTACCGCAGCTGTTCCACGTGGTGTTGGCCAGATTCACCCGATCTTCGCCGAGTCCGCGAAGAACGCGACAGTAACCGACGTTGAAGGTCGTGAATTCATCGACTTCGCCGGCGGTATCGCCGTACTGAACACCGGCCACGTGCACCCGAAAATCATCGCCGCCGTGACCGAGCAGCTGAACAAGCTGACCCACACCTGCTTCCAGGTTCTGGCCTACGAGCCGTACGTCGAGCTGTGCGAGAAAATCAACGCTCGCGTACCGGGCGACTTCGCCAAGAAAACCCTGCTGGTGACCACCGGCTCCGAAGCCGTTGAAAACGCCGTCAAGATCGCCCGTGCCGCCACTGGCCGCGCTGGCGTGATCGCCTTCACCGGCGCTTACCACGGTCGCACCATGATGACCCTGGGCCTGACCGGTAAAGTCGTGCCTTACTCGGCCGGCATGGGCCTGATGCCAGGCGGCATCTTCCGCGCGCTGTACCCGAACGAACTGCACGGCGTGAGCATCGACGACTCGATCGCTTCCATCGAACGCATCTTCAAGAACGACGCCGAGCCGAAAGACATCGCCGCGATCATCATCGAGCCTGTGCAGGGTGAAGGTGGTTTCTACGTCGCACCGAAAGAGTTCATGAAGCGTCTGCGTGCCCTGTGCGACCAACACGGCATCCTGCTGATCGCTGACGAAGTGCAGACCGGCGCTGGCCGTACCGGCACCTTCTTCGCCATGGAACAGATGGGCGTTGCTGCCGATCTGACCACCTTCGCCAAGTCCATCGCTGGCGGCTTCCCGCTGGCCGGTGTCTGCGGCAAGGCCGAATACATGGACGCCATCGCGCCAGGTGGCCTGGGCGGCACCTACGCCGGTAGCCCGATCGCTTGCGCTGCGGCCCTGGCCGTGATGGAAGTGTTCGAAGAAGAAAAACTGCTGGACCGCTGCAAGGCTGTTGGTGAGCGTCTGGTCACTGGCCTGAAAGCCATCCAGGCCAAGTACCCGGTGATCGGCGAAGTCCGTGCCCTGGGCGCGATGATCGCGGTCGAGCTGTTCGAAAACGGCGACAGCCACAAGCCAAACCCGACCGCCGTCGCGGCTGTCGTGGCCAAGGCGCGTGACAAGGGCCTGATCCTGCTGTCCTGCGGCACCTACGGCAACGTGCTGCGCGTCCTGGTACCGCTGACCTCGCCGGACGAGCAACTGGACAAAGGCCTGGCGATCATCGAAGAGTGCTTCTCGGAGCTGTAATCCGTAGCACCGTGTGATCGGATCGACAAAAAACCCGCTTCGGCGGGTTTTTTCATGCCGGGAGAAACACCTGTGCGGTTTTCAGGTTGTACCGAAACGCCAGCATTGGCTAAGGTTCAAGCATTGCAAGGGAGGGCGAGCATGACGGCCGTTGATTTACCCGCTGTACCGAGAGTCCTGATTGCCGAGGCCGACCCGTGGTCTCGTGACCTGCTCAAACAAGTGTTGCTGAATGTGCGCTGCGATGCGCGGCTGGATCTGTGCGCCGATGGCCAGGAGGCAATGACGCTGCTCAGCGAAGTGCCCTATGACCTGGCGATCGTCGACTGGGAGTTGCCCGGCGTCGATGGCTTGAACGTATTGCGCAGCGTGCGCCAGCGCAGACGCAATCCGCCGCTGCCGTTCATTCTGATGAGCAGCCGCAACGACAGCGCCAGCGTGCGCGAAGCCTTGCCGCTGGCACCGACCGCCTACCTGGCCAAACCCCTGAACATGGAAAGCCTGACCGAACGTTTGCAGGGACTGCTGCTGAACGCCGGCGAAGAAGTGTTCTGTGAAGTACCGGCGCTGGCGCCGGGCATGACATTGTCGGTGTTCCTCGAACGCCGCCGCGAGCAGGCCGACGGCGCGCCGCTGATGACCGACGTGCAGGTGGCGGTCAAGCGCAGCCTCAATCCCAACGGCCTGGATCTGAAGCTGCTGGAAGAGGAAATTCGCACCGACCCGCAGATCACCGCCGTGTTGATCGCCGCCGCCAACAGCGCCGCCCAGCATCATGGCGCGCCGGTGCAGACCCTGGCCCAGGCGCTGCATCGTCTGGGCACCGGTCAAAGCATGAACCTGATCCTTGGTTTGGCACTCAAGCGCAGCGCCCGGCTCAGCGACCCGTGTCTGGCCGACTACGCCGAGCGCTATTGGGGCCTGTCGCTGCACACCGCCGAGTACGCCCGCACGCTGGCGCGGCTGCTCGATCTGGATCAGGAGCGCTGCTATTGCGCCGGGATGCTCCACCGCCTCGGTGATCTGGCGTTGCTGCGTTGTCTGCAGGAGTGGAAGCAGGCCGGCGGCGAGCTGGATGAGCTGGAGGAAGTCGGCGATGCGCTGGCCGAATTCGGTGCGGCGTATGGCTCGGCGCTGCGCACTCGCTGGCGTTTGCCGTTGGAACTGCGCGAGCTGATTGCCTCGGTCTACCAGCTCGGTGGCGGGGTGTATTCCCGCGAGGCACTGGTGATGAACATGGCGGCGCAGATGGCGCGGCTGACCGAGCATGAAGGCGTCGAGGATCTGGCGAAGAGCCGCACGGCGCGCTTGCTTAAAATCGGCTTGCCGGAGCTGATGCGGATGCGCAAATAGCGGGTTGATTGCGCATCCAGTCTTGAATCAGGCGGAAATGATCCGGTTCTTGCCTTGGCGCTTGGCCTCGTACATCGCCGCGTCTGCGCGGGCGAACAGGGTGTCGAGGCTTTCATCTTCCGGGGTGAGGCTGGTCAGGCCCTGGCTGACGGTGATACCGAACGTCTGTTCACCATGGTTAAAACTCAGCCGCTGGATTTCCCGTTGCAGCCGTTCGGCCACCTGCATCGCCATGTCCGGCGCACAGCCCGGGAAAACCGCAGCGAATTCCTCACCGCCAATCCGTCCGAACAGGTCTCCCCGGCGCAATGATGCTCGCCCGCATTCGGCGATCCGTTGCAGCACGTTGTCGCCCTCCGGGTGGCCGTAGGTGTCGTTGATCACTTTGAAGTCATCGATGTCCAGCAGCAGGAACGCCATTTGCGCGCCTTGCAGGCGGGCTTGTTCAAATTCCCGGTGGGCACATTCGAAGAAGTGTCGGCGATTGCTGCTCTGGGTCAGTACGTCGGTGGTGGCCAGGCGTTGCAGCTCGGTTTCCATTTGCTTCTTGTCGGTGATGTCTTCGGCGAAGCCGACGATGATCACCGGTTGCCCCGGTTCGTCCTGACGATTGATGAAGCACTTGTCGCTGACCCAGCGAACCTGGCCGTCGGCGGCGATGATCCGGTATTCGCGGTCTTCCACGGCGCCTTTGTGCAGCACTTCGGCGAGGCTGCGTTCGGCGTATTCCAGATCATCCGGGTAGATGCTGTCGCGCCACTGGTTGTAGTCGGCCAGCAACAGGCCGGCGGAACGACCGAAGATCCGCTCGTAAGCGGGGCTGACGTACAACACCTGACGGGTTTCCCAGTTGAAGGCCCAAAGCACGGCGTTGACGCTGACCAGCAGCGAACTGAACAGCTGCTCGCGTTCGCTGAGCCGGGCGACTTCGCCCTGGGCGTGCATCAATGCCATCAGGGTTTGCGCGGCCTCGGGCCACTGGGGAGGGGATGAGTCTTTTTGATTGTTGTTGACCATCGACACGAATCTCAAAGGGCGTGCCGATCAATCGACAACGGCCACGGGAAAACCCGCCGGGGGTGGCGAAGTGTCTTTGAGATAGGGGATCGACGGTGAAGTTCCGAAGGGTGCGCACGGGAACCGGGCGCACCGATCAACGGCACTCAGGCGGCGACAGGGCGCAGCGAGTAGGTTTTCAACTGGTCAGCGAATTCGCGCAGGGACTGGATGCCGCTGGCCTCGGCCTCGTGTACCCATTCCTTGATGGCGGCGAGCATGTCGTGGCCATTTGCGCTGGTCTTGACCCAGATCTGCTGCAGGGCCAGACGTTTCTCGTAGATTACCTTCAGCGCCTGACTGTGCTCGAGCATGTTCTGGATGCGCGCGTGGTGGCGATCTTCCAGCAGGCTGGTTTCCCGCGAGAGCAGGCGTTTGGCCCGGTGGAACTGGTGGCGTACCGAATGATCGACCTTGGCCAGTTCCTGCTTGACCAGTGGCCCGATCACCAGCTTGCGGTACTGGGCCATGATCTGGAAGCGGTTGTTGAGGATCGCCATGGCGGTGTCCATGTCCAGGCTGCCCTTGCCTTCGACGCGGTGGGCGATCGGCGCGACCCGCTGCACTTTGGCCAGACGCAGGAAGCTGAAGATCTGGATCCACGCCCAGCCGAGGTCGAACTCCCACTTCCTGACCGACAGCTTGGCCGAATTGGGGTAGGTGTGATGGTTGTTGTGCAGTTCTTCGCCGCCGATCAGGATGCCCCACGGCACCAGATTGGTCGCCGCGTCGCGGCATTCGAAGTTGCGGTAGCCGACGGCATGGCCCAGACCGTTGACCACACCGGCCGCCCAGACCGGGATCCACATCATCTGGATCGCCCAGATGGTGATGCCGATGGTGCCGAACAGCAGCAGGTCGATGACGGCCATGATCGCCACGCCCAGCAGCCGGTAGCGGCTGTAGAGGTTGCGCTCGATCCAGTCTTCGGGGCAGTTCTTGCCGTAGATGCGCAGGGTTTCCGGGTTCTGCGCTTCTTCGCGATACAGCTCTGCGCCTTTGCGCAGGACGGTGGACAGACCCTTGACGACCGGGCTGTGCGGGTCGTCTTCGGTTTCGCATTTGGCGTGGTGTTTGCGGTGGATGGCGGTCCACTCGCGGGTGTTCTGCGCCGTGGTCAGCCACAGCCAGAAACGGAAGAAATGCTTCAGCCCGGCATTCAGCTCCAGGGAGCGATGGGCCGAGTAGCGGTGCAAGTAGACCGTGACGGCAACGATCGTCACGTGGGTCATCACCAGGGTGACGGCGACCAGCGACCAGGCCGACAAGCCAAGAAAACCTTCGTACCACATAGGCTATAGGGCCCTCGATAAAGAAAAAACAGCCGTTGCATTATCACCAAGCACACAGATAAAACCAGTCGCCCTTTCAGATAAGAGATGGCTGGATGTTTCTTGACCTATAATCCCGACATTTTTGTAGGGACATGGACGGCCGAATGTCTGCCACTTACCGCGATGCCTTGCGTGCAGCGCTGCTTTACCTGGTCCTTGCCGTGGTCTGGCTGCAAGGTACTGGTTATTTATTGAACAGTTTCTTCGATAGCTCTGACGAGTTGCTGCGCTGGCAACTGATCAACGGCTACCTGTTCGTGGCGCTCAGCGCCGGGTTGATCTTCCTGGCCCGGGCGCGGCTGTTCGAATGCCTGGGCATCGGCGCCCGATTGCGTGAACGCCAAGCAGATCGCGAACGCCTGCGTCAGGCCGCTGCGGTTTTCGATTGCACCCGCGAAGGCGTGCTGGTCACGGACCGGCAGGGGCTGATCGTGCACGTCAATCGCGCGTTCATGGAAATCACCGGTTATCAGCGCGATGAAGTCATCGGCCAGCAGCCCAGCCTGTTCAAGTCCGGGCATCATCCGCCGGGGTTCTATCAAGCGATGTTCGCTTCTTTACAGGCGCGGGACGAATGGAGCGGCGAGATCTGGAACCGGCGCAAGAGCGGTGAAATCTACCCGCAATGGCAGACGATCCGGGTCATTCGTGACGATGACAACCGGCTCAGCCATTACGTCGCGGTGTTTTCCGACATCAGCGCGATCAAGGATTCCGAGCACGAACTCAAGCACTTGGCCCACCACGATCCGCTGACCGACCTGCCCAACCGCCTGCTGTTCAGCGACCGCGCCGAACAGGCGCTGGCATCGGCGCAGACCCACAAGCGCGGCTGCGCGCTGCTGATGATCGATCTGGACCATTTCAAACTGATCAACGACAGCCTCGGCCACACCATCGGTGACCGTTTGCTCAAGGCCGTCGCCGCGCGTTTGCAGGGGTTGTTCGGGCCGGGCATCACCCTGGCGCGGCTGGGCGGCGATGAATTCGCGGTTCTGCTGGAAAGTTGTCCACAGCCGGCACAGGCGGCAGCGCTGGCTCAGCGTATTCTCGATGCGCTCAAGGAGCCGTTCTGCCTCGACGGCCATGAACTGTTCATCAACGCCAGCCTCGGCATCAGCCTGTTTCCCAGCGATGCACTGAGCGCCGAACAGCTGTTGCGCAACGCCGATGCGGCGCTGTTCAAGGCCAAGAGCAGCGGCCGCAATGGCTACGCGCTGTACACCGAAGAGCTCACGGCTCACGCCCAGCAGCGGGTCGAAATCGCCTTCGAGTTGCGCCGCGCGCTGGAGCAGCAGGAACTGCGGGTCTACTACCAACCGGTGCACGACCTGCAAACCAGTCGCCTGATCGGCGTCGAGGCGCTGGTGCGCTGGGAGCATCCGCAGCGGGGCCTGGTGTCGCCGGCGGAGTTCATCCCGATTGCCGAGCGCACCGGGCTGATCTCGGAGATCGACGCCTGGGTCATGCAGCAGGCCTGCCGGCAGATGTGCCAATGGCAGCAGGCCGGGGTGGTGCTGTCGTTTGTCGCGGTGAACGTGTCCTCGCGGTTATTCGCTCGCCGCGAGTTGTATCAGCAGGTGGCGCAGGTGCTGCACGAGACCGGCCTGGATCCGGCCTATCTGGAACTGGAAGTCACCGAAAGCGCGGTGATGGACGATCCGGAAGTCGCGCTGGAACAGATGCATCGTTTGCGCGAACTGGGCATTCGTCTGGCCATCGATGACTTCGGCACCGGTTATTCGTCGTTGCTGCGGCTCAAGCGCCTGCCGGTGCAGAAGCTCAAGATCGATCAGGGTTTCGTCGCCGGCCTGCCGTGGGACGAGGACGATGCGGCGATCGTCCGGGTGATCATCGCCCTGGCCCGCAGCATGGGCATGCAGGTGCATGCCGAGGGCATCGAGCAGGTGGAACAGGCCGCGTTCCTGCTGGAGCAGGCCTGTGATCTGGGGCAGGGCTACTGGTTTGGGCGGCCGGTCCCGGAAGCGCAAGTCGACTGGAACCGGGCGCCCTTGATCGGTTGATGACGGCGTACGGCGGGTTTGCCGGCAGGCAAATCCGCCGCAAACCCTTGCTGCATCACATAATGTTTTCCAGTTATATAAACATTCTTAAATAGTCTTTTTAAGAATATCCGCGCCTCTCTTATATTGCTCCCACGCCGAACGCAGTGCCGCCCACTGCCAGGCATATCCCATACAAAGGAGCAGCACCATGAGCGCATCCCTGCGTAGCGTTGACGGTCAGGACGAAAGCACCATCCTGCGTGAAATCCAGAGCGCCTTGCGCGACCTGCGTTTCGGCGCGGTGGAAATCACTGTGCATAACGCCCAGGTGGTCCAGATCGAACGCAAAGAGAAATTCCGCTTGCAGCAACCGGGCAACAAACCGAGCTGAACCCAGAAAGATTCCAGCCTGCGCCCGCTCTTGCCGGGGATCAATGCAAGAGTGGGCGCAGGCGGTGATCTTTACAGGCAACCCGATTTTCGCAATCCATAAGAAAAAGCCACCACCAAGAATTCCAGGAGCTTTCACCATGTCGTCGATTCGCCGTTACGCTTTGGCCGCCCTGGCCAGTGCTGTGTTTGCCGGTTCCGCGGTTGCCAAGGATTACGAACTGCTCAACGTGTCGTATGACCCGACACGCGAGCTGTATCAGGATTACAACGCCGAGTTCGTGAAGTACTGGCAGTCGGAGCACGCCGGCGACACCGTGAAAATCCAGCAATCCCACGGCGGTTCGGGCAAGCAGGGCCGTGCGGTGATCGACGGTCTGCGCGCCGACGTCGTGACCCTGGCCCTGGCCGGCGACATCGACGAAATCGCCAAGCTCGGCAAGACCCTGCCGGCCGACTGGCAGAAGCGTCTGCCGGACGCCAGCACTCCTTACACCTCGACCATTGTGTTCCTGGTGCGCAAGGGCAACCCGAAAGGCATCAAGGACTGGGGCGATCTGATCAAGAATGACGTCTCGGTGATCACCCCGAACCCGAAAACCTCCGGCGGTGCACGCTGGAACTTCCTCGCGGCGTGGGCCTACGGCCTGAAAGCCAACGGCGGCAACGAAGCGAAAGCCAAGGAATACGTACAAACCCTGTTCAAACACGTACCGGTTCTGGACACCGGCGCCCGTGGCTCGACCATCACCTTCGTCAACAACGGTCAGGGTGACGTGTTGCTGGCCTGGGAAAACGAAGCCTTCCTGGCGCTGAAGGAAGACGGCGGCAAGGACAAGTTCGACATCGTCGTGCCTTCGCTGTCGATCCTCGCCGAACCACCGGTGGCTGTGGTCGACAAGAACGCCGAGAAGAAGGGCAACGAGCAGATCGCCGAAGCCTACCTCAAGCACCTGTACAGCCCGGCCGGCCAGGAAATCGCGGCGAAGAACTTCTATCGCCCGCGTGACAAGGACGTGGCGGCCAAGTACGCCCAGCAGTTCCCGAAACTGGAGCTGGTGACCATCGACAAGGACTTCGGCGGCTGGAAAACCGCGCAGCCGAAATTCTTCAACGACGGTGGCGTGTTCGACCAGATCTATCAGGCGCAGTAATCTGAAATAGGTCATAAACGAGCCCCGATTTAACCGTCGGGGCTTTGTGCGTTCTCAAACCAAGGACTTTTATGTCGCGTCGTATCTCCCCCGTCATACCCGGCTTCGGGCTGACGCTGGGCTACACCTTGGTGTACCTCAGCCTGATTGTGCTAATCCCGCTGGCGGCGATGTTCGTCCACGCCGCCCAACTCACCTGGGACCAGTTCTGGACGATCATCTCCGCGCCCCGCGTGCTCGCCGCACTGAAGCTGAGCTTCGGCACCGCGCTGTGCGCCGCGATCATCAACGGCATCATCGGCACGTTGCTGGCCTGGGTGCTCGTGCGCTACACGTTCCCGGGACGCAAGGTGATCGACGCGATGATCGATCTGCCATTCGCCCTGCCGACCGCCGTGGCCGGTATTGCGCTGACGGCGCTGTACACGCCGACCGGACTGGTCGGGCAGTTCGCCGCCGACCTCGGTTTCAAGATCGCCTACACCCCACTCGGGATCACCCTGGCGCTGACCTTCGTGACCCTGCCGTTCGTGGTGCGCACGGTGCAGCCGGTGCTGGCGGACATTCCGCGTGAGGTCGAAGAAGCGGCGGCGTGCCTCGGTGCCAAACCGTTGCAGGTGTTTCGCCACATTCTGCTGCCGGCGCTGTTGCCGGCCTGGCTGACCGGTTTCGCCCTGGCGTTCGCCCGTGGCGTCGGCGAGTACGGTTCGGTGATATTCATCGCCGGCAACATGCCGATGAAAACCGAGATCCTGCCGCTGCTGATCATGGTCAAGCTCGACCAGTACGATTACACCGGCGCTACCTCCATCGGCGTGTTGATGCTGGTGGTTTCCTTCGTCCTGTTGCTGCTGATCAACTTGCTGCAGCGGCGCATCGAAACCCCATAAGGAGGCGCGAACCATGTCCCAATCGTCTATTGCGGCCGCTTCCTCGGCCAACGCCGCCCGCCGTGGCAGCGCCACTTCGCGGCGGATCCTGATCGGCCTCGGCTGGCTGATTTTCTTCCTGTTTCTGCTGCTGCCGCTGTTCATCGTGGTGTCGCAGGGATTGAAGAACGGCCTCGGCGCATTCTTCACTGCGATCTTTGAACCGGATGCCTTGTCGGCGCTGAAACTCACCGTGATCGCGGTGCTGGTGTCGGTGCCGCTGAACCTGGTGTTCGGTGTCAGCGCCGCGTGGTGCGTGAGCAAGTACTCGTTCCGCGGCAAGAGCATGCTGGTGACGCTGATCGACTTGCCGTTTTCGGTATCGCCGGTGATCGCCGGTCTGGTCTACGTGTTGATGTTCGGCGCCCAGGGCCTGTTCGGGCCGTGGCTGCAGGATCACGACATCCAGATCGTCTTCGCCCTGCCGGGCATCGTGCTGGCGACGATCTTCGTCACCGTGCCATTCGTGGCCCGTGAGCTGATCCCGCTGATGCAGGAACAAGGCACTCAGGAAGAGGAAGCCGCGCGCCTGCTCGGCGCCAATGGCTGGCAGATGTTCTGGCACGTGACCGTCCCCAACATCAAATGGGGCCTGATCTATGGCGTGGTGCTGTGTACTGCGCGGGCCATGGGTGAGTTCGGTGCGGTGTCGGTGGTTTCCGGGCACATTCGCGGGGTGACCAACACCTTGCCGCTGCACGTCGAGATCCTCTACAACGAATACAACCACGTGGCCGCGTTCGCCGTGGCGAGCCTGTTGCTGATCCTGGCGCTCTTCATCCTGCTGCTCAAGCAGTGGAGCGAAAACCGTATCAACCGCCTGCGCGCCAGCGCCGCGGAGGAATAATTCATGTCGATCGAAGTGCGTAACGTCAGCAAGAATTTCAATGCGTTCAAGGCGCTGGACAACATCAGCCTGGACATCCACAGCGGTGAACTGGTGGCGCTGCTCGGCCCGTCCGGCTGCGGCAAGACCACCTTGCTGCGCATCATTGCCGGTCTGGAAACCCCGGATAACGGCAACATCGTGTTCCACGGCGAAGATGTGTCCGGCCACGACGTGCGGGATCGCAACGTCGGTTTCGTGTTCCAGCACTACGCCCTGTTCCGCCACATGACGGTGTTCGACAACGTCGCGTTCGGCCTGCGCATGAAACCAAAAAACCAGCGCCCGAACGAAAGCCAGATCGCGACCAAGGTTCACGAGCTGCTGAACATGGTGCAACTGGACTGGCTGTCGGATCGTTATCCGGAGCAACTGTCCGGCGGCCAGCGTCAGCGTATCGCCCTGGCCCGTGCCCTGGCGGTAGAGCCGAAAGTGCTGCTGCTCGATGAGCCGTTCGGTGCTCTCGACGCCAAGGTGCGCAAAGAGCTGCGCCGCTGGCTGGCGCGCCTGCACGAAGACATCAACCTGACCTCGGTGTTCGTCACCCACGATCAGGAAGAAGCGATGGAAGTGGCCGACCGCATCGTGGTGATGAACAAGGGCGTGATCGAGCAGATCGGCTCACCGGGCGACGTCTACGAAAACCCGGCCAGCGATTTCGTCTATCACTTCCTCGGCGATTCGAACCGTCTGCATCTGGGCGATGACAACCACGTGCTGTTCCGCCCGCACGAAGTGTCGCTGTCGCGGCATGAACTGGAGGATCACCACGCCGCCGAAGTCCGCGATATCCGGCCGCTGGGTGCGACCACGCGGGTGACGTTGAAGGTTGAGGGGCAGGCTGATCTGATCGAGGCGGAAGTGGTGAAAGACCACGATAGCCTGACCGGGTTGGCCAAGGGGGAGACGTTGTTCTTCAAGCCGAAGGTCTGGCAGAAAGTCGCCAACGTTTGATCTCGCTCGTTCCCACGCTCTGCGTGGGAACGCCGCTATGGACGCTCCGCGTCCACTGTGAGGCGGAGCGTCACGGGATTCATTCCCACGTAGAGCGTGGGAACGAGCGAGCGGGGCAGTGGTTCAGACAGCCGCGCGATGCGGATTGACCCGCACCACACCCGCCCGCGCCTCGATCTGCTCTTTCAGCTCATGCCGCATCCCGAGCAGGAACGCCAGTTCGGCCACCACAAACAGCGGCCCGACAATCAACCCGCTCAAGTCATCGACAAACGCCGGTTTGCGCCCTTCATAGTGGTGCCCGACAAACTGGATCACCCAGCCAATCACAAACATCGCCAGACCGCTGCTGAGCCAGACCATGGTGCTCTGCTGCGCCAATACATGCCCGGCCCAGACCGACAGCCCCATCAACACGGTCATCAACACTCCGAGCTTCAGTTCCAGGCGCAGGTAAAACCACGCCGAAGCAAGGGCGGCGATCACCGCCGGGGAAATCCACAACCCGCCCACCGACCATTCCGGCCGCGACAACAGCACGGCCACCGCCACCACAATCAGCGGAATCCCGATAAAGTGGCTGGCGATGTTGCGCGGGTCACGGTGGTAAGCGGCGTATTGACTCAAATGATCGACGAGGCTTTTCATTGTTGTTCCTCCTGTAGGGTGATCGAATCATGCCCCGGGTTCACGGCTCGCTCTGTCAGGCAGGCGACAATCTTTCGGAGAACGCATGGATAAGGTCTGGCGCGAGCGCCTGCTGACCGGGCAATGGTTCAGTCATCTGCCCTCGTCCTTTCAGGATAGTCTGCTGGCGGCGGCCCGGGAGCGGCGGCTGACGACGGGGCAGCGGCTGTTCCAGCGCGGCGATGCGCCGTGCGGGCTGTACGCGGTGCTCGACGGCGCGGTACGCATCGGCGCGGTCAGCGAGCAGGGCAAGGAGGCGTTGCTGAGTCTGGTGGAGGCGCCGCACTGGTTCGGCGAAATCTGCCTGTTCGACGGCCAGCCGCGCACCCACGATGCCTACGCGGTCGGGCCCTGCACGCTGCTGAACATTCCCCAGGCCACACTGCTGCAACTGCTCGATGAGCGACCCGTTTACTGGCGACATCTGGCGTTGTTGATGAGCCACAAACTGCGCCTGACCTTCATCAACCTCGAACAGCTGAGCCTGCTGCCGGCCCCGGCACGTCTGGCTCATCGCTTGCTGATGATCGCCGAGGGCTATGGCGAACTGGACCCGCCGCGCCGCGTGCTGCAACTGCCTCAGGAGCAGTTGGCGTCGATGCTGTCGCTGTCGCGGCAGACCACCAACCAGATCCTCAAGGAGTTGCAGGGGCAGGGGATTATCGGCTTGAGTTATGGCGAGATCGAAATCCTCGACGCTGTGCGACTGCGCGCGCTGGCGACCCTCTGAAGAACACGGGTTTCCCTGTGGGAGCGGGCTTGCCCGCTCCCTCATTGGATCGATGTTGTTTTTACGAACCGCGATACGTCGAGAAGCCATAAGGGCTGAGCAGCAGCGGAATGTGATAGTGCTGGTCCGTCTGCTTCACTTTAAAAATCACCGGAATCTCCGGAAAAAACGTCTCGTGCTTCGCCTTCTCGAAGTACTCGCCAGTCTTGAACACCACCCGATACTCACCGGCCTCGAACGGCTTGTTCGCCGGGAACAGTTCGGCGATCCGTCCCTGTTCATTGGTGGTGCCCTGCGCCAGCGGCTGCCAGTCCTGGCCGACATGACGTTCCAGCGTCACGTTGATGCCCGGCGACGGCAGGCCGTTTTCCAGATTGAGTACGTGTACGCTCAGCGGGTTGCCGGCGGCCAGCGCCAGGCTCGAAAAGGCGCTCAATCCAAGCGCGGTGAAAGTCATGCGCAGTGGGGTCATGGTGATGTTCCTCGGTTCAAGTACGGTTGATGGACAGGCCGACGATTTCGGCGGCCTTGATTGCGCAGGTTTCGTCCTGTTCGCCACCGCCGGAACCGGCCACGCCCATGGCGCCGACCAGTTCTTTCCCGGCAAACAACGGGATGCCGCCGCCGAGTAACAGCAACTCATCAAGGGTGTTGAGGTTGGCGGTTTCTGGGTTGTTGCGGGCGCGCTCGGCGAACAGTCGAGTCGGGGTTTTCGTCGATAGTGCGGTGTAGGCCTTGCGTTGGCTGGCGGCGGTGTTGTGCGGGCCGATACCGTCGCCGCGCAAGGTCACCAACAGGTTGCCGCCACGGTCGAGCACCGACACCGTGGCGGTGCAGTTTTCCAGCGCCGCGTCGGCCAGCAGCCGCGCGGTTTTCAGATCGAGATCGGCGTGACGGGGCAGCTCAGGCGTGGCGTGCGCCGCGCCGCTGAGGCCGATCGCGAGGCTGGCAAGCAGGTATTTGACGGACATGGGCAGGCTCCAAAAGCGAAGGCCACCACCTTATCCGCCGGTCCCCGTCGAAACCTCGTCAGTCGGATTACAAGTTTGTAATGGGCAATATCGCCGAAGGGGCCTAGCCTGTGTCTCTGATCAATCGAGGTGTGCCATGCGTTTGCTGGTCGTAGAAGATGAAGCCAAAACCGCGAACTTCATCGCCAAAGGGCTGGGAGAGTCGGGTTTTGCCGTGGACGTGGCGCTGAATGGCCTCGACGGTCGCTACTTTATTGAGCAGCAGGAATATGACCTGATCATCCTCGACGTGATGCTGCCGGGCCTCAACGGCTGGCAATTGCTCCAGCTGATCCGCCAGCGCGGCGCCACGCCGGTGCTGTTCCTGACGGCGAAGGACGCCATCGAAGACCGCGTGCGCGGCCTCGAACTGGGGGCCGATGACTATTTGCTCAAGCCGTTCGCCTTCGCCGAATTGCTGGCGCGGGTGCGCACGTTGTTGCGGCGCGGCCCCCTGCGTGAAGCCGAGTCGTACAACATCGCCGATCTGGAAATCGACGTACTGCGCCGCCGGGTCAGCCGGGGCGGCCAGCGCATTGCCCTGACCAACAAGGAATTCGCCCTGCTGCATCTGCTCGCCAGCCGTCAGGGTGAAGTGCTGTCGCGCACGCTGATCGCCTCGCAGGTGTGGAACCTGAATTTCGACAGCGACACCAACATGGTCGAAGTCGCGGTGCGTCGACTTCGTTCGAAAGTCGATGATCCGTACATGCCGAAACTGATCCACACCGTGCGCGGGGTCGGCTATCAACTCGAAGCGCCCGACGATGCGCGCTAGATCCATCGCCTGGCGCCTGGCCCTGGCGTTCGCTGTCGTCTGTGCGCTGGTACTCAGCGCGATTGGCGTGTTCCTGTATCGCTCGCTGGCCTCGGAAATCGCCTGGCGCGACGACATGGCCTTGCTCGGCCGTCTGGAACAGGTGCGCGCGCTGCTTGCCGACAGCGACAGCCTCGACGCCCTGCAGGCGCGGCCACGGCTGTACCAGAACATGCTCGGCAACCTCGACAGTCTGCTGCTGGTGCAACGCGCTGACGGCTCGAATGTGATCACGATCAACCCTCGCCAACGCGCACTGCCGCCCGTGCAGGCCATCCCCCGGGATCAACCGCCGCAACGCCGCGATGTGCTGACCTGGCAGGCGGCGGACGGTGTCGAGCTGGCCCTGTTGTCAGGTCAGGCCCAAGGGCCGAACGGTGAAGCGCTGACCGTGATCGCCGGCAAGGTATTGAGCGAGCGCGAACAGATGCTCGGCAGCTATCGCCTGCGCTTGTATCTGGCCGTCGGCGTTGGTGCCGTACTCGCTTTCACGCTGGGCCTGATGCTGTTGCGCCGAGGTTTGCGGCCTCTGCGCAAGCTGAGTGAAGCACTGCGCGGCATCGACCTGCGCAGCCTCGACCAACGCGTTCCCACCGCCAGCACGCCGGCGGAATTGCTGGAGCCGGTACACGCGCTGAACGGCATGCTCGTACGGCTGGACGACGGCTTCCAGCGCCTCTCACAGTTTTCCGCCGACCTCGCCCACGAAATCCGCACGCCCCTGCACACCTTGCTCGCCAGCAACGGCCAGGCACTGAATCACCCGCGCAGCAGCACCGAGTATCAGGAAGTGCTGGCGTCGAACATGGAAGAATTCGAACGGCTCAAGCGCATGGCCGAGAACCTGATGTTTCTCGCTCGCGCAGAGCAGGCTGAACGCGCGCTCGATCTGCGCACGCTGAAGTTGCACGAAATCGGCGATGAGTTATGCGACTACTTCGAAGCCTTGGCCGATGACCGGGAAATCCGTCTGGAAAACACGTTCAGCGGAGAATTGCTGGCGGATCAGCAACTGCTGCAACGCGCCTTGGGCAACCTGTTGGCCAACGCCGTACGCCATGCTGATGCCGGCTCGGCCATCAGCCTGCGCCGACGCGATGAACCAGGCCTGTGCTGGCTGCAAGTGCACAACCTCGGCCCGGTGATCGCGGATGAGCATCTGGGCAAACTGTTCGACCGCTTCTACCGCGTCGACCCGTCCCGCGCGGAGCCGGGAGACTCCGGCGGATTGGGACTGGCAATCGTGCGGTCGATCATGCAGTTGCATGGGGGGCGGGTGCGGGTCAGCAGTGATGCAACGGGTACGGTTTTTGAGCTTGGATTTGTAACCCGTCGCTAATCGACCGCATATGCCGTTTCATATGAGCTAGACTTGCCCGGAATTGGCATCGAATACGATGCATATACTTTTAATTACGCTTTATTGCACTGCATATAATGCAATGGTGTGTCATGGAACAGTTGGGCGAACTGATCAGAACTCTGCGCAAAGCGCAAAAACTCTCGCAGCAAGCGTTGGCGCAACGTTACGGCATGAGCCGCGCCACCATTTCGGGTATCGAAAACAATACGATTTCTGAAATTGGTCTGCGCAAAGTCGAGGCGATCCTCAACGGCTTTGGCTATGAGCTGACAGCGATTCCCGTGAGAGCACAACGTCCGACACTCGACGCGTTGCAGAAGGTCAATTTCCATGACTGAGCCGACAGATCGCTTGCACATCACCGTCGCTGATAGCCCGGTCGGAACGCTCGGTCGAGGGCAGCCGGGCATGGACAGTGTGTTCAGTTATCGCGAGGACGCCATCGACGAGAATGCAGTGTCGCTGACAATGCCGACCCGGTTGGAGAGCTACGGCTGGGAGCGGGGCATTCATCCTGTCTTCGAAATGAATCTGCCGGAAGGCGCGCTGCGCGATGAGCTGGTTCGACGCTTCAGTAAAGCAGTGCGCGGTTTTGATGATTTCGCCTTGCTCGCTATCGTCGGACCGCATCAGTTGGGACGGCTGGCGATTACCAGTGAGTCGGCAACCGAGCGTCAGCCCGAAACATCACTGGCCGAGCTTTTGGTGCATGACGGTGCCCAGGGACTGTTCGAAGATTTGCTACAGAAGTACGGCCAATACTCCGGGGTTTCGGGCGTGCAGCCCAAAGTGCTGGTGCGCGATAGCGCGGCAGCAGTTGATCGCCTGACTCACCGAGGCTCCACACATCTGGTCAAAGCCTTCCGTCCCGAAGAGTTTCCTGAGCTGGCGACCAACGAATACTTCTGTATGCGCGCCGCAGCGCTTAGCGGACTTGAAGTGCCAAAGTTTGAATTGAGTGAGCAGGGCAAGTTTCTGGTGGTCGAGCGTTTTGACCTGACTGAGCATGGCTATCTGGGTTTCGAGGACTTTTGCGTACTCAATGGCTGGCCTTCCAGAGCCAAATACGATGGTTCTTACGAAGGCGCTGCCCGACAGATTAAAGCCTTTGTTTCTCCTGCGCTGTTGAGTCAGGCGCTGGAAGCTTTTTTCAAGATCGTGGCGCTGTCAGCGGGACTGAAAAACGGCGATGCGCATCTGAAGAACTTCGGTGTGCTGTATGACCATTGCGGCGCGCAGGCTTCGATCCGGCTAGCCCCGGCTTACGACATCATCACCACATCGGTTTACATCAGGAACGACAGCCTGGCCTTGCTGTTGGGCGGGTCGAAGGCATGGCCCAAGTACAAGGCGCTGATGCGCTTCGGCCGTACGGCGTGCAATCTCACTGAAGGCCGGTGCAATGAACTACTGCAGCAGGTTGTTCATGGCATGCAGACGGCGATGGCGGAAATGCTTGAGCATTGCCGAACCCATCAGTCGTTCGCCGAGGTAGGTACGGCAATGATCGAGCAGTGGGAATCCGGGATTGAGCGCAGTCTGACCAAGGGTTGAGCGACCCATTTGCGCTCAGCGCAACTGATCCCGAAACTGCCCCGGCGTCATCCCGGTCCAGCGTTTGAACGCACGGCTGAAGCTGCTGGTATCGGCAAATCCCAACAGGTAACTGACCTCGCTCAGCGAGCATTGCGGATCGCGCAGGTGCAGCAGCGCGAGGTTTTCGCGGCTTTCATTCAGCAGGGTGTCGAAGCGGCAACCCTCGTCCGCCAGATGCCGTTGCAGGCTGCGCAGGCTCAGGTGCAGGGCCTGGGCGATGCGTTCGGCGCTGGGTTCGCCTTCGGGCAGTTGTTCTTCGATGGCGTCGCGTACCTTGCGCTCCCAGGTCAGCGGTTTGAGCTGGGCGAGGGTGCGTTTGAGCACGGCTTCGTTGTGTTCGGCCAGCTCCGGGTTGGCGTCGTCGAGGTGACTGTCGAAGTCGGTGAGGGCGAATTCGATCCGGTCTTCTTCGGCGGAAAAGTGCACCGGCGAGCGGAACACCTTGTGCCATTGATGCGCATCGACCGGTTCCGGGCGACGCAGGTACACCGCCAGTGGCGCGTAGTCGCGGCCCAGGCGATTGCGGCAGGTGCGCACGTAGATGGCGGCAAAGGCGTCGATGGCTTCGAAGGCCGGGGCCGGATTGCCGGCCGGGATTTTCAGGCGAAAGCGGTAGCGGTCCTCGGTGCGGGTCAGCTCCAGTTCCAGCGCGTCGCTGACCACCTGGTGATAACGCACGATCCGCTCGAACACTTCCCGCAGGCTGCCGCTGGCCACCAACGCATAGCCCAGTGCGTGAAAGGTCGTGGGGCTGACGAACCGCGACACCCGCAAACCAATCGCCGGATCGCCGCTGACCTGCACCGCGATTTCCCACAGGCGCGTGGTGGCGGACAACGGATAGCGGGCGTTCGGGTCATCCATCAGTTGCGGATCGAGCCCGGCCTGCCGGCACAGGGCAGTGCTGTCCAGCCCCAGCGCGTCGAGTTGCTTGCGCAGGGCACGGGTCCAGCTGGCGAGAGAAGTCGGTTCCTTCATGCTGATTGGCGCTTCCGGTCAACAGGTTGGCGTTCTCGGCTACCGCGTTTGGAGTCCGCGCGAGGCAGGATGCGAACATCAATAACCAGAGGATGGAAGCATGGACCGTACTTCTGCAAGTCCCCAGCGACACAATGCTGCCCAGCGATCAGCGCATATTCGCGAAGTGGTGCTGGCCAAGGGCGTGGAGCTGCGCGAGCGCTACCCGATTCTCAAGCATCAGGATGCACTCGGCGCCGGGATTCTCGCCTTTGCCCTGGCCGGAATGATCGGTTCGGCGGCGCTGTATATCAGCGGGCACATGGCGTGGTGGGCGTGTCTGCTATTCAACGCGTTTTTCGCTTCGCTGACCCATGAGCTAGAGCACGACCTGATCCACAGCATGTATTTCCGCAAACAGCGGGTGCCGCACAACCTGATGATGGGCCTGGTGTGGCTGGCGCGGCCGAGCACGATCAACCCCTGGATTCGCCGCCATTTGCACCTCAATCATCACAAGGTGTCCGGCACCGAAACCGACATGGAAGAACGGGCGATCACCAACGGCGAACCCTGGGGTTTCGCGCGGTTGCTGATGGTCGGTGACAACGTGATGTCGGCATTCATCCGCATGCTCCGGGCCAAGACCTGGGCGCACAAGTTCAGCATCATCAAACGCACGCTGAAGGTCTACGCGCCGCTGGCGCTGGTGCATTGGGGGGCGTGGTATGTGTTTCTCGGATTCCATGCGGCCAATGGCGTCGCTTACTTGATGGGCTCGCCGATTGAATGGTCGGCGACCACGCTTTCAGTGATGCAGGTGATCGACATCGCCGCCGTGGTGATCATTGGCCCGAACGTGTTGCGTACGTTTTGCCTGCACTTCATCAGCTCCAACATGCATTACTACGGGGATGTGGAACCGGGCAATGTGCTGCAGCAATGTCAGGTGCTGAATCCTTGGTGGCTGTGGCCGTTGCAGGCGTTCTGCTTCAACTTCGGCAGCAGTCACGGGATTCATCATTTCGTGGTGAAGGAGCCGTTTTACATCCGCCAGCTGACGGTGCCGGTGGCGCATAAGGTGATGCGGGAGATGGGGGTTCGGTTTAACGATTTCGGGACGTTCGGGCGGGCGAACCGGTTTGTTCGCAAGGAGAATGAAGGGTTGGCGGGTAAGGCGATCGAGGTGAACTGACTTTGTGTTTTCGGCTGGAGATCCAGCCCTCACCCTAACCCTCTCCCGGAGGGAGAGGGGACTGATTGGGGGATATTCGGGAGATACACCGACTTGAAAGTGCTTTACCGAATCCACAATCAACTCGGTTTCTCAGGTCGATGTATAGCGAAAGACACCTCGGTCAGCTCCCTCTCCCTCCGGGCGGTCCGACGTTTCGGGAGGGCTGGGGTGAGGGAGGGCTTTTGATCCTGCCCTCAATCCGGCTGAAACGGCGACTCACTCAGAATCACCCCGGTCTCCTCCACATACCGCTGCCAATGCTCGATCAGCGCTTCAAGCTTCTGCGGCTGACTGGCCGCCAGGTCATGAATCTCCCCCGGATCACTCCCAAGATCGTAAAGCTGCCAGGTCGCCGGCCCGACCGGCCCGGGGATCCACACCGCCTTCCACTGCCCCTGCCGAATCGCCCGGCGCCCGAACAATTCCCAACCGGTGACGGTGTGTTCGTCATGCACCTGCGCTGTCTCGCCGGACAAAAAACCCAGCCACGATTTCCCGCGCAACGGCGCCACCGGTTTGCCGTGCCATTGCTTGCCCGGATGGCGCACGCCGGCCAGATCGAGGATGGTCGGCGTGATGTCCATCACCGTGCCGAAACCGTGGCTGATCTGCCCCTTCAGCGGCAGTTGCGGATAGTGCAGCAGCGCCGGAACGCGAATCCCGCCCTCGGTGGTGAACGCCTTGAACAGGCGCGACGGCGCGGTCGCCACCTGCGCCCAGTTCGGCCCGTACCAGACATAGGAATTGGCGCGGCCGATGTTGTCGAGGCTGTTGTCGTAATGCTGGTTCAGATACGTCATCAGCTCCGGACCGAATTTCGGAAAGGCTTCCAGCAGCGCACCTTCGGCACCGTTGTCGGACATGAACAGGATGAAGGTGTTGTCGAGCTGGCCCTGCTGACGCAGGTAGTCGACGACGCGGCCGATGTTCCAGTCCATGCGCTCGACCATCGCGGCGTAGACTTCCATCGCCCGGGCGGAAATGCATTTTTGTTCATCGCTCAGCGCGTCCCATTGCGCGGTCAGCTGGATCAGCGGGTGCGGTTCGACATCCGGTTCGATCAGTCCCAGCGACTTGAGCTTTTCCAGACGATCGAGGCGCAAGACTTCGGGGCCCGCGTCGTAGCGGCCACGGTATTTTTCGACGATGTCGGCGGGCGCCTGCAACGGCCAGTGCGGCGCGGAAAACGGCAGGTAGGCGAAGAACGGTCGGCTCTGATCGCGCTCCTTGAGGTACTGCAACAGCTTGTCGCCGAAGGCGTCGGAGGAATAGAAATCCTTGGGCAATTCGTCGATGAACGTGTCGTCCTCGATGTACAGCGCCGGGGTGGATTTCAGCAGGCCGGGCGTGTGTTCATCGTAGGTCGGTTCGAAGCCGTAGTGGTTGGCCGCGCCGGGCAGCAGCGAGAATGAACGCTCGAAACCACGGGCGTGGGGCGCCAGTTCGGCGGTCAGGCCCAGGTGCCATTTGCCGCTCATCAAGGTCTGGTAACCCGCTTCGCGCAGCAACTCCGGCAGCGCGACGACCCGATCGTTGAGGTAACCCTCGTAACCCGGTTTGCCGATCAGCTCCGGGGTCAGTGCTTCGGCCATGGTGCCGATACCGGCGATGTGGTGGTCGGTGCCGGTGAGCAGCATCGAGCGGGTCGGCGAGCAGGTCGGTGCAGCGTGAAAATCGGTCAGGCGCAGGCCATTGTTGGCCAGGGCATCGAGGTTTGGCGTGGCGATTTCGCCACCGAACGCGCCGATGTCGGAGAAACCGAGGTCATCGGCCAGAATCACCAGAAAGTTGGGACGTTGCGGCATCGACAGGCTCCTGTTCAGCAGGCAATGAACGACAGCGGCAGATCGCGGATCTGCACCGGTGCGCTCGGTTGGTAATGGTCGTCACTGGTCAGCTCGTGCAGCAGTTCTTCGCGCAGCTGATGAAAGTCGAAACTGCTGCGTTGGCGCGGATGGGGCAGGGCGATGTCCACCACCCGCTTGATCCGGCCGGGGCGCGGTTCCATCACCACCACGCGGTCGGCGAGGAAAATCGCTTCCTCGACATCGTGGGTGACCAGAATCGTGGTGATCTTTGCCCGCTCGCGAATCGCCAGCAGCTCGTCCTGCATCTGCTGGCGGGTGAGCGCATCGAGGGCGCCGAAGGGTTCGTCGAGCAGCAGGATCCGTGGGCTTGCCACCAACCCGCGAGCAATCGCCACGCGTTGGGCCATGCCGCCGGAGAGCTGATGCGGGTAGGCGCGGGTGAAGTCGCGCAGGCCCACCAGCTCGATGAAATCGTTGATGCGTTGCTGCTTTTCGGAGGCAGCCAGCGGCTCGTTGACCAGGCCCAGGCCGATGTTGTCGGCCACCGTCAGCCACGGGAACAAACGGTGTTCCTGAAACACGATGCCGCGCTCGCCGCCGATACCGCTGACGGCTTTGCCGTCGACGCTGATCTGCCCGCGAAACTGCGTGTCGAGGCCCACCAGCAAGCGCAGCAAAGTGGATTTGCCACAGCCGCTGGAACCGACGATGGCGACGAATTCGCCTTCGGCAATGTCCAGATTGAATTCGCGAATCGCCTCCAGTTCGAAACCGTCGACGTCGAAGGACTTGCCTACGTGGGTGAAGCTGACAATCGGTGCGTTCATGCGTGTCTCCAGCGGGTGGCGCGGATTTCCAGGCGTTGGCCAATGAGGTTGAGCAGGGCGCCGGTGAGGCCGACCAGCAGCATCCCGGCCATGATCAGGTCCATGCGCAGCAGTTGTTGGGCGCCGATCATCTGGCTGCCGATGCCGCCGTTGGACGGCATGAAATATTCGGCGCCGATGGTGCCGAGCCAGGCGTAGATCAGGCTCAGGCGCAGGCCGGCGAAAATCCCCGGTGCGGCGCCCGGCAGGACCAGTCGGCGCAGGCGTTGGGCGAGGCTCAGGCGCAGCACCTGCGCGGCTTCGTTGAGTTGCGGCGAGAGGTTGGCGACGCTGCGTTGGGTCGCGACAAACAACGGAAAGAACGCGGCGAGGGCGACGAACACCCATTTCGCCAGTTCGCCCAGACCGAACCACGCGGTGAGCAGCGGCACCCAGGCGAAAATCGCGATCTGGCGCAGGGCGGCGAGGGTCGGGCCGAGCACGCGTTCGCTGGTGCGTGACAGACCCAGCAGCAAACCCAGCCCGAGGCCGAGACCGCCGCCAATCAACAGGCCGCCAAGTGTGCGGCCCAGGCTCAGGGCCATGCCGGAGATCAACGTGCCGTCGAGCAATCCGTTTTGGGTTGCCTCAAGCACCACCCATGGGCTGACCAGAATGTTGGCATCGATCCATTGCTGGTCGACCGCCAGTTGCCACAACGCAAACAGCGCCAGTGGCAGCAGCCATGGCTGCACGCGCTGCCAGCCTTCGTAGCGTGGGCCGCGACGAATTTCCGCCGTGGCCGGGTGCGGCCAGTGCACCAGTTTTTTGTCCAGCAGACCGATGCCGCGATCCATCGCCACGCCGATCAGACCGATTACGACGATGCACACGAATACGATGTCGAGCATGAACAGCTGACGCGCCCACACCATCAGGTAACCGATGCCTTCGCTGGAGGCCAGCAGCTCGACCGCAAGCAACGAGGTCCAGCCAGCGGCCAGCGCCAGACGCACGCCGGCCATGAATGCGGGGAGGGCGGCGGGCAGCACCAGGCGGCGAATCAGCAGGCGTGGCGGCAAACGTAAAACAGCGGCGGCTTCACGCAGTTTCGGTTGTGCGTCACGCACGCCGACCAGCGTGTGCAGGGTTACCGGCACCACGATGGCTTTGACCAGCACCACCAGTTTCAGCGTTTCGCCGATGCCGAAAAACACCATGAACAACGGAATCCACGCTAGCGTCGGCACCTGGGCCAGGCCGGCGAACGTCGGGAAGATCAGGCGCTCGAGGCGGCGGCTGAAGCCCAGCGCCGCACCGAGCACTGCGCCGGCGCTAACACCCGCCAGCAGTCCCCAGAACAACCGTTGCAGGCTGATCCACAAATGACTCCACAACTCGCCCTGGGACAGCTCGATCGCGCTGCTCCACACCAGTGAAGGCGCGGGCAGGATCTGTTCGCTCATCCATTGATTGCGCGCCGCCAGCCACCACAGGGCGAACAGGGAGAGGGGCAGCAGCCACGGCAGCACACGCTGGCCAAGGCTTGGCCATGAGCGCAGTGCTTTCAGCGGTGGTGCGGGCAGCGGCAGGCTGAGCAGGGATTGTCGGGCCATGGTGACCTCCGTTGTCGGGTTGCAGGCAGGCCTGCCTTCATGGAAGTGCGGTATGCAAATTTGATATATAAAAATTCAATTCAATGCTATTGGGAGATAAGCCAGACCATTTAAGGCCTCCAGCCCATGCGCATCCAATGCATTCGGAGAATATTTTCGATGCTCTGCATGCATATCGATCTACAGGCCCTGTGCACTCTGGCTTAGCGTTTAAAGCTATAAAAATGTGCTTTTTAAGTATTTAAACGTTGATGCGGAATATGCCTACTTTCGGCTCCTCAATGCCCGCCGTGATCAGGAGCCGCACCCATGAACCTTCCTTTCAAACGTGTCATCAGTCTGTTTGCCGCGCCGGCGCTGGCGGGGCTGCTGGCGTTCTCTGCCCAGGCCGACGAGCTCAAGGAAATCAGGATTGCCGTGCCTGATCTGAGCGCGGGTACCCAGCACAGCGGCGGGGGCATCGTGGACGTGCTGCGCGATCAGCAGATCTTCGAAAAGGCCTTCGCCGATCAAGGCATCAAGATTCAGTGGAGCTTCTTCAAGGGCGCTGGACCGGTGATCAACGAAGCGTTCGCCAACGGCCAAGTGGACCTGGCCTATCTCGGAGATCTGGCGGCCATCATCGGCAAGTCCAACGGTCTGGATACGCGCCTGCTCAGCGCCAGCGCCCGGGGCGTGAAGCAATACCTCGGCGTGGTGCCGGGTTCGGGGATCAAGACGCTGCAGGATCTCAAAGGCAAGCGCGTAGCGATCTTCCGCGGCACCGCGACCCAGTTGTCGTTCGATGCGGCGCTGGCCAGCGTGGGTTTGAGCGAGAAGGACGTGAAAGTGATCAACCTCGATTTCAACGCAGCGGTAGCGGCGCTGGCGGCGAAGCAGATCGATGCGTCGTGGGGCAGTTCCGGGCTGACCGCGTTGCAGGCCAAAGGACTGGCTGAGCTGCCATTGAATACCAAGGATCTCGGTGGCGCCGGCAGTGTGCAGTCGGTGCTGGTGGGCACCGGCAAGTTTGTCGACGGGCATCCGGAAGCCGTGGCGAAGCTGCTCAAGGCGCAGCAACAGGCAGTGGAGTGGTTGACGCAGGACAGCAACAAGGACGCCTATGTGCAGCTTGTGTCGGGGCTGGCGAGCTATCCGCCGGTGATCCTGACCCAGGATCTGAAGGATCAGAACCTGAGCGAAGTGTTCCCGTCGACACTGGACCCGCTGTTCCTTCAGAACCTGCAGGGCAAGGTGGACCTGGCGGCGCAGCAGAAGCTGATTCGCAAGCCGTTCAAGGTGAACGAGTGGGTGGCGCCAGAGCTGGCGGCTGCGAAGCTTTGAATTTTTAGCGCCAGAACAGACCTCATCGCCAGCAGGCTGGCTCCCACAATTGGATGCATTTCATGTGGGAGCCAGCCTGCTGGCGATGACGACCTCAAACCGCGACGCTGATTTCCTGTTTATCCACTGCCACCAACGTCTCAATCATCGCCCGCGCTGCCGGCGACAGCCGGAATCCCGTGCGGCTCACAATCCCGCACCGCGCATTCATGCTCTCCAGGTTCTGCGGCAGATTGCGCCAGTGCAGCAGCGCCAGCGAGCCCTGGGCAATATCCTCGACGAACGCCTCTTCAGTACCGACGCCGATCGCGTTGGATTGCAGCACCACTTTCACCAGCGCCGGAAAGTGCTCGGTCTCGATGGTCGGCGAAAAGTCGATCCGTCCGCTGAGATTCGCCAGCAATTTGCGAATGCCTGGCGGGATCAGCGTGGTCGCCAGCGGATAGTCGAACATGTCGTTGGTCGACAGGCTTTCCTTGGCGAGCAGCGGATGCCCCGGCCGGCAGAAAAACACCCCGCGCTTGGGTGTCAGCGGCTGGGTCTGGAAGTTCGGGTCGGATTCGAAATGGCGAATGTCGGCGATAAAGAATTCGATCTCCTCGCGGCTCAGGGCGCGGCTGAGTTTTTCCCAGTTATCCACCTGAAAACAGGTGCGCACTTTCGGGTGCGCATTGATGAATTGCGCCACCGCGTCCGGCACCAGTTTCACTGCCGGCGCCGGGCCGCAACCGAAGTGCAGTTCGCCGGCGTCGAGCTTGGTCATCTGCGTCACCTCGGCGCTGAGCAATGCCGCGCCTTGCACCAGGGTCAGGGCGTGTTGCAGCACCACCTGGCCTTCGGGCGTGGGGCGCAGATCCTTGTTGCCGCGATCCACCAGCACGCAGCCGAACTCCTGCTCCAGCCCTTGAATGCTGCGGCTGAACGCCGGTTGAGTGATGCCCATGGCGTCGGCCGCGCGGACAAAACTGCGGTGTTCGTTGAGGGCGATGAAGTAGCGCAACTGGCGAAGATCCATATGCTTTTCCGGCATCCTAAAAATAGCTCGAAGGCATTTGCGACGAGGTTGCTTGAGGTTTTAAATGCAAGCTCTTATTCCGTCAACGAAGCATGTGAATATCTATTAGATGTAAATGAAATATAGATAGAGCGTTGTTTCGCTGCCGTCCAACCGCAAGCAGTCGATGAGGGTCTACCCATGAGCAATGCCGCACTCGCTGTAAAACCCGCTGTCCACGCGTTGGACATTCATCCGGTGGCCGGTCGTATCGGCGCCGAAATCCGTGGCGTGCAGCTGTCCGGTGAGCTGGATGCCGCGACGGTTGAAGCCATTCAACAGGCGCTGATCCAGTACAAGGTCGTGTTCTTTCGCGAGCAGACCCAGCTCGACGATCAACGTCAGGAAGCCTTTGCGCATCTGCTCGGCGAGCCCGTAGCGCATCCGACCGTGCCGTCCCGCGAGGGCACCCGTTATCTGCTGGAACTGGACGGCGCGGAAGGGCAGCGCGCCAACTCCTGGCACACCGACGTAACCTTCGTCGATGCCTACCCGAAAGCCTCGATCCTGCGCTCGGTGGTGGCCCCGGCGTTCGGCGGCGACACGCTGTGGGCGAACACCGCGACGGCGTACAACGAACTGCCGACCGAGTTGCGCGAGCTGGCGGACAAACTGGTGGCTGTGCACAGCAACGAATACGACTACGCCGCCGTGAAGCCGGACGTGTCGGCGGAGAAGCTCGAGCGCTATCGCAAGATCTTCACCTCGACCGTTTACGAGACCGAGCACCCGGTGGTCCGTGTGCACCCGATCAGCGGGGAAAAGAGCTTGCTGCTGGGGCATTTCGTCAAGCGCATCAAGGGTTATTCCCAGGCCGATTCGGCGCACCTGTTCGGCTTGCTGCAGAGCCATGTGATCCGCCAGGAGAACGTCGTGCGCTGGCGCTGGAAGGCCGGTGATGTGGCGATCTGGGATAACCGTTCGACGCAGCATTATGCGATTGATGATTACGGCACTCAGGATCGTGTGGTGCGTCGGGTGACGCTCAAAGGGGAAGTGCCGGTCGGGGCGAATGGGCAGCGTAGCCAGACCATCAAAGGGCGCGATTAAGATCAAAAGCAACCCTCACCCCCCGCCCTCTCCCGGAGGGAGAGGGAGCCGATTGGGGGCTTTTTGAGCCTGAGTTCAACCCTGATATTTCAGGTCGGCGTCCTTCTAAAAAACAGCTCGGTCAGTCCCCTCTCCCTCCGGGAGAGGGTTAGGGTGAGGGGGCTCTTGCTCTTGCCTTCGCTTGATCTCTACCAAACGCCAATCTGAACGAGCTTCTCGGTCTCGGGTTCGCCATAACGAAACCGCTGCCCACGCAAATCAATCTCCTGATGACTGATGGTCGTGCGGCGTTTCAACCCGCGCACCCATTCGAACAGATACCCCGCATGCTCCTCGCGCACCGCCGCATACGCCGGGTCCGCGCCCAGATCCTGCAGCTCCTGCGGGTCATTCAACAGATCGAAAAGCTGCGGCCGGAAGCCGTCGTACGCCAGGTATTTCCAGCGTTCGCTGCGCACCATGGTCATGCGGCAACGGTCGATCGGCTGGCCCAGTCGCTCACGTGCCGGGGCCTGAAAGGCGTAGTCGTATTCGCTGATCGCATAGCGGCGCCAGTCCGGGTTCTCACCGTGCAGCAGCGGAATCAGCGAGCGACCTTCCAGGCGATGCTCCGCCCCCGTCACGCCCAGCGCGTCGAGAAAGGTCGGCACGCCGTCGATGGTTTCCGCCAGGCGTTCATCCACCGTGCCCCGTGTGACATCCGCCGCCGCACGTGGGTCGCGCACGATCAATGGCACGCCCACCGCTTGTTCCAGCAAAAACTCCTTCTCACCCAGCCAGTGATCGCCCAGAAAGTCGCCGTGATCGCTGGTGAACACGATCAGCGTGTCCTCCCAGCGGCCGTTGCTTTGCAGGAAATCGAACAGCCGCCCCAGCTGATCATCGACCTGTTTGACCAGGCCCATGTACGTCGGGATCACGTTCAGTCGTACCGGATCTTTGGAGAAATTCAGGCTTTCCTCATGCTGGCGAAAGGCCTGATAGACCGGGTGGTCGCTTGGAGAGGCATTACGTACCGGTTTGAGAATCGATTTCGTACTGTACAAGGTGTGGTACGGAGCCGGTACGATATAGGGCCAGTGGGGTTTGATGTAGGACAGGTGTAAAAACCACGGTTTTTCACCTTGCTCACCGATGAAGTCGATGGCTCGATTTGTAGTGTAGACAGTCTCTGAATGTTGCTCGGGAATTCGCGCCGGCAAATGGGCATTGCGCATTTTCCAGCCGCTGAGGATTTCTCCGTTGTCGCCTTCGGCCGCGTTGGCCCAGTCATGCCAGGGGTTACGCCCTTCGAAACCCTGCTCGCGCAGGTAGTGGGTGTATGGCGCGGATTCGCGTTTGTCATCGAACAGCGGGTCGTCGGGGAAGATGCCGTCGTGACGAAAGTACGGCTCGAAGCCGACTTCGTTCAGCACTTCGGCCTGGGCGCTTTCCGGGTTGATCGACAACCGCTGCAAGGCATCCACGTTGGCTGTGGCGTGGGTCTTGCCGACCAGCGCGGTACGAATGCCGTGGGGTCTCAGGTAATCGCCGATGGTCAGTTCTTCAAGCGGCAGCGGCACGGCGTTCCACGCCACTTGATGACTGCTGACATAGCGCCCGGTGTAGGCCGACATCCGCGACGGCCCACAAATCGTGCCTTGGGTGTAGGCACGGCTAAAGCGCACGCCGGCCGCAGCCAGGCGATCAATGTTTGGCGTGTGCAGGTGCGGGTGGCCGTAGCAGGACAGGTAATCGCGGCGCAGTTGATCGCACATGATGTACAGCACGTTGCGCACGGGGTTTTGCGGGTTGGACATGGGGTTCACCAGTCAGGAAGACAGGCGAGGTTTTTCGCTTTCGGCGAGGGTGTTCGGCAAGTGCATTCGGGGAATGGGTTTCATGCAGGAAATGCATCGGCGCCTGCACAGGCCTCTTCGCGAGCAAGCCCGCTCCCACAGGAGTACGCGTTTCAAATGTGGGAGCGGGCTTGCTCGCGAAGGCGGAGTGTCAGACGGCAAAATTCTCCAGTGAGCACACTTCTTCATCCACCGCATCAATCGCCTTGATCTGCTCGATCATCGCCTCGGCCAACGGTGATAACCGATACCCGGCGCGGCTGACGATTCCATAACGGGTGTAAAGCTCCTCCAGATCATCCGCCAACCCTTCGACCTTCAAACACACCAACTCACCCCGGGCCTGATGCAGCGCATCCGAATAGGCGCCAACGATGCCGATCGCATCGGAGCGCAGCACCACGCCGAGCAGGCTGGCGCTGTTCTCGCACTCCACATTCGGGACGAAATCCGGGCGGCCACTAAGGTCGACGATGACCTTGCGCAGATTCGGCGGGCGAATGCTGACGGCCAGTGGATAACTCATCAATTGCTCGGCCGTGACCCGATCCGATGCGGCCAGCGGATGCCCGGCGCGGCAGCAGAAATGCCATTTGCGTGGCCGCAAGCGGTGGGTCAGATAATCCGGGTCCGCCTCGAAGTGCCGAGTGTCGGCGACGAAGAATTCGAACTCCTCGCTAAGCAGTCGCTTGCTCAGGCTCTGCCAGTCATCGACCTGGTAATGCACCCGCGCTTTCGGGTAGCGGCCGATGAAGCTACCGATGGCGCGCGGGATCAATCCTGCCGCCGGCGCCGGGCCGCAACCGAAGCGTAACTCTCCTGCCTCCAGCCCGTTGAACTGGCTGATCTCGTTAGCCATCTGCTGCGCGCCGCTGACCAGTCGCCGCGCATGTTCAAGCAGCACCTGGCCCTGTTTGGTCGGCGGTAATTCCTTGCGTCCGCGATCCACCAACTGGCAACCGACGCTGTGCTCCAGCGCCTGAATGCTGCGGCTGAACGCCGACTGCGACAGGTTCACCGCCTGCGCGCCGGCGACGAAGCTGCGTTGTTCGGCAAGGGCAATGAAGTGTCTGAGTTGGCGCAAGTCGATATGCATTTTTCACATAAAAAATATCCGGGAAATGCATTGGATATGCATTAGGTCGACTCCTTATAAAGGCAATCTCTTATGCAGTAAATCTTTGTAAAAACATAAATAAATAACTTAAAAGAATATGCGGCACGGAAGATGTCTGCGTGTTTTTTGACCAGGAGCAGTCCCATGAGTCCGTTGAACCTCGCTTCACCGCCGCCGCCACGACGGCTCAAACGTCTGCCTCTGGCCCTGTTGCTAGCGGGGAGTGCCAGCTGGACCCACGGCTACGCTGCGGAAACGGAAACCCCTGTGCCGGCACCGGCAGGCAAGACCGCGACCGCCACTTCGCAACTGGAAACCGTGACCGTCACCACCCGCCGTCGCGAAGAAAGTTCTCAGGACGTGCCGACGCCCATGAGCGTGGTCAGCGGCCAGACTCTGGAGACGCAGCGGGTCTACCGGATTCAGGATCTGCAGCAACTGGTGCCCAGCGTCAACGTCGCCTACATGCATGCGCGCCAGTCCAGCGTGTCGATCCGGGGCCTGGGCAACAACCCGGCCAGCGATGGTCTGGAAGGCAGCGTCGGTCTGTACATCGACAACGTTTATCTGGGTCGCCCGGGGATGGCGGTGTTCGACCTGATGGACATCGAGCAGTTGGAAGTCCTGCGCGGGCCGCAGGGTACGTTGTTCGGCAAGAACACCACCGCCGGGGTGATCAACATCAGTACCCGCGCGCCGAGTTTTACCCCGGAGCGCAGCATCGAGACGTCGGTCGGCGAGGACGGTTATTTCCAGACCAAGGGCACGCTTTCCGGGCCGCTCAACGATCAGTTGGCCGGACGCATCTCTGCCTATCGCACCCGCAGCGATGGTGACATCAAGAACGAATTCAACGGCCATGACCTGAACGGCGGTTCCCGCGACGGCTTCCGGGCGCAACTGCTGTTCAAACCCAACGAGAATTTCAACCTGCGCTGGATCGGTGATTACAACGAAGAGGATTCCAGCGCCGGCACCCGCGTGCTGTACAACACCGGGCCGACCATCAATGGCGTCAATCTCTACTCGGCCCGCGCCGCCGCTGCCGGCGCGACGCTGGTCAACGGCTCGCACCGCAAGGTCAATCTGGACAACGACCAGCACGTCACCGTCCATCAGGGCGGCACATCGGTGGAGGCCAACTGGACCTTGCCGAGCGACTTCACCCTGACCTCGGTCAGCTCCTACCGTTTCTGGAATTTCACCCCGCGCAACGACGATGGCCTCAATGTGCCGGCGACCTACAACGCCGGGGTGTCGGTTGAGGACAAACAGTATTCCCAGGAATTTCGTCTCGCATCGCCCAAGGGCGAGTTCTTCGATTACGTCCTCGGCGCCTACTATTTCGGTTCGGACCTGGACAACAAATCCTTCGCCTATTACGGCCCGCAGGCAGACATCTGGAACGGCACGCCACGGGGCGCGCTGGCCAACGTCAACAGCGTCGGCCGTGGCCATATCAAGACCGACAGTTTTGCGCTGTTCGCCCAAGGCACCTGGCACCTGACACCGCGTCTGGATTTCACCGCCGGGGTGCGTGGCACTTATGAAGAGAAGAACGCCTGGGTCAATCGTGATGCGCCGGTGGGTGGCGCCGCTGTCACGGGTGCCGCCGCCACCGCGCGACGCGGCCGCACCGGCGCCTACGATTCCGGCGACCTGAATCAGTACAGCTCCAGCCCGTCCGGATTGCTCAACCTCAGCTATCGCTTCACCGATGACCTGCTCGGCTACGCCACGTTGTCTCACGGCGAAAAATCCGGTGGGGTCAACCTTGTGGTCGGCTCGGCCCCGACCGCTGGCGCCGACTCGCTGCTGATCGGCACCGAGCGCGCCAACAACGCCGAACTCGGCTTCAAGAGCACGCTGTGGGATCGCCGTTTGCAGCTCAACGCCAACGTGTTCTGGACTCAGGTCAACGCTTACCAGACCAACGCCTACGACGACGTCAACCGGGTGCAATACCTGACCAACGCCGGCTCGGTGCGCTCGCGCGGGGTGGAATTCGAAAGCACCCTGATCCCGCTGCGCGGCCTGACGCTGAACTTCAACGGCTCGTACAACGACGTCAGCTATCTCTCCTACAAGGACGCGCCGTGCCCGCCGGAAGTCAGCCAGGCACCGGGTGCTCCGGCCTCTTGCGACCTCAGCGGCCATCAGGTGGTCGGCGCCTCGAAATGGATCGGCAATGCCAACGGCAAGTACGAATGGAATCTGGATAACGGTCTGCAACCTTACGTCACCGGCAGCTACGCATTCCGCTCCAAAGCGGTGGGCACGGTCGAAGATTCCGATTACGGCCAGATCCCGAGTTACGCGGTGGTCAATCTCTCCACCGGCCTGCGCGGCGATTTCAATCAGGGTCAGTGGGACGTCTCGCTGTGGCTGAAAAACGCCTTCGACAAAACCTACTACACGACCCTGTGGACCGGCGGCAACGGCGGCTATGAAGGCTTGCTGGGTACGCCGCGCACTCTCGGCGTCACCGGTCGCTACGACTTCTGATTGATCCTTCAAGGAGCTGCATCATGTTGCGCATCAAAACCGCTTTACCGGTGTTGTTGTCCGGCGCAGTGCTCAGTGCCGGGGCGCTCGCCGCCCCCAGCGTCTACCCCACCGGCGTCACCCGTTACGATCCGGCCAAGGCCTTCAATCAATATGTGATCTTCAGCGGTGCCGACAAGCAGACGCACCTGATCGACATGAACGGCAACGAGGTGAAGAACTGGCCGCAGTCGGGTTTCCCGTCGGCGATCATCGACCCGCAACTGGTCGGGGGCGAGCGCGGCCATGTGTTGCTGCAACTGAGCGAAAAGGATCCGGGCAAGCTCGGCTCCGCCGGTAACGGCCTCGGCAATCAGAGCGTCGGCGAGCTGGACTGGAATGGCAAAGTCGTCTGGCAATGGGGCGACAAGGCCCCCGGTGGCGCTGCGCAACAGCATCACGATCAGCGTCGCCTGAGCAACGGCAACACCGTGGTGCTGGCGAACAAGGTGCACAAGGTCAAAGGCTTCAAGGTGCCCGAGGTGATCGACGATGCGATCTATGAAGTCAGCCCCGCCGGCGAGGTGAAATGGCAGTGGCTGGCGTCGGATCATTTGAATGAATTCGGCTTCACCGCCGAGCAGTTGAAGCTGGTTCGCGCCAGTGAAAATCCGGATTACCTGCACATCAACAACCTCAGCCTGGTCGGGCCGAACAAGTGGTTTGATGCGGGCGACAAGCGCTTCAACCCGGACAACCTGCTGATCGATTCGCGCAACGCCAACTTCATCGCGATCATCGACAAACACAGCGGCAAGGTGGTCTGGCGTCTGGGGCCGAATCTGCCGCTGGCCAATCCGAAAACCGCGCAGAAAATCCCGCGCCCGGTGGACCAGTTCGTCGGCCAGCATGACGCGCACATCATCCCGGCCGGACTGCCCGGCGCGGGCAATTTGCTGGTGTTCGACAACCAGGGTTCGGCGGGGTACCCGAACGTCACGCTGGGGCTGATTTCCGGTTCGCGGGTGCTGGAGATCGACCCGGTGAAAAATGAAATCGTCTGGCAGTACAGCGCGGCGAATTCAAAGCAGCCGGGGTGGGCGTTCTACAGCTCGTTCATCAGCAGCGCGCGGCGCTTGCCCAACGGCAACACGCTGATCGACGAAGGCATGAACGGGCGATTTTTCCAGGTGACGGCCAGTGGTGAAAATGTCTGGGAATACGTCAGCCCTTATCTGGGCAAGGCACCGGGCAGCGACGCGATCAGCAACTGGGTCTATCGAGCCCTTCCTGTGAGTTATGACTGGGTGCCGGCAGGTACGCCGCGCTCGGAGACGGCAGTGATTGCGCCGGCCATCGGCGTGCAACAGACCAATGCCAGTCGTTAGTTATCAGGATTGTTCACCGCCGAGCCAAGACCGTTGAGCTTGTGAAGCAATAAGAAAGTCAGTCATCGAAGGCCGATGCATTAAACATGCATCGGCCTTTTTGTTTGCTTTTTTTCAAGATCCGATGCCTTGGATGAATACTTTTTATGCCGCGAAAGCATGTCGATTTCGGTGAATCGCTGGAAGCCTTGCGGGCCGTGGCTTTGGCGGAAATGACTGTTTCATATATTCCATAAACGTCTATTCATAACATGAAAGATTACTTTCGGAGATAAGCCGCTGGCCCAATGATTGACCCATCGATCACGCCGTGGGGGATTCAACAAGCGGCGAATCGGCTAAGCGAAAAAAACGCAAAGAGACCGCAGGGAGTAAATCAATGGGCAATGTCCAGACCGCCGCCAGCGCACAGGAGGTGCTGTGGCGCCAGGCGCCGAGCGGCGAGTTGGTCGATCTCGGCCGGCCCCATCGCGTGCCGTTGGGGCAGCTGCGTTTGCAGCGCGCCCCCAAGGGCATTCTGAGCCGCCGCGAAACGATTCTGCTCGGCGTTCTGGCGCTGGTGGTGCACGGCGCGGTGATCTACTGGATCAACCAGCATCCGACGCCGGCGCTGCCGATCGTGCCGCCGGAAATTCCGCCGATGACCATCGAGTTTTCGCGCCCGGCGCCACCGGCACCACCTGTAGTTGTGCCGCCGCCACCGGCACCTGTGGTTGAGCCTCCGCCCCCGGTGGAGGACGAATTGGCAACCAAGCCGCCACCGAAGCCGAAGCCGATCCCCAAACCGAAACCGGTGGCCAAACCCGTACCGAAACCGGCGCCGAAAGCGGTCGAGCAACCACCGGCTCCGCCACAACCGGCCGCCCCGGTCGCCGCGCCCGCGCCACCTGCACCACCAGCGCCTGCTCCGGTGACGCCGGCCTCGGCCAACGCGGCGTACCTGAAGAACCCGGCGCCGGAGTATCCGTCGCTGGCCCAGCGTCGCGGTTGGGAAGGCACGGTGTTGCTCCGGGTGCACGTGTTGGCCAGCGGCAAACCGGGCGAGATCCAGATTCAGAAAAGCAGTGGCCGGCAACAACTCGACGACGCGGCGCTGGACGCCGTGAAGCGCTGGAGCTTCGTGCCGGCCAAGCAGGGTGATATCGCCCAGGACGGCTGGGTCAGCGTACCCATCGATTTCAAGATTCATTAAACCGAAACCAATTTCGCGATAAACGTTTACACGAGGGAACACATCATGACGTTACTGGCATCTCCACTGGAATCCATCGAAAGCGCGGTGATCTGGCTGCTGGTGGTCTTCTCTGTCGCTACCTGGGGCCTGGCATTGCTCAAGGCTGTGCAGTTCGGCCGGTTGAAGGCGCAGGACCGCAAATTTCACAAGCGCTTCTGGGCGGCGTCGAGTCTGGACTCCGCCGCCGAGTTGAGCGAAACCCAGCCCGGCGCGGCAGCGCGGGTGGCACAGGCCGGTTATGCGGCGATACAAGTGGGCGAGGCGCCGCAGGCCAATGACCTGAGCCAGGCGATCAACCATCAGGATCGCCTCGAACGTGCCTTGCGTCAGCAGATCGTTCGCGAGCGGCGTTCGCTGGAAACCGGTCTGGCGGTGGTCGCGAGTATTGGCAGCACCTCGCCGTTCATTGGTCTGTTCGGCACGGTGTGGGGAATCATGGAAGCGCTCAAAGGCATCAGCGCGGCAGGCTCGGCGAGCCTGGAAACGGTCGCCGGTCCCATCGGTGCAGCGCTGGTCGCCACTGGTGTGGGGATCGCGGTCGCGGTGCCGGCGGTGCTGGTTTACAACTACTTTTTGCGTCGTCTGAAACTGACGGCGGCGGACCTGGACGACTTTGCCCACGACTTCTACAGCCTGGCGCAAAAAAGCTCGTTCCGCGTGCTGATCCACCCGACCGCGCACAAGGCTGCGGCCCAGGGCAACGCAACAAAAGTGAAGGAGGCGTCCTGATATGGCCTTCTCCACGCAAGACAGCGACGAGGTGCTGAGCGAGATCAACGTGACGCCGCTGGTGGACGTGATGCTGGTGCTGCTGGTGGTGTTCATCGTCACCGCGCCGCTTTTGACCAACGCGATACCGATCAACCTGCCGAAGACCGAAGCGGTGGCGCCGGTCGAGCAGAAAGACCCGTTGGTGGTGAGCATCGACGGTGCGGGAAAACTGTTTATCAACAAGGACGAAATCCAGCCGGATCTGCTGGAGTTCAACCTCAAGTCGGCCAAGGCCAAGGACCCGGAAGTGCGCGTGCAATTGCAGGCCGACGACGGGGTGAATTACGGCGAAGTGGCGCGAGCCATGGCTTCGATTGAGCGGGCGGGCATCACCAAGCTGTCGGTGATCACTGCACGATAAGGGTTTCACGTTTTTCCGGGGCCGTCTCCTTGGCAGGGTGCGGCCCCTTTTTTGTCTCCCGCTTAATATGCTTTTCAGGTCTTAATAAATAGCTTCTTATTCCTTAACGAATATAAATCCCGTCCCTATACTCGTTCAGGAACAGACACGACGCAGGAGAGCTCCCCCATGCGCAACGAATCAATCCGTTATCTGATTGTGCCGGGCTGGCAAGGATCGCCAGAAGATCATTGGCAAACCCATTGGCAAAACAGCCTGCCCAACAGCGCGCGGGTGGAGCAGGCCGACTGGCTGACACCGCGTCGTGAAGACTGGGTCGCTGCGCTGGCCGAGGCGATTGCCGCTGACAGCTCGCCGGTGATTCTCATCGCGCACAGCCTGGGTTGCATCACCGTGGCGCACTGGGCGGCCACCGCGCCGCTGCATCACTTGCGTCAGGTGCGCGGGGCGCTGCTGGTTGCGCCGGCGGATGTCGAGCGTCCGGCCTGCGTGCCGGCGCTGCGCAATTTCGCGCCGATCCCGACCGATCTGCTGCCCTTCCCGAGCCAAGTCGTCAGCTCCGACAACGACGCCGCCGTCAGTGCGCCGCGTGCGCTGGAACTGGCGCGCAACTGGGGCGCCGAGGCGGGGATTCTCGCCGGCGCCGGCCATATCAACGTGAAGTCCGGGCATCAACGCTGGGAGCAGGGATTCGCTTATCTGTATCGCCTGCAAAACCGCATGGAACACCACGCCCGGCGCCGTGCCTGACCACTTTTGTTTTTTCAACGCCCCCGTCTCCCGGCGATTTGGGGCGGGAGTCTGCCATGAGTTTTGAAACCTTCGGCCAGCCGTTGCTGACCTTTCCCGATGCGGAAAAAAGTCCCCTGAGCATTCGCGCCAAGGCGCTGGTGTTCGTCGATCCACGCTCGCGCCAGTTGCGCGAGGAAATGGCCCAACTCGCACCGCGCTCGATCTCGGTGTTGATTCGCGGCGAGACCGGCACCGGCAAGGAATTGCTCGCCCGCCACATTCACCGCGCCAGTGATCGCAGCGGGCTGTTTGTCTCGGTCAATTGCGGGGCGATCAGCCCGACCTACGCCGATGCGGAGTTGTTCGGCTACGCCGCCGGCAGCTACAGCGGCTCGGCCAGCAGTCGCGCCGGCTGGTTCGGCTCGGCTAACGGCGGCACCTTGTACCTGGACGAGATCGGCGACCTGCCGCTGCCGATCCAGATCAAATTGCTTTCCGCCCTGGAAAACCACGAAGTCACCCGCGTCGGTGCGCATCAACCAAGCCCGGTGGACGTGCGCCTGGTGGCGGCGACCAGTATCGATCTGGCCCAAGCGGTGGCGGCGGGGAAATTCCACGAGCGGCTTTATCACTATCTCAGCGAAGGGCATCTGGAACTGCCGGCTCTGCGTGCGCGGGTCGGCGACATTCTGTCGTTGGCCGAGTACTTCCTCGGCATCTACAGCCAGCGCCTGGATCTTCCGGTGCCGCTGATCAGCGAAGCGGCGCAACAGGTGCTGGAGCAACACAGCTGGCCGGGCAATACCCGGGAGCTGGAAAACGTCATTCATTTTGCGCTGCTGGTGAGCACCGGCGACGAAATCCTGCCGGAGCACCTGAACCTGCCCGAGGTGTCTGGGCCGCTGGTTCAGATCGAACGTCAGGTAGCGAGCGTGAGCCTCAACGGCACTGCCGACGAACGTAAGGCATTGAAAGAATTGCTGTTGAGCCTGAGCGAGGCGTTGTAACCATTTTGATCAACATGAACAAAATGGAATATGAAGCTGAATAAACGTTATTGTCCGGGAATAAAAAATCCCGGTATTGTCCGCTTCACGCCAGCAGTAGCACATCGCTGGCACACGTATTAATGCCGTCGTCGATGACGACCGATTTTCGATAAGGACACTGCATGAAAAAGGTTCTGTTGTTTACCGCATTGGCGGCTGCTCTGACTGCTTCCCTGGCCCAGGCCGGCGAGAAACTGGTGGTTGCCGCGACGCCGGTGCCGCACGCCGAAATCCTCGAGCTGATCAAGCCGACCCTCGCCAAAGAAGGCGTGGATCTGGAAATCAAGGTCTTCACCGACTACGTACAGCCGAACGTACAGGTGGGCGAGAAGCGTCTGGACGCCAACTACTTCCAGACCAAGCCTTACCTGGACAGCTTCAACGCCGGCAAATACAAGGATGACAAGGCCAAGTACCTGGTGACCGTGCAAGGCGTGCACGTTGAACCGTTCGGTGGCTACTCGAGCAAGTACAAGACCCTGGCTGAACTGCCGGACGGCGCCACCATCGCCATTCCGAACGAAGGCAGCAACAGCGGTCGCGCTCTGATCCTGCTGCAGAAGGCTGGCCTGATCGAACTGAAAGATCCGAAGAACGCCCTGGCCACGCCGAAAGACATCGCCAAGAACCCACACAACTTCAAGTTCAAGGAACTGGAGTCGGCCCTGCTGCCGCGTGTTCTGAAAGAAGTCGACCTGGACATGATCAACACCAACTACGCGCTGGAAGCCAAGCTGAACCCGACCAAGGACGCCCTGGTGATCGAAGGCGCGGATTCGCCTTACGTGAACTTCCTGGTTGCCCGTGAAGACAACAAGAACAGCGACGCCATCAAGAAACTGGCCGCTGCCCTGACCAGCCCTGAAGTCAAAGCGTTCATCGAGAAGAAGTACAACGGCGCGGTACTGCCGGCGTTCTGATCCGACGCAGCAGCAACCCCCTTCAAGGTTGAAAAAAAACGCCGATGACCAGCGATGGTCATCGGCGTTTTTGTGTGTGCTTCAAAAGCCCCCTCACCCTAACCCTCTCCCGGGGGGAGAGGGGACTGACCGTGGGATGCTTGGGAATTACGCCGACCTGAAAGTGTTGTACCGAATCCATAATCGACGCGAACTTTCAGGTCGATGTATAACGCGAGACACCTCGGTCGGCTCCCTCTCCCTCCGGGAGAGGGCTGGGGTGAGGGGGCTCTTGATCTCAGGCCATTCCGGTTTTCAGCGCCCTGCGCAAAGCCACCAGCCATTTCACGAAATCCTGCGGGTCCGGTCGCTGCGGCACTTTTACGTCCATGTTCTCTTCCTTGTTATGAGTTCGGCCGGGGAGTCTGGCCAAAAGCTGTTCGTCCTTGGAGGGCTTTCATGAAAAAAAGATCCGTCCTACAGCGAGAGGAAAAATAGCCTTCTTATTCTGTCGGAGCAAACCCGCAGGATAGTTTTTTGCGTGATATCAATATGCTTTAACGGTATTTAAATTCTTTTTCTTATACCTTTAAAGTCGGTGCCTGCCGGACAGTTACCCGCTGTCCATGGACTGCACCACCGTCGCTTACCGAGCGGCGTCAGGATGTTTCATGACCTTCGATTACGCATTTATCCTCAGCACCCTGCCGGCGTTTCTCAAAGCCGTGGGTGTGACGCTGCAGGTCGGTTTGATCGCCATTTGCACCTCGCTGCTGGTGGCGTTGCTCAATGCGACGATTCTGGTGTTCCGCACGCCTTACCTGCAAAAACTGGTCGGGCTGTATGTGGAGCTGGCGCGCAACACGCCGCTGCTGATCCAGCTGTTCTTCGTCTACTTCGCGTTGCCGGCCCTGGGAATCAAGGTTTCGGGATTCACCGCCGCGATCATCACCATGACGTTTCTCGGCGGCGCCTACCTCACCGAAGTGCTGCGCGCCGGTGTCGATGCGGTGCCCCAGGCGCAGCTTGAGTCGGGTCGCTCCATCGGTTTGTCCCACGGCCAGTTGCTGCGCTACGTGATCCTGCCGCAGGCGGGAATCCTCAGCTTGCCGTCGCTGTTCGCCAATTTCATTTTCCTGCTCAAGGAGACCACCGTGGTCTCGGCCGTGGCGGTGCCGGAAATTCTCTACACCACCAAGAGCTACATCGCGCTCTATTACAAAACCTACGAAATGCTCGCCGTGCTGACGCTGATCTGCGTGCTGCTGTTCCTGCCGCTGTCGCTGCTGTTGAGCCGTCTGGAAAGGAGGCTCCAGCATGGCCAGTTCGGGTCTTGAACTGCTCTGGGTGTCGTTGCCGCAACTGGCCAAAGGCGCCGGGCAAACCCTGTCGATCTCGTTCCTCAGCATCGCCATCAGCACCGTCGGCGGCGTGCTTTACGGTGTGCTGCGCACGCTCAACGTGACGTGGCTGAACGCGCTGCTGCGAATCTATCTGGAACTGTTCCGGGCGATCCCGGTGCTGGTCTGGTTGTACCTGCTGTTTTTCGGCTTGCCGATTTTCTTCGGCCTGAGCCTGCCGAGTTTCTGGTGCGCGGTGCTGGTGCTGTCGCTGTGGGGCGCCAGCGAGGTCGGCGAAGTGGCGCGCGGTGCGCTGCATTCGTTGCCGCGCGGGCAGCGTGAGGCGGGGCTGTCGATCGGACTGAACGCGGCGCAGCTCTACGGCTACGTGCTGCTGCCCCAGGCGCTGAAACGCATGACGCCGCCGACCATCAACGTCTACACGCGGATCATCAAGACCAGTTCGCTGGCGGTGCTGATTGGCGTGGTGGATGTGATCAAGGTCGGTCAGCAGATCATCGAGCGCACCTACGAATCGGTGCTGATCTACGGCGCGCTGTTCCTGTTTTTCTTTTTCATCTGCTACCCGCTGTCAGCCGCCTCGCGCGTGCTGGAGCGGCGCTGGACGCAAGCATGAGCGCATTGATCGAGTTTCAGGGGTTCAACAAATTCTTCGGCGAACAGCAGGTGCTCAAGGGCATCGACCTGCAAGTGAAGTCCGGCGAAGTCATCGTCATCCTCGGCCCCAGCGGCTGCGGCAAAAGCACCCTGCTGCGTTGCCTCAACGGTCTGGAAACCGCCCACAGCGGTCACCTGAAGTTCGCCGGCCGTGAATTGCTGGACAAGGCCACCGACTGGCGCGAAGTGCGTCAGCAGATCGGCATGGTGTTCCAGAGTTATCACCTGTTTCCGCACATGAGCGTGCTCGACAATTTGCTGCTCGGCCCGCTCAAGGTGCAGAAGCGCGAACGCCGCGAAGCACAGCAACAGGCCGAAGCATTGCTCGAACGCGTGGGCCTGTCGGACAAGCGCGATGCGTTCCCGCGCCAGCTCTCCGGTGGTCAGCAGCAACGTATCGCCATCGTCCGCTCGTTGTGCATGAACCCGCGGGTCATGCTCTTCGACGAAGTCACCGCCGCCCTTGATCCGGAGATGGTCAAGGAAGTGCTGGAAGTGATTCAGGGCCTGGCCCGCGAAGGCATGACCCTGTTGATCGTCACCCACGAAATGGCCTTCGCCCGCGCGGTGGCCGATCGCATCGTGTTCATGGATGGCGGGCGCATCCTTGAGCAGAACCCGCCCGAGCTTTTCTTTACGAACCCGCAAACCGCACGCGCGCAGCAGTTCCTGGAGAAGTTCTCCTACGTCGAAGCGCTGACTTCAACGACTTCGCCCACAACGTCTCAAACCAAGGAACTGGAACTGCCATGAAAACTGCCAAAGCCCTATTTGCATTACCGCTGATCAGCCTCGCGCTGCTGGCCGGCTGCAACAAGACCGAAGAACCGGCCAAGCCGAAAGTCGCCAGCGAAAGCACCGCGCCGGCCGGTTACCTGGACAAGATCAAGGCCCGCGACAAACTGATCGTCGGCGTGTTCACCGACAAGCCGCCGTTCGGTTTCGTCAACGAAGCGGGGCGTTACGTCGGCTTCGATACCGACATTGGCCGTCAATTCGCCAAGGATCTGCTGGGCGATGAAAACAAGGTCGAGTTCGTGGCCGTGGAGCCGGCGAGCCGCATTCCGTTCCTGCAAAGCGACAAGGTCGACCTGATCCTCGCCAACATGACCGTGACCCCGGAGCGCAAGGAAGCGGTGGAATTCACCAACCCGAACCTCAAGGTCGCGGTGCAGGCGCTGGTGCCGCAGGGCAGCGAAGTGAAGAAGCTGGATGATCTGGCGACCCGCACCACCATCGTCACCACCGGCACTACCGCCGATATCTGGCTGACCAAAAACCACCCGGACTGGAAACTGCTGAAGTTCGAGAAAAACTCCGAGTCCCTGCAAGCCCTGGCCAACGGCCGTGGCGATGCCTACGCGCAGGACAATCTGGTGCTGTTCAGCTGGGCCAAGCAGAACCCGGGCTACCGCGTGCTGGACGAAAAACTTGGCGCCGAAGCGCCGATTGCGCCGGCGGTGAAGAAGGGCAACATCGAATTGCGCGATTGGGTGAATACTGAACTGGCCAAGCTTGGTGAGGAGAAATATCTGCTCAAGCTGTATGACCAATATGTGCGTAAAGAGCTGAGTGATGACACCAAGCCTGAGAGCGTGATTGTTGAGGGTGGGAAGTGGCAGGGCTGATTGCCTGACAGGTCGGCGGTGAGGATGCAGAGCAACCCCTCACCCCAGCCCTCCCGAAACGTCGGACCGCCCGGAGGGAGAGGGAGCCGACCGAGGTGTTTTGAGAGTTACATCGACCTGAGACACCGAGTCGATTATGGATTCACAGAAGCACTTTCAGGTCGGCGTAACTCTTGAGCTTCCCCCAATCGGTTCCCTCTCCCTCCGGGCGGTCCGACGTTTCGGGAGGGTTAGGGTGAGGGGCTCTCCAACTGACACACCTAATCAGGCCAATTCCACGCCGGCTCATCCAAAACCCTCTGCCCGACGATCCCCGTCTGGCCGAGGGTTTTTTCCAGCACGATGCAATTGCACTCCGGGTCCTCCTGCAACGCCGAAATCAAGCGCCGGGCATGGGACACCACCCACACCTGACACTGCTCCGACACCCGGATAATCAAGCGCGCCAGCGCCGGCAGCAGATCCGGATGCAGGCTGGTTTCCGGTTCGTTCAGCACCATCAGCGACGGCGGGCGTGGCGTCAGCAGCGCGGCGACCAGCAGCAGATAACGCAACGTGCCATCCGACAGTTCCGCTGCCGACAACGGCCGCAACAACCCTTCCTGAAAAAACTCGATGGCAAAGCGTCCGCCCGCCAGCGGTGCGATGTTCAGCCGTGCGCCGGGAAAGGCGTCGCTGATCGCCGCCTGCAACGCCTCGGGATCGCCGATCTCGCGGATGGTCTGCAACGCAGCCGCCAGATCGCGGCCATCGTGATGCAGCACCGGCGTGCGCGTGCCCAGTTGCGGCTGGCGCACCGGGGCGTCGGCGTCACTGCGAAAGTGATCGTAGAAGCGCCAGCGGCGGATGAACTCACGCATCTGGAACACTTCCGGCGAGGTGCGCAGGCTGCCGACCTGATCGAACAGGCTGTCGAAGTTTGGCGTGTGCTGGGCCAACACATCCCAGCTGCGACCCTCACGGGTGCGGATCATCGGCCCGTCGCGATCCACCAGCAGACTGGCCGGACGATAGAGCGGCCCGGCCCAGATGCATTCCTTTTTGATTTCCGGGTCGAGGGAAAAGAACGAAAGGCTCGGCTCCGGCAAGCCCAGGGCGATCGAATAGCTGAAATCTTCCCCGGCAAAGCCCAGGCGCAGGCGTTTCACACCCTGGCGCACGGTGGACTGGATCGGCACCTCGCCGTTGCGCATGCGCCGGCTGATGGTTTCCGGCCCGGCCCAGAAGGTCGAGTCGAGACCACCCTCCCGGGCCAGCGCATTGACTACGCCGCCCTGAGCGGTTTCCGCCAGCAGCCGCAGCGCCCGGTACAGGTTCGACTTGCCGCTGCCGTTGGGGCCGGTGATCAGGTTCAGACGGCCCAGCGGAATCACCAATTTATTGATCGAGCGGTAATTGGCCACCGCGAGGGTCTTGAGCATGAAAATCCTTCCTGGGTGCCCCGAAATCCGGGTCAGGATACTCGCTGCACAGAAATGCATATATCGGCCGGACGAAGGTTGAACCCTGTTCTAAGCTCACAGTCGTATCGTCACTTGCACGTTCGTACACAGGAAGGAGTCTGCATGGCGAGTCCCGGATTGAAAACAGCGGTCATGCTCAGTCTGCTCGCTTTATTGAGCGCATGCGGCGAGAAAAAGGCCCCCGCCGAATACCTGCCCCGGGTCTTCGTGCAGGAGGTGAACCCCGCCAATTACGCCGCCGCCGTGACCCTCACCGGCGACGTCCAGGCGCGGGTGCAGACCGAACTGTCGTTCCGGGTCGGCGGCAAGATCATCCAGCGCATGGTCGATGTCGGTGACCGCGTCTCGGCCAAACAAGTGCTGGCCAAGCTTGATCCGAAGGATTTGCAGACCAACGTCGATTCCGCCCAGGCTCAGGTAGTGGCCGAGCAGGCGCGGGTCAAACAGAGCGCCGCCGCGTTCGTCCGCCAGCAGAAACTGTTGCCCAAGGGCTACACCAGTCAGAGCGAATACGATTCGGCGCAGGCTGCATTGCGCAGCAGCCAGAGTGCCTTGAGCGCAGCGCAGGCGCAGTTGGCCAACGCCAAGGATCAACTGAGCTACACCGCACTGATCGCCGATGCGCCCGGCGTCATTACCGAGCGTCAGGCCGAAGTCGGCCAGGTGGTTCAGGCCACGGCGCCGATATTCAGCCTGGCCCGGGACGGTGACCGCGACGCCGTGTTCAATGTTTACGAATCCCTGCTGGCCGAGCGGCCGGCGGAGCGTTCGATCGTCGTCAGCCTGCTCGACAACCCCGCCATCAAGACCACCGGCACCGTGCGTGAAATCACCCCGGCGGTGTCCGCGCAGTCCGGCACGGTGCAGGTCAAGGTCAGCCTCGACAACCTGCCGCAGGGGATGCAGCTGGGCTCGGTGGTGAGCGCCACGGCCAAGGGCACCGGCAAGTCGGCCGTTGAATTACCGTGGTCGGCGCTGACCAAGAACGTCAGCGATCCGGCGGTGTGGATGGTCGACGATAAAGGTGAAGCGCAGTTGCACAACGTCACCGTCAGCCGCTACCTGATCGGCAAGGTCATCATCAGCGAAGGCCTCAAGGGCGGGGAAAAAGTCATTGTCGCGGGTGGGCAGTTGCTGCATCCGGGCATGAAGGTCGAAATAGCCGAAAACACCTACAAGGATCTGCAACCGGGAGCACAGCCATGAAGCGTCTGGGGCTGTTATCCATTGGTGTGTTGCTGGCCGCCTGTTCGAAAAGCGAGCCACCGCCGGAGCCGGTACGGCCGGTGTTGTCGGTCAAGGTCGAAGCGATGAGCGAGGAAAACCTCGGGCGTTTCGCCGGCAGCATTCAGGCGCGCTATGAAAGCAACACCGGTTTTCGCGTCGGCGGGCGCATTGCCAGCCGCAACGTCGATGTCGGCACCGAGGTTCAGAAGGGCACGCTGCTCGCCACCCTCGATCCGTCCGACCAGCAGAACCAGTTGCGTTCGGCCCAGGGCGATCTGGCCAGGGTTCAGGCACAGCTGATCAACGCCCAGGCCAACGCCCGCCGTCAGCAAGCGCTGTTCGACCGGGGCGTGGGGGCGCAGGCGCAACTGGACATTGCGATGACGGACCTGAAGACCACCCAAGCCTCGCTGGATCAGGCGCGGGCGGCGGTCAACCAGAGCAAGGATCAACTCGATTACACCCAGCTACGCTCGGACCACAAGGCGGTGGTCACCGCGTGGAATGCCGAGGCCGGGCAAGTGGTGACGGCGGGCCAGCAGGTGGTGACCCTGGCGCAACCGGACATCAAGGAAGCCGTGATCGATCTGCCGGACACCCTGGTCGATGAGATCCCATCCGACGTGGTGTTTCTGGTGGCCGGGCAGCTCGACCCGAGCATCAACACCACAGCCACCCTGCGCGAGATCGAACCCCAGGCTCAAAGTGCCACGCGCACCCGCCGCGCACGATTAACCCTGGCCAATACGCCCGACGGCTTCCGCCTCGGCACGGCGATCAGCGTCACCCTCAGCTCGGCGATCAAACCGCGTATCGAATTGCCCGTCACAGCGTTGCAAGAGGTCGATGGCAAGCTGCGGATCTGGGTCATCGACACCCAAAGCAAAACCGTCAACCCGCGCGACGTCAGCGTGATCAGCCGTAACGACAGCAGCGTGGTGCTCGCGGGGGGCGTGAAGAACGGCGAGCGCGTGGTCAGCGCCGGCGTCAACAGTCTCAAACCCGGACAATCCGTAAAACTTGACGAGGACAGTCAATGAAAGGCTCTTTCAATCTCTCCGAATGGGCCCTCAAGCATCAGTCTTTCGTCTGGTATCTGATGTTCGTCGCATTGCTCATGGGGGTGTTCTCCTACTTCAATCTGGGGCGCGAGGAAGACCCGTCGTTCACCATCAAGACCATGGTGATCCAGACCAAATGGCCGGGCGCGACCCAGGAAGAAACCCTCAAGCAGGTCACCGACCGCATCGAGAAAAAACTCGAAGAACTCGATTCCCTCGACTATGTGAAAAGCTACACGCGCCCCGGCGAATCGACGGTCTACGTGTACCTGCGCGATACCACCAGCGCCAAGGACATTCCGGAAATCTGGTACCAGGTGCGCAAGAAGATCGACGACATTCGCGGGCAGTTTCCTCAAGGTATTCAGGGGCCGGGATTCAACGACGAGTTCGGTGACGTGTTCGGCTCGGTGTACGCCTTCACTGCCGACGGCCTGACCATGCGCCAGTTGCGCGATTACGTGGAACAGGCGCGGGCCGAGATCCGCAATGTCCCGGGGCTGGGCAAGATCGAAATGATCGGCCAGCAGGACGAAGTGATTTACCTGAACTTCTCCACCCGCAAACTGGCGGCGCTGGGCATCGATCAGCGTCAGGTGGTGCAGAGCCTGCAATCGCAGAACGCCGTGACTCCGGCCGGTGTGATCGAGGCGGGCCCGGAGCGGATTTCTGTGCGGACTTCGGGCCAGTTCGCTTCGGAGAAAGACCTGGCCGAGGTCAATCTCAAGCTCAACGACCGCTTCTATCGCCTGGCAGATGTTGCCGACATCACTCGCGGTTACACCGATCCGGCCACGCCGGAATTCCGCTTCGACGGCAAGCCGGCGATCGGTCTGGCGATTGCCATGCAGAAGGGCGGCAACGTTCAGGAATTCGGCAAAGCACTGCACAAGCGCATCGATGAACTGACCGCGGATCTGCCGGTTGGCGTGGGTGTGCACACGGTGTCCGATCAGGCCGTGGTGGTGGAGGAGGCCGTTGGCGGCTTCACCAGTGCCTTGTTCGAGGCAGTGGTGATCGTGCTGGTGGTCAGCTTCATCAGTCTCGGTGTGCGCGCCGGGCTGGTGGTGGCGTGCTCGATCCCGCTGGTGCTGGCGATGGTGTTTGTGTTCATGGAATACAGCGGCATCACCATGCAGCGGATTTCCCTCGGCGCTCTGATCATTGCCCTCGGCCTGTTGGTGGACGATGCGATGATCACCGTGGAAATGATGGTCACGCGCCTGGAAATGGGCGAGAGCAAGGAGGAGGCTGCGACGTTCGCCTACACCTCGACCGCGTTCCCGATGCTCACCGGTACGCTGGTGACGGTCGCCGGTTTCGTCCCCATCGGCCTCAACGCCAGTTCTGCCGGCGAGTACACCTACACGCTGTTCGCGGTGATTGCCGTGGCGATGATCGTGTCCTGGATCGTGGCGGTGTTTTTCGCCCCGGTGATCGGTGTGCACATTCTCAGCACCAACGTGAAAGCCCATGAGGCTGAACCGGGGCGCGTTGGCCGTGCATTCAACGGCGGTTTGCTGTGGTGCATGCGCAATCGCTGGTGGGCCATCGGCATCACCGTGCTGTTGTTTGTGCTGGCGGTGTTCTGCATGCGTTTTGTGCAGAATCAGTTCTTCCCGTCCTCGGATCGACCGGAAATCCTGGTCGACCTCAACCTGCCGCAAAACGCCTCGATCGACGAGACCCGCAAGGCCGTCGACAAGCTCGAGGCCACGCTCAAGGGCGACGCGGACATCGTGCGCTGGAGCACCTACATCGGTCAGGGCGCGATCCGTTTCTACCTGCCACTCGACCAGCAATTGCAGAACCCGTACTACGCGCAACTGGTGATCGTCAGCAAAGACTTTGAAGCCCGCGAGGCCTTGAGCCAACGCCTGCGCGAACGGCTGCACAAGGATTTCGTCGGCATCGGCAGCTACGTGCAGGCGCTGGAAATGGGCCCGCCGGTAGGGCGTCCGATCCAGTACCGGATCAGCGGCAAGGACATCGACCAGGTGCGCAAGCACGCCATCGACCTGGCGACTGAACTGGACAAGAACGAGCACATCGGCGAGATCATTTACGACTGGAACGAGCCAGGCAAAGTCCTGCGAATCGACATCGCCCAGGACAAGGCGCGCCAGCTCGGGCTGTCGTCCGAAGACGTGGCGAACCTGATGAACAGCATCGTCAGTGGCGCGCCGCTGACCCAGGTCAACGACGACATCTACCTGATCAACGTGGTCGGTCGCGCGGTGAGTTCGGAACGCGGTACGCCGGAAACCCTGCAGAACCTGCAGATCGTCACGCCCAACGGCACGTCGATCCCCTTGCTGGCCTTCGCCACGGTTCGTTATGAGCTGGAGCAGCCGCTGGTGTGGCGTCGTGACCGCTTGCCGACCATCACCATCAAGGCGTCGGTGCGTGACGAAATTCAGCCGACCGACCTGGTGAAACTGTTGAAGCCGTCCATCGACGCGTTCGCCGAAAAACTGCCCGTTGGCTACAAGGTCGCCACCGGCGGTACGGTCGAGGAGAGTGGCAAGGCCCAAGGACCGATTGCGAAAGTGTTGCCGTTGATGCTGTTCTTGATGGCGACGTTCCTGATGATCCAGCTGCACAGCGTGCAGAAGCTGTTCCTTGTGGCCAGTGTCGCGCCGCTGGGGTTGATCGGCGTGGTGCTGGCGCTGGTGCCGACCGGTACGCCGATGGGCTTCGTGGCGATCCTCGGGATTCTGGCCTTGATCGGCATCATCATCCGCAACTCGGTGATCCTTGTGACCCAGATCGACGAGTTCGAGCGCAAAGGCTATGCGCCGTGGGATGCGGTGGTGGAAGCCACCGAGCATCGACGGCGCCCGATCCTGCTGACCGCCGCCGCGGCGAGCATGGGCATGATCCCGATCGCCCGGGAAGTGTTCTGGGGGCCGATGGCCTACGCGATGATCGGCGGGATCGTGATTGCAACCCTGCTGACGCTGCTGTTCCTGCCGGCGCTGTACGTGGCCTGGTACAAGATTCGCGAGCCGAAGAAAGAGGCGCAGTAAGGCGAGCGCCTTGCGCTCATCGCCAACTACACGGTTTTGCGCCAGACACTCGCCAACCAAGGCTGCTGCTCACGCGGCAGCCCCGCCGGCCGGTAGTAATGCTCAAGTTCCACGAACCCGGCAGCGGTCAACAACCCGCGCCAGGCTTCAAGATCGTGATACGAGCCATAACGCGGCCCGTTCCAGCCTTCACGGTTATCCCCACGCGGATTGGAGCTGAACAGCACGCCGCCCGGTTTCAATGTCCCGTGCAGTTGCTTCAATACCCGAGGCAATTCCTGCAACGGCACATGAAACAGCACCGCATTGGCGAAGATGCCGTCGAAGCGTTCTGCCGGTAGATCCAGCTTCAGAAAGTCCTGGCACCACACTTCACAGCCACTGTCTTCCCGCGCCATCTGCGCGAATTTTTCCGCGCCGTCGAGGCCGACGGCGACGTGTCCCATCCGGGTGAATGTCTGCAAATCCCGCCCCGGCCCGCAGCCGAAATCGAGAATGGAAAACGGCGCCTCACCCTGGATGTGCCGCAACAGGGCGTCGATGTTCTGACTGACATCGTGATCGCGGGTGCCTTCACGAAAACCCTCGGCCACCGAGTTGTAGTGGCCGAGGGTGGTAGAGGTGATCTGTTCAAGATCGGTGGGGGTCTGCTTCATGGTCGTCATGGGCTGAAAGGAAGATCGGCAGACTATAAGCGCTTTCGCGGTTCAGAGGATCCAGATCCGGACAAAGCACAAAACGCCGGCTCAAGTGCAATACATATTTACCGCACCTGACCGTTCCCGATCGGTTGCAATAGCGCCCAGGCGATAGACGACTAGCGCGATGTCTGCCCGATTTTTTCAGGGGGATTTACTCAACAAGGATTTTTTCATGGGCAATACTCGAAAAACCTCCACCACGTCCTCCAGCCATAGCCTGGCAGACGCCATTGCACTGCGTAAAAGAACCGGTGCTGACTTTCCCGAGTACGAACCTGCGCACAAGAGTTTTCGGGACATGGATCAAACGGATGTGGAGGCCGTTCGCCAACCGGATATGCCAGACGCCGCAGTCATTGTTTCATCCCAGCCGACCGCCGAGATCCTGTCGGGTCGTTTCGGGGGCAGGACGCTTGCGGACTATCGCCTGAAAGCGCCGGCCACCCTGCCTGCGCCTGATGCCCTGGGGTTGAGGGTTATCAAGGGACGCACGTTCGTCGATGTCGCCCCCGGCGAGATTGTCCAGGTTCGGCAAACCGCAGCGGGCGGTGAATATCGCGCGACCTTGATGTCCGAGTGGACGGCTTCGGGACCGGTCCTGTTCTTCGATCCGCACAGCAAGATATGGTCGCCGGAACGGGCTCGGTCATCCGGCGACGCAGGCAATGTCATCGATATCGACATCGATGAGCTCATCCGCAATATCAGGAAAGATTCGGAAAAGCACAGTCGGGTCCACACCGGTATTGATGACGCGATCGAGCACGAGACAGCAAAGGAAGCCACGCTGACTGCACGGGGGCTGAAGCAGTTTCCACCGGAGCAGGCCGCATTGATTCGCACTGAGTTGCGAGCAGTCGAAAGCGTTTTCGCTGATGCCGTTCACGCCATAGACATGAAACACGACGGTGCCAGCGCGGTTTACGAAAGCTTTTTTGGCGCAGATCACCAGGCCGTGGCGCAGCAGTTCTCTGACTCTATGGCGCGAGGTCTTGCGCTTTCCAGGGAGTACCAGGGGACCTGGGGCGAGGAAAAATTCTTCGCAGTGGAGACTGAAAACAACAGCGCCGCCTGGATGTACAAGAAGGATTTTCATGGCCGGTTCTTCCTCAACCGCAAGTACATGCAGCAGGAGATTCTAGGCATGTCCCTGGGCCATGAAATGCTGCACACCAACCGCATCGACCGCTTCAGGACCATCGGTCCCAACGCCGCGGATTTCTTCTATCTGGGTGACAGCCAGCGTGGTTTGCTGAGTCTGGAGCCGCTGACCGTCTACGACATTCCGGAGCGCAGTGTTTCTGAAGTGATCATGCGCGGTGGATTGACAGTCGAGTACGTGAACGCTTTTACGGACGATCACGACAACCTGCTGTTCGGGATCAGTGATTATCTGGGGATCGGCGACGATCTGGATCTTCAGACGGCGGTCGGCCTGTTCAATGCAAATCCGGCGCTGCGCGCGCATTTGGCCGCGAACAACGCCGACAGCATTGTTTACGCGGCAAAAAGCATGCAGGCGCTGCATCGAAGCAAAACTGAATACGCGTGGCTCGACAGCCTGATCGATGATTGATGCCGGGGAGGGCAGCGCTCATCGATTGTTCTAGCGCTTGTTCAGCCCCCGCGCCAGACGATCGCCGCCCAACTGAATCAGCGCCACCAGTGCCACCAGCAGCACGATCACGGTCAGCATGATCTGGCTGTCGAAGCGCTGATAGCCGTAGCGATAGGCGATGTCACCCAGACCGCCGGCGCCAATCGCTCCGGCCATGGCCGAGGAGTTGATCATCGTCACCAGGGTGATGGTGAAACCGCCGACAATCCCCGGCAGCGCCTCGGGCAACAGCACATGCCAGACGATGTGCCAGCGCCGGCAGCCCATGGCCTGCGCGGCTTCGATCAGGCCGTAGTCGACTTCACGCAGGCTCACCTCGGCGATACGCGCGAAGAACGGCGTGGCCGCAATGGTCAACGGCACGACGGCCGCCCACACGCCGTAGGTGGTGCCGACGATCAGTCGGGTGAACGGAATCAGCGCGACCATCAGGATCAGGAACGGGATCGAGCGAAACAGGTTCACGAACGCACCCAACGCGCGATTGAGCACCGGTGCTTCGTAGATCCCGCCCTTGTCGCTGGTGACCAGAATCACCGCCATCGGAATCCCCGCCAGCAGTGCGATCAGCGACGAAACGCCGACCATCAGAAACGTGTCGATAAAACCCTGCAGCAAGCGATCAAACCACATAACCCAGCACCTCCGTGCGTTGTGCCCATTGCCCGGCGCGCTCACGCAATTGCTCGGCATTCAGCTGCGAACCCGCGACCGCCAGCAACAGTTGCCCGAGCGCATGGCCCTGAATCCGTTCCACGCCGCCCTGGAGCAATTTCACCCGGCCACCGAGCGCGGCGAACAGCGCGGCCAGATCCGGTTCGTCCTGTTGGCTGCCAGTGAACTGCAAGCGCAGCACCACGGCCGCATCGGGCGACGACGGTTGCGCCTGCAAACGGCTTTGCAATTCTTCGGGCAAGGCGTGTTGCAGCGGCGCGAGCAAGGTCTGGCTGACCTCGTGCTGTGGGTTGCCGAACACTTCCCAGACCGGGCCTTGCTCGACGATGCGGCCATGTTCGAGCACGACGACGCGATCGCAGATTTCCCGGATCACCGCCATCTCGTGGGTGATCAGCACGATGGTCAGGCCCAGGCGTTTGTTGATCTCGCGCAGCAGGCCGAGGATCGACTGGGTGGTTTCCGGATCCAGTGCCGAAGTGGCTTCGTCACACAGCAGAATGTCCGGGTCATGCACCAGCGCGCGGGCGATGCCGACACGCTGCTTCTGCCCGCCGGACAGCTGCGCCGGATACGCCTTGTGCTTGGCTTGCAGGCCCACCAGTTCCAGCAGTTCGCGCACCTTGTTCTCCCGCTGTTCCTTCGGGACGCCGGCGACTTTCAGCGGCAGTTCGACGTTCTGCCACACCGTTTTCGCCGACATCAGGTTGAAGTGCTGGAAGATCATGCCGATCCGCCGGCGCAGGGCGACGAGGCGATCCTCGTCGTATTCGCCGATGTCCACCTGATCGATCAGCACCCGGCCCGAGGTCGGTTGTTCGAGGCGGTTGATGGTGCGGATCAGCGACGACTTGCCGGCGCCGCTGCGGCCGATGATGCCGAACACTTCACCGCGCTGGATCGCCAGGTCGATGCCTTGCAGGGCGGCGACCGGGCCTTGTTTGCCGTCGTAGGTCTTGCCGAGCCCGACGAAGCGCACGTGAGCGCGGTTCAGTTCGGGATGCAGTTCGGTGCGCTGTGCCAGCGCGGGTGGCTCTGGAAGATCCAGTCGCCGTTGGATGGCCGCGGTCATCCTCAGCTTTCCCAACCGGCCTGGTACAGCTTGCCGTGGGCCTTATCCAGTGCGGCGCGCACGGCCGGCGAATGCTGGTAGATGTCGACGAACTTGATCAGGCGCGGGTCAGTCTTGCTCTTCGGCTGGATCACGAACTGGATCACGTATTCCTTGTGATCGAGGCCGTCGAACAACAACGCGGAGCCGGCGTCGAAAGTCTTCGCCAGACGGATGTAGGCCGGGTAGCCCTGGACCAGATCGGCGTCATCGTAGGCGCGCACCAGTTGCACGGCTTCGACCTGGAGGATCTTGATCTTCTTCGGGTTGGCGACGATATCGTCTTCGGTGGCCTTGTAGCCGACCCCTGGCTTGAGGGTGATCAGACCGGCCTTGGCCAACAGTTGCAGGCCGCGTCCGCTGTTGATCGGATCGTTGGCGATGGCGACGCTGGCGCCTTCCGGCAGCTCGTCGAAGCTTTTGTATTTCTTCGAGTACAGGCCGACGTTGTTGATGATCCCTGGCGCAAACGGCACGAGGTCGAAACCGGAGGCAGCCTTGGCGTTTTCCAGGAACGGGATGTGCTGGAAGTAGTTCACGTCAATGTCACCGGCGGCGAGGCTGACGTTCGGTGCGATCCAGTCGGTGAATTCCACCAGCTCGACTTTCAGGCCCTGTTTGGAGGCCTCTTCGACGGCGGCTTCCAGCGGAATCGCGAAGGCGGCGGTGGTGCCGATTTTCAACGGGGCATCTGCGGCGAACACCGCCGAGCTGAACAGGCCGAAGGCCAGGGCCAGTGCTTTGACTGGGTGGGACAGGAGCTTCTTGGTCATGGTGGTTTTCCAGTCAGTGAAATTAGCCTGATTCCCACGCCGAGCGTGGGAACGATGAGTGCCGGGGTTAGTGTCGGTAGTGGGCGCCGGTGTGTTGCGGCGGCAGGTGCGCTTCGCCGTGAAACAGTTTTTCCCGCAGGCTGCCGGTGTCGTACGCGGTCTTGTACGAGCCGCGCCGTTGCAGTTCCGGAATCACCAGATCGATGAAATCCACATAGCTTTCCGGGGTGACGATGCGGGTCAGGTTGAAGCCGTCGAGGCCGGTTTCGGCGATCCACGATTCCAGTTCATCCGCCACTTGTTGCGGCGAGCCGACCACCGTGATGTAGCGCCCGCCCAGAGCGTGCTGGTCGAGCAACTTGCGCCGGGTCCAGTCGTTGTTCTGCAGGTTTTTGGTGGCGGACTGGATCGCGTTGCTCTTCACGTACTGGATCGGTTCGTCGATTTCGTACTGGGAAAAGTCGATGCCAGTGGACGCCGAAAAATGCGCCACGCCCGCTTCGGCGCTGGCGTAGCTCAGGTATTCGGCATGCTTGGCCCAGGCCGCTTCCTCGGTCTCGCCGACGATCACGTTCAGGCCCATGAACACCTTGATGTCCTCAGGATTGCGACCCGCTTCGACGGCGCTGGCGCGGACCTTGTCCACCTGCACCTTGGTCGACGGTTTGTTCTGGCCGCTGATGAACACGCACTCGGCATGACGCCCAGCGAACAGCAAACCGCGATCCGAACTGCCGGCCTGGAACAGTACCGGCGTGCGCTGCGGCGACGGCTCGCACAGGTGATAACCCTCGACCTGATAGAACTCGCCCTTGTGTTCGACCTTGTGCACCTTGTCTGGCTGCGCGTAGATCCGCTGCTGCGGATCGTTGAGCACCGCGCCGTTTTCCCAGCTGCCTTCCCAGAGTTTGTAGAGCACTTCGAGGTACTCGTCGGCCTGGTCGTAACGCCGGTCATGTTCGACCTGTTCACTGAGGCCCATGGCCTTGGCGGCGCTGTCCAGATAACCGGTGACGATGTTCCAGCCCACCCGTCCACGGCTCAGGTGATCGAGGGTCGACATGCGACGGGCGAACAGATACGGCGGCTCGTAGGTGAGGTTGGCGGTCAGGCCGAAACCGAGGTTTTTGGTCACCGCAGACATGGCCGATACCAGCAGCAGCGGGTCGTTGACCGGCAGCTGGATCGACTCTTTCAGGGTGACGTCCACCGAGTTTTGATAAACGTCGTACACGCCGACGATGTCAGCGATGAACAGCCCGTCGAACAGCCCGCGCTCCAGCAGTTGCGCCAGTTCGGTCCAGTACTCGATGGTCTTGTACCGGGTTGAGGTGTCGCGGGGATGCGTCCACAACCCGTGGTTGATGTGGCCGATGCAATTCATGTTGAACGCATTGAGCAGGATCTTTTTCTTGCTCATCAGATGGTCCCTCGCAGCGGAGGGTTTTCATCGTTGAGGTAGTAATTGCCCACCGCGTGATATTTCCAGCGCACCGGGTCGTGCAGCGTATGTACCCGGGCGTTGCGCCAGTGACGGTCGAGGCCATGCTCGCTCAGGGTGGCCTGGCTGCCGGCCAGTTCGAACAGGGTGCTGCCGGCGGCCAAGGAGATTTCGGTGCTGATCGCCCGTGCTTCGGCGACGGCAATCGAGGCCGCTGCAACCGTCTCGGCGTTGGTCTCGGCCTGGGCCGCGTCGAGGAATTCGCCGGCGCGTTCGAGCAGCGCTTCGGTGGCGTGCAGGCGAATACTCAGGTGGCCGAAGCTCTTGAGGGTCAGCGGGTCTTCGGTGGCCTTGTCGTTGCCCGAATCGATCCATGGACGGGTCTTGCTGCGCACGAAGTGCAGCGCATCTTCGTAGGCGGCGCGGGCGATGCCGGTGTCGATGGCGGCGTGAAGGATCTGCGCCAGCGGGCCGACCGGGGTCGGGCGCTCGAAAGCGCTCTGGAACGGGATGACATCTTCGGCGGCGACATACACGTCTTCGAACACCACCGAACCGCTGCCGGTGGTGCGCTGGCCGAAGCCGCTCCAGTCGTCGATCACGGTCAGGCCTTTGCTGTCGCGGGGGACGAAGGCCAGTTGCTGCACGCCGTTTTCATCGACCACGGACGTTGGAATGCGTTGGGCGTAAATCGCACCGGTCGCATAGAACTTGCGGCCATTGATGCGATAACCGCTGCCGTCACGTTCGAGGCGGGTGACCCGGTCGTGGGCGGTCCTGGTGCCGAGTTCTGCCAGAGCATTGCCGAAGCGCTGGCCGGCGAGGACTTCGGCGTACAGCCGTTGTTTCTGCTCGTGGCTGCCGTTCACCCGAAGCACTTCGAGGGCATAGAAATGGTTCTGTGGAATCTGCCCGAGCGAGCCATCAGCCCGGGCGATCAAAGCGATGACTTTGGCCAGGGTCACGTTGGACACACCGGCGCCACCGTACTCCTTGGGCACGCTGATGCCCCACAGGCCGGAGCGGGAAAACACGTCGAGTTCCGGCAGCGGCAGGCGGCGTTCGCGGTCGCGCAGGTTGCTGTCGCGCTGGAAATCTTCGGCCAGGTCGCTGGCGACGATCAGGGCTTGCTCGTCGCTGGTGATGAGCGCGACGGGATGGGAAAGAGTCATGTGTTTCTCCAGAGATCTGGTCAAAAGTGTTCGGGTCGTCAGATCCAGGAATGGCGAGCCGGCAACTTGCCGTTGAGGCGATAGGCGCCGACCGCGTGGTATTTCCAGCGCACCGGGTCGTGCAGGGTGTGCACCCGGGCGTTGCGCCAGTGACGGTCGAGGTTGAATTCGGCGAGGGTGGCGCGGCTGCCGGCCAGTTCGAAGAGTTTTTCGCTGGCCAGCAATGAGATCTCGGTGGTCAGCACCTTGGCTTCGGCCACGGCAATCGACGCGCGGGCGGCGGATTCGGCGGTCAGTGGCGCGGCGTGCACCTGATCCAGCACCTGCCCGGCCTTGCGCAGCAGCGCTTCGGCGGCGTGCAGTTCGATTTTCAGTTTGCCGATGTCGGCGATCACGTAGAGGTCATCGCTGGCCCGTTCGACGTTGGCGTCGATCCACGGCCGGGCGCGAGTCTTGACGAATTCGATGGCGTCATCGATGGCGCCACGGGCGATGCCGGCGTCGATCGCTGCCTGAATCAGCTGCGACACCGCGCCCTGGGTGTTGGGCTTTTCGTTGATCTTCCAGTTGTCCACCACGAGGCCGGCGTCGACCCGCACGTTGTTCAACAGGATCGTGCCGCTGGCGGTGGTGCGCTGGCCGAAACCCGACCAGTCATCGACGATGCGCAATCCCGGCGTGCCGCGCCGGACGAAAGCCAGCACTTGCTTGCCGTCATCGTTGAGCGCCTTGACTGCGACCCAGTGGGCAAACAGGGCGCCGGTGGAGTAGAACTTCTGGCCATTGATCACGTAGTCATCGCCGTCAGCGGTGATGCGCGCCTTCAGTTCCAGGGTGTCCTTGGTGCCGCGTTCAGGCCCGGCGTTACCGATGCGCCAGCCTTCGAGCACGCTCTGCAGCAGATGCTTTTTCTGCTGCTCGGTGGCGCTGCCGAGGATCAGGTTGATGATGCCGAACTGGTTCTGCGGGATCTGTCCCAGCGCCGGGTCGGCGGCGGAAACGATCGCGAACACCTCGGCCAGGGTGACGAAGGAAACCTGCGGGCCGCCGTACTCGCGCGGAATCGCGATGCTGCCGAGGCCACTGCGGGTGAACTGTTCGATTTCCGACCATGGCAGCTTGCGCTGGCGATCACGTTTGGCGGCCTGCACGCGGGCGACCTGCGCCAGCTCATGGGCGGCCTTGATGGCTTGAGCGTCGTTGCGCAGCACTTGTGCGGGCAACAACAGCGGGGCGATGTCCAGGTCACTCTGGACGTTTGCGTCTGCCAGACTGGACATCAGTGCCGCTCCTTGGCTGCACGCAATGCCCTGGCGATCTGCACTGGGGTGATTGTGTTCCGGACCATGCTACCTACCTCACATCTCATGAAAAACGCCGCAAAGGTGCGGCGAACGAAAGAATGTCCGGTGGTCCGGTGTATATACCCTAAGCGCGTATAAAATTTAAATAAACTAACTTTTAGGAATATGTATAGAAGGGGGCGTGGTCTGGATGGTTAAGCGTGCGGCGACGAGGGACGGCGTCCCTCATCGACCGTTTTGGCTCATTTCTTTTGTGGCTCTGCCGCCTTCAGCGTTTCCTTGAGCGGCACCTTGAGGTAGGGATTCACGCATCCGATCTTCAGCGTTCGCGGCGGTGCCCAGCGCGAGTTGTTGCCGACCCGGTCGAGGATGCAATAGGTCACGTCCAGACGCAGATCCTCGCCGGCCTCGGTGATGACTGCCGGCGGCACCCAGACCTGAATCGGCTTGCCGATATCGGCAGGGGTGATGCGTGCCAGATCCATCCGTACATCGCCCCAGCGCAAGGTGATGGCATCGCCTTCGGCCATGTTCAGATACGGCTCGATAGTCAGTGGCACGCCGCGTCTGATCTGGTTCGCGTTGACGCCCTGACGGCGAATGGTCTCGGGCAGCGTCACCGGTGCCAGTTGCTGGTTTTCGTCGCCACACAGCGCTGGAGGCTGTCCTCCGGGGCAGTCGAGCTTGACCGTGACCCGCGCCGCCGCCGACAGCGATGGCCCGTGCCCCACCCGCATGACTCGATAGTGGATGCGAGACGAGCCGCTGGCGATGAAGCTTTCCGGCACTCGCAGGCTGACTGGGGTTGCGACGTCCTGTGCTGTCAGCACGTGAGAGGCGACGTAGCAGTTGTCCCAAAACAGTTCGATCAGATCGCCGGTGTCCATGTCCGGATAAGGCGGCACATCGACCAGCAGATGAGCCGCTGCCGCGAGGTTGATGCCGTTGTTTCGGGATGGCGCCAGGCTCGGCGCGGCCAGTTCGGGAATGTGCGAAGTGCGGGTCATGAAATCCTCTCCTTGAAGCCTTGCAGCGAAATCCGTTTCTGAAAGTTCAAATGGCGTGAATTGCCCGGTAATAAAAACAGGGTCGTTCGGCCATTCGTTATCGGGTCTTGGTAATGTTGTGGGGCGCGATGAGTGACTAGATAAAAGTTCGCTGAATGGCGTGTCAACGGACAGGGTTAGTTAATTGGAGAATTACGGATTTATCAGAAGCTTCCTACGCAGATAAGGCACTCTACCTATTCTGCATGGCGAATCGAGCCACAGCTTTTGCCGGATTTTATCGTTCTGTCGTCGGTCGGTTTGTACAGCTGGAAATTTGGAGGGGGGCGAACTTTAATCGCGGCGAGACTGTTGCAGGACATATATATGTAATGCAGTCACTTGATTAATTGTTTAGTGGGGAGGGTGTAAGCGAAACTTCCATCCATGGAAGTTTGTATTCCGGAAAGTTTACAGGTCAGCTGTTATTTCTGAACTTGCTGAGGAACTGTCGAGTGCGTTCTTCTTTCGGATTGGCAAACAACGCTTTCGCTTCACCTTGTTCGACGATCACGCCTTTATCGAAAAACACCACGCGGTTGGCCACATCACGGGCGAATGCCATTTCGTGGGTGACGATCACCATGGTGCGTTTCTCCTCGGCGAGGCCGCGGATGGTCGCCAGCACTTCACCCACCAGTTCCGGATCGAGGGCCGAGGTCGGCTCGTCGAACAGGATCACTTCTGGCTCCATCGCCAGCGCCCGGGCAATCGCCACGCGCTGTTGCTGGCCACCGGACAGGCGCCGTGGGTAGGCGTCTTCCTTGCCCGCCAGGCCAACCTTGGCCAGCAGCTTCTTGCCCAGGGCAATGGCTGCATCGCGGGGCGTCTTCTTGACCACGATCGGGCCTTCGATGACGTTTTCCAGGGCGGTGCGGTGCGGGAACAGATTGAAGTTCTGGAACACGAAGCCCACATGCTGGCGCAGGTTGCGCACCAGGCTCTGCTGCTGGTTCAGCGGGCGGCTGGTATCGATCTCGATCTCGCCGACCTTGATCCGGCCGCTGGTGGGTTCCTCGAGGAAGTTCAGGCAACGCAGGAACGTGGTCTTGCCCGAGCCGCTGGGGCCGATGATTGCCACGACCTCGCCTTCCTTCACCTCCAGATCAATGCCGTTGAGCACGACTTGACCCTTGAACTGCTTTGTCAGTTTTTCCACGACAATCATGGGGTCAGGACTCCTGGTCGTGCCGATTGACCCGCTCTTCCAACTTGTTCTGGAAGTGCGACAGCACCGTGGCCAGAATCCAGTAGATCAGCGCGGCGGCAAGATACATGGTGAAGACTTCGAAAGTCCGGGCGGTAATCAGCTGCGCCTGACGGAACAGCTCCGGCACCTGAATGGTGGCGGCCAGTGCGGTGTCCTTGACCAGCGAAATGAAGCTGTTGCCCAGCGGCGGCAACGCCGTGCGCATCGCCTGCGGCAGGATGGCCCGGCGCAGGGTCTGCGCGCGGGTCATGCCGATGCTCGCAGCGGCTTCCCACTGGCCGCGTTCAATCGAGCCGATCGCGGACCGCAGGATTTCACAGGCGTAGGCGGCCATGTTCAGCGAGAAGCCGATCAGCGCCGCCGGCAGCGGGTCGAGTTCCATGCCCAATTGCGGCAAGCCGTAATAGATCACGAACAGTTGCACCAGCAACGGCGTGCCGCGAAAGAACGACACGTAGATGCGGGCCAGCCAGCTGACCGACTTGAAGCGCGACAGGCGCATCAACGCCAGGCCAAAGCCCAGCAGCAGGCCGAAGAACATGCCGCCCAGGCTAAGGATTACCGTGTAGTACGCGCCCTTCAACAGGAAGGGCGCGGAGTCCAGTGCGAGTTGGAAAGCTTCTTCCATTATTGGGTGACGTCAGCGTTGAAGTATTTCGTGGACAGCTTCTCAAGGGTGCCGTCGGCACGCAGTTCGTCGAGGGCCTTGTTCACGGCGGCCAGCAGTTCAGGCTCGCCTTTGCGCAGGGCAATACCGGCTTCCTGACGCGAGAAGGCTTCACCGGCGGCGACGGTTTTCGGCGCTTTCTTGGCGTATTCCAGTGCGGCCAGACGGTCGATCAGGATCGCGTCGGTACGGCCGTTGTTCAGGTCGGCGAACTTGGTCGGATCATCGTCGTAGGTGCGCACGTCGGCACCCGGCACGTTGGCGCGGACCCACTGTTCGTAGTTGGTGCCCAGGCCCACGCCGACTTTCTTGCCGGACAGGTCAGCGGCGGATTTGATGTTCAGCGCGGCGGCCTTGTCTTTCAGTACCAGCGCCTGAATCCCGGAAACGGTGTATGGCTCGGAGAAGTCATACTTCTTCTTGCGCTCGTCGGAGATGGTCACCTGATTGACCACGACGTCCAGACGCTTGGATTCCAGTGCCGCGAGGATGCCGTCCCATTTGGTCGGCTGAATCTTGGCCTTCACGCCCAGCTTCTTGGCCAGGGCTTCGGACAGTTCGACTTCGAAACCCGACAGCTTGCCGTCGGCATCGACGAAGCTGAACGGTGGGTAAGTGCCTTCCAGGCCGACGTTGATAACGCCTTTGTCCTTGATCTGTTGCAGTTGTTCACCGGCAACGGCGCTGCTGATCAGACCGGCGCTCAGTGCCAGGCCCAGCGAACCTACCAGCAGATTTCGACGTAGTGCGGAAAGAATCATGACAAGCCCCTGTGTTTTCTTATGGAAGACGCTTAAGGAAAGTTGGCGAATCCGGGAATTGGACGACAGCGCTATCCTGCCTTAAAGCAGCTTATGCGTCTCTCGCGAAATTCGCCTGCGGCGAGACTATATGACGGTTCTTTTAGAATGGAAAATAATGAATTTTCCGTTTGTTATTCATCTGTGGAATATGTGTTTTTCGTATTCCGGGATGCATTCCCACGCAGAGCGTGGGAACGAGCGCGTCAGAGAAAATCCTTGTACGCAAACAACGCCGGGGCGCCGCCGGTGTGCAGGAAGATGATCGGGCCGTCGTCGAAACGCCCGCGACCGATGCCGTCGAGCAGCCCGGCCATGGCCTTGCCGGTGTAGACCGGATCGAGCAGCACGGCGTCCTGACTCGCCAGCAGTTTCACCGCCGCCAGTGTCCCGGCATTCGGCTCGCCGTAGCGCGGGCCGAAGTATTCGTCCCACAACTCGACCTTGAAGCTGTCCGGCAGCGCCACGCCCAGCAGGTCGGCGGTGCGTTCGGCCAGGCCCTGGACTTTCGGGCGCTGATCTTCTTCGCTGCGCGACACCGTCACGCCGATCACCGGCAGTTGTGGCAGGGCTTCGCTCAAGGCCAGTGCCAGACCGCTATGGGTACCGGCGCTGCCCGAGGCCAGGACCACAGCGGAAAATTGCAGGCCGGTGTCCTTGATCTGTTCTGCCAGCTCCAGACCGGCGCGCACGTAACCCAGCGCGCCGAGGGCGTTGGAGCCTCCGATCGGCACCAGATACGGCTTCTTGCCGTTGCTGCGCAGGCGCACGGCGAGGGCGGCCAGTTGTTCGTCGGCATTGTCGAGGTTGTCGACCAGCTCGACCTTGGTGTCGAACAGGTCCAGCAGCAGGCGATTGCCGTTGCCGGTGTAGTTGCTGTCGTCGGTGCCCAGCGGATTTTCCAGCAGGGCCACGCAACCCAGGCCCAGTTTCGCGGCCAGCGCGGCGGTCTGGCGAACGTGGTTCGATTGCAGTGCACCGGCGGTGATCAGGGTATCGGCGCCTTGGGCGAGGGCATCGGCGGCGAGGTATTCGAGCTTGCGCAGCTTGTTGCCGCCCATGGCCAGCGGCGTCAGGTCGTCGCGTTTGATGTAGACATCGCGGCCGAGCCAGGTGGACAGACGCTCGAGCTTTTCCAGTGGGGTCGGTTGGCCGAGCAGGTCGAGGCGGTTGAAGCGTTGCAGCTGTTGTTTGATCGGTTGTGTGGACATGGTTCCGTACTGGCGGAGGAAGATCACCGGACTATAGGCACGCCGATTTACCGGGGCAACCGTCAATCGCTTATAGCCAAACGTGCTTAGGCCAGCACTATCGGTTCTTAATTCGCGCCCGTGGGCTTGCCGTAAAGTAGGCGCCGTTGACGCGGCCAGACAGTCCGGCCGCCCGTGAGGAGTCTTTACCGTGAGCGAGCGTTCCAGCCATTGGCAATTGCAGACCATCGTCAGCCAGCTGCGTACCGCGCGGGATCAGTGGCGTGCACAGAATGGCCGCGCGTCCGGCGAGCAGGGCGGGCGCGAATTGCCGTCCCGCGATGCGATGGCGCAGATCCTTGAAGCCCTGTGCGGCGCACTGTTTCCGATGCGGCTGGGGCCGGTGGATCTGCGTGAAGAGAGCGAGGATTTTTACGTCGGTCATACCCTCGATGTCGCGCTGAATGCGTTGCTGGCCCAGGCACGACTCGAGTTGCGTTACGTCGCCCGTCACAGCGCCCAGGCTGACACTGAAGTCGAGGCACAGGCGATCAGGATCATCCAGGATTTCGCCCTCGCACTGCCGGGCCTGCGCAGCCTGCTCGACACCGATGTGCTGGCCGCCTACCACGGCGACCCGGCGGCGCGCAGCGTCGATGAAGTGCTGCTGTGCTATCCGGGGATTCTGGCGGTGATTCACCATCGTCTGGCCCACCATTTGTACCGCGCAGGCCTGCCGCTGCTGGCGCGGATCAGCTCGGAAATCGCCCACTCGGCGACCGGCATCGATATTCATCCGGGCGCGCAGATCGGCCGCAGTTTCTTCATCGACCACGGGACAGGTGTGGTGATCGGCGAGACCGCGATCATCGGCGAGCGCGTCAGGATTTATCAGGCGGTGACCCTCGGCGCCAAGCGCTTCCCGGCGGACGAGGACGGCCAGTTGCAGAAAGGCCATCCACGCCACCCGATCGTCGAGGACGACGTGGTGATCTACGCCGGAGCGACGATTCTCGGGCGGATCACCATCGGCAAGGGTTCGACCATCGGCGGCAACGTGTGGCTGACCCGCAGCGTGCCCGCCGGGTGCAACCTGACCCAGGCCAACCTGCAGCATGATGACGGGACGCAGAAGTAGCCTTTGCATCTCCTCCGACTGATCCGGCCCCATCGCGAGCAGGCTCGCTCCCACAGTGAGCCGCGTTGCAAATGTGGGAGCGAGCCTGCTCGCGATGGGCCTTCACACAACACCGATAACTGAACGAATCCTTCCAAACCCCCGTCATACCTCTCCTTGAGCTAGCGTACGAAAAGTACCGCTGAGCCCTGCGATTAGTCCTTGGCGCGCTATCCATGTTTAACTTGAACGTTCATTCAAGTTAAACCGGCGGTTCGCTGCCCGCTCACAACAGGAGGCTTGCCTTTGCTGAGTCCGATCATTTCAGCCATTTCCCAACGCCTTGAGGTGCACCGTTCATGAGTGCATCGTCCACCCCCGCCAGCGGTCTGGTGCGCATGAATCCGCCGGTGTTCTGGTTCGCCGCGACGGTGATTCTGCTGTTCGGCCTGACCGTCATCGCCATGCCGGAACAGGCCGGCGCCTGGCTTCTCGAAGCGCAAAACTGGGCGGCCAACACGGTCGGCTGGTACTACATGCTCGCCATGACCCTGTATCTGATCTTCGTGGTGGTTACCGCGTTGTCGGGCTACGGCAAGATCAAACTCGGTGCTGACCACGACGAACCCGAATTCAGTTACCTGTCCTGGGCCGGCATGCTGTTCGCCGCCGGGATCAGCATCACGCTGTTTTTCTTCTGCGTGTCCGAACCGCTGACCCACATGCTTCAGCCGCCGCAAGGCGAGGCTGGCACGGCGGACGCGGCGCGTCAGGCGATGCAGATTCTGTTTCTGCACTGGGGCCTCCACGGCTGGGGCGTGTTCGCCTTTGTCGGCATGGCGCTGGCGTATTTCGCGTATCGGCATAACCTGCCGCTGGCCCTGCGTTCGGCGCTGTATCCGCTGATCGGCAAACGCATCAACGGTCCCATCGGCTACGCGGTGGACGGCTTCGGCATCATCGCCACGGTGTTCGGCCTCGGTGCGGACATGGGCTTCGGCGTGCTCCATCTCAACTCCGGTCTGGACTATCTGTTCGGCATCGCCCACACCCAGTGGATTCAGGTAGGCCTGATCACGCTGATGATGGGCGCGGCGATCATCGTCGCCGTCTCCGGCGTGGATAAAGGTGTGCGGGTGATGTCAGACATCAACATGCTGCTGGCCTGTGCGTTGCTGCTGTTCGTGTTGTTCGCCGGCCCCACCCAGCATTTGCTCAACACCCTGATCCAGAACCTCGGTGACTACCTCGGCGCTTTGCCGATGAAGAGTTTCGATCTCTATGCCTACGACAAACCGAGTGACTGGCTCGGCGGCTGGACGGTGTTCTACTGGGCTTGGTGGATTGCATGGTCGCCGTTCGTGGGCCTGTTCATCGCACGGATTTCCCGTGGCCGGACCATCCGCGAATTCGTCTTCGGCGTGCTGCTGATTCCGCTGGGTTTCACCCTGGCGTGGATGTCGATCTTCGGCAACAGCGCCATCGACCAGGTGCTCAATCACGGTATGACGGCACTGGGCATGTCGGCCCTCGACAACCCGTCGATGACCCTTTACCTGCTGCTGGAAACCTATCCGTGGAGCAAGACCGTCATCGCGGTGACGGTGTTCATCAGCTTCGTGTTCTTCGTCACCTCCGCCGACTCCGGCACCGTGGTGCTCTCGACCCTGTCGGCCAAGGGCGGCAACCCGGATGAAGACGGGCCGAAATGGCTGCGGGTGTTCTGGGGTGCGATGACCGCGCTGGTGACCAGTGCGCTGCTGTTCTCCGGCAGCATCGATGCGTTGAAGTCGGCGGTGGTGCTGACCTCGTTGCCGTTCTCGATGATCTTGCTGCTGATGATGTGGGGCCTGCACAAGGCGTTCTATCTGGAGTCGCAGAAGCAGATCGCGCAACTGCATTCCCTGGCGCCGGTGTCCGGTTCACGGCGTGGCAAGGGCGGCTGGCGTCAGCGTCTGAGCCAGGCGGTGCACTTCCCGTCGCGCGACGAGGTGTACCGTTTCATGGACACCACGGTGAAACCGGCCATCGAAGAAGTTACGGCCGTGTTCGCCGAGAAAGGCCTGAACGTGGTCACCCAACCGGACCCGGCGCACGACAGCGTCAGCCTGGAAATCGGTCACGGCGAGCAGCACCCGTTCATCTATCAGGTGCAGATGCGCGGCTACTTCACGCCGTCGTTCGCTCGAGGCGGGATGGGTTCCAAACAGCTCAACAATCGCCGCTACTACCGTGCCGAGGTGCACTTGAGCGAGGGCAGTCAGGATTACGATCTGGTCGGTTACACGAAAGAGCAGATCATCAACGACATCCTCGACCAGTACGAACGGCACATGCAGTTCCTGCATCTGGTGCGTTGATCGGGGCAGGGCGCCGGGACGCTTTCAAGTCTCGGCGCTCAGCACCATGAACAACACCATCGCCGCCAGCGGCACACCATACACGGCGCTGCCGATCGCAATCTCCGACCCCAACGGCTGCCCGGCGTGGACCACGCCGACCGCACCGTTGATCACCGTCAACGCCAGCCACAACGCCGCGAAACCATAGGCCAGCGTCTGCCGACTGAAGCCGATGCGCTCGCCGATGTAAAACATCAGCGCCAGCAGGATCAGGCCGAAGAAGATGATGATTGCGGTGTGCATGGGGAGGCCTGCGGCATAGTCGGTGTTTGGTCGGGCGCCTTCGCGGTTTCATTTAGAGCATAGCCAAACCAGCCCACGCCATATTCGTCAGGTACTTTCCCGCTCAATGACCGTGCACTGCAGCAGATTCAACCGCTGCACCTCATCGCTCGGCAGCACGCCAAGGCTTTCCAGCACCCGCGTCGCTGCCAGTACGCCAATCTCCAGCGCCGGCGGTTTGATGGTGCTCAGGCTCGGCAGCAGCATCTCGGCGAACGGGTAGTCGCCGAAGCCGAGGACGGCGCAGTCTTCGGGGATGTTGAGGCCGGCGCGTTGTCCGGCGAGCAGGCCGCCGGCGGCGAGGTTGTCGTTGGCGAAGATGATCGCGTCCGGGCGTGGGGAGGCGTTCATCAGTGCTTCCATCGCTTGCTTGCCGGCCTCGAACGGGGCGCGATCGGCGTCGGGTGCGAATACCCAGGGCTCAAGTCCTAGCTTGCGCACGGTCGCGGCGTAACCGTCGCGGCGTTCCAGTGCGCTGAAGTCGCCGGGTGCGCTGTTCTGCACGAAGGCGATGCGTCGATAGCCTTTGCCGTGCAGATAACGAGCGGCGCTGACACCCACTTCAAAGTGCGAGAAACCGATCTGCATCGGCTCGCGATCCGGTTGGTAATCCCAGGTTTCGATCACCGGGATATCCGCTTCGGCGAGCATCTTTTCCGTGCCCGCGCTGTGGAAGTGACTGGTCACCACCAGCGCCGCCGGCGACCAGCCGAGGAAGGCCCGCACCGCGTTTTCTTCCTGTTCAGTGCTGAAGTAACTCGAGGCCAGAAGTAGCTGGTAGCCGTGACGGCTGAGGGTGTCACTGAAGCCCTGAATGGTGTTGGCGAAGATCGGCCCGGAAATGTTCGGGATCACCATACCGACGATTTTCCCCCGTGCCGAGGCGAGTCCGCCGGCCACCAGATTCGGCACATAACCCAGTTCGGCGACCACCGCCGCGATCCGTTCGCGACGCTCGGGCGAGACCTGTTCCGGCTGGTTGAAATAGCGCGACACGGTGATCGCCGAAACACCGGCCTGGCGCGCCACCGCGTTGAGGGTCACGCGACCAGCGCCACGGCGTTTGCGGGGCTTTTCTTCGCTCAAGGCTCGATCCTTCTTGAAAACCAAAACGCATATAAAAGTAATTTTTCAGTATTGGACGATCTATGTCCGGCTTGCCAATACTGGCGATGTTAGCGCTAACAAAGCGCGTTGTCTGCTACTCGCTCGAGCGAATGCCCAAGACACCGAGACAGGCGCTGTCGTCGCAGAACGGCAGCGGTTCAGGGCAACTTTTCGAGCGGGCAAACATGCACAACATTCCTGGGGCGACACACAAACTGGCGCAATCGATCCGCGCTGCGGGCTGGCTACTCACCGGGCTGGCCGCGCTGCCGCTGCCCGTCGCGTTCGCCGCCGACAGCACCGATCAGGAGCCGACCCTCAAATCCGTCACGGTCACCGCCACCCGCCGCGAAGAGTCGCTGCAAAAAGTGCCGGTGGCGGTGTCGGTGATCGACGGCGAGCAGTTGGAACGCGACAACCGCAACAGCGTGGCGAGCATCGTCCAGCAAGTGCCGTCGCTGAATTTCCGCACCGGCGCATCGAACAAGGACACCTCGTTGTTCGTGCGTGGCGTGGGGACGATTTCCACCTCGCCGGGCGTCGAACCGACGGTGGCTACGGTGATTGATGGTGTGGTTTATGCGCGCCCCGGCCAATCCACTCTGGATCTGCTGGACCTGGAACGCGTCGAAGTCTTGCGCGGCCCGCAAGGCACGCTGTTCGGCAAGAACGCCTCGGCCGGCGTGCTGAACATCACCAGCAAGGCGCCGACCGCCGCGACCCACGGCTACATCGATCAGTCGTATTACAGCGGCAACGAAAGCCGCACCCGGTTCGGCATCGGCGGCAGCCTGATTCCGGACACGCTCAAGGGCTCGATCAGCACCTTGTTCGGCACTTACGACGGCAACGTCGACAACCAGCACAACGGTCAGGAGGTCAACGGCTACAACCATCGCGGCGTGCGCGGCAAACTGGAATTCACCCCGAACGACGACGTCACCTTCACCCTGATCGCCGACTACATGCAGTCCCACGATGACGGCCCCAACGGCGTCGTGACCAAGGCTCTGACCCCGGCCTTCGCCAATGCGTTGAGCCCGGTCAGTGCCACCAGCCACAATCGCGACATCAACACCGACACCCGCTCCCACGTCGAGGACACCAACAAGGGCCTGTCCGGCCAGCTCGACTGGCAACTGGGCGATTACACCCTGACGTCGATCACCGCGTGGCGTGGCTGGGACAACACCCAGTATCAGGACGGCGATCGCCTCGGCACGGTGACGACTGCGTTCCCCGGCACGGCGGACAAGGGCGATCTGGCCTTCGACCAGTACTCGCAGGAGCTGCGTCTGGCCTCGCCGAAAGGCGAGTTCCTCGAATACGTTGGCGGCCTGTTCTACATGCATGGCAAGGATGACGAGACTTATCAGCGCACGCTAACTACAACAACCAGCATCAACCGTGGCGTCGCCGATTACAGCACCACCAGCGACAGCTACGCGGTGTTCGGCGAAAGCACGCTGAATTTCACCTCGGACTTTCGTGGCATCGCCGGCCTGCGCTACACCCACGACGATCTGGAATACGATCACCGTCGCGTTTCCACTTCCGCCACCACCGTCAGCGGCATTCAACCGGCCACCCGCAGTTCCGGGTCGGTGGATGAGGACGGCTGGTCCGGCCGGCTCGGTTTGCAGTACGACCTGAGCGATACCGTCACCACTTATCTGACCTATTCGCGTGGCTACAAAGGCCCGGCCTACAACGTGTTCTTCAACATGCAGCCGCGCGACACCGAAGCGCTGAAACCGGAAACCTCCAACACCTGGGAGGCGGGGATCAAGGCTTCGTCCTGGAACAATCGCCTGACCACCAACCTCGCGGTTTTCCACAGCGACTACGACAACTATCAGGCGAATTTTTTCGACACCGTCGCCGGGCAAGTCGTAACGCGCCTGATCAACGCCGGCAGCGTCAGCACCGAAGGTGTGGAACTTGATTTCGCCCTGCAGGCGACCCAGCAACTGAAGTTCTCGGGTGCGCTGGCCTACACCCGCGCCCGCATTGATGAGTTCGCCTGCCCGGCGGGCGCGGCGGCGTCGTGCAACGTTAACGGCAAACCGCTGCCGTTCAGCCCGGACTGGAAAAGCTATGTGCGGGCCGACTACACCATCCCGCTGGATAACGGCCTGGATATCGAACTCGGCACCGACTACAGCTGGCAGAGCGAAGTGCAGTACGACATCAGCCAGAACGCCGACACCAAACAGGGCGCCTACGGTCTCTGGAACGCCAGCGTGGCTCTGGCCGATTACACCAACGGCTGGCGCGTGGCGTTGCTCGGCAAGAACCTCACCGACAAGTCCTATTCGCCGCTGCTCGCCAGCGGAGGCAACTACATCTACCGCGCCGTACCTCGCGACGACGAGCGCTACTTCGGCGTGCAACTGCGCAAGGACTTCTGAGATGAGCAGACAGCTGAAACTCGGCGCGTTCCTCATGGCCACCGGGCACCACGTCGCCGCGTGGCGTCATCCAGACGTACCGGCCAACGCGGGACTGGATTTCGCCCATTACAAACGCCTGGCGCAGATTGCCGAGGCAGCGAAGTTCGACACCCTGTTCGTCGCCGACAGCGTAGCCGCGCCGACCCAGGACATCGCCAGCCGCATGGCCCGCTCCGATCATTTCGAGCCGCTGACCTTGCTCTCGGCATTGAGCGCAGTGACCGAACACATCGGCCTGATCGCCACCGCGACCACCAGTTACAACGAGCCGTACCACGTGGCGCGCAAGTTCGCTTCGCTCGATCACCTGTCCGGCGGGCGAGCGGGGTGGAACCTGGTGACCTCGGACAATGCCGCCGAAGCGCAGAATTTCGGCCGCGACGAACACATCGGCCATGCCGAACGCTACAGCCGCGCACGGGAGTTTCATCAGGTCGTCACCGGGCTTTGGGACAGTTGGCAGGACGATGCCTTCATTCGCGACAAGGCCAGCGGCGCGTATTACGACCCGGAAAAACTGCACGTGCTGAATCACGTTGGCGAGCACTTCCGGGTCCAAGGCCCGCTGAATGTCGCGCGTTCGCCACAGGGTCAGCCCGTGATCGTGCAGGCCGGCTCGTCGGAAACCGGACGTGAACTGGCTGCACAGACCGCCGAAGTGGTGTTCACCGCGCAGACTTCACTGGCCAGCGCCCAGGCGTTTTACGCCGACCTCAAGGGGCGCTTGCCGAAGTACGGACGCAGTGCCGATTCGCTGAAAATCATGCCCGGCGTGTTTGTCGTGGTCGGGCAGACGGAAGCCCAAGCGCAGGAAAAATGTGAAACGTTTCAGCAATTGGTCGAACCCGAGGTTGGTGTCGCCTTGCTTGGGCGTATGCTGGGCAACTTCGATCTGTCGAAGTACCCGCTGGACGGGCCGCTGCCGGAATTACCGCTGACCGACAGCGGTCAGCAGAGCCGACAGAAACTGCTGACCGAACTGGCCGGCCGCGAGCATCTGACTCTGGCCGAACTGGGCCGCAGAATCGCCGGCGGTCGCGGACATTACAGCGTCGTCGGCACTCCGGCGCAGATTGCCGACCGTTTGCAGGAATGGTTCGAGCAGGGCGCGGCGGACGGTTTCAACGTGCTGGTGCCACATCTGCCCGGCGGGCTCGAAGACTTCGCCAATGGCGTGGTCCCGGAACTGCAACGGCGTGGGCTGTTCAGAACCGAATACGAGGGCCGGACCTTGCGCCAGAACCTTGGCCTCGACCGGCCCGGCAACAGATTTGCGTAGCAATCGACACCCGATTCAAGACCGACAAGAGAGGATTCGATGACTTACACCGCTGCCGAAAACCGCTATGACTCCATCCCTTACCGCCGCGTCGGACGCAGCGGTCTGGTGCTGCCGGCGCTGTCCCTGGGCCTGTGGCACAACTTCGGCGACAGCACGCCGATCGACACACAGCGCTCGTTGCTGCGCACGGCGTTCGACCTGGGCATCAACCACTTCGACCTGGCCAACAACTATGGCCCGCCCTACGGCAGCGCCGAGATCAACTTCGGCCGTCTGCTGCGCGAAGACTTCAAGCAGTACCGCGATGAACTGATCATCTCCAGCAAGGCCGGCTGGGACATGTGGCCCGGCCCTTACGGTCAGGGCGGCGGCTCGCGCAAATACGTGCTGGCCAGCCTCGACCAGAGCCTGCAACGCCTGGGCCTGGACTATGTGGATATCTTCTATTCGCACCGCTTCGACCCGGACACCCCGCTGGAAGAAACCGCCAGCGCCCTTGCCACGGCGGTGCAGCAGGGCAAGGCGCTGTACATCGGTATCTCGTCTTACTCCGGGGTGAAAACCCGCGAGATCGCGGCACTGCTCAAAGAGTGGAAAGTACCGCTGTTGATCCATCAGCCGGCGTACAACCTGCTCAACCGCTGGGTGGAAAAGGACCTGCTCGACACCACTGACGAACTTGGCACCGGCGTAATTGCCTTCACCCCGCTGGCGCAAGGCCTGCTGACCGACAAGTACCTCAACGGCGTGCCGGCGGATGCGCGGGTCAATCGTCCGGGTGGTGGTTCGTTGCAGGCTTCGCATTTGTCCGAGGCGAACATCGCTCACGTGCGGGCGTTGAACGAGATCGCCAAACGTCGTGGGCAGAGCCTGGCGCAACTGGCATTGGCATGGACGCTGCGCGATCCGCGAGTGACTTCGGCGCTGATTGGTGCGAGCCGGCCAGAGCAGATTATCGAGAACGTCGGGGCGTTGAAGAATTTGAGTTTCAGTGCTGAGGAACTGGCGGAGATTGACCGGTTTGCTCAGGAGGGCGGGATTAATCTTTGGGAGAAGCCTTCGACGGCGGAGTGATCGAAATTGGGGTGGGTCAGATAGATCCACCCCCTCACCCCAGCCCTCCCGAAACGTCGGACCGCCCGTAGGGAGAGGGAGCCTACCGAGGTGTCTTGCGTCATACATCGACCTGAAAAATCCGGTCGATTATGGATTCAGCAAAGTACGATCAGGTCGGTGCATCTTTAAAGCATCCCCCAATCAGTCCCCTCTCCCTACGGGCGGTCCGACGTTTCGGGAGGGTTAGGGTGAGGGGGGCTCTTGATTTTGCTCTGGCGTTAAAGGCTCAACGAAAAAACGGCACATCCCCCAACACCGTAGCCCGCTGCATCACCCGCCGTGCCGGCCGGTAATCATCCACCGCGTAATGCTGCGTCACGCGGTTGTCCCAGAACGCAATGTCATCTTTCTGCCAGCGCCAGCGAATGGTGAATTCCGGCCGCGTCGCGTGGGCGAACAAGAACTTCAACACCGCTTCGCTTTCGGTTTCCGACAGTTCATTGATCTTCGACGTGAACCCTTCGCTGACGAACAGTGAACGCCGTCCGCTCACCGGGTGCGTGCGAATCACCGGGTGCGACAGCGGCGGATTTTTGCGCCTCGCGCCTTCCCACTGCGCCAGCGCTTCGGGCGTGTTGCCGTAGCGTTCCAGCGGGAACGAGCGGGTGAAATCGTGAGTCGCGGTCAGCCCTTCGAGCAGCGCTTTCATCGGCGCCGACAGCGCCTCATATGCTGCAATCCCGCTGGCCCACAACGTGTCGCCACCGAACTCCGGCAACAGCTTGGCGCTGAGCACCGCGCCCATGGCCGGGGTCGGCAGGAAGGTCACGTCGGTGTGCCAGATCGCGTTGTCGCGCACGTCGGTGACGGCGGTGTCGAGGATCAGCACTTCCGGTTGTTCCGGTACGTTCGGGTAGATCGGGTGAATATGCAGGTCGCCGAAATAGGCGGCGAAGCGCGCCTGCTGCGAAGGCTCGATCGGCTGATTGCGGAAGAACAGCACCTGGTATTTGAGCAGCGCCTGCTCGATGGCGTCGCGCTGTTCCAGGTTCAGCGGTTGGCTGATGTCGACGCCGCTGATCTGTGCGCCGAGGGCCGAGCTTAACGGGGTGATGTTCAGGCTGCTCATGGTTGTTCTCTTCAATTCCGGGGCCCCGAAACTGTCGGGGTAGTCAGTGCTGAAAAATCAGTGGGCCTGGCCGTGCCACGGCACCAGTTTCCTTTGCAGGGCACGCAGGCCCATCTCCATGGCGAAGGCGATCAGGGCGATGACCAGAATCCCCAGCACCACCACATCGGTGACCAGGAACTGCGCGGCCGACTGCACCATGAAGCCCAAGCCGCTGGTGGCCGCGATCAGTTCGGCGGCGACCAGCGTCGACCAGCCCACACCCAAGCCAATGCGCACACCGGTCAGAATGTCCGGCAGGGCGCTTGGCAAAATCACATGGCGGATCAGTTGCGCGCGGGTGGCACCCAGCGACTGCGCGGCGCGCAATTTGGCCGGGTCGACGGTGCGCACGCCGGTCGCGGTGGCAATCGCGATCGGAGCGAAAATCGCCAGGTAGATCAGCAGCACTTTCGACAACTCGCCGATGCCGCACCAGATCACGATCAGCGGCAGATAGGCGAGTGGCGGAATCGGCCGGTAGAACTCGATCAGCGGATCGAGCACGCCACGGGCGATGCGGTTGGCGCCGATGGCAATGCCCACCGGCACCGCGGTCAGAATCGCAAACCCAAGGCCCAGACCAATGCGGCTCAGGCTCGCGCCCAAGTGCTGCCACAACGTCGAATCCATGTACCCCGTGGTTGCCAGCAACCAGCCTTTTTGCAGCACGGCCGAAGGTGGCGGCAGGAACAGCGGTTCGATCAGGCCGGTGGCCGTCACGGCCCACCAGATCACCAGCAAGGCGAACAAGGTCAGCAGGCTGATCCAGCGGGTGCTGAGGCGGCGGCGCACGGGAATCACCACCGATGTGGCGGCAGGTTTCACGGCGGTGGCGGAAACGTCGTAACTGCTCATGCGCGCTCCTGCCGCTGAACGGCGCTGCGTTGCGAGAACACTTTAGCCAGCACGTGTTCGCGGGTTTCGATGAAGCGCGGATCGGACTTGATCGCCCGCGCCGATTCGCCGGCGGCGTAGCGCTGGCCGAAATCCAGGTGCAGACGCTCGACGATCTGCCCCGGATTCGGCGCCAGCAGAATCAGGTCAGTGGCGAGGAACACCGCTTCTTCAATGTCGTGGGTAATCAGGAACACCGGTTTGGCGGTGCGTTGCCAGACTTGCAGCAACAGCTCCTGCATCTGTTCGCGGGTGAAGGCGTCAAGGGCGCCGAAGGGCTCGTCCATCAGCAGCACACGCGGATCGGCTGCGAGGGCGCGAGCGAGGCCAACACGCTGCTTCTGGCCACCCGAAAGTTGCCAGATGCGACGATGTTCAAACCCGGATAGATCGACCAGCGCGAGCATTTCCCGGGCGCGCTGTTCGCGTTTGTCCTTGGCCACACCGGCCAGTTCCAGACCGAAAGCCACGTTGGCCAGCACGTCCTGCCAGGGCAACAGGGCGTCGTCCTGGAACACCACGCCGCGCTCAGCGCTCGGGCCTTTGACCGGCACATTGTCGAGGGTGATACGGCCGGCGCTCGGTTCGACGAAACCGGCAATCAGGTTCAACAGCGAAGTCTTGCCACTGCCGGACGGGCCGAGGGCTACCAGCAATTGCTGAGGGCCGAGGGTCAGGGAAATGTCGGACAGTACCGGTTCCGGGCTGCCGGGATACTGTGCGCTGATGCGCTCCAGCTGTAGCAAGGCCATCGCGATTAACTCCCGATCAGTTGGTGATGTACTTGGCGCTGACGTACGGCGCGTAGTCCGGCAGTACCGCTTCGACCTTGCCTTGCTCCTTGAGGAACGCAGCGGTGTCGGTGATGGCTTTGGTGGTCGGTGCGCCGAGGTCGCTGACCTGATCCGCCGCCAGTGGGTAGACGTTGCCTTGCAGCAGCAATGGGATGTCGCTGGCTTTGGCGCCGGACAGTTTCACCAGCTTGTCGACGTTGCTCTGATTGGCCAGCCAGGCTTTCGGATCCTTGCGGTAATCGGCGTAGGCGTCGAGGGTAACTTTGGCGAAGGCGGTGACGATTTCCGGGTGCTTCTCGGCGAAGTCCTTGCGCACGATCCAGGCGTCGAAGGTCGGCGCGCCGAACTTGGCCAGTTCACCGGAAGTGATCAGCACTTTGCCGTTTTCCTTGGCCACACCCAGCGCCGGATCCCAAACGTAGGTGGCGTCGATGTCACCGCGTTTCCACGCGGCAATGATTGCCGGCGGGGCGAGGTTGAGCACGGTGACTTTCGAAGGATCGATGTTCCAGTGCTTCAGCGCGGCCAGCAGGCTGTAGTGACCGGTGGACACGAATGGCACGGCGATTTTCTTGCCGACCAGATCCTGCGGGGTCTTGATGCCGGAGCCGTCACGGGCGACCAGTGCTTCGGCGGCGCCGATCTGGGTGGCGATGAGGAAGGTTTCCACCGGGACTTTGCGGGTGATCGCAGCGGTCAGCGGGCTGGAACCGAGGTAGCCGATCTGCACGTCACCGGAGGCGATGGCGGCAATGATGTCGGCACCGTTATCGAATTTGCGCCAGTTGATGTCGGCCTTGGTGGCTTTTTCATAGGCGCCGTCGGCCTGGGCGACTTTCGCCGGGTCAACGGTGGTCTGGTAGGCGACGGTGAGGTCGGCGGCCTGAGCCAGAAAACTCGCAGCAGCCAGAGAGGCCACGGCCAGCAGGCGAAGCGGGAAATTCAGTTTCATTCAAGAGCTCCATATCAGGCGACCGAGCGTCGGCGTGAAAGGAGACTAAATGATCTAAGAATCTAAAAATAAATAACTTTTTAGAATGAGCTTATGAGCGGAAAAATCTAAGGCTCGCTGGTGTTGGGGGCGTTTGAGTTTTGGGTATGGCTTGAGATTTTTTCCCCCTCACCCCAACCCTCTCCCCCAGGGGGGCGAGGGGGAAAGGGAGCTGATCGCGGGCTTTTCAGATCCTGAGTTCGACTCGGTATTTCACGTCGACGTAGCTCTGATAAACACTGCGGTCAGTCCCCTCTCCCTCTGGGCGGTCCGACGTTTCGGGAGGGTTAGGGTGAGGGGGCTGCGATCCAACGCCGATCAATCAGTTACTGATCGCCAGAATACTCGCCTGATACGACCCGACAAACACGTCGAAATCGCCCACCTCGTTCTGCTCCAGCTCCGCCTGTTGCGCCAGCGAAGACCGCGCCAGTTCTTCGAACTTCGCTTGCTCGTCAGCCGCCAACGGCTCGCTGCGGAAGAACTCGGCGTGAGCCTGGCTCTGGCGCAGGGAGAATTGCGCGAAGCTTTCCTTGTGCGTGGCCATCGCCGCCAGCACCTGGGCCGAAGGCGTCAGGGATGAATCCTTGACCTTCGCGAGCTGCGCATCGAGCGCCTTGCTATGGGCATCGCCGCCATGGCTTTGATCCAGCAATGCCGCCAGCGGAGCGATTTTTTCCAGCAGTTCGGCAGCCCATTCCTTCAGCTCGACCGGTTGGCCATCGCGCTGCAATTGCAGGCCCGGACGGCGACCTTCCTTGACCACGCTGAGGAAGTTGGAGGTGGCGTTGCCGCAGGAGTTGTTGGTCAGCAGCGGGCTTTCGTTCAGCGCGCAGTACAGCAGGAATGCGTCGAGGAAGCGCGACTCGGTGAGGTCGATGCCCATCGGCAGGAACGGGTTGATGTCCAGGCAGCGCACTTCGACATACTGGATGCCACGGGCCATCAAGGCCTGGATCGGCCGCTCGCCGGTGTAGGTCACGCGTTTCGGGCGGATGTTGGAGTAGTACTCGTTTTCGATCTGCAGGATGTTGGTGTTCAGTTGCACCCACTCGCCATTCTGGTGCGTACCGATTTCAACGTACGGCGCGTACGGCGTGGCCACCGCTTGGCGCAGGCTGTCGGTGTAGCTCGCCAGATCGTTGTAGCACGGGGTCAGGCCCGCCTGGGCGTTGCTCTGGTAACCGAGGTCGCTCATGCGCAGGCTGGTGGCGTAGGGCAGGTACAGGGTGTCCGGATCCAGCTGTTCCAACTGGTGCGAACGACCGCGCAGGAAACCGGCGTCCAGCGCCGGCGAAGCGCCGAACAGGTACATCAGCAGCCAGCTGTAGCGGCGGAAGTTACGGATCAGCGCGATATAGGACGACGACTGGAAATCCCGGTCAGTGCCAACGAAGCCTTCGGCTTCTTTCAGCAACGGCCAGAGCTTTTCCGGCAGGGAGAAGTTGTAGTGAATCCCGGCGATGCACTGCATGGTCTTGCCGTAACGCAGGGCCAGGCCCTTGCGGTAGACGTACTTGAGCTGACCGATGTTGGAGGTGCCGTAATAGGCGATCGGGATGTCTTCCTCGGCCGGCAACGGGCACGGCATCGATGGACTCCACAGGTACTCGTTGCCGAGCTTGCTGTAGGCGAAGCGATGAATCTTGTCCAGGCTGGCCAGGGTATCGGCCGGGTCCGGCAGGGCGGGCGTGATGAACTCCAGCAGCGACTCGGAATAGTCGGTGGTGATCTGTTCGTTGGTCAGCGCGGAACCCAGGGCTTCAGGGTGCGGCGTCTGGGCCAGGCGGCCTTCGCCGGTCACCCGCAGGCATTCACGTTCGATACCGTGAAGGCACTGCTCAAGCAGAGAGAGGTTAGCGCGCTCGCCGAGCAGAGCCAGGCGGCGGTTGAGAAGTTCGCTCAATTTGGATTCCTTCACGCGTCAGTCGCCCCAATATGGGGGTGGGCAGGACGGTCTACAAGGGTGAAGTTGAAACTGGCGTTTTCGCCTGGTTTGTCGGGCTCTGAAGCCCCCGTTGAAACGCCAACTTCACTCCCTGAATCTGGCCGATGCACGCGAAGATTACGCGGTTCCTGTGGGAGCGGGCTTGCCCGCGAAGGCGTCGTGTCAGGCGAACTGATGCTGCCTGACACTCCCTCTTCGCGGGCAAGCCCGCTCCCCCAGAAACGCTCGACGCTGCGATCACAGCGCCGAAATTAACTCAAAATGATGAACAACATCTACAGGACAGCGAACGTGCCTTGCGCTTTTGCGACCAGTTTGTCGCCCTGCATCACGTCGGCTTCGACCACCAGCGTGCGCCGGCCCGGGTGGATCACCCGCGCCGTGCACAGCACCTCGCCATCAGAGACGGCGCGGATGTAGTTGATCTTGCACTCGATGGTCGCGCTCTGCTGGTCGAAGCCGTGGGTGCTGGAGCAGGCCAGCCCCATGGCGATATCGACCAGACTGAACAGCGCGCCGCCGTGCAGCTTGCCGCCGCGATTGCGCAGTTCGGGTTCCAGCGCCAGGGCGACTTGCGCCACCCCGGTTTCCAGGCTGTGCAGGCGGCAGCCCAACAGCTTGAAAAACGCGCTCTCGACGAGCCCGGCCGGAATCTCCATCAGCGTTTCTTCAACTGCTTGGCGTTGGCGAACAGCGACGCCATGGCGTTGTTCGCCGGAGCCGCCGGGGTGGTTTCCTTGCGCGGCGCCGAACCTTGCGACTGGCGTGGCGCCGAGCCCGGACGCGAGCCACGGGCACCGTCGATCTTCTCGCCCGGGGTGTCGCTCATGCGCATCGACAGGCCGACGCGTTTGCGCGGGATGTCGACTTCCATGACCTTCACCTTCACCACGTCACCGGCCTTCACCGCTTCGCGCGGATCCTTGATGAATTTCTCCGACAGCGCCGAAATGTGCACCAGACCGTCCTGATGCACGCCGATGTCGACGAACGCACCGAACGCGGTCACGTTGGTCACCACGCCTTCGAGGATCATCCCCAGTTGCAGGTCCTTCAGGTCCTCGACGCCTTCCTGGAACTCGGCGGTCTTGAACTCCGGACGCGGGTCGCGGCCCGGTTTTTCCAGCTCTTGCAGGATGTCCGTGACGGTTGGCAGACCGAAAGTCTCGTCGGTGAATTTCTTCGGATCCAGACGCTTGAGGAACGCCGCATCGCCGATCAGCGAGCGGATGTCACGGTCGGTTTCAGCGGCGATGCGTTGCACCAGCGGATAGGCTTCCGGGTGAACGGCCGAGGAATCCAGCGGATTGTCGCCGTTCATCACGCGCAGGAAGCCGGCGGCCTGTTCGAAGGTTTTCTCGCCCAGACGCGCGACTTTCTTCAGCGCCGCGCGGGTTTTGAATGCGCCGTGCTCGTCACGGTGGGCCACGATGTTCTGCGCCAGAGTCGCGTTGAGGCCGGAGATCCGCGCCAGCAGTGCCACGGAGGCGGTATTCACGTCCACGCCCACGGCGTTCACGCAGTCCTCGACCACGGCGTCCAGACCGCGCGCCAGTTTCAGCTGCGACACGTCGTGCTGGTACTGACCGACACCGATGGATTTCGGGTCGATCTTCACCAGTTCGGCCAGTGGATCCTGCAGACGACGGGCGATCGAGACCGCGCCACGGATCGACACGTCCAGATCCGGGAATTCCTTGGCCGCCAGTTCCGAGGCCGAGTACACCGATGCGCCGGCTTCGGACACCATGACCTTGGTCATTTTCATTGCTGGATATTTTTTGATCAGTTCGATGGCCAGCTTGTCGGTCTCACGGCTGGCGGTGCCGTTGCCGATGGCGATCAGGTCGACCGAGTGCTTGGCGCACAGGGCGGCCAGGATGGCGATGGTCTGATCCCATTTGTTGTGCGGCACGTGCGGGTAAACCGTGGCGTGATCCAGCAGTTTGCCGGTGGAGTCGACCACCGCGACCTTGCAGCCGGTACGCAGGCCCGGGTCGAGGCCCAGGGTGGCGCGCGGGCCGGCCGGGGCGGCCAGCAGCAGGTCGTGCAGGTTGTGAGCGAACACGTTGATCGCTTCGGTTTCGGCGCCGTCGCGCAGCTCGCCCAGCAGGTCGGTTTCCAGGTGGGTGTAGAGCTTGACCTTCCAGGTCCAGCGCACCACTTCGCTCAGCCATTTGTCGGCCGGACGGTTCTGGTTCTGGATGCCGACGTGCTGGCCGATCATGCCTTCGCACGGGTGCAGGGTGCCCGGCAGCTCTTCGCCGACTTTCAGTGCAGAGCTGAGAATGCCTTCGTTGCGGCCACGGAAAATCGCCAGCGCGCGGTGCGACGGCATGCTTTTCAGCGGTTCGTCGTGTTCGAAGTAATCACGGAACTTCGCGCCTTCCTCTTCCTTGCCGGCGATTACGCGGGCACTGAGGGTGGCTTCCTGCTTCAGGTAGGTGCGCAGTTTTTCCAGCAGGTTGGCGTCTTCGGCGAAGCGCTCCATGAGGATGTACTTGGCGCCTTCCAGTGCTGCCTTGGCGTCGGCCACGCCTTTTTCGGCGTCGACGAAGCGTGCGGCTTCGGCTTCCGGGGCCAGCGACGGGTCGTTGAACAGACCGTCGGCCAGTTCGCCGAGGCCGGCTTCCAGGGCGATCTGGCCCTTGGTGCGGCGCTTCTGCTTGTACGGCAGGTACAAGTCTTCGAGGCGGGTCTTGGTGTCGGCGAGTTTGATTTCGCGCTCCAGCTCAGGGGTGAGTTTGCCCTGCTCCTGGATGCTGGAAAGAATGCTGATGCGCCGTTCGTCGAGTTCTCGCAGGTAGCGCAGACGCTCTTCCAGATGACGCAGTTGGGTGTCATCGAGGCTGCCGGTCACTTCTTTCCGGTAACGGGCGATGAAGGGAACGGTAGAGCCTTCATCGAGTAGCGCGACGGCCGCTTCGACCTGTTGTGGGCGTACGCCGAGTTCCTCGGCGATGCGGCTGTTGATGCTGTCCATAAAACCACCTGACAAATTGTGAAAGCAGGCTCGCAGGCGCGTAAATGAAGGCCCGGAGTCTGGTGGGGCGGCTTGATGCTGGCCGCTGCCTGGGTCAAAAGGCATCCCATTGACCCGTGAAATCGAACAATTACTGCGGCGCCCATGAAAATAAGGGACGGCCACCTGCGGTAACGATTCAGACGTTGCCTGACACAAAAGGCCGCGCATTATAACCAGCGTTCTGTCATTCGGGGGCGACACAGTCTGTAGGCACAAGCCCCGGTTTTCTGGCAGTGAAGGAAAAATCTGCTAACAATGCACACGGTGCGTATAACGGCAGCTACGCCATAATGCGCGCCGAGCTAAAAGGAGCATCCAATGAGCAGCACTGCACAAACTGCTGAAGGCGAAAAAATTCTCATCGTTGACGACGATCCGGGGCTGAGCAGCCTGCTGGAACGCTTTTTCGTCAGCAAGGGCTACCGTGCCCGCGCCGTGCCGAACACCGAGCAGATGGATCGTCTGCTGTCGCGTGAAGTGTTCAACCTGGTCGTCCTCGACCTGATGCTGCCCGGCGAAGACGGCCTGACTGCTTGCCGTCGCCTGCGTGGCGCGAACAATCAGATTCCGATCATCATGCTGACCGCCAAGGGCGACGAGCTGAGCCGTATCAAGGGCCTGGAACTGGGTGCCGACGACTACCTGGCCAAGCCGTTCAACCCGGACGAGCTGATGGCCCGCGTCAAGGCCGTACTGCGCCGTCAGGCCGCACCGGTGCCGGGCGCGCCGGGCAGTGAAGAAGAAAACGTCACGTTCGGCGATTACGTGCTGTCCCTGGCCACCCGCGAACTCAAACGCGGCGACGAAGTGCACATGCTCACCACCGGTGAGTTTGCGGTGCTCAAGGCCCTGGTGATGAATGCCCGTCAGCCGCTGACCCGCGACAAGTTGATGAACCTGGCCCGTGGCCGGGAGTGGGATGCCCTTGAGCGTTCCATCGACGTGCAGATTTCCCGCCTGCGCCGGATGATCGAACCCGATCCGTCCAAGCCGCGCTACATCCAGACCGTCTGGGGTGTCGGCTACGTGTTCGTGCCGGATGGCAACTCCACCAAGTGATGGGTGATTTGTAGGAGCGAGTCTGCGGGGAACGGTCGGAAACGCCGTCCACGCAGACTCGCAATCCGCAATATGCGAGCATTGCTCGCTCCTGCAAGTGTGTAGCGGTTATCCATGAAAACCCCCGTCTGGTTCCCCCAAAGTTTCTTCTCCCGCACCCTGTGGCTGGTGCTCATCGTCGTATTGTTTTCCAAGGCATTGACCCTGGTTTATCTGTTGATGAACGAGGACGTGCTGGTGGATCGCCAATACAGCCACGGCGTCGCCCTGACGCTGCGTGCCTACTGGGCCGCCGACGAAGAAAACCGCGCGAAAATCGCCGATGCCGCGACCTTGATCCGGGTGGTCGGCGCCGGTGTGCCGGAAGGCGAACAGCACTGGCCGTACAGTGAAATCTACCAGCGGCAGATGCAGGCGGAGCTGGGCGCCGACACCGAAGTGCGCTTGCGCATGCATTCGCCGCCAGCGTTGTGGGTGCGCGCACCTAGCCTCGGTGATGGCTGGCTGAAAGTGCCGTTGTACCCGCACCCTTTGCGCGGCCAGAAAATCTGGAACGTACTCGGCTGGTTCCTGGCCATCGGGTTGCTGTCCACGGCGTCTGCCTGGATTTTCGTCAGCCAGCTCAATCAGCCATTGAAACGTCTGGTCTATGCCGCCCGGCAACTCGGCCAGGGCCGCAGCGTACGCCTGCCGATCAGTGACACCCCCAGCGAAATGGCCGAGGTTTATCGCGCCTTCAACCAGATGGCCGAAGACGTCGAGCAGGCCGGTCGCGAGCGTGAGCTGATGCTGGCGGGGGTCTCGCATGACTTGCGTACGCCGCTGACCCGTTTGCGGCTGTCGCTGGAGTTGATGGGGGACCGCACGGATCTGACCAACGATATGGTGCGCGACATCGAAGACATGGACGCCATCCTCGACCAGTTCCTCGCGTTCATTCGTGATGGTCGGGACGAGTCGGTGGAGGAAGTGGATCTCAGTGATCTGGTGCGTGAAGTCGCGGCACCGTACAACCAGAGTGAAGAGAAAGTGCGCCTGCGCCTGGAGCCGATCCAGCCGTTCCCGTTGCGTCGGGTGTCGATGAAGCGTTTGCTGAACAACCTGATTGGCAACGCGTTGAATCATGCCGGAGGGAGCGTGGACGTCGCGGCCTATGTATCCGGAGACACGAGTGCGCCGTACGTGGTGCTGAGCGTAATGGACCGTGGGGCGGGAATCGCCCCATCGGAACTTGAGGCGATTTTCAACCCGTTCACCCGAGGTGATCGGGCCCGGGGCGGAAAAGGTACCGGCCTGGGGCTGGCGATCGTCAAGCGGATTGCTTCGATGCACGGCGGCAATGTTGAACTGCGCAACCGCTCCGGTGGCGGGCTGGAGGCGCGGGTTCGATTGCCGCTGGGGTTGATGCTGCCAAGAGATGCCGTTTAACGGCAGCTACAAGCGGCAAGCTACAAGCCAAAGCTGCTTTTACTCGCCGCTCCCCAGTGCCCCTATCCCTTGCCTTTTGTGCGGGTCATGTTCGGCCCGCCATTCTTCTCAAGGTGTTCGATGATGATCCCCGCCACGTTCTTGCCCGTGGTGGTTTCGATCCCTTCCAGGCCAGGTGACGAGTTCACCTCCATCACCAGCGGCCCGTGGTTGGAGCGCAGGATATCCACACCCGCTACCGCCAGGCCCATGACCTTGGCCGCGCGCAACGCAGTCATGCGTTCTTCCGGAGTGATCTTGATCAGGCTGGCACTGCCGCCACGGTGCAGGTTGGAGCGGAACTCGCCGGGCTTGGCCTGACGCTTCATGGCCGCGATCACCTTGTCGCCGACCACGAAGCAGCGGATGTCGGCGCCGCCGGCCTCCTTGATGTATTCCTGCACCATGATGTTCTGCTTCAGGCCCATGAACGCCTCGATCACCGACTCCGCAGCCGTTGCGGTTTCGCACAGCACCACGCCGATGCCCTGGGTGCCTTCGAGCACTTTGATCACCAGCGGCGCGCCGTTGACCATGTCGATCAGATCGGGAATGTCGTCCGGCGAGTGGGCGAAGCCGGTCACTGGCAAACCGATGCCCCGGCGCGACAGCAACTGCAGCGAACGCAGCTTGTCTCGCGAGCGGGCGATGGCTACCGATTCGTTGAGCGGAAACACCCCCATCATTTCGAACTGACGCAACACCGCACAGCCATAAAACGTCACCGACGCGCCGATCCGCGGGATCACTGCGTCAAAACCCTCCAGCGGCTTGCCGCGGTAGTGGATCTGCGGCTTGTGGCTGGCAATGTTCATGTAGGCGCGCAAGGTGTCGATCACCACCATTTCATGCCCGCGCTCGGTTCCGGCTTCGACCAGACGGCGGGTGGAATACAGACGCGGGTTCCGCGACAGCACAGCGATCTTCATGCAACACCTGTGGAGGAGGTAGATACCGGGAACACCGGCTTGTCTTGTACATATTTGATGCCCGGATTGACCACCAGCTGGCCGTCGATCAGGGCTTTGGAACCTAGCAGCAGGCGATAGCGCATGGACTTGCGGCAGGCGAGGGTGAACTCGATCGGCCAGACCCGATCACCCAGGGCCAGGGTGGTGCTGATCACGTAGCGCACCTGGGCCTGGCCATTCGAACTCTTGATGGTCTTGCGGGCGACCAGCGGCGCTTCGCAGCGTCGATGGCGCAGCTGCACGACGGTGCCCAGGTGCGCGGTGAAGCGCACCCACTTCTCGCCGTCGCGTTCGAACGGCTCGATGTCGGTGGCATGCAGGCTGGAGGTGCTGGCTCCGGTGTCGATTTTTGCCCGAAGGCCGGCGACTCCCAGATCCGGAAGCGCCACCCACTCGCGCAAACCGATAACGGTCAAATGGTCAAATGTCTTCAATGGAAAAAACCAACAATTAACGCGTCCACGCTTCAGGGGATACCTGGGCCAACGCTTTGAATGCGGGCCTGGCGAACCAGTAACCCTGCATCAGAAATATTCCGCAGTCCGCCAGGAAATCCCGCTCACCAGCGCTCTCGATGCCTTCGGCGATGACTGTAACGTCCAACTCCGCACAGATTGTGACAATCCCCCGAACGATAGCCTGACGAACACGGTCATGGTCGATATCGCGAATCAGCGCCATATCGAGTTTGATCAGGTCCGGTTGGAAATCGGCCAGCAGATTGAGCCCCGAATAGCCGGCACCGAAATCGTCGATGGCCGTCTTGAAGCCGAATTCGCGGTATTCACGCAGAATATTGGTCAAATGGCGATAGTTATCTACATGCTCGCTTTCCAGTGTTTCGAAAATCAGCCGGTCGATCGGAAAATTGTGTTTCCTCGCAGCCTCCAGGGTGCTGCGAATACACAACTCTGGACGATAGACGGCGTTGGGCATGAAGTTGATCGACAAGTGTGTCTGCATATTAAGTTCGGCCGCGCCTTCGATGGCGCGAGTCCGGCAGAGCTGGTCGAAACGGTAGCGGTTATCTTCTGTAACCTGATCCAGCACGGTTAATGCGCCTTCACCGGCCACACCACGGACCAGTGCCTCGTAGGCGTACACCGACTTGTCACGCAGATCCACGATGGGCTGATACGCGAAGGAAAAGTCGAAGCCCAGCGGCTCACTTTGCTGGCAGCCCAGGCACCCGGATTTGGGCGAGGTCAATGAAGACGGAAATTTGGTCACTCGATCACTCCATGCCGTTGAACCGGCGAAGATCACAGTTTATCTGGAGGGCCGAGTTCTTGCGCCCGACAGAATCGGTAGTACAGTTCCGACTACTGGCTGAACGAGGAATTCATATGGCACAAAAAAGCGAAGAGGACGACAAGGTTCGTCTCGATAAGTGGCTGTGGGCCGCGCGTTTTTTCAAGACTCGCGCCTTGGCCAAAGCCGCCATCGAGAGTGGCAAGGTGCATTGTCGCGGAGAGCGCTGCAAGCCTGGCAAAGAACCACGCATTGGCGATGAATTCGAGATTCGCGCCGGCTTCGACGAAAAGACCTTTGTGGTTCAGGCCCTGTCGATCGTGCGTCGCGGCGCACCTGAGGCGCAGACGCTGTATGCCGAGACCGAGGCCAGCATTGCCAAGCGTGAAGCGGCTGCGGCGATGCGCAAGGCGGGCGCTCTGGGTGTCACCACCGACGGTAAACCGAGCAAGAAGCAGCGTCGGGATCTGTTTAAATTTCGTGGGAACAGTAGCGGCGAATAAAAAACGCAGCCTGCCGGCCTGGGTAAGACTCCGCCGGCGGCTGCGTTTTTTTCAGTAACCGTTGATTACTGCGCGGACACCACACTCATCCGCGAAACCACCGGCAGCTTGCCCAGCAACCGGAAGACCGGTGCCGTGACCTTCAACCAGAAGTTCGCCGCGTGATAAGCAAACGGCGTGTAGTAACCCCAGCCCAGTGCCCACACCGCCAACAGCATGCCGCCGATGTAATCGTCCTGGCCCCAATGAGCACCGGCGACCAGACGCGGCAGCATGAACAGCAGTGCCAGGCCCCAGATCACCAGAAACTGACCAGCTGTACGGCTGAACACGCCCATGAACAGCGCCCAGATCAGCAGCACCGAGGCGTGATCACCGGGGAAGCTCTGGCTCGAGCGATCTTTCAGCTCCCAGGTCTTCTCCAGATGCGGGAAGTAATCGCTGATATGCACGGCACCTTCGAGCACCATCGACGGGCTGCTGTGCTGCCAGCCCATGTGATCGGAGAACTTGGAAAACAGCGCGCGGATCACCACCATCAGCAGCAGGATCGAGAAAAAACCGAAAAAGGCGCGGCGCACGTCAATCGCCCTGAACACCCAGTCGCCCTTGATCAGCAGTGTCAGCAGAATCAGGCCGACGACGATGTCGAACGGTCGCAGACTTGCAATTGCCCAGATGTGGAGCCATATGGGGTTGCTGGCCAGCGGTGCGTTGAGTGAGCGGAACAGCCACTCGTCGAAAATCACACACAGCATCTGACCTGTAGGCCATAACCAGAAAGCCAGTAGTGCCAATGGCACAACGTTGCACAGAACCAGCCGGCCGAGGTTCCACCTTGATTGGAACAAACCCGGATTGTTCATAAAATGCCTCCCGTGGCTGAACATCGGCATCAAAAAGGATGCCAGAAGCGCGGGATTTTCATTCTTTGTAACCATTTTGTCATCACATTCAGATACCCAGACCTATGACCGATTTCCTCGATACCGATTACACCCAACGCTTCATCTTCGATGACAGCGACACGCGCGGCGAACTGGTGTCGCTGGAGCGCAGCTACGCCGAAGTGCTCGCTAAGCACCCGTACCCGGAACCGGTTGCGCAATTGCTGGGCGAACTGATGGCCGCCGCCTCGTTGCTGGTGGGCACCCTGAAATTCGATGGCTTGCTGATTCTTCAGGCCCGTTCCGAAGGCCCGATCCCGCTGTTGATGATCGAGTGCTCCAGCGAGCGCGAAATCCGCGGCCTGGCGCGCTATCACGCCGAGCAGATTCCTGCCGACGCGACCCTCGGCGACCTGATGCCGAACGGTGTCCTGGCCTTGACCGTCGACCCGATCGCTGGCCAGCGTTATCAGGGCATCGTTGATCTCGACGGCGAAACCCTGTCCGACTGCTTCACCAACTATTTCGTCATGTCCCAGCAGGTCGGCACTCGCTTCAAGCTGTGTGCCGACGGCCGTCGTGCCCGTGGTTTGCTGCTGCAGCAACTGCCGGCCGATCGCCTGAAAGACGAAGAAGAACGCGCCGCCAGCTGGCAGCACATCACCGCGCTGGGCAACACCCTGACCGCTGATGAACTGTTGAGCCTGGACAACGAAACGGTTCTGCACCGCCTCTACCATGAAGAGCAGGTTCGTCTGTTCGATGTGCAGAAACTGCGCTTCCACTGCAGCTGCTCCCGCGAGCGTTCGGGTAACGCACTGGTCAGCCTGGGTCTGGAAGATGCGCAGGCACTGGTGGCCGAGCAAGGTGGCCAAGTCGAGATCGATTGCCAGTTCTGCAACCAGCGCTACCTGTTCGACGCGGCAGATATCGCTCAATTGTTCGCTGGCGCAGGCGTCGAGACGCCGTCAGATACCCGGCACTAAAACGGTTCAGCGCAGGTAAATTCACTGCTCAACGACGGAATTACGCCGTTACGACGGGAGGGCCCTACTCTTTTTGGGCTTTTCTGGCATAATCCGGCCCACTTTTTTCGCGGTAGTAGTGCACGACTTTCTACTACAAAACGTTTGGAGCACACTCGGCCACTGGCCGACGGGGAACCTCATGACGCAAGCCAATAACGCCGTGTACACCGATCTGAGTGTTGATGATCTGGTAAAAGAAGCCCTGAACCGCGGTGAAGGCGAGCTTGCCGATACCGGCGCTCTGGTTGTTCGCACCGGTCACCGCACCGGCCGTTCGCCAGTCGACCGTTTCATCGTTGAAGAGCCTTCCACCCAGGCTGCCATTGCCTGGGGCCCGATCAACCGCAAGTTCCCGGCCGACAAATTCGACGCGCTGTGGGCTCGTGTTGAAGCATTCAACAACGCGCAAGAGCATTTCGTTTCCCACGTGCATGTAGGCGCGGCCGAAGATCACTACCTGGCCGTGAAAATGACCACCCAGACTGCCTGGCAGAACCTGTTTGGTCGTTGCCTGTTCATCAACCCGGCTCAGTACAACCCGGTCGGTCGCGAAGAGTGGCAAGTGCTGAACGTCGCCAACTTCGAGTGCGTGCCAGAGCGTGACGGCACCAACTCCGACGGTTGCGTGATCATCAACTTCGCCCAGAAGAAAGTGCTGATCGCCGGCATGCGTTACGCCGGTGAAATGAAGAAAGCCATGTTCTCCGTGCAGAACTTCCTGCTGCCGGCCGCTGACGTGCTGCCAATGCACTGCGCTGCCAACATCGGCGAAGAAGGCGACGTGACCCTGTTCTTCGGTCTGTCGGGCACCGGCAAGACCACCCTGTCCGCCGACGAAAGTCGTTACCTGATCGGTGACGACGAACACGGCTGGGGCGAAGGCGTTGTCTTCAACATCGAAGGCGGCTGCTACGCCAAGTGCATCGACTTGTCCGAGAAGAACGAGCCGGTCATCTGGAAAGCCATCAAGCACGGCGCGGTACTGGAAAACGTCGTGATCGACGACGCCAAACACGCCGACTACGCCGATGTCAGCCTGACCCAGAACAGCCGCGCGGCCTACCCGCTGGAGCACGTTGCCAAGCGTTCCGAGAAGAACCTGGGCGGCGAGCCGAACGCTGTGATCTTCCTGACCTGCGACCTGACCGGCGTCCTGCCGCCAGTGTCGATCCTCAACGAAGAACAAGCGGCCTACCACTTCCTGTCCGGCTACACCGCTCTGGTGGGCTCGACTGAAATGGGTTCGGGCAGCGGAATCAAGTCGACCTTCTCCACCTGCTTTGGCGCACCGTTCTTCCCGCGTCCGGCCGGCGAATACGCTGAACTGCTGATCAAGCGCATCCGCGGCTTCGGCTCCAAGGTCTACCTGGTCAACACCGGCTGGACCGGCGGTGGCTACGGCGTCGGCAAACGCTTCAACATCCCGACCACCCGCGCGGTGATCGCAGCGATCCAGAGCGGCGCGCTGATCGGTGCAGCCACCGAGCACCTGGACACCATCAACCTGGACGTGCCACTGGCCGTACCGGGCGTCGAAACCAACCTGCTCAACCCACGCAACACCTGGGCTGACAAGGCTGCGTACGACGAAGCTGCCAAAGCACTGGCCGGTCTGTTCATCGAGAACTTCAAGAAGTTCGAAGTGAGCGATGCGATCAAGGCTGCCGGGCCTAAGTTGTAAGACTTAGTTCTGGTGAATGAAAAAGCCGCCTCTTGAGGGCGGCTTTTTTGTGGGTGATGGGTTGGACTTCATTGTCAGATCAACTGCCATTATTCCCGCAGAATCCGCGTTAAACAGCCAGAATAATGCTACTTAAGGAGCCGCGAACTCCTAAGCATTTTCCCTCCAGCCATCATGGCCATTGCCGTCTGGTATGCAGCACTCGTAGCACTTCCACAACATCAACTTTGACTGTGTAGATGATGACGTAGTTTGGAGTGACGACGATTTCGCGGGTACCTCCCGCGATACCTTTTCGGTACAGGGCTGGGTGCTGCCGAGCGCCTTCTCCTTTCAGTTCGAAAGCCTCATCAAGTTTAATCGCTGCAGCGGGATTTTCCTGGCCGATACGCTCCATGATGTTGTCTCGGTCATCCAGCGCTTCTTGGCGCCAGACCAACCTCATCAACGTGCTCGCTGACGAAGGGCATCCCGTTTGGCGGCAAATATCCTGCGAGCGTCTTCATCGCTGACGCTGGGTCTTGGGTCATCAATGCTGATTTGTACCTGTTGCTTGACCCATTCTTCATACGCAGCTGCTTCATGAGCTTGTTTCATCGCTTCGGCGCGATCAGGGCGGGCATAGGTTTTTATCTGAAGAGGGTCATAACTGGAGGCGTCCACATCGAAGTGATTGATGCCCACTCCTTGCAGGTAGGTCACCAGTGTTTCAAGCCGCTTGAACAGACGTACCTGGCCACTGCGTTGTGCGGTCAGTGAGTATTCTTTGCTTCCTTGCTGAATCTGAATCGACCAGCCACCCGGTTTGGCGACGATATGTGCGCTACTGATCGAACCGTTCTCAAACAGCCGCGTGAGAGTGCTGTGATCAATGGTTTCAGTGGTCATGAAGGCAAGCCCTTGGTTGAACAATGGCTCCCATCGTACGCAATCAATAATAGTTTGCAAAACTCTGATCCTTAAGTTTTGCGCCGGAGATGTCAGCGTCAGTGTTCGAGATAGAGGCAGGCAGTTCTAGCCATGAACACGCCTGCCCGAGGAGTCCGTCAGGCCGGGGCTTTCCAGTTGAGCATTCGCTGCTGGGCGACCTGGAGCAGGTCATAGCCGTCTTTGGTGAGAAGGTAGAGCGCGTGGGTGATGTGCGGGATGTCTTCGACGTCGGCGTGTTTGAAGCAGAGGCAGTAGAGGGTTTGCAGCAGGTCGCTGGAGGCGCGCAGGCGCTGGACGGCGTATTCGAGGATGTCTTGCGGGTTGGCTTCGGTGTCGATGACCAGGGGCTTGGTGTCGGTGAGGTTGGAGTCGAGTGGACGGTAGCGATTGGAGTGGAGCTCGTTCCATGATTTCATTTTTTAGATCCTCAATTGCTTCGAATGAAGCCACCACATCGTGACCAAGCGACTGGAGGCGACTGTGTTCGGGTTGGTCAACCGGTGAGGATCATGCACATACCCGGCACGCTCGGAAGCGTCCCAAACACAGCCACCATAACGCTACTGGCAATTGAGTGCCGGCAGCATACAGCGGACGCGAATGCATGTTCCATTCGGGTGACCAAGCCCGAGTCGCTGAATTGGCAGCGACAGTCACAACTATAGGTTTCGGCCCACTGGCGCCGATAGAAGACAAGGCGCCGCTGCGTGTAGGAACGGGATGCAGATTCGGGCAGTCCGTTCCTACAGATCAATCACGGTTTTCAACGAATAGCCCGATACCCCTCAACATCCAGCACACTCGTCGTCAGCCCGGTCGCCGGGGTGTAGATCGCGCCTTTCACCGTCGAGAACGGAACGCCTTTGCTGCCCAGCGATACGTAGCGTTCGCCTTGATCCAGTTCGGTGAACCAGGTGTAGGAACACTTTTCCATGGCCTTGTATTTCGCTGCCGCGTTGACGATGGCAGCGGTGTGGTTGCGAAGATCGGTGTCGCTGAGGTTGAGGTTTTTGTCGAGGCCGGTGCCCCAGCGTTTCAGGCAGACCTCGGCAAAGTGACGGACGATGAGGCCGGGTTCGGCCAGCACTTTTGGACCACTGTTGCCGTCGGCGGAAGCGTTGCCGACCAGGGTGGCGTGACGGCCGGGCATGGGGAAGATGCTGGTCTTGGTGCCGGTCGCGGTTTGCGGAATGACACAACTGAAACCCTTGGAGCGCTCATCCCGCGCATAGAAACCCACATATTCTTTTACGTTGCTGTTGAGCTTTACCCGGTGTTCCTGAAAGTTACCGATGCCCGGCACCGGGTCGATGGCAAAGATATTCACTGGAATGTTTTTCAGTGCACTGTCGTTGAACATGGCATTGGCCAGCATGTGACAACTGATACCGCCACGGCTCCAGCCCACCAGATTGACTTTTGTTGGAATAACACCGTCCTTGCGAAAGGTTTTGATAATTTGCTCCTGTAACTTCTGTTGCGTGACGCTGCGATCACCATAGTTATATTTACGCCACAGCCAGGAACCTTCGACTTTTACATCTTCAATCGGAATGCCGGCGGCTTTGAGGCGGTTGTATTCCGCTTCGGTCAGTTGTTCGCGCTGCCAGTCACATTGGCCTTTGATGATGTTCATCGCGTGCTGGACGTTTTCCTCCCAGCCCTTGCCGAACAAGGTGCCACTGAGGCCGTAGTCCTTCGACTGGGTGAACAGTTCATCGGCTTGCAGGTTGCTGGTGCCGGGGCCGTCGACCACGATCCAGTCGGCGAACTCGCGCCCGGTGTGGTGAGCGGCCAGTGTGGAGACCAATTCCCCATTCCAATAGTTAACGTGTGCATTATCAAACTTTGTCGAACCTGTACCACAGAAGAAAATAGTTAACGTAGTCATGTTGTTGCTCTCGGTTGATATAAGAGCAATCAGGCTAGTTGTAAACTTTGTAGTAATGGAAGCGAAGGGTTGTTGCGAACTTTGTAAATGTGGCTGGCGCGTTAGTTGTTTATTCGTTGTCTGGCAACTTCCAGCAAGTCACAACCGTCTTGGGTCAATAAGTAAAGCGCATTGACGATGTTGGGGATGTCTTTCACATCGGCCTGTTTGAAACACAAGCAGTAAAGAGTTTCCAGCAGATCGCTGGCCGCGCGCAGACGTTGATCGGCGGCATTGAGCAGGTCACCCGCTGTTGCAGCGGTGTCGATGACCATTACCGGGTTGTCGCCGTCGCAGGTCTTGAGAGGGCGAAAACGAGTATTCAGCGGTGTGAACATGTTCATGATTGAGGCGTGTCCTTTACGAAGTCGCTTCGGTGGGCCGACACAGTGTTTTCAGTCGCGCCGGCCACTATAGAAGGGCGCCGTCGAGTGGGACAAGACGGCCGCAATGGACAGATTTCGTAAGGGTTTTTTCCACGATATGGGCATTTGCCCTACATGTTTTTTCGGTTTTTCAAAGCCAAACCCTTATTGGCGAATTTTCCGACGTGATTATCAGGCGTTTCAAAGTAAACCTCTGTATGGTGCGCGCCAGAATCCGTAGGTCGTTTCCAAATGTCCGACACACGCTTAAAGGGAATTAGGTATGCAGTGGCTACGAATGGCCTTGATCGTTTTGCTGTGGGTGAGTGGCTGTCGTTTGGCGTTGGCCTCCGACACGGGCAACGGGTTGCTGCTTGCCAACCTGGAGCGCACCGGTTGGCCCGACGCGCTTGCCACGCAGGCCGACATCGACACAGCTGCCCGTGCTGAAGTGCTGGTTTTCGGTAAGGCTCTGCTGGCGAGCGAAGCCCTGGACGAACCGGGACTCACGCAACGACTGGGCGTGCAGCCAATGCAGCTCAAGTCGATCAGACAAGTACGCGACGGTCTGTGGGATCGCTTGCTCAACACCTACCGCAATGCCAGCACTCACTGCGACGAGAAAGCATTTTGCCCCCGGGTGCGCAGCGTTGCCGACTTGCGTCAACTGGCGGCAGCCTTCACCGGCGATATCAGCCCGGCTCATGCACGATGGGCGAGCCAGAGCCTCGATGTGCATGAACGGGTACTGGATGAGCAATTGCGGGTAGCCGTATTGCGGCCCTGACACAGCGCTTGCGGGGGTTAAGTCGAGGGCGCTGCGGTGACGGTCACGGCGCTGGCCAGGATCGGCGGAAAGTCGCCGGGAGAGGGGGTGCAGCCTCCCAGCAGCAGGGAGGCAAAGATCAGGGCGAGGGGCAGTTTCAAGTTGTTCGACATGTTCACTCCTTGGTAAAAATCCATGCGCATTGGCCGTCCTGGCTCAAGGCGTGACGGACATTACCCTCGGATCGCTTCACCCGGCGATGAACAAAGTGTTTCATTTGTTTGATCCCTTGACCGTGCCGTCGACGCTGTATCATCCCGTATCGATTTGACCCCCAACCTATTCTCGACGCGCTGCGATCGCCCGCTAGGCTGTTGGCATCACAGCGGTCAACGGAGTGACAGCGAATGCACAACACCCTGGAACAGGTTTTCGGTTATCCACAGTTTCGACCCGGGCAGGAGGCCGCGATCAGCGCTGTTCTCGCCGGGCGCTCGGTGGCCGCGATATTTCCCACCGGCTCCGGCAAGTCCCTTTGTTACCAGGTCCCGGCACTCTTGCTGCCACACCTGACGCTGGTGGTCTCACCGTTGCTGGCGCTGATGCAGGATCAGCTTGAGTTCTTGCGCCGGCACGGGATATCCGCAGGCAGCATCGATTCGGCGCAGAGCCGCGAAGACGCCAACGATGTGATGGCCCGCGCCCGTTCGGGCGAACTGAAGATCCTGATGATTTCCGTGGAGCGTTTGAAGAACGAGCGCTTTCGCAACTTTTTGCAGCAGGTGCCGATCTCGCTGCTGGTGGTGGATGAGGCGCACTGCATCTCCGAGTGGGGCCACAACTTCCGCCCCGACTACCTCAAGCTGCCGGACTACCAGCGCCAGTTCAACATCCCGCAAACCCTGCTGCTGACCGCCACTGCAACGCCAAAAGTCATCGCCGACATGCAAGCGAAATTCGCCATCGCGGCAGACGATGTGGTGACCACCGGTTTCTACCGGCCCAACCTCAATCTGCTGGTCGAGCCGGTGCGTGGGCAGGACAAGCGCCGGCGTCTGGTGGAGTGGATGAGCGAGCGCGTGGGTCAGCCGAGCATCGTCTACGTCACCCTGCAGAAAACCGCCGAGCAGATTGCCGAGCATCTGGAGCGCAATGGCATTCAGGCCGAGGCTTATCACGCCGGGTTGCCCCATGAGCAACGGGACGCGATCCAGAAGCGCTTCATGGGCGGGCAGTCCGATTGCATCGTCGCCACCATCGCCTTCGGTATGGGCATCGACAAAAGCGACATCCGCAACGTGGTGCATTTCGACCTGCCCAAATCCATCGAAAACTACAGCCAGGAAATCGGCCGTGCAGGGCGTGACGGGCAGCCGTCCGACTGCCTGGTGTTGGCCAACCGCGACAGCCTCAACGTGCTGGAAAACTTCGTGTATGGCGACACGCCGGAACAGGAGGGCATTCGTCATGTGCTGGACGAGCTGCAGGCCGCCGCGCCGGAAGGCCAATGGGAGTTTCTGCTCGGGCCGCTGGCGGATCAGAGCAACATTCGCGCGTTGCCTTTGAAGACGTTGTTGGTGCAGTTGGAGCTGCGAGGACTGATTGCCCCGCGCTACGCGTACTACGCCGAGTACCGTTTCAAATACCTGCTGGAGCCCGAGGCGTTGCTTGAGCGTTTTGAAGGTGAACGCAGGGATTTCGTCGCCGCGATCATCCAGACCTCAAGCCGCGCGCGTACCTGGGCTACGGTGAATTTCCAGGCGATGTACGAGCAGTATTCCGCCGAGCGCAACCGCGTGGTGAAGGCGCTGGATTACTTTCAGGAGAAGGGCTGGGTCGAGCTTGAGAGCAAGCAGATGACCGAGGTCTACAACGTCCTGCGCGGCGATTTCGACAGCCAGGCCCTGAGCGCTGACCTGCACGACTATTTCACCCGCCATGAACAAACCGAAGTGGCGCGGATTCACGCCATGCTCGAGCTGTTCGCCACCGAGCGATGTCTCGGATATCGGCTGGCGGAATATTTTGGCGATCACAATGCGCCTCAGCAGTGCGGACATTGCTCGGCGTGTCACGGGCACATCGCCCGGCTCCCGGCGCCTCCGGAATTGCCGGCGCTTGTGGATAAAAATTTTGCGGCGTTGTGTGGGGAATTTATCCACAGGCATCAACAACTGACCGGCAGTGCTCCGTCGGCCGAGCGGCTGACCCGGTTCCTCTGCGGAATCAGTGTGCCGCTGTTTACCAAACTCAAGGCGCGGGCCATTTCCGGGTTTGCAGCGCTGGAGGAATATCCCTACGCCGAGGTCCGGGCCTGGGCTCAGACGCATCTTTGAGATTCCGAATCCATCTGCTGAATGTCGATCATCACGGCAATGAACTTCAAAAATGCCCGGTGGCTGACTATGGTGATGGCTGTCTTCGGATCGCCAACAAGAGAACAACATGAGCCAGACATCCTTCGCTATTCAGCAGGCCGCCGTGATCGGCGCCGGCACCATGGGCCGCGGCATTGTCATGTGCCTGGCCAACGCCGGCGTGTCAGTGCAGTGGGTCGATAACAATCCACAGATGCTTGAGCAGGCGCTGTCCACCGTGGCCGAGACCTACGCGCACAACGTGCGACAGGGGCGGATTGATCAGGCCGAAGCCGATGCGCGGATTGCCCGTGTCAGCGCGGCGGCGGACTATGTGGCAATCCGCAACGTCGACCTGGTGATCGAAGCGGTGTACGAGAACCTCGAGCTCAAGCAGAAGATCTTCCGTGAACTCGATGGCGTGTTGAAACCCGAGGCGCTGCTGGCGAGCAATACTTCGGCGCTGGATATCGACGCCATTGCCGCCGCGACACGGCGCCCGACTCAAGTGCTGGGCCTGCATTTCTTCAGCCCGGCGCACATCATGAAGTTGCTGGAAATAGTCCGTGGCGCACAAACTTCTCCGGCTGTGCTTGAAGCCGCTCTGGAGCTGGGCAAGCGCATGGGCAAGGTCAGTGTGGTGTCGGGCAACTGCCACGGTTTTATCGGCAACCGCATGCTGCATCCGTATGTGCTCGAAGCGCGCAAGATGTTGCTTGAAGGGGCGTACCCGCATCAGGTCGATGCGGCGTTGCAGAGTTTCGGTTTTGCCATGGGGCCGTTTCGCATGTACGACGTGGTCGGCATCGATCTCGAGTGGCGTGCCCGCGAGCTGGCGGGCAAGGGGCAGGATGCACCGGAGGTTCAAGTGGATAACCGTCTGTGCGAGTTGGGCCGGTTCGGTCAGAAGTCCGGCAACGGTTATTACCACTACGAGCCGGGCAGTCGACAGGCCGAGCATAATCCCGAGGTCGATGCGCTGGTGTTGAGCGTCAGCGAAGGGTTGGGGTTTCATCGCCGGGATATTGGCTCGGAGGAGATCCTTGAGCGGTGCCTGCTGGCGTTGGTCAACGAGGGCGCGAAGATCCTGCAGGAAGGGATTGCCGAGTCGGCGCATGACATCGATCAGGTCTATCTGAATGGCTACGGCTTCCCGGCAGAGAGAGGCGGGCCGATGGCCTGGGCGGATGACCAGGGGCTGGCCGACATTCACAAGCGATTGCTGGCACTGGAGACCCGGCAGGGTGATCACTGGCGGCCGGCGCCATTGATTGGCGAGCTGGCGGCGCGCGGCAAGGGTTTTTATCTTTAGACTGAGCAGATCACTCCAGGAATCGACACTGATGTCCAACCCGATGCCGCAACGCAGCGATTACCCGCACTTCCAGCCGATCACCACGCGCTGGCATGACAACGACGCCTACGGTCACGTCAACAACGTCACCTATTACAGCTTCTTCGACACGGCGGTGAACACCTATCTGATTCAGGTCGGGGGGCTGGATATCCATGACGGCGAGGTGGTGGGGTTTGTGGTGAGTTCGTCCTGCGACTACTTCGCCTCGATCGCTTTTCCGGATCGAATCGAGATCGGCTTGCGGGTTGGCAAGCTGGGTAATAGTTCGGTGCAATACGAACTGGCGGTGTTCAAGGCCGAAGAAGACGAGGCCTGTGCCGCCGGGCGCTTCGTGCATGTGTTTGTCGACCGGGCGTCCAATCAGCTGGTGTCGATTCCAACCCGATTGCGCGAAGCGCTGGAACGCCTGGCGATGTGACAGGCAAAAAAAATCGCAGCCCGGGGGAGCTGCGATCTGGATGTATCGGCTAAAGAGGCCAGGCCTCAGTCGCGATAGTAGCGGTGATGCTTGCGATGGCCATAGGCATGGCCACGACCTGGGTGACGGTCACGGTAGTAGCGACGATCATCATGGCGACGATCGTAATGACGATCATCGTCATCGCTCTTGTTGCCCATGTAGTTGCCCAGCGCGCCACCCGCGCCACCGCCGGCTGCTGCGCCGATCAGGCTGCCGGTGGTGCCGCCCATGCTGCGGCCGACCACGTTGCCGCCGGCTGCGCCCAGCGCACCGCCAATGGCTGCTTCACCACGGCTGCGCTTGTCGGCGCCCACCGCACTACCACCCGCGCCGCCCAGGGCTGCGCCGATGGTTGAACCTGTACTGCCGCCTAACGATTGACCGACGACCGAGCCAAGAACCCCGCCCAATGCGCCGCCCACACCTGCTTCGGTGGTGCCTCCGGCAGAAGCGAAGCCACTGACCAGGCCAAGGGACAACAAGAGAATCGAGGAGAACTTCATAGAGGAGCCTCAAAGGGATGACGGCGCGATCCTGAGGCTCTGGAATGGGCGTGACAATCGAAATCCGACGAATAGCACGACCTGTATACAATTCTGCAAGTTGCTGATTTTTGGGCGGAACTTAACTGATTTTCGCCGGTCTTTAACTACTTCGGACAGGCCGCTTTGATCACAAAGCGGCCTTTTTTGTGGGCGTTCGAAAAGTGCTCGCGAAGGCGCCCGTTCAGGCGCCGTATCAGGCCGATCTGGCCATGATCAGCCCCGTTTCGCTCGCCGCTTCCAGGCGAATGGCAATGAACTTCGACGTCGGCGTATGGCTGCCATCGCCGGTGCTCTCCAACGGCACCAATGGATTCACCTCAGGGTAATAAGCCGCTGCCTGCCCTGCAGGAATATCGAACGCCAAGAGCGTGAAGCCCTTCACCCGACGCTCACGACCATCGTCCCACAGCGACACGATGTCAGCCTTCTGCCCCGGCTTGAAGCCCAGACGGATGATGTCGGCTTCGTTGGCGAACAACACATCACGCTGTCCCTTCACCCCGCGATAACGATCGTCGAGACCATAAATCGTGGTGTTGTACTGATCGTGAGAGCGCATCGATTGCAGGATCAGGTCCGGCAGTTTGCCGGTGGCGCGAGTGCGCTCGTGGATCAGGTCCTTAGGCAGCATGTTCGGCTTGAAGTTGGCCCGACCCGACGTGGTGTTCCACTTGCGCGCGCCGGCGCTGTTGCCGAGGTAGAAGCCGCCCGGGTTCTTGACCTTCTCGTTGAAGTCCTTGAAGCCCGGAATGGTGTCGGCGATCAGTTCACGGATGCGCCGGTAGTCGGCCACCAGCCAGTTCCAGTCCACCGGTTTGCTGCCCAGGGTGGCGGCGGCAATGCCGGCGATGATCGACGGCTCCGAGCGCATCTGGTTCGACAGCGGCTGCAACTGGCCGTTGGAGGCGTGCACCATGCTGAACGAGTCTTCCACGGTGACGGCTTGCGGGCCTTCGGTCTGGATATCGATGTCGGTACGACCCAGGCACGGCAGGATCAGCGCGTCCTTGCCGTGGGCCAGGTGGCTGCGATTAAGCTTGGTGCTGATCTGCACCGTCAGGTCACAGTTGCTCAGGGCCTGGAAGGTGCGCGGGCTGTCCGGCGTGGCCTGGGCGAAGTTGCCGCCCAGACCGATAAACACCTTGGCGCGACCTTCGGCCATCGCGTGAATCGCTTCGACCACGTTGTGCCCGTTGTGACGTGGCACCTTGAACTGGAAGCGGCGCTCGAGGGAATCAAGGAACGCCACCGGCGGACGTTCGTTGATGCCCATGGTGCGGTCGCCCTGCACGTTACTGTGGCCGCGCACCGGGCACAGACCGGCGCCGGGTTTGCCGATGTTGCCGCGCAGCAGCATCAGGTTGGCGATCTCCTGGATGGTCGGCACCGAGTGGCGATGCTGGGTGATGCCCATCGCCCAGCACATGATCACGTTCTTGCCTTTGGCGTACATGCGCGCCGCTTGCTCGATTTCCACCAGGGTCAGGCCGGACTGAGTGACGATCTGCTCCCAAGGGGTATCGTCGACGACACCAATGTACTCGAGCACATTGACGCTGTGCTCATTGAGGAAGTCGTGATCGAACACGGCCGGTGCGCCAGCCTTCTGCGCATCGCGCTCCCATTGCAGCAGGAACTTGGCCATGCCGCGCAGCACCGCCATGTCGCCGCCCAGCGCCGGGCGGAAATACGCGGTGTTGGTCGGCTTGTCGCCGTTGGTGAGCATTTCCAGCGGATGCTGCGGATGCTGGAAGCGTTCCAGGCCGCGTTCTTTCAGCGGGTTGACGCACACTACCTGGGCACCGCGTTTCACCGCTTCACGCAGCGGTTCGAGCATGCGCGGGTGGTTGGTGCCGGGGTTCTGGCCCCAGACAAAAATCGCATCGGCATGTTCGAAGTCGTCGAAGGTCACGGTGCCTTTGCCGACGCCGACACTCTGCGCCAGGGCCACGCCGCTGGCCTCGTGGCACATGTTCGAGCAGTCGGGGAAGTTGTTGGTGCCGAAGGCGCGCACGAACAGTTGATACAGGTACGCCGCTTCGTTGCTGGCGCGGCCCGAGGTGTAGAACTCGGCCTGATCCGGGCTCGACAGCGCTTGCAGGTGTTTGCCGATCAGCGCGTAGGCATCGTCCCAGCTGATGGGTTTGTAGCGGTCGGTTTCGGCGTCATACACCAGCGGTTCGGTCAGACGACCTTGATATTCAAGCCAGTAGTCGCTCTGCTCCAGCAACGAGGTGACGCTGTGTTTGGCGAAGAACTTGCCGTCGACCCGACGCTTGGTCGCTTCCCAGTTCACCGCTTTGGCGCCGTTCTCGCAGAATTTGACCATGCCGCTTTCCGGCGAGTCGCCCCAGGCGCAGCCCGGGCAGTCGAAGCCGCCGTTCTGGTTGGTCTTGAGCATCATGCGCAGGTTTTTCAGCGCGTTGTCGCTGGTCAACCAGGCCTGGGCCACGCTGATCAGGGCGCCCCAGCCACCGGCCGGGCCCTTGTAAGGCTTGTAGCGCGGAACGGGTTTCTGGTCGGCTTGATGATGTTGGCTCACGGGTGTTTCTCCATTTCTGGGCTATACACCCGCGGCGCGTTCTTCTGCGGCAGGTGGATGAGATTGAGGTTGTGGCGTCGCGCCCATTGCACGGCGAGACCGGTAGGCGCGGACAGGCTGACCAGGGTCTGAATCCCGGCCCGCAGGACTTTCTGGATCAATTCGAGGCTGCAACGGCTGGTGACAATTGCCAGGCCGCCGGCTGTGGATATCTTTTGCCGGATCAGACCGCCGATCAGCTTGTCGAGGGCGTTGTGCCGGCCGATGTCTTCGCGGCCCAACAGCAATTCACCGCTGGCGTTCATGAACACCGCCGCGTGCACTGCGCCGCAATGCTGACCCAGCGGTTGGAATGCGCCGATACGCTGGCGCAAACCCTCGAGCCATTCGGCGGGCGGCAAAGGTGCGCCGGGCAAGACCTTGAGGTCAGGCAGCGCCTGCTCCACCGCTTCCACGCCGCACAGTCCGCAACCGCTGGTGCCGGCCAGTTGCCGCCGCTGCTGCTTGAGGTTCCAGAAGGCGCGGTTGGCAATGGTCACTTGCGCATATTGCGCCGAGCCCGAGCCGGTCAATTGCAGGTCGTAGATGTCCGAGGCGTCTTCGATGATGCCGCTGCCGAGGCTGAAACCGACGATGAAGTCTTCAAGGTCGGTCGGCGTCACCAGCATCACGGCCTGACTGATGCCGTTGTAGGCAATCGCCAACGCAACTTCTTCGGCCAGCGCGGTGCTGGCCGATTCCGCGAGGGGGAGATTGCTGTAGCTGTAGGTCTGACTGGCGGCTGGCGCGGGCGTTTCGAGAGCAGGCGCCGCGCAGGCCGGGCGCTTGGCGTTCATGGCATCACCGACGGATTGATCAACGTTAAGACTAGGCGCGGCAAGATGTCGCGTCTAATCGCTAGTGTCGATCCTTCGATAGATGCCGTCGATCAAGTGTCCGTGGGTGATTTTTGATAGAGCGCGAAACAGGCCTCGGCCAACGCCGAGCGTGGAGCGCCGCGACGCATGATCAGGCCCAGTCGGGCGAGGGTCTGGGCGTTTTCGATCGGTTGCAGGCGCAGATGATCGGTCAGGTTTTCCAGGCCGCCATCCAGTGGCATCACCGCACAGCACAAGCCGCCGTGCACCGCTTGCAACAATTGGTGAACGGCGTCGGTTTGCAGTAACGGCTGCGGCGTCAGGCCACGACTGTGGAAGTTATGGTCGATGGACTGGCGAAAGTGCATGCCGCTGGTGAGCATGCCAAGCGGCAGCTCGATCAGCGACTCCCAACTCAGCGGCGCTTCGCCAAAGCTGAAGAACCGCTGGTCGTAGAGCAGGCCCATCTGCGTTTCGCTGAAGGCCAGGGATTCAAACCGCTCGCCGTCGAGGCGGTCCAGATAAGACACGCCAATGTCGATGCGGTTGTTCGCCAGTTGCTCCAGAACCTGTTCGGAGCTCAGCGAGGACAGTTCGAAGCGCAGGTTTGGATGTTGTGCGTGCAGGCGTTGCATCAACGGCAGTGCATCGAAACTCGACAACGGCACCACGCCCAGCCGCAGGGTGCCGATCAGATTGCCGCGACAGGCCGCCGCTTCCGCCTGCAAACCGTCGTAGGCCGCCAGTACCGTGCGCGCCCAGGCCAGCACCCGTTCGCCCGGTGCGGTGAACCCTTCAAAGCGCTGGCCACGGTTGACCAGTGGCAGGTCGAGTTCTTCTTCGAGGCTGCGCAGGCGCATCGACAGGGTCGGCTGGGTGATGTGGCAGCGGGCTGCGGCCTGGCCGAAGTGGCGGGTTTCGTCGAGGGCGATGAGGAATTTCAGCTGCTTGATGTCCATCTTCGCTCCGGGGCGCTGGCAGGGGTGGGCGATTCTACCGCTTGAGTGACGGCAGGGTCATTGGTCGGCTTGGAACCGGGTTTGTCCGGGGTGGTCTAGGCTTGGGCGTCTGGAACCCAAATCAAGGAGTGTGCGCCATGAGTCTTTTGAGCTTTGTGAAAGAAGCGGGTGAGAAACTGCTCGACCTGCTGACCCCCGGCAACGCCAATGCCAGCGAGCAATTGAAGGAACACATCAGCAAGGTCGGGCTGGGTAACCCGAATGTCCAGGCTACCGTGGACGGGGACAAGGTGACCGTTACCGGTGAAGTGGCGAGTCAGGAAGAGAAAGAGAAGATTCTTCTGGCAGTGGGCAACATTGCCGGTGTCGGCAGCGTCGATGACCAGATCACCGTGACCGGGCCGGTTGTGGCGGCGGCGCGTTTTGTGGTCGTGAAGAAGGGCGACACCCTCAGCGCGATTTCCCTGGCGGTGTATGGCAACGCCAACCAGTACAACAAGATCTTCGAGGCCAACAAGCCGCTGTTGTCACATCCGGACAAGATTTATCCGGGGCAGACGCTGCGTATTCCCGAGTAACCGCAGATACCGCTATCGCGAGCAGGCTCGCTCCCACATTGGAATGCATTTCAGTTGTGGGAGCGAGCCTGCTCGCGATGGGGACGATGCGGTCTACAGGCCCGCAATCAAATCCCGATAATCCTCGACCGCCGCGAACTCCCCGGTGTCCTTCGGCCCTTTGCGGCTGTCCGGCTCTTTCACGGCCAACAGATGCGCCACGCCGAAATTCCGTGCACTGCGCAGGATCGGCAAGGTGTCGTCGATGAACAGACTACGCGCCGGGTCAAAACCGATATCGGCCTGCAAGGCGTCCCAGAATTGCGGGTTTTCCTTGGGGAAACCGTAATCGTGGGAGCTGATCAGCCGTTCGAAGTACGGCGCCAGTTCGATGCGTTCCAGTTTCAGCGACAGTGAATCGCGGTGGGCGTTGGTGATCATCACCACGCGTTTGCCGGCTCGCTTGATCGCTTCCAGAAAAGTGTCGGCGTCCGGGCGCAGGGCGATCAGGTGGGCGGTTTCCCGTTTCAGTTCACGCACCGACAGCTTCAGCTCCGCGCTCCAGAAGTCCAGGCAGTACCACTGCAACTGACCGGCATGGCGCTCGAACAGCGGCTGCAATTCCATTTCCGCCATGGCCCGGCTCACGCCATGCAGTTCGGCGTAGCGCTGCGGCAGGTGTTCGAGCCAGAAGTGGTTGTCGAAGTGCAGGTCCAGCAACGTGCCGTCCATGTCGAGCAGAACGGTGTCGATGTCGGACCAGGGTAATGAAGGCATGGCAACGTCTCGAGCGGTAGAAGGATATCCGACGCAAACAATCGGAAAAGCCGCGTTATAGTAGCGCGTTCACGCCAAGGAGCTTTGCATGCGCCAGAAACCCACCGTACTCGCCCGCGAGATCGTCGCCACCAGCCGGCTGTTCTGCGTCGAAGAGCTGAAGCTGCGTTTCTCCAATGGCGTGGAACGCACCTACGAGCGACTGGTCGGCAAGGGCGCCGGCTATGGCGCGGTGATGATCGTGGCAATGCTCGATGCCGAGCACGCGGTGCTGGTCGAAGAATACTGCGGCGGTACCGACGAATATGAACTGTCGCTGCCCAAAGGCCTGATCGAGCCCGGCGAAGATGTGCTGGCTGCCGCCGAACGCGAGCTCAAGGAAGAAGCCGGTTATGGCGCGCGACAGCTGGAGCATCTGACCGAGTTGTCGTTGTCCCCCGGTTACATGAGCCAGAAAATCCAGGTGGTGCTGGCCACCGACCTGTACGAAGAGCGTCTCGAAGGCGACGAACCCGAGCCGATGCGTGTAGACAAAGTCAATCTGCGACAGCTGTCGGCACTGGCGCAGAATCCGAATTTCAGTGAGGGCCGCGCCCTGGCGGCGCTGTACCTGACCCGCGATCTGCTGACCCAGCGCGGATTTTTCAGTCATGAGTGAGATATCGATGAATTTTCCCCATCCGTTGATGACGCCGGTGGTTGAACTGGCACTGCGGGCCGGTGAGGCGATCCTGCCGTTCTGGCGTGCCGATGTGGCGGTCACTGCCAAGTCCGATGATTCGCCGGTGACGGCGGCGGACATGGCCGCTCACCACGTGATCGTGGCGGGCCTGACGGCGCTGGACCCGAGCATTCCGGTGCTGTCCGAAGAGGACGCCAACATCCCGCAAAGCGTGCGCGCAGGCTGGCAGCGCTGGTGGCTGGTGGACCCGCTGGATGGCACCAAGGAGTTCATCAGCGGCAGCGAAGAATTCACCGTCAACATTGCGTTGATCGAAAACGGCCGGGTGGTGTTCGGTGTGGTGTCGATGCCGACCACTGGGCGGTTCTACGTCGGCGGTGCGGGACTCGGTGCCTGGCGCGGCGACACGGGCGGCACACCGGTGGCGATTCAGGTTCGTGACGTACCGGGGCCTGGCGAAGCGTTCACCGTGGTTGCCAGCCGCCGTCATTCGAGTCCGGAGCAGGAACGCTTGCTGGCCGGTTTGAGCGCCAGCCTTGGCGAGTTGCAGCTGGCCAACATCGGCAGTTCGCTGAAATTCTGTCTGCTGGCCGAAGGTGCGGCGGATTGTTACCCGCGACTGGCGCCGACTTCGCAATGGGACACGGCGGCGGCGCAGGGCGTTCTGGAAGGGGCGGGCGGTGAAGTGCTCGACCTGAGTGGCGCAGCGTTCTGTTATCCAGCTCGGGAGTCTTTGTTGAACAGTTTCTTCCTGGCGTTGCCGGCGAAAGCCGCATGGCGGGCGAAGCTGCTCGAACTTGCCCGCTCGTAAGCGTGGTCAGTCTTCAGCGGTGCAGGACGTACTGCCCGCTGAACGTCACTGCATCTTCATTGCTCCCGGCATTGACCACCCGCGTGTGCAGCGTCAGTCGCGCCCGTCCGTAACGCTGATACATCGTCAGAAATTTCTTCCACTGCGCTGCGCTCGGTGACGGGCAAATCGCAATGGCATCACCGGTCACCGGCAGTGGATAACTGATCTGCCCCTCCTGGATCACGATGTGGCCGTCGGTGATGCCTTCTTCCTTCAATCGCAGATGCAGCCAGCCCCAACCGGCCAGCACCGCGCCGCAATACAGGCTGCCGCCGAACATGGTGCTCTTGTGATTGACGTTGGCGTCCAGCGGCAAGTGCAGGCGCAGTTGCTGTTCCTGCCAGTCGAGCACCTTGAGGCCCATGTCCTGGGTCAGCGGGATGTCGTGGTGAAGAACGGATTCCAGATAACGACTGTCGTGCTTCATGCCCGGACCTCTTGCGGCAGAAAAGTGAATTGAGCGTGCTTCATTCGGATTCGTCGGAATGAACGCCGCTGCCAGCGAAATTCAGCCCGTGCTTGCGCAGTTTGTCGTGCAGGGTCTTGCGCGGAATGCCCAGGGCTTCGGCGAGACTGCGTACGGAACTGTGAGAGCGGGCCAGTTCGGCGGCGATCAGGGATTTCTCGAAATTTTCCACTTGTTCGCTGAGCCCGCCCGCCGTGATCTCGACGGTGGTGCCGGGGCTGCCATCGGGCTGCGTGTTGTCCAGGGCCAGCTCCAGGCCGAGGGCAAAGCGCTCCGCCGCGTTCTGCAATTCCCGCACGTTGCCTGGCCATGAATGGCGCAGCAGCAACGCCCGTTGCGCCGGTTGCAGTTCGTGAGGTGGCAGTCCGTGGCGGGCACTGGCTTCGTCGGCGTAATGCTGGAACAGCATCAACGCGTCTTCGCCTCGTTCGCGCAACGGCGGAATGCGCAGCGGTGCCACGTTGAGGCGGTAATACAGGTCGGCACGGAAGCGTCCCTGATCGGCGGCCTGGCGCAGGTCTTCCTTGGTGGCGGCGATGACGCGGATGTCCAGCGGGATCAACTGATTGCCGCCCAGACGCTCGACCACTCGCTCCTGCAACATGCGCAGCAGTTTGACCTGGACGTCCATGCTCATGCTCTCGATTTCGTCGAGGAACAGCGTGCCGCCATTGGCGAATTCGAATTTGCCGATCCGGCGCTTTTGCGCGCCGGTGAAGGCGCCGGGTTCGTGGCCGAACAATTCGCTCTCGACCACCGACTCGGCCAGCGCCCCGGCGTTGATCGCCACGAACGGGCCGTTACGCCGGCTCGACAGGTCATGCAGGGCGCGGGCGACGACTTCCTTGCCGGCACCGGTTTCGCCGAGGATCAAGACATCGGCCTTGGTCGCCGCCAGCGCGCCGATCTGCTCGCGCAGGCGCGACATCGGTGCAGACTGACCGACCAGCCGCGCGCTCAACTCGTTGCGATCACTCAGGGCCATGCGCAGGCTTCGGTTGTCCAGCACCAGACGCCGCAGGGCCAGGGCGCGGCGCACGCTGTCGAGCAGGGCGTCGCTGGCGAAGGGCTTTTCCAGAAAATCATAGGCACCGGCGCGCATGGCCTGCACGGCCAGCGGCACATCGCCGTGGCCAGTGATCAGCAGCACCGGCAACTCGGGATCCTGAGCGTGCAACTCGCTCAACAGTTCCAGGCCATCCATGCCGGGCATGCGGATGTCGCTGACCACCACGCCCGGCCAGTCGCGCTCCAGTTGCGCGGCCAGACCCTTGGCCTCGGACAGCGGAAGAATTTTCAGGCCGGCCAGATCCAGAGTCTGGCCAAGGGCCTGACGCAGGTGCGGATCGTCGTCGATCAGCACCACCTGAATGCGGTTGTCGATGGTCATGCGCTTCGATCCTCGGACGGTTGCAGGCTGACCCCGGGCGCGCCGGCGCGCAGCCGCAGGGTGATCAGGGCGCCACCTTGCTTGTGGTTGGCGAACGACAGTTCACCGCCGAAGGCGCGCATCAGGGTTTCGCAAATGGCCAACCCCAGACCCAGACCCTGGGTGCGGGTCTTGGTCGTGTAAAACGGTTCGCTGGCACGGCCCAGGGCTTCCATGCAGAAACCCGGGCCATTGTCGCGAATGTACAGATTGACGCCTTCGTCGGTGGATTCGGCACTCAGCCACAATTTGCGCGGCGGGCCTTTTTCGGTCAGGGCGTCGAGGGCGTTGGCCAGCAGGTTGCCCAGCACCTGGCGCAGACGGGTTTCCCCGGCCTCGACCCAAAGGGTGGCGGCCGGCAGGTCGCGGATCAGTTCGACATCCATGCTCCGGCGACGTTTGGCCAGCAAGGCAAGTGCGTCGTCCAGCGCCGGTTGCAGGGCCACGCTTTCCGGGGCGTGGCGGTCACGGCGGGCGAAGGCGCGCAGGTGGGCGATGATCGATGCCATGCGCCCGGTCAGCTCGCTGATCAGTTTGAGGTTGCCTCGTGCGTCTTCGGTGCGTTCATGGTCGAGCAGCACTTCGGCGTTTTCGGCGTAGCTGCGGATCGCCGCCAGCGGCTGGTTGAGTTCGTGGCTGATGCTCGCCGACATCGTCCCCAGCGCCGACAGCTTGCCTGCCTGTACCAGATCGTCCTGGGCGCGCACCAGTTCCTGCTGGGCCTGTTCGCGTTCCAGCACTTCCTGTTTCAGGCGGCGGTTGAGGCCTTCGAGATCGCTGGTACGTTCGGCGACCCGTCCTTCGAGTTCCCGCCGGGCCTTGGCTTCGAAGGCGATCCGTTCCAGGTAATGACGACGACGCTGCATCATCAGGCCCAGCAACAGCATCACCACCAGCAAGGTGGCGCCGCCGATCGCCACCACCGTGCGTACCGGTCGGTCGATCAACGTACGCGGGGCGAGGATGCTGACGCTCCAGCCGGTTTCCGCGATCTCCTGGGTTTGCGGCAACCACGCGGTCGGGCTCAGGTTCAAGGGGCGTGGCTCGCGGGTCGGGTAGGGCTGGATTGCGGTGATCGCCGCGCGCTCGGTATCACTCAGGGTGCGGGTCGCGCGAAAACGCCATTCCGGGCGCGAGGTGAGGATGACCACGCCGTTGTGGTCGGTCACCAGCAGTTGTTCCGGGGTTTTGCCCCACAGGCTTTCGGTGTGGTCGAGGTCAACCTTGATCACCAGCACGCCGATGATTTTTTCGCCGTTGCGCACGGCGGCGGCGAAGAAGTAGCCGCGCTTGGCAGAGGTAGTGCCCAACCCGAAGAAGCGCCCGAGGCGTCCGGCCATGGCTTCGCTGAAGTACGGCCGGAATGAGAAATTACGCCCGACGAAACTGTCGTGCTTGTCCCAGTTCGACGCTGCGAGCGTCTGGCCGTTGGTGTCCATCAGGTACATGACTTCGGCGCCGGTCTGCGCGGCGATGTTCTTCAGCAGGCGGTTGGCGTTGCCCTGGGTCACGCCGTCGTCCGGCGCCCCGAGCACCGCGCGCAGGGCCGGCAGGTCGCCGAGGATTTGCGGCAGCACTTCATAGCGATGCAGCGTGCCCAGCAGGTTGGCGACGTAGAGGTCGAGGGTCTGGCGGTTCTGGCCGGCCAGTTCGCTGCGGTAATAGCGCTCGGCCAGATGTTCCAGCGGCCACAGCAGCGGTGCCAGGCACAGAGCCAGCAGGGCAAGACTGCGCCAGCGGGGGCGACGGGGAAGGGTCGGAGTCATGAGCATCGAGCGCCTGTGGGTACAGGCGCATTATGCCTAGGCTTGCCGGCGCAGTCTGCGCACCCGTGGCCGGGTATGCAGCGGCGCTGAAGATTCACACAGGACTTCAGGAAAAGACGTCGGCGTCCTTGAGGAAGGCGGCCGCCTGATCCTTGGCCGACAATTTTGGCGCTTCGTCGAGTTGCCAGTCGATGCCCAGATCCGGATCGTCCCAGCGAATGCTGCGCTCGGAGGACGGGTTGTAGTAGTTGGTGGTCTTGTAGAGGAATTCGGCGAATTCGCTCAGCACCACGAAGCCGTGGGCGAAACCTTCCGGTACCCACAATTGGCGATGGTTGTCGGCCGACAGGCGCACGGCGACCCACTTGCCGAAATGCGGCGAGCTGCGACGGATATCCACGGCGACATCGAGGACTTCGCCAGCGATAACGCGGACCAGTTTGCCCTGAGTATTTTCCAACTGGTAATGCAGCCCGCGCAGCACGCCTTTCTGCGAGCGCGAATGGTTGTCCTGGACAAACTGCGTGTCGAGGCCGGTGGCGTCCTGAAAGGCCTTGGCATTGAAACTTTCGTAAAAGAACCCGCGCTCATCACCAAACACCTTGGGTTCGATGATCAGGACACCAGGCAGGTCAGTGGGGATTACATTCATGGGGATATTCCAGTGGCAGGTGTGAATGGCCGACATTCTTGCGCAAAGTGCCGGTGGGTGCGAGTGGCGCTTGCAAATCCGCCCGTCTCGCAACAGATCGGGGGACGGATGGTCGGGGGTTGCTTATCGCCTGAAGCAATGGCGATATAGGCGCCTAATAAAATTTCAGGGGTCGTTCCATGTCGTTCGCCACGTTGATTCATCGCGCCAGTTTGCCCAGCCCTCAGGTTTCGCTGGAGCAGGCACGGCATCTGCTGGCGCAGCATTACGGCTTGAACGGCACGTTGCAGGCCCTGGGCAGCCAGCAGGATCTTAATTACCGGGTCGACAGCGAGCGTGGGCGGTTCGTGCTGAAGATCTGCCGGGGCGATTATTCGCTGGTCGAGCTGCAAGCCCAGCATGCGGGCCTTAAGTACCTGGCCGAGCACGGCGCGGTGAAGGTGCCTCGGGTGATTGCGGCCAGTAACGGTGCTGACCTGCTGACCCTGGACGTCGAGGGCGAATCGGTGCATGTGCGGCTGCTCGATTACATCGAGGGCCAGCCACTGACGGCTCTCGATCATCTCGGCCACGAAGTTGTTGCCGGGTTCGGCCGGCTCTGCGGCGAAATGGATCTGGCCCTGGCCGGGTTCGACCATCCGGGACTCGAGCGCACGCTGCAATGGGACGCGCGCCACGCCAGCGCACTGATCGAGCACCTGCTGCCGGTCATCGAAGACGAACGCCAGCGCGCGCTGATCGCCGAGGCTGCCGAACAGGCCAGACTTCGTTTGCAACCGCTGGTGGAGAAGCTGCCGGTGCAGGCGATCCACATGGACATCACCGACGACAACGTGGTCTGGCAGCGTGACGCCCGGCGGCACTGGCAGTTGCAGGGCGTCATCGATTTCGGCGATCTGGTGCGCACCTGGCGCATCACCGATCTGTCGGTCACCTGCGCCGCATTGCTGCATCACGCCGCCGGCGATCCGTTGGTGATTCTGCCGGCCGTGCAGGCCTATCACGCGGTCAATCCGCTGCAGCACGAAGAACTGCTGGCGCTGTGGCCGCTGATCGTGGCGCGGGCGGCGGTGCTGGTGCTCAGTGGCGAACAACAGGTCAGCATCGATCCGGGCAACACCTACAGCCGCGACAACCTGACCCACGAATGGGAGATCTTCCGGGTCGCCACCTCGGTGCCGCTGGCATTGATGGAGGCGGCGATTCTTACGGCGGTCGGTCAGACATTGCCGGCCATCGACAGTGAAGGTTTTGCGCCGCTGTTGCCCGATCTGGTCGGGCGCGAGTTCGCGTTGATCGATCTGGGTGTGTTGAGCGCGCACTTCGAGGCGGGCAATTGGGAGCAGCCTGGCATCGATCAGCGTCTGTTGAACGAGGCCGCTGTCATCCATGGTCTGGCGGCCAGTCGATACGGGCAATATCGGTTGTCGCGCACCCGGCCCGACAGCGCCGATGAGCCAGAGACTTTCCCGCTGCACGTCGAATTGCATGTACCCCAAGGTTCGACGGTGGAGGCGCCGTTCGCTGGCGTACTGCACCTGTCGGCCGACGGCGCACTGCGACTCGACGGCCCGCAACTGAGCCTGCGTCTGTGGGGCGTGAAACCTTCGTTGCACAGCGGCGCTGCGCTGGTGAAAGGTCAGGTGCTGGGTTCGGTGGACGGTCCGTTGATCGTGCAATTGATTCGCGGCGCACAGCTTGAGGCGCCGCTGTTCTGCACGCCGAGCCGTGCGGCTGCTTGGCAAGCACTTTCCCCATCACCGGCCGCGCTGCTGGGTCTGGCCTGCGACGCCGAACCCGAGCTGGACGCAGCAACCCTGCTGGCGCGTCGCGACGCCAGTTTCGCCCGCACCCAGAAACACTATTACGTCGACCCGCCGCGTATCGAACGTGGCTGGCGCAATCACCTGATCGACATGCAGGGCCGTTCCTACCTCGACATGCTCAACAACGTCGCGGTGCTCGGCCACGGTCACCCGCGCATGGCGGCGGTGGCGAGCCGGCAGTGGTCACTGCTCAACACCAACTCGCGGTTCAACTACGCGGCCGTCGCCGAGTTCTCCGAGCGCTTGCTGAAACTGGCGCCGGAGGGCATGGATCGGGTGTTCCTGGTCAACAGCGGCAGCGAGGCCAACGATCTGGCGATCCGCCTGGCGTGGGCCGCCAGCGGTGGCCGCGACATGATCAGCGTGCTGGAGGCTTATCACGGCTGGACGGTCGGCGCGGACGCGGTCTCGACCTCGATTGCCGATAACCCGCAAGCCCTGAGCAGTCGCCCGGACTGGGTGCATGCGGTGACCGCTCCGAACACCTATCGCGGCGAGTTTCGCGGCGCGGATTCGGCACCGGATTACGTGCGCAGCGTCGAACATCATCTGGCGAAGCTCGATGAGCAGAAGCGCCAACTGGCCGGGTTCATCTGCGAGCCGGTCTACGGCAATGCGGGCGGGATTTCGCTGCCGCCGCGCTACCTGAAAAGGGTCTATGAATTGGTGCGCGCCCGTGGCGGCGTGTGCATCGCCGATGAGGTGCAGGTCGGTTACGGCCGTATGGGCCATTTCTTCTGGGGGTTCGAAGAGCAAGGCGTGGTGCCGGACATCATCACCATGGCCAAAGGCATGGGCAACGGCCAGCCGCTGGGCGCCGTAATCACCCGCCGGGAAATCGCCGAGGCGCTGGAGGCCGAGGGCTATTTCTTCTCGTCCGCCGGCGGCAGTCCGGTGAGCTGCCAGATCGGCATGGCGGTGCTCGATGTCATGGAAGAAGAAAAGCTCTGGGAAAACGCCCAGGTGGTCGGCGCCCACTTCAAGGCGCGGCTGGAAGCGCTGATCGATCAATATCCGTTGGTCGGCGCAGTGCACGGTTCGGGGTTCTATCTGGGGGTCGAGCTGATCCGCAATCGGGAAACCCTGGAGCCGGCAACCGAGGAAACCACGCTGTTGTGTGATCGCCTGCGCGAGCTGGGGATCTTCATGCAGCCGACCGGCGATTACCTGAACGTTCTGAAGATCAAACCGCCGATGGTCACCTCGCGTCAGAGCGTGGATTTCTTTGTCGACATGCTGGCGAAGGTGCTTGAAGAAGGGCTTTGAGGCGATCGGCGCCCTTCAAATACCGATTTGTATCGGTATTTGAAGGGATTAATTCAGATTGTTTTTTATTATTGGCTTCTAAAGCCGATATTTATCGTTTATAAAGTCGCCATAGTCCGTCGTCCAACCCTGTACGGCGTGTTGAAAACCCTCGACGGTTCCCTGGAGTCTGATCGACATGACCACATTGAAAAGTACACCACGCGCCGATGGCTTCTACATGCCGGCCGAATGGGCACCGCAAACCCAGACCTGGATGATCTGGCCGGAACGTCCGGACAACTGGCGTCTGGGCGGCAAACCAGCGCAGGCCGCTCACGTCGCCGTGGCCAAGGCCATCGCGCGTTTCGAACCGGTAACCGTGGCGGTGTCCGCCGGCCAGTACGAAAACGCTCGCGCTCGCCTCGACGTGCCGAATATCCGCGTGGTCGAGATGTCCAGCGATGACGCCTGGGTTCGCGACAGCGGCCCGACTTTCGTGATCAACAACAGCGGCGAAGTGCGCGGCGTGAACTGGGACTTCAACGCCTGGGGCGGTTTTGACGGTGGCCTGTATTCGCCGTGGAACCGTGATTCCCAGGTCGGCGGCAAGATCCTCGAAATCGAGCGCAGCCCGCGTTATCGCACCGAAGGCTTCGTGCTCGAAGGCGGCTCGATTCATGTAGATGGCGAAGGCACCCTGATCACCACCGAAGAATGCCTGCTCAACCGCAATCGCAACCCGCACCTGGGCCGCGAAGAGATCGAAGCGGTGCTCAGCGAAAACCTGTCGGTGGACAAGATCATCTGGCTGCCGGATGGCCTGTTCAACGACGAAACCGACGGCCATGTGGATAACTTCTGCTGCTACGTGCGTCCGGGCGAAGTGCTGCTGGCCTGGACCGACGATCCGCAGGATCCGAACTACCCGCGCTGCCAGGCCGCGATGAAAGTGCTGGAAAGCAGCACTGACGCCAAGGGCCGCCCGTTCACGGTGCACAAGATGCCGATTCCGGGGCCGCTGTTTGCCACCGAAGAAGAATGCGCTGGCGTGGACCCGGTGGACGGCACTCAGGAGCGCAACCCGAGCGTGCGCCTGGCCGGTTCCTACGTGAACTTCCTGATCGTCAACGGTGGCATCATCGCGCCAAGCTTCGACGACCCGATGGACGCCCCGGCGCGAGAGATCCTGCAGAACCTGTTCCCGCAACACGAAGTGGTGATGGTGCCGGGGCGCGAACTGTTACTGGGAGGCGGCAACATTCACTGCCTTACCCAACAGCAGCCCGCGCCGCACAAAGAGTGAGTGCGGATGTAACAGCTTGAGTTGATTGGAAAATCGACTGGGCAGTCATTTGTTGCCCACGCTTGAAGAGAAACCCGCAGCCCGTCAGGACTGCGGGTTTCTTTATGTCCGCTGGTCGACAATTGTCAGACATTGGCATAGCTCTTGTATCGCTCATGGTGCACTAGGGAGGGGGGAGAACTTCAACAGTTCTGTCATATACCTTGGATAACTTAGCCGCTCACGAACGGGGAGAGAGCGCTGAAATGAACGCCGAAGTGAACGTAATCAGCGAGCGGACGTTGCATCCCATGCCTGTAAATACCGAGTCGCTCCAGATTGTCGCGCACTGGTTGAAGTCCAATGGAACGCGTCAGATCAGGGAACCTGATCCGCGCCGGATGATGATCGAGCGTTACCCCGCTGGCCTGTTCAGCGAGGCCGAACTGGACGCATTGTGGGATGTAATGGAAGGATAAGAAGAACAAACAGGGATTGTAAAAAGCGCTGCCGGGATGGCAGCGCTTTTTTTATGGGCGCGATATCAGAAGCTTTAGGTGCCAATGCCCACCAGGTTGTCTGCCTGACCTGGAAGTGGCGGCTGCCGGTCTCGATTTGACCGATTGCCGAAACACACTGAAAGCCATTCCGGCGTTTTTCCGCAACGACCGAGGGACTAATGTGCCGACATCATTCCCCACCTTCCAGCCGGAGCATTTCGATGACCCTTCACTACATTTACGACCCGTTGTGCGGCTGGTGCTATGGCGCCAAACCGCTGGTACAAGCCGCACAGCAAGTGCTGCCAGTGATAGCCCACGCCGGCGGCATGATGACTGGTGCCAACCGCCAGAGCGTTTCGCCGCAACTGCGCAATTACGTAATGCCCCATGACCGACGGATTGCCGAATACACCGGTCAGCCGTTTGGCGAAGCCTATTTCGAAGGCCTGTTGCGCGATCACACCGCGGTGTTTGATTCGGCACCGCCGATTGCCGCTGTGCTGGCAGCGGAGAAAATCGACGGCCGTGGCCTGGAGCTGCTGGGGCGTTTGCAGACGGCGCACTATGTCGAGGGGCGCCGAATTGCCGACGAAAGTGTGCTGTTGGAATACGCGGTGCAGCAGGGTTACGACGCCGCTACTTTCTTGAACGCCAAGCAGTCCGTCGACACCGAGCAACATATGAAGAACAGCCGCGCTCTGTTGGCGAAACTCGGCGGGCAGGGTTTTCCGACTCTCGCACTGGAGCAGGATGGTCAGTTCACAGTGGTGGATATCGGCCCGTGGCTCGGTAAACCGCGGGCCTTCGCTCAATGGTTGAGTGAGTCGTTTACGCCTGCGACAGCGGCGCATGCCTTGCCGGTCTGTGGCCTCGACGGGTGTGCGTGACCCGGCATTAAAATCCCTGATTACAGGCGTTTCCCTGCACGAAGCCACCGCAAAATTTACTTTTTTTAGACGTTTTTCGCCTATTTAAAGACGATTCTTGAAATTGACACATTGTTGAGGGCGCGGCTACGATTCGGCCCAACGCCTGTGGCTAACCGCCATGACTCAAAATCAGGAGCAGGCCCGCCATGACATTGTCTTGAGCGGGTCTTTTTGTTTCGGGGTGAATAAAAGAGTGCAATAAGCGCCGTTTCAGCCGTTCGACACAGCGCGTTTCAACCCGTAATAAGGAAAACAAAATGTTGAACAAGCGAATCAGTTTGATCGCACTGGGGATGTTGAGTGCCACTTCGGCCATGGCTAACGACCAGGCCGAGTCCAAGGGTTTTGTTGAAGACAGCAGCCTCAAAGTGCTGCTGCGCAATGCCTACATCAATCGTGACTACAAAGACGGCAACCAGGACAAAGCCGAATGGGGCCAAGCGGCCATCGGTACGTTCTCGTCCGGTTTCACTCAAGGCACCGTGGGTGTGGGTGTGGATGCCTTCGGTCTGTATGCACTGCGCCTGGACGGCGGCAAGGGCCGCAGCGGTGCCGGTGGTATCGACTTCTTCAAACAGGGTGACAGCGGCAACGCGGCTGACGACCTGTCGAAGGGTGGCGCAGCGGTAAAATTCCGTATCTCCAACACCGTACTGACTTACGGTGACCAGATGCCGGCCCTGCCGGTGCTGAGCTATGACAACGTGCGTCTGCTGCCGGAAAGCTACACCGGTACTTTGATCACTTCCAAAGAGATCAAAGGCCTGGAGCTGAACGCGGGCCGTTTCACCGCCGAATCGCGCAAGAGCGCTGAAGGCCGTGACAGCGGTGGTCTGAAATCGATCAACGTGTTGGGCGGTAGCTACCAGTTCACCGAACAGTTCAAGGCAGCGCTGTACGCTTCCGACGTCGAAGACGTGCTGAAGAAGCAATACGTGAACGCCAACTACGTGTTCCCGATCGACAAGGATCAGTCCCTGACCCTGGACTTCAACGGTTACCGCACCAAGCTGGACAACTCCTACGTCCGCGAAAACGGTGTAACCGGCGACGACAACAAGATCTGGAGCCTGGCAGCGACCTTCGCCACCGGCCCGCACTCGTTCACCGTGGCGCACCAGCGCTCCACCGGCGACAGCAACCTGGGTTACGCCTACGGCGGTTATCAGAAAGGTCAGGGTCGCGTGGGTGACGGTGGCAACACCATCTACCTGGCCAACTCCTACTGGTCCGACTTCAACGCTGAAGACGAGCGCAGCTGGCAGTTGGGCTACGGCCTGGACTTCAGCGCATTCGGCGTACCGGGTCTGAGCTACAACTTCGCGTACGTGCGTGGCGACAACATCACCACGTCCACCAGCGAAGGCGGCACCGAGCGTGAGATCTTCAACCAGTTCAAGTACGTCGTGCAAAGTGGCCCGGCCAAAGACCTGAGCATCAAGCTGCGTAGCTCGATCCTGCGTGTGTCGCAGAAATCCAGCGAATACAACGTCAGCGGCAACGAACTGCGTGTATTCGTGGATTACCCGATCAACATCTTCTGATGATCGGTTGACCCGCAAAACGCGACAGAAAAACCCCGACTGGTTCGGGGTTTTTTTTTGACGCTTTTTGAAAAAACAGCATAAAAACCCGTGTTTTTGTCATTTGAAATGCACTTTCAAGCCGTTTCAAATCGCGTTTCAAACAGGGCTTTAAATGCCTGAAATTCTTTCTCATGGACGCAAATTCTCCACCTAATAGATTAGGCCGCTCAATGCAGCGGAGAATTTGGTAATGATCGTTTTAACCAGAGAAGTGGGCGAATCGCTACGGCGCGACAAGTACGCCAATGTGCAGGGTGCTGACTTCAATCTCTACGGTCATTTCGCCGACTTCGTCAGACTGACCAAAAGTTGGGAAAACATGGAGCCTGACAGTTACTACGGTCAGGCCGAAGCCGGCATGCGTTACCGTCGTTACAGCGACTTTGAGTACAACCCCAAGACTCGCGAACTGAAGCAACTGGAACATCGCGCGTACGTGCAGTCCAAGGCCAACAACAGTTATGTGGGCGGCGTGGTGCGGCACTTCCAGGACTTCTCGGACGAAGTCATCAGCTCGCCGGTGATGCGCAGCCTGATCGACACCGATTTCGAAGTGTACAAAAGCGTGTTGCCGGAAGAGCTGCACGATGAAATCTGGCAGTGCCAGATCCATCAGATCCGCATCGAGATCAAGCCCGGCAAACAACTGGAAATCACTCCGGAAGGGATTCACTGCGACGGTTATCCGTTCAGCGGTGTGCACTTCTGGGGGCGCAACAATGTCGAGGGCGCCGAAAGCCGCCTGTACGACATCCACGAGCAGCAACTGGCGTCGACCACTTACCAGGAAATCCTCGACACCACCTACTTCCTCGACCGTGACATGCGCCACTACGTGACACCGGCACGCAACACTCACTCCCACGCCATGGCGTACCGGCAGATCCTGGCGATTTCCTTCTCGCGGCCCGGGACCGCTTTCGACATTGTTCGCTAATCAGATCACCCCAATCAACGGCGTCGAATGCTCGACGCCAGTGGTGCTGCGGCGCGCGACGGCCAAGGACGCGCAGCGCATGGAGCGCTTCTTCCGCCAGTTCGACGAAGTGTCGTTCTGTGAATGGCAGGACGCCAAATGCCTGCGCGGCGTGTTGATCCAGAAAACCACCACGGCCTATCTCGCCTTCGATGTCGAAGGCGAGATCGTCGGCGCGGTGCTGGGCGGCATGCTCGGCAGTCGTGGCACGATCAACCATCTGGCGGTCAGCCTGCGCTATCGCAGCCAGGGCGTGGGCCAGCGGCTGGTGGAAGCGGCGTCGGCCGACATGAAACGGGTCGGAGTGCTGCGGATGTTCCTGTTCGTCGATGATGCTAACCTCGCGGGCAAGCGTTTCTGGACGGCCCAGGGTTTTTGCGAACCTCACGGCGAGCGGACATTTGAGAGGGATCTATGAATGAAACATCCGGCAGTGCGCCGCTGATGGTCGACCGTCAGCCATCGCGCACCTTTGCCGAAGCCAGCCCGGTGGTCGCTGGTTACTTTACCGTGTCGTTCGTGTTCGGGCTGATGGCGGTCAATGCCGGGCTGCCACTGTGGCTGCCGGTGGCCATGTGTCTGTTCGTGTATGCCGGGGCTTCGCAGTTTGCGGCGCTGGCGCTGATCAGCAGCGGTGCGTCACTGACCACCATCGTGCTGACCACATTTCTGATCAACGCGCGGCACATGTTGATGTCGGTCTACATGGCGAAAGCCCTGCGGGCACTGGGCCTGAGCCGCATGGAGCGCTGGTGCTATGCCGGCGGGCTGACCGATGAGTCGTTCGCCTTCCACAGCGTCAAACTGGGCACCGGGGCACCGGTGAATGTTCGCTACCTGATCGGCTTCAACCTGTTCTGCCACACCTCCTGGGTGATCGGCGGATTGCTCGGCGCCCTCTGCGCGCAGTACGCGTCGCACTTGATCAAATACCAGCTCGATTACGCGCTGACCGCGATGATGCTCTACGTGCTGGTCTCGCTCTGCAACACCCGCAATAAATTCATCGCCGCTATGGCTGCAGTCGCCTGCATGGGCGCACTGAGCCTGGTGGGCAGCTCGCCATTCAACGTTTTCATCGCCACGTTTGTGGGCTGCGGAGTGGGTGTATGCCTGACCAAACGTTCCTGATCCTGGTGGTCGCGCTGATGATGGCCGTGACCTTCCTGCCACGGGCCTTGCCGCTGCAGGTCAACACCGAGCACTGGCCGCCCTTCGTCGCCCGCGCGCTGGAGTATCTGCCGGTGGCGATCGTCGCTGCGATCAGCCTGACACCCTTGTTGATCAAGGATCAGCACATACAGCTCGATCGCCCGGAATTCTATGCAGCGATTCCGACGCTGTTATGTGCGTATTTCAGCAAAAACCTCTTTCTCAGTGTGGCGGTTGGGACGGCTGCGTACATTGCGCTCGGCTCGTTCATGTAGCGGCAGATCGACCACGTCGTTCAGCGCCTGGCCGGACAGATCCGGGTTGTTTACCGCCAGGCGCACTTCGAGGAAATCCTCGAACCCGGGGAAGATCGTCAGGCCGTTCTTCTGCGCGGCCTCGCGGGAGACCATGCCGACCGCATCCATTTGGGTGATGAGCGACAGGGTCAGCGTTTCGCTGCAGGAATAAATCGTGCGCTGACTGTTCTCGTGATTACCCAGCCCGGCGTCGAGAAAACGCAAAAAGCTGTGGGAATACGGACAATCTTCTGCGGGACGCACCTGAAACTTGTTGCCAAGCAAGGTCAGCGGATCGTTCTCCTGACCACAGTGCGCGCCGACCACCTGCACCTGTACTTCAGGCAGGACAATGCTCGGCAAACCCGGACGCTGCGGGCCTATCAGCACCGCAAGGTCAAAGTCCTCGTTCTTCAGCTTGCTGAGGTTTTCCATCGACTCGGCGTAGCTGAATTCCATCTGGTAATCAGGAAACACCTCGATCAGGCGCCCGATCAGTCGCCGGTTGAAATCCGGGTCCAGCGTGGTGTTCAACGCCACTTTCAATGTGCGTTGTCCCGGCACCTTCAATGCTTCGACTTTCTCTTCCATCTGCCGCGTGGCAATCAGCACTCTGTCCATATAAGGCGTCAGCTCGGTGCCTTGCGGCGTCAGCGTCAGCCCCTTGTTGGATCGTCTAAACAAGCGGAAACCGAACTGCTCTTCGACCTTGTTCAACTGTGCGGCCAGGGCCTGCACGGTCAGGCACGAATGCTCGGCTGCGGCCGACAACGAGCCGGTCTGCACGATGCGCATGAGGTTGCGTAAGGTTCTGCTATCCATGGGTAATGCCCTCTGAAGTGGGCTGGGTATTGTTGTGTACGTGACGGCCTGAACGGCGCCATTTGCCGGCTATATTCCTGTACCTGAGCATAGTTGTCGCGCAATTAGTAGCGAATCGATGTCCCCGCCGATGGCTGGAGGCTGACACAGGATCGGGTTTTTTGGTGACGTGGGGGTGATTGGGGTCAAAAAAAGTGCACGGTTTGGGTGCGTCTGCGGAGATTTTTCAAGGGAAACGACTGACAGGGTAAGCGCGTTATGCCAGCAATTGAGCAGGCGTATCTCAAAGGAAGTTCAAATAACGCTCATAAAAAAGCCGACATAACTGTCGGCTTTTTTGTCGAAATCACTCGAAATTGTGCTCCCTCAAGCAGGGGAGAAGAGGTCTCACCCGAACGCTAATTTTCAGGTCATCAACGGGGTTCCTAACGCCGACTATCGCCACCTGATGGCAGCCGGTTTCGCGCTCTTGGAGGGATTCTCTGTCACTGAACCTCGGCTTGTCAATTCATTACACCACCTCACAAATGAAGTACCCCACCCCTACTTTTTCCCCTCCCGGCACACGCCTACATTGAGCTCCAACACCTGACCATCATCCCGAGGGCAGGTCACTGGAGTAGTCGTCATGCCATTTGTCAGCGTACGCATCACCCGCGACGGCGTTACCCGTGAGCAGAAAGCTCAGGTGATCGCCGAAATCACTGAAACCCTGGAACGTGTCCTCAACAAACGCCCGGACCTGACCCACATCGTGATCGAAGAAGTCGACACCGATAACTGGGGCTACGCCGGCATCACCACCACCGAATACCGCCGACAGCTGGCGGAACGGGGCCAGTCATGACTCCGACCGTGACCATCGATTTCGTCTCCGACGTGGTGTGCCCCTGGTGCGCACTCGGGGCGACAGCGCTGGAGCAGGCGATCGGCAATCTGGCCGGCGAGATTTCGGTGGAGCTGACCTACAAGCCCTTCGAACTCAACCCGGACATGCCCGCCGAAGGTGAACCGGCAGTGCAGCACCTGATGCGCAAATACGGCCGCACCGTCGAAGACGTCGCCGCCGGCAAGAAGATGCAGATCGAACGCGGCAAGGCCATCGGTTTCGAGTTCGACCTGGAGAAACGCACGCACTTTCACAACACCTTCGATGCCCATCGCTTGCTGATGTGGGCGGCGCAGGAAGGGCGGCAGATCGCGCTGAAAAAGATCCTGCTGCGCGCTTACTTCCGCGACGGCGACAACCCCAACGATCACCCGACGCTTATACGTCTGGCGACCGAAGCAGGACTGGATGCGGCGAGGGCCCGCAAGGTGCTGGCCAACGACGAATTCGCCAGCGAAGTGCGGCAACTGCAGGCGTTCTACCGGCAGCACGGGATCAACTCGGTGCCCGCGCTGATCCTGAACGGCAAGCACCTGGTGTCCGGTTCGCAATCGGTCGAGTACTACGAACAAATGCTGAAACAACTGGCTGCGGCCTGATTCAACACCTACTTATTGATTGAGGATTTCATCATGAGCAATTCGAAAAAAACTGTCGTTATCACCGGAGCTTCCCAAGGTCTGGGCGAAGGCATGGTCAAGGCCTTCCGCGAACTGGGCTACAACATCGTCGCCACCTCGCGCTCGATCAAACCGTCGAACGACCCGCAGATCCTGACCATCGCCGGCGACATCGGCGACCCGGCCACCGCTCAACGGGTGATCAGCGAAGGCGTGGCACGCTTCGGCCGCATCGACACCCTGGTCAACAACGCCGGCATCTTCGTCGCCAAACCGTTCACCGCCTACACCCCGGAAGACTACGCAGCGGTGCTGTCGGTCAACCTCAACGGCTTCTTCTACATCACCCAACTGGCCATCGCCGAGATGGAAAAACAGGGCAAGGGCCACGTGGTCAACATCACCACCAGCCTGACCGACCACGCGGTAGACGGTGTGCCCTCGGTCCTCGCTTCCCTGACCAAGGGCGGCCTCAACGCCGCCACCAAATCCCTGGCCATCGAATACGCCAAGCGCGGAATCCGGGTGAACGCGGTATCGCCGGGCATCATCAAGACGCCGATGCATGGCGAAGAAACCCACGCGGCACTGGGCGCGCTGCATCCGGTTGGGCACATGGGCGAAATCGACGATATCGCGCAGGCGGTGGTGTATCTCGATAACGCGAGCTTTGTGACTGGCGAGATTCTGCACGTGGACGGCGGGCAGAGCGCCGGGCACTGATTGAAGCGATAACACAAAGCCCTCGCAGCGATGCGAGGGCTTTTTTGTGGGCGACGGTTTACGGATCGGGGCTCAGCACTTTGACCGCATCATCAACCAGCGCCTTGCTCAACTCCTGCAAGTATTGCGAGGCGCAGGCGTGGAGTTCCGGATCGTTGGCGGCAGAGGTATCTGATATGAGCAGTTTGGAAATGTGCAGCAGATGGGAGGCGTGGGAGAGGGCGGTGACCACCGGGACGCCGGGGTTGGTGCGAAAGAGGACGTGGTTGGAGTGGAAGGAGAAATGGGTGAGGCCGAGGGTTTTCAGATCTTGAGGATTGGTCATGGCTTCACCTACTGTTGTCTGGGAGGTTGGCAGGGATGACCGGTGTAGCGAGGGGCGAAATTGTGGATCTTACGATAGCTGGCATGTTCAGACTCCTACATTGCATTGAAGCTGCCGCATTCGTTATCAGGCGAATGGGTGGCAGCTGTACGCAGGCTGATAAACCGGAAATGTAGGAAACCGGCAGACCCGAAGGTCTCCCACGCACAGCCGCCATTGCACGAATGCGCAGGCATAAAAAAACGCCGGCAAACGTGATTGGGGCGCTGAAGCGCCTACATGTTACTCGGGTTATCAGGCCCGGTCGCTGAATTGGCAGCGACGGGTGAAACAGTAGCCTGAAAAATTAATAATGCGCAATCGTGGCTAGATAGTGTCGTGGAAAGTTGTTTTCTTGAGCGTGAATCTGTGAGTGTAACAATTTATATGTCTGTCGGCTGGAGGTTTCTTGTGAGAATAGTTGATCATAGTTGTAAGTAATTTAGAGTGCTCACGTAGGAACGTTGGCATTGCACTTGGTCCACACACGGGCAGAAACTTCTTGCATATTTTTGGAGGTGGATATAAAAGGTTGAATTGTTTTTTGCAGGCTTTATTTTAATGGCTGACTGAGCAACAAGGAGGTAGTCGATGGCTGGAGTTGAGAGAGGCGGGAGTTTAGGTAGCGCTAATATAGGAAACTATATAGGTTTTATTGGGGTGATCCTTAGTCTGATGGGGGTTGTACTATCGGTTTACTCCCTTTCTTCAGGTGAAAAAGCTATCTGGTTAGGCGTGTCTGGATGGGTTGCAGCTGTATTGATAGGGATACTATTGATTATTCCAATTCTGAAGCTATTGAGTGAGCTGTCAGCGGTCCATGATAAAAATTATGAGTTGTTAGTTAAGTCCAATGACTTACAGAATGCTAATAACAAGATGATGGAGATTGATGCGTACGTGATTTCGAAAACGGTACGTCATACTGCAGCAGCAAAAAGAGATAAGAAGATGGCTGAAACAACAGCTTCGTTTGAGGCTGAAGTTATTTTGCAGCGAGAAGGAGCTTAAGATGAGTATTGTTTTCGGTTCGTATAACTATTATCCAGCACTGCGCAGTAGGCCTGCGGAAGTAACCGGCTATGAGAATTTAAGCGATGATAAGAAAAGCGATATCATCCCTACTTTTACGCTGGGAGCTTGGCCGCGACAGTCAAATGTAGTCGTCCCACTAGAGAAGATTGTTTCTGCGGCAGGTGGTCGGCCAATTATATTAGACTTAACGACAGAGTCCTCTTTCGTTACTAGTGATTTGCAGGAGCTTAAAGATCCTTCACGAAACTTTTTAAAATGGCAGGATTTTATTTCTGCTATCGAAGCTCCTGTTATTCCAGTAGTGCAGATAACGGAAGATGCAAAGCTCTCTCAGATTGTAAGGCAAGCTCGTTTTTTTGAGTCGTTTGGGCTGAATAAGGTTGTATTCAAAGTAAGAGCGTTTGGTCAGGATACGGCAAAAATAATTTCTGCTCTTTCTTCTCTTGATTCGATTGATAATGCGCTTGTGATTATTGATGCGGGATATGTAAGGGATACTCTTCCAGCGTCGTTGGCAGGGTGCATTTCTACAATCAATGAAATTAGAGATGAAGTGGATGATGCCGAAATAAGCGTGATTTCCACCAGCTTCCCGTCATCCGTAGTTTCTTTTCTTGATGCTAATAGTGCCGGGAGAAGAGGTTTGATAGCAATGTATGAGTCTAAACTACACGCGGCAATCGGAAGCGATGCCGCAATATATGGCGATCATGGTTCAATTCACTCTCGTGTCTATCTAGCAGGTGGTGGGCGATATACGCCTCGTATTGATTACCCTCTAACGGATGCTTGGGTTTTTGAACGGCGTCCTGACAATAACTCTACTGGCTATATAAATGCGGCTCAATCGCTGATCATGTCTTATGAAGAAATTAATCGCGACGAAACTTGGGGGGCTGAGATGATTAGAAGAGCTGCAGCTGGCGAGATTGAAAATATGAAAACCCCCGCATCCTGGATTGCGGCGAGAGTTAATATGCATATTTCAAAGCAGATCGACATTCGCTGTAATGGTGTGGTTGGGGATGAAGAGGATTACGAAGAAATTATTTAAGTTTTCGTTTGATTTTTATTGTGCGGGGCATGAAGTCTGGAAGTGCTCCGCACTCTCGCTCTAAAAGATTGATGTCTAACTGTCTTTCGTAAAATGAGTTTTTTGTGGAGAAGGTTTTTTTTAGTTGTTGTTCCTTTTTCTCCGCCACCCTTCGCATGTTTTCTTGCTTGCTAAGTAAGCCCAAGCTCAGAAGGCTTCCGCGCTTTTTTCGAGCTTCGTAAAATGCGCAGTGAGTATTTATGTGCCTTGCTTTGATGCATGACAAAACATATTGTTTAAATACTTTGGTGGGCATTGTTTTGGTTTTTTCGATGAGAATATTCTTTGCATCTGTGACAGTGTGAGGCGTGCTGTAAGATTTTAGTATTCTTGAGAGTTCTAGTTTGGTGATCAGGTTTCCTAAGCTAGCGTGGTCTTTTATCTCTATAAGTTTACCCGCGCGTACTTGCTTAATCTTTACTGTGCCCTGAATACGATACGCCTCAAGTATCCCAATTTCTGAAGGGTATTCTTCTTTTACTTGATTTATGAATTTTGATGCTGCAACTATTGTGACTTTGTCAAAGTGATTGGAAAAGGACTCTATTTGTCCAGGTAATCTCTTTAATGAGTCTGCTTCACTTTTTATTTCAAAGCCATACAAGCGCCCATTTGCAATGGCAATATCTGCGCGGCGGGTCCAGTTCGCTACTACCATTTCATTTATAATGACGGCATCCTGCACCATACCCTTGGCTTCCAGCCAGTCTATCAATGCGGCCTTTATTTCTTTTTCTTTTATAATCATAACTTATATGCACTCTTCTGCTTAGTCATAATTAAGTTTTGATAATGTCAGTGTGGCATGATGGTTTAGCCATATTCCCTTTAACTACCCAGGATATTTTATATCATGCAATATAATCTGTATATCTCATATTTTCCAACTTTTGAAATATAGTCAGATTTCCGCACAAGGACTCGTGGTTCTCGACTGGCTCCCGACTCACAAGCTATCCCCAGAAACAACAAAGCCCCTGCATTTCTGCAGGGGCTTTGTTTTGTATGGTGCCGGCACCAGGAATCGAACCCGGGACCTACTGATTACAAGTCAGTTGCTCTACCATCTGAGCTATACCGGCGTGTGGGCGACGATTATAGCGACTCGGGTGCTTCTGTAAACCCCTGAATTCAGACTATTTTTGCGCCGTCTGCGAATCACGCCCGGCGCAGGACGTTGCGCAGTTTTTGTACAGCGCGCCAAGCGCGGCTGTTTTGCATGGCGCGCAGTTGGGCTTCGGCTTGTTCGGCGCGTTGCAGGGCGGTTTCCAGTGCAGGGTTTACCGGGTGGGCGAGGTTGTGGCCTTTGCACAGCTGGAAGTTGTCGAGGTTGCACGGTGGCAGGTCGAACGCGGGTTTGAGGTTGATGTGTTCGTTGGCGAGGAAGAAGCTGTTGAGGCCGTCGAACAGGACGTTGGTATAGCCGGCGTCGGTCACCAGGTGTTCCCAGGTGTGGTCGCGCTCCCATGGGGTTTCGATGAGGATGATCCAGGGGCGGAAGCGGCTGAAGTCCATGCCGCGCAGGACGGTCTCTTCGTGACCCTCGACGTCGATTTTCAGGAAGTGGATTGGCCGCTCGGCGGCGTGTTCTTCGCAGATCGAGGTCAGTGTGCGTGCGTTGACAGTGAAGCTTTGCACGTCCATGCCGAGGTTTTTGCGTTCTTGCGCAACGACCGGGTCAGCGGTGGACAGGCCGGTGTCGGCAATGCCGTAGAAAGTCAGTTCGCCCGGCTGGTCGCTGGCCACGCATTGCAGCGTGGTGTCGCGGGGGCGATGCTGGCGGAGTGCGTCGTAGTAGTTCTGCATCGGCTCGACATTGATGCCCTGCCAGCCGCGATCATAAAAGGCCTTGGTGACCGAGTCGTGGATCGGGTCGTTGGCGCCGACGTCGATATAAAAACCGTTTTCAAAATACTGCAGGGCGCGCCACAGGCGTACGTCCTCGAAATTCTGTGCGTAAGAAATGAACGTCACGGTCGCTTCCTGTCGGTCAGACTTTTCTTGTTCGGGCGTGCGCTATCTGCACGGCACAGGTCTGTATAGCAAGGGCAGATGGCCGGTGCAATTGTCCATTGCCGGCGTCCGCGATTCGGCGGTTATGTCCTTTTGGTCGAGGGCTTATGCACAACAGGCTTTGAAGAGGACGGGCTTAGAGGGGATTTTGTGGACGGGTTCTCATTTGAATCGCAAATCCCTGTTTTGCCGGTTTTTTATTCATATGAACAAAAAATGACCAGCGCTGTTAGTGGCCTGAAACAGCCGTGGATATTGGATCCACGATAATTCCATCAACAGAGTTATCCACAGGCTGTGGAAGATTAAACGCGTTCGGCCAGCAACAGGAAATTGCGCGGTGTGAGCGGCGCTTCGCAGAAGGTGCCGAGACGTACGACGTATCCCTGTTCGATGAGGAAAAGTGCCCGATCCAGATTCAGCCAAAGCTCCAGCGGCCGTCGGAACAGTCCACGCAGCAGTTCCAGGTTGCGAACTTCGGCCAATCGCTGCCAGCCTGCCGCTTCCAGTGCCACCCAATCTGGCGAGCCGATTGTGGATAACTCTTTCAGCGCTGCCAGATCGCGGCAGTAATCAGCGAACGGTTTGTCCAGCCAGGCGCTGGGCAGGGACGGTGTTGGCAGGTATTCGTCGACGCCGCGCACCTGCCGTTGCAACAGATCAAAGGCCAGTCGGCGGGCCATGGAGGTGTCACGCTGACGTCGGACGCGGGCACCGGCGGTGACGGTTTCGCTCATCGGCAGGGACAGATCTTCCAGCGAGAGCTGTAGGGCGGAGCATGAACCTGCGGAGGACAACGCCTGATATTCAGTGCGACTGATCCGGTTGTAACAGCACGGTGCAATTGCCAGTTGTCGACAGCCAGCGGCGGAGGCCAATTGCATCAGGCGTACATGCAGATCGCCACAAGCATGCAGGGCGACAGGCGTGTGCTCGGCGTGCAGCAATAAAGCGGTGTTCGCCGCGAGCACATCCTGCTCGACATGCAGCGCATGCAGGTGATGACGCTGACTCAGTGCCTGGCCGCTGGCGACCAGCGCCGGATCGAATTCCAGACAGGTGAGTTGCTGGCCGGCGCCGAGCAGACGCCGGCCCAAATGGCCTTTGCCGGAACACCAATCCAGCCAGTGCTTCGGTTGCGCGGCAAACGACAAGCGGCTGGCGAAGGCTTCGATCTGCTGCCATTTGCGCCCCGGCACATCGACATTCAGACGGTGCCCGGCGGCTTGCAGCGAATGCGCAGGCAACTCACCCACCGCACTCAGTTCAAGCGACAACGCCGCCAATGAAGCAAACGGCTCCGGCGCATCCAAGAGTTCGGCAGGGTGGTTATGGGCGTTTTCCGCATCTTCCAGCGAACGTCCGCGTAGCCACGAGGACAATTCAGGGTAGGACGCTTCCCATGGCAGTTGCAGATGAGTGAACGGGCGGGGCTTCCATAGCGCCTGATGCGCTGTGAGAAATGTATCCAGTGCCGTGAAACGGGCGAGCAGGGCCTCGCCCGTCAACACGTCGGAAGAATCAGCGCCCCTGGCACGCATCGACGCGCAGCCAGCGTTCCAGCAGTTTGAAGCCGCGAACCAGCACGTAAGCCATCACCAGATAGAACACGCCGGCAGCGAAGAAGATCTCTACCGGCAAGTAAGTGCGGGCAATGATGGTGCGCGCCATGCCGGTCAGTTCCAGCAGGGTCACGGTGCTGGCCAGGGCGCTTGCCTTGAGCATCAGGATCACTTCGTTGCTGTAGGCCGGCAGGCCGATGCGCGCGGCACGCGGCAGGATGATGTAGAACAGCGCTTTCGGCCGGGACATGCCCAGCGCCCGCGCCGCTTCGATCTCGCCCGGCGGAATCGCCTGGATCGCGCCGCGCAGGATTTCGGCGATGTACGCCGCGGTGTGCAGGGTCATGGTCGCGGTGGCGCACCAGAACGGATCGCGCAGGTACGGCCACATCGAGCTGTTTCGCACCGCGTCGAACTGCGCCAGGCCGTAGTAGACCAGGAACAGTTGAACCAGCAACGGCGTGCCACGGAAAAAGAAGATGTAGGCGTAGGGCACAGCGCGCACGTACCACAGCTTCGAAGAACGGGCGATGCCCAGCGGAATCGCCAGCAGCAAACCGGCGATCACGGCGATGGCCACCAGTTCCAGGGTCAGCGTTGCGCCCTGGGCCAGTTTCGGCAGCCACTTGATGATGACTTCCCAATTCATTGAGCGCTCCTCGCGAAGCCGCGTGCGGCGCGTTTTTCCAGCAGGTGCATGCCGATCATCGCCAGCACGGTCAGGCACAGGTACATGAGCGCCGCCACCATATAGAAGGTGAATGGCTGCTTGGACACGGTCACGCCGATCTGAGCGTGACGCATGATTTCTTCCAGGCCGATGACCGACACCAGCGCGGTGTCTTTCATCAGGATCATGAACAGGTTGCCCAGGCCGGGCAGGGCGATGCGCCACATCTGCGGCATGATCAGTTTGGTGAGGATCCGCCATTTCGACAGGCCCAGGGCCACGCCAGCCTCGCGGTGGCCTTTGGGAATGGCGAGGATCGCGCCGCGAAACACTTCCGTGGCGTAGGCGCCGAAGCACAGGCCCAGCGCAATGACGCCGGCGGCGAAGGCGCTGAGTTCCAGTCCGGGATTGCCGAAAAACTCACCGAGCGCGCGCATGGCGTTGACCGTACCGAAGTAGATCAACAGCACCCAGAGCAATTCCGGGACGCCGCGCACCAGGGTCGAATAGGTTCCGCCAAGCCATTGCAGCGGCTTGTACGGGGAAGTCTTGGCCAAGGCGCCGAGCAGACCGAGCACCAGCCCCAGGCACAGGGCCGAGAGTGCCAGTTTGACGGTCATCAGCGCGCCGGCGAAGAGCGCCGGGCCGAATCCGTAGAGGTCGATAATCATGGATTTCTTTTCAAATCGCGGCAGGCAAGGCCGGGGATCGGCACCGTCATGTGACGGCGCCGATCCGGCAGGTCAGGATCAGTAGATGCTGAACGGGAAGTACTTGTCGTTGATCTTCTTGTAGGTGCCGTCGGCAACGATTTCCTTCAGCGCAGCGTTCAGCTTCTCGCGGATCGGGTCGCCTTTACGTACAGCGATACCGATCTTGTCGCTTTCTTCCACCGGATCGCCCTTGAATTCATAGGCTTTGCCGGCGTCGCTTTTCAGCCACTCGTAGTTGACGTATTTGTCGGCGAGGATGCCGTCCAGACGACCGGAGGTCAGGTCGAGGTAGGCGTTTTCCTGGGTGTCGTAGAGTTTCACTTCGACGCCCGGCATGTTGTCTTCCATGAAGGTGCCGGCGAGGGTCGCGCGCTGGGCGCCGATCACTTTGCCTTTAAGGGAGTCCTTGTCGGTCTTGAACTCTTTATCCTTCGGCGCGATGAACTGCAGCTTGTTGGAGTAGTACGGGTCGGTGAAGTCCACCGCTTGCTTGCGCTCGTCGGTGATCGACATCGAGGAGATCAGGAAGTCGAACTTCTTGGCGTTCAGGGCCGGGATGATGCCGTCCCAGTCCGAAGTGACGACGGAGCATTCAACTTTCATCTTGGCGCACAGGGCGTCGCCGATGTCTTTGTCGAAGCCGACGACGTTACCGCTGGCGTCTTTGTTGTTGAACGGCGGGTAAGCCGCTTCGATGCCCATCTTCAGGGTCTCGGCCATGGCACCGGCGCTGAACGCGAGAGTGACGGCGGCGGCCAGGAAGACCTTTTTGTAGTTCTGCATGCGGGTAGCTCCGTTAGCGGTTGCTGGACATGAATTGTTTGCAGCGCGCCGAAAGCGGGTTTTCGAACACCTGCTGTGGCGATCCTTGCTCTTCTACCAGGCCCTGGTGGAGGAACACCACTTCGCTGGAGACCTGACGGGCAAAGCCCATTTCGTGGGTCACGAGCAACATGGTGCGGCCTTCTTCGGCCAATGCGCGGATGACATTAAGTACTTCCTGGACCATTTCCGGGTCAAGGGCGGAGGTGGGCTCGTCGAACAGGATCACCTTGGGCTGCATCGCCAGCGTGCGGGCAATCGCCGCGCGCTGTTGCTGGCCGCCGGACAGTTGCGCCGGATAGGCGTGGCGCTTGTCGGCGATGCCGACCTTGGCCAGCAGCGCTTCGGCGACTTCGATGGCTTCGGCCTTGCTCTGGCCGAGCACGCGGCGCGGGGCTTCGATGATGTTGTCGAGCACGCTCATGTGCGGCCACAGATTAAAGTTTTGAAACACAAAACCAATCTCGGAGCGCAGGCGGTTGATCTGCTTGCCGTCTGCGGCAACCAGTTCGCCATTCTTGGCGGCCTTGAGCTTGAGTTCTTCCCCGGCCACCAGGATCTGGCCCTGATGCGGGTTTTCCAACAGGTTGATGCAACGCAGGAACGTGGACTTGCCGGAACCGGAGGAACCCAGGATCGAGATCACATCGCCGTCGCGGGCGGTCAGCGAGATGCCTTTGAGCACCTCAAGCTGTCCGTAGCGTTTGTGCAAGTTGCGGATTTCAAGCGCGGGCGTGGCCTCAGCCATGTGCGTTCCTCATATATGTTGCGCTCCTGCTGTTGGTTGGCCTTCCTGGCGAGGCGGCCAAGCTAGCATAGCGTTTCAATGGCAGCCAACAGCGCTACGAGCGGTAAACGGATGGCGTGTGGCAGGTTGTCGCATCGGCGCAGCAGACTGTCGCCCCATCAACAACCGAACGGGTGTTTGAACGTTGATTCCCGTGGGTGTCGCGTAAAAAAAGGCGCGATGTTGCCACCTTTGGCGGGGTGTTGGAAGCGCTATCCGGCCGATCGTTCCTCATTCGCCCTTTTATTGTGCATCCCGCACTTTTTCAGTGTGTTTCTGGTGCGCTCGTTCGTTTGAAAAGTGAGTCGCAGGGTAACGCTTTGGCGAAAGGCCATTATTCTCAAGGACTTGCGATGACTGTCCGGTCGCGCGGAAAACCGCAGAGCAGAAGAGTTTGAAACATTTTGGCGCATTTATTGCGTGCAGAATCCGGAACGCCCCGTTGGATTCTTTTTACGAGAAGGAACGCCAGACGGGCCGGACGCAATCGCTTTCCTCGCAAAGGTAGTTCCAATGAGCAGTACCCAAAGCTCCAATGGCCTCGAACAGGGGCTCAAACCGCGTCATGTGACCATGCTGTCGATCGCCGGGGTGATCGGTGCAGGTCTGTTCGTCGGCTCCGGCCACGCCATCGCCGCTGCCGGTCCCGCTGTTCTGCTGGCTTACGCCGCTGCTGGCGCGCTGGTTGTGTTGGTGATGCGCATGCTCGGCGAAATGGCGGTTGCCTCGCCTGACACTGGCTCGTTCTCGACTTACGCCGACCGCGCTATCGGTCACTGGGCCGGTTTCACCATCGGCTGGCTGTACTGGTGGTTCTGGGTTTTGGTGATTCCGCTGGAAGCCAACGCCGCCGCAACCATCCTGCATGCGTGGTTCCCGGGTGTGGATATCTGGGCGTTCGCGCTGATCATCACCATGCTGCTGACGGTGACCAACCTGTTCAGCGTGAAAAACTACGGTGAGTTTGAATTCTGGTTCGCCCTGCTCAAAGTCGTGGCGATCATCGGTTTCATCATTCTTGGCGTCGCGGCCATTTTCGGCTTCCTGCCGAACAGCCAAGTCAGCGGCGTGTCGCACATCTTCGACACCCAGGGCTTCCTGCCGAACGGCATGGGCGCAGTGCTGGGCGCGATCCTGACCACCATGTTCTCCTTCATGGGTACCGAGATCGTGACCATTGCGGCCGCGGAATCGAAGAACCCGGGCAAGCAGATCTCCAAGGCCACCAACTCGGTGATCTGGCGAATCGGCCTGTTCTACCTCGTTTCGATCTTCATCGTCGTGGCCCTGGTGCCATGGAACGATCCGGTTCTGGCCAGCGTCGGTTCCTACCAGACTGTACTTGAGCGCATGGGCATCCCGAACGCCAAGATGATCGTCGACATCGTGGTTCTGGTCGCTGTAACCAGCTGCCTGAACTCGGCGCTGTACACCTCTTCGCGCATGCTGTTCTCCCTCGGCAAGCGCGGCGATGCCCCGGCCATGGCGACCCGCACCAACAAAAGCGGTACCCCTTACTGGGCGGTAATGCTGTCCACTGGCGCGGCGTTCCTGTGCACCTTCGCCAACTACGTAGCCCCGGCGGCGGTGTTCGAGTTCCTGCTGGCCAGCTCCGGCGCGATCGCGCTGCTGGTGTACCTGGTGATCGCGATTTCGCAACTGCGCATGCGTAAACAACGCATGGCTCGCGGCGAGAAAATCGTCTTCAGCATGTGGCTGTTCCCGGGCCTGACCTACGCGGTGATCGTGTTCATCGTGGCGGCCCTGACCATCATGCTGTTCCAGGATGCCCATCGCGTGGAAATCCTCGCGACCGGCCTGCTCAGCCTGCTGGTGGTCGCGGCCGGTCTGCTGGTGGCTCGCCGCCGCAATCTGGAAAAGCGTGGCGCCGCGGTGCTGAACTGATCCGCAACGTGTAACGCAAAACGGCCGCTGTCAGTGATGACAAGCGGCCGTTTTTGTTACTGCGAGCGGTTTATTCGCTCTTCTCTTCCTGCGCTTCCACCGACTGACCGTAGGTGTCCAGCGCAATCCCGAAATCGCTGATGAACTGCGGTTCGCTCAGCCACGCCTGGGCGGTCTCGCGATCCATGCCATCGGCCCACATGCGGTAGTCGATCAGCATGTCGGCGGCCAGGTGAGTGGCGGCCATGCCTTCGTTCTCGGCGTTTTCCATGTCCAGCAGTTCAGGATGGTCGACGATGATGAACGCCAGTTCACGCAGCAGCGTCAGGAGCATTTCGTTGCGGCTGACGGCTTCGGCGTCGCGCATCTTGCTGAACATCGCCAGGGTGTATTCCGGGATCGGCTCGGCGAGGTGGCCGAGGTCATCGTCCTGCGCCAGGGGTTTGCGACCGACCATGCGGATCTGCTTGGCTTTGGCCTTGGCGCGTTTGGCGCGTTTCTGTTGCTTGTTCAGGGATGCCATGGGAACTCAGTTTTTCTGTTGGGTTTGTGCGGCGATTGCATCGGACGCGGCCACATAGTCTTTCTGGAAATCCGGCGATTCGATCCACGCCAGAGCGCCAGCCTCGTCAGTCTCGGTGGCCCACTGGCGGTACTCGATCAGCGCGGCGAGGATGAAATCCATCGCGCCTTCTTCGCCTTCCTGCTCGTACACCAGCTCCAGCAGCGGGTCTTCGAGGAACGCGGTGCACAGGGCCTGCTGGCTGATCTTCTCGGCGTCGATCATTTTCTTGAACAGTTCGGTCAGGTCCACCGATTCGAAATCGATGCGGTCGTCGTTCGGGTCCAGCTCGACCGGCGCCTCGGCACGTTTAGTGCGGTTCTGCTTGGCCTTGGTCTTGGCCCGGGCGGCGCGTTTTTGCTGTTTGTTGGCGGAAGCCATGGTGTGTGTTCCGTGGTGCGTTAAAGGGCTTGGCTGCGTGGGATTTCGCACCCCGGTGTGTCGGAGGCCAGTTCGCCGGTCTGCAGCCAGGTCAGAGCGATGGGCCATAGTGTGGCTTGGTATGCGCTGCGAAAAAAGGCGAAATGTCCGACTTGCTGTTCGCCGATGTCCTGCGGCTCGATTCGCAGGTGGGTCTTTTGTGCATTGTGGAAGTAAGCCAGCAGGCGTTCGATGGCGGGAATCGTGCCGTAGGGATCGTCGCTGATGCTGATTGCCAGGGCTTTGGCCTGGACGTTGGCGAAGGGCAGGTTGCGGATCGTTCTACCGCTCGGACGCCGCTCATAACGTGCGGCAGGTGTGCTCCAGTCGCGCACCACGCCGGCGGGCGTGTCTTCCAGCCAGCCAAGTCGCTTGCCCGGAAAATATCCACAGAACAGCGTGACCAGCGGCATCAGCAGATGCCATTTGCCGAACATCCGCCAGCGATGCTCGGGCGCGTAATCGCGCCAGTAAGCGAACTGCGCGCCAACCGTCACCAGTCGTCGGATTACCTGTCCGGACGCCCCCAGGCCTGCTGCGCAGCCGCCGAAGCTGTGCCCGACCACATCGATCGGCTGACCGGGAAACTCCCGCTGTGCGCGTTTTAGCATCGCCTCGAAATCCAGCGCGCCCCAATCCGTCCACGAAGCCTGCAAATGCCTCATCGACTTTGGCCGCGACTCACCAATGCCGCGGTAGTCGTAAATGATCACGTCGACCCCATTGGCGAACAGATACGCCGCGAAGCGCGAGTAGTGGCGGCAACGCACGGATGTGGCGGCGTTGATGATCACAATCGGGCGTTGTGGATCCGGTGAGGCGTGACGCCAGGTGAAACCGCCGAGCAGATAGCCGTCGGCGGCGGGCTCGCGGAAGGGTGCGTCCTGAACATCGCTGGCGAGCGCGGTTCTGTTTTGGGGATCTTCCAGTGCGTGCGTCTCTTGAAAACCCATGGCTCTCGACCTTCGCGGAGTAGCTGCCAACGATAGTCCCAGCCAGCTCGGTGAACAATCCGTCGACAGTCAATCAGCCGTCTGTTCGCTCAAGCGCTCTTCCAGCCGCGTGTGTTCACGGTTCAACTCCGCGCGTAACTCCTCTTCGCTCGGCAGCACCAGTTTGTAGCTGCTGGCGAACAGTTGTTCATTGCCCTTGAGGATCGTGTAGCGCGCAACCGATTCATTTTGCTGTGCGCAGAGGATGATCCCCACCGTTGGCCCGTCGCCCTCGCTGCGTTTGAGGTCGTCGTACATGCGGATGTACATATCCATCTGGCCCACGTCGCGGGCGCTGAGTTTGCCGCGCTTCAAATCGAGGATGACGAAGCATTTGAGCAGGTAGTTATAGAACACGAGGTCGATGTAAAAGTCATCGTCGCCAGCGCTGATGCGTTGCTGGCGACCGACAAAAGCGAAGCCTTTGCCCAGCTCAAGGAGAAATCCCTGGAGCTGGTCGATCAAGGCCTGTTCCAGTTCGGATTCCTGAAGTTTGCCCGGTGATGGCAGGCCGAGAAACTCCAGAAGGACGGGGTCGCGGATGAATTCCCGGGGATTGCTTTTCATCGCGGCAATGTTGGTCGCGGCCTCTGCATAGACGTCGGTTTTGTCTCGGCTCAGCAACAGGCGTTCGTAGTAGAGCGTGTTGATCTGGCGATCAAGGGCGCGGCTTGACCAGTTTTGTGCAGCGGCTTCGTTCATGTACCACTGCCGGGCCGGTTCGCTTTCGACCTGCAATATCCTGCGGTAATGGGTCCAGCTCAATTCGAGACGCAGTGCGTCTCGAATTGGAAAGAGCTGATAAAACTGCCGCATTTTTCGAAGATTGGTAACGTCGAAGCCTTTCCCAAAGTCCGCAGTCAGTTCCTTTGCCAACGTAGCCAGAAGCTGTTTTCCATACCCCGCGCGCCGGGCACCCTGTTGCTCGAACTCGACAATGTGTCGCCCGATCTGCCAGCAGGTCTGGACCTGAATCGTGTCGACCGTTCGCAGCACTTTCTGCCGCGCCTCTCGTATCAATTCGCCCAGGTTGCCCAGCAGCGAATCAATTTTTGGATCTTGCGTGTCAGCAGGTTTTAGTTGGCTCATCAAGTCTTCCGGCTCAGGGGGAACAGAAGCAAGAGCATGCCAATTGCCTTGGGATGGGGATGCCGGCCGCATCTGATGCCACTGAAGGAACAGTGGGCGGGTTTTGCGAGATCAGGCTGACGAAGTCTGCGAACGAGGAGTACGGCGTGTAGTCCTTTTCGTATCAACCGCAACTCCCAATCGTTCTAAAACCCACCCCGCAAGACAAAATCTAAACAGAGGTAACGATTGGGTTCCGCGAGAACCCGGGAGTCGTCCTCATGAAACGCGTTCTTTCATTCGTGCTGCCCGTCGCCGCTGCGGCGATATTGCTGTTTCCGCTCATGGCGCAGGCTGCGAGTCTGGAGCCGATCAACAATTCCGCTGTGCAGGTTCAGCAGCAAGAGCAAAACGGTGTTCGTTATCTGGCCGGCGGGATTGGTGAAGATGAGTCGAAAGCCATTCAGCAATCCGCGGGCTACAACCTGCACATGACCTTCGCTGTCGGTACGCAAAACGAATACACCGCCGATGTCGACGTGGCGATCCAGAAAGCCCCCGGTCAAACCGTGCTGACGCTCAATCAAACCGGGCCATTGGTGTACGTTCAGCTACCGCCAGGCAAGTACACGGTCGTCGCCACCCGCAAGGGTGAAACGCGTCGGGATGCGGCGGAAATTGGCGGCAGTGTTGCGCGCAATCTGGTGTTCCACTGGATTGACGCTGGATAGCGATGGATGTAGTCGTGGAACAAGGCGCGGGTACTCACAAGGCTGCCAAGGTGTGAATGACTGCGACTCGCAGTGGATTGGTCTCATCGCTCAGAAGTTTGATCGCCAGTGCGCAGCAGACCACGATCAACATGGGCTTGATCAAGCGCGGGCCGACCCGGACGGCGGCTTTTGCACCCAGTTGTGCGCCAAGGAAGGCCGCCAGAGCCATGGCAATCGCGATCGGCCAGATGATCACGCCTTTGGTGATGAAGACTGACAACGAACCTAGATTGCAGGAGGCGTTGGCCAGTTTGGTGAAGCTCATTGCCCGCATCATTCCAAGTCCGCAGAGCAGAACGAAACCGACGATAAAGAACGAGCCTACGCCGGGACCAAAGATGCCGTCGTAGAAGCCCAGGATCGGCGCAACAGTGAAGGAGAACAGCAGAATGCCGATTCTCTTGCGTCGATCCTCATTGGCCAATTTCGGCGAGAGTGCAAAGTAAATCGCCACCAGAATAAGCATGATGGGCACGCACACTTCCAGATAATGCTTGTCGATGGAGCTGATCAGCAGAGCACCGCTGGCTCCACCCAGAAACGCGCAGATAACCAGAAAGCGTCCTTCGCGCCACTCAATCATTCCTTTGCGAGCAAAGGTGACGGTTGCCGAAATAGTGGCTGAGGCGGCCTGGAACTTGTTTGTGGCAATTGCGCTGATCGGGTCGACACCGGCCAGAAACAGGGCAGGCAACGTAATCAAACCGCCGCCGCCGGCAATCGCATCAAAGAATCCAGCGCAAAAAGCAACAAGCGCCAACGTGCCGATTATGTCCCAGGACATTGCTTCCCCTTTTCATGATTTATTTATTGTTGGATCGCGAGATGCTCAGCGGTCTGTTTGTATGGAGATCATCCCTGTAGCAGTAATGGATCCTCTGAAATGACAATTGGAGAGGCAAATTTGGAAAGTCCGAAAATGCGCACCAGCACTCGTCTGTTGTCTTTGATGATGTCTCGACAGTGCAACGCTCGGGCGTTGTTGATGACCATGGCCGACTCTTGAGTGAGCGCATAATCTGTCGTAGTCGACTCACTCACCGCTTGGCATAGAGCGGAGTACGCCTTTTTTACGGTTGGCGAGACGTTACTACTTGTCGAGAAACGATAAGAATTGAATCGCGCTGCGAAACCTGCTCGGTCGTCAAACTCAAGGATCGAGACGTTACTCCCGTCCTCTCCTTTGCCCCTGACAAACGAGTCGCTACGGGTGAACTGAAAGTTGTTTGTGGTCAGCGCAAGGCAATTGGTTATGCCGATCCTTTCTAAGACGGGAGGAAGTGGAATGATGCGTGTGGGTTCACGGGAAGGGTTCCATAGGGCGGAAAGTATGAGTGAGGACGGCGAAGGCGAATGGCCATTTTTTGCATTAATGGCGCACCAGTATGGCGCCTCGGTGTGCGGCCCAAGTGCAAGGCCGGAGTGTGAGCTCAGTTCTTTGTATTCGGGCTCACCCTCAATTGTTGTAAGCCCGCCACCCTTGAAGTTGGCTACCAGTCGAACCAGTTTTCCATCGTTATCCATGTCATAGGCGAACGCAGTGTTGTCAACCAGTTTCAACAGTATCTGGTTGCGTGCAGCAAGGCAGAGCACGTCTTGGCGACTTTCCATGGACGCGAGATCGGGCAGTTCATCAGGCGGGCCTAAGTCAGCAATCTTTTGTAGGCCTTCGAAGATCAGTACGGAATGCAGACAGTCAGAGTACGCATCAAGAAGTGCGCATTGATGCTCGGAAAATGAAGATCTCAACTTAGTAGCTGCCGAAGAGGCGATGAGGCAGGCTCCTGGCGCCTGTGGTCCGCCAATATTGGCCAATTCCATCGTAAATTTCTGAAGCAGGTTCGATTGCTGCCTTTCAAAGTTGAAAATTCTTGTTTCTCGTCCGATGCAAGGCTCAGCGATCGCGGTGTTGGGCTTGATGGCGTCGATCATCGAATACGTCCCTGTCGTGTATCTGTTTTTGGCTAGCAACTCAGGGCGCGATTCTGCTCAATCCTGGGATGAATGTATGTCGGCCATTTCCGCTGAGGCTTACGGAGCGTTCCGGTCTATTTGAAGGATTTTGAGACTTATCGATCACCCATGCCTGTGGGATTCAGGCTGCATCCCTTCAGGGCGCGAGAGATATCGTGATGTGTTGAGAGGGAATCAGCAGGGGATTGGCAGTGTGCACAGCGCTATAGAACTGCAGTTCATCAAATCGCAGGCATAAAAAAACCCTGAATCTTGCGATTCAGGGTTTTCGGTATTTGGTGCCCAGAGACGGAATCGAACCGCCGACACGGGGATTTTCAATCCCCTGCTCTACCGACTGAGCTATCTGGGCAACGGGGCGCATTAAAAGGGTTTTTCGGATTTACGTCAAACACTTTTTTAAAATTTCTTAAATTAATTCCGTCGCTTACGATCCGACCCCCGATTTCTCGGGGTTTACTCTGCAGGCGGAACGTAGCCTTCGGCCTGAGCGTATTCCTCGCCGGAGAAGTACTTGTCCATTTCGCCCTGAAGAAATTTGCGGTCTTCGGCGTTCATCATGTTCAGGCGTTTTTCGTTGATCAGCAGGGTCTGGTGTTTCTGCCAGTCGGCCCAGGCCTTGGCCGAGACGTGTTCGAAAATATCCTGGCCCTTGGCGCCCGGGTACGGTGGGCGCTCCAGACCTTCGAGTTGTTCTTTGTACTTGCGGCACATTACGGTGCGGGTCATGTCGACTCTCCTGCATTCAAGACGGTGGCCGCGCGTTCGAGCAAGGTCTTGACCGGGGCGGCGAGGCCCAGGCGCGGCGGGGTGGCGAGGTTATACCAGAGCCAGTCGGCCTCGGCCACGTGACCGCCGGCCTCTTGCACCTGAACCAGCCAGGGTTCTATGAACAGCTGGAAGTGGCTGAAGGTGTGGACAAGGCTCGGCAGTGCCTGCTGCTCGCCCAGTTCCAGTGAGTGCTGCGCGGCGAGGTGTTGCAGATCGTCGAGGTCGTCGAGTTCCGGCAGACTCCACAAACCACCCCACAATCCGCTGGACGGGCGCCGATAAAGCAGAATCGCGCCGTCCTCGTTGGCCAACAGCGGCATCAGCGTGCGTTTCTGCGGAATGGCCTTGCGCGGCTTGGGAATCGGGTAGCGCGTCTCCAGGCCGAGCATGTGCGCTTCGCAGCCGTTTTTCAGCGGACACAGCAGGCAGCTCGGTTTGCTGCGGGTGCAGAGCGTGGCGCCCAGGTCCATCATCGCCTGGGTGTAGGCGTTGACCCGATCCTGCGGCGTGAAGCGCTCGGCGTTGGCCCACAATTGCTTGGCGACCTTCGGCTCGCCGGGGTAGCCCTCCTGCGCGGTAAAGCGCGCCAGCACCCGTTTGACGTTGCCGTCGAGGATCGGCGCGCGCAGGCCCATGCTGATGCTGGCGATCGCACCGGCGGTGGACAGGCCGATGCCCGGCAGCTCGGTGAGTTTCTCGACATCCCGGGGAAACTCGCCGCCGTACTGGCTGACGACGATCTTCGCGGTCTTCTGCAGATTGCGCGCGCGGGTGTAGTAACCGAGCCCGGTCCACAGGTGCAGCACTTCGTCTTCCGGCGCCTCGGCGAGGGCTTCGACCGTCGGCACGGCGGCCATGAAGCGGTCGAAGTAATTGAGCACGGTGCTGACCTGGGTCTGCTGCAACATGATCTCGGACACCCACACCCGGTACGGGTTGATGTTCTGTTGCCAGGGCAAATCATGGCGGCCGTGGCGGTCGAACCATTCCAGCACCGCCGTGGAAAACTGCTCCGCTCTCATCGCTTGAACAGCCCCTTCAATGCGTTTTTCAGTTCCGGGCTGACTTTGTCGCCCAGTTTTTCGTCGATTTTTTCGCTGATCTTGTCGCCGGCCAGTTTGGTCGCGACCTGGCCCATGCGTTCGTTGTCCACGCGGCAGGCCTTGGCGCCCAGCTCCAGCGGGCCACGGCAACGCAGCGGCCATTCGATGCCGACGAATTTGTCGCCGACCTGACAGGCCGGGTCCGGCATGGCACTGGTATCGCCTTCGACGACGATGCCGACGCGATAGTCCATGCCCAGCACCTTGAGGTCGATATCGCCGTCACCGTTGACGCTCATGCCGGGGATGCGCACTTTCAGGTCCGGGTTGCTGGCCACCCCGTTGCGGAACGTGAGGTTGCCCTTGAGCTCCTGGAACGGTGTGTCCTTGCCGCGCGGTTCGCCGCTCAGGGATTTACGGTTGAGGGTGGCGATGCCTTTGCACAGTTGCTGCTCAAGGTTGGCGTTGAGCAGCACGCCGTTGTTGATCACGAAACTGGCGTTGCCGTTGAGGGTTTCGATCAGCGCCTGCTGGCTGTTGCCGCTGCCGGTGACCGTGCTGGTGAGATTGACCAGACCTTTGACCGGCGGGTTCTTGCCCTGGCTTTCGAGGATTTTCTCTACCGGCACCCGGTTGATCCGGGTTTGCAGGTTCAGCACCGGCGCGGTCTGGCGCACATCCAGCGTGCCCTTGGCTTCGAAGTCGCCGTTGTACAGCTCGCCGCGCAGGTTCTCCAGGGTCAGCAGGCCGCCCTGGCCGGTGGCTTTCAGTGCGGCGTTCTGGATCGGTAACTTGTCGAGGGTCAGCTGGCCGAAGGTCAGGTCAGCGTTGACGTCGAGCTTGCTCAGGCGCTCAACCGGGAACAGGCGCTCGGTGCTCCAGGCGCTTTTGCTCGGTTTTTCCGGCAGCGGGGTGCTGCCGGCCCCGGCCATCGCATCGGCTTCGGTGCTGGCGACTTCAGCCTGACGGACCTGGGTAGCGTTGTTGGCTTTTTCCGATTTCGGCGGCAGGTAGCGGTCAACGTTGAAGGTGTCGGCCTTGAGGTCCGCCCGCAGCGATTGTTTGGCGAAATCCTCGACGGCGATACGGCCGCTGAAGCTGCTGTCGTCGAGTTTCAGGTTGATGTTGTCCAGCGCCAGGCTGGTCGGCGTCGCGGCGACACGGCTGACCAGTTCAACCTTGCTCAGGCTGCCTTCGGCCATGGCTGGCAGGGTCTGGCCGATGCTGTCGACGAATTTCGCCAGATCGAACTGGGCAATGGAAATTCCGCCGCTGATCTGTGGCGTCTTGTCCAGGTCATTGGCCTTCAACTCGCCCAAGGCACGCAGCTGATTGACCGAAAGCTTGATGCCGGTCCATTCGGCGACGTTGGCGGCCTTGTCCAGCAGCAATTGCCCTTGCGCGGCGAAGGTCACGGTCTTGCCCTGTAGCGGATCGCCGGCGACTTCGCCGGACAGCTTCAGGTCTTCGAACTTGTAGCGTTGCAGGGCGCGCTCGAAGCGCAGCTCGCCGTTGAGCTCGGTGCGCACCCGCAGCACTGGCTGGTTGGTGCCGAGAAACGCGGTGGCCTTGACCGGAATGTTGGTCGAATCGTGAACCGCGCCGGTGCTCAACTGGATGCTTTCGGCGCTGAATTGCTTGCCGGTCAGCTCGTCGTTGTACTCCACGCGGGCGTTGTTGACGGTCAGGCTGTCGATGTCGAGGCGAATCGGCTGGGCCGGTTTTTCCACCGGGGCCGGTGTTGCTGGAGAGGCTTCCCCGGCGGTCGCTGGCGGTGTGCTTCCGGCGGGAGCCGGCACCTTGCCGATGTCTTCCCAGTTGCCGTGACCATTCTTGTCACGGTTCAGGCGCAGGTCCAGGCCTTCGACGCGCACGTCGCTCATTTGCACCTCGCGGCGCAGCAGCGGCAGCACGCGCACGGACAGGCCGAGCATCTGCAGGTCGGCGAACGGTTCGGCAGGCTTGGCCAGGGTCGCGACGCTGGCCTCGTGCAGTTCCAGGCCCAGCCACGGGAACAGGCTCCAGCCAATGTCGCCATTGAGCGTCAGCTCGATGTGGGCCTTGTCGCGGGCAATCTGGCGGATCTCGTCCTTGTAGTCGTTGGGATCAAACAGGTGGGTCAGGGCGAAGCCTGCCGCCACAATGATCAGCAACAGCCCGAGAAGTACCAGACCCAGGATTTTGCCGAACGCTTTCATGGGCGAGTCCTTGTAAGTAGTCGAATTCGTAATTTAGCCGGGGAGTATAGCGCTGCATCAACCCTCGCTGTCGCGGTGCCCCGTCAAGGCTGCTGAACCGCGATATACAGCGCTTCGACAACGATCGGCATCGGGGTTCCCGGGCGTCCTGAGATCAGATGACATGAAAAAGGTGATATCAGTTTGGTTTTTCTGTCACGTGCAAATGGTAACCTTCGCCCGTTCGTCCGCCCATCTGCGACTTAACGTCGCGCTTTCAAGGAGCTTCACCCGCAAAAAACGGTCATGCCTGCGTGCATAAAGGCCGGGGTGGGCAGTGGCTGGCGAACCATACTAATAATTGGGGGATACACAATGAGCACGACCATTACGGCGGACGGCTTCAAAGCCGATCAGCCCGGGTTCCTGTCCAAGGAACGCATCATCGCCAAGCCCGGTTTCAACCGTTGGCTGGTCCCGCCGGCCGCTCTGGCCATTCACCTGTGCATCGGCATGGCCTATGGCTTCTCGGTGTTCTGGTTGCCGCTGTCCAAGGCGCTGGGCGTCACCGCTCCGGTGGCTTGCGCACCGGACATGAGCTTCATCGCACAAGTCTTCTCGTCGCAATGCGACTGGCCGATCTCCATGCTCGGCTGGATCTACACCCTGTTCTTCATCTTCCTCGGCTGCTCGGCAGCGATCTGGGGCGGCTGGCTCGAACATGCAGGTCCTCGCAAGGCCGGTGTTGTATCGGCACTTTGCTGGTGCGGCGGTCTGCTGATTTCTGCGCTGGGTATCTATACCCACCAGATCTGGCTGATGTGGATCGGCTCCGGCGTGATCGGCGGTATCGGTCTGGGCCTGGGCTACATCTCGCCAGTGTCGACCCTGATCAAGTGGTTCCCGGACAAGCGCGGCATGGCGACCGGCATGGCGATCATGGGCTTCGGCGGTGGCGCGATGGTCGGTGCGCCACTGGCGACCGCTCTGATGAGTCATTTCGCTTCGCCAACCGGTGTCGGCGTGTGGCAGAGCTTCGTGGCCATGGCCGCGATCTACTTCGTGTTCATGATCGGTGGCGCGCTGGCGTACCGCGTACCGCCAACCGGCTGGAAGCCTGAAGGCTGGACCGCGCCGGCGAAGAAAGCGTCGAACGCGATGATCACCCACCGTCACGTTCACGTGAACGTGGCGTGGAAAACTCCGCAATTCCGGCTGGTGTGGCTGGTGCTGTGCCTGAACGTGTCCGCCGGTATCGGCATCCTCGGCATGGCTTCGCCACTGTTGCAGGAAGTGTTCGGCGGCAAGCTGCTGGGTAACGATCTGCCGTTCGGTCAGTTGGACGCCGGTCAACTGGCTTCCATCGCTGCAATTGCGGCCGGTTTCACCGGTCTGCTGAGCCTGTTCAACATCGGCGGCCGTTTCTTCTGGGCCTCGTTCTCGGACTACCTGGGCCGCAAGAACACTTACTTCGTGTTCTTCGCACTGGGTTTTGCGCTGTACGCGCTGATCCCGAACCTCGGTCACCTGGGCAACGTTGCGCTGTTCGTGGCGGCGTTCTGCATCATCCTGTCGATGTACGGCGGTGGTTTCGCCACCGTTCCGGCGTATCTGGCCGACCTGTTCGGTACGCAAATGGTCGGCGCGATCCACGGTCGTCTGCTGACGGCCTGGGCTGCCGCTGGCGTGCTGGGTCCGGTGCTGGTGAACTACCTGCGTGAGTATCAGCTGAGCATCGGCGTTGAACGCGCCGCCGCTTACGACATCACCCTGTACATCCTCGCCGGCCTGCTGGTGCTGGGTTTCCTGTGCAACCTGCTGGTGCGCCCGGTGGCCGACAAGTACTTCATGACCGACGCTGAACTGGCGGCCGAACAGGCGCTGGGCCACGACAAGGGTGCTGACGGCAGCACCGTGCTGGAGTGGAAAGCCGCGCCGGGCAGCAAGCCGTTGGCGATCGCTGCGTGGCTGGTGGTGGGGATTCCGTTGGCGTGGGGTGTGTGGGTGACCCTGCAGAAGACGGCGGTTCTGTTCCACTAAGTAGCCAAGCGCTGGCCTGAAAATCTTCAGGTCAGCGCCAAATCCTGTGGGAGCGAGCCTGCTCGCGATAGCGGTCTGACAGTCGACAGTGATGTTGAATGTACGACCTCATCGCGAGCAGGCTCGCTCCTACAGTTGTTTTGGGCTGTCCGAAATGGCTTGTATGGACATGTCTATCCCCGACAGCACGGGGTTCTATCCGTCAGTCATTCCACCTATCGTGTTTCTGTTTCGGCCCCGCGCCCCTATAATGGCTGCCTTTTTCGCCCAATGATTTTGCGGAGCTGGTGATGGCCGAACGTAAGGCGTCTGTCGAGCGCGACACTCTGGAAACCCAGATCAAAGCCTCGATCAACCTTGATGGCACCGGAAAGGCCCGATTCGATATCGGTGTTCCTTTTCTTGAGCACATGCTGGATCAGATCGCCCGTCACGGGCTGATCGACCTGGATATCCAATGCAAGGGCGATCTGCATATCGACGACCACCACACGGTGGAAGACGTCGGTATCACCCTCGGCCAGGCCTTCGCGCAAGCCATTGGCGACAAGAAAGGCATCCGTCGCTACGGCCACGCCTACGTGCCGCTCGATGAAGCGCTGTCGCGCGTGGTGATCGACTTCTCCGGCCGTCCGGGTCTGCAGATGCACGTGCCGTACACCCGCGCCACCGTTGGCGGCTTCGACGTCGACCTGTTCCAGGAATTCTTCCAGGGCTTCGTCAACCACGCGCTGGTCAGCCTGCACATCGACAACCTGCGCGGCACCAACACTCACCACCAGATCGAAACCGTGTTCAAGGCTTTCGGCCGCGCGTTGCGCATGGCCGTCGAGCTGGACGAGCGCATGGCCGGCCAGATGCCTTCGACCAAAGGCGTCCTGTAATGCAGACGGTTGCAGTTATCGATTACGGCATGGGCAACCTGCACTCGGTGGCCAAGGCTCTCGAGCATGTCGGTGCCGGCAAGGTGCTGATCACCAGCGATGCGGCAGTGATCCGCGAAGCTGACCGTGTGGTATTCCCCGGTGTCGGTGCGATTCGCGATTGCATGGCGGAGATCCGTCGCCTCGGTTTCGATTCGCTGGTACGTGAGGTCAGCCAGGACCGTCCGTTCCTCGGCATCTGCGTCGGCATGCAAGCCTTGCTCGACTCCAGCGAAGAAAACGACGGCGTCGACTGCATCGGCCTGTTCCCGGGCGCGGTGAAGTTCTTCGGCAAAGACCTGCATGAAGACGGCGAGCACCTGAAAGTCCCGCACATGGGCTGGAACGAAGTGAAGCAGGCGGTGGATCACCCGCTGTGGCACAACATTCCGGACCTGGCGCGTTTCTACTTCGTGCACAGCTACTACATCGCCGCCGGCAACCCGCGGCAGGTGGTCGGCAGCGGTCATTACGGCGTTGATTTCGCTGCGGCACTGGCCGAAGGTTCGCGTTTCGCCGTGCAGTTCCACCCGGAGAAGAGCCATACCCATGGCCTGCAATTGCTGCAGAACTTCGCAGCGTGGGACGGTCGCTGGTAAATGGCCGTCAAGAAATCCAAGCCGCCGATTCTGACCCTCACTCCCGAGCAGGAGAACGAGGCCAACCGCAAGATTCAGCGGTTCATGGAGGATCGTTTCGAACTGGACCTGGGTTCGTTCGAGGCGGCGGAAATTCTTGAGCTGTTTACCCGCGAAATTGCTCCGCACTATTACAACAGGGCGATTTTCGATGTGCAGACCCACCTCAAGGAGCGGTTTGAAAGCATCGAAAGCGACCTGTGGGCGCTCGAGAAAAACTGATTTCCGAGCCAAGCTGAACATTCAAATTTGAAGGTTTGCCAGATGCTGATTATTCCCGCTATCGATCTCAAAGACGGTGCCTGCGTACGTCTGCGCCAGGGCCGCATGGAAGATTCCACGGTGTTCTCCGATGACCCGGTGAGCATGGCTGCCAAGTGGGTGGAGGGCGGTTGCCGTCGTCTGCATCTGGTCGATCTGAACGGCGCTTTCGAAGGCCAGCCGGTCAACGGCGACGTGGTGACCGCGATCGCCAAGCGCTACCCGACCCTGCCGATCCAGATCGGCGGCGGCATCCGTTCGCTGGAAACCATCGAGCACTACGTCAAGGCGGGCGTCAGCTACGTGATCATCGGTACCAAAGCGGTGAAGGATCCGGCGTTCGTCGCTGAAGCCTGCCGCGCGTTCCCGGGCAAGATCATCGTCGGCCTCGACGCCAAAGACGGTTTTGTCGCCACCGATGGCTGGGCTGAAATCAGCAGTGTGCAGGTCATTGACCTGGCCAAACAGTTCGAAGCCGACGGCGTGTCCTCGATCGTTTATACCGACATCGCCAAAGACGGCATGATGCAGGGCTGCAACGTGCCGTTCACCGCTGCGCTGGCTGCTGCCACGAAGATCCCGGTGATCGCATCCGGCGGCATTCACAACCTGGGTGACATCAAGTCGCTGCTCGACGCCAAGGCACCGGGCATCATCGGTGCCATCACCGGCCGGGCGATTTACGAAGGCACTCTCGACGTCGCTGAAGCGCAAGCTTTCTGCGACTCGTACCAAGGCTGAGGACTGACCATGGCACTGGCCAAACGCATCATCCCTTGCCTGGACGTGGACAACGGCCGGGTCGTCAAAGGTGTGAAGTTCGAAAACATCCGTGACGCCGGCGATCCGGTGGAAATCGCCCGTCGCTACGACGAGCAGGGTGCCGATGAGATTACCTTTCTCGACATCACCGCCAGCGTCGATGGCCGTGACACCACGCTGCACACCGTCGAGCGCATGGCCAGCCAGGTGTTCATTCCGCTGACCGTCGGCGGCGGTGTGCGGACCGTGCAGGATATCCGCAACCTGCTCAACGCCGGTGCGGACAAGGTGTCGATCAACACCGCTGCCGTGTTCAACCCGGAATTCGTCGGCGAAGCGGCGCAGCATTTCGGCTCGCAATGCATCGTCGTCGCCATCGACGCGAAGAAGGTTTCGGGCCCGGGCGAAACCCCGCGCTGGGAGATCTTCACCCACGGCGGCCGCAAGCCGACCGGCCTCGACGCGGTCGAGTGGGCGAAAAAAATGGAAGGCCTGGGTGCCGGTGAAATCCTCCTGACCAGCATGGATCAGGACGGCATGAAAAACGGCTTCGACCTCGGTGTGACCCGCGCCATCAGCGATGCGCTGGGCATTCCGGTGATCGCTTCCGGTGGCGTCGGCAACCTGCAGCATCTGGCTGACGGCATCCTTGAAGGTCACGCCAGCGCGGTGCTGGCGGCGAGTATTTTCCACTTCGGCGAATACACCGTTCAGGAAGCCAAGGCTTACATGGCCCATCGCGGCATCGTAATGCGTTAAACATCCATACAGGCCAGTGGACAGTATGGCGTACCCAAGGCACTCTTGGGCACGCCATGGATTTCGGTAGCCCGACATGATCAAACGCCTGCTTCTCGCCCTCGCCAGTGCCTCTGTGTTGTTGATCAACAACGGCCACGCCGAAGAAAGCCCCGACACCGATCTGGTGCTCCTCACCGAAAACTTCCCGCCGTACAACATGGCGAAGAACGGCAAGAATTTCGCCCAGGACGAAAACATCAACGGCATCGCCACGGACATCGTGCGCGAGATGTTCAAGCGTGCCGGCATCACTTACAGCCTGACCCTGCGTTTCCCCTGGGAGCGGGTCTACAAGCTGGCACTGGAGAATCCCGGTTACGGTGCGTTCGTCATGGCGCGTCTGCCGGACCGCGAAAAACTCTTCAAATGGGTCGGCCCGATCGGCCCGGACGACTGGGTCATGCTGGCCAAGGCCGACAGCAAGATCACCCTCGAAACCCTCAACGACGCGCGCAAATACAAGATTGGCGCCTACAAGGGCGATGCGATTGCCGAGACGTTGACCAAGCAGGGTCTGAAGCCGGCAGTGGTGCTGCGCGATCAGGACAACGCCAGAAAACTGGTCAGCGGCCAGATCGACCTGTGGGCCACTGGCGACCCGGCCGGACGCTATCTGGCGCGGCAGGATGGCGTAACCGGGCTGAAAACCGTACTGCGCTTCAACAGCGCCGAGTTGTATCTGGCACTGAACAAGGACGTACCGGACGAAGCCGTTACCAAGCTTCAAGCCGCGCTCGATCAAATGCGCAAGGAAGGCGTGGTCGACGAAATCATGGGGCGCTATCTGTAGCAGTCGACGAGCCCGGCGACGACTGCGCAACAACGCCGGCGCCGCTCGTGATGGTTTCTGTCGATGGGTTTGCCGCCATGACAGGCATTGGGGTTGCTGTCTCGACGGCTTCTGGCGGGTATTCACTCATGACCAGGCGGGTGTCATCGGTGTAACCAAGCGGGACGGTGACTTCAGTGCCATCCTCCCGGACCAGCTCGTAGTGACTTTCCATCTGATACACCGCGACCGATTTGAGTTTCGCCGCCATGGCGATGACGACCCGAGAGCCTGATTCGCTCCACTCGCTGGAGGACGTTTCGGTGTGAGTGAAATCCCGCGGCAGCCACGCCGAGAACTTTGTTGCCCGGATATCACTGGGCATCGCAGCCGGCCAGGCTTTGGTGAATTCCACGGCGGTATGGCGATTGAATAGCCGCATGGCCGCGGCATTTTGCGCCCTTGGCGCTTTCCATTTGATCGACTGAGCCTGCTCCGTGGCATTTCGGCCGTACCCGACCAGCACATATTGGTCGGTTCTTTTCAGATCGTAGTAACGCGAATGGTGAAATCCATCATTGGGTTGAGCGTAATCCCTGACTGCAAACCACGGCAGGCGGGCAGTCTGCGTGACCCTCGCCACTGCACTTTCGGGATTCATGTGTGCAGTCAGTACCGGAGCTTCTGCAGGTACGCTGACTTGAACCGGAATCGGTATCCGTAATGCATACGCGAAAGGGCCGGTTGCCGGTTTGTTGTGGCTCGGGGCGCCGATGAAGGTGCCGGGCGCAAAGCAGATTTCGCCCGCCGCGGCGGTCGGGGGATCAATGCTCCAGGCGCTGAAGTTCAGCTTTGCACCACTGCCTTTGTCATCCCAGAGCAGATCGCCGAGGTCGGCAGCAACGACCAGATCGGCCCTGACGCAACGGATGGCGTTGAGTGAGGGTTTGCCGTGATCGCTGGAGCAGGTCATACCCAGCGCGACATAGCCTTGCGGCGCGATCGGGCGCCAGATCGAAGTGCGCGTTGCGGCTCCCGATCCGGATTCTTTCCAGACAAGTTCGAAGTCGGTGGGGCGGCTGAGTGCTTTGCCCCTGGTGTTACCGTCGTCTTGTAACGTTGCCTCGCAGACCACTGCGGCGACAATTTCGCCGTTGATGGAGGTGGTGTTGGGGATGAGGATGTCTCCCAGCGGAAAGTATCCCGGCAGAAGATCGGGGGCCGGCGCAGGGCGCCAGAAGGTGGCGGGCCTGGCCCGTGTGCCGTTGCTGTTCCAGATACGGTTGAATTCGCTGGTGAAGTTGATCAGCAGGTTGTCGAGCCTGATCGGCTCCATTGGCCTGTCTCGCAATGAAGCATTGTCGTTGGTAGTCATAGTCAATCCTGATAATTGAATGGCAACTCGAAAGAGTTGCGACCTGTGGCAGGTCTGACTATCCGGAAAGAGGGCAGGCGTCAGGCGGTAACTATTTATGGGCGTGTGTCGGTTTGTTACCGATAAATCCCGTCTTTGCCATGCGCGGCCGTGGCGCGATTGCTGCGCACACTGATCATCTGCTTGATGTCGATCCACTCGATGCCTTGGGCTTTCAGCTTCGGCAGTTCCCGCTCCAGCACTGCCAGCGTCTGTGGATAAGGGTGCCCGATCATCACAGCCGAACCCTGCTTGTGCGCCAGACTGATCGCTGTCTGCAGTTGAGTCAGGATCGCCGCTTCTGTGCGCTCGTCATCGAGAAACACATCCCGCGAAACACTCGCCAGATCGATCTTCTGTGCCTGCTGCGCTGCCACAGTCTGCGCGCTGGTGCGGCTGTCTACGAAGAACTTGTGGCGGCGCTGCAACTCGCCCATCAACCACGCCATGGCCACCGGCTGTGCGGTCATGCGACTGCCCATGTGGTTGTTGATACCGGCGGTGTAGGGGACCATTTTGAACGCGGCATTCAGCCGTTTTTCGAGTTCTTCGATGGGCAGTTCGGGATGCCAGGCGAACGGGCCGGTGGCCGGGTCCATCGGCATGTGCAGGATCACGACCTTGCCGGCGCGATGGGCTTCGCGGGCGAATTCGGTGGCGTGCGGGGTGTCGGGCATGATCGCTGTGGTGACCGGGCCGGGCAGGGCCAGCACCCGGCGATCCCGGGGCAGGTTCTGCCCCAGGTCGTCGATGATCAGCGTCAGGTAGGCTTTTTGAGGTGTGGGTCTGGCAGGTTCTGCGTAAGCAGCACCCGCCAGACAGCACAGCAGGACAAAGAGGAAACGCAAAGACATCCTCAACGGCCGGACGTGATGCTCAGGCCTTTGAGCAGGCTCAGGGCCTGGGCCAACTGGTAATCGTCATCCTGCGGCATCGCCTTGGCCTTGCCGCCAGAGCCGGTCGGTTTGTCCGCGCCGCCGTTGCCGTTGCCCAGGTGACCTTGCAGGTCGGCTTCCTTGAAGTAGTCGCTGTCCGCCTCGTTGGTGATCTTGGCGCGGCGCACTTCGATGTCCGGGACGATGCCCTGGGCCTGGATCGAGCGGCCGTTCGGCGTGAAGTACAGCGCCGTGGTGATCTTCAGCGCGCGGTCGTTGTTCAGCGGCAGCACGGTCTGCACCGAGCCCTTGCCGAAACTGGTGGTACCCATGACCACGGCGCGTTTCTGATCCTGCAGGGCGCCGGCGACGATTTCCGAAGCCGAGGCACTGCCACCGTTGATCAGCACGACCATCGGCACCGCTTCGCTTTCGTCCTTGCCGGTGGCGGAGAAGCGCAGTTCGGAATTGGCGATTCGGCCCTTGGTGTAGACGATCAGGCCTTTGGTGATGAAGTGATCGACCACTTCCACCGCCGCTTGCAGCACACCACCCGGGTTGTTGCGCAGGTCGAGGATGATGCCGTTGAGCTTCTTGCCGTTGTCCTTGCGCAGCTTGGCCAGGGCCTTGGAAACCTCCTCGCCGGTCTTGACCTGGAACTGGGTGATGCGGATCAGGCCATAGCCGGATTCGAGCAGCTGTGCCTTGACGCTCTTCACCTGAATCACCGCGCGGGCCAGGGTCACGTCGAACGGCGTGCCGCCGTCGCGCACCAGGGTCAGGGTGATCTTCTGGCCGATCTTGCCGCGCATCTTGTCCACGGCTTCGGTCATGGTCTGGCCGCGGGTCGGCGCCCCGTTGATCTTGACGATGAAGTCGCCGGCCTGGATGCCGGCCTTCGACGCCGGAGTGTCGTCGATTGGCGACACGACCTTGATGAAGCCGTCTTCGGCGCCGACCTCGATGCCCAGACCACCGAACTCACCGCTGGTGCTTTCCTGCAACTCGGCGAAGTCTTCAGGGCCGAGGTAGGCGGAGTGCGGATCGAGGTTGCTGAGCATGCCCTTGATCGCGTTTTCCAGCAGGGTCTTGTCGTCCACCGGTTCGACGTAGGCGGCCTTGATCCGGTCCATGACCTCGGCAAAGGTGCGCAGCTCTTCCAGCGGCAACGGCGCCTTGGAAGTCGCGGCAGTACCTGCCGGAGCGACGGCCGGAGCCGGTTGAGCGGCAAACGCCAGAGGCGCGCCGATCACCAGGGCGATCGTCAGGGCCAGCGAGGTAAGGCGGGACAAATGCAGCATGTCGAACGAACTCCTGAATTAGATGGCGTGCTTATCCTTGCGCACGGCACCATTGCGCCGGATCACTCGGGTGACCCTGCTGACGAATTGCGAAATACAGCGCTGGTGTGTCCTGGCCGCCACTGTTACCCACAGTGGAGATGGACTCACCGGCTTTTACCACGTCACCTGCCGACTTCAGTAGCGTCTGGTTGTGACCGTAAAGACTCAGAAAACCGTTGCCGTGATCGAGGATCACCAGCAGCCCGGCGCCGCGCAGCCAGTCGGCAAACACCACGCGCCCGCCGTGTACGGCATGCACCTGGCTGCCGGCGGAGGCGCTGATCATCACGCCGTCCCACTTGGTGCGGGCATCGTCGCCACGGGTTTCGCCGAAGCGTGCCAGCAGTCGACCATCAACCGGCCATGGAAGTTTTCCCCGACTTGATGCAAAAGGGCCGCCGAAGGTCTCGCCGCCGCTGGATACCAGGGCGCCGGGTGTCGATCTGACCGGTTTGCGTGGGGCGTCGGAGTTTTCCGCCTCGGCCTCACGCAAGCGCTTTTTTTCGGCTTCCTGCTGGGCGATGAGCGCTTTCTGTCGCGCTTCTTCTGCCTCACGAGCCTGGCGGGCCAGGGTTTCTTCAATGGTTTTAAGGACTTTAGACAGGTCTGCCTGATCCTGCTCGCGGGCGGCCAGTTTCTGGTCTCGGGCCTTAACGTCGTCATTGAGCTTGGCAAGGGCCTGCTGGCGCTCCTTGCGGACCTTGTCGAGCGCTTCGCGCCGAGTGTCGAGATCGCTTTGCTGCGCCAGCAACTGCGCCTGCTGCACGCCGATGTCTTTTTCGACGTTGGCCAGTTGGCGCAGGGTTTCGTTGAAGCTTTTAAGCTGTTCCAGGCGAGCCTGGCTCAGGTAGTCGTAATAGGTGAGGGTGCGGGCGAATTTCTCGGGATTCTGCTGGTTGAGCAGCAGTTTGAGGTATTCCTGGCGACCGTTCTGGTAGGCGGCGCGGGCCTGGATGGCGATCAGTCGCTGCTGTTCAGTGCGCGCGCTCTGGAGTTTTTTTTTCTCCGCATCGAGCCGCTGAAGCTCGGACTCGCTCTTCTTGAGCTCTTTCTGCAGGGCTTCGACCTGCTTCTCGAGCTTGCCCATCTCGGTTTCGGTGCCCTTGAGCTCCTTTTGTACCCCGGATTTTTCCTCCTGGAGCTTGCCCAGCAGTTTTTTCAGCTCGGCAATGTCCTGGCGCGTGGCGTCCAGTTGCTGTTGGGTTTGCGCGCGCTCATCCGCGAAGGCCGGTTGGAGCAGGCATGTCAGAGCGAGGGCGATCAGGACGCGAAGCATAGAGGCGGGCGGCACCAGGGTAAGGGACGGCCTAGTATGCCCGCCCGACGCGGCAAAAAAAACGCCTCAAAGCCAACTGCTTTGAGGCGTTCGTCATAAAAAGCCGTTTCAGGCTGATTACAGGGCGTTTTTGATATCAGACCAGAATCGAAGTGCCAGTCATTTCCGCCGGTTTTTCCAGGCCCAACAGTTTCAGCATGGTCGGCGCCACGTCCGCCAGCACGCCGCCTTCGCGGACTTTCAGGTCACGCTTGCCGACATAGATGAACGGCACCGGTTCGGTGGTGTGCGCGGTGTGCGCCTGGCCGGTGGATTCGTCGGCCATCTGCTCGACGTTGCCGTGGTCGGCGGTGATCAGCGCTTCGCCGCCGACTTTTTCCAGGGCTTCGACGATGCGGCCGACGCAGGTGTCCAGGCATTCCACGGCTTTCACTGCGGCTTCGAACACGCCGCTATGGCCGACCATGTCGCCGTTGGCGTAGTTGACCACGATCACGTCGTAGCGCTGGTTCTCGATGGCCTCGACGATGCGATCAGTGACTTCCGGTGCGCTCATTTCCGGCTGCAAGTCATACGTGGCGACTTTCGGCGACGGGATCAGGATGCGCTCTTCGCCCGGGAACGGTTCTTCGCGACCGCCGGAGAAGAAGAAGGTGACGTGGGCGTACTTCTCGGTTTCGGCGATGCGCAGCTGGGTCTTGCCGTTTTTCGCCAGATAGTCACCGAGCACGTTTTCCAGGCTGCCGGGGGCAAAGGCTGCGGGTGCCGGGATGCTGGCGGCGTACTGGGTCAGGCCCACGTACTGCACTTTTGGCTGGCGTGCGCGCTCGAATTCCTTGAAACCGTCTTCGACAAACACGCGGCTCAGCTCGCGGGCGCGGTCGGCGCGGAAGTTCATGAACACCACGGCATCGCCGTCTTCGACTTTCACCGGCTCACCGATGCTGGTGGCTTTGACGAATTCGTCGCTCTCGCCACGGGCGTAAGCGGCTTCCAGACCTTCCTGGGCGGTGGCGGCGTTGAATTCGCCCTTGCCGTCAACGATCAGATTGTAGGCCTGGGCCACGCGATCCCAGCGGTTGTCGCGGTCCATGGCGTAATAGCGGCCGATCAGGCTGGCGATGCGTCCCTTGCCGAGGGCCTGGAAGGTCGCGTCGAGCAGTTCGATCGACGAGGCGGCGCTTTTCGGCGGCGTGTCACGGCCGTCGAGGAAGGCGTGCAGGTAGATCTTTTCGGCGCCGCGCTTGAAGGCCAGTTCGGCCATGGCGATCAGGTGATCCTGGTGGCTGTGAACGCCGCCATCCGACAGCAGGCCCATGAAGTGCACGGCCTTGCCGGCGGCCACGGCCTTGTCCACGGCGGCGCAGATGGTCGGGTTCTCGAAGAACTCGCCGTCGCGGATCGCTTTGGTCACACGGGTGAAGTCCTGATACACCACGCGGCCGGCGCCGAGGTTCATGTGGCCGACTTCAGAGTTGCCCATCTGGCCGTCCGGCAGACCGACGTCCATGCCGCTGCCCGAGATCAAGCCATTCGGCACGGTGGCCCACAGGCGATCCAGCACAGGCTTTTTGGCCGCATAGACGGCGTTGGATTCGGGGCTGTCGCTGTGACCGAAGCCGTCGAGAATCATCAGGACCAAAGGTTTAGGCGTGGTAGTCATGGAATCCACTCGTGGCTAATAAGAAGAGGGCGATGGAAAAGGGAGTTGGAGTTTAAAGCGAAGTTCCGGCGGCGTCACCGCCGGACGGGGTTTGGCCGACCATAGTGGCTGTGTATACTGGCCGACATTTTAACGCCCTGGAACCTCCTTCGATGGTTGCTCACCTGATTGAATTTGCCACTAACCACTACATTCTTGTCGGTATCTTCGTCGTACTGCTGGCTTTGCTGCTGGCGCATACGGTGCAGGGCGGCGGTAAAAGCCTGAGCACGGGCGAGCTGACCGCACTGGTCAACAAGGAAGCCGGCGTGGTGGTGGACATCCGTCCGAGCAAGGACTACGCCGCCGGTCACATCGTTGGCGCGGTGAACATTCCCCAGGACAAACTGGCCGCCCGCATCGGCGAGCTGGAAAAACACAAGGCCAAGACCATCATTCTGGTCGACGCCCTGGGCCAGACCGCCGGCACCCATGCCCGCGAGCTGATGAAGGCCGGCTTCACCGCCGCCAAGCTGTCCGGCGGGATTTCCAGCTGGAAAGGCGACAACCTGCCGTTGGTGAAGTGACATGAGCGACGTCATCGTCTACTCCAGCGATTACTGCCCTTACTGCTCGCGCGCCAAGTACCTGCTCGCGAACAAAGGCGTGGCCTTCGAAGAGATCAAGGTCGATGGCAAGCCGCAGGTGCGCGCCGCCATGGCCCAGAAGGCCGGACGCACGTCCGTGCCGCAGATCTGGATCGGCGACACCCACGTCGGCGGATGTGATGATTTGTATGCCCTGGAGCGTGCCGGCAAGCTCGACGCGCTGCTCAAGGCCTGAACTGCTGCACACGTAAAGAACCCTAAAAGACCCAAGATCAGAAAGGATCTGAGATGACTGACCAACAGAACACTGCAGCCAGCGAAGAAGAAACCGCACCGCAATTCTCCTTGCAGCGCATCTACGTACGCGACCTGTCCTTCGAAGCCCCGAAAAGCCCGGCGATCTTCCGCCAGCAGTGGGACCCGGCGGTCGCTCTGGATCTGAACACCCGCCAGAAAGCCCTGGAAGGTGATTTCTACGAAGTCGTGCTGACCCTGTCCGTCACCGTGAAAAACGGTGAAGAAGTGGCCTTCATCGCTGAAGTGCAACAGGCCGGTATCTTCCTGATCAAAAACCTGGACGCGGCTTCCATGAGCCACACCCTGGGTGCGTTCTGCCCGAACATCCTGTTCCCGTACGCTCGCGAAACCCTGGACAGCCTGGTGACCCGTGGTTCGTTCCCGGCCCTGATGCTGGCCCCGGTGAACTTCGACGCCCTGTACGCGCAAGAGCTGCAGCGCATGCAGGAATCCGGCGAGACTCCGACCGTTCAGTAAATGATCTGAGCGTTGACGCAAGTCCAATGTGGGAGCGGGCTTGCTCGCGAAAGCGGTGTGTCAGGTGGCATAAATGTCATCTGATGCGGCCCCTTCGCGAGCAAGCCCGCTCCCACATTTGTTATGCGGTGTTATTTGAAGTCGTTCTGCCGCCACGCTTCGTACACGGCGACTGCCACGGTGTTGGACAGGTTCAGGCTGCGGCAGCCTTCGCGCATCGGCAGGCGCAGGCGCTGTTCGCCGGGCAAGGCGTCGAGCACTTCCGGCGGCAGGCCACGGCTTTCCGGGCCGAAAATGAATGCATCGCCGGGGACGAACGCGGCATCGTGAAACGGCCGCGAACCCTTGGTGGTGAAGGCGAACAGCCGTGGATGACCGAGGCTTTCCAGGCAACTGGCGAGGTCGGCATGGCGCTGCAAGGTGGCATACTCGTGGTAGTCGAGACCGGCGCGGCGCAGGCGCTTGTCGTCCATCTCGAAACCCAGCGGTTCGATCAAATGCAGGTGGCAGCCGCTGTTGGCGCACAGCCTGATAACGTTGCCGGTGTTCGGCGGAATTTCCGGTTGAAAAAGGATGACGTGAAACATGCACGGCTCCGAAGGTAAAGATGACGCGCATTCTACGCCGCAAGCGGATCCGCGTTCGAAACTATTCCCGCGGGTGATGGCCTCACTGGCGATCGTCGGTGTGATGGTCGGGATGATGATCGGCCGTTTGACCACGCCTGACTCGACCGTTTTGCAGCAGGTCGAGGTGATCGATGGCGGGCTGGCGGTCTGGTTCAACAACGAGCCGAAGCTGCATGGCGAGATCGTCGATGGCAGCGTTGCGCTGTTGTTCGAGGCCGAAGGCCAGGCGCAGAAAGGCCAGCTCAAGTTCAACGGCAAGGACGTGAACTGGCGGACGCGGTTGAGTGACGGGGGATTGTTGCTGACGCTGGTGGCGGCGCGGCCGCTGCAGGGCGACTGGGCCGGCCAGGCGGTCGATGACCGCTGGCGGCTGGAGATCCATCTCCGGGAGCAATAAAAGAGGGAATCCCCGGCCTGCCTGTACCAAGGTTCCCGAAACGGGCGGGCTCATCGCATCGCGTTCTGAGCCGGTGTAAAGAAGGAACCCCTGACCTGCCTGTATCAAGGGCCCCAAAAGGGTGGACTCGCTGAGTCCGGTGTAAAGAGGGGAATCCCCGGCCTGCCTGTACCAAGGCCCCCGAAAGGGTGAGTGAATCGAATCACCTGATAGAGTTATTGCAGGGGGCGTGCCAGTTTTTCTCGTTTTGAAACAAAAAAGCCCGACACAACGACGAAGGCCCCGTAATACGGGGCCTTCGTCTTTTTACAGGTTGGGATTTTCAGCTGTTTACAGTGCAAGCCTGGGCCGGTGACCGTGCCCGATTAAGGGTCACGGTGCCTTGCGGCGGTGCAGGCTGGCGCTGAGTCTCAGCCTTCATCGCCCTCATCGTCATCCCCGCCATCGACCTTCATGCCGAGTTCCTTGATCTTGCGGGTCAGGGTGTTCCGGCCCCAGCCCAGCAGCACGGCAGCGTCGCGACGACGCCCGGCGGTGTGCTTCAGAGCCGTTTCGATCATGATTCGCTCGAACGCCGGCACCGCGCTGTCGAGCAGGCTCGACTGCCCGCGTGCCAGGGCCTGATCGGCCCATTGGCGCAGCGCCTGTTCCCAGTTGGTCACCGGCGCCGAGTCCTGCGGCAGGCTCAGCAGTTCCGGCGGCAGGTCGCTGATATGCACCTCGCGCCCGGACGCCATCACGGTGATCCAGCGGCAGGTGTTTTCCAGCTGGCGCACGTTGCCAGGCCACGGCAGGTTCTTCAGGTATTCCTCGGTCTCGCTTTTCAGCAGCTTCGGCTCCACCGCCAGTTCTTGCGCGGCGCGGCTGAGGAAGTGCTTGGCCAGGGTCGGGATGTCTTCGCGACGGTCCGATAGGCGCGGGATGTGGATGCGGATCACGTTGAGGCGGTGGAACAAGTCCTCACGGAATTTCCCGGCGTGAACCAGGGTTTCCAGATTCTGGTGGGTCGCGGCGATGATCCGCACATCGACCTTGACCGGTACATGCCCGCCGACGCGATAAAACTCGCCATCGGCTAGCACCCGCAGCAGGCGAGTCTGGGTGTCCGCCGGCATGTCGCCGATTTCATCGAGGAACAGCGTGCCGCCGTCGGCCTGTTCGAAGCGGCCGCGACGCAGGTTGGCCGCACCGGTGAACGCGCCTTTTTCGTGGCCGAACAGTTCGGATTCCATCAGGTCCTTCGGGATCGCCGCCATGTTCAGCGCGATGAACGGCGAGGCCGCGCGCGGGCTGTGGCGGTGCAGGGCGTGGGCCACCAGTTCTTTACCGGTGCCGGATTCGCCGTTGATCAGCACGGTGATGTTGGAGTGGCTCAAGCGCCCGATGGCGCGAAACACTTCCTGCATCGCCGGCGCTTCGCCGATGATTTCCGGGGTGCGAGTCAGGGTCGGGGCGACTTCCAGGCCCTGTTGTTCCTGGGCGTGCTGATTGGCGCGTTTGACCAGCGAAACCGCCTCGTCAACGTCGAACGGCTTGGGCAGGTATTCGAACGCGCCACCCTGATAGGAGGCGACAGCGCTGTCCAGATCGGAATGAGCGGTCATGATGATCACCGGCAGCCGCGGGTGCTGCTCGCGGATCCGTGCCAGCAGGTCCAGGCCACTGGCGCCGGGCATGCGGATGTCGGAGATGATCACGTCCGGCTGCTGGCGCGCGAGGCGGCTCATCACGCCATCGGCGCTGTCGAAGCTCTGGGTGGTCATGCCTTCCTGTTGCAGGGCTTTTTCCAGAACCCAACGGATAGAACGGTCGTCATCGACGATCCACACGGTTTCACTACGGCTCATGTCGATGTGGCTCCTTGTTCCAGTGGCAGAAAGATCGAGAACGTGGTGTGGCCTGGATGGCTGTCACACTCGATCAGGCCCTGGTGCTGGCTGATGATGTTCTGGGTGATGGCCAGGCCGAGCCCGGTACCGTCCGGACGGCCGCTGACCATGGGAAAGAAGATGGTTTCCTGCAGTTCCGCCGGAATGCCCGGACCGTTGTCGATGATCTCGATCTTGGTCACCAGGCGATGACGGACGTGGCCGATGGTGAACTGGCGCATGGCGCGGGTGCGCAGGCTGATGCGGCCCAGGCGCAGCTCGTTCTGGCTGCTGATGGCCTGCATCGCGTTGCGCACGATGTTCAGCACCGCCTGAATCATTTGTTCGCGGTCGATCAGAACATCGGGGATGCTCGGGTCGTAATCGCGCACCAGCGTGATGCAGCCCTGGCTTTCGGCCTCGACCAGTTGGCAGACCCGCTCCAGCACTTCGTGGACGTTGCACAGGGCCAGCGACGGCAGTTTGTTCGAACCGAGCATGCGGTCGACCAGATTGCGCAGGCGGTCGGCCTCTTCGATGATCACGTTGGTGTAGTCGCGTAGGCTGTCTTCCGGCAGTTCCCGGGCCAGCAGTTGCGCGGCGCCACGGATGCCGCCCAGCGGATTCTTGATTTCGTGGGCCAGGCCGCGCACCAGCATCTTGCTGGTTTCCTGCTTCGACAACTGGGCCTCTTCCTTGGTGATCCGTAGCAGACGGTCACGGGGATGGACTTCCAGCAGGAGCAGGGTCGCGCCGTTGCTGAGGATCGGCGTTACCGCGTAATCCACGGTCAGGGTCTGGCCGGTGAGGGCGGTGAGCATCGCTTCGCGCTTGGTGAACGGGTGCGCCTGCTCCACCGCCTGACGCAACGAGTTGAGCGCCTCGGTGGACTCGGTGAACAGCTCGCTGATGAACTGCCCATGGCTGCGCTGACCGCTGATGGCCAGCAGCATCTCCGCCGCCGGGTTCATGTACTCGAGGCGCAATTCGCTGTCGAGCAGGATGGTGGCGGTGGTCAGGTTGTCGAGTAGCAAGCGATGCAGTGCGTCACTGATGGTCATGAGGACCTCTTTTGGAGCATGGCGCGCGCAGGGATACAGCGCTGATGCGAGGAAAATGCAAAAACCAAACCAAGGCTCCGAAAAGAAGCGTTCAACCCCTGAAACGGGCGTTTGACGCTCGTTTGCGTGGCAGTCAAACCGCTCTGGCGGGTACTTTCGAACCAAAATGGGTTGGAATGTGAGTACGGTGCAGCGTATTGCACCAATATAGTGCGAAAAGCTGAACGACGTCAGAAGAAACGCAGGAAAGGATTTTTCGGTTCGGCGGGTTTGTCTTTCAGCGGGCATTCCGGGCGCACGCCGTAGTCGGCGCTGACGCAGGGTTTTACCTGACGCTTCTGTGCCAGGGAAATGCGCTGCATGTGGAACGGCTGGTTGGCGGTTTTCTCCACCGTTCGACCCTGAGCATCGAGGATCTCCACCGACAGGTTGTGGCTGCCACGATCGATGTTGCTCAGCGGGAACACCGGGCTCAGGCCGGGTTCGCCGACGGCCTGGCCATCCAGCAGCAGGCGATACCGATGACCTTTTTGCAGGCCCGGCTCGCTGGTGACGCTGACGATCAGTTCGCCGGCGCTGCTGCGAATGGTCGCGTCCGGCTCGGGGATCAGCACCCGCAGCATGTCGTAGTGGAACAGCGGCGGCTCTGCTGATTTTTTCGACGGCGTGACCGGTGCAGCGGCGGTCGGGTTCGAGGCCATGCGATTGCTGGTGGCCAGCGGCACACGCTTGGCGTTGCCCCGTGGTTGATCGGTGTAGACCCGATTGCCCTGTGCATCGATGTAAGTGAACACCTCGGCCGATGCGCCAGACGCGATCAGCGACAGGCACAAGGCAATCAATCCCCGTGTCATGGCTTGTGCACCCGCTGCACGGTGAACACCACCGCAGGACTCTGCTGAATGATCGCCTCGCCATTGATTACCTGCACCGCGAGCCGATGCTCGCCCCGGTCAACGTTCACCAGTTGCAGGATCGGCACATTGCTCGGTTGGCCATAAGGCGCGTCGTCCAGCAGCAGGCGCAATTGATGCGGCGGTTGCAGGCGCGGCTTGATCAGCACGCTGACCGTGAAGGTGCCGTTGTTGGCGCGCAGGGCCTCTTCGGTGGGCAGGCCGGTCAGCTCCAGCACTTCATAGGCATTGCGTGCTGGCGCAGGGCTGGAGGTGTCTGAAGAGGGCGGGCTCGGTGCCTGGGGCTGAACGCTGTTGAGCGGCGGCAACTCCACCGGCTGCGCCTGCACGCCGTCCGGCGCGTGATCGCTGTACACCGTGTTGCCGCTGGCATCGGTGTACTTGTAGATCTGCGCGGCAGCGGGCAGGGCGATCAGCAGCAAAATACAGAGAAGGGTGCGACCCATGAAATCGACCGGAAACGAAAACGATGGGTTGCAGCATAGGCCAGTCGCGGCGGTTGGCCCAACTTGCTGCACATCCAGAAATGTATTCAAGCACCACAAGTCCCTGTGGGAGCGGGCTTGCTCGCGAAAGCGGCGGATCATTGGAGATGATGCTGACTGATACGACGCCTTCGCGAGCAAGCCCGCTCCCACAGGGTGGTGCATCGCCAACAAATTCCGGCCAATAAAAAAGGCCTCCCGAAGGAGGCCTCTCTTTTGTCACGCCGCGTAGCGCGGCGCTACCGGATCAGCAGCTGTAGTACAGCTCATATTCCAGTGGGTGTACGAAGGTGCGGACCTTGATTTCTTCTTCGGATTTCAGCGCGATGTAAGCGTCGATGAAGTCGTCGGAGAACACGCCGCCCTTGGTCAGGAACGCACGGCCCTTGTCCAGCTCTTCCAAGGCTTCTTTCAGGCTGCCGCAAACTTGCGGGATCTCTTTCGCCTCTTCAGGCGGCAGGTCGTACAGGTTCTTGTCGGCAGCATCGCCTGGGTGGATCTTGTTCTGGATACCGTCCAGACCTGCCATCAGCAGCGCTGCGAAAGCCAGGTACGGGTTGGCAGCCGGATCCGGGAAGCGGGCTTCGATACGACGGCCTTTAGGGCTGTTGACGTAAGGAATACGGATCGAGGCGGAACGGTTGCGAGCCGAGTAGGCCAGCATTACTGGAGCTTCGAAGCCTGGCACCAGACGCTTGTAGGAGTTGGTGGCCGGGTTGGTGAAGCCGTTCAGGGCCTTACCGTGCTTGATGATGCCGCCGATGAAGTACAGGGCGGTGTCGGACAGGCCGGCATAACCTTCACCCGCGAAGGTGTTCTTGCCATCTTTGGAGATGGACATGTGAACGTGCATGCCCGAACCGTTGTCGCCGTACAGCGGCTTCGGCATGAAGGTCGCGGTGCGGCCGTAGGCGTCGGCAACGTTGTGCACAACGTACTTCAGGGTCTGGGTTTCGTCGGCTTTCTTCACCAGGGTGTTGAACTTGACGCCGATTTCGTTCTGGCCGGCAGTTGCCACTTCGTGGTGGTGAACTTCAACGGTCAGGCCCATTTCTTCCAGTGCGTTGCACATGGAGGTACGGATTTCGTGGTCGTGGTCGAACGGCGGAACCGGGAAGTAGCCGCCTTTCACGCCTGGACGGTGGCCTTTGTTGCCGCCTTCCACGTCCTGATCGGACATCCACGAGCCTTGCTCGGAGTAGATCTTGAACATGGAACCGGAGATGTCGGACTTGAACTTCACTTCGTCGAAGATGAAGAACTCTGGCTCTGGACCGGCGAATACGGTGTCACCGATACCGGTGGTCTTCAGGTATTCCTCGGCGCGGCGGGCGATGGCGCGCGGGTCGCGATCGTAACCTTGCATGGTCGAAGGTTCGATGATGTCGCAGACCAGGATCAGGGTCGGCTCTTCGGTGAACGGGTCCAGAACGGCGGTTTCGTCGTCCGGCAGCAGGATCATGTCGGAGGCTTCGATGCCTTTCCAGCCAGCGATGGAGGAACCGTCGAACATCTTGCCAACTTCGAAGAAGTCGTCTTCCAGCGCATCGCGAGCCGGCATGGTCACGTGGTGCTGAGTGCCTTTGGTGTCCGTGAAGCGCAGATCAATCCACTTGACGTCATGATCTTTGATGAGTTGAACCGACTTCGACATAGTGTCCTCCGGGTGAATTAGGGCGGGTAGTGGATGCCCTTAATAGTGGTGATGCCGGCGCGAATACTCTGCCAAGGCAACCTGCCTCACAAGGGAGCAAATTGCATGCCAGTGCCCCAGCATGGGTTTTTTGCCCCAAATTCACGCTTCTAAAGGTCGAAAGTGCCTTAAAGACGAAAATCTCGCCCTTTAATGTAGCGCTCAAATCGAAAAATGATCCGTTTTGGTGCGTGCAAAACCTTCTGCACATTAACTGGTTAAACCTTGAGCAATTTCCGCTATAATCCGCGCCCCCCTTTTTCGGCTGGCCCTGCGCGCGCTGTTTTCATGAAACTAATCGTAAAAGTCTTCCCCGAGATCACCATCAAAAGCCGACCTGTCCGGACGAAATTCATCCGCCAGCTGGCCAAGAACATCCGCACCGTGCTCCGCGACCTGGACCCGGCCGTGGTGGTGAACGGTGTGTGGGACAACCTCGAGCTGGAAACCCGCGTCACCGACCCCAAGGCCCTGAAAGAGATGGGCGAGCGCCTGACCTGCATGCCGGGCATCGCGCACTTTCTGCAGATCGACGAGTACCCGCTGGGCGACTTCGACGACATCACCGAAAAGTGCAAGCAGCACTACGGCGATGCATTGGCCGGGAAGATCTTTTCGGTGCGCTGCAAGCGTGCGGGCAAGCATGCGTTCAGCTCGATGGACGTCGAAAAATACGTCGGCAGCAAGCTGCGCCGTGAGTGCGGCGCTGCCGGAATCGACCTGAAACAGCCGGAGATCGAAGTCCGCATCGAAGTTCGCGACAAACGGTTGTTCGTGATTCACAGCCAGCACAATGGCATCGGCGGCTACCCGCTCGGTGCGCTGGAGCAGACGCTGGTATTGATGTCCGGCGGTTTTGACTCGACGGTGGCCGCGTACCAGATCCTTCGTCGCGGCCTGATGACGCACTTCTGCTTCTTCAATCTGGGCGGTCGTGCTCACGAATTGGGCGTAATGGAAGTCGCGCATTTCATCTGGAAGAAGTACGGCAGCTCGCAACGCGTGCTATTTGTCAGTGTTCCATTCGAAGAAGTCCTGGGCGAAATTCTCGGCAAGGTCGACGACAGTCATATGGGCGTCGTATTGAAGCGTATGATGTTGCGCGCAGCGTCGAGCATTGCCGAACGCCTGCACATCGATGCGCTGGTCACCGGTGAAGCGATTTCCCAGGTGTCGAGCCAGACGCTGCCGAACCTGTCGGTCATCGATTGCGTCACCGACAAACTGGTCCTGCGGCCGCTGATCGTCGCCCACAAGCAGGACATCATCGACACGGCCGACCAGATCGGTACCGGTGATTTCGCCCGGCACATGCCGGAATACTGCGGCGTCATCTCGGTCAACCCGAAGACCGCCGCCAAGCGTGGCCGGGTCGAGCACGAAGAGCAGGAATTCGACATGGCGGTGCTTGAGCGTGCGCTCGCAAACGCCAGACTGGTGCCGATCGATCGGGTGATCGACGAATTGGGCCAGGATTTGCAGATCGAAGAAGTCAGCGAAGCGCTGGCCGGTCAGATCGTCATCGACATCCGCCACCCGGATGCCGCCGAGGATGACCCGCTGGAGCTCGCCGGCATAGAGGTACAGACGATGCCGTTCTACGCAGTGAACGCTCGTTTCAAGGAACTGGACCCTACTCGCCAGTACCTGCTGTATTGCGACAAAGGCGTGATGAGTCGCCTGCATGCCCACCATTTGCTCAGTGAGGGGCATGCCAATGTGCGCGTTTATCGACCGAGCTAAGTGCCCGGGGCTGTTTGCCTGTGGCCTGCGTCACCGGCCCCCCGACACCGCCGTCAAGCTGTAACGGCCATGCCGGACACTACTGTCAATCGCTGCCAAGACTTGTCAGCAAACCGAATCCTCTGATCGAGATACACAAGTGATCGAAAATCTACGCAACATCGCCATCATTGCCCACGTTGACCATGGTAAGACCACCCTGGTAGACAAACTCCTGCGTCAATCCGGCACCCTGGAGCGCAACGAGCTCAACGACGAGCGCGTGATGGACTCCAACGACCAGGAAAAAGAGCGCGGCATTACCATTCTGGCGAAAAACACCGCCATCAACTGGAACGGCTACCACATCAACATCGTGGACACCCCGGGCCACGCCGACTTCGGCGGCGAAGTTGAACGTGTAATGTCCATGGTTGACTCCGTGCTGCTGCTGGTCGACGCCCAGGACGGCCCTATGCCGCAAACCCGTTTCGTGACCAAGAAGGCTTTCGAAGCCGGCCTGCGTCCAATCGTGGTCATCAACAAGGTTGACCGTCCGGGCGCGCGTCCTGACTGGGTTCTGGACCAGATCTTCGATCTGTTCGACAACCTGGGCGCCACCGAAGAACAACTGGACTTCCAGGTTGTTTACGCTTCGGCCCTGAACGGCATCGCCGGTCTGGACCACACCGCCATGGGCGAAGACATGACCGCGCTGTACCAGGCGGTAGTCGACCACGTTCCGCCTCCGGCTGTTGACCGTGACGGTCCGTTCCAGATGCAGATCTCCGCTCTGGACTACAACAGCTTCCTGGGTGTTATCGGTGTTGGCCGTATCGCTCGTGGTCGCGTCAAGCCGAACACCCCGGTTGTCGCTATCAGCGCCGACGGCAAGCGCCGCAACGGTCGTATCCTGAAGCTGATGGGTCACCACGGTCTGCACCGCGTTGACGTTGAAGAAGCTGCAGCTGGCGACATCGTCTGCATCAGCGGTTTCGACGAGCTGTTCATCTCCGACACCCTGTGCGACATCAACAACGTCGAGGCGATGAAGCCTCTGACCGTTGACGAGCCAACCGTTTCCATGACCTTCCAGGTAAACGACTCGCCATTCTGCGGTAAAGAAGGCAAGTTCGTGACCTCCCGTAACATCAAGGATCGTCTGGACAAAGAGCTGCTGTACAACGTTGCACTGCGCGTTGAAGAAGGCGACTCGGCTGACAAGTTCAAGGTATCCGGCCGTGGTGAGCTGCACCTCTCGGTACTGATCGAAACCATGCGTCGCGAAGGCTTCGAGCTGGCCCTGGGCCGTCCTGAAGTGATCATCCGTGAAGTTGACGGCGTGAAGCAGGAACCGTTCGAAAACGTGACCATCGACATCCCTGAAGAATCCCAGGGCAAGGTCATGGAAGAGATGGGTCTGCGTAAAGGCGACCTGAGCAACATGGTGCCGGATGGCAAGGGCCGTGTTCGTCTGGAATACAACATCCCTGCTCGCGGTCTGATCGGTTTCCGTAACCAGTTCCTGACCCTGACCAACGGTGCTGGCATCCTGACCTCGATCTTCGACCGTTATGCTCCAGTGAAGTCGGGCCACATGTCCGGCCGTCAGAACGGCGTTCTGGTTTCGGTTGAAACCGGCAAGGCACTGACCTACTCCCTGGAAACCCTGCAGGCTCGTGGCAAGCTGTTCGTAGAACACGGCCAGGAGATCTACAACGGTCAGATCGTTGGTCAGAACTCCCGCGACAACGACCTGGGTGTGAACCCGACCAAAGGCAAGAAGCTCGACAACATGCGTGCTTCGGGTAAAGACGAAACCATCGCTCTGGTCCCACCTGTTCGCTTCACCCTGGAACAGGCTCTGGAATACATCCAGGAAGACGAGCTGTGCGAAGTGACTCCTAAGTCCATCCGTCTTCGCAAGAAGATCCTGGACGAAAGCGAGCGTACCCGCGCTGCCAAGAAAGCCAAGGCGTAAGATTTAGCCAAGGCTGAAAAAAACGCCCCCGGTCGAGAGATCGGGGGCGTTTTTGTTTGTCTGGGGAAAATGTGGAATAGGCCTTGAAGATCAAGAGCCCCTCACCCTAGCCCTCTCCCGGAGGGAGAGGGGACTGATCGGGGGATGCTCAAGAGATACGCCGACCTGATCGGGCTGTGCCGAATCCATAATCGACTGGTTGTTTCAGGTCGATGGATTTCGCAAGACACCTCGGTCGGCTCCCTCTCCCCCCGGGAGAGGGCTGGGGTGAGGGTCGGCTTTTAGAAGCGCTCGATCGAACGGGAGTTCTGCACCCGCTCCACTTCCTTCGGCTTGTACGCGCAATAACCCGGGCGCGGGCCGATCTTCGGGTGGTTGCGGCAGGTGTCCGGGCGCTTGTCATAAATGGTGCACAGGCGGCTCTTACGATCCAGGTAGTAGCAATCGTTGTTGCTCATGCGCTGCAGGGTGAAGATCCCCGACTTCTGATTGAAGCGCTCGACCAGACCTTCCTTTTGCAGACGCTTGGCGATGTTCTTCGGCGGGTCGCCCAATTCGAACTCGTCGACCACACCGATGCGCACCAGGTCCTTGATCTTGACCTCGACCGGCAGCGTGCAGCAGCTGGAAACGCACGAGCCGCACATCGGGGCCGAATATTTGGCCCAGGTATCGAGACGGTCGATCTCGGCTGCGGCGATCAGGTTGGGCTTCATCATCGGTGTTTACCAGGCGTGTGCATCAGGGCGCGCGATCATACCGGGACTGGTGGATTTTTGAACAACCTTTCGCCAGATTTTTTCTTCATGCGCGCACATCGTCCGACAATTCGGCACGGCCCCTGCATTCATTGAGGCATTCGCCAGAGTATTGCCGGTCGATCTCACACTCTCGGTAAAAACTGCCGAACCAGAGCCCTTACCGTCGGTCAGACCGTCTAGGCTCTGACAACTCCCCGCTCGCTCGAGGTCCTATCGATGACTCAAGAACCACTAGTTCGCGAAGCAGAGGTGGCCGCATTCCGCGACGCCGTCCTGACCAAACTCACCTACGCGGTGGGCAAAGACCCGGATCACGCCTTCGACCATGACTGGTTCGAAGCTATTGCCCTGGCGGCGCGCGATCACATGGTCGAGCACTGGATGGACCACACCCGGCAGATTTACCGCAAAGGCCAGAAGCGGGTGTATTACCTCTCGCTGGAATTTCTCATCGGCCGTTTGCTGTACGACAGCCTGAGCAACCTCGGTCTGCTGGATGTTGCCCGTGAAGCGCTGACCGAGCTGGGCGTCGATCTCGAGCGCATCCGCATCCTGGAGCCGGACGCGGCGCTGGGCAACGGTGGCCTCGGACGATTGGCGGCGTGCTTCATGGAAAGCATGTCGACCCTCGGTATTGCCGGCCACGGCTACGGCATTCGTTATGAGCACGGGTTATTCCGGCAGGCCATCGTCGATGGCTGGCAACAGGAGCAGACCGAGCACTGGCTGGATTTCGGCAACCCCTGGGAGTTCGAGCGGCCAGAGGTGGTCTATCCGATCGGCTTTGGCGGCAGCGTCGAGACCGTCACCGACGCCAGCGGCAAATCCCGGCAAGTCTGGCACCCGGCGGAAACCGTCCGGGCCATTGCCTACGACACCCCGGTGGTCGGCTGGCGCGGGGCGAGCGTCAACACCTTGCGCCTGTGGCGGGCGCGGGCGATGGAAGACCTGCACCTGGAGCGCTTCAACGCCGGTGACCACCTGGGCGCCGTCGCCGAAGTAGCCCGGGCCGAAAGTATCTCCCGCGTCCTCTACCCGGCGGACAGCACTGAAGCCGGGCAGGAACTGCGCCTGCGTCAGGAATACTTCTTCGTCGCTGCGTCGCTTCAGGACTTGCTGCGCCGTCATCGCAACATGCACACCTCGGTGTTGACCCTCGGCGATCACGCGGCGATCCAGCTCAACGACACCCACCCTTCGATTGCCGTTGCCGAATTGATGCGTCAACTGGTCGACGTCTACGACGTGGCCTGGGACGCGGCGTGGCAAGTCACCGTCGACACGCTGTCGTACACCAACCACACGCTGTTGCCCGAAGCCCTGGAGACCTGGCCGGTGGGTTTGATGGAGCGCATGCTGCCGCGGCACATGCAGATCATTTACCTGATCAACGCCCAGCACATCGATTCGTTGCGGGCCAAGGGCATCCACGATTTCGACGTGCTGCGCGCGGTGTCGCTGATCGAGGAAGACAACGGCCGTCGGGTGCGCATGGGTAACCTCGCGTTCCTCGGCTCGCACAGCGTCAACGGCGTGTCCGGGCTGCACACGCAACTGATGCGCAAAACCGTATTTGCCGAGCTGCACAAGCTGTATCCGGAGCGGATCAACAACAAGACCAACGGCATCACCTTCCGCCGCTGGCTGTATCAGGCCAACCCGGAGCTGACGTCGATGTTGGTCGATGCCCTTGGCGCCGACGTGCTGGACAACCCTGAAGAGCGTCTGCTCGATCTTGAGCCGTTCGCCGAAAAACCCGCCTTCCGCAAAGCCTTCGCCGAGCAGCGGCTGCACAGCAAAAAAGCCCTGGCTTACCTGATCCATGAACGGCTGGGGATCGCGGTCAACCCGGCGGCGATGTTCGACGTGCAGGTCAAACGGATCCATGAATACAAACGTCAGTTGCTCAATTTGATGCACACCGTCGCGCTGTATCAGGCGATCCGCGCCGAGCCGGAAATCGACTGGGTGCCGCGGGTGAAAATCTTCGCCGGCAAAGCCGCGGCGAGTTATCACCAGGCCAAGCTGATCATCAAGCTGACCAACGACATCGCCCGGGTGGTGAATAACGACCCGACCGTGCGTGGCCTGCTCAAAGTGGTGTTCCTGCCCAACTACAACGTCAGCCTGGCGGAGAGCATCATTCCGGCGGCGGACCTGTCGGAGCAGATCTCCACCGCCGGTTTCGAAGCCTCGGGCACCAGCAACATGAAGTTCGGCCTGAACGGCGCGCTGACCATCGGCACCCTCGACGGCGCCAACGTGGAAATGTGCGAGAGCATCGGCGCCGAGCACATGTTCATCTTTGGCCTCAGTGCCCAGCAGGTCGAAGCGCGCAAGCAGAACCACGAGTTCAGCGCGGTGCCGGACATTGCCGCGTCCCATCGCCTCAATGATGTGTTGCAGGCGATCCGCAGCGGGGTGTTCTCGCCGGACGACACGTCGCGCTACACCGGGCTGATCGATTCGCTGGTGGATTACGACCGGTTCTTCGTCTGCGCCGATTTCGACTCCTACTGGGAGGCGCAGATGCGCGTCGATGCGCTCTGGCACGACGCCAATAACTGGTGGCGTTCGGCGGTGCTGAATACTTCGCGCATGGGCTGGTTCTCCTCCGACCGGACGATCCGCGAGTACGCCACGGATATCTGGAAGGCACTGGAGTAACTTTTAGCGACAAATGTGCGCCCGGCCCCACGATTGTTGGGCCGGGCCGATATACTGAGCCTTGGTTCCGCCCCGCCACGGGGCTGCTCAGGGATATCGACCATGCAATGGATGTTCATGTTGATCGGGCTGCTGCTCGGCTGGCTGCTCGACGAGTCGTTCAGCGATGCGCTGTTGGGCGCCTTGCTCGGGCTCGCCATCGGCCAGGCGATGCGTATCGCGCGGCTCGGTTCACAGGCTGCCGAGCAACAGCGTCAGCTGGATCACGCGAAGATCGCGTTGCAGGGCGTCGAACAGCGACTGTTTCTGCTGGAGGGCGCTCCGGTGCATTCGTCAGCGCCGCCGAGTGTCGCGCCGGACAACGAAACATTCGTAGAGCCTGTCACGGTAGTTGAACAACCCTCTGCCGCAGAACCCGAGCTGGTCTGGGAACTGCCACCCGAACTCGAACCTGTTGCCGTCGCCGCCGGTGAATCCAGCCAGCCGCTGCCGGTCGATGTCTGGCGTCTGGACGCCGTTACGCCTGAACCTGAACCCCGACAACCCGCCGAGCCCCGTGGCCCGAATCTCATCGAGCGCGGCATCAGCGCTGCGCGCAACTGGCTGTTCGGTGGCAACACCGTGCTGCGGGTCGGCGTGGTGCTGTTGTTCTTCGGTCTGGCGTTCCTGCTGCGCTACGCCACCGAAGGCATGGTGGTGCCGATCGAATTGCGTTACGCCGGAGTTGCAGCAGCAGCGTTGGGCTTGCTGGCGCTGGGCTGGTGGTTGCGCCATCGCAACAACAGCTACGCCTTGATGCTCCAAGGCACGGGGATCGCGGTGCTGTACCTGACGGTGTTTGCGGCGATGCGTCTGCATCCGCTGCTCGATCCGTCTGCCGCGCTGGGCTTGCTGGTGGCGGTGACGGTGTTTTCGGCCATTCTGGCCATCACCCCGGATTCCCTGGCCCTGGCCTGCGTCGCCGCACTGGGCGGTTTCGCCGCGCCGATCCTGACCTCCACCGGGGCCGGCAACCACGTCGCGCTGTTCAGTTATTTCGCGCTGCTCAACGCCGGCATTCTAGCCATCGCCTGGTTCAAGGCCTGGCGCCTGCTTAACCTGATCGGCTTCGTTGGGACCTTCGGCATCGGTTTCGCCTGGGGCTTGCGTTCGTACACGCCGGAACTGCTGTGGAGCACCGAGCCGTTCCTGATGCTGTTCTTCCTGATGTACCTGGCCATCGGCCTGCTGTTCGCCCGACGCAAGTTGCTGGACATGCCGAACGCCCCGGCGGACGACGATCGCGAGGCGCTGCTGCACTGGTCGGCGCGCAAGGGCGATTACGTCGACGGGACGATGCTGTTCGGTCCGCCGCTGGTGGGTTTCGGCCTGCAATTCGCGCTGGTCCAGCATCTGGAATTCGCTGCCGCGTTCAGTGCGCTGGCGCTGGGCATGATCTACATGGCCCTGGCCAAAGTGCTGATGGGCGGTCGGGCGATGTTGCTGGGCGAGACTTGCCTGGCGCTCGGGGTGATTTTCGCCAGCCTGGCGATTCCGCTGGGGCTGGATGCGCGCTGGACGTCCGCGGCCTGGGCGGTGGAGGGCGCGGGGATTTTCTGGCTCGGTTTGCGTCAGCAACGGCCGTTGGCCCGGGCTTTCGCATTGCTGCTGCAACTGGGTTCGGCGCTGGCGTTTCTCAGTCAGTTGCGGGTTGGCGAAAGCAGCCTGCTCGACGCTGCGCCGCTGGGCGCATTGATGCTCGGCGCGGCCTTGTTGTTCAGCTTCTATCAATTGCGCAAGGCGTCGCCGGAGCAAACCTCGCTGTGGGAGCGTCAGGGCTTGCCGGTGCTGGCGTGCCTGGGGCTGACCATCCTGTATTTGCTGGCGCCGCTGTTCTTCTTTATTCAGGGCACGGCGATCAGTTGGGCATTGGCCGGGCTGGCGACCTTGTTCGTCGGCTTGCGCCTGCAATCGCGCACGTTCCTGTTCACCGCGTTTGCCGTGCAACTGCTCGGCGGGGCGTTGTTCCTGTTGCGCCTGCAAGGGGCGGGCGAGGATTCGGCGGCGGTGTTCAGCGCTGGCTGGAGCGGTCTGCTCAGCGCTTCGTTGATCGGTCTGGCGTTGATCGCCGGCATGCTGCTGGCGGCGCGCGACGAGATGGTGCGCAGCGATGTTCGCCTGCTGCGCGGGTTGTCGGTGGTGCTGCTGGCGGGTCTGGTGCTGATCAATCTGGCGGTGTTGTTTGTGCTGCCGTGGCAGACCGCGAGCGCGGTATGGGCGGCCAGTGGCTTGCTGATCATCTGGCTCAGTCTGTATCTCAAGCAGCGCGTGAGTTTTGTCTTCGGTCTGCTGTTGCAACTGATCGGCGGCGCGGCGTTTCTGCTCGCCGGCCCCGAGTTGTTGGGGCCGCTGTCCAGCGAGGGGCTGCGACCGCTGGCCCATGGCGGATTCTGGACGCCGCTGGTGCTGGGTCTGGCGGCGATGATCGGGGCGTGGCGCCTGCAATTGGGCAATCACGCTTCGGCGTTCGATGTGATGAGCCTGCAGCGACTGTCCGACGTGTTGCTGGTGTGGGGCGCCGGTTGGTGGGCGCTGGCGTGGGTCAGCGAAGTGCTGCGGTTTGCGCCGCTGAATCTGCAGGGGCCACTGTTGCTGCTGGTCGCTGCGCTGAGCGCCGCGTTGTGGGCACTGCTGGCCTTGCGCCTGAAATGGCCGTCGCTCGCGTTGCTCTGCACCTTGCTGATTCCGGCGGCCGGGCTGGTGTTGCTGGCCGCGTGGCATTCGCGTTATCACCCGGCGGCGGATTTCGGCTGGCTGGCGTGGGCGGCGGTGTTCGTTGTGCATTTCATCAGCCTGCGACGTCTGGCACCCATGCTGTCGGCGCGGGCCCTGAGCACGGCCCATGTGCTCGGTTGCTGGCTGCTGATCGGCGTGCTGGCGCTGGAGTTGCGCTACGGCCTGCTGCTGTTGTCCGAGCAATACAACGCCTGGCGCTGGCTGGGCTGGGCGATTCTGCCGAGTGTGTATCTGTTGCTGATGGCCGCACCGCGTCAGTGGCCATGGCCGGTGGCAGCGTTCCCTCGTGAATATCGCCTGTACGCGGCGGCGCCGCTGGCGGTGTTGATGCTGGTCTGGTTCTGGCTGGCCAATGGCGTCAGCGATGGCAATGCCGAACCGTTGCCTTATGTGCCGCTGCTCAACCCGCTGGAGTTGGGTCTGCTGTTTGCGCTGTTCGGTGTCTACGTCTGGTCGCGCAGCGCCGTTGCCGAGCTGTCGATCCGCCAGGATTACGCGGCTTACGCGACGCAACTGATTGCTGGCGTTTCCCTGTTCGCGTTCTGCACCGCGCTGGTGACCCGTGCCGCGCACCATTGGGCGGGCATTCCGTTCGAGCTGGATCTGCTGCTCGAATCGATGCTGGTGCAGGCCGGCTTGTCCATCGTCTGGACGCTGATGGCGCTCGGGCTGATGATCGGCGGGCACCTGCGCCATCGCCGCGAAGTGTGGCTGATCGGCGCGGCGCTGATTGCGCTGGTGGTGGCCAAACTGATTTTTGTCGAATTGAGCAACCGTGGCGGACTGGCCCGGATCGTCTCGTTCATCGGCGTCGGCGTGTTGCTGCTGGTGGTGGGCTACTTTGCGCCGCTGCCGCCCAAACGCGTTGAAGCTGCACCGGCGGCGGACCAACCGGCCCCGGAAACCGAAGGAGTGTCGTCTTGAGTCGCAAGCTTAATCTCGGGTGGCTGTTGCTGGGCGTGGCCATGGCGGCCGGCGCCCAGGAAAAACCGGCGGACTTCGCCGCGCAGGTGCCGTTGTCGGTCAGCGGTTCCGGCCCGTGGTATCGCCTCGAACTGCCGCTGAGCGTGCAGTTGCAGGCGCGCCAGACCGATCTCAGCGATCTGCGAGTGTTCAACGCCGCCGGAGAACCGCAGGCCTATGCGCTGGCCCGGGAATCAGCGCAGACCCGCGACGACGGCCAATTGCATGAGGTGAAGTGGTTCCCGCTGTACAACTCGGCGGATGCCACCGAGCGCGCGCCGAGTGTGCGCGTGCAATCCACCACCACCGGTACGCTGGTGGAAGTGCAGCCGTCCAGCCAGCTCGAAGCCGGGGAAGAAGTGCTGCGCGGTTGGCTGCTCGACGCCAGCGCGATCAAGGCGCCGTTGCAGCAACTGATCCTCGACTGGACCAGCGAGCGCGACGGCTTCCAGCGTTTCAGCATCGAGGCCAGCGACGACCTGCAGCACTGGCAAGCCTGGGGCGAAGGTCAGGTGGCGCGCCTGACCTTTGCCGACGAGCGGGTCGAGCAACATGAAGTGGCGCTGCCCGGGCAATCGGCGCGCTATCTGCGTCTGCTGTGGGATTCGCCGGCCTCGGCGCCGGTCCTGACGTCGGCGCAACTGAAAAGCAGTGACCCGCGCAACCTGCCGCTGCCATTGGTCTGGTCGCCGGCACTGGCCGGCAGCAGCGGCAAGGCCGGGGAATACACCTGGCAGTTGCCGATGGGGCTGAACATCGAGCGGGTGCAGGTCGAACTGAAGCAGGCCAACAGCCTGGCGCCAGTGACACTGTCGGGGCGTCGCGAAAGCAGTATGCCGTGGCAACCGTTGAGCAGCGGCTTGCTCTATCGCCTGACCCAGAATGGCCAGGACGTGGTGCAGAACGAATTGCAGCTCTACGGGCAGACCGTGCAGCAGTTGAAACTCATGGTCGACGAACGCGGCGGCGGTCTCGGCGAACAGGCGCCGAGCGTGAAATACGCGGTGCGCGCCACGCAGGTGATCTTCCTCGCGCGCGGCGACGGGCCTTACAGCCTGGCACTGGGCAATCCGACCGTGAAAACGGCGAACCTGCCGCTGACCACGCTGATCCCGGATTTCAAACCGGAGAAACTGGCCACGCTGGGCAAGGCCACGGTGCAGGGTGAAGCGCTGGCGACTCAGACCTCGACGGCCACCACGGCTGCGACCACCGATATCAACTGGAAGAAATTCGGCCTGTGGGCGGTGTTGCTGCTCAGTGTGCTGTTTCTGGCAGCGATGGCCTTCAGTCTGCTGCGCAAGCCGTCGGCCAAGTCGTGAATATAACGGGTGTGACCTCCACACCCGTCGGGTTTGCATCTACGCTGAATCCGGTGCCTGAACTCTCTCGGTTCGATCACGTCTGATAGCAGGAATTGCCCCCGACGCACGTTACCGGCGTCATTGCTCGCTACGGTTTCAGACTCCCTGTAAACTGCGCGGGTTTTTAGCCCCCCATTCCACCGGAGCCGTCCATGTCCCGCGTTACCCTGAGTCGCTATTTGATTGAGCAGACCCGCAGCAACAACACTCCTGCCGATCTGCGTTTCCTGATCGAAGTGGTGGCGCGCGCCTGTAAAGAGATCAGCCACGCCGTGTCCAAAGGCGCCCTGGGCGGTGTTCTGGGCAGCATGGGCACGGAAAACGTGCAAGGCGAAGTGCAGAAGAAGCTCGACGTGCTGTCGAACGAAATCCTGCTCGAAGCCAACGAGTGGGGCGGTCACCTGGCCGGCATGGCGTCCGAAGAAATGGACAATGCCTACCAGATCCCGGGCAAATACCCGAAAGGCGCCTACCTGCTGGTATTCGACCCGCTGGACGGTTCGTCGAACATCGACATCAACGCCCCGGTCGGCACCATCTTCTCCGTGCTGCGTTGCCCGAACGAATACCTGAGCCAGAACGAAGCGCTGGATGAAAAGGCCTTCCTGCAGCCAGGCACTCAGCAGGTTGCCGCCGGTTATGCGATCTACGGCCCGCAAACCATGCTGGTGCTGACCCTGGGCCACGGCGTCAAAGGCTTCACCCTGGACCGCGAAATGGGCAGCTTCGTCCTGACTCACGAAGACATCACCATTCCTGAATCCACCCAGGAATTCGCCATCAACATGTCCAACCAGCGTCACTGGGAAGCTCCGGTACAGCGCTACGTTTCGGAGCTGCTGGCCGGTGAAGAAGGCCCGCTGAAAAAGAACTACAACATGCGTTGGGTCGCGGCGATGGTTGCCGACGTACACCGCATCCTGACCCGTGGCGGTCTGTTCATGTACCCGCGCGACAGCCGCGAGCCGTCCAAACCGGGCAAACTGCGCCTGATGTACGAAGCCAACCCGATGTCGTTCCTGGTGGAACAGGCAGGCGGCGCTTCCACCGACGGTCACCAGCGCATTCTCGATATCAAGCCTGAAGGCCTGCACCAGCGCGTAGCGGTGTTCCTCGGCTCGAAAGAAGAAGTCGCCCGCGCCACGGCGTACCACAAGGAATAAACCATGACCGCGCCCTGGCAGCCGTTGCTCGATTGGTGGTTCGGTCAGTCCGAATCGGCAAAGGATGTAACGGCTGAAAAGGGCAAGTTGTGGTTCGGCAAGAAAGACAGCCAGGACCTCGAAGCGCGTGAGCGTTTCGGGGTTTTTGTCGATCAGGCCCTCGCTGGCGAATTGACCGAGTGGACGCAACATCCCGAAGGTTGGCTGGCGCTGGTGCTGCTGCTCGACCAACTCCCGCGAATGATCTTTCGCGATACGCCCAAGGCTTTTTCCGGCGATCTACGGGCACAGAAACTGGTGGCTCAGGGGATTGCTGCAGACTTCGATCGGCAGTTGAAGCCGATCCAGCGACTCTTCATCTACCTCGTCTTCGAACACTGCGAAAACCTCGCGGTGCAGAATGAAGCGGTCTCGCGATTCATCGAACTGGTGGCTGAACAGCCGGAAGCGGAGCGTGGGGTGTTTGCCGACAATCTGGATTATGCCGAGCGGCATCAGAAGGTGATTGCGCGGTTTGGACGGTTTCCGCATCGCAATGCGGTGTTGGGGCGGGAGTCTACGGTTGAGGAGCTGGAGTTTCTTTCGCAGCCGGGGTCGAGTTTCTGAAGCTGCATCAGACTCACGGATTGCCTTGAAGCAAACGCTTCATCAAGAGTGCAGGCAGGTTTTTTCTCGTATCGGCGATGATATGGATATAGATGGTTTGCTCTCGGACTTCATAAATGATGCGATTCAAGCCAGAGATGACTTGTCGATATTGACCAAGGTTCAGCCTTTCTATTTCTTCGGGAATGGAACCTGAATAGGGTAAGGATGCGAGACTGCGAATAGCGATCTTCAAGCTGGCATAAGTGCTATGCCAGGTTTGAGGTGAGAACTGTTTGATGAGGTAGGTGCGAAGATCTTTGAGATCTGTTTCGGCGGACTGAAGAATAACGACCTTCAAACTCATTGGGGGTCGATCCTGTCCAACTCTGCGAAAACGTCTTCAACGTCCCTGTACTTGCCTTCCTCAATTTCTCGATTTCCCATGGCAAGCAGTTTGAGCAGAGCCATTGTTTCTTCCTGCTCTTCAAAACTTTTGACGTCCATGACTACAAGCTTCGCTTCGCCGTTCTGGGTAATCACCAGCGGCTCACGGCTTTCGCTAATCGTTTTGACGATTTCGGCGGTATGGCTTTTCAGGTAGCTGATGGGTTTGATCTGGGATGAAAGCTTCACGGGCTGCGCCTCGCTGAGTGGACTAGGACTGAGTTTAGTCTTAATTCAGTCCTGAGTCAGTCCGAGGTGACAAGCGTGTCTAGCGTTGTTCCGTCTTCGCGGGTTCAAGCGCGAAGACGGCTTCGAACGACTTAGATTCGGAAGCTGCCAACCAACTGCTTCAATCGCGCAGCCTGCTGCTCCAGATCCGCACAAGCCCGCAAAGTCGCCTGCAAGTTCTCCACACCTTCCTGGTTCAGCGTGTTGATCTCGTTGATATCAACGTTGATCGACTCGACCACCGCCGTCTGCTCTTCCGTCGCGGTCGCCACCGACTGGTTCATGCCGTCGATCTCGCCGATGCGCTGGGTCACGCTGCCCAGGCGTTCGCCGGCCAGGTTGGCGATGCCGACGCTGCTTTCGCTCTCACGCTGGCTCTCGGTCATGATGCCGACCGCCTGACGTGCGCCGACTTGCAGCTCTTCGATCATCTTCTGCACTTGCTGCGCCGAATCCTGGGTGCGGTGCGCCAGGTTGCGGACTTCGTCGGCGACCACGGCGAAACCACGACCGGCCTCACCGGCACGGGCCGCTTCGATCGCGGCGTTGAGCGCCAGCAGGTTGGTCTGCTGGGAGATGCTGGTGATCACTTCCAGAATCTGCCCGATGTTCACGGTGTTGCTGTTCAGGGTTTCGATGTTGCCGCAGGAGTCGCTGATCTTCGCCGACAGTTGCTGCATCGCGTGGATGGTTTTATCCACAACCTGCTGGCCGTCTTCGGCCAGGCTTCGCGCGTCGCTTGAGTGCTGGGAGGCGAGGGCGGCGTTCTGGGCGATTTCCTGGGCGGCGGCGCCGAGCTGGTTAATCGCGGCGGCCACGCTGTTGGTGCGCGAGGCCTGCTGGTCGGAGTTGAACATCGACGAGTTCGACGCCGCGACCACGCGCAGGGCGACTTCGTTGACCTGCCCGGTGGCCGACGACACTTCGCGGATCGAAGTGTGGATGCGCTCGACGAAACGGTTGAACGACAGCCCCAGCGCACCGAATTCATCGTGGCCGTGGATGGTCAGGCGCTTGGTCAGGTCACCTTCGCCTTCGGCGATGTCATGCATGGCGCGGCCCATGGTCAGCAGCGGCTGCATCAGGACGCGGATCAGCATGCCGAGCAGGGCGATGATGATCACCACGGCGATGACCATGGCGATCAGCGCCGAGGTGCGGAATTCGCTGAGCATCGAGAACGCGGTGTCCTTGTCCAGCACCAGCGCCACGTACCAGTCGGCCGACGGCACACCGTTGACGCGGGTGAAGGAGATCAGCTGGGTCTTGCCGTCGAACTCGACTTCTTTCAGACCCGGGCTGACTTTCGGCGCGCCGTTGGGGTAGGCCTCGGCCAGGGTCTTGAGCACCAGCTTGCTGTCCGGGTGGATCAGGATCTTGCCGTCGGCGCTGACGATGAACGCATGGCCGTGGCCGCCGAAGTTCAGCGAGTTGATGATCGCGCTGACGCTGGACAGATCAATGTCGGCACCGGCCACACCAATCATCTGGCCCTGGCGCTGCACCGGGGTGGCGACCGTGATCACCAGCTTGCCCGATGACGCGGCGATGTACGGTTCGGTGACGATGGTCTGTTGCGCAGCGTTGGCTGCCTTGTACCAGCCACGGGCGCGCGGGTCGTAATCCGGCGCGCGGTTGCCGGCCGGGACCGAGAACATCACGCCGTCGGCGCCGCCGAAGTAGCTGAGCTGGAAGTTGCCGGTATAGGCGGGCAGGTCGATGATGCGTTTCAGGCTGGCCGGGGCGTTGCCGTCGGCGACAACCTGTTGCGCCATCGATTGCAGCAACTGGATGCGGCTTTCCAGCCAGGTCTGGATGTTGCTGGTGGTCAGGCTGCCCAGTTCCTGCATCGACGCTTCGGTGCTGCTTTGCAGGGCTTCGCGCTGGCGATAGTCGTTGAAAAAAATGAAACAGGCGAATGCAACGGCCACCACCAGGGCGGCAGCCAACAAGATCTTGTGGCTGAATTTCATGTTTCTGGTCATTAAGTGAGCTACCGCGAAGGGGCTGGTCAAGAAAGGGCGGCAATTTGCCACACTATCGGGCTTTGCGCTGCTCTTATTTCGACCGCGGCGCGCCAAAGATTAGGCGGCTTTTGTGAAAGTCGACGAAATGCTCAATAGCCCCACAAAGTGTCTGATTTACCGACGAATGCCGGACGAGCGGGCGAACAAATAGCCGGTCTGCCAGGGAACCAGACAGGGGTTTTCTCTTCTAAGCTTCTGGTTGGCGCCATGCCATCCCCCTTCCGCTCCAGGAGTTACACCATGTCGCTGCGATCTATCGCCCTGCTGTCGTTTTGCGTGCTGTTGGCCGCATGCAGCAAGGTCAATCAGGAAAACTATTCGAAGCTCTCGGCCGGCATGGCCAAGTCCGAAGTCGAGACGCTGCTTGGCAAGCCCACCGATTGCTCGGGCGCGCTGGGCATGTCCAGTTGCACCTGGGGCGACAAGAACAGCTTTATCAGCGTGCAGTACGCCGGTGACAAAGTGCTGATGTTTTCCGGCCAAGGCCTGAAGTAAACCGGGGCTACGCGCCCACGGGAGAAAAACAATGAAGCGGTTATTGCTTGTCCTTTTGGCCGGCCTGGTATTGGCCGGCTGCGCCACGTCCGGTGAAGATCCGCTGGCGCCGAAGACGGTCAACAGTGTCAATCTCAAGCGTTACCAGGGCACCTGGTACGAGTTGGCCCGGCTGCCGATGTATTTCCAGCGCAATTGCGCGCAATCCGAAGCCCGTTACTCGCTCAAGCCCGACGGCAATATCGCGGTGTACAACCGCTGTCTGACGGCAGACTGGAAGTGGGAAGAGGTCAAAGGTACGGCTTATCCACAGGTGCCGGGCAAGACCGACAAGCTGTGGGTCGAGTTCGATACCTGGTTCTCGCGCCTGATTCCGGGTGTGGCGAAGGGTCAATACTGGGTGCTGTACGTCAGCGATGACTACAAGACCGCGCTCGTGGGCGACCCGAGTCGTCGCTATCTGTGGCTGTTGTCCCGCACGCCGACCGTCAACGGTGTGGTGCGTGAGGAACTGCTGAGCAAGGCGCGCCAGCAGGGTTACGACACCACGCGCCTGATCTGGCGGGCGTCGGATCAGCAGATGGCCAAGACGTCCAACTGACGCGCAACAAAAAACCTGTGGAGGTCGCCCTCCACAGGTTTTTTTATGTCAGCCCAAAAGCTCTCGCAGAACCTGGGTGAAGGCGCGATTGTTGTCCTCTTCCCCGGCATGTCGCCCCTCGCGCACGACCCACTGACCGTTGACCAGCACGTCGCGCACCTGACGATCGCCACCGGCAAACAGCCAGCGATTGAGAATCCCGTCACCGCTGGCCGTGGCCAGGTACGGATCGCTGCCATCGAGCACAATCCAGTCGGCACGCTTGCCGACTTCCAGCGCACCGATCGGCTGGCCCAGCGCCTGAGCGCCACCGTCCAGCGCCGCGTCATACAGCGTACGGCCGACCATCGGCTGATCCGCGCCATACAAGCGATTGCGCCGTTGATCGCGCAGACGCTGGCCGTATTCCAGCCAACGCAATTCCTCTACCACGCTCAACGACACATGGCTGTCGGAGCCGATGCCCATGCGCCCGCCTTGAGCGAGGAAATCCACCGCCGGGAAAATCCCGTCGCCGAGGTTGGCCTCGGTGGTCAGGCACAGGCCGGCGATGGCGCGACTCTTGGCCATCAGTGTCACTTCTTCCGGATTGGCGTGAGTCGCGTGCACCAGGCACCAACGCTGATCGACTTCGGTGTTTTCGTACAGCCATTGCAGCGGGCGACGTCCGCTCCAGCTCAGGCAGTCATCGACTTCCTTCTGCTGCTCGGCGATGTGGATGTGCACCGGGCATTGCTGGTCGCTGGCCGCCAGCACTTCGCTGATCTGCTGCGGCGTGACTGCGCGCAACGAGTGGAAGCACAGGCCCAGCGACTGCGCCTTTTGCTGTGCCAGCAACGGTTGCAGACGCGATTGCAGCTTCAGGTAACTTTCGGTGCTGTTGATGAAGCGGCGCTGGCCTTCGTTCGGGGTCTGGCCGCCGAAACCGCTGTGGCTGTAGAGCACGGGAAGTAACGTCAGACCGATGCCGGCCGAGCTGGCCGCCTGGCTGATGCGCAACGCCAGCTCGGCCGGGTCGGCGTAAGGCTGGCCGTTGTGATCGTGGTGGACGTAATGGAATTCGGCGACCGAGGTGTAACCGGCCTTGAGCATTTCGATGTACAGCTGACGGGCGATCACACCGAGCTGGTCGGGGCTGATTTTTCCGACGAGCCGATACATCAGATCGCGCCAGGTCCAGAAGCTGTCGTTGGGATTGCCGGCCACTTCCGCCAGTCCCGCCATCGCTCGCTGGAACGCGTGGGAGTGCAGATTCGGCATCCCCGGCAACAGCGGACCGCTCAGCCGTTCGGCGCCGTCTGCAGTGGAATCGGCCTGGATTCGGGTCAACACGCCATCGGCGCTGACCTCGAGACGTACATTGTTGGCCCATCCGTTAGGCAGCAGCGCGCGTTCGGCAAAGAAGGCGGACATGGTTCAGCACCCCATCGTGTGTTATTTGTATATACATATACAGACGTTTGCCTGCCCGGTAAACTCCGGCAAGCTAGCCACTTTCACCAATGAACAGGGATCCACCGTGCCGACTCCGCCTCCAGTCTCCCCGTTGGCCGCGAACATGGGCGACAGTCCGGCGCCCTTGTACGCCCGTGTCAAACAGATGATCACCCAGCAGATCGACAGCGGTAACTGGCCGCCGCATTACCGCGTGCCGTCGGAAAGCGAGCTGGTCAGCCAGTTGGGCTTCAGCCGCATGACCATCAACCGCGCACTGCGGGAAATGACCGCCGACGGTCTGCTGGTGCGCATGCAAGGCGTCGGCACTTTCGTTGCTGAACCGAAGAGCCAGTCCGCGCTGTTCGAAGTGCACAACATCGCCGACGAAATCGCCTCCCGTGGCCATCGCCACACCTGCCAGGTGATCACCCTGGAAGAGGAGGCCGCCGGTTCCGAGCGCGCGCTGGCGCTGGACATGCGCGAAGGGCAGAAGGTCTTTCACTCGCTGATCGTGCACTACGAAAACGATATTCCTGTGCAAATCGAAGACCGCTTCGTCAATGCGTTGGTCGCCCCGGAATACCTCAAGCAGGACTTCACCCTGCAGACGCCTTACGCCTATCTGAACCAGGTCGCGCCGCTGACCGAAGGTGAGCACGTGGTCGAAGCGATCCTTGCCGAAGCGTCCGAATGCAAATTGCTGCAGATCGAAAAAGGCGAGCCTTGCCTGCTGATCCGCCGCCGCACGTGGTCGGGTCGTCAGCCGGTGACGGCGGCGCGCCTGATTCACCCCGGTTCTCGTCATCGTCTGGAAGGTCGGTTTCATAAATGAAAGAGTTGAAGGTATTACGCGCCGAAGGCTACCCGCGCATGCCGTGGAAAAACGGCGGCGGCAGCACCGAGGAAATCACCCGTGACGCCGGCGCCGGCCTCGACGGTTTTGGCTGGCGTCTGTCGATTGCCGACATCGCCGAATCCGGCGGCTTTTCGACCTTCGCCGGTTACCAGCGGGTCATCACGGTATTGCAGGGCGACGGCATGACCCTGTGTGTCGACGGCGACGATACCCGGCCGTTGTTACCCCTCGACCCGTTTGCCTTCAGCGGCGAAAGCCAGGTGTCCTGCACCTTGCTCGGCGGCGCGATCCGCGACTTCAACCTGATCTACTCGCCCCAGCGTTACAGCGCACGCCTGCAATGGCTGGACGGCGAGCAGCGGTTTTTCAGTTCGGCGAGCACCGTGCTGGTCTTCAGCGTCAGCGAACTGCTGGAGGTCACGGTCGGTGACAGCGCCTCGCAACTCGGCCGCCATGACTGCCTGCAACTGGACGGTAACACCGGGCTGACCGAGATCGCCGTGAATGCCGGTTGCTGCGTGATCGAACTGTCCCCGCGCTGATCCTTCACACGTTCTTCGTGGGAAACGATCAAAAACCGCTGCTTTGAAAGCAGCGGTTTTTTTTCGTCCCGACGTTCCCGAAATGCGCACCAACTTGTTACCGAACGCCCCAGCGTGGCGCAGAACCACGTTTCCGTAACAACCTCTCGCCACCCTCTATCCACCCCGCGAAAAATTTCATGGACGCCAGAGCCCTTGATTCAGGCGCTCTGCAGCCCTGTTCGGAATTTTTATTGAACAGCCCTCCAACAAGTTGGCCGCTCGATTGCATATGCTTGTATGTACAAGTAAAGACGTATGCGTATGAGTCGATCGAGACTCTCCGCAGCGTCCACTGATTCGCTTGTCGCGCACTGAGGCGCACAGGCTGCTTGCCCACTGCCAGGGTTGGTTTGAATTGATCGCTGAGGAGTCTTTTTCGTGACTGACAATAAGCCTACTAAGTTTCGTGATGTTGAGATCCGTGCCGCCCGCGGCAACAAGCTGACCGCCAAGAGCTGGCTGACCGAAGCGCCGCTGCGCATGCTGATGAACAACCTCGACCCGGAAGTCGCCGAGAACCCGAAAGAGCTGGTGGTCTACGGTGGCATCGGTCGCGCTGCGCGTAACTGGGAGTGCTACGACAAGATCGTCGAGAGCCTGACCAACCTCAACGAAGACGAAACCCTGCTGGTGCAATCGGGCAAGCCGGTCGGCGTGTTCAAGACCCACAGCAACGCCCCGCGCGTACTGATCGCCAACTCCAACCTGGTGCCGCACTGGGCGACCTGGGAACACTTCAACGAACTCGACGCCAAAGGCCTGGCCATGTACGGCCAGATGACCGCCGGCAGCTGGATCTACATCGGCAGCCAGGGCATCGTCCAGGGCACCTACGAAACCTTCGTTGAAGCCGGTCGCCAGCACTACAACGACAACCTCACCGGCAAGTGGGTACTGACCGCCGGCCTCGGCGGCATGGGCGGCGCCCAGCCACTGGCCGCGACCCTCGCCGGTGCCTGCTCGCTGAACATCGAATGCCAGCAGATCAGCATCGATTTCCGCCTGAAAACCCGCTACGTCGACGAGCAGGCCAAAGACCTCGACGACGCGCTGGCCCGCATCGCCAAATACACCTCCGAAGGCAAGGCGGTTTCCATCGCCCTGTGCGGCAACGCCGCTGAAATCCTCCCGGAACTGGTCAAGCGCGGCGTGCGCCCGGACATGGTCACCGACCAGACCAGCGCCCACGACCCGCTCAACGGTTACCTGCCGGCCGGCTGGACCTGGGACGAATACCGCGCCCGCGCCAAGACCGAGCCGGCCGCTGTGGTCAAGGCCGCCAAGCAATCGATGGCCGTCCACGTCAAAGCCATGCTCGACTTCCAGAAGATGGGCGTGCCGACCTTCGACTACGGCAACAACATCCGTCAGATGGCTCAGGAAGAAGGCGTCGAAAACGCATTCGATTTCCCAGGCTTCGTACCGGCCTACATCCGTCCGCTGTTCTGCCGTGGCATCGGCCCGTTCCGCTGGGCGGCGCTGTCGGGTGATCCGCAGGACATCTACAAGACCGACGCCAAGGTCAAAGAGCTGATCCCGGACGACGCGCACCTGCACAACTGGCTGGACATGGCCCGCGAGCGCATCAGCTTCCAGGGTCTGCCGGCGCGTATCTGCTGGGTCGGCCTTGGCCTGCGCGCCAAGCTCGGTCTGGCGTTCAACGAAATGGTGCGCAGCGGCGAGCTGTCGGCGCCGATCGTGATCGGTCGCGACCACCTCGACTCCGGCTCGGTCTCCAGTCCGAACCGTGAAACCGAGTCGATGCAGGATGGCTCCGATGCCGTCTCCGACTGGCCGCTGCTCAACGCGCTGCTGAACACCGCGAGCGGTGCGACCTGGGTGTCCCTGCACCACGGCGGCGGCGTCGGCATGGGCTTCTCCCAGCACTCGGGCATGGTGATTGTCTGCGACGGTACTGACGAAGCGGCCGAGCGTATCGCTCGCGTGCTGCACAACGACCCGGGCACCGGGGTCATGCGTCACGCCGATGCCGGTTACCAGATCGCCATCGACTGCGCCAAGGAACAAGGGCTGAACCTGCCGATGATTACCGGCAAGTAATGCTTGCCCTGTAGGAGCGAGCCTGCTCGCGATAGCGGTTTGTCAGTCAACGAAAATGTTGCATGAACCGCCCTCATCGCGAGCAGGCTCACTCCCACAGGTACCAAAACAGCAAAATCCAGAACAATCCACAGAGGTTGAATCATGGCGGGCAACACCGATCGTGCAGGCAGTAAACCGTTGATCGAAAGGCGTTCGATCGACTACATCCCGGAAGCGGAAAGACACGGTCGTCTGTTCAGTCAGTTCACCCTGTGGATGGGTGCCAACCTGCAAATCACTGCGATTGTCACCGGGGCCCTGGCCGTGGTGCTGGGCGGCGATGTGTTCTGGTCGTTGATCGGTTTGCTGATCGGTCAACTGCTGGGCGGCGGGGTGATGGCGCTGCACGCGGCGCAAGGGCCGAAGCTTGGCCTGCCGCAGATGATTTCCAGCCGGGTGCAGTTCGGCGTCTACGGCGCGGCGATTCCGATCGTGCTGGTGTGCCTGATGTATCTGGGCTTCACCGCCACCGGGACCGTGCTGTCCGGTCAGGCGCTGGGCCAGTTGTTCGGGGTCAGCGACACCGTCGGCATCCTGCTTTTCGCCAGCGTCATCGTCGTGGTCACGGTGCTCGGCTATCGGGTGATCCACTGGATCGGCCGCATCGCCAGTGTCATTGGCGTGATTGCTTTCGTGTACCTGTTCAGCCGTCTGATGAGTCAGGTGGACGTCGGCGCACTTCTGGAAATCCGCCACTTCAGCTGGAGCAGTTTCCTGCTGGCGGTGTCGCTCGCGGCCTCCTGGCAGATCGCTTTCGGCCCGTACGTGGCGGACTACTCGCGTTACCTGCCGAGCAAGGTGTCTTCGGTGAAAACCTTTTTCGCCGCCGGTGCCGGTTCGGTGATTGGTGCGCAGGTGGCGATGATCCTCGGTGTGTTCGCGGCCGCTTCGGCCAACGGGCAATTCGCCGGTCATGAAGTCGCCTACATCGTTGGTCTGGGTGGGACCGGTGCCACCGCCGCGCTGCTGTATTTCAGCATCGCGTTCGGCAAGGTCACCATCTCCACCCTGAACTCCTACGGCAGCTTCATGTGCATCGCGACCATCATCAGCGGCTTCCGTGGCCACCTGACGGTTACCCGCATGCAGCGTCTGGTGTTCGTGCTGGGGATCGTCGGCGCGGCGACCCTGATCGCGCTGCTCGGCCAGCACTCGTTCCTCGGTGCGTTCAAGTCCTTCATCCTGTTCCTGCTGGCGTTCTTCACGCCGTGGAGCGCGATCAACCTGGTGGACTACTACTGCATCACCCGCGAGCGCTATGACGTACCGGCGCTGGCGGATCCGAACGGTCGCTACGGCCGCTGGAACATCCTCGGTATCAGCGTTTACGTGTTCGGGGTGCTGGTGCAACTGCCGTTCATTTCCACCAAGTTCTATACCGGTCCATTGGTAGCAGCCCTGGGGGATGTGGATATTTCCTGGATCATCGGTCTCGTGCTGCCCGCAGCGCTGTACTACGTCTGCGCGAAAAAATGGCACGGCACCGTACCCGATCGACTGATTCTGCCCGTCGAGCAGGACAGCGTTGTACAACCTAAAACAAGCGGGGCCGGTCGCGCTGCGGCGCAGGCCTGATTTGGACGTGGACAGGGCTGGATGCCTCTTGACTGCCGTAAGCCAATTCATGATTAGGAGCGTCACAACAATGAAATCGAACAAGACCCTGCTGACCACATTGCTTTCCATGGGCCTGCTGGCCAGCGCCGGCGCGACCCAGGCCGCCGGCTGGTGCGAGTCCGGCAAACCGGTGAAATTCGCCGGCCTGAACTGGGAAAGCGGCATGCTGCTGACCGACCTTCTGCAAGTGGTGCTGGAAAAAGGTTACGACTGCAAGACCGACAGCCTGCCGGGCAACTCCATCACCATGGAAAACGCCCTGAGCAGCAACGACATCCAGATCTTCGCCGAAGAATGGGTTGGCCGCAGCGAGGTCTGGAACAAGGCCGAGAAGGCCGGCAAGGTCGTCGGTGTCGGCGCGCCGGTGGTCGGTGCGGTGGAAGGCTGGTACGTGCCGCGCTACGTGATCGAAGGCGATGCCAAGCGCAAGATCGAAGCGAAGGCACCGGACCTGAAAAACATCGCCGATCTGGGCAAATACGCCGCCGTCTTCAAAGACGCCGAAGAGCCTTCCAAGGGCCGCTTCTACAACTGCCCGGCCGGCTGGACCTGCGAGCTGGACAACAGCGAAATGCTGAAAAGCTACGGCCTGGAAAACAGCTACACCAACTTCCGCCCGGGCACTGGTCCGGCGTTGGATGCGGCCGTGCTGTCGAGTTACAAACGTGGCGAGCCGATCCTGTTCTACTACTGGACGCCAACCCCGCTGATGGGCCAGATCGACGCAGTCAAACTGGATGAGAAACCGGGCGTCGACAAGACCGTGACCATCAAGGTCGGTCTGTCCAAGACCTTCCACGAACAAGCGCCGGAGCTGGTGGCCGTGCTGGAAAAGGTCAACCTGCCGATCGACCTGCTGAACCAGAACCTGGGCCGCATGGCGAAGGAACGTATCGAGTCGCCAAAACTGGCGAAAATCTTCCTCAAGGAACATCCTGAGGTCTGGCATGCGTGGGTCAGTGAAGACGCTGCCAAGAAAATCGACGCGGCGCTGTAGGTCGAATTCCTCCCGGCCAACCGAGAGGCTGGCCGGGGTGTTCGCCGCAATCGCTTGATTGAGTTTCCTGATTGAGAGCCGCTTATGTTTCCCGAAAGCTTTACCTTTTCCATCGCCGACTGGGTCAACGGTTGGGTCGATGCGCTGGTCACCAACTATGGCGATGTGTTCCGCCACATCTCCGACACCCTGCTGTGGGCCATCGTCAATCTTGAAGGCCTGCTGCGCGCCGCACCGTGGTGGTTGATGCTGGCCATCGTCGGCGTCGTGGCCTGGCATGCAACGCGCAAAGTCGTGACCACCGCCGTGATCGTCGGTCTGTTGTTCCTGGTCGGCGCCGTCGGTCTGTGGGACAAGTTGATGCAGACCCTCGCGCTGATGATGGTGGCGACGGTCATTTCGGTGCTGATCGGCGTACCGCTGGGGATTCTCTCGGCGCGCAGCAATCGCCTGCGTTCGGTGCTGATGCCGCTGCTCGACATCATGCAGACCATGCCGAGCTTCGTGTACCTGATTCCGGTGCTGATGCTGTTCGGCCTGGGCAAGGTGCCGGCGATTTTCGCCACCGTGATCTACGCCGCGCCGCCGCTGATCCGCCTGACCGATCTGGGCATCCGCCAGGTCGACGGCGAAGTGATGGAAGCCATCAACGCCTTCGGCGCCAACCGCTGGCAGCAACTGTTCGGCGTGCAACTGCCGCTGGCCCTGCCGAGCATCATGGCCGGGATCAACCAGACCACCATGATGGCCCTGTCGATGGTGGTAATCGCCTCGATGATCGGCGCCCGTGGCCTGGGTGAAGATGTGCTGGTGGGCATTCAGACCCTCAACGTCGGACGCGGCCTGGAAGCCGGTCTGGCGATCGTGATTCTCGCAGTGGTCATCGACCGCATTACCCAGGCGTATGGTCGGCCACGGCATGAGGTGAGCAAATGAGCAACGCAACCGTGAGCAAGATCGAAGTCAAAAACGTCTTCAAGATTTTCGGCAACCGCGCCAAGGACGCTCTGGCGATGGTCGGCCAGGGCAAGACCAAGGATCAGGTGCTGAACGAAACCGGTTGCGTGGTCGGGGTCAACGACTTGTCCCTGAGCATCGGCACCGGCGAGATCTTCGTGATCATGGGCCTGTCCGGCTCCGGCAAATCGACCCTGGTGCGCCACTTCAACCGCCTGATCGACCCGACCAGCGGCGCGATCCTGGTGGATGGCGTGGACATCCTGCAATACGACATGGACGCCTTGCGCGAATTTCGCCGGCACAAGATCAGCATGGTGTTCCAGAGCTTCGGCCTGCTGCCGCACAAGACCGTGCTCGACAACGTCGCCTACGGCCTGAAAGTGCGCGGCGAGAGCAAGCAACTGTGCGCCGAGCGCGCGCTGCACTGGATCAACACCGTGGGCCTCAAGGGCTACGAAAACAAATACCCGCACCAGCTCTCCGGCGGCATGCGCCAACGTGTGGGCCTGGCCCGGGCATTGGCGGCGGACACCGACATCATCCTGATGGACGAAGCGTTCAGTGCGCTCGATCCGTTGATCCGCGCCGAGATGCAGGACCAGTTGCTGGAGCTGCAAAAGACCCTGCACAAGACCATCGTCTTCATCACCCACGACCTCGACGAGGCCGTGCGCATCGGCAACCGCATCGCGATCCTCAAGGACGGCCGCCTGATCCAGGTCGGTACGCCGAAAGAGATCCTGCATTCGCCGGCGGACGAATATGTCGACCGCTTCGTGCAGCGGCGGGCGGCGGTGGTTTAAACAGATTTGTGTTGGCTGGGCCGGCCCCATCGCGAGCAGGCTCGCTCCCACAGTTGGAATGCGGTCTCCTGTGGGAGCGAGCTTGCTCCGGGCGGCGATCCGACGATAGCGTCGGCAAAGCTGCATCAATGTTCGGATGAGGTTTTAGATGTCCCAGGCTGAAAAAATCGTTATCGCCGACGCCCCGATGCGTTGGCAGGATGTGGTCGCAGTCGCTCGTCATGGCGCGCAGCTCGAGCTGTCGGCGCAGACCTGGGCGCGCATTGAAAACGCGCAAGGCATCGTCCAGCGCATCGTCGCCAGCGGTGAGCGCGCCTATGGCGTGAACACCGGGCTCGGTGCGCTGTGCAACGTCTCGCTGAAAGACGAACAGCTCAGTCAGCTGTCGCGCAACACCTTGCTCAGCCATGCGTGCGGCGTCGGTCCGGTGCTGGCCGATGAGCAGACGCGCGCCATCCTGTGCGCTGCGATCCGCAACTACAGCCACGGCAAATCCGGCATTCATCGCCGGGTAGTCGAAGCGCTGCTGGCGCTGCTCAATCGCGGCATCACCCCGCAAGTGCCGTCCCAGGGTTCGGTGGGTTATCTGACCCACATGGCGCACATCGGCATCGCGCTGCTGGGCGTGGGCAATGTCAGCTATCGCGGGCAGATCGTGTCTGCACAGCAGGCGCTGGCCGAAGAGGGCCTGCTACCGGTGCAGCTCGGGGCGAAGGACGGTCTGTGTCTGGTCAACGGCACGCCGTGCATGACCGGCCTCGGTTGCCTGGCGATTGCCGACGCCACGCGTCTGCTGCAATGGGCCGACGTGATCGGCGCCATGAGCTTCGAAGCCCAGCGCGGCCAGATCGCCGCGTTCGATGCCGAGATCATTGCGCTCAAACCGCATCCGGGCATGCAGCAGGTCGGCGTCAATCTGCGCGCCTTGCTCGATGGCAGCGAAGTGATCGCCGCGAGCAAAGGCATTCGCACTCAGGATGCCTTGAGCATCCGCTCGATCCCGCAGGTGCACGGTGCCGCCCGCGATCAACTGGAACACGCGATCAAACAGATCGAAACCGAACTCAACGGCTGCACCGACAACCCGTTGCTGCTGGGCACACCGGACGACTTCCGGGTGATGTCCCAGGCCAACCCGCACGGGCAATCAGTGGCGCTGGCGGCGGATCTGCTGGCCATTGCAATGGCCGAAATCGGCTCGATTGCCGAGCGGCGTCTGGATCGCCTGATCAACCCGCACGTCAGCGGCCTGCCGGCGTTTCTGGTGGCCAATCCGGGGGTGAACTCCGGGATGATGATCGTGCAATACGTCGCCGCGTCGCTGTGCGCGGAAAACCGCCAGTTGGCGCAGCCGGCGGTGCTCGACAACTACGTCACCTCGGGCTTGCAGGAAGACCATCTGAGCATGGGCACCAACGCCGCGCTGAAGCTGCATCGCGCGCTGGAAAACTGCACGCAGATCCTCGCCATCGAGTACCTGCTGGCGGCCCAGGCGTTTGAATTTCTCAAGGAACAGCGCTTTGGCGCGGGCACCGATACCGCTTGGCGACTGCTGCGCGAAAAGATCCCGGCCTACGATCAGGACCGCTGGCTGGCGCCGGATATCGCCGCTGCCGCAAGCGTTCTGAAAGACCCGGATCTGCTGCACAACGCATTACCGAATTTGCACTGAAAACTACCCACGCCAGCGTGCCAAGGCGCGGCTCCCCAAAAGGGCAGACGCGACGGACAACGGACATCTCCGGAGCGTCTGGCGAGTTAACAATAAACTCTCAAAAGGAGCACAAGATGACTGCGCTGAACCTGATCCCCGGCCAACTGAGCCTGGCCCAACTGCGTGACGTTTATCAGAACCCGGTCAAGCTGACCCTCGACAACAGCGCCAGCGCGCAGATCGAAGCCAGCGTGGCCTGCGTCGAGCAGATCCTCGCCGAGAACCGCACCGCCTACGGCATCAACACCGGTTTCGGCCTGCTGGCCTCGACCCGCATCGCCAGCGAAGACCTGGAAAACCTCCAGCGCTCGCTGGTGCTGTCCCACGCCGCCGGTGTCGGCCAGCCGATCAGCGATGAGCTGGTGCGCCTGATCATGGTGCTCAAGGTCAACAGCCTCAGCCGTGGTTTCTCCGGGATTCGTCGCGTAGTGATCGATGCGCTGATCGCGTTGATCAACGCCGAGGTCTATCCGCACATTCCGTTGAAAGGCTCGGTCGGTGCGTCCGGTGACCTCGCGCCGCTGGCGCACATGTCGCTGGTGCTGCTGGGCGAGGGCAAGGCGCGCTACAAGGGCGAGTGGATGGAAGCGACCGAAGCGCTGAAAGTCGCCGGTCTGACCCCGCTGACCCTGGCGGCGAAAGAAGGTCTGGCGCTGCTCAACGGTACTCAGGTTTCCACCGCATTCGCGCTGCGCGGCCTGTTCGAAGGTGAAGACCTGTTCGCCGGCGCGCTGGCGCTGGGCGGTCTGACGGTGGAGGCGGTGCTCGGTTCGCGTTCGCCGTTCGACGCACGCATCCACGCTGCCCGTGGCCAGAAAGGCCAGATCGACGCCGCTGCCGCTTACCGCGATCTGCTGGGCGAGCGCAGCGAAGTCTCCGACTCGCACCAGAACTGCGAAAAGGTGCAGGATCCGTACTCGCTGCGTTGCCAGCCACAAGTCATGGGCGCGTGCCTGACCCAGTTCCGCCAGGCCGCCGAGGTGCTGGCCATCGAAGCCAACGCCGTATCCGACAACCCGCTGGTGTTCGCGGCCGAAGGCGACGTGATTTCCGGCGGCAACTTCCACGCTGAACCAGTGGCCATGGCCGCTGACAACATGGCACTGGCCATTGCCGAAATCGGTTCCCTGAGCGAGCGCCGCATCTCGTTGATGATGGACAAGCACATGTCGCAGCTGCCGCCGTTCCTCGTCGCCAACGGAGGCGTGAACTCCGGCTTCATGATCGCCCAAGTGACCGCTGCGGCCCTGGCCAGCGAGAACAAGGCGCTGTCCCATCCGCATTCGGTGGACAGCCTGCCAACCTCCGCCAACCAGGAAGACCACGTGTCGATGGCCCCGGCCGCCGGCAAGCGTCTGTGGGAAATGGCCGAGAACACGCGCGGGATTCTCGCGGTGGAATGGCTGGCGGCGGTGCAGGGCCTGGACCTGCGCAACGGCCTGAAGACCTCGACCAAACTGGAGCAGGCCCGCGGGATTCTGCGTCGCGAAGTGCCGTTCTACGAGAAGGACCGCTTCTTCGCACCGGACATCAATGCGGCGACCGAACTGCTGGCTTCGCGGGTTCTGACCGAGCTGGTTCCGGCGAAGTTGCTGCCTAGTTTGTAAGCGTTTTTTCAGGGGGATTTTTTGTCGTCCGGGAAACCGTTCCCCCTCACCCCAGCCCTCTCCCCCAGGGGGAGAGGGGAAAGGGAGCCGATCTTCATGGTTTTCAGAGCCTGAGATCGACTCAGAACTTTCAGGTCGATGTACCTCGAAAGAACAACGCGGTCAGTCCCCTCTCCCTCCGGGAGAGGGTTAGGCGGGCGGCGTTCCGATGAGGGGGCTTTTGAAGGCTGCCCACCAAACAGAATCCAACGGAGGCTCACAGTGAAAACCCTCTGGCAACACTGCCACGTCGCAACCATGGCGCAAGGCGTCTACTCGATCATCGAGGATGCGGCCATCGTGACGTCCGGTGCACTCATCGAGTGGATCGGCCCGCGCAGCCAATTGCCGTCAGGCGAATACCCGGCGGTCAATGACCTGCAAGGCGCGTGGGTCACTCCCGGCCTGATCGACTGCCACACACACACCGTGTTCGGCGGCAACCGCAGCGGCGAGTTCGAGAAGCGCCTGCAAGGCGTCAGCTATGCCGAAATCGCAGCGGCCGGCGGCGGCATCGCCAGCACTGTGCGGGCCACGCGCGAAGCCTCGGAAGACGAGCTGTTCGCCAGCGCCGCCAAACGCCTGAAAAGCCTGATGCGCGACGGCGTGACCACGGTCGAAATGAAATCCGGCTACGGCCTCGATCTGGCCAGCGAGCGCAAGATTCTGCGGGTCATCCGTCGCCTCGCCGCCGAGCTGCCGATCAGCGTGCGCAGCACCTGCCTGGCCGCCCACGCATTGCCGCCGGAATACAAGGACCGCGCCGACGATTACATCGATCACATCTGCGCCGAGATGCTGCCCGCGCTGGCTGCCGAAGGCCTGGTCGATGCGGTGGATGCGTTCTGCGAATACCTGGCGTTCTCCCCTGAGCAGGTCGAGCGGGTGTTCATCGCCGCGCAAAAACTCGGTCTGCCGGTGAAGCTGCACGCCGAGCAATTGTCGTCGCTGCACGGCTCCAGCCTCGCTGCGCGCTACCACGCATTGTCCGCCGATCACCTGGAGTTCATGGACGAAGCCGACGCCATCGCCATGGCCGAGTCCGACACCGTCGCGGTGTTGTTGCCGGGCGCGTTCTACTTCCTGCGCGAAACCCAGTTGCCGCCGATGGAAGCCCTGCGCAAACACAAAGTGAAAATCGCCATCGCCAGCGACCTCAACCCCGGCACCTCGCCAGCGTTGTCTTTGCGCCTGATGCTGAACATGGCCTGCACCTGTTTCCGCATGACCCCGGAAGAAGCCCTGGCCGGCGCCACGATTCATGCGGCACAAGCCTTGGGCATGGCCGACACCCATGGTTCGCTGGAAGCCGGCAAGGTCGCCGATTTTGTCGCGTGGCAGATCGACCGCCCGGCGGATCTGGCGTACTGGCTCGGTGGTGAACTGGACAAACGCGTCGTGCGTCACGGCGTTGAATCAAGTCTGTAGGAGAGCGGTTGTGGATAAGGTTCTGAACTTCAAACAAGGTCGCGTGCCGCTGCTGATCAGCATGCCCCACGCCGGTGTGCGCCTGACCCCGGCGGTCGAGGCCGGGTTGATCCCGGACGCGAAAAGCCTGCCGGACACCGACTGGCACATTCCGCAGCTCTACGACTTCGCCGCCGAACTGGGCGCCAGCACCCTGGCGGCCGAGTACTCGCGATTTGTCATCGACCTGAACCGGCCGTCCGACGACAAACCGCTGTACGCCGGCGCCACCACCGGGCTGTACCCGGCGACGCTGTTCGATGGCATTCCGTTGTTCAAGGCAGGCCAGGAACCGTCGAAAGAAGAGCGTGCGACGTACCTGGAGCAGATCTGGACGCCGTACCACCGCACCTTGCGGGAAGAGCTGGCGCGGCTAAAAGCCGAGTTCGGTTACGCACTGCTGTTCGATGCGCATTCGATCCGCTCGATCATCCCGCACCTGTTCGATGGCAAGCTGCCGGACTTCAATCTCGGCACTTTCAACGGCGCCAGTTGCGATCCGCAGTTGGCCACGCAACTGGAAGCGATCTGCGCCCGCCACGGCGATTACAGCCATGTGCTGAACGGACGCTTCAAGGGCGGCCACATTACCCGTCACTACGGTAACCCGGCCGAGAACATCCACGCCGTGCAACTGGAACTGGGCCAGTGCACCTACATGGAAGAGTTCGAACCGTTCCGCTACCGCGCCGATCTGGCGGAGCCGACGCGGGTGGTGCTCAAGGAGTTGCTGCAGGGGCTGCTTGCCTGGGGCGCGACTCGCTACAAATCCTGAATACACACCAGGAACCCTGTGGGAGCGAGCTTGCTCCCACAGTTTTTGTGGTGACCACAGGTTTGTGCACGGCTTGGGTCGCCACCGTGCAAATCCCGGTCGCCTCAGTTCGCTTTTCCCGCTCGTCTGCTGCGTAATGTTTCGGCCACGGTGCAAGAAGACACCGATCCGAACAATAACCCGCTGCCGCACGAGACGATCCCACATGAAAAGACTGTTCACTCGTTGTGCGTTAATCCTGACCGGCAGTGCGCTGCTCAGCGCCGGCGCCATGGCTTCTGACGATGCATCCTGCAAAACCGTACGCATGGGCGTGGTCAACTGGACCGACGTGATCGCCACCAGCGGCATGGCCGACGTGCTGCTCAACGGCCTCGGCTACGAAAGCAAACAGACCAGCGCCGTGCAGCAAATCATCTTCGCCGGCATCCGCGACAAGCGTCTGGATATCTTCCTCGGCTACTGGAAACCGGCGATGGACAAGAATATTGCGCCGTTCCTCGCCGCCAATCAGGTCAAGGTCATGGACAAGCCAAGCCTGGCCGACGCCCAGGCGACGTTGGCAGTGCCGGATTACGTAGCGGCGGCGGGGCTGAAAACCTTCGGCGACATCGCTAAATTCAAGGATCAGCTCGGTGGCAAGATCTACGGCATCGAGCCCGGCAGCGGCGCCAACACCACGATCAAGACCATGATCGAAACCAACCATTTCGGCCTGAAGGATTTCAAGATCGTCGAATCCGGTGAGGCCGGCATGCTCGCCGCCGTGCAGCGGGCGGTGAACCGCAAAGAGTTCGTGGTATTCGTCGGCTGGACCCCGCACCCGATGAACATCAACATGAAAATCACCTACCTGACCGGCAGCGAAGACGTCTACGGCCCGAACGAAGGCGCCGCCACCGTTTCCACGGTCACCGCGCCGGACTACGCCGAGCGCTGCCCTAACGTCCATCGACTGCTGGAAAACCTGACCTTCACCGCCGCCCAGGAAAGCCAGTTGATGGTGCCGATCATGGAGCGCAAGACCCCTCAGGAAGTGGCGAAGACCTGGCTGCGTGAGCATCCCGAAGACCTGCAACGCTGGCTGGCGGGTGTCAGCAGTTTCGATGGCAAGGACGGCGAGGCCACGGTTCAGGCCAGCCTGAAAAACTGATGAGTACCTATCCACTTTCACCGGCGATGGCGGCGTTCGTTGCCAGAACCGAAAGCTTCGCCAGCGATGACAGCAGCCTCGGCGGATTGCGCAAATCCTATGACGACATGTGCCGCGCCTTCACGCCCGAACGGCCGGCGGGTCTGGAGGTGGTGGATTTCCAGTTGAGCGGGGTGGCGGTGCGTTCGTATCGTCCGCCCGTCCGGCCATCGGCCAGTGGCTGGCCGTGCGTGTTGTACCTGCACGGCGGCGGTTGGGTGGTCGGCGGGCTGGATTCCCATGACTTCATCTGCTGCGAGCTGGCCATGGCGCTTGGGGCAATGGTGGTGGCGGTGGATTACCGGCTGGCGCCGGAGCATCCGTTCCCGGCCGGTTTCGAGGATTGCCTGAGCGTCTGGCGCGCGTTGCGCAGTGGGCCCTTCTGGTTCGACCCCGGACGGATGCTGGTGGCGGGCGACAGCGCCGGCGGCAATCTCGCGGCGGTGCTGTGCCTGGCACTGCGCGATGCCGGCGAGCCGCTGCCGGGTGCGCAGGTCTTGATCTATCCGGGGCTGGGGGGCGACGAGCAGTTACCGTCGCGCAGCGAATGCGCCGATGCGCCGTTGCTCGCCAGCAGCGATGTCGATTGCTATCACGCCTTGTACCTGCGCGGCACCGCGAAGCCGAACGCCTATGCAATGCCGTTGCTGGCCCGGGATTTCAGCGGTCTGCCCCCGGCCTGGATCGCCGTGGCGCAGTTCGACCCGCTGCGTGACGACGGCGTGTGCTACGCCGAACGGCTGAACGCGGCGGGCGTCGACGCGGCGCTGTACTACGGCGAAGGGCTGGTTCACGGCTGCCTGCGGGCGCGGCATCAGGTCGCCGAGGTCGATCGTCTCTTTGAGAACCTGCTGGGGTTCATGGCTGACAAAATGTGACAGCGCACGGGCATGCTCATTGACGTAAATCGGGTTTATGATGCCGGACGGCAGAATAATAGAAGTCCCCCCAGGGATGACCTCGACCCCTTACGGAGCGCGCAATGCAGACTTTGTTTCCGCAGATCAAACCTCACGCACGGCACGATCTGGCCGTCGATGACACCCATACGCTGTACGTCGACGAAAGCGGTTCACCGGAAGGTTTGCCGGTGGTGTTCATCCACGGAGGTCCCGGCGCCGGGTGCGACGCCCAGAGTCGCCGCTATTTTGATCCGAACCTGTATCGCATTGTCACCTTCGATCAGCGCGGCTGTGGTCGTTCCACGCCTCACGCCAGCCTGGAAAACAACACCACCTGGGATCTGGTCGAAGACCTCGAGCGCATCCGTAAACATCTGGGCATCGACAAATGGGTGCTGTTCGGCGGTTCCTGGGGTTCGACCCTGGCGCTGGCCTACGCGCAGACCCACCCGGAGCGCGTGCATGGGCTGATCCTGCGCGGGATCTTTCTCTGCCGTCCGCAGGAAATCGAATGGTTCTACCAGGCCGGTGCCAGCCGCCTGTTCCCCGATTACTGGCAGGACTACCTCGCGCCGATTCCGCTGGACGAGCGCGACGACCTGCTCAGCGCTTTCCACAAACGCCTGACCGGCAACGACCAGATCGCCCAGATGCACGCAGCCAAGGCCTGGTCGACCTGGGAAGGGCGCACCGCGACCCTGCGTCCGAACCCGCTGGTGGTCGACCGTTTCTCCGAGCCGCAGCGCGCCTTGTCGATCGCGCGGATCGAATGCCACTACTTCACCAACAATGCCTTCCTTGAGCCAAACCAGCTGATCCGCGACATGGGCAAGATCGCCCATCTGCCGGGCGTGATCATCCACGGCCGCTACGACGTGATCTGCCCGCTCGACAACGCCTGGGAGCTGCATCAGGCCTGGCCGAACAGCGAGCTGCAGGTGATCCGCGATGCCGGCCACGCTGCCTCGGAACCGGGCATCACCGATGCACTGGTGCGCGCCGCCAGCAAAATGGCCCGGCGCCTGCTCGACCTGCCGCCCGAAGAAGCATGAAGGGGCTGTTGCAGCGCGTGAAAGGCGCGCGGGTCGAAGTGGCGGGCGAGGTGGTTGGCAGTGTCGATCAGGGTTTATTGGTGCTGGTGGCGGTCGAACCCGACGACACGCCGGCCAGCGCCGACAAACTTCTGCATAAGCTGCTTAACTATCGAGTGTTCAGTGACGCCGAGGGCAAGATGAATCTGTCCCTGGCGGATGTGGGCGGCGGGTTGCTGCTGGTCTCTCAGTTCACCCTCGCTGCCGACACCAAAAGCGGGTTGCGCCCGAGTTTCTCGACCGCCGCCCCTCCGGCGCTGGGCGAAGAATTATTCGACTATCTATTAAGCAAAGCGAAACAGATGCATGGCACAGTGGCATCAGGTAGATTCGGCGCGGATATGCAGGTGCACCTGGTCAACGATGGCCCGGTAACCTTCCTGTTACAGACATGAAAGTGCTTGAAACAACTTTTTAAGGGCTTTTCGACTGAAAACAGGGAATTTTCGCGATAAATACTTTGTTACCCCTGATGCGTTGTCACGCGGGCTACTAGATAATCGCGCGCTACGGGGATCAGCGTTCGTTGGTCCATTTTGACTTAGGTAGAGACTTGTCCGGATCCGATTGGGGAATCATTTTGACCCAGCGGAGTCGGAACAATGCTCGCCAACTTGGCAAGGGTGTCCTGCAAGGTCGGTTTTTTTGTACCGAATCCCTCACAGGCACTTCATCTGGCCGTTGGTTTATTGATCTGTTTTCGGCGAGGGTTGCTCGTGATTGTTAGTCCCTGTAATGCAGCAAAATTGTCTGCCAAACGCTTGCGCAGCGCTCTGGTAGCGGGCTCGGCAGTACTCTGCCTGCTCAGCGCCGGCCAGCTTTGGGCATTCAATCTTGACGATGTGTCGGTCAAGGCCAAAGAGCTGGCCGGGCAGAAGTTCGAAGCCCCGCGCAGCAACCTGCCGAACGAATTCCGTGAAATGAAATTCGCGGACTATCAGAAGATTCGTTTCCGCACCGAAAAAGCCGAATGGGCCGACCAGAAGACCCCGTTCAAGCTGTCCTTCTATCACCAGGGCATGCACTTCGATACGCCGGTGAAAATCAACGAAATCACCGCGAACACCGTCGAAGAGATCAAATACGATCCTAGCCGTTTCGATTTCGGCGACCTGCAGTTCGATCCGAAGGCCACCGAACAACTGGGCTACGCCGGTTTCCGTGTGCTGTACCCGATCAACAAGGCGGACAAGCAAGACGAAATCATGACCATGCTGGGCGCGAGCTACTTCCGCGTCGTCGGCAAGGGTCACACCTACGGTCTGTCGGCCCGTGGCCTGGCGATCGATACCGCTTTGCCGTCCGGCGAAGAATTCCCGCGTTTTCGCGAGTTCTGGATTCAGCAGCCGAAGCCGGGCGACAAGCACCTGGTGATCTTCGCCCTGCTGGATTCGCCACGTGCGACCGGCGCCTACCGTCTGATCCTGCGTCCGGGCAGCGACACCATTGTCGACGTGAAGGGCCAGATGTACCTGCGTGACAAGGTCGGCAAGCTCGGCATCGCGCCGCTGACCAGCATGTTCCTGTTCGGCGCCAACCAGCCGTCGAAAGTGCTCAACTACCGTCGTGAACTGCACGACTCCAGCGGTCTGTCGATCCATGCCGGCAACGGCGAGTGGATCTGGCGTCCGCTGAACAACCCGAAACATTTGGCTGTCAGCCAGTTCAGCGTCGAGAACCCGCGTGGTTTCGGTCTGCTGCAACGTGGCCGTGACTTCAGCCACTACGAAGACCTCGACGACCGCTACGACAAGCGCCCAAGTGCCTGGATCGAGCCGAAGGGCGACTGGGGCAAGGGCACCGTTGATCTGGTCGAGATCCCGACTGCGGACGAAACCAACGACAACATCGTTGCGTTCTGGAACCCGGAAAAACTGCCGGAGCCTGGCCAGCCGCTGGACTTCGCCTACCGTATGCACTGGACCATCGACGAGGCCGCGCTGCACGCGCCGGACAGCGCCTGGGTCAACCAGACCCTGCGTTCGACAGGTGACGTCAAGCAATCGAACCTGATCCGTCAGCCGGATGGCAGCGTTGCCTACCTGGTCGACTTCGAAGGCCCGTCCCTGGCCGCTTTGGCCCCGGATGCGGACGTTCGCAGCCAGGTCAGCGTCGGCGACAACGCCGAACTGGTCGAAAACAGCGTGCGCTACAACCCGGAAACCAAAGGCTGGCGCCTGACCCTGCGGATGAAGATCAAGGACCCGAGCAAGTCCACCGAGATGCGCGCAGCCCTGGTGCAGCCAGTGGTGACCGCTGATCTGGCGAAGTCTTCGGTACCGACGTCCAATTCGTCGGTAGCCAAGGCCGACAAGGTTGCCGCCAAGCAACAAGAGAAAGCCGACAAGGAAGCCAAGGCCGCCGAGGCCAAACAGGCCGACGCCAAGCCGGTTGCAGATGCCAAGGACAAGGCCAACAAAGACGCCAAGCAGCCAGCCGCTGCGGACGCGGCCCCAGCCACACCGGAATCGGCACCGACTGAAGAAGTCCTGACCGAGACCTGGAGCTATCAGTTGCCTGCCGATGAGTAACTCTCAAGTACAGCCAGAGACTCTGTCCGAGTACCTGGCGCATCTGCCGATGACCGACGAGCAGCGCGCGGAACTCGCGGGCTGCCAGTCCTTCAGCGAATTGCATGAACGCCTGTCGTCCAAGACCTTTGACGCACCGACCGAAGCCGCCCAGGCTTCGGTGGGCAAGCGCCTGATCCTGAGCACCGCCGAAGAGCTGCAAGACGCGGAAATGCTGGTGCTCGACGCCAGCGGCCGGGTCAGCATGAAGGCCACGCCGCCGATCCGTCGGACCAAGGTCGTGCCGGAGCCGTGGCGCACCAACATTCTGGTGCGTGGCTGGCGTCGCCTGACCGGCCGCACCAACCCGCCGCAACCGCCGAAGGACGCCAACGTGCTGCCGGCGGCGCGCTGGCGCACGGTCGGTTCGATCCGTCGCTACATTCTGCTGGTGCTGATGCTGGGTCAGACCATCGTCGCCGGCTGGTACATGAAAGGCATCATGCCGTACCAGGGCTGGTCGTTCGTCGATCTGGAAGAAGTCCTGCATCAACCGCTGCTGCAAACCGCCACGCAAGTGCTGCCGTATGCGCTGCAGACCAGCATCCTGATCATGTTCGGGATTCTGTTCTGCTGGGTATCGGCCGGTTTCTGGACCGCGCTGATGGGCTTCCTCGAATTGCTCACCGGTCACGATAAATACCGGATCTCCGGTAAAAGTGCCGGCAACGAGCCGATTCCGAAAGACGCGCGCACCGCACTGGTGATGCCGATCTGCAACGAAGACGTGCCTCGGGTGTTCGCCGGTCTGCGCGCGACGTTCGAGTCGGTCGCCGCTACCGGTGACCTGGACCGTTTCGACTTCTTCGTCCTCAGCGACAGTAACGACACCGACATCTGCGTTGCCGAGCAGCAGGCCTGGCTGGACGTCTGCCGCGAAGCCAAGGGTTTCGGCAAGATCTTCTATCGCCGCCGTCGCCGTCGCGTCAAACGCAAGAGCGGCAACCTCGACGACTTCTGCCGTCGCTGGGGCGGTGACTACAAGTACATGGTCGTACTCGACGCCGACTCGGTCATGAGCGGCGAGTGCCTGACCAGTCTGGTGCGCCTGATGGAGGCCACGCCGGACGCCGGTATCATCCAGACCGCGCCGCGCGCTTCGGGCATGGACACGCTGTATGCACGCATGCAGCAGTTCGCCACTCGCGTGTACGGTCCGCTGTTCACCGCCGGCCTGCACTTCTGGCAGCTGGGTGAATCCCACTACTGGGGTCACAACGCGATCATCCGCATGAAGCCGTTCATCGACCACTGCGCCCTGGCGCCGTTGCCGGGCAAGGGTGCGTTCTCCGGTGCGATTCTCTCTCACGACTTCGTTGAAGCGGCGTTGATGCGCCGTGCCGGCTGGGGCGTGTGGATTGCCTACGATCTGCCGGGCAGCTACGAAGAACTGCCGCCGAACCTGCTCGACGAGCTCAAGCGTGACCGTCGCTGGTGCCACGGTAACCTTATGAACTTCCGTCTGTTCCTGGTCAAAGGCATGCACCCGGTGCACCGCGCGGTGTTCCTGACCGGCGTGATGTCTTACCTGTCGGCGCCGCTGTGGTTCTTCTTCCTGGTGCTGTCGACCGCGCTGCTGGCGGTGAACACGCTGATGGAGCCGCAGTACTTCCTCGAACCGCGTCAGCTCTATCCGCTGTGGCCGCAATGGCACCCGGACAAGGCGATCGCGCTGTTCTCGACGACCATCGTGCTGCTGTTCCTGCCGAAGCTGTTGAGCATCATCCTGATCTGGGCCAAGGGTGCGAAAGAGTTCGGCGGCAAGTTCAAGGTGACCGTGTCGATGCTGCTGGAGATGCTGTTCTCCATGCTGCTGGCGCCGGTGCGGATGATTTTCCACACCCGTTTCGTCCTCGCCGCGTTCCTCGGCTGGGCCGCGACCTGGAACTCGCCGCAGCGTGACGACGACTCGACGCCATGGAGCGAAGCGGTCAAGCGTCACGGTCCGCAGACCCTGCTGGGCTTCTTCTGGGCGCTGCTGGTGATCTGGCTGAACCCGAGCTTCCTGTGGTGGCTGGTGCCGATCGTCGGTTCGCTGATGCTGTCGATTCCGGTGTCGGTGATTTCCAGCCGCGTCGGTCTGGGCCTCAAATCCCGTGACGAAAGCCTGTTCCTCATCCCCGAGGAATACAATCCGCCACAGGAGCTGCTGGCCACCGATCAGTACACCCACGAAAACCGCTGGCACGCGCTGAACGACGGCTTCGTCCGCGCCGTGGTCGATCCACAGCAGAACGCCCTGGCGTGCTCGCTGGCGACCTCGCGTCACGGTCAGGCCGAGCCGATCGAATGGCTGCGCCAGGAACGTGTGCGTCACGCGATCAAGGTCGGCCCGGCCGGGCTGAAAAACCATGATCGCCTGCAACTGCTGAGCGATCCGGTAGCCCTGGCCCGTCTGCACGAGCAGGTGTGGGCCGAAGGCCACGCCGAGTGGCTGGACGCATGGCGGGCTTCGGTGAAAGCCGATCCCCACGCGCCGCTGCTGCCGCTCAAGCCGGTGAGCTTGCAGGCGCAACCGGCCTGATGAAGAAACCCCGCGAAAGCGGGGTTTTTTTTGCCTGCCGAAAAGCCCCTCACCCTAGCCCTCTCCCGGAGGGAGAGGGGACTGACTGAGTTGTTCTCTCGAAATACATCGACCTGACAGATCTCGGTCGAACTCAGATTTGAAATTTACAGAGATCGGCTCCCTTTCCCCCTCGCCCCCCTTGGGGGAGAGGGTTGGGGTGAGGGGGTAAATCTTGAATGTTAAACAAATCGTCCATTAAACCTTGTGCAAAAAATCGAGTGCGTTAGCATCCGTCCCCGAATTGGCGCACCCGGACAATCTTGTCCATTTCTGTCGGTTTTCGCGCCGCAAACGCAATGGTTTTGGGGACTTGAAGATGAAGAAGTATCTGTCGATGCTGCTGGTCGGCGTCACGGCACTGGTTGCAGTCAATGCGGCGCAGGCCGGCGCAATCGACGACGCGGTCAAGCGTGGCTCGTTGAAGGTCGGCATGGATCCGACCTACATGCCGTTCGAAATGACCAACAAGCGCGGCGAAATCATCGGTTTCGAAGTCGACATCCTCAAAGCCATGACCAAGGCGATGGGCGTCAAGCTGGAACTGGTCTCCACCGGCTACGACGGGATCATCCCGGCGCTGATGACCGACAAGTTCGACATGATCGGCAGCGGCATGACCCTGACCCAGGAACGCAACCTGCGCCTGAACTTCAGCGAACCGTTCATCGTGGTCGGCCAGACCCTGCTGATCCGCAAGGAGCTGGAAGGCACCGTCAAGTCCTACAAAGACCTGAACACCGCTGACTACCGCATCACCTCCAAGCTCGGCACCACCGGTGAAATGGTCGCCAAAAAACTGATCTCCAAGGCCAAGTACCACGGCTACGACAACGAGCAGGAAGCCGTGCTCGACGTGGTCAACGGCAAGGCTGACGCTTTCATCTACGACGCGCCGTACAACGTGGTCGCGGTGAACAAGGTCGGCGCCGGCAAGCTGGTGTTTCTCGACAAGCCGTTTACCTACGAGCCACTGGCCTTCGGTCTGAAGAAGGGTGACTACGACAGCATCAACTTCATCAACAACTTCCTGCACCAGATCCACGAAGACGGCACCTACGATCGCATCCATGACAAGTGGTTCAAGAGCACCGAGTGGCTCAAGGACATGGAATAAGCGCTGGTCAGACTGACCGCGTCGAGCCCATCGCCAGCAGGCTGGCTCCCACAATGGAATGCATTTCCCTGTGGGAGCGAGCCTGCTCGCGATAGCGGCCTTCCTGGCGACACAGAATTCGGAACCTGCAAATCCAATGAAACAGAAAAAAGCCCAATGGCCCTGGCACGTCCTGACCGTGCTGGTGCTGGTCGGCCTGGCCGGCGCGTTGTATTACGCCACGTCGCTGATGTCCTACGAATGGCGCTGGAACCGTGTGCCGCAGTACTTCGCCTATCAGGCCGAGGAAACCCAGCGCGCGACCGACATTTCCACCGTCAGCGAACTGGTGCGCAAGGGCGGCAGCGCGCAGGTCACCCTGCGCAACGATGCCGGTGACGAGCAGCACCTGACCGTCGACGAAAACAGCCTGCAATTCGCTCAGGGCGACGATGTGGCCGAAGGCGACGTCGTGGGCGTGACGCGGCATTGGGCGGCGGGTCCGCTGCTGTGGGGCCTGTGGACCACGCTTTGGCTGTCGGTGGTGTCCGGGGTGCTGGGTCTGCTGATCGGTCTGGCCACCGGGCTGTGCCGGCTGTCGAGCAACCCGACCCTGCGCGACCTGTCGACGATCTATGTCGAACTGGTGCGCGGTACGCCGCTGCTGGTGCAGATCTTCATTTTCTATTTCTTCATCGGCACGGTGATGAACCTGTCCCGGGAGTTCGCCGGGATCGCCGCGCTGTCGCTGTTCACCGGCGCCTACGTGGCGGAAATCATCCGTTCCGGTGTGCAGTCGATTGCCCGCGGCCAGAACGAAGCGGCGCGTTCGCTGGGTCTGAGTGCCGGCCAGTCGATGCGTCATGTGGTGTTGCCGCAGGCGTTCAAACGCGTGCTGCCGCCGCTGGCCGGGCAGTTCATCAGTCTGGTCAAAGACACTTCGCTGGTGTCGGTGATCGCCATCACCGAGTTGCTGAAAAGCGGCCGTGAAGTCATCACCACGTCGTTCTCGCCGTTCGAGATCCTGTTCTGCGTCGCCGGCTTGTACCTGTTGATCAACCTGCCGCTGTCGAAAATCGCCAGCCGGCTTGAGCGGAGGCTCGCGCAAAGTGATTGAAGTCCGCGATCTGGTAAAAGTCTTCGACACCCGTGGGCAAGTGGTGCGCGCGGTGGATAACGTCAGCACGTCCGTGGCCAAGGGCGAAGTGCTGGTGGTGATCGGCCCGTCCGGTTCCGGCAAGTCGACCTTCCTGCGTTGCCTTAATGGTCTGGAAGAATTCGATTCCGGCTCGGTAAGCATCGACGGCCTGCAACTGGCTGACCCGAAAACCGACGTCAACGCCTACCGCCGCGAAGTCGGCATGGTGTTCCAGCATTTCAATCTGTTCCCGCACATGACCGTGCTGGAGAACCTGTGCCTGGCGCAGAAAGTCGTGCGCAAGCGCGGCCAGAAGGAAAGCGAAGCCAAGGCTCTGGCATTGCTGGAGAAGGTCGGCATCGCCCAGAAGGCCCGCGAGTACCCATCGCGCCTGTCCGGCGGTCAGCAGCAGCGCGTGGCGATTGCCCGGGCGCTGGCGATGGATCCCAAGGTCATGCTGTTCGACGAACCGACCTCGGCTCTCGACCCGGAAATGGTCGGTGAAGTGCTGGACGTGATGAAGAACCTGGCCGTGGAAGGCATGACCATGGTCTGCGTGACCCACGAAATGGGCTTCGCCCGGGAAGTGGCGGATCGGGTGCTGTTCTTCGATCACGGCAAACTGCTGGAAGACGCCTCGCCGGCGGAGTTCTTCGATGCACCGAAGGATCCACGAGCCCAGGCGTTCCTGCGGCAAGTCCTCTAAACACAGGACAAAAAAAATCGCAGCCAATGGCTGCGATTTTTTTGTGTGCGCGGTTTACACCTTGAACCGGCCCACCAGCGTTTGCAGGTGAGTGCCCAGGCGCGCCAGCTCGACGCTGGAGGCCGCCGTCTCTTCACTGGCCGCCGAGGTCTGATCCGAGACATCTCGCACGTTCAGCACGCTGCGGTTGATCTCTTCAGCCACGGCGCTCTGTTGCTCGGCCGCTGCGGCGATCTGCTGGTTCATCGCCTGAATCGCCGAAACGGTGCGAGTGATGCTCTCCAGCGAGCCACCGGCACGCCGGGTCAGCTCGACACTGCTGTCGGTCAGGGTGCGGCTGTTGTCCATGATCGTCGCCACTTGCTGGGTGCCGTTCTGCAGACCGACGATCAGCTCTTCGATCTCTTCGGTGGACTTCTGGGTGCGCTGGGCGAGGCTGCGGACTTCGTCGGCGACCACCGCAAAGCCTCGACCGGCTTCACCAGCACGGGCGGCTTCGATGGCGGCGTTGAGGGCCAGCAGGTTGGTTTGCTGGGCCACGGACTTGATCACGTCGAGCACGCTGCCGATCTTGTCGCTTTCGCGCTTGAGCTCGCCCATGGCCTCGGTGGAATGGCCGACTTCGGCGGCCAGACGTTCGATCTGGGCGATGGCCTCGCCAACCACCTTGTCGCCTTCACGGGCCTGCTGGTCGGCGGCGACCGCTGCTTCCGAAGCTTCCTCGGCGTTGCGCGCGACTTCCTGCACGGTGGCGGCCATTTCGTTCATGGCGGTCGCGACCTGGTCGGTCTCGATTTTCTGATTGTTGACCCCGGCGCTGGTCTGCTCGGTCACCGCGGACAACTCTTCGGCGGCGCTGGCGATCTGGGTCACGCCGTCGCTGATGCCGCCGATCAATTCGCGCAGGCCCTGGGTCATGCTCTGCATCGAGCGTTGCAGTTGACCAAGTTCATCGCGGCGCAGGGACACCAGATTGTGGGTCAGGTCACCGGCGGCCACGCGTTCGGCGACTTTCAGGGTCTGCTCCAGCGGAATGATGATCTGCCGGGTGATCGCCCAGGCCGCGAGCAGACCGAAGGCCAGGGCCAGCAGGGTGGCGATCATCAGCATGTTTTTGGCGTGCGCGGCATCGGTGTCGCGGACGATGGTCTGGGATTCGGTGAGTTTCTTGCTGACGTCGAGCAGGATGTCGCCCTGGGCCGACATGCGAGCCAGCGCCTTGGCGTTGTTCACCTGGGAGTCGCGGAACTGGCTGACGGCGGCGCGATAAGCCTTCAGCGATTCGGTGGCCTGTTGCAGGTTGGCGATGTGTTGCTCGGGCAGTTTGCTCGGCAGGCTTTCCAGATTGTTCAGGGCGGCGGCGATGGCATCCAGCGCCGGTTGTTCGGCTTCGGCCTTGCCGCTGTAGGTGTAGCCGCGCACCTGATAGCGCGCCTGCTGCAGCAGTTTGCTCAGCTCGATCACGCTGTTGAATTGCGCGACGCTGTCGCCTTGCAGCAGGGATTTCTCGACTTCGCTGACCTTGGCCACCGCGTTATCGGCGCTGGCGCCGAGTTTGCTGCGAGCGTCTTCACGCTGCACGGTGGCCTGGGTCATGTCGCCAAAGGCGCGTTTGTACTCGGCAACCGCCGCCAGTTGCTGATCGATCATGGCCACGTCGGACGGTTGCTCGATCATGCCGCGGGCGCTTTGCAGGCCGGCGTCGAGTTTGCCGAGCAGGTCGTTGACCGCACCGGGGCCCTGTTCGCCACGGCGGGCTTCATAGTCCAGACGCGCCAGACGCAGGTCCTTGGTCAGCTCGTTGAGGCTGGAGATGAAGCCGAGCTTGTCGCCCCGGCTGATGATCCCGCTCATGCCGGTCCAGCCGGTGAAGGTGATCAACAGGGTCAGCAGCAGCACCAGGCCGAAACCGATTCCAAGCTTACGTTTAACGCTGACGTTTCCAAGACTCTCGGCTAACCAACGGTACATGCGACGACTCCCCTCGGACCACTAATTGGACTTATGGGGAGGGTATCGGCCGCATGATGGCAATCTGTAACGCCTTTTGTCCGGAGAAGACTTCAGAACAGCCGGGCGAGCAGCGCGGTGACGGCGGTTTCGACCCGCAGGATTCGCTCGCCCAGTTGCACCGGTTGCAGCCCGGCCTTGGCCAGCAGATCGATTTCATAGGGAATCCAGCCACCCTCGGGGCCGATGGCCAGGGTTACAGGTTCGTTCAGGGCGCGGGGGCAGGGCGGGAAGTTGCCCGGATGACCGACCAGGCCGAGGGTGCCGTCGGTGATGGCCGGCAGGCGATCTTCGACGAACGGCTTGAAGCGCTTCTCGATGATGATCTCCGGCAGCACCGTATCCCGAGCCTGTTCGAGGCCGAGGATCAGTTGTTCGCGAATCGCTTCCGGCTCCAGGAACGGCGTTTGCCAGAAGCTTTTCTCGACCCGGTAGCTGTTGACCAGAATCACCTTCGACACGCCCATGGTCGCCACGGTCTGGAACACCCGGCGCAGCATCTTCGGGCGGGGCAGGGCGAGCACCAGGGTCAGCGCCAGTTTGGCCGGCGGCGGTTGATCGAGGGTGACCCGCAGCTCGGCTTCGCCCGCGTCAAGGCGCAAAAGCTCGGCCGAGCCCATCAGCCCGCCAATGCGCCCGACCCGCAGGCTGTCGCCGACTTCCGAGCGGTGGACTTCCTGCATGTGGGTCAGGCGCCGATCACGCAGCACGACGCGGTCGGCCGCAATGAAGTCGGCCTCTTCGAGCAGCAGCAGGTTCATGGCTGAGTCGCTGGCGGCTGGTCGTTGTGATCGTCGGCGGTTTCTTCCGGGCGCTCGCGTTTGCTGACCAGACTGCCGAACAGGATGCCGACTTCGAACAGCATCCACATCGGCACGGCCAGCAGGGTCTGGGAGAAGATGTCCGGCGGGGTCAGGATCATGCCGACCACGAAGCAGCCGATGATCACGTACGGACGGATCTTCTTCAGGTATTTGACGTCGACCACGCCGATCCACACCAGCAGCACCACGGCCACCGGGATTTCGAACGCCACGCCGAAAGCGAAGAACAGCGTCATGACGAAATCGAGGTAACTGGTGATGTCGGTCATCATTTCCACACCGGCCGGGGTGGCCGAGGCGAAGAACTTGAAGATCAGCGGGAACACGAAGAAGTAGGCGAATGCCATGCCGGTGTAGAACAGCAGGATGCTGGAGATCAGCAACGGCACCGCGACACGCTTCTCGTGCTTGTAAAGGCCCGGTGCGATGAAGCCCCAGATCTGATGCAAGATCACCGGAATCGCCAGGAACAGCGAGACCATCATCGTCAGCTTCAGCGGCGTCAGGAACGGCGACGACACGTCGGTGGCGATCATTGTCGCGCCGGCCGGCAGGTATTCACGCAGCGGCGTCGAAACAAAGGTGTAGATCTGCTGGGTGAAGGCAAACAGCCCGGCGAAGATGATGAAGATCGCCGCCACGCAACGCAGCAGGCGGGTGCGCAACTCGGTGAGGTGCGAAACCAGCGGCATGTGCTGGTCGTTTTCGGGGAGATCGCTCATGGGGCTCGCGGCGGCAGAGTGGTGTCGTGAGGCGCTGGTGGAGTCGGCGCGGCGGTTGGGGCTACGTGTTCAACCGAGTTTTCTGCAACAGCGGGCACTGGCTGGGTTGGCGCTACGACAGGTGCTGGTGGCGTCGCGGCGGCAGGCGCATGAATCGTCTGCTCACCCACGTGCTCGACCGGCGTCGGCTCCTGCTGAACCGGCGTGAAAATCTTCCGCGCCTCCTGTTCCAGCGACAGGATGTGCTCGTTGTGCAGTTGCCGACGGATTTCGTCGGCACCGATTTCACGCTCAACTTCCTGTTTGATCGCGTTGAAGCTGCGCTTCAGCCGTCCGACCCACAGGCCGGCGGTGCGTGCAGCGCCCGGCAGACGCTCGGGGCCCAGCACCAGCAGGGCGACGAGGCCGACGAGCAGCAGTTCAGAGAAGCTGATACCAAACATTAGTCAGTGCTCACACGTCTTTGCGGATCGGCTCTTCGACTTTCTGCGCCTGCACGTCGATGGTGTGCGGCGGGTTGGCCTGAGCGGTGGCTTGCGGCTGTACCGGTGGCACCGGTTGCGCAGGCGTGACGGTCGGATCGGCCGGTTTTTCGTCGTCGTTCATGGCTTTACGGAAGCCCTTGATCGACTCGCCAACATCGGTGCCGAGGTTCTTCAGTTTCTTGGTACCGAACACCAGTACCACGACCACCAGGATGACGATCCAGTGTTTCCAGTCAAAAATGCCCATGTTGCTGTTCCTCTTTTGAAGTTGTTCAGGCGGACGGGCGCGAGGCTTTCTCGACGTGTCCGGAAAGGCCGAAACGGCGATCCAGTTCATCCAGCACCGCCTGCGGATGCTGCCCCAGCTGGGCAAGCATGACCATGCTGTGGAACCACAGGTCGGCGGTCTCGTAGATCACGTCGCTGCAGTCGCCGCTGACGGCGGCGTCCTTGGCGGCGATGATCGTTTCGACCGATTCTTCGCCGACCTTTTCCAGAATCTTGTTCAAGCCCTTGTGATACAGACTAGCCACATACGAACTGTCGGCAGCAGCGCCCTTGCGCTCTTCCAGCACCTGAGCGAGGCGGGTCAGGGTGTCACTCATGTTTGTGTCCTGCGGAATAGATGGCGTGCGGGTCTTTCAGGACCGGGTCGACCGTTTTCCAGTCGCCGTTTTCGAAGACGCGGTAGAAGCAGCTTTGACGGCCGGTATGGCAAGCGATGTCGCCGATCTGTTCGACCATCAGGATGATGACGTCGGCGTCGCAGTCCAGACGCATCTCATGCAGCGTCTGTACGTGGCCGGACTCTTCGCCCTTGCGCCACAGCTTGCCACGGGAACGTGACCAATAGATGGCACGGTTTTCCGCCGCGGTCAGCTCCAGGGCTTCGCGGTTCATCCAGGCCATCATCAATACGCGTCCGGTCTTGTGATCCTGAGCAATCGCCGGCACCAGGCCATCGGCGTCCCACTTGATCTCGTCCAGCCAGTTTTTCATCTTCGACTCCGACAGCGAACCCACACTTCAATAGTCGGGTTCAGGCGTTGAAACAGTGTGCCAGCCGATCACGGAACTGGCTATCGGCGAACGACCAGATACAAGCCGACGGCCACCATGATCCCGGCGGGCCAATGCCCCAGTTCGTGCATCGGGCCCCCGGCGGCGAGGATCGTACCGCCCGCCAGATGGGCGCTGCCGAGCAGGCGCAGGAACCAGTCGTCCTTGCGTTTTTTCCACGGTGGCGGCGGGTCGTTGGCGTGGGGCTGGGACATGCGTTCGAGCAGATCGCGGGCCATGTTGGCCAGGTGCGGCAGTTGTTCGAACTGGCTCTGGACGTTGCCGAGCAAGGCTTTCGGGCTGACGCGCTCGCGCATCCAGCGTTCGAGGAACGGCTGCGCGGTGTTCCACAGATCGAGGTCCGGGTACAGCTGACGGCCCAGGCCTTCGATGTTCAGCAGGGTCTTTTGCAGCAATACGAGTTGCGGCTGCACTTCCATGTTGAAGCGGCGCGCGGTCTGGAACAGGCGCATCAGCACCTGGCCAAATGAAATATCTTTTAATGGTTTTTCGAAGATCGGTTCGCACACGGTACGGATCGCCGCTTCGAATTCATTGAGCTTGGTTTCCGCCGGCACCCAACCCGAATCGATGTGCAATTGCGCCACGCGGCGGTAGTCGCGCTTGAAGAAGGCGAACAGGTTGCGCGCCAGATAGTCCTGGTCTTCCGGGGTCAGGCTGCCGACGATGCCGCAGTCGATCGCGATGTACTGCGGGCTCCACGGATTGACGGTGCTGACGAAGATGTTGCCCGGGTGCATGTCGGCGTGGAAGAAACTGTCGCGGAACACCTGGGTGAAGAAGATCTCCACGCCGCGCTCGGCGAGCATTTTCATGTCGGTGCGCTGGTCGGCGAGGGTCGCCAGATCGGTCACCTGAATCCCGTAGATGCGCTCCATCACCAGCACTTTCGGCCGGCACCAGTCCCAATAGACTTGCGGCACGTAGAGCAGCGGCGAGCCTTCGAAGTTGCGTTTCAACTGGCTGGCGTTGGCCGCCTCGCGCAACAGGTCGAGTTCGTCGTAGATGGTTTTTTCGTAGTCGCTGACCACGTCCACCGGGTGCAGCAGACGGGCATCGGCGGAGACCTTCTCGGCGGCGCGGGCGAGGATGAACAGCCACGCCAGATCCTGGGCGATGATCGGTTTCAGACCCGGGCGGATCACCTTGACCACCACTTCTTCGCCAGTCTTCAGTTGCGCGGCGTGCACCTGCGCCACCGAGGCCGAGGCCAGCGGTTCGACGTCGAAGCGGCTGAACACTTCGCTGATCTTCTTGCCCAGTTGCTCTTCGATCAGTTTGACCGACAGTTGCGAATCGAACGGCGGCACACGGTCCTGCAGCCGCATCAGTTCATCGGCGATGTCTTCCGGCAGCAGGTCGCGGCGGGTCGAGAGGATCTGCCCGAACTTGATGAAGATCGGCCCCAGGTCCTGCAAGGCCAGGCGCAGGCGTGCGCCACGGCTCAGGTCCAGCGGCTTGCGCGGGAACCAGCGCCACGGCAGAACGTAGCGCAGCGCCAGCAGAAACCACGGCAAAGGCAGGTCGAACAACAGGTCATCGAGGCGGTAGCGGATCACGACGCGCTGGATGCGCAACAGACGGCGGACGGCGAGCAGCTTCATGCGTTATCGCTTGAGTCGAGGGATCGGGAAAGGCGCTCGAAGCGCGCCTCGAGACGTTCCAGATCGAGTTTGATCCGGTCCAGTTCGCTGAAACGGGCTTCGGCTTCGCGCTGCCCGACGAGGGTGCGCGATTCTTCGGCCAGGTATTCAGCGAGGTTCTGGTTGAGGCTGGCAAATCCTTGTTGATACCAGCGGGCGCGGCTGCGCAGGTGGCCGCCGACCAGTTGCGTGGCGACAGGTCCCAGCCAGCGCGAGAGTTCGTACTCCCAGTCCAGCTCCAGGTCCTGCAGCACGCCCGCCAGCTCCAGCAGCACGCCGCTGTCGCCGTCGAGTTCGACTTCCGGCGCGTGCAGCACCGCCGTCTTGTCCTTGCTCAGGGCCAGTTTCACCAGACTCGAGGCCGGGGCGCGCAGGGTGCAGTCGACGCCGGTTTCCCAGTGGGATGCGAGCATCAGGCCTTCGTCGCTCGGCAGAATGAACAGTTGCAGCGCCGGGCTGCGGCAATCCACGGCAATCACTTTGCCGGTCAGGTGCGCCAGTCGCGGCAGCGCCGTGCTGTCGAGACGCAGCACACGGTTCAGGCCGAGTTCGACGCTGGCGAGCAGCCCGGTCAGCAGCATCAGGGTTTGATGCCGCGGTGCAGGGCGACGATGCCTGCGGTCATGTTGTGATAGGTCACGCGGTCGAAACCGGCGTCGACCATCATCGACTTCAGGGTTTCCTGATTCGGGTGCATGCGGATCGATTCGGCCAGGTAGCGATAGCTTTCCGAGTCGTTGGTGATCAGCTTGCCCATCAACGGCATGAAGGCGAACGAGTAGGCGTCGTAGGCCTTGGACATCAGCGCATTGGTCGGCTTGGAGAATTCCAGCACCAGCAGGCGGCCGCCCGGCTTGAGGACGCGCAGCATCGAGCGCAGGGCGTCTTCCTTGTGCGTCACGTTGCGCAGGCCGAAGGCGATGGTCACGCAGTCGAAATGGTTGTCCGGGAACGGCAGCTTTTCAGCGTCGGCCTGGACGAATTCGACGTTGCCCGAAACACCGACGTCCAGCAGGCGGTCACGACCGACCTTGAGCATGGATTCGTTGATGTCGGCCAGCACCACCTGACCGGTCGGGCCGACCAGGTGCGAGAATTTCTTGGTCAGGTCACCCGTACCGCCGGCGATGTCCAGCACGCGGTTGCCGGCGCGCACGCCCGACAGTTCGATCGCGAAACGCTTCCACAGACGGTGCATGCCGCCCGACAGAAGGTCGTTCATCAGGTCGTACTTGGCGGCCACGGAGTGGAACACCTCAGCGACTTTTTCCGCTTTCTGGCTTTCCGGAACGTTTTTGAAGCCGAAGTGAGTGGTGGGTTCGGCATCGCTGCCTTTGCGCTGATCAGTCATATCGCTGTCACCAAAAGAGAATGCGCGACATTCTAATCCCCAAGCCATGCTTTGTCTTGGAATGGCTAAAGGTAAGATGGGCAACCTTCGGGACGATTTGCCGCAGTGGCGGTCAAGATTCGTTGCAGGCATTCATAGCCCCATTCAAAAAGCAGGAGTCATTCAATGGCCCATATCAGTGTTGAGCGTGCCCACAGCCTGGGCAAGGAAGCGGCCCGCGAGAAAGCCGACAAACTGGCGCAGAAACTCTCCGATCAATATGGCCTGGAGCCGCAGTGGTCGGGCGATGTCCTGAACCTCAAGCGTTCGGGCGTGAAGGGCGCGGTGCACGTGGCCGAGGATTCGATCCGGGTCGACGTGGAACTGGGCCTGATGATGTCGGCCATGAGCGGCATGATCAAAGCCGAGATCGAAAAGGCGCTGGATAAAGCGCTGGTCTGATTCGGGTCGGGCAACATCTCTTGTGGGAGCCAGCCTGCTGGCGATGGCGGTGCATCAGTCAACATCGATGTTGATGGATAAATCGCTATCGCCAGCAGGCTGGCTCCCACATTTGTTTTGTGGTGAGTTCGCCTGTTTGTGTCAGTTGTTAGGGTGCCGTTTCTAATTTTTCTCCCTACTTTGTGCCTGAGCCCGACACTCGTCAGGGCAGTTCCTCAAACCTTCTGCGCGTGAGGTGCACCATGGCCAAAGTCATTTTGAAGAAAAAAATCGACGCTTCGACTTCCGCTCTGAGCGACGTCAAATCCTATGCCCGCAAGATCTGGCTGGCAGGCCTGGGTGCCTACACCAAGGTCGGTCAGGAGGGCAGCGAGTACTTTCAGGAGTTGATCAAGGCTGGTCAAACTGTTGAAAAGAAAGGCAAAAAAGCCGTCACCGAAAAACTCGAAGCGGCCAACGCCGAGATCGATGAAGCCAAGAGCGAAGTCAGCTCTTTCAAAGGCCGGGTCGAAGTTCAGCTCGACAAGGTCGAGAAGGCGTTCGACACACGTGTCGCCAGTGCCTTGAATCGTATCGGCATTCCGTCTAAACATGACGTTGAGACACTCTCTGCTAAGCTCGATGAGCTGACGGCATTGCTCGAACGCGTCGCGCGTAAATCTTAAGGAGAACGGGATGGCTGGTAAAAAGAACACCGATAAAGAAGGCAGCTCGTGGATCGGAAAAGTCGAAGACTATTCCCGCAAGATCTGGCTGGCTGGTTTAGGCGTGTACTCGAAGATCGACACTGACGGCAGCAAGCTCTTCGATACATTGGTCAAAGACGGCGAGAAAGCCGAGAAGCTCACCAAGGCTGCAGTCGGCAAAAAAGTCGATGCTGCCAAGGACTCCGCTTCTTCGGCCAAATCGCGCATCAGCGGTGTGAAAGATCGCGCACTGGGCAAGTGGGATGAACTGGAAGGGGCTTTCGACAAGCGCCTGAACAGTGCGATTTCGCGCTTGGGCGTACCGAGCCGCAACGAGGTGAAGGATCTGCACAAGAAGGTCGATACCCTGACCAGGCAGATCGAAAAACTCACCGGCCTGAAAGCTCAGCCTGTCGCGGCCAAAACCGCAGCAGCCAAGCCTGCGGCCAAAACCGCTGCCAAGCCACTGGCTAAAGCCGCCGCCAAACCGGCCGCAAAACCAGCAGCCAAAACCGCTGCCGCCAAGCCAGCAGCGAAAGCCGCGGCCAAACCGGTTGCCGCCAAGGCCGCCGCCAAGCCAGCTGCAAAAACGGCAGCAAAACCAGCTGCCAAACCGGCGGCCAAGCCAGCAGCGAAAACCGCGGCTGCCAAACCCGCTGCCAAGCCTGCCGCCAAACCGGCTGCGGCGAAAAAACCGGCAGTGAAAAAACCGGCCGCGCCGAAAGCTGCTGCTCCAAAACCGGTGACCACACCGCAAGCACTGGCAAGCACGTCGAACTCGGCCTCGGCTCCAACCCCGGCGCCTGCTCCGACTGCTGCATCGACGCCGTCGACGCCAACCAGTCAGTCCTGATTTTTCAGGGCTCAAGAAAACGCCCGGCCTGTGAAGGTCGGGCGTTTTTGTTTGGGTAAAAGCCGTCGGATTACTCGTGATCTTCGAGATACTGCAAAGCCATCCTCTCCGTCGCCACCTTCACCGGCGGCAACAGATGCGGCGCCACCAGCATCATGATCTGGTACACCACCAGCCGCACTTCGCCTTCGCGATCAAGAATCCGCTGATAGTCCAGCGAGAACAGCAGCGTCATGGTGATCTGCTCCACCAGTTGCCCCAGCGCCTGGGTGTCGCTGACCAACTGCCCCGACGCCTTCAGCCGCGCCAGCAATGACGCCAGCGTGCGCTTGAGCACGTTGAGGAACTGGCGAATGCCCTTGGCCAGTTTCGGCAGGCGGCCGGCCAGGTTCGACAGGTCCTGGAACAGAAAACGGTACTGCGCCAGCCGTTCGACGATCAGGTGCAGGAACAGCCAGTAATCCTCCGGCGCCAGTTCGACATCGGCGGGCGGGTCGAGCAGCGGGGCGAGGTCGTTCTGGAAGCGCTCGAACAGTCCAAGAATCAGCGGTTCCTTGCCGTGGAAGTGGTAGTAGAGGTTGCCGGGACTGATCCCCATTTCATTGGCAACCTCCATGGTGGAGACGTTCGGCTCGCCCTTTTCATTGAACAACTGCAGGGCACATTCGAGGATCCGTTCGCTTGTTTTCATCCAGTCGTCTTAAAAGGGCTTGAGTCAGTCAGCGCACACGCACATAGGTGCCGGGTGCTGCTTCCATCGGTGGATAATTGGCGTTGCCGAGGGTCATCTGGGTTTCGTGCAGGGTGCCGGAGCGCTGCTGCACCCACTCCAGCCATTGCGGCCACCAACTGCCGTCGACTTTCTTGGCGTCGTAGTACCAGGCGCGCGGATCGCCGCTGAGCTTTCCGTTCTCGACGTAATGGGCTTTCGGGTTGCCCGGCGGGTTGAGGATGCTCTGCACGTGGCCGCTGTTGGACAGCACGAAGCGCCGCTCACCACCCAGCAACAGCGTCGAGCGATACACCGCGTCCCACGGCGTGATGTGGTCGTTCATGCCGGCCACGCTGAAGCTGTCGACCGTGACCTTCTGCAGGTCGATCGGCGTGCCGCACACTTCCAGGCCCCCCGGATGGGTCAACGGGTTGTGCTTGAAGAAGTCCAGAATGTCGCCGTGAAACGCGGCGGGCAGGCGGGTGCTGTCGTTGTTCCAGTAGAGGATGTCGAACGCCGGCGGCTCCTTGCCCAGCAGGTAGTTATTGACGAAATAACTCCAGATCAAATCGTTGGGGCGCATCCAGGCGAACACCTTGGCCATGTCGCGACCGTCCAGCACGCCTTTCTGATAGGACCGCCGCTTGGCCGCTTCGAGCGTTTGCTCATCGGCGAACAGGGTGGCCGGGGTGTTCATTTCACTGTCGAGCAGGCTCACCAGATAGGTGGCGCTGGAGACTCGTCGCAACTGCCGCTTGGCCTGCAGATGCCCTTGCAGCGCGGCAATGGTCAGCCCGCCGGCGCAGGCGCCCATCAGGTTGACCTCACGGGCGCCGGTGATCGCCCGGCAGATGTTCATCGCTTCTTCCACGGCTTCGACGTAGGTCGACAGGCCCCATTCGCGATGCCGTACATCCGGGTTGCGCCAGCTGATCATGAAGGTCTGCAAGCCGTTCTTCAGCGCAAACTGGACGAAGCTGTTGCTCGGGCTGAGGTCGAAAATGTAGTACTTGTTGATTTGCGGCGGCACCACCAGCAGCGGTTTCGAATACTGTTTTTCGCTCATCGGCCGGTACTGGATCAGCTCGAGCATTTCGTTGCGAAACACCACTGACCCTGTGGTGGTGGCGACGGTCTTGCCGACTTCGAAAGCCTGTTTGGTGACCTGGCGTGGCAGGCCGTCGTTGTGCAGCAGGTCGTCGATCAGATGGCTGAGACCGCGCACCAGACTGTGGCCGCCGGAGTTGAACAGCTCCTTCACAGCCAGCGGATTGAGCAGTGTGTTGGAAGGCGCCACGGCGTCGTTGAGCAGGGTGAAGGCGAAGTGCGCGCGGGCGCGGTCGTCGTCGCTCATACTGCTCTCGTCGATCCAGCTCTTGACCTGTTTCTGCCAGGCCAGATAAGCCTGCAGGCTGCGCCGATAGAACGGATTGAGGCTCCACGCCGGATCGGCGAAGCGGCTGTCCTGCGGATTGGTCGGGTGCAGGGTTTCGCCGAGCAGCACGCGTCCGAGCGCGCCCCCCAGCTTCAAGGCGTGTTTTGCACTGTGGACCGGATTACGCAAGCCGTGGGCCGCGACGCTGCGCAAGGTCGAGATCAGGTCCCGGCCGCGTAGACCGGTCATGGCACTCTGTGCATTGATGAACACGGCGGGGCTGGGCACGACGCCCGTCGCTGGTTTGTCACGCATGACTCAACACTCCTTCGTCTTCAGGCCAAAAACAAACACACCGAACCAGAACACCATAGACGCTGTTGCGGGTTGTTGCCTGCGCGGCCTCCTGCCGCGCACCTGTGTGGACACGTTGCAAGACGCTGTCCAGAAATCCGTGCCGGGACGGTTATCCGCCCAGCGGTGTCGGGTGCGGATGCATCACCGCACGCTGACGTTCCTCCTGGAGGAATTTCATGATGATCGGCGCCACCGCCTCGGCCCGGGTAATCAGGAACAGATGCCCGTCGTCGATGATGTGCAGCTGCGCGTTGGGGATTCGCCAGGCGAGCATGCGCATGTTGATCAGCGGGATCAGCGGATCGTCATCTCCAGCCAGCACTAGCGTCGGCTGATGGATCTTGTGCAGCCAGTGAATGCTGGTCCAGCCCAGGCCCGCGAACAGTTGCCAGTAGTAGCCGAGTTTGCCCGCCGAACGCACCTTGGCCGCATGGCTGGCGGCGAGTGTCGGGTCGCGGCGGAACGAGCCGCCGTAGATCATCGGGGCGATGCGGATCACATGGGACGGCTGGATGTAGCGCCGTGGGCTGGCCATCATCCACAGCACCTTCGGCTTGCCCGGCACCATCACCGCACCGGCGGCGGTCGCCGCCAGCACCAGCTTCTTGCAGCGCTCGGGATAGTCGTAGGCGAACTGCTGCGCCAGCGCGCCACCCCAGGACACGCCGATCACGTTGACCTGTCCGTAGTCGAGGTAATCGAGCATCCGCGCGGTGAGCTTCGCCAGCCCGGGAAAGCGATACGGACGGCTCGGCGTCGAGGAACCACCGACACCGGGCACGTCGAAGGCGATCACTTCCAGGTCCGGATCCAGCGCCGCGACGAAAGGAAACACCAGCTCCAGGTTGGCGCCGATGCCGTTGAATATCAGCAAGGGCGTCAAGTGAGGCTTGCCGGGGCGGACCGCCGTGCGGATGGTCTGGCCATCGAGCTCGACGGTTCGAAAGATGAACGGGTGCGGCATGCTTCAAGGCCCTGTGGGTCGATCTCAATGTCAGCCTCAATCCCCTGTGGGAGCGAGCCTGCTCGCGATAGCGGTGTATCAGTCAGCACATTGTTCCGGCTGTCGACGCCATCGCGAGCAAGCCCGCTCCCACATTGTGGGGCGAGGTGTGTCGGTTACCGCTCGTGTACGTAAGTGCCCGGTGAAGCTTCGCCTGCCGGATACGCTTTGTTGCCCAGCTTGGTCGGCGCCTTTTTCAGCTCGCCCGACCGCGCGGCCTGCCACGCCTGCCAGTACAGCCACCAGGAGTCGGCGTGCTTGGTCGAGTTTTCCTGCCAGTCATCGGCATTGGCGGTCATTTCATCGCTGGTCATGTAGCGCGATTTCGGGTTGCCCGGCGGGTTCAGGATGCTCTGGATATGCCCGCTGCTGGACAGCACGAATTCGACCTTGCCACCAAACAGCTGCGCCGACTTGTAGCAGGACTTCCACGGGGTGATGTGGTCGTTGGTGCCGGCCAGCGAGAAGATGTCGGCGGTCACCTGCTTGAGGTCGATCGGCGTGCCGCACACTTCCAGTGCATTGGGGCGGATCAGTGGGTTGTTTTTGAACATCTCGATCAGGTCGCCGTGGAACGCGGCCGGCAGTCGAGTCGTATCGTTGTTCCAGAACAGGATGTCGAACACCGGCGGTTCGTTGCCGAGCAGGTAGTTGTTGACCCAGTAGTTCCAGATCAGGTCATTCGGGCGCATCCAGGCGAAGACCTTGGCCATGTCTTTGCCTTCGAGCACGCCGGCCTGGTACGAATGGCGCTTGGCGGTCTCCAGTGTCTGCTCGTCGACGAACAGGGCGACGTCGCTGTCCAGCGTTGTATCGAGCACGCTGACCAGCAGGGTCAGGGCGTTGACCTTGTTCTCGCCGATTGCCGCGTAGTGGCCGAGCAGGGCGGTGCAGGTGATGCCGCCGGAGCAGGCGCCGAGCATGTTGACGTCCTTGCTGCCGGTGATCGCGGTGACTACGTCGACCGCTTCCTTCAGGGCCTCGATGTAGGTGGAAAGGCCCCACTCGCGCTGTTCCTTGGTCGGGTTGCGCCAGCTGACGATGAAGGTCTGCACATTGTTGCGCAGGCAGAAACGCGCCAGGCTCTTGTCCGGGCTCAGGTCGAATACATAGAACTTGTTGATCTGCGGCGGCACCACCAGCAGCGGGCGCTCGTGCACTTGCTCGGTGATCGGCTTGTACTGGATCAGCTCCAGCACGTCGTTGCGAAACACCACCGCGCCTTCGGTCACGCCCAGGCTCTTGCCGACCTCGAACGCGCCCATGTTGACCTGGCTCGGCATGCCGCCGTTGTGCACCAGATCCTTGGCCAGGTGCGAGAGGCCGTCGAGCAGGCTTTTGCCGCCGGTCTCGAAGAAGCGTTTGACCGCCGCCGGGTTGGCCGCGGTGTTGGTCGGCGCCATGGCCTCGGTCATCAGGTTGATCACGAAGTGGCCGCGCGCGATGTCCTTGGGCGAGAGGCTGCTGTCGTCGATCCAGGCATGGAGTTCCTTGCGCCACGCCAGATAGGTTTGCAGATAACGTTTGTACAGCGGGTTCTGACTCCACGCCGGATCGACGAAGCGACGGTCATCGCCCGCCGGTTGCAGGTCGGATTTGCCGAACAGCACGTTCTTCAGTTCGAGGCCGAACTGGGTGACGTGTTTGACACTATGGATCGGTTGTTTGATGGCCTGGGTCAGCACCATTCGAGCAGAGGCCAGCAGATCCTTTCCGCGTAGCCCAACGACAGGATTCAGCCCCAGGGTGTTCTCCGAGGCCTGGTACTTCAAATCATCGTTATTCTTGTTACTCATCTACGACGCTCCATTGTCCTGAGACGAGTACCCGGTTTTCTGCTGTGCAGTTCCACAGCCAATGCCAGGTACTACTGCTCGGGTGACCGTTGATTCTGCATAGCTGCTTTACAGTCGTAGAGCATTGCAGGGAACTTGCCAGTTCCATTGGTTACCCGAGAATGATTTTTTTCGCAAGCAGCCGATCCCGGGCCGCTTTAGCGGAGCATTCAAACAGATGAATCTAGAAAATGCCCTCTAAACAGTCCGAGCCGCGGACTAGAGCATCAGCTTGACGACGGACTGGTCCGGGTCGCGGGTTTTGCCGGCGGCTTTGAGCTCGGCCAGATAATCCGCCCAGAGTGCGTCATGACGTCGCCCCAGCTCGTACAGGTAATCCCAGGTGAACAGTCCGCTGTCGTGACCGTCGTCGAAGGTCAGTTTCAGTGCGTACTGACCGGCCGGTTCTACCTTGGTCAGGCCGACGTGCAGCTTGCCGAATTGCAGGATCGGTTTGCCGTGACCCTGGACCTCGGCGGAGGGGGAATGCACGCGCAGGAATTCGGCGGGCAGGGTGTACTCCTCGCCGGACGCGTATTTGAGCGACAGGGTTTTCGAGGCTTTGTGCAGTTTGATGTCGGTGGGGAGTTGGGTCATCGCCGGCGTTCCGTCAGGTGGAAAAAATTGTGGGAGCCGATGGCTCCCACAGTTTCACGACCACTGTAAGTATGGCTTACAGGATATAACGGGACAGGTCTTCGTTCTGCGCCAATTCGCCCAGGTGGCTGTTGACGTATTCGGCGTCGATCTCGATCGCCTTGTCGTCATGGGCGCTGGCCAGATCGCCGGCACTGAACGACACCTCTTCCAGCAGACGCTCGAGCAGCGTGTGCAGGCGACGGGCACCGATGTTCTCGGTCTTCTCGTTGACCTGCCAGGCAATCTCCGCCAGACGCTTGATGCCTTCCGGCTGGAACTGGATGTTCAGGCCTTCGGTTTTCAGCAGTGCGCAGTACTGCTCGGTGAGCGAGGCGTGCGGTTCGCTGAGGATGCGTTCGAAGTCCTGCGGGCTCAGGGCCTTGAGTTCGACGCGGATCGGCAGACGGCCTTGCAGCTCCGGCACCAGATCGCTCGGCTTGCTCAGGTGGAACGCACCGGAGGCGATGAACAGGATGTGGTCGGTCTTGACCATGCCCAGCTTGGTGTTGACGGTGCAGCCTTCGATCAGCGGCAGCAGGTCACGTTGCACGCCTTCGCGGGACACATCAGCGCCGCCGACATTGCCGCGCTTGGCGACCTTGTCGATCTCGTCGATGAACACGATGCCGTGCTGCTCGACGGCTTCCAGGGCCTTGGCCTTCAACTCCTCTTCGTTGACCAGGCGACCGGCTTCTTCGTCGCGTACCAGTTTCAGCGCTTCCTTGACCTTGAGCTTGCGGGCCTTCTTCTTGCCCTTGCCCATGTTGGCGAACAGGTTCTGCAACTGGTTGGTCATTTCTTCCATGCCCGGAGGCGTGGCGATTTCGATGCCGGCCATTTCGGCGACTTCGATCTCGATTTCCTTGTCGTCCAGCTGACCTTCGCGCAGGCGTTTGCGGAACAGCTGGCGGGTGTTGGAATCCTGGGTCGGCGCTTCTTCATTGCTGAAGCCCATGCGTGCCGGTGGCAGCAGGGCGTCGAGGATTCGGTCCTCGGCGGCGTCTTCGGCGCGGTGGCGAACGCGGGTCATTTCCTGCTCGCGCAGCATCTTGATCGCGGCGTCGGCCAGATCACGGATGATCGATTCGACGTCACGGCCGACGTAGCCGACTTCGGTGAACTTGGTCGCTTCGACCTTGATGAACGGTGCGTTGGCCAGTTTGGCCAGGCGACGGGCGATCTCGGTTTTACCGACGCCGGTCGGGCCGATCATCAGAATGTTCTTCGGGGTCACTTCAACGCGCAGCTCTTCAGGCAGCTGCATGCGGCGCCAGCGGTTGCGCAGGGCAATCGCGACAGCGCGCTTGGCATCGTCCTGGCCGATGATGTGGCGGTTGAGTTCGTGGACGATTTCGCGGGGAGTCATGGACATAATAATTGACGGTCCTCAAGCAGAAACAAGCCGTGGCACAGGGGCCGCGTCAGGCTCATTCAGCGAGATCCTGCTCCTCAATGGTCTGGGTGTGGTTGGTGAATACACAGATGTCGCCGGCGATGCCGAGAGCGGTCTCGACGATTTCGCGGGCCGACAGGTCGGTCTTCTTCAGCAGGGCGCTGGCGGCGGCTTGCGCATAGGCGCCACCGGAACCCATGGCGATCAGGCCGTCTTCGGGTTCGACCACGTCACCGTTGCCGGTGATGATCAGCGAGGCGTCCTTGTTGGCGACCGCGAGCATCGCTTCGAGGCGGCTCAGGGAGCGGTCGGTGCGCCATTCTTTGGCGAGTTCGACGGCGGCGCGGATCAGGTGGCCCTGGTGTTTTTCAAGCTGGCCTTCGAAGCGTTCGAACAGGGTGAAGGCGTCGGCGGTGGCACCGGCGAAACCGGCGATGACTTCGCCGTGGTACAGGCGACGAACTTTCTTCGCGTTGCCTTTCATCACGGTGTTGCCGAGAGAAACCTGGCCGTCGCCGCCCATGACGACTTTGCCGTGGCGGCGGACTGAAACGATGGTGGTCAAGGGAAGAGTCTCCACACTGCAGGGCGAAAATGCCTTATGCCCATTCATATGGGGGTGGTGGAGAGGATTTCAACTGCGGGGCGGGAGAGGGGACGAGCGGTGATTTGTGCATGATCGTTCCCACGCAGAGCGTGGGAACGATCAGTGGGGAGCTGTCAGCGGCTCTGGCGTTGTTGTAACAGCAGGTTGCTGAAGCCGGCGCCCGCCAGTTGTTTCTGGGCGGTGGTCAGCTGTTCGCGGTTGCTGAACGGGCCGACCAGTACGCGATACCAGGTTTCATCCTTGACCGTCCCGGACTCAACCGCGACTGCCTGGCCGAGCAGAATGATCTGCGCGCGGACCTTGTCGGCATCCGTCTCTTTGCGGAACGAGCCGGCCTGCAGGAAGAACTTGGTCACCGGTGCAGCCTTGGTCACCGGCGGCGCTGGCGGCGGGGTGATTCCGGCCAGCGCAGCCTGCGCCCGTGCGGTGTCGATCTTCGCCGCTTCGGCCGGGGTCACCGGCGTGGTCGGGATTGCCGGCACCTGTGGCGTCGGCAGGGTTTTCTCCGGCACGGCATCAGGCGGCACGATCACTTCCGATTCCGGCAGCAGGGTGTAGAAGTCGTACTTCGGCTTCACCGGTTGCGTCGGGCTCGGCGGGGTCTTGTTGGCCTCGGCGATCTTGGAGGCTTTCTGTTGCTGCTGTTGCTCGACCTTCTCGCGCTTGACCGTGTCGCTGCCCTTGCCCGGCTCCAGTTTCATCAGGAACACGATGAACGCGCCGACCGTCAGGCCGATGGCCATCCACAGCCAGCCCGGAATCGGCTGCTTCGCTGGAGCCTGGTAACGGCTGGCGCCACGCTTGGGTGCAGGTTTTTTCTTGGCAGCCAACTTACATGCGCTCCAGGGTTTCCAGGCCGAGCAGTTCCAGGCCTTGCTTGAGGGTACGGCCGGTCAACGCGGCAAGGCGCAGACGGCTTTGCATTTGTGCCGGAGTGTCGGCGGTGAGGATCGGGCAGTTCTCGTAGAAGCTGGAGAACAGGCCGGCGACCTCGTACAGGTAGGTGCACAGGGTGTGTGGCGTGCCCTTTTCCGCAACGTTGTTCAGCACTTCACCGAACTGCGCCAGTTTGGCTGCCAGATCGTGTTCCTGCGGCGCTTCGAGGACGATCTGGCCATCGACTTCGCTGTAATCCTTGTCAAGCTTGCGGAACACCCCGGCCACGCGAGTGTAGGCGTACAGCAGGTACGGGGCGGTGTTGCCTTCGAGGTTGAGCATCTGGTCGAAGTTGAAGCTGTAGTCGCTGGTGCGGTGCTTCGAAAGGTCGGCGTATTTCACCGCGCCGATGCCCACAACCTTGGCGATGCTGCGCAGTTCGTCGTCGGCCAGTGTCGGGTTTTTCTCTTTTACCAATGCGTAGGCACGTTCCTGCGCTTCGGTCAGCAGGTCGATCAGTTTCACGGTGCCGCCGTCACGGGTCTTGAACGGACGGCCGTCGGCGCCGTTCATGGTGCCGAAGCCCATGTGCTCCATTTCCATCGGATGGGTCACGAAACCGGCCTTGCGTGCCACGGCAAACACTTGCTGAAAGTGCAGGGCCTGACGCTGGTCGACGAAGTACAGCGCACGGTCGGCCTTCAGTTTGCCGCTGCGGTAGCGCACGGCCGCCAGGTCGGTGGTGGCGTACAGGTAGCCGCCGTCAGCCTTGACGATGATCACCGGCAGCGGCTCGCCTTCGGCGTTCTTGAATTCGTCGAGGAACACGCACTGGGCGCCGTTGCTTTCGACCAGCATGCCGGCGGCTTTCAGGTCGTTGACCACGTTGATCAGGTCGTCGTTGTAGGCGCTTTCGCCCATCACGTCGGCCATGGTCAGTTTGACGTTGAGCAGTTCGTAGATCTTCTGGCAGTGCGACAGCGAGATGTCTTTGAACTTGGTCCACAGTGCCAGGCACTCGGCATCGCCAGCCTGCAACTTGACCACCAGACCACGGGCGCGGTCGGCGAATTCCGGCGATTCGTCGAAGCGCTGCTTGGCGGCGCGGTAGAAGTTTTCCAGGTCCGACAGCTCGTCGCTGGTGATCGGGTTTTCCTGCAGGTACGCCATCAGCATGCCGAACTGGGTGCCCCAGTCGCCGACGTGGTTCTGACGGATGACGGTGTCGCCGAGGAATTCGAGCACGCGGGCCACGCCGTCGCCGATGATGGTCGAGCGCAAGTGGCCGACGTGCATCTCTTTGGCCAGGTTCGGCGCCGACAGATCGACCACGGTGCGTTGCGCCGGGCCGGCCTTGCGCACGCCAATGTGATCGTCGGCCAGAGCCGCGTCGAGGCGCGAGGCCAGCGCCTGGGTGTTCTGGAAGAAATTGATGAAGCCAGGACCGGCGATTTCGGCCTTGGTGACGTTTTCGTCAGCCGGCAGGGCGGCGATGATTTTTTCCGCCAGATCGCGCGGCTTCATGCCCGCAGGCTTGGCCAGCATCATGGCGATGTTGCTGGCAAAGTCGCCGTGGGTCTTGTCCCGGGCGTTTTCCACCTGGATCGCCGGCGTCAGGCCTTCAGGCAACACACCTTCGTTGACGAGTTGGGTGAGGGCTTGTTGGATCAGCTGGCGAATGGTGTCTTTCATGGTCTTCTCTTTCGACCGCAAGCGCGGCGGCGCATCGATGCGCGGGTGGAAAAACTGGGCATTATCCGTTGCGAAGACGGGCTTGCCAACCTTAGCAGGCAGGATGTGGATGTGTGGTGACAAATAGACTGCTTTCGCGAGCAGGCTCGCTCCCACAGGTAAAGCGCAGTCCTTGTGGGAGCGAGCCTGCTCGCGAAGGCGATCTTCAGATCAATACAAATCGACAGGATCGACATCCAGCGACCAGCGCACCGCCCTGCCGCTTGGCATCTGTTCCAGTACCAGCAGCCAGCTCGCCAGCAATCGGTGCAGCGGCGCCCGGGCCGTGGCCTGCAACAGCAACTGCGCGCGGAAGCGCCCGGCCCGACGTTCCATCGGTGCCGGCACCGGTCCCAGCAGTTCAATGCCGGTCAGATTCTGTTCGGCCAGCAAACGCTCGGCCTCGCTGCATGCCTCATCGAGAAAACCTTCGGCCTGCCCCGGCTTGTGCGCTTCGGCGCGCAGCAGGGCGAGATGGGCGAACGGCGGCAGGCCGGCTGCGCGGCGTTCGCTCAGGGCCTGCTCGGCGAAGGCGAAGTAACCCTGCTCGGTCAGTTGCACCAATAAAGGATGGTCGGCCAGATGCGTCTGGATGATCACCTTGCCCGGTTCTTCCGCCCGCCCGGCGCGGCCGGCGACCTGCACGATCAGTTGCGCCATGCGCTCGCTGGCGCGGAAGTCGCCGGAGAACAGCCCACCGTCGGCATCGAGGATCGACACCAGCGTCACCCGAGGGAAGTGGTGCCCCTTGGCCAACATCTGGGTGCCGACCAGAATGCACGGCTGGCCTTTCTGGATCGTGGCGAACAACTGATTCATCGCATCCTTGCGTGACGTGCTGTCACGGTCGACGCGCAACACCGGATAGTCCGGGAACAGAATTGCCAGCCGTTCCTCGGCCCGCTCGGTGCCGGCGCCCACAGGCCGGAGATCGACCTTGTTGCACTTCGGGCACTGGCGCGGCACGCGCTCGACGTAACCGCAGTGGTGGCAGCGCAGTTCGCCGTAACGCTGGTGCACGGTCATCCGCGCATCGCAGCGCTGGCACTCGGACATCCAGCCGCAGTCGTGGCACAGCAGCGTCGGGGCAAACCCCCGGCGGTTGAGGAACACCAATACCTGCTGGCCGGCGGCGAGGGTCTGGCCGATGGCTTGCTGCATCGGCCCGGAAATTCCGCTGTCCAGGGGACGACTTTTCACATCCAGGCGCAGGAAACGTGGCTGCTTGGCGCCACCGGCCCGCTCGTTCAGTCGCAGGAGTCCGTAGCGACCGGTGTAGGCGTTGTGCAGGCTTTCCAGGGATGGCGTCGCGGAACCGAGCACGATCGGGATGTTTTCCTGCCGCGCCCGCACCAGCGCCAGATCCCGCGCGTGGTAGCGCAGGCCTTCCTGCTGTTTATAGGATCCGTCGTGTTCTTCATCGATGATGATCAGCCCCGGATTTTTCATCGGGGTGAACAGCGCCGAGCGGGTGCCGATAATAATGTCGGCCTCGCCGTCACGGGCGGCGAGCCAGGCATCCAGACGATCACGATCGTTGACCGCCGAGTGCAACAGGGCGATGCGCGCATTGAAGCGTTGTTCGAAGCGGGCCAGGGTCTGCGGGCCGAGGTTGATCTCCGGGATCAGCACCAGCGCCTGTTTGCCGGCCTCGAGGGTTTCGCGGATCAGCTGCAAATAGACTTCGGTCTTGCCGCTGCCGGTGACCCCGGCCAGCAAGAACGCATGATAACTGTCGAACCCGGCGCGAATTGCCTCATACGCGGCGCGCTGTTCGCTGTTGAGCGGCAGCTCGGGCTGGGCCAGCCAGTGCTCATGGCGCGCGCCGGGGGCGTGACGGCGCACTTCGACCTGCACCAGATCCTTGGCCAGCAGCAGATCGAGGCTGTCCTTGCTCAGCATCAGTTTGCTCAGCAACTGATGGGCGACGCCGTGAGGGTGCTGGGCCAGCGTCGCCAGGGCTTCACGCTGGCGCGGGGCGCGGGCGATGCGCGGGTCATCGAGGCTGGCGCCGGGAGCGGCGGACCAGAAGCGCTCCTGACGAGCCTCGGCCAATTCGCCCTGACGCAGCAGCACTGGCAACGCCCAGCTCAGAGTGTCGCCGAGGCTGTGCTGATAATACTGAGCCGTCCACAGGCATAGCTTGAACAGCGCCGGCGGTAGCGGAGCGGTGGCGTCGAGCAGGGCCAGCGCCGGTTTGAGCTTTTCCACCGGCACTTCGCTGGTGTCGGTGACCTCCACCAGAATCCCGATCATCTCCCGTCGGCCGAACGGCACTCGCAGGCGCATGCCCGGTTGCAACTGCGAACGCAGCACGCCGGCCGGGGCCCGATAGTCGAACAGGCGGCGCAGGGGCGAAGGCAGGGCGAGGCGCAGAATGGCGTCGGGCACGCGGGGGATTCTCATAGGCGGGGCGGTGGAGAAGGGCGGGAGCCTAGCAGACGGTCGGTCTCAGTGACAGCTTGCGTGATCGGGATTGTCTGGTAGAATCCGCGGCCTAATTACGTGCGGTATTCAACAATCGTGTTGGATGGCGGCACGCCAGCTGAGGAAAACACCATGAAAGCCGATATCCACCCGAATTACCCAGAAGTTGCAGTAACTTGCAGCTGCGGCAACAAGTTCGAAACCCGTTCGACCTTCGGCAAAGCCTTGTCGATCGACGTTTGCAACGAGTGCCACCCGTTCTACACCGGTAAGCAGAAGACTCTGGACACCGGTGGTCGCGTTCAGAAGTTCGCCGACCGTTTCGGTGCTTTCGGCGCGAAAAAGGCCTAAGGCCCTTCATTCTGGAAAACCTCAGCGGCTTTTCCGGTCTGATGAAAAAGGCGTCCCTTGCGGGCGCCTTTTTTGTGTCCGCGATTTGGTTCTCCTCCGCTCAGGCCTTCTGCCCGGCGCCGGCCGGGCTGGACAGCGCCACGGTGCAGCGGGTGGTCGACGGCGACACCCTGCGCCTGAATGACGGGCGCAATGTGCGGATGATCGGCCTCAATACGCCCGAGCTCGGCAAGCAGGGCCGCAGCGACGAGCCGTTTGCAGTGGCCGCGCGCAAGCGTCTCGAAGCCCTGGTCGCCGAGAGCGACGGGCGGGTCGGCCTGCAACTCGGCGCCGAGTCCAAGGACCGTTACGGCCGCACCCTGGCCCATGTTTTCAGCGCCAGGGGTGAGAACCTCGAAGCGCAGATGCTCGCCGATGGCCTCGGTTTCCAGGTCGCGGTGGCGCCGAATGTCGATCTTGTCGATTGCCAGCAGGCCGCCGAACGCCGCGCGCGACAGGCCGGGCTTGGTCTGTGGAGACGCTCACCTGTACTGAAAGCGGAGCAGATCGAGCGCTCGGGTTTCGCGGTGGTCAGCGGTCGTGTGAGCAAGGTTCAGCGCAATCGCGGTGGAATCTGGATCGAGTTGCAGGACAAGCTTGTACTGCGCGTTGCACCCAATCTGCTGGATCGCTTCGACGCCGCTTCTCTGCAGGCGCTGAATGGCAGACAGATCGAGGCCCGTGGCTGGGTGGTCGACCGTTCTCGGCGTGGTGGATTGAAATCAGGTCAGGCGCGCTGGCTGTTGCCGCTGACCGATCCTTCGATGCTCCAGTCGTCCCGCTGAAGAAAAAATTGTAGACATTTTTTCTGTCGATTGTGAACAGTCTAGCCCTTGTGCGCCGTGGCTCTTGGCCCAAAGTCTTAGGGCAGGGCGCTTGACAGGGGTGACCGGGCAGTCTTGTGGGGACTTTGCGAGGCGCGTATCCTCGCTGACCAGTCTGTCCAACAGTAAAAAGCGGAATGCCAAAATGTCTGATCTGAAAACTGCCGCTCTCGAATATCATGCCAATCCTCGTCCAGGAAAGCTGAGTGTCGAGCTCACCAAGGCCACTGCTACCGCCCGCGACCTGTCGCTGGCCTACAGCCCCGGCGTAGCTGAACCAGTGCGCGAGATCGCCCGCGATCCTGAACTGGCCTACAAGTACACCGGCAAGGGCAACCTGGTTGCAGTCATTTCCGATGGCACCGCGATTCTGGGCCTGGGTAACCTCGGCCCACTGGCCTCCAAGCCAGTGATGGAAGGTAAAGGCGTGCTGTTCAAGCGCTTCGCCGGTATCGACGTCTTCGACATCGAAGTCGACTCCGAAAGCCCGCAAGCCTTCATCGACACCGTAAAACGCATTTCCATCACCTTCGGTGGCATCAACCTGGAAGACATCAAGGCGCCCGAGTGCTTTGAGATCGAACGCGCTCTGATCGAGCAGTGCGACATTCCGGTATTCCACGATGACCAGCACGGCACCGCGATCGTGACCGCTGCGGGCATGATCAACGCCCTGGAAATCGCTGGCAAAACCCTGGCCGACGCCAAGATCGTCTGCCTGGGCGCCGGCGCAGCCGCCATCTCCTGCATGAAATTGCTGGTGAGCATGGGCGCCAAGGTCGAGAACATCTTCATGGTTGACCGTACTGGCGTGATCCACGCTGGCCGTGACGACCTGAACCAGTACAAGGCTGTGTTCGCTCACCCTACCGAGAAGCGCACCCTGGACGACGCCATCGAAGGCGCTGACGTATTCGTCGGCCTGTCGGGCCCGAACCTGCTGAGCGCCGAGCAACTCAAGCGCATGGCGGCCAACCCGATCGTTTTCGCCTGCTCCAACCCTGATCCGGAAATCTCCCCGGAACTGGCTCACGCCACCCGTAACGACGTGATCATGGCCACCGGCCGTTCGGACTACCCGAACCAGGTCAACAACGTACTGGGCTTCCCGTTCATCTTCCGTGGTGCCCTGGACGTTCGCGCCAAGCGCATCAACGAAGAAATGAAGATCGCTGCCGCCAACGCCCTGCGCGAACTGGCCAAGCTGCCGGTGCCTCAGGAAGTCTGCGACGCCTACGGCGGTATCTCCCTGGAATTCGGTCGTGAGTACATCATTCCGAAGCCAATGGACAAGCGCCTGATCACCGTGATCTCCGACGCCGTGGCCAAGGCTGCGATCGAGACCGGTGTGGCGACCCTGCCGTATCCGAAGAACTACCCGCTGAAAAGCGTGGATGACGTGTTCAACGGCTAAGTCGTTGTTGCGCTTCATGAAGAGCCCCGCTTTTTAAGCGGGGTTTTTTTTGGTCGTGAAAATGCGTTCCGGCTTCAAGGGCGGCCCTCACCCTAACCCTCTCCCAGGGGGAGAGGGGACTGACCGTGGGATGCTTGAGAGGTACGCCGACGTGGAGGCCTTGCTGTGAATCCATAATCGACTCGGTTATTCAGGTCGACGTACAGCGCCAGACACCTCGGTCGGTTCCCTCTCCCCCTGGGAGAGGGCTAGGGTGAGGGCCGCTCTTGATGTGAAATGCCATTCTCAGTACGACAGAAAACAAAAAGCCCCGCACTTCTCACGAAGGCGGGGCTTTTTGGCAGTTGCGGATCAGAACAAATCGATCGGCGCCTGTTCATCCGCCGGCAGCGGACTGCCCGGCACGGTGCCATTGCCGATCTCGTTGACCGACGGTGGCGTGTCTTCGGCCTTGAAGAGCTCGAAATAGGCGCCCGGCGTGCTCGGTGATGCCGCGCGACCGCTGACCGGATCCACCCGCAGGCTGAGAATGCCTTCCGGCTCCGGCTGGACATGCGGTGGCTTGTCCTTGAGCGCGGCGGCCATGTAGTTCATCCAGATCGGCAGTGCCACGGTGCCGCCGAACTCCCGGCGACCGAGGCTTTCCGGCTGGTCGAAACCGGTCCACACGGTGGTCACGTAATCGGCGTTATAGCCGGAGAACCACGCATCCTTGGATTCGTTGGTGGTACCGGTCTTGCCGGCGATGTCGCTGCGGCCCAGGGCCAGTGCACGACGGCCGGTGCCGAGCTTGATCACGTCCTGCAGCATGCTGTTGAGGATGTAGGTGGTACGGCCATCGACGATGCGCTCGGCAACTGCGGGGGCTTGCGGTACAGCGGCGTTGCCTGGCGCTTCCCCTGGAACCGGCGCTGCGTCGACGGTGATCGATTGCGTTGCCGGTGCCGCGATACCGTCGGTGGCCGCGCCGCCCTGCGGTACGGTCGGCGGGTTGGCGACGAACAGCGTGTCGCCGTTGCGGCTTTCGATCTTGTCGATGATGTACGGAGTGATCTTGTAGCCGCCGTTGGCGAAGGTGCTCCAGCCGGTGGCGATCTCCATCGGCGTCAGGGTCGCGGTGCCCAGCGCCAGGGACAGGTTTGGCGGCAGGTCCTGCTTGTTGAAGCCGAAGCGGGTGATGTAATCGATGGTCTTGCCCACGCCCATCGCCTGCAACAGGCGGATCGACACCAGGTTGCGCGACTTGTACAGCGCCTCACGCAGACGGATCGGGCCGAGGAAGGTGTTGGTGTCGTTCTTCGGACGCCAGACCTTGTCCAGGTACTCGTCGACGAACACGATCGGCGCGTCGTTGACCAGGCTGGCGGCGGTGTAGCCGTTATCCAGTGCGGCGCTGTAGACGAACGGCTTGAAGCTCGAGCCCGGCTGACGCTTGGCCTGCATCGCACGGTTGTAGTTGCTCTGCTCGAAGGCGAAGCCGCCGACCAGCGAGCGGATCGCGCCGTTCTGTGGATCCAGCGACACCAGTGCGCCCTGCGCCTGTGGAATCTGGCTGAACTTCAGCGAATTGTTCGGCTGGCGCTGCACGCGAATCAGATCGCCGATCTGTGCCACATCCGACGGCTGGCGCGGCGCGGCACCCATGCTGTTGGTATTGAGGAACGGTCGCGCCCATTTCATGGTGTCCCACGCCACGTGCTCTTCGCCGGTGCGGGTCAGCACTTGCAGGCCGTTCTTGTCGACCTGGGTGACGATGGCCGGCTCGAGGCTGCTGATGGTGCGCTGCTTGGTCAGTTCAGTGGCCCAGGCTTCGCGGGTCTTGCCCGGCAGGCGCGACTCGGGGCCACGGTAGCCGTGACGCTGATCGTAGGTCATCAGACCTTCGTGCAGCGCGGTGTTGGCCATTTCCTGGAGGTTGCTCGGCACCGTGGTGGTGACGCGGAAACCTTCGGTATAGGCGTCGCTGCCGTAGCGGCCGACCATTTCCGCGCGAGCCATCTCGGCGATGTACGGCGCGTTCACTTCCGGGGTCGGCACGTGATAGCTGGCGTTCAGCGGCTCGTTGATCGCGGCGGTGTAGTCGGCTTCGGTGATCTTGCCGAGCTTGTACATGCGGCCGAGGATCCAGTCGCGACGCTCCTTGCTGCGCGCCGGGTTGGCCAGCGGGTTGAAGCGCGACGGGGCTTTCGGCAGGCCGGCGATCATCGCCATCTGCGCCAGGCTGACTTCGCGGATCGACTTGCCGTAATACACCTGCGCCGCCGCCTCGATGCCGTAGGCGCGGTTGCCCAGATAGATCTTGTTCACGTACAGCTCAAGGATCTCGTCCTTGGTCAGCTGGCGTTCGATCTGCAGGGCCAGAAGGATTTCCGTGGTCTTGCGCGAGAAGCTGCGTTCGCTGGTCAGGAAGAAGTTCTTCGCCACCTGCATGGTGATGGTGCTGCCGCCGGACTGGATGTGACCGCTCTTGACCAATTGGGTCGCGGCACGCATCAGGCTGCTCGGATCGACGCCATAGTGGTTGGCGAAGTTGTCGTCTTCAGCACTTAGTAACGCATTGATGAAATTGGGGGGAATGTCGGCGAAACGGATCGGTGTGCGGCGCATTTCGCCAAATTCTGCGATCAACTTGTTGTCGCTGCTGTACACCCGCAGTGGAATCTGCAACTGAATGCTTCTCAGCGCCTCCACAGATGGCAAACCCGGACTAAGGTAAAGAAACGCGCCGCTGAGACCTAAAAGCAGTCCGCAGAAAACGGCGACGATGGACCAACCGAAAAATTTCAGCAGACGAATCAAGGCTTTTGGACATCCACGGCAAAGAATGAATTGGGCGACAGGGTTCCGGGTAACACACAGAACGACCCGCGCCGGCAGTAAAAGGCGGAAAAAATCGCTGGGCATTATAAGCACTTTTCCGCAGGGGGCGTCATTTGCGCTTCTGTCAAGACGGGGCGAGGGAACGCAATGCGCATTACAGAGTCCGTAACTCACGGAAAGTCATAGGGAATTGGTAGTGCTAGGACTCTTCAATAAAAAGGCCAATACGTTACTGGGGATCGACATCAGCTCCACGTCGGTGAAGCTGCTGGAACTGAGCCGTCAGGGCGAGCGCTACCGGGTCGAGGCGTATGCGGTAGAGCCGTTGCCGGCGAGTGCCGTGGTCGAAAAGAACATCGCCGAACTCGAGGGCGTCGGCCAGGCCCTGTCCCGGGTGCTGGTCAAGGCGCGTACCGGGTTGAAAACCGTGGCGGTGGCCGTGGCTGGCTCGGCGGTGATCACCAAGGTCATCGAGATGGACGCCGGGCTGTCCGACGATGAACTGGAAAACCAGCTCAAGATCGAGGCCGATCAATACATTCCCTACCCGCTGGACGAGGTCGCCATCGACTTTGAAGTCCAGGGCGTTTCGCCGCGCAACCCCGAGCGGGTCAACGTACTGCTGGCCGCCTGTCGCAAGGAAAATGTCGAAGTCCGCGAAGCGGCGCTCGCTCTCGCCGGGCTGACCGCGCGGGTGGTAGATGTAGAGGCGTATGCGCTGGAGCGCTCGTTCGGCCTGCTGGCCACGCAACTGGCCGCGTCCCAGGATCGGTTGACGGTGGCGGTGGTCGACATCGGCGCCACCATGACCACCCTCAGCGTCCTGCACAACGGCCGGATCATCTATACCCGCGAACAGCTGTTCGGCGGTCGACAGCTGACCGAGGAAATCCAGCGCCGTTATGGCCTGACCCTTGAACAGGCGGGACTTGCCAAGAAGCAGGGCGGCCTGCCGGACGATTACGTCAGCGAGGTGCTGCAGCCATTTCGTGAGGCGCTGGTGCAGCAGGTGTCGCGCTCCTTGCAGTTCTTTTTTGCCTCCGGCCAGTACAACGCTGTCGACCACATTCTGCTGGCCGGCGGCACGGCGTCGGTGCCCGGCCTCGACCGGCTGATCGAAGAGCGCCTGAACACCCCGACCCAGGTTGCCAATCCGTTTTCCGACATGGCCTTGAGCAGCAAGGTCAACGCCGGGGCTTTGGCGAGCGATGCGCCGGCCCTGATGATTGCCTGCGGGCTCGCGCTCAGGAGTTTCGACTGATGGCGCGGATCAACCTTTTACCCTGGCGCGAGGAGCGCCGCGAGGAGCGGCGCAAACGCTTCCTGCTGGTCTTGATCGGTGTGGTGGTTGGTTCGGTGGGGGCGGTGCTCATCGCTGATCAGATCATCAGCGGCGCCATCGCGCGGCAGGTTGCGCGCAATGACTACATCGGCAAACAGATCTCCGTGGTCGACGAGAGGATCAAGCAGATCAGCGAGCTCAAGGCCCATCGTCAGCAACTGGTGGAGCGCATGCGCATCATCCAGGACTTGCAGGGCAACCGGCAGATCAGCGGGCGGATCTTCGATCAGCTGGCGCGCACCTTGCCCGACGGGGTGTATTTCACCGACGTGAAAATGGTCGGCAAGACCCTGTCGATCAGCGGCGCGGCGGAGTCCAACAATCGGGTGTCCGACCTGATGCGCAATCTCGACGCCTCCGACTGGTTCGATGCGCCCAACCTCAATGAAGTGAAAGCCACCACCGCCGGACAAGTGGATCAGGCCAACGTCTTTCAGCTGACCGTTCGCCAGACTCGACCCCGGATCGAGGAGGACGACCAATGAAGCCGTCCGAGTGGCTGGACAGCCTGCGCAATGTCGATTTCAACGACCTGGACACCAGTAACATCGGTTCCTGGCCGCCAGTGGTCAAAACCCTGGCCGGCGGGTTGTTGATGGTGCTGGTCCTGGCGCTTGGCTATAACTTTTTCATCAGTGACCTGGAGAGCCAGCTCGAGCTCAAGCGTGAGGAGGAGGTCACCCTCAAGGAGCAATTCGCGAGCAAGGCGCGCATGGCGGCCAATCTGGAGCTGTACACCCAGCAGATGAAAGAGATGGAAAACTCGTTCGGCGTGCTGTTGCGACAACTGCCCAGTGACACCGAAGTGCCGGGGTTGCTGGAAGACATCACCCGCACCGGACTGGGCAGCGGCCTTGAGTTCGAAGAGATCAAACTGCTGCCGGAGGTTACCCAGCAGTTCTACATTGAGCTGCCCATCCAGATCACCGTGACCGGGGCCTATCACGACCTCGCGACCTTCGTCAGTGGCGTGGCCGGGCTGCCCCGCATCGTCACCCTGCACGATTTCGAGCTGGCGCCAGCCAATCCCGAAGGCGGGCCGAAGCTGCGCATGAGCATTCTCGCCAAGACCTACCGCTACAACGACAAGGGGCTGCAGAAATGAGCCCGATCCGTTTTATCGCCTTGTCGACATTGTTATTGGTGCTTGGTGGCTGTGGCGGCGATGACTTCAGTGACCTCGACGCCTACATGAATGAAGTGCGCCTGCGTCCGCCGGGCAAGATCGAGCCGACCCCGACCTTCCGCTCCTTCCCGACATTCACCTACAGCGCCGCCAACCTGCGCAGTCCGTTTTCGCGCCAGCTGCGGGTCGATCTGGCCGGGCAGAAACATGGCTCGCGCGACGTGAAACCCGATCCCAACCGGGTCAAGCAATACCTCGAAGGTTTCAACATCGAGCAGTTTGAAATGGTCGGCACGATTGCCAACGCCTCCGGTTCCTTTGCCCTGCTGCGAGGCGCGGGCGGCGTCCATCGGCTCAAGGTCGGCGACTATCTGGGGCGCAACGACGGGCGCATCGTCGCCATCAGCGCTTCACAGGTCGAAGTGGTCGAAATCGTTCCCGATGGCCAGGGCGCCTGGCTTGAACGGCCGCGCACCATTCCTTTGAAAGAGCATTCATAAGTGGAAGTCGAACAATGAACAGGATTTTCTCCACCCTCGGTTTTTCGCTATGGATAGCGCTGCTTTCGCCGATGGTACAGGCAGCCAATCTGAAGGCGCTGGACGTCGCGGCACTGCCGGGCGACCGGGTCGAGCTGAAGCTGTCGTTCGACGGCCCGCCTCCGCAGCCCAAGGGCTACACCACCGATTCGCCGGCGCGGATCGCACTCGATCTGCCGGGTGTCGCCAGTCAGCTGGCAAGCAAGACCCGTGACCTGGGCAGTGGCAATGCGCGCACGGCCACGGTGGTCGAGGCCAATAACCGGACGCGGCTGATCATCAGCCTGACGCAACTGGCACCGTACGACACCCGGGTCGAAGGCAATACGGTGTTCGTGGTGGTCGGGCAAGGCAGTAAAGCCGCTGCCCCACGTGCGGCCGCTCGTGCACCGCGCGCAGCACCTGCGGCAGCGCCGGTCCGCACGTTTGCGCCGACCGCCAGAGCCATTCGCGGCGTGGATTTCCAGCGTGGTACGGCGGGCGAGGGCAACGTGGTCATCGACTTGTCCGACCCGGCTATCGCCCCGGACATCCAGGAGCACGACGGCAAGATCATCCTCAATTTCGCCCGTACCCAATTGCCAGAACCGCTGCGGGTGCGCCTCGACGTCAAGGACTTCGCCACCCCGGTGCAGTTCGTCAATGCCGGGGTCAGCGGTGATCGGGCGACGATCACCGTCGAACCCAGCGGTACTTTCGACTATTCCACTTACCAGACCGACAACAAGCTGACCGTCAGCATCCGGCCGTTGACCGTCGATGACCTGCAAAAACGCAACGCCGATCGCAACAGCTATAACGGCGAAAAGCTCTCGCTGAATTTCCAGGACATCGATGTGCGTTCGGTGCTGCAACTGATCGCCGACTTCACCAACCTCAATCTGGTGGCCAGCGATACGGTGCAGGGCGGGATCACCTTGCGCCTGCAGAACGTGCCGTGGGATCAGGCGCTGGATCTGGTGCTCAAGACCAAAGGCCTGGACAAGCGCAAGGTCGGCAATGTGTTGCTGGTGGCGCCGGCGGATGAAATTGCTGCGCGCGAGCGGCAGGAACTGGAATCGCAGAAACAGATCGCCGAACTGGCGCCGTTGCGCCGCGAGCTCCTGCAAGTGAACTACGCCAAGGCCGCCGACATCGCCAAGCTGTTCCAGTCTGTCACCAGCGCCGAGGCGAAGGTCGACGAGCGGGGTTCTATCACCGTCGATGAGCGCACCAACAACATCATTGCCTACCAGACCCAGGATCGCCTCGACGAGCTGCGGCGGATCGTGGCGCAGCTGGATATTCCGGTGCGTCAGGTGATGATCGAAGCGCGGATCGTCGAGGCCAACGTCGACTACGACAAGAGTCTGGGTGTGCGCTGGGGCGGTTCGATTCAGAACAAGGGCAACTGGAACACTTCCGGGGTCAGCAACGGTTCGTCGACCACCATTGGCACGCCGGGAAGCACCAGCACCAACTCTCCGTTCGTCGATATGGGCACGGTCAACAACACCTCCGGGATCGGCATCGCCTTTATCACCGACAACGTCTTGCTCGACCTTGAGCTGACCGCCATGGAGAAGACCGGCAACGGCGAAATCGTCTCGCAGCCCAAGGTGGTCACCTCCGACAAGGAGACCGCGAAGATCCTCAAGGGCACCGAGATTCCGTATCAGGAAGCCAGCTCCAGCGGCGCTACGTCGGTGTCCTTCAAAGAGGCGTCGCTGTCGCTGGAAGTGACGCCGCAGATCACCCCGGACAACCGCATCATCATGGAGGTCAAGGTCACCAAGGACGAACCGGACTACCTGAACAAAGTGCAGGATGTACCGCCGATCAAGAAAAACGAGGTCAATGCCAAGGTGCTGGTGAACGACGGCGAAACCATCGTGATTGGGGGCGTTTTCTCAAATACTCAAAGCAAGGTCGTAGATAAGGTGCCATTTCTTGGCGATGTGCCGTATCTTGGCCGCCTTTTCCGGCGTGATGTGGTTTCGGAGAAAAAATCCGAGCTGCTGGTATTTCTCACTCCGCGTATCATGAATAACCAGGCGATTGCTGTGAGTCGTTGATTCTGTGCGAAATTTGATTCTTGTAGGACCGATGGGGGCTGGAAAAAGCACCATCGGCCGATTACTGGCCAAAGAGCTGCGCCTGCCGTTCAAGGATTCCGACAAGGAAATTGAACTGCGTACGGGCGCCAATATTCCGTGGATCTTCGACAAGGAAGGCGAGCCCGGCTTTCGTGACCGTGAGCAGGCGATGATCGCAGAGCTGTGCGCGTTCGACGGCGTGGTGCTGGCGACCGGCGGCGGCGCGGTGATGCGCGATGCCAACCGCAAGGCCCTGCACGAAGGCGGGCGGGTGGTGTATCTGCACGCCTCCGTCGAACAGCAAGTCGGCCGCACCTCTCGCGACCGCAACCGGCCGTTGTTGCGCACTGCCAATCCGGAGAAAACCTTGCGCGATCTGCTGGCGATCCGTGATCCGCTTTATCGGGAAATCGCCGACCTGGTGGTGGAAACCGACGAGCGGCCACCGCGCATGGTCGTGCTCGATATTCTCGACCGCCTGGCGCAGCTTCCGCCCCGTTAAAGCATCGCTCGAAATGCGCTATCCTCGGCGTCCTGTCACGCCCGCCGAGGTTGTGGCGGATGGCGTGCGAGCGGCGTCATACCCGCTATAGGCCGCAGACAACCAATAATTCAGGGCAGGACGCCTGCTTCCATCTTCACTGTGGGGACACATGCAGACACTCAAGGTCGACCTAGGCGAGCGCAGCTACCCGATTCACATTGGCGAGGGACTGCTGGACCAGCCAGAGCTGCTGGCCCCGCATATCCATGGGCGGCAGGTGGCAATCATCTCCAACGAGACCGTTGCGCCGCTCTATCTCGAGCGTCTGACCCGCAGCCTGGCGCAGTTTTCAGTGGTTTCCGTGGTGCTGCCCGACGGCGAAGCCTTCAAGAACTGGGAAACCCTGCAGTTGATTTTCGACGGACTGCTGACCGCCCGTCATGACCGCCGCACCACAGTGATCGCCCTCGGTGGCGGCGTGATCGGCGACATGGCCGGTTTCGCGGCCGCCTGCTACCAGCGCGGCGTCGATTTCATCCAGATTCCTACCACGCTGCTGTCCCAGGTCGATTCGTCGGTGGGCGGCAAGACCGGGATCAACCATCCGCTGGGCAAGAACATGGTTGGCGCGTTCTATCAGCCGAACGTGGTGCTGATCGATACCGCGTCCCTGAAAACCTTGCCGGCGCGTGAGCTGTCGGCAGGGCTGGCGGAAGTCATCAAGTACGGCCTGATCTGCGACGAGCCGTTCCTGACCTGGCTCGAAGACAACGTCGACGCCCTGCGTGCACTGGATCAAACGGCCCTGACCTATGCCATCGAGCGCTCTTGCGCCGCCAAGGCTGCAGTGGTCGGCGCCGATGAGAAGGAAACCGGTGTACGGGCCACACTCAACCTCGGCCACACCTTTGGCCACGCTATCGAAACCCACATGGGCTATGGTGTCTGGTTGCATGGCGAAGCGGTCGCTGCTGGCACCGTGATGGCGCTGGAAATGTCCGCGCGTCTGGGCTGGATCAGCGAGCAGGAGCGTGATCGCGGCATCCGGCTGTTCCAGCGTGCCGGTCTGCCGGTGATCCCGCCGGAAGAGATGACCGAAGCCGATTTTCTTGAACACATGGCAATTGACAAAAAAGTGATCGACGGTCGCTTGCGCCTGGTGCTGCTGCGCCGGATGGGCGAAGCGGTGGTGACCGACGATTATCCGAAAGAGGTTCTACAGGCCACGCTGGGAGCGGATTACCGCGCTCTGGCTCAGCTTAAAGGTTAATAAGATTCCGATGACTAGTTTGCATGCCGACGAGGCGTTCCTCGGCCATTTCCAGTTAAGTCACGACCCTTTCGCGCCGCGGGTGCCGGGCTTCAAATTCTTCCCGGCCCAGCGCAAGCCGGTGCTGGGTCAGTTGCATCATCTGGCGCGTTACAGCCAGTTGCTGCTGGTGGTCACCGGCCCGCAGGGCAGCGGCAAGACCCTGCTGCGTCAGGCGCTGGTGGCCAGCACCAACAAGCAATCGGTGCAGAGCGTCGTCGTTTCCGCCCGTGGCGCCGGCGATGCCGCCGGTGTGCTGCGCCAGATCGCCCAGGCGCTGGACGTGGCCCAGGCCGAAGTCGGGGCGATCCTCGATCAGGTCGTACAACTGGCCCTGACCGGTCAGGAAGTCTATCTGCTGGTGGACGATGCCGAGCAGCTCGACGAGTCCGCCCTTGAAGCCCTAATGGCGCTGGGCGCCGGCGCGCCGGAAGGTCGCCCGCATGTGTTCCTGTTCGGCGAGTCGTCGCTGATCGCGCAGCTCGAGGCTTTGCACCTTGAGGAAGAGCGCTTTCACGTCATCGAACTGCAGCCGTACACCGAAGAAGAAACCCGCGAGTATCTTGACCAGCGGCTCGAAGGTGCCGGCCGGGGTGTCGAACTTTTCACCGCGGATCAGATCTCTGATATTCACGAAAGCTCCGAGGGTTGGCCGGGCAACATCAACCAGGTCGCTCGCGATGCTCTGATCGAAGTCATGATTGCCAGCCGCTCAGCGGTCAAGCGTCCAAGTATGGGGTTCAACATGCCGAAGAAACACGTATTGGCGATTTCCGCCGTCGTTGTGGTCGCGGTCGCTGCCGCCTGGCTGATGCCGGGTCGCAACAAGGCACCGACCACCGGTGCGCCGGCCAACGAGCAGGCACAACTGCCTTTGGGCCAGGGCACGCCGCAGGCGGGTGGCGCGCCGTCCGTCGAATTCAACGGCAATACCCAACCGATGCCGCTGCCGCTGGTCGGCAACTCGCAACCGGTAATGCGCGGTCCGCTGGCTGAAGCCGCGGGTGGTATCACTGAAGGCGACGACGGTGTGCCGGTCGAAGGCTCCAGCAACACGCCGCCGACCGTGACCACCACCGCGCCACCCGCGGGCGTTCAGGCCGGCCCTGCGCCGACCCCGGTTCCGGTTCCGGTCCCGGCAGCCAAACCGACCCCGGCACCGACCCAGGTCGCTACCGCCAAGCCTGCTCCGGCCGCTCCAGTGGCCAAACCGGCTCCGGTCCCTGCCAAGCCTGTTGTCGCCGCGAAACCTGCCGAGAAGCCGGTCACCGTCGCCAAGGCTGCCGGTGGCAGCTGGTACGCCGGTCAGCCGACCAGCAACTACGTGGTGCAGATCCTCGGCACCAGCTCCGAAGCGACCGCGCAAAACTTCGTCAAGGAGCAGGGCGGCGAGTACCGTTATTTCAAGAAAGTCCTCAACGGCAAGCCTCTCTACGTGATCACCTACGGCAACTTCGCCAATCGTGATGCAGCCGTTTCTGCCATCAAGGCCTTGCCAGCGAAGGTTCAGGCTGGTAAACCTTGGCCTCGCACTGTCGCCAGCGTCCAACAGGAACTGGCAACAACTCGCTGAAGATTCGGCGGCCTTACCCAGGCCGCCTCTCCAAGCACCTCAAAATTTCTACAAGTGCGCGCCGCCCTTACGGGCCGCGTGCCTTGTGGTGTCTGCGTCACAGTAGTCTTTGAGTCGTTGCGGTCAAAATTAAAAAAGTTTTGACTAGCACAGCAGATCGCTTTAAACCTTTCACAAATGCGACATGAACTTGCGACATTTCGTCGTCAAATTTGTGAGCCTCTGTGTCGCTGTGTACAATGACCACCCTTTTGCCCCCGCAAAGCCGGCGTACGTTCGGCGCGGCAAGCAAGTGGTTGAATTGAAAAGAAATTTGCCTCGTTAAGAGGCAGCCTGGTGAGAAAGTGTCTATGAAAGCAGGTCTGTACCAACCAGATGAATTCAAGGATAACTGCGGTTTCGGCCTGATAGCCCATATGCAGGGCGAACCCAGTCATACCCTTTTGCAAACGGCCATCGAGGCCCTGACCTGCATGACCCACCGCGGTGGGATTAATGCCGACGGCAAGACCGGTGACGGTTGCGGTCTGCTGATTCAAAAACCCGACGCCTTCCTGCGTGCCATTGCCCAGGAAACCTTCAGCGTCGAGCTGCCCAAGCAATATGCCGTGGGCATGGTCTTCTTCAATCAGGATCCGGCCAAGGCCGAAGCCGCTCGCGAGAACATGAACCGCGAGATCCTGGCCGAAGGCCTGCAACTGATCGGCTGGCGCAAAGTGCCGATCGACACCAGCGTCCTCGGCCGCCTGGCCCTTGAGCGCCTGCCGCAGATCGAGCAGGTGTACATCGGCGGCGAAGGCCTGAGCGATCAGGACATGGCGGTCAAGCTGTTCAGCGCCCGTCGTCGCTCGTCCGTGGCCAATGCCGCCGACACCGACCACTACATCTGCAGCTTTTCCCACAAGACCATCATCTATAAAGGCCTGATGATGCCGGCCGACCTGGCCGCGTTCTATCCGGACCTGGGTGACCAGCGCCTGCAAACCGCGATCTGCGTGTTCCACCAGCGCTTCTCCACCAACACCCTGCCGAAATGGCCGCTGGCTCAGCCATTCCGCTTCCTCGCCCACAACGGCGAGATCAACACCATCACCGGCAACCGCAACTGGGCGCAGGCCCGTCGGACCAAGTTCACCAACGATCTGATGGATCTGGAAGAACTCGGCCCGCTGGTCAACCGTGTCGGTTCCGACTCCTCGAGCATGGACAACATGCTCGAACTGATGGTCACCGGCGGCATCGACCTGTTCCGTGGCGTGCGGATGATCATTCCGCCAGCGTGGCAGAACGTCGAAACCATGGACCCGGATCTGCGTGCGTTCTACGAGTACAACTCGATGCACATGGAGCCGTGGGACGGCCCGGCCGGCGTGGTCATGACCGACGGTCGCTACGCGGTGTGCCTGCTCGACCGTAACGGTCTGCGCCCGGCGCGCTGGGTCACCACCAAGAACGGTTTCATCACCCTCGCGTCGGAAATCGGCGTCTGGAACTACCAGCCTGAAGACGTGCTCGCCAAGGGCCGTGTCGGCCCGGGCCAGATCTTCGCCGTGGACACCGAAACCGGGCAGATCCTCGACACCGACGCGATCGACAACCGTCTCAAATCCCGTCATCCGTACAAGCAATGGCTGCGCAAGAATGCCCTGCGCATCCAGGCGACCATGGAAGACAACGATCACGGCTCGGCTTTCTACGACGTCGATCAGCTCAAGCAATACATGAAGATGTATCAGGTCACGTTCGAAGAGCGCGATCAGGTACTGCGTCCGCTTGGCGAGCAAGGCTATGAAGCCGTCGGCTCGATGGGCGACGACACGCCGATGGCCGTGCTGTCCCAGCGCGTGCGCACGCCGTACGACTATTTCCGCCAGCAGTTCGCCCAGGTGACCAACCCGCCGATCGACCCGCTGCGTGAAGCGATCGTGATGTCGCTGGAAATCTGCCTCGGTGCCGAGCGCAACATCTTCCAGGAATCGCCGGAGCACGCATCGCGCGTGATCCTCAGCTCGCCGGTTATTTCCCCGGCCAAGTGGCGTTCGCTGATGAACCTCGACCGCCCGGGTTTCGAGCGGCAGATCATCGACCTCAACTACGACGAAAGCGTCGGCCTCGAAGCGGCGATCCGCAACGTCGCCGATCAGGCTGAAGAAGCCGTGCGTGGCGGTCGTACCCAGATCGTTCTGAGCGACCGCCATATCGCTCCGGGCAAGCTGCCGATCCACGCCTCGCTGGCCACCGGCGCGGTGCACCACCGCCTGACCGAAAAAGGCCTGCGCTGCGACTCCAACATCCTGGTGGAAACCGCCACCGCCCGCGATCCGCACCACTTCGCGGTGCTGATCGGCTTCGGCGCCTCGGCGGTCTATCCGTTCCTGGCCTACGAAGTGCTGGGCGACCTGATCCGTACCGGTGAAGTGCTGGGCGACCTCTACGAGGTGTTCAAGAACTACCGTAAAGGCATCACCAAAGGTCTGTTGAAGATCCTGTCGAAGATGGGCATTTCGACCATCGCGTCGTACCGCGGTGCGCAGCTGTTCGAAGCCATCGGCCTGTCCGAAGAAGTCTGCGAGCTGAGCTTCCGTGGCGTGCCGAGCCGAATCAAGGGTGCGCGTTTCGTCGACATCGAAGCCGAACAGAAAGCACTGGCCACCGAAGCCTGGAGTCCGCGCAAGCCGATCCAGCAGGGCGGTCTGCTGAAGTTCGTCCACGGTGGCGAATATCACGCGTACAACCCGGACGTGGTCAATACCCTGCAAGCCGCCGTGCAGCAGGGCGACTACGCCAAATTCAAGGAATACACCTCGCTGGTGGACAACCGTCCGGTGTCGATGATCCGCGACCTGTTCAAGGTCAAGACCCTCGACACGCCGCTGGACATCAGTGAAGTCGAGCCGCTGGAATCGGTGCTCAAGCGCTTCGACTCCGCCGGTATCTCGCTGGGCGCCTTGTCGCCGGAAGCTCACGAAGCCCTGGCCGAAGCCATGAACCGCCTCGGTGCGCGTTCCAACTCCGGCGAAGGCGGCGAAGATCCGGCGCGCTACGGCACCATCAAGAGCTCGAAAATCAAGCAGGTTGCGACCGGCCGTTTCGGGGTGACCCCGGAATACCTGGTCAACGCCGAAGTGCTGCAGATCAAGGTCGCCCAGGGCGCCAAGCCGGGCGAGGGCGGGCAACTGCCGGGCGGCAAAGTGAACGGGCTGATCGCCAAGCTGCGTTACGCAGTGCCGGGCGTGACCCTGATTTCGCCACCACCGCATCACGACATCTATTCGATCGAAGACTTGTCGCAACTGATCTTCGACCTGAAACAGGTCAACCCGAAGGCGCTGGTCTCGGTGAAACTGGTGGCTGAAGCGGGCGTCGGCACCATCGCCGCCGGTGTGGCCAAGGCCTACGCGGACTTGATCACCATCTCCGGCTACGACGGTGGCACCGGTGCTTCGCCGCTGACCTCGATCAAATACGCCGGCGCTCCGTGGGAACTCGGCCTGGCCGAAACCCACCAGACCCTGCGCGGCAACGACCTGCGCGGCAAGGTTCGGGTACAGACCGACGGCGGCCTGAAAACCGGCCTCGATGTGATCAAGGCTGCGATCCTCGGCGCCGAAAGCTTCGGCTTCGGCACCGCGCCGATGATCGCGCTGGGCTGCAAATACCTGCGTATCTGCCACCTGAACAACTGCGCTACCGGCGTCGCGACCCAGAACGAGAAGCTGCGCAAGGATCACTACATCGGCACCGTCGACATGGTGGTGAATTTCTTCACCTACGTCGCCGAAGAAACCCGTGAGTGGCTGGCCAAGCTGGGCGTGCGTTCCCTCGAAGAGCTGATCGGCCGCACCGATCTGCTGGAAGTCCTCGAAGGCCAGACCGCCAAGCAGCATCACCTGGATCTGACCCCGCTGCTGGGCAGCGATCATATCCCGGCGGACAAGCCTCAGTTCTGCGGCGTCGAGCGCAACCCGCCATTCGACCAGGGCCTGCTGGCCGAGAAAATGGTCGAGATGGCGACGTCGGCGATCAACGACCTCAGCGGCGCCGAATTCGATCTGGACATCTGCAACTGCGACCGTTCGATCGGCGCACGGATCTCCGGCGAAATCGCGCGCAAGCACGGCAACCAGGGCATGGCCAAAGCGCCAATCACCTTCCGCTTCAAGGGCACGGCGGGTCAGAGCTTCGGCGTGTGGAACGCCGGCGGTCTGAACATGTATCTGGAAGGCGACGCCAACGACTACGTCGGCAAAGGCATGACCGGTGGCAAGCTGACCATCGTGCCGCCGAAGGGCAGCGTTTATAAGACTCAGGAAAGCGCCATCATCGGCAACACCTGCCTGTACGGCGCCACGGGCGGCAAGCTGTTCGCCGCCGGCACCGCAGGCGAGCGTTTCGCCGTGCGCAACTCCGGTGCCCACACGGTTGTGGAAGGCACTGGCGATCACTGCTGTGAGTACATGACCGGTGGTTTTGTCTGCGTTCTGGGAAAGACCGGTTACAACTTCGGCTCTGGCATGACCGGCGGTTTCGCCTACGTGCTCGACCAGGACAACACCTTCGTTGACCGGGTCAACCACGAACTGGTGGAAATCCAGCGGATCAGCGGCGAGGCGATGGAAGCCTATCGCAGCCACCTGCAGAACGTGCTGAACGAGTACGTCGCGGAAACCGACAGCGAGTGGGGTCGTGAACTCGCCGAGAACCTCGATGACTACTTGCGCCGTTTCTGGCTGGTCAAGCCGAAGGCTGCCAACCTGAAGTCGTTGCTTTCCAGCACCCGTGCCAACCCGCAGTGATATGCGCCTGAAGAGTTTGATGAGGTTTTAACAATGGCTGAACGTCTGAATAACGACTTCCAGTTCATCGATGTCGGGCGCAAGGATCCGAAGAAGAAACTGTTGCGTCAACGCAAGAAAGAGTTCGTGGAAATCTACGAACCGTTCAAACCCCAGCAGTCGGCCGACCAGGCCCACCGCTGCCTGGGTTGCGGCAACCCGTATTGCGAATGGAAGTGCCCGGTGCACAACTTCATTCCGAACTGGCTGAAGCTGGTGGCCGAGGGCAACATCCTCCAGGCCGCCGAGCTGTCGCACCAGACCAACACCCTGCCGGAAGTCTGCGGCCGGGTGTGCCCGCAGGATCGTCTGTGCGAGGGTGCGTGCACCCTTAACGACGGTTTCGGCGCGGTGACCATCGGTTCGGTCGAGAAGTACATCACCGACACCGCGTTCGCCATGGGCTGGCGCCCGGACATGTCCAAGGTCAAGCCGACCGGCAAGCGTGTCGCGATCATCGGCGCAGGCCCGGCGGGCCTCGGTTGTGCCGACGTGCTGGTGCGTGGCGGCGTGACGCCGGTGGTGTTCGACAAGAACCCGGAAATCGGCGGTCTGCTGACCTTCGGCATCCCCGAGTTCAAGCTCGAGAAGACCGTGCTGAGCAATCGCCGCGAAGTCTTCACCGGCATGGGCATCGAATTCCGCCTCAACACCGAGGTCGGCAAGGACGTGACCATGGAGCAACTGCTCGCCGAATACGATGCCGTGTTCATGGGCATGGGCACCTACACCTACATGAAGGGCGGTTTTGCCGGTGAGGACCTGCCGGGCGTTTATGACGCACTGGATTTCCTGATCGCCAACGTCAACCGCAACCTGGGCTTTGAAAAGTCGCCGGAAGATTTCGTCGACATGAAAGGCAAGAAGGTCGTGGTGCTGGGCGGCGGCGACACGGCGATGGACTGCAACCGCACGTCGATCCGCCAGGGCGCCAAATCGGTGACCTGCGCCTATCGTCGTGACGAAGCAAACATGCCCGGCTCGCGCAAAGAGGTGAAGAACGCCAAGGAAGAAGGCGTGAAATTCCTCTACAACCGTCAGCCGATCGCCATCGTTGGCGAGGACAAGGTCGAAGGCGTGAAAGTGGTCGAGACCCGTCTCGGCGAGCCGGACGCCCGTGGCCGTCGCAGCCCCGAGCCGATCCCGGGCTCCGAAGAGATCATCCCGGCCGACGCCGTGGTCATCGCGTTCGGTTTCCGTCCAAGCCCGGCGCCGTGGTTCGAGCAGTTCGAGATCCAGACCGACAGCCAGGGCCGCGTCGTTGCGCCCGAGCAAGGTCAGTACAAGCACCAGACCAGCAACCCGAAAATCTTCGCCGGTGGCGACATGGTGCGCGGTTCCGACCTGGTGGTGACGGCGATCTTCGAAGGCCGCAATGCGGCTGAAGGGATCCTGGATTACCTGGGCGTCTAAACCCGGATCCTGAGCCAAAAGCAATAACCCTGTGGGAGCGAGCCTGCTCGCGATGGCGGTGAATCAGTCACCAGACGTATTGGCTGACAATCCGCTATCGCGAGCAGGCTCGCTCCCACAGTTGTTTCTCGCTGTTGCTGATGCCCCGTATTTATTGCGACAAATTGACCCGATAGACAAAAGGCTGACCTGCATCCGTGCCTTTTGCGTCGCGCTCTGAGAAAATGCCCGCACTTTTTTTCCGGATGCCGACATGACTGCCCTGAAGAACGACCGTTTCCTCCGCGCCCTGCTCAAGCAACCCGTAGACGTCACCCCTGTGTGGATGATGCGCCAGGCCGGCCGCTACCTGCCGGAATACCGCGCCAGTCGCGCCCAGGCCGGTGATTTCATGAGCCTGTGCATGAATCCGGAATTCGCCTGCGAAGTCACGCTGCAACCGCTGGACCGCTATCCGCAACTGGACGCGGCGATCCTGTTCTCCGACATCCTCACCATTCCCGATGCCATGGGCCAGGGCCTGTACTTCGAGACCGGTGAAGGTCCGCGCTTCAAGAAAGTCGTCAGCACCCTGGCCGACATCGAAGCTTTGCCAATTCCGGATCCGCACAAGGACCTCGGCTACGTGATGGACGCGGTCAGCACCATCCGCCGCGAACTGAACGGCCGCGTGCCGCTGATCGGTTTCTCCGGCAGCCCGTGGACTCTCGCCACGTACATGGTCGAAGGCGGCTCGTCGAAAGACTTCCGCAAGACCAAGGCGATGCTCTACGACAACCCGCAAGCCATGCACCTGCTGCTGGACAAGCTGGCGCAATCGGTGACTTCGTACCTGAACGGCCAGATCCAGGCCGGTGCGCAAGCGGTGCAGATCTTCGATACCTGGGGCGGCAACCTGTCGGCGGCGGCGTATCAGGAATTCTCCCTGGCCTACATGAAGAAAATCGTCAGCGGCCTGATCCGCGAGCACGACGGTCGCAAAGTGCCGGTGATCCTCTTCACCAAGAACGGCGGCCTGTGGCTGGAAAGCATCGCCGAGGCCGGCGCTGACGCACTGGGCCTGGACTGGACCTGCGACATCGGCAACGCCCGCGCCCGCGTCGGTGACAAGGTCGCGCTGCAAGGCAACATGGACCCGACCGTGCTCTACGCCAAACCTGAAGCGATCCGCACCGAAGTCGGGCGCATCCTCGCCAGCTACGGCAAGGGCAGCGGCCACGTGTTCAACCTCGGCCACGGCATCACGCCGGAAGTCGATCCGGAGCACGCTGGCGCGTTCCTGCGTGCGGTGCACGAGTTGTCGGCGCAGTATCACGAGTAATCGGCGCTCAGCTCTAAGGGTAGAAAACAAAAACGCCCGGCTAATGCCGGGCGTTTTTTATGGGCGTGAATCAGGCTTTGACGCCACCCAGCGGCGGCAACTTCGCCAGCTTCAACGCCACCAACAGTGCCACCAGCAAGAGCGCGCCGATGAACAGGCCGATCCCGTTCCATCCCGCCAGGTGCCAGAACACTCCGCCGGCCGTCCCGGCAATGCTCGAGCCAGCGTAATAGCTGAACAGGTACAGCGACGACGCCTGGCCCTTGGCCTTGAGCGCCCGACGGCCGATCCAGCTGCTGGCCACCGAGTGCGCGCCGAAGAAGCCGAAGGTGAAGATCAGCATGCCGACGATCACCAGCGGCAGCGGTGTGAACATCGTCAGGGCGAGGCCGGCGAACATCAGGGCGATGGTGGCCCAGAGCACTTTGCGGCGGCCCAGTTTGTCGGCCAGCGAACCGATTTTTGCCGAGCTGTAGATACCCGACAGGTACACCACCGACAGCAGCCCCACGAAAACCTGATCCATGTGGTACGGCTCCGCCAGCAGGCGGTAACCGATGTAGTTGAACAGGGTGACGAATGCGCCCATCAGCACGAACGCTTCGAGGAACAGCAGCGGCAGGCCGGCATCGCGAAAGTGCATGGTGAAGCCGTCGAGCAGACTGCGCGGGTGCAGCGAGCGGGAGCGGAAGTTGCGCGACTCCGGCAGGATCTTCCAGAACACTGCTGCGGCGATCAACGCCAGGCCGCCGATCACCATCATCGCCGTGTGCCAGCTGACGAAGTCGATCAGCACCCCGGTGATCAACCGCCCGCTCATCCCGCCAATCGCGTTGCCACCGATATACAAACCCATCGCCAGACCGATGTGCTGGGGATGGATTTCCTCGCTGAGGTAAGTCATTGCCACCGCCGCCAGGCCGCTCAATGACAGCCCGATCAACGCACGCATGATCAGCACGCCGTGCCAGCTCGGCATCATCGAACTGGCGATGGTGCACAGCGCCGCGGCGAACAGTGCGGCGACCATCACCGGTTTGCGCCCGACCCGATCGGAAATCGGGCCGGTGATCAGCAGACCGAACGCCAGCATGCCGGTGGCCACTGACAGGATCAGGCTGCTCTGCGCGGCGTTGATCGAATATTCGTGGGACAGCAGCGGCATCATCGGCTGCACGCAGTACAGCAGGGCGAAGGTGGCGAAGCCGCCGCTGAACAGCGCGAGTACCGTGCGCATGAACGCGGGCGTGTCTTTCTCGATGTAGATCTCTTGCAGTTCGGTCAGCACATCGTCCGCCGCAGCGGGCGGAACTTCATGGGCCAGTGGAGCGACGGCGGTTTTCACATCAGACCTCGGAGGGCGCGGGCAGGCAGGCAATGAAAAAATCATATAGCTGGCTAATGTTTCTATCCAATATATTGTTCGACCTGTTTGATAGCTTTTACGACCTAATGGGGTGTTCATGGAATTGCGTCATCTGCGCTACTTCATCGCCGTCGCCGAAGAACTGCACTTCGGCCGCGCCGCACAGGTGCTGGGCATCTCCCAGCCACCGCTGAGCCAGCAGATTCAGGCGCTGGAACAGGAAGTCGGCGCGCGACTGTTCGAGCGTACCAATCGTCGGGTCGAGCTCAGCGAGGCCGGGCGACTGTTTCTGGAGGAAGCGCGGCTGGTGCTGGCTCAGGTCGATAAAGCGGCGGACGTGGCCCGCCGGGCGCAACTCGGTGAACTAGGGGAGTTGAAGATCGGCTTCACTTCGTCGGCGCCTTTCAACTCGACCATTCCCCAGGCGATTTTTTCCTTCCGTCAGCGCTTCCCGGCTGTGCACCTGAACCTGCGCGAGATGAGCAGCACCATGGTGGCCGACGCGTTGGTGGACGAATCGATCGAAGTCGGCATCATGCGACCGCTGGGTTTGCCGGATTCGCTCAGCGTGGTCGAACTGATGCGTGAGCCTTTGGTGGCGGTGCTTAGTTCCAAACATCCGCTGGCGCAGGGCTCTGAAGAGGGACTGTTCCTCTCGGCGCTGGCACTTGAGCCGTTCGTGTTCTTCCCGCGCAGTTACGGCAGTGGTTTGTATTCACAGTTGATCAGCCTGGCCCGCGACGCGGGATTCAGTCCGCACTTTGCCCAGGAGGCCGGCGAAGCCATGACCATCATCGGTCTGGTGGCAGCCGGTTTGGGCGTGTCAGTGATGCCAGCGTCGTATCAGCGGATGCGCATCGACGGCGTGGTCTATCGACCGCTGCTCGATCCCGAGGCCGTGACGGCGGTGTGGCTGGTGCAGCGCAAGGATCAGAAATCACCGATGGCCAAGGCATTTGTCGAACTGCTCACGCGCAAGGTCGAAGCCGGTTGATCAGGGCAGCCGCACCAGATCACCCTTCAACGCCACTCGTGTGACAAAGATGCCGGCCCGACATTCGTAAGTGTTCAGATCCTTGCGCACATGCTGGTCGTAGTAGCTGACGATGTTGGTCACCGCATTCGCCCCGACACGCTTGGCCTCGGCCTGCAGCGCAATCAGATTCGACTGCAACACCCACTCGCAGGAGTCGTGATCGCTCTTGTTGAAGCCGTTGGTCTTCAGATCGCTGACCACCCCGCGCCGCAACAACCGCTGAGTGCCCTGAGGCCCGTTGCCGACCAGATAAAACGTCACACTGCCATCCAGCCGCCCGGCGCGCATCGCATCCGACACGACGGTTTCGAAGGGCATGTACATCAGATTGGTGGCGTGGCTGGCGCTGGGGAGCAGGCTGAAAAGGGCGGTAGCGATCAGGGCTTTCGCTTGCATGGTCGTCTCCTTGACGTAACGCGCAGCAAATCATGGGTATGACGAGTGTAGACGCCGTATATCGGACAGAGAGAAGTCCATGTAGAGTGCGTGTAGCTCAACGGCTACACTTGCGACCATGACTGAGATACTTCGAAGCTCCACATTCTCGAGCTGGCTTGTGAAGCTGGCTGATAGTCGCGCCAGGATGCGTATTCAGGTGCGAATTGATCGTATGGCTGAAGGAAACTTCGGTGATGTCAAAGCCATTGGCGAAGGGATCAGCGAAGCCCGAATTGACTATGGCCCGGGATATCGGGTCTATTTCATGCAGCAAGGTCGTCAGCTGGTCATCCTCCTTTGTGGTGGAGACAAGAGCAGTCAATCTCGAGACATCAAGCAAGCCAGGCTCATCGCGGAATCCTGGCAGGAGCAAAACCCATGACCGAACAATTCACTCGTTGGGACTCAGCCGAGTACCTCAAGACAGAAGAGGACATGGCCAACTATCTGGATGCCTGCATGGAAGAGGCGGGGGATGACCCGGCTTTTATTGCCAAGGCACTTGGCACTATCGCTCGGGCGCGTGGCATGACCCAGGTCGCGCGGGATGCGGGGCTATCAAGGGAAAGTCTTTATCGCGCACTGTCAGGCGAGGTAAATCCCGAGTTTGGAACGATCCTCAAAGTCATGAAAGCGCTGGGGCTGAAGTTGCATGCCAGCACATGATCTGAATTGAAAAGGGCGCCGAAAGGCGCCCTTCGTCGTTCCGGCCGTTACTGAACCGTCGCCAGATCGCCCTTCAACGCTACGCCGGCCATGATGGCGCCCGCGTGGCATTCGTAGGTTTTCGCATCCTTGCGCTCGTTGCTCTTGTAGAAGCTGACGATGTTGGTCACGGCGTTGGCGCCGGCGTTTTTTGCGGCCTGGTGCAGGCTGATGATCGCCGATTGCACGACCCACTCGCAGGCTTCCTGGTCGGTCTTGTTGAAGGCGTTGGTCTTCTTGTTGGTCACGGCGCCGGGGCTGACGACGGTAACTTTGCCGGCTGGGGCGTTGCCCGCCAGATAGAACTTCACGCTGCCGTCGATCTTGCCGGTGCGGGTCGCTTCGGCGACGGCCTTGTCGAACGGCAGATAGACCGCCGTGTCACGGGCCTGGCTGACGGCCGGCAAGGCGCAGATGAGCAGGGTGGCAGCGAGTTTTTTGAAGTGCATAGAGGTCTCCTTGACCTGGATTAATTCGGTTGGGGCCAGCGGCGGAAGATCAGCGAGGTGTTGACCCCGCCGAAAGCGAAGTTGTTGTTCATCACGTATTCGTGGCTCATCTGCCGGAACTCGCCGCGCAGGTAGTCGAGCTTGCCGCAGTGCGGATCGACCTCGTCGAGGTTGAGCGTGTGCACGTACAGGTCGCGGTTGAGCATCTCGATGCTGAACCACGATTCCAGCGCCCCGCAGGCGCCGAGGGTGTGGCCCAGGAAGCTCTTTTGCGAACTGATCGGCATGCGCTCGCCGAACAGGGCACTGGTGGCCAGGGTTTCAGCGACATCGCCCTGTTCGGTGGCGGTGCCGTGGCCGTTGACGTAGCCGATGGCGTCCGGCGCAAGGCCTGCATCTTCCAGCGCCAGTTCCATTGCCCGGCGCATGGTGATCTGTTCGGGGCGGGTGGTGTGCTGGCCGTCGGCGTTGCTGCCGAAACCGACGATCTCGGCGTGAATGTGCGCACCGCGTGCCAGGGCGTGTTCCAGCTCTTCAAGCACCAGCATGCCGCCGCCTTCACCGATCACCAGACCGTCGCGGCCCTTGTCGTAGGGGCGGGGCGAGGTGTGCGGTGCATCGTTTTTCAGGCTGGTGGCGTACAGCGCGTCGAACACCATGGCTTCGGTCGGGCACAGCTCTTCGGCGCCGCCGGCGAGCATCAGTGGCAGACGACCGAACTTGATCGCCTCGTAGGCATAACCGATGCCCTGGCTGCCGCTGGTGCAGGCGCTGGAGGTCGGGATCAAGCGGCCGGTGAGGCCGAAGAAGATGCTGATGTTCGCCGCCGTGGTGTGCGGCATCATCCGCACGTAGGAGTTGGCGTTGAGGCCTTCGGCCACCGAGTTGAGCAGCATGTTGCCGAACGCCTTGATCTCGTCGGTGCTGCCGGTGGACGAACCACAGGCCACGCCCATGCGCCCGTCCTTGATCGACTCGTCGCCGAGCAGGCCGGCATCAGCCAGCGCTTTTTCCGCCGCGCCGACGGCCAGCCGTGAAACACGGCCCATGCTGCGCAGCTGTTTGCGGGTCCAGTGCGCCGGCACCTGGAAATCATCGATGGGCCCGGCCAGGCGGGTATTGAGTTCGCTGAAGCGATCCCACTCGTCCATCCGGCGAATGCCGCTGCGGTTGGCGGCGAAATTGCCGGCGATGGTGTCCCAGTCGCTGCCCAGCGAGGTAATGCCGGCCATGCCGGTGACGACGACGCGCTTCATCAGCACAAGCCTCCGTTGACCGCCAGCACCTGGCGGGTGATGTACGACGCTTCCGCCGACATCAGGAAATTCACCGCACCGGCCACCTCTTCAGGCGTGCCCATGCGCTGTGCGGGGATCATTTTCAACAGTTCTTCCACCGGCACGTTTTCATCGAGCATCGCCGTATCGATCAGGCCCGGCGCAACGCAGTTGACCGTGATCTTGCGCTTGGCCAGTTCGATCGCCAAGGCTTTCGCGGCGCCGATCACGCCGGCCTTCGAGGCGCTGTAATTGACCTGACCACGGTTGCCGATCAGCCCCGACACCGAGGTAATGCACACGATGCGACCAGCGGCGCGGCGGCGGATCATCGGCATCATCACCGGGTGCAGGACGTTGTAGAAACCGTCGAGGTTGGTACGCAGCACCACGTCCCAGTCATCGTCGCTCAGGGCCGGAAAGGCGCCGTCGCGGGTCAGGCCGGCATTGAGCACCACGCCGTAGTAGGCGCCGTGGGCTTCAACGTCGGCTTCGAGGATGGCTTTGCAGGTTTCGCGATCAGCCACGTCGAATTGCAGGATGCGCGCTTGGCGGCCCAGGGCCTGGATTTCAGCCTGCACCGCCTGCGCGTCGCTCAGACCACTGCGGCAATGCACGACGATGTCATGCCCGGCCTGAGCCAGACGCAGGGCGATGGCGCGGCCGATGCCACGGCTGGAGCCGGTGACCAGGATGGATTCAGTCATCGTTCGACTCCTTGGATTGCTCTAGATAGTCCGCCGCATGGGGCGGGCGGAACACGTTCAGCCGGGCGCTGGCCTCGATGCCGGGCGCGTTGATATGGCATTCGAATACGCCCATGCCGTTGTCGTCTTCCAGCGAGCGCAAGCCATGGATGGTCAGTTCGCTGCCGACCGGAAAGGCTGCGACATTGCATTCGAACTTGCGTGTGCCGAGCAGAAAGCCCAGCTCCACCGGGTTGCCTTTCTGCCGCGCATGGCAGCCGGCGAACGCGGCGACGCTTTGCGCCATCAGCTCGACGCCGACCCAGGCCGGCAGGCTGCCGTCGGGCAGGCTGAACAGGCCGCCGGTGCGGACGGTGAGGGTGGTGTGGATCTGTTCGTCGTCAAAGCTCAGGATCCGGTCGATCAGGATCATGTCGCCAGCGTGGGGCAGCAGTTCGGCGAGCGGCCAGTGGCTCATGGGGCGTCTCCGATAATCAGGCTGACGTTATTGCCACCGAAGGCAAACGAGTTGCTCATCAGGTAGCGGGGTGCAATGGACGCCAGGCGTTCGCTTGCGGTCACCCACTTCAGCGCTGGCAAGTCGGGATCGGCCTGGCCATCCCAGACGTGCGGCGGCAAGGCGTGGTCGGGGTTGTCGGCAGTCAGGCTCAACCAGCAGAACGCCGCTTCCAGTGCGCCGGCGGCGCCGAGGGTGTGGCCGGTCATCGGTTTGGTCGAGGAACACGGCACGCCTTCGGGAAACAGGGTGGCGACGGCCAGACTTTCCATCGCGTCGTTGTGCTGGGTCGCGGTGCCGTGCAGGTTCAGGTAACTGATGTCGCCGGCTTGCAGATGGGCTTGGTCGAGGGCTTTCTGCATCGATTGCAGCGCGCCACGGCCGGTCGGTTCCGGTGCGGAAATGTGGTGCGCGTCGGAGCTGGCGCCGGCGCCGAGCAGAGCGATGCCCGGCCCAGCGCCGCGCTGTTTGCTCATCACGAACAGCACCGCCGCTTCGCCGATGTTGATGCCGTTGCGGTTGGCGGAAAACGGATTGCAGCGCTGGTCCGACACCGCTTCCAGCGCACTGAAACCGTTGAGGGTCAGTTTGCACAGACTGTCGACACCGCCGCACAGCACCGCGTCGCACAGGCCCAGATCGAGCAGGCGTCGGGCGCTCATCAGCGCGCGTGCGCTGGAGGTGCAGGCAGTGGAAATCACATAGGTCGGGCCGCTCAGTTGCAGCCAGTCGGCGAGGAAATTCGCCGGGGCGCCGAGTTCCTGTTGCCGGTAGTCGTAATCGGCCGGGAACTGTTGGTCGCGGATGTAGTGCGCGAGGCCACGGCTGGCCTCGTCGATGCCCGAAGTGCTGGTGCCGAGCACCACGCCGATGCGCTCGCGGCCGTAAGTCTGGATCGCCTGCTCGATGTCATCGCGAATCTGCAACGCGGCTTCCAGCAGCAGTTGGTTGTTGCGGCTGCGCTGGTCGGCCAATGCATCGGGAATCGGCGCCAGATCGCCGTGCACGGCGGCCACCGGCAGCTCGCGCTCCGGCACCCAGCCGGACTCGCGGCGCATGCCCGAGCAGTCGCCGGCAAACAGGTTGCGTGCCACGGCTGGCTTGTCGCGCCCCAGGGCGCAGATCACGCCGAGGGCATTGAGGTAGGCGGTCATGACGTCGGTTCACCGAGTGGCGTTACGCGATAGTGCGGGCCTTGTGGCAGGTTCAATTCGAAGCTCAAGGGTTGGGTGTAACGGATGTCCCAGCGCGCCGGCAGGGAACGTTGGCCGCCCTGTTGCTGCGCCTCGGGGTAGTTGCGCGACAGCTCGCCCGCCGGGGTCAGGGCGAACAGCAGCGCGGCGAACAGCTCCCGTGCTTCCGGGTTGGGCGGCAGCAGGCCGTCGGCCTGCCAGTGCCCGTCGATCAACTGCTGACGGGCCTGGGGAATGCCTAGCGGATCCATCATCGACCAGCGGATGCCGGGCCCTTCGCGCTGAATTACCAGCAACCAGTCTTGCTGTTGCCCGGCCAGGTGACGTTCGATATGCAGTTGCATCGGCAGCGGCAGGCTCGGGTTGCCGGCCGGCAGCGGCGCCTGACTGGCGCAGGCACCGAGCAGAAGGACACAGGCGAGCAGCAGAACACGCAACATCAGACAGCCTCGTTCAAGGGTTTGCGGGCCACCACGTTGACCAGGGTTTCTTCCCGCTGGCCAAAGGGCTTGGGCTGGCGCAGACCAAAACGCTCGAGCAGACCGAAATCCTTCGACCGGCTCCACCACAGATACGGGTACGAAACGTTCTGTTCGGCAAACTCGAAACCCTGCTGGCGAATCATCTCCAGGTACTGCGCCGCGCTCTTTTGCACATGCATCGGATGCCGGAACAGCCAGCGAATCACCCACGTATCAATGTAAGCCTCGGTGGACTCGGCGAACAGCAGGTAACCGCCCGGCTTGAGCACCCGATAGAACTCGGCGAGGGCTTTTTCCTGCTCCACCAGATGATGGAAGGTCTGGTGACAGAACAGCAGGTCGACGCTGGCGTCCGGCACATTGAGGGTCGCGCAGTCGCTGCCGATCAGCTCGACGTCGAAGCCCAGACGCGCGGCCTCGGCGGCGCTCAGTTCAAGGCTGTGCGGGTCGGCATCGACGCCGATCAGGCGCTGTGGCGCGAAGGTCTGGCGCAGATGGCCGAACGACTTGCCCTGACCGCAGCCGGCATCCAGCAGCACCGGGTTGGCGGGCAATGATTCGCTGAACAGCCCGCGCAGATCGTTGATTGCCACGCGCAGCACATGGTGCTGCCAGGTGTGGCTGCGCAGGAACCAGAAGCCGAAGCGGGTTTCCTCGACGTAGTTGTCGCTCAAGTAATTCAAGTGTCGTCCCTTGCACAGAGTTCGGAGATCATCTTCAGCCGACGGCGCGCTTCACTGACGAACGGGTTGCGTTCGTCCCAGGCGTAACCGGCGAGGATCGAGCAGATCATGCGGCGGATTTCCGGGGAGCCTTGCTCGTGGAAAATCACGTCCTGAAAGGTGCCGGCGTACCAGCCTTCGACGTAGCAGCGGAACGTGTCGACCCCGCGTTTCAGCGGCTCGGCGAATTCCCGTTGCCAGTCCACCGTTTCGCCCTGCAACTGTCGATGCAGCACAGCGGCGGCCATGCTCGCCGAACGCATGGCAATGGTCACGCCCGAGGAGAACACCGGGTCGAGAAATTCCGCCGCGTTGCCCAGCAGCGCAAAGCCCGGGCCGTGCAGGGTTTTGACGTTGGCCGCATAGCCGCCGAGCGTGCGCGCTGGGGTATCCCACACGGCGTTGTTCAGCACTTTGGCCAGGCTCGGGGTTTCGGCGATGAATCCGCGCAGGCAGGCGTCGAGGTCGGTATCGCGCCCTGCGAAATGTTCAGCGGCAGCCACCACGCCTACCGAGCAGCGACCGTTGCTGAACGGGATCGACCAGAACCAGATGTCGCGGTGCTGCGGATGGGTGGTGATGAGGATTTTTTCACGGTCGAAGCCGGGGTGATCGATGTGGTCCTCGACGTGAGTGAACACGGCCTGGCGAACCGGGAAATTCGACGGCGCTTCCAGGTCGAGCAGGCGTGACAGCACGCGGCCGTAGCCGCTGGCATCGAGGACAAAATCGGCTTCGACGCGGTACTCGCTGGCGTCTTCGCGGCGCACATTCAACTGCGGTCGCGGACGTTCGAAATCGACGCTGACAATCGCGTCGCCATAGCGGATTTCCGCGCCCTGCAATGCCGCCTGATCGGCCAGCAACTTGTCGAAGTCGGCGCGTTGCACCTGCAGAGTCGTGGGCTTGCCGGCGGTGAAGGTGTCGCCAAAATCGAAGGCGCTGTAGCGCTCGCCCCAGGCGAACGCCGCACCGTTCTTGCGTTGGAAACCGGCGGCATTCACCGCCTCGAGCATGCCGGCCTCTTCGACGAAATCCAGGCAATGGCAGAGCAGGCTTTCACCGATGGAGAACCTCGGGAAATGCTGACGCTCGATCACCAGCACGTCGTGCCCCTTGCGTTTGAGCAATGCGGCGGCGATGGCGCCGGAGGGGCCGGCGCCGATGATCACGACCTGACGGGATTCCATTTCAACGATTGGCACGTGAGCTCCTGGGTACGGCAATAGGGTTCAGTGACGCCCGGTGCAGGCCGATGAAGGCCGGCAACAGCGTCGCGATCAGACCCATCAGCATCAGCGCAAAGTACAGCGCCGGGCTGATGAGTTGTTGTTGCAACAGCAGGTTGAGAAAGACGATTTCGCTCAAGCCGCGAATGTTCAGCAGCACGCTCTCGCGCCAGCGGCTGGCGCCTTCGAACGACGCGCCGGCCCAGCCGAGGCCGAGCCAGTTACCCAGGATTTTGCTGGCGACCGGCAACAGCAGCAGCGCCGCCCATTGCACGGCACCGAGGCTGGCAAGGGCGCTGTGCACGTCGATCTGGACGATGCCGAAAGTCAGGATCAGCGGAATCGCGACCCACGTCTGCAAGCGGTTCATCCAGTGCGCCGGGATCGGCAACACCAGTGGCACCTTGAGCGCGGCCATGCACAGCAGATAGCCGATGCCAAAAATCAGCGCGTTGAGTTTGTAGTGTTCGGCCAGCACCAGCAGCGCAAAAAAGCCGAGGCTGTAGGTCAATGGCCGGCGGATGCCGAACACCCGAAGCAGCACGGGTACGCAGGCCAGCCCCAGCGGCAGCAACAGACTGCTCAGGTGCAGGCTGCCCTGGGCGAGGCCGAACAGCGTCCAGCAGGTCAGGTCGATCAGGATCGCGGTCTGCACCAGACGCCGGGTGGCGGCGGGCGGGTAGTCGATGTGGCGCAGGTACAGGTACAACACCGGGATTGCGGTGATGGCGAACACCAGACCGATGGCCAGCGAGTTGATCCACGGTTGTGTCGGCAGCAGCCAGTACGCCGTCGCCAGGCCGCAGGCGAACGGTACGGCGAAACTCGGCAGGGCGATCTTCACGCTCTGACGGTCCAGGCGCAGGTCGATCACGTCGCTGAGGATGTGCCCCAGCAACAGGGCGAAGCTCAGGCTGTAGAGATTTTTCAACCAGCCCGGCGCGATCAGTGCGGCGCCGTTGAGTTGCCAGCCCGGTTCGATCCAGAAGTACATCAGCAGCGGCAGGCCGAAGCTGGCCAGCAGCAATTGACTGACGATCGGGATCAGCCCGAAATGCCGGCCGACCCGGGTGGCGACGAAGAACAGCGCCAGGGCCATCAGCCAGAAAATCACCACCATCATGCTGCAGGCTCCGTGACGGCAACCGCATGGGTCTGACGCCCGGCCCACGGCGCGAGCATGAAGCTGAACGCCAGGCCGAGGCTCACCGACAGGCCGAAGTTACTCACCGCCGGGGTGCTCGACACCGCCAGCAGGCCGAACGACAGCCAGGTGGTGGCGGCTGCGAGCAAGGTGCCGAGCAGGCTGACGGCCGCGCCGCCGACCTGTTCGCGCATGAGGATCGCGTAGTCGACGCTGATCGCCGTCACCAGCAACAGGCCGAACAGGCTGAACAGGGTCAGCGGCTGACCGAGCCAGCCCAGGCTGGCCAGGCTGCACAACGCAGCGAGCAGCGGTAGAGCAACGATTCGCAGGGCGCCACCGAGACCGAACGGCAGCATCAGCACCAGCACGATCAACACGCAGGACGCGAGTTTCAGTTCCGCGGCGCTGATCTGGGTCTGGGCGAACACCTTGTTCAGTTCGCCGAGCCGATCCACCAGCATCACCCCCGGCAGATCCAGCGCCTGCACCCGCAGCAGCGACGGATTGTTCAGGCCTTGCAGGCTGACCATCGCCGCCACGCCATCCTCGGTCGGGCCGAGCCACAGCGTGCGGTAGGGCTCGCCGAGCGGGCCGGCCAGTGCTGCATCGATGTCCTCGGCGGGCAGGGCCTGCAACTGTTGCAGTTCGGTTTGCAGCGCCGCCAGCGGCACGCCGACTTCCAGCAACGGCTGCCAGAACTGCGGCAACTTGCTCAGCGCTTCCCGCACCTGTTGCTGCTGAGCCGGCGGGCTGACCAATTGATTAAGTGCCAGATAACCCTGCAACTTGTCGAGGTTGACCAGTTGATCCAGCCGCTCGCTCAGGGCCGCTTGCCGCTCCAGCAATTGCTGCTGATCGGCGGCGCGCACCAGGAAGAATTGGCTGGTCGGCTGATAGCCGGTAATCCGCGCGATGGTCTGCGCTTCATCGGTCAGGCGTTGCGGCGCGCCGACCCACTGGCGAATGTCATTCTTGCTCTCCAGTTGCAGCAGGCCGCCGACGCAGAAGGCGATCAGCAGGGCCAGCAATACCGGCGTCCTGACGTGGTCGAGCAGGTTTTCCCGCAGTCGCACCAGACGCTCGGCCAGTTGCAGCGGCCATTGCGCCGGGCGCAGTTCGACGTTTTTCAGCAGCGCCGGCAACAGGCACACCGCCGACAGGTAGGCGCCGAGCAAACCGGCGGCGGAGAACACGGCGATTTGGGTCAGGGCCGGGAAGGGCGTCCAGGCCAGTGCCAGGTAACCGATGGCGCTGGTGATCAGGCTCAACGTCAGCCCGGACAGGGTCAGGCGCAACGCCGGCCAGCTGTGCCAGGGCTTGAGGCTCCAGCTCTTGGACAGATAGTGCAGCGGGTAATCCACTGCCACGCCGATCAGGCTGGAACCAAGCACAAGCGTCATCACGTGCATGTGCCCGAACAGCGCCACACAAGCCACTGCACCGAACAGCATGCCCACCAGCACCGGAATGAATGCCAGCAGCACCCGCCAGCGGCGGAAGGCGAGCAGCAACAGCAACAGGATGCCGATGGTGGCGCCGCCGCCGACCCAGGTCATTTCCCGGGTCGCCTGCTGCTGACCGTTGGCGGCGTACAGCAGACCGCTGGCGGCCAGCAGTTGCACGTCGGCACTCGCCGCTTCCTCACGGCTGTGTTGCAACAGGGCGGCGACTTGCAGCGGTTGATTCATGTCGAAGGCGCTGCCGGTGGTGCGTGCGCGCAGCAGCACCCAGCTTTTGCCGTCGGCGTCGGCGATCAACGCGCCGCTGCCGATGTCCAGTTGCACCGCGCCATGTTGCGGCTGGCTGTTCTGGATGCGTCCGGTCAGGCCCAGCCAGTCGTCCTGGCTCGGCACCAGACTGAACCCGGTGAACGGGTCGAACAGCGCCTGTACCCGTTGCTGGATAAAGGCGTCGGGATGTTCGATCAGCAGTTGCCGGTCATCCGCCGAGAGCATCGCCAGCCGCCCTTGCAGCAGTTGCGTGCGCAGGGCCGGCAGATCGGCTTGCAGGTTCCACTGGACCTTTTCGAATAGCCCGCTGGCCTGCCATTGCTCGCCCAGGGTCTGGGCCATGGCGACGGCTTGCTGGCGATCGGCGTGGCCGACCAGCACCAGCATGTCGCGGTTGAGCGGTTCCTGCATGCGTTGTTCGGCGCGCAGTTCGAGGGCGTCCGGGTGGGTGCCGGGCACCAGTTCCATCAGGTTGGCCGACAGCGGCGCACCGTTGCGCCACTGCCATCCGCCCAGTGCGACAACGGCCAGCAGCAGGATCAGGAACAGCCAGGGCAGCCTGCGTTCACTCGGCAAAGTCATGTTGCTCCGCGTCGCTCAGAGGTTGGCCGGCGGTGCTGTCCTGCATGCGCAGCACGGTGCTGTCGCCCTGGGTTTCCAGCAGTTCGATGGTGTTCACCAACGTGCCGCCGCTGATGTTGATCTGGTTGAAGACCTGCTTGAGCAGCACCGAGCGCGGGGTCAGGGTCAGTTGCCATTGCTGCGCATCGCCGCTCAGGGCCAGTTCGAAATCCCGTTGCAGACCGCTGCTGTCGCCTTGCAGCACCGCCAGGAACAAGCGGTTCTGCTCGGCCCCGGCGCTCTTGTTCGGCAGCAGTTGCCAGCCGGTTGCATCACGCCGGGCGATGCCCTTGGCGCTGATCCGGTAATCCTGTTGCAGCGGGGTTTTCAGCAGCCACAGCAGGCCGTGGTTTTTGGCGAGGACAAAACTGCCGTTGCTGATCAGCGGCTGGGGCAGGGCGCGCAGGTGTTTTTCCTGGATGAACCGACCGTGGATCACGTCCGGCTTCGCCAGTTGCTCGCTCAACTGTTGCAGATCGAAGGCGTTGGCCAGCGACGACAGCGTCAGCAGCGCCAGGGCCCCAAGGGATTTCAACCACACATTCATCGCAGCATCCTTTCCACGGCATCGGTGAAGACTTTTGGCGAAGCCAGTTGCATCTCGCGGCTGCTCACTTCGACGGCGACCTGCACCGAGCTGGCGCGGGTCAGGCGCTCGCCGGTCTGGGCGTCGGTGATGAGGTAGTTAATCTTCAGGCGGTTTTCCCACTCCACCAGACTGGCGCGCACGTTCAACCGTTGACCGAACACCGCGCCGCGCACATAGCGCAGTTGCAGGTCGATCACCGGCCAGGCATAGCCCGAGTCGACCATCTGGTTGTAGTTGTGGCCGATCTTGTCGAGCAGTGCGCAGCGCGCCACTTCCAGGTATTTCACGTAATGGCCGTGCCAGACGACGTGCATGGTGTCGACGTCAAAGAACGGCACGAGGATTTCTGTATCGGCGTGAAGCACTCCGGCACTACGCATGCAGCCTCCAGTGTTGCTCGGCGATGCGTTGCAGGCACAGGCGCAATTCGCTTTCCAGGGCGCGGTCTTCGATCACCGGCGGGAAGTCCTGGGCCAGTTGTTCATGCATGGCGGCCAGCGATGGCGGCAGTGGTCGTGCATCTTCATCGCGGCTACGCAGCCACACGCCTTGATTGGCCGCGAGCAACGTGGCGGCGGCGACCTGTTCGGTCAGCTCCAGCACACGAATGGCGTCGCGGGCGGCGATGGTGCCCATGCTCACCTTGTCCTGGTTGTGGCACTCGGTGGAACGCGAGAACACGCTGGCCGGCATGGTGTTTTTCAACGCTTCGGCAGTCCAGGCGCTGGCGCCGATCTGCACGGCCTTGAAGCCGTGGTTGAGCATTGCGCGGTCGACGCTGGCGCCGGACAGGTTGCTCGGTAAGCCGTGGTTGTAACGTTCGTCCACCAGCAGCGCGAGTTGTCGGTCGAGCAGGTCGGCGACGTTGGCCACGAGGTTTTTCAGGCTGTCCATGGCGAACGCGATATGCCCGCCGTAGAAGTGTCCGCCGTGCAGCACGCGCTCGGCTTCGGCGTCGATGATCGGGTTGTCGTTGGCGCTGTTAAGTTCGGTTTCGATGAACGAGCGCAGCCAGTTCAGGCTGTCGGCCAGCACGCCGAGCACGTGCGGTGCGCAGCGCAGCGAGTAGCGATCCTGCAAACGGTGCAGCGGCGCGGTCGGCGCGTCGATCGCCAGATCCTTGCGCAGCCACGCGGCGACCTGCATTTGCCCCGGATGCGGCTTGGCGGCGAACAGGCGCTCGTCGAAGTGCTCCGGATTACCTTGCAGCGCCACCACGTTCAGCGCGGTGATGCGAGTGGCCAGTTGCAGCAGGTAATCGGCGCGGGCATAGGCCAGGCAGGTGAGGCCGGTCATTACGGCGGTGCCGTTCATCAGTGCCAGCGCTTCTTTCGGGCGCAGCACCAAAGGCATCCAGCCCAGTTCGCGGTGCACGTCGGCAGCCTGGCGACGCTCGCCACGGAACATCACTTCACGCTCGCCGGACAGCGTCGCGGCGACGTAGGACAACGGCGTCAGATCGCCGCTGGCGCCCACCGAACCCTCTTCGGGGATCAGCGGCAGAATGTCGTGTTCAAGAAACGCGTGCAGGCGTTCCAGCAACTCGATGCGCACCCCGGACACGCCGTGGCACAGCGACTGCAAACGCGCCGCCAGCACCGCGCGGGTGGCCTGGGCGTCGAGCAGTTTGCCCAGTCCGCAACCGTGGAACGTGTAGAGATGACGCGGCAGCGCCTCGACGTGATGCAGCGGCACCGCGACCACGCAGGAATCGCCGTAACCGGTGGTCACGCCGTAGATCACGCCTTCCTTGTCCAGCAGCGAATCGAGAAACCGCGCGCCCTTGGCGATGCGTTCGCGATAAGGCGCGTCGCTCTGCAACTGCACGGGCGCCTGACGGTTGGCCAGGGCCAACACGTCTTCGATGCGCAAAGGGCGTTCGCCGAAGGTGACCGGCTCAGGAGTTGGCGTTGTCATCGGTTTTCCAGAATGGGTAAAAGTTGAACCATTGGCACGGTGCTTCGAGGCAATAGTGACTCAGGCGTTGCGCATAGCGGGTCGCCCACTGATGAATGACCTGTTCGCGCTCGCGGCGTGACCACACCACGGCGTCGGCGAAGGGTTCGAGGGTCAGTCGATAGTGGCCGTCGGGCTGTTTCAAGCACATCAGCAGGTTGACCGGGCATTTCAGCAGGCCAGCCAGCAGCCACGGCCCTTGCGGGAACGGCGCCGGGTGGCCGAGAAAGTCCACGGTCACGCTGCGCCCGCCATGCAGCGGCACGCGGTCGCCGGCAATCGCCAGCCACTCGCCGCGCTCCAGGCGTTCGTGCAGTTGCAGCATGATCACCGGGTCCAGTTCGCTGACCTGGATCAGCCGCAGGTTGGTCGCGCCGGCCTCGCCCAGCAGGCGATTGAATTGCTCGGCGTGCTTGGTGTGCACCAGCACGTTCATGGTGACCTTTTCGCCCAGCTCCGCCAGCGCCCGGCACACCTCGAGGTTGCCCAGATGTGCGCCGACCAGCAGTTGCCCGCGACAGCCGCGCAACTGATTGCGCAACAGCGCCGGGTCGATGATTTCGATCTGCTCGATCTTCAGCTTGCCGTTCCACACGTCGAGCTTGTCGAGCAGCGAATCGGCGAATGCCATGAACTGGCGGAACACCCGCCACCGGGTCGGGCGCAATTCGTGGCGACCGCTCCAGTCGGCGAGGCGCTGCTGATACTGCCAGGCACTGCGCCGGGCGGTGCGACCGAACAGGAAAAAGTACAGGACGATGCCGTACAGCAACGGGCTCAGCAGGCGTCGGCCGAGAACCTTGGCGGCGAACGCGGTGAATTTCATCAGCAGGAAACTGCCGCGCTCTTCGCGGTCGGCCCAGTGCTTCTTGTCGGTCTCGACGGTCATGCGCGCCACCGTCGCCAGAGGATCACGGGCATGCGCAGCAACATGCCAAAGAACAGGCGCGTGTGCATGCTCGAGATCAGCACGTTGTCGTGGAACAGGCGAAAGTGCGACACGCCGTCCAGCGGGTAATGCACGCTGGTCTGCAACCAGCGCATCGGCTGATTGCGCCAGGCCAGGCGCACCAGAATGTCCGAGTCGAAATCCATGCGCTTGCCGATCCGCGCCGAATCGATCACGCCCAGCGTCGGTTCCAGCGGATACACCCGGAAGCCGCACATCGAATCGCGAATCTGCAGCGACAAGGTGTTGATCCACACCATCACGTGGGTCAGATAACGCGCATACAAACGACCTTTCGGCACGCTGGCGTCGTACAGCGGATAACCGCAGATCAGCGACTTGGGGTGAGCTCGGGATTCTTCGATGAACCGCGCGACATCCTGCAAGTCATGCTGACCGTCGGCGTCGACCTGCAAGGCATGGCTGAAACCCAGCCGCGCCGCTTCACGCAGACCGGTCATCACCGCGCCGCCCTTGCCCTGGTTGGCGGTTAGGCGCACCAGATGAACCCGCTCGCGCTCGGCCAGTGCGTCCAGCACCGCCGCGCAGGATTTGCTGCTGGCATCGTCCACCAGGATGCACGGCAGATCCTCGGCGAGCAGGGCGTCGACCACCGTGCCGATGGCGGTTTCGTGGTTGTAGACCGGGATCACGGCGCAAGGGTTATGCATCGCCAGCCCCCAACAGAATCCGCCCGCTGGAACAGGTGGCGGTTTCGTTGCGGTAGGCGAAATACAACTTGCCGCGCTCCGGATCGAAGCGCAGGTGCAACTGGACTTCATCGCCGGGGCGCACCAGTTGCTGGAACTTCAGCACTTCCATGCCGGCGAACGCGCCGGGCAGGTTCAGCAGTTGCCGACCCAGGTTCAGTGCCCATTCGACCTGTACCACGCCGGGCAGCACCGGGGCCTTGGGAAAGTGGCCGCTGAAATAGGCCAGATCCGGCGGAACGCTCAATTGCAGGTTCCATTCGCCCTCGGTTTCGGCCTGCTCCAGAATCTCCGGCGCTTTCGGCCGTGGTGCCAGCAGCAAGGCTTCGACGTCGGCCTGAGGCAACTTGCCCTGCGAGTTCAGCGGCAACTGTCGCAGCAGGCGCCAGCGGCGGGGCATGGCCAGGGCTTCGCAGTGGTCGCCGAGATGACGGCGCAGGGTTTCGGTCAGGCTGCGCCGACCGTGTTCGCGCAGGGCAAACAGGCCCGATTCGCTGAGCACCAGCAGAGCGCCGAGGGATGCGCGGTTTTCCTGCACCACGCCCAGACGCGCTTCGGCGACCCAGTCGTGAGCCACCAGCGCCTGTTCTAGCATCGGCAGAGAAATACGTTTTTCTTCGAGTTTGACGATCCGGTCGAGTCGTCCGAGCAATTCAAAGCGGCCATCGGCCTGAATGCGTGCCGCATCGGCGGTGTGTTCGACATGCCCGGCGGGCAGATAAGGCGAAGCGATCAGCAGGGCGCCGTCGCTGTCCTGGCTCAACTCGACACCGGCAAACGGCTGCCACAACGATTCGCCCTGACGCCAGGCGATGCCGCCGGTTTCCGAGCTGCCGAGGATTTCTGTCGGCCATTGTCCCAGGCGCTGATGCAAACTTTGCGCGGCGTCTGCCGGCAGTGCGCCACCGGAAGAAAACACCCGGCGCACGGCGCTCAGGGCCGGCCAGTCGAGGTTGTCGCCCATACGTTTGAGCAGCGCCGGGCTGGCGACCCAGGCGAAGGCCGGGTGCTCGCGGCTGGCGCGTTGCAGGTCTTCCGGGAAGGCCAGTTGCTTGCGCAGGAACGGACGCCCGGCGCACAGCGGCCACAGCACGCGGAACAGCAAACCGTAAATGTGCTGGGTGGCGACGCTGCCAAGAATGCAGGCCTCACCGAGATCGGCGCCCCAGAGTTGCTCAAGGGCTTCGACTTCGTTGGCCAGTTGCTGCAGGGATTTGTCGATGCGCTTTGGCTCGCCGCTGGAGCCGGAAGTGCACAGGCTCAGGCGGCATTGGTCGAGGTCCAATTCGGCAGCGGGCAATGCCGGTTGCTGCAGATCGCTCAGGCGAGCGTCACCGGCATGGTCGGTCAGCCACAGATCGACGTCGTTCGACCAGCGCTGGCGGGTTTGCGCTTGCAGATCCGAAGGCAGCAATACGCTGACCCCGGCGCGCCAGGCACCGAGCAGGGCGATAGCCAGATCGGCGGCATCTTCAAGATGCACGGCCAGACGCTGTACGCCCTTGGCTTGCAGACCGGCGGCCAGGCCCAGGGCCTGTTCGCGCAGTTGTGCGTGATCGAGTGCCGGTGCGCTTGTTACGGCACGCGCCGGCAGGGCCTTGAGCAATAGCTGCTCAAGTTTTATCCAGTTCATGGGCGACCTCTTACCCGTTGTCGTATCAGCCATTCAATGGCAAACATCAGGCCGATCAATCCGTAGGAGATCAGGCCGGTGTACAACATCCACCAGTTCAGCGGCGCCCACAGTGTCAGCAGGGCGGCGCACAAACCGTTGCAAAAGAAAAACACGCTCCAGGCCACGGTGACCTGGCGGGTGTAACGAATCGCCTTGGGCGGCAGTTGCGGTTCACGCAGCCGCGCCAGACGCTCGACCATCGGCGGGCCGTATTTCAGGCTCAGGCTGAACAGCACCAGCATGAAGCCGCTGATCAGTACCGGGTACCAGCGCAACAGCAAAGGGCTGTCGAACACCGCCAGCAGCAGGCAGAACACGATCGCCACGCAGGCCATCCACAGGCTGCCGGGCTTGCGTTCGCCGGTCAGCGCGCGGGCCAGCCACAGGCCGCCCAGCAGCAGGCCGAACTGCCATGGTGCGAAATGCTCCATGCCGAAATACACCGCAAAGGGATACAGCAGGCCTGCCAGCAGCAGGCCGAGGCCGATCAGTCGGCTCATGCGGCCGGTTGAACCAGACGGTAGACCGCCTCGACCACGTCGCTGACGGTGCGCACCGACTTGAATTCCTCGGCGGCGATTTTCTTGCCGGTCTGGCGCTTGATGTGATCGATCAGGTCGACGGCGTCAATGCTGTCGATTTCCAGATCCTGATACAGGTTGGATTCCAGGCTCACGCGGGCCGGGTCCAGTTCGAACAGCTCGACCAGGGCATCGCGCAGGGTGTTGAAAATGTCGTCACGAGTTTGCATGGTCCGGTCTCAAGCTGCCTGTTTTGCCGTGACGAACGCCGCAAGGCTCGCCACGTTGGTGAAATGGTTGCGGGTGTCCTTGGCGTCGGCGTCGATCTTGATGCCGTACTTTTTCTGGATCGCCAGGCCGAGCTCCAGGGCGTCGACGGAGTCCAGGCCCAAGCCTTCGCCGAACAGCGTCTGGTCGTCGCCGATGTCCTCTGGGCTGATGTCTTCGAGGCCCAGGGCGTCGATGATCAGCTCTTTTATGTCACGGTTTAGATCGCTCATCTTCGGCGAGCTCCTTGATAAAGAATTGGTGCAAATAGTCGTTGAGCTTGCGCGAAGCCTGGGGCGGGGGGCCCTGCGCGGCGAAAGTCTGTGGGTCTATATCGGCCCCGACGTGAAAACTGAAGTGCACGCGGCGACTGGGAATGCGATACCAGGGCTCGGCTTTGGTCAGGGTGGTCGGATTGACCTTGATCACCACCGGGGTGAGGATTTTCGCACCGCGCAGCGCGATGGCCGCCGCGCCCCGATGAAAGGCCGGCGCCTGACCTGGCTGGGTGCGGGTGCCTTCGGGAAAAATGATCAGGGTCTGCCCGCTCTGCAATGCGCCGGCGGCGGCGTCGAGCATGTCCATGCTGCCGTCGTTGCTGATGTATTCGGTGCTGCGCAGCGGGCCGCGGGTGAAGGGGTTTTCCCACAGGCTTTTCTTCACCACGCAATTGGCCCCGCGCACCAGACCGATCAGGAATACCACGTCGATCAGCGACGGGTGGTTGGCGATGATCATCTGCCCCGGACGGCCGAGCCGTTCGGCGCCCTGGATGTCGTAGGTCAGCACGCCGGTACGGGCCATGAACCGGACGAAAAACCAGAACAGCCGACTGACGGTCTGGCGTGCCCGCTCGCGATGCGCAATGGCGTCGCCCGGCAGGCAACCGAGCAATGGAAATACCAGCAGGCGCAGGCACAGACCACCGAGCCCGAACAGGGCGAAGCTGGTGGCAGTGGCCAGCAGACGCCAGTAATAGGCGTCGCGGTTTTTTCCGATCACGGGTTGCGTTGCCAGGTCCATAGACGATTCTTCCAGGCATGTTGGCAATGGGGTTGCTGACCGAGCAGGGTTCGCAGCAGATTCAGTGCGTGGGGCCACTGCGGTTTTGACCGTGCTTGCGGGGCGCTGTTCAGGGTCAGCCGCCAGTCGGTACCGGGGGTGAGCAACAGCCCGACCGCGTAGGGAAACGGTACGTCGTCGATCCACGTCGAATAGGCTTCGGGCGGTTGTTCCTCGGTGATCACCAGCAGCACGGCGGGGGCCCCTTCGTTCAACAACGTCGCCGCTTCGAGCATGCCGTGTTCGAGGCCGTCGCCGGCCGCGGCGAGGGCGGTCATTTCGCTGGTTTCGCCGCGCATGATCGACCACAGGCCGATGATTGCGTTGTGCACCGACAGGCTGAACTGGGTCGGCGACAGCGGCTGTTCGTTGGCCAGATCACTGAGAATTTCAAAGGTGCGCGGGGTTTCGCCGTGCCGGGAGACGAACACCAGCGGCAGATTTTCCCGACCGTCGGCCAGCGGCCAGCCGACACTGAACGCCATCCGCGCCAGACGGCTGAGACGACGGCGCTGCATGGCCGGCAGAAACGACACATCGGGTGCGGCATCGCTGCCTTCGAGCACGACCGGCTGTCGGCTCCAGGCTTGCCAGGCTTCCACACTGTCGAGCCCGGGAGCCCAGGCGCGCCATTGGGCGATGTTGAAGTTGATCACGGACATTTATCCCGCCCCTGCGGGCTGAGTTGACGCGGTTTCGCCAACGTCGCCGCTGAGCTGATTTAGCCTGAAATGGCATGGCGCGTGGCGCCGGGTGGCGCGCATTATCCCGGTGCGACGAGTGTGTAGCAAATGCTGGTTACGTTTTGAACGACGAAATGAACCGAATGGTACGCGGCAAGAGCTGTCACTTGGCCATTATCCAGATTGTCGGGTGTCTGTCTGTCAGGCGAATCCGCAATCAAGGAGTGTCTTTGCGCCGTATTCATTGGGAGATTGGCGCCTGACTTTGTAGTCCGCGTCCATCGAGGTAGCGAACCGGCACCGGGCACCACTACACTCGGTCATTCTTTGATACACGGAGGTTTTGTCATGCGGCGCGTGGTGTTCAATCAGAAAGGTGGCGTGGGCAAATCCAGTATTGCCTGCAATCTGGCGGCGGTAAGCGCCAGCGAGGGTTATCGCACGCTGTTGGTCGACCTCGATGCCCAGGCCAATTCCACTCAGTATCTGACCGGGCTCACGGGTGATGACATTCCGATGGGCATTGCCGATTTCTTCAAGCAGACCCTGTCTTCCGGACCGTTCTCGAAAAAGAATCAGGCGGATATCTACGAAACGCCCTTCGACAACCTGCACATCATCACCGCCACCGCCGAACTGGCCGACTTGCAGCCCAAGCTCGAGGCCAAACACAAGATCAACAAGCTGCGAAAGCTGCTCGACGAGTTGTCGGAAGATTACGACCGGATCTATCTGGATACGCCGCCGGCGCTGAATTTCTATGCGGTCTCGGCACTGATTGCCGCCGATCGGGTACTGATTCCCTTTGACTGCGACAGCTTCTCGCGTCAGGCCCTCTACGGTCTGATCGCCGAGATCGACGAGTTGAAGGAAGACCACAACGAAGGCCTGGAAGTCGAAGGCATTGTGGTCAACCAGTTCCAGGCCCGGGCCAGCCTGCCGCAGCAAATCCTCGACGAACTGATCGCCGAGGGCCTGCCGGTACTGCCGGTCTACCTCGCCAGTTCAGTGCGCATGCGCGAATCGCATCAGGCCAACACGCCGCTGATCCACCTCGACCCACGGCACAAGCTGACGCAACAGTTCGTCGAACTGCACAACCTGCTCGAAGACGCCTGAAACCTTGTCAGATGCCCTGGCTGCGCAGCCAGGCCATCAACTGCGGCAACGGGAAGGCCCCGCTCTGACGGGCGACTTCCCGGCCGTTGCGGAACAGAATCAGGCTCGGAATCGAACGAATCCCCAATTGCGCCGACAACTGCTGATTGGCCTCGCTGTCCAGCTTGGCCAGCCGGCACTTGCCCGCCAACTGCGCAGCCGCCTGCTCGAACACCGGCGCAAATGACTTGCACGGCCCACACCAGTCCGCCCATACGTCCACCAGCAACGGCAGATCACCCTTGATCTGACTGGCGTAATCGCCTTGCTTGAGCTCAAACGGCTTGTTCAACAGCACCTCGGACTTGCAGCGCCCGCACTTCGGGTGGTCGTTGAGGCGCTCGGCGGGGATGCGGTTGAGGCCGTTGCAGGAGGGGCAGGGGATGAGGAGTGGGTCGGTCATGATCGGCTCGGTGAATTAGGCAGTTCGTACAACAAATCTGGAGTCGTGCGAGGTATTTATCAAGGCGAAATCTGACAGCAGTTACCTTCAGTAATCGAAGATGTCTCCTACATAAAGTGTCGTTTCGGCTGATTTTTCTCCTTCTGCTCACGACATAGAGTGAATCCGGGCGTCCTGGTAATTCGCTGGGAACCAACGCAAGGGGCAAAAATGAGCGGAATAGTTGAGTTGGCTATTGAGCACTGGATTCACGTCGCACCTGTTCTTAAACGGCCAGAGTCAGAGGAGGAATACAATTTTTTGGTCGAATCAGTTAAGGAACTGAGAGGCATGGCTGGAGCGGACGAGTCACACCCGCTCATGGGTTTGGTCGAAATGATAGGCCGCCATCTCGACGCTTATCGCCAGTTACATCGATCGTCTTGAGCATTTGGAAGCTGGAAACGGCCTCAAGACGAGCAACTGATCTCCAAATGCTTGCCCCACTCCGGCGGCCGTTGCGCGTAGCTCTCCATTCCAGGCTGTTCCTCGAATGGATTGCTCAACACCGCGTGCAATCGGCGCACTTCGGAATAATCACCCTGCTCGGCAGCATCAATCGCCTTCTGCGCCAGATAGTTGCGCAGGATGTACAGCGGATTCACCGCATGCATGCGCGCACGGCGCTGTTCCTGATCGGTCGCGCCATCGCGTGCGACACGGGCGACATAGCGCTCGCCCCAGGCATCGAAACCTTTGATATCGACGAAGTCATCGCGCAGGCGAGCGACGGCCTGTTCGGCTGACTGTTCGCCCAGACGACGGAAGAACAGCGTGTAGTCGACGGCGCTGTTCTGCATCAGTTGCAGCAGTTGTTCCAACAGTTGCTGGTCGTCGTCCTCGGCGGTGGTGAAGCCGAAGCGGCGGCGCATAAGGTCGAGGTAATGGGCCTGGAACAGCGGCAGGTACAGGCCGAGGGTTTCGCGCAGGGCTTCAACGCTGATGAACGGCGTCAGGGCCTGGGCCAGGGCGCTGAGGTTCCACTGGCCGACCGGCACCTGATTGCTGAAGGAATAGCGGCCCTGATCATCGGAGTGGTTGCAGATGAAGTTCGCGTCGAAATCGTCGAGGAAGGCGAACGGGCCGAAGTCGAAGGTGATGCCGAGGATCGACATGTTGTCGGTGTTCATCACGCCGTGGCAGAAACCGTAGGCCTGCCACTTGGCGATCAGTTCGGCGTTGCGCTCGACGATCTCGCGGAACATCGCCAGATACGGTTCCGGCTGCTCCAGGCACTCGGGGTAGTGCATCGCCAATACGTGCTCGCCGAGTTGCTTCTGCTGTTCGGGACGCTTGGTGTAATAGAAGTATTCGAAGTGGCCGAAACGGATGTGGCTCGGCGCCAGGCGCAGCACCATCGCGGCGCGTTCCTGTTTCTCACGCCAGACCGGGGTGTCGGAGCCGATCACGCAGGCGGCGCGTGAAGACGGGATGTTCAGCGCATGCAGCGCTTCGGAAGCGAGAAACTCGCGGATCGACGAACGCAGCACCGCGCGACCGTCGCCCATGCGCGAGAACGGCGTCTGCCCGGCGCCCTTCAGATGCAGGTCCCAGTGCTCGCCGGCGGCGTTGTAGACCTCGCCCAGCAACAACCCGCGACCGTCGCCCAGTTGCGGGGTGTAACCGCCGAACTGATGTCCGGAATAGACCATCGCCCGCGGCTCGGCATCGGCCCACAACTTGTGGCCGCCGAACAGTTCGGCAAATTCCTGGGTGTCGGCCGTCGCCGGATCCAGATCCAGCAGCGCCAGGGCCGCAGGGCTGGCCACGACCAGTCGCGGATTGTCGATCGGTTCGGGCAGCACGTGGGCCGAGAACGCATCGCCCAGGCGGGCGAAGCGGTTGTCGAAGGTCAGTTCGTCGAGGGCTTTCAAGGACCGGCTCCAGCAGAATGTCCGAGCATTCTGCTGGGATTAGCCGGGTTAGTCGAGTTTGGCAGGCGGCGGTTCCTGCAACGGTTTCTGGTCGTCGCTGACCGGCACGATGGTTTTGGTTTCCGGCTCGATCGGCACCATCTTGTATTCCTGGCCGTGAAGGTTCTTCAGGTAAACCTCCATCTGGCGGAACGAGATGTTGATGTGCTGCTTCTTGAACTCACGGTTGATGAAGCGGTTGACCTCGTCGAGTACCGGGTTGCGGTCGCCGAGATCACGCACATGCATGCGCAGTTCGTGGTCCAGGGTGCTTTCGCCGAAATTGAGGAAGTACACATGCGGCTCGGGTTCCTTGAGCACGCGCGGGTTTTCCCGGGCGGCCTTGAGCAGCAGTTCCTTGACCAGATCCAGATCCGAACCGTAATCCACGCCCAGTTTCAAGGTCACCCGGGTGATGGTGTCGGTCAGCGACCAGTTGATCAGTTGCCCGGTGATGAACGTCTTGTTCGGGACAATGATGTCCTTGCGGTCGAAGTCGGTGATGGTCGTGGCGCGGATGCGGATCTTGCTCACCGTGCCCGACAGGTTGCCGATGGTGATGGTGTCGCCGATCCGCACCGGGCGTTCGAACAGGATCATGATGCCGGAGATGAAGTTCGCGAAGATCTCCTGCATACCGAAACCGAGGCCCACCGACAGCGCCGCCACCAGCCATTGCAACTTGTCCCAGCTCACGCCGAGGGTCGACAGGGTCGAGACGAAACCGACCCCGGCGATCACGTACGACAGCAGCGTCGTGGTCGCGTACGCACTGCCCTGGGCCAGATTGAGTTTCGACAGTACGAACACTTCAAGCAGGCCCGGCAAGTTGCGGGCGAGGGCAAAGGTGATGCCGATGATGATCAGCGCGCCGAGCATGTCGCCGATGCTGATCGGCACCATGCTCATATTGGCGCCGGTGCCGCTGGTGTATTCGTAGAGGGTGATGTTGTCGAGGTACGAGAACACCGTAATCAGGTCGGCCCACACCCAGTACAGCGCGGCGATGAAGCCGCCGAGCAGTGCCAGACGGATCAGGCGCAGGGACTGTTCGTTGACCTTTTCGATGTCCAGGGTCGGCTCTTCGATCACCGCTTCGCCGTCGCCGGCTTCTTTCGCGGCCTGACGTTTGGCCAGGGCGCGCTGGTAGGCCAGACGGCGTGCCGCGACCGCGAGGCCACGGACGAAGGTCGCTTCGATCACCAGCCAGAACATCAGCAGGTACAGAGTGTTGATCAAGCGGTCGCTGAGCTTCAGCGCGGTGTAGTAGTAGCCGAAGCACACGGCGACGAACAGCGCGATGGGCAGAAGGGTAAACATCACGCCCACGGCCTTGCGGAACAGCGAGGCGTTTTCGTGGGTCGGGCTGCTGATCAGCAGGCGGCTGAGCAGCCACGCCATCAGCGCATAGCAGGTCAGCACCACCGGCATGCCCAGCACATCGTCGGCCAGTGCCGCCGGTTGCAGTTCGGCAACCGCCACCACCGCCACCAACGCCATGACCACCAGTCCGAGGCGACGGACCCAGCCTTGCAGGAATTCGACCTGCGGCTTTTCCCAGCGGAAGTGCAATTCGGCCACGCCACCCGGCGCGAGGATCCGGTAAGCGGTGTAGAACACCAGCCACGCCTGGGCCATTTGCAGCAGCGCCGCGCCCATGTTCGCGTTCTGCCCACGGGCGTCGATCTGCAACGCCAGCCCGCACAGGGCCAGGCCCAGCGCCACCGGCATCGCCAGCAGAATATTGATCAGGATCGCCTGCGGCGTGTGCCACTGACTGTCACGCTTGAAGTGGCCGATGTCCTGGTGAACCTTGTTCAAGCGCGAATACAACTGCTTGCGGCGCCACAGCAGCGCGCCGATCAGCAGCGCCAGCGGCAGGAACAACAGCGGTCGCTGGGTCAGGCCGTCGGTCAGTTCGCTGAGGCTCGAGGCCAGCGGCAAGGTGTCGACCTGACGCTTCAGGCGCTCCGGCACGCCGCGCATCCATTCGGTGTCCAGCGGCTTGTTGCTGGGAATCCAGAACATTTGCTCGTCGAGAGTTGCGCGCAGGCTTTGCGCGGTGCTCAGCAGTTGTTTCTGGTTCAGTTGCAGGGTGATCGACTCGTTGAGCATCGCGCTCAGTTCGCGACTCAACCGTTCCAACAGATCAACGCGGGTGTTGGCCAGCTCCAGCAGGCTCTTGCGCAGTTGTGGCGTGACTTGCTCCGGCGGCTGGGTGGACAGCAGGTTGTCGACGTACGTCGCCGGATTGCTCAGTTGTTCGCGCTGTTGGTTGATTTCGAACTGGTACAGGCGAATGTCGGCGATCTGGTCCGCCAGATCGCGGTCGACCTTGAGGCGCGGCAGCGCTTGCTTCTGCTTATAGAGAATCTTCGACAGCAGCAGGCTGCCCTTGAGCACGTTGATCTGCTCGTCGAGGGCCGAGTCGCTCTGGGTCACGCTGTCCAGTTGCTGCTTGGTCTGCAGGTTCTGCTGGGTGAGTTCGTTGAGACGGTCGGTGCTTTTGAGCAGGTAGTCGGAGAGCTTGAGGTTGGCCGCGCTTTCCGTGGCGAGCAGGGCGCTGCTGCCGGACTTTTGGGCCTCGATCGACTGCTGCGTCACGGTTTCCTGCGACAGGGTCAGACGTTTCTGGTTGATCAGGGTTTGCAGTTCCTGGATCTCGCGATCCAGACGGTCGGACTTTTCCGAGAGCAGGTCATGCTGACTGTTGCCCAGATCCTGCAACTGGTTGTTGCCGGCCAGTTCCTGACGGCGCAGCGGGATCAGCGCGTTCAGGGCGGCCAGCTCGGCGTTGAGCAGGTCGCGCTGCTCGGCGCTGACGGTTTTGCCGGCGTCCTTGCCGGTCTTGAGGATGTTGTTGATCTGCTGGATGCGCGTCTGGCTGCTGGAAATCTCGGCCTGGGCACGCTCGGGACGGGTCTGGGCGGTGATGATCAGGCTGTTGGCGTCGGCCAGGGCCTTTTGCAGATCGCTTTGCTGGGTCGAGCGCTCGGTGAGCATCTGCTCCAGCTGCTGGATGTTTTCCTTGGGGAAGCGCTGTGCTACCGGTACCACGGCGCTGGCCTTGAGGCGGGTCAGTTCGCGAGAATTCTCGATGGTCTGCTTCGGCGCAGTGGCCAACTGCTGCTTGAGGTCGATCAGCTTCTGCTCGTAATCACGCCGGTTGTTGAGCTGGTTCAGCGTGTTTTGCAGGACCGTCTGCAGGGCCTTCTTGTCGGCCTCGGGCAGTTTGCTGTCGGTGAGCTTGTCCAGGCTGGCCTGCACGGCGTCGCTGGACGGTGGTTCGGCGGCTTGCAGCGGGCCGACGGAAAGACTCAGGCCCAGCAGGGCCGCGAGGAAAAAGGAGCGCAGGGTAGGCATAGAGACCGGTCAAGCAAGTGAGAGTGGACGCAGTTTAGAGGAAGAGTCCGGGGCCCGGGCGACTTCCTTCGGGGAATCTGACGCCCACTTTGGCGATCTTGTTCCCGTCCATGACCGCAACCGTCCAGTGGGTGTTGTTCCATTCCACCTGGTCGCCAACAATCGGTGCACCACCGACTTTCTGGGCAATGAAGTGGCCCAGGGTCATGTCCGGATCGATGCCTTCGGCGGGCAGGCCGTACAGGGCGGCAACCGCTTTGAGCTGGGCGTCTCCTTCGAGCACGAAGTCGCCGAAGAAGCGCAGATCGAGGCCCCGTTGCGGCGCCTGGCTGAACAGTTTTCCGAGGGCCGGAAGGTTGTGTTCATGGCCGATAACACACAGCAAATCATCGACTTCCAGCACCGTACTACCCGACGGATGGAGCAGTTGCTGACCGCGAAACAGGGCGGCGATACGGGTGCCTTCGGGCATTTTCAGTTCGCGCAGGGGCGAACCGATGCACCATTTTTCCGCGCCGAGCTTGTAAACGAACAGCTCCCACTCGCTGGTGACGTGCACTTCGAGGGCGGCGCGGGAGATCGGCGCCGGCTCCGGCGGTACGGTCACCTTGAGCAGCTTGGCCACCCACGGCAGGCTCGTGCCCTGCACCAGCAGCGACACCAGCACGATAAAGAAGGCGAGGTTGAAATACAGCTGCGCATTCGGCAGCCCGGCCATCAGCGGGAACACCGCCAGAATGATCGGTACCGCGCCACGCAGGCCGACCCAGGAAATGAAGGCTTTCTCGCGACCGTGGAAGGCCTTGAAGGGCAACAGCCCGACCAGCACCGACAGCGGCCGAGCGAACAGAATCATCCACAGCGCCAGACCCAGCGCCGGCAGGGCGATCGGCAGCAGATCATGCGGCGTGACCAGCAGCCCCAGCACCAGGAACATGCCGATCTGCGCCAGCCACGCCATGCCGTCGAGCATGTGCAGGATGCCGTGACGGCTGCGCACCGGGCGGTTGCCGATCACCAGACCGCACAGGTACACGGCGAGGAAGCCGCTGCCGTGCAGGGCGTTGGTCAGGGCGAACACCACCAGACCGCCGGCGATCACCAGAATCGGATACAGACCGGCGGCGAGATTGATCCGGTTGACCAGTTGCAGCATCAGCCAGCCACCGCCCAGACCGATCACACCGCCAATGCCGAACTCGCGGATCAGGTGGGTCAACAGGCTCCAGTGCAGGCCGGTCTGGCCGCTGGCGAGCATGTCGATCAGGGTCACGGTGAGGAACACCGCCATCGGGTCGTTGCTGCCGGATTCGATTTCCAGGCTGGCGGTCACCCGCTCGTTCAGGCCCTTGCCGCCGAGCAGCGAGAACACCGCGGCGGCGTCCGTGGAACCGACGATGGCGCCGATCAGCAGGCCTTGAATCAGATTGAGATCAAACAGCCAGGCAGCGGCCATGCCGGTGAGGCCGGTGGTGATAAGAACGCCGACCGTGGCCAGCGACAAGGCCGGCCACAACGCCACGCGGAAACTGGACACCCGGGTGCGCAAGCCGCCGTCGAGCAGGATCACTGCCAGCGCGAGGTTGCCGACCAGATAGGCCGTCGGGTAGTTATCGAAAATGATGCCGCCGCCATCGACCCCGGCAGCCATGCCGACCGCGAGGATGATCACCAGAATCGGGATGCCGAGACGGGAAGACAGGGAGCTGACAAGAATACTTGCGCCTACCAGCAACGCGCCGATCAAGAACAGGCTGTTGATGGTCGTCGCATTCAAAGGCAGTACTCCAGAAGCGGAAAGACGGGCACAAACTGACCATGCAGTCTGCGTGCCAGCGATTCTAACCTGTTGAAATGTGATGCTGTCAAAAAGCTTTTTGCGGCGGAGTCATTAGCGGTTGTGCCTGGCTTCAGACCGCTGCCCTCACCCTAACCCTCTCCCGGAGGGAGAGGGGACTGATCGCGGCGTTTATGCGAGTTGCACCGACTTGCAATTGCGAGTCGAACTCACGATCTGAAAAGCCCCCGATCTGCTCCCTTTCCCCCTCGCCCCCTTTAGGGGGAGAGGGCTGGGCGGGCGGCGTTCCGATGAGGGGGTAGCTTTTGATCTTGATCTCAAAATTACAGGCTGAACCGCCCAACCATATTGTTCAGATCCAGCGCCAATCGCGACAGCTCATTACTCGCCGCACTGGTCTGATTCGCGCCGGTCGCCGACTGCACCGACAGATCGCGGATGTTCACCAGGTTGCGATCCACTTCCCGCGCCACCTGCGCCTGCTCTTCGGCGGCGCTGGCGATCACCAGATTGCGCTCGTTGATTTCGACGATGGCGTTGTTGATGGTGTCCAGCGACAGGCCGGCACCACGGGCGATGTTCAGGGTAGACTCGGCGCGCTCGGTGCTGTTGCGCATCGAGTCCACGGCGTGTTCGGTGCCGCTCTGGATGCTGCCGATCATGCGCTCGATTTCGCTGGTCGACTGCTGGGTGCGGTGCGCCAGGGCACGGACTTCATCGGCCACCACGGCAAAACCACGGCCGGCTTCACCGGCACGGGCCGCTTCAATCGCAGCGTTGAGTGCCAGCAGGTTGGTCTGGTCGGCCAGGCCTCGGATCACGTCCAGCACCTTGCCGATGTCACGGGATTCGTTCGCCAGATCGCCGATCAGGGTCGCGGTGCTCTGCACGTCGGCGCTCATGCGCTCGATGGCGCTGACGGTTTCCTGCACCAGATCACGACCGTCGCCGGCAGAGGTGGTGGCGTTCTTCGAGGCTTCCGACGTGCTGACCGCGTTGCGCGCGACTTCTTCAACAGCGCTGGTCATCTCGTTGACCGCGGTGGCGGCCTGTTCGATTTCGTTGTTCTGCTGGGTCAGGCCACGGGCGCTTTCGTCGGTGACGCTGTTCAGCTCTTCGGCGGCGGAGGCCAGTTGGGTGGCCGAGCCGGAAATCCGTTGCAGGGTGTCGCGCAGCTTCGATTGCATCTTGGCCATGGCCGCCAGCAGGCGTCCGGCTTCGTCGGTGCCGTCAACGTGGATCGGCTGGGTCAGGTTGCCCTCGGCGATGGTTTCCGCGGCATCCAGCGCCTTGGCGATCGGCTTGGTGATGCTGCTGGTCAACAGCCAGGCGAACAGCAAGGTCAGGCCGGTGGCAATCACCAACAGGGTCACCACCAGATTGAACGACATCGAATACTGATCAGTGGCGCCCTGATTGGTCTCGGCGATCTGTTGGGTGTTGATCTCCAGCAAACGCGCGAGGGCGGTATTCACCGCTTCGGAGTTGGCGAGCAAATCGGTGTTGAGCATCTGTCGCAATTCGTCGACCTGATTGTTGCGCGACAGGGTTTTCATGCGGTCTTCGAGTTGACGGTATTGCGCCAGCAACTGCACGTACTGATCGTAAGCCGCGCGTTCTTGTGGGCCATCGATCAGCGGCTCGTAGGCGCGTTGCGCGTCGGCGATCTGCCGGTTGCGCAAATCGAACAGTTCGATGGTTTTTTGCTGGACGTCTGGCTCTCGGTTGATCAGCAACCGATACGACAGCACGCGCAGGCGCAGGGTCAACTGGGTGAATTCGTCGAGGGCCTTGATCGAAGGCACGCTGGCGGTGGCAATGTCTTCGCCTGCTGCGCGGATCTTGCTCATCTGATTCAGGGCGAACACGCCGAGAATCAGCATCAGGCCGCCGATCAGGGCGAAACCGGTGAACGCCCGGGGGGCGATGTTCATATTGCGAAGGGACATGGAGGCGGATACCAGGGAAGGGCCGCATCCGTGCGGGCTGAGACTGCTGTTGGGTGACTTATCGGTCATACGACTAAAGTCTTGAGGCGGTGTGCGTATTTGTCGCATGGGGCGTCGGGCGACGAAGTGCAGGAACCAGATCGGCAGATGACAGTCTCTAACACTCGCAAGAACGGTCGGCCGCCAGGAAAATCAAGGCCTTGCGCCGGTTTAACCCTGGCGTCAATGACGACTTTTCTTTATCGTACGCGCCCTTTGAAAAAGCCCTGGAAGATCAAAATGTTGGAAGCATCCCTCAGCCAATTGGAACAGCTCGTCAGCGACCTGGTGCAACAAAACCAGACCCTGTCGCAAACCAACCAGACCCTGTCCACGGAACTGGCCCAGGCCAAGGATGAAAACGAAAGCCTGCAACTGAGCCTGATGGAACAGGAAGAAAAGCACGGCGCCACCGCCGCGCGCATCCAGGCCCTGGTTGATCGCGTCAACGCAGGTCCTGTCAGCGCATGAACCATGGCACAGCAGGGGTAAAAGTCATCTCCATCATGGGGGAGGACTATTCGATCAAGGCACCGGCCGGGGAAGAACAGACCCTGCTGGACGCTGCGTTGATGCTCAAGGCCGCACTGGCCGACACCAAGAAGAAATACCCGACCCTGATCGGTGACCGCCTGCTGGTGCTGGCGGCGATGAATCTGTGCTCGCAGCAGATTGAAATGAAGAAGCAGCATCAGGAAGAACTCGAGCGTTACCAAGAGCAAGTCAGCGCCACGGTCGAGACCATCGCCAAGACCATCAATCAGGGTTGATGGGTTGCGCACAACCAAAGAATAAGATTGTCGATTGCGCTGTATACAATCGGCACGGCTGTTGCAGTGTTTCAGCCTCTTATTCTTTGGGGGTGCTCCATGCAGTTCTGGCGTCGCAGTATTCAATGGCAGCTGATCCTCGGTATGGGCACCGCCCTGCTGGTCAGCATTCTGATCGTGGTTGGCATTTATACCCTGGTGGTCAACCGCCTCGCCCAGAGCTATCTGGTCGAACAGGCGCTGCCATCGAGCATCGAAGCGACGCGCAACGACATCGAACGAATCCTCGTTCAACCCCTCACCGCCGCCAAAGACATCGCCAGCAACACCATGGTCCGCGACTGGTTGGCCAATGGTGAAGACTCCGGTAAAACGGCAGGCTTCGCGCAGTATCTGGAAGGTATCCGCGCCGAACACAAGGCGTTTACCGCGCTGATCATCGGCACCGAATCCAATCACTACATCACCGAGAAAGGCCTGGATCGCACCCTGAGTCGCGACAAACCGGCCGATGCGTGGTTCTACTCCTTCCTCGACAGCAATCAGCCGCGAACCCTGAACATCGACAACGACGGGGCCACCGGAGAGTTGGCGCTGTTCATCGATTTGAAGGTGGAGCAGGCCGGCAAAGTGGTCGGCGTCGCGGGACTCGGGTTGAGCATGAAAGAGCTGTCGGAGCTGATCCACAACTTCAGCTTCGGGGAGCGCGGCAAGGTCTATCTCGTGCGTTCCGACGGCTTGATCCAGGTCCATCCCGAAGCACAGTTCAGCGGCAAGCGCACCTTGAGCGAGCAGATCGGCGAATCTGCAGCACAAGCGGTCATGGGCCATAAAGCGGCGAGCAACAGCAACTTCCAGCGCGACGGCGAAGATTTCCTCGCCTTCAGCCTGCCTTTGCGCGACCTCGGCTGGACCCTGGTGGCCGAAGTGCCACAGTCGCAGATCTACGCCGAAGCCCGCCGGGCGATGTGGATGAGCAGCGGCATCGGTCTGGCGGTGGCGCTGGTTTGCCTGGCGCTGGTGATCTGGCTGGCCCAGGGGTTGGTGCGACCGATTCGTCAGGTAACAGCGGCGCTGGTAGCAATCGGTAGCGGTGGTGGAGATTTGACCCATCGGTTAGATTCCAGCCGCGCCGATGAACTGGGCGACCTTGCGCGGGGCTTCAACCGTTTCCTCGACAGCCAGCGCGGGATGATCGGCGAAGTGCTGACCACCAGCGAGCGTCTGCGTGTCGCGGTCGGCCAGGTGGCCAGGGTTGTGGATAACACCGCCGAACGCTCCGGTCGCCAGCAGGAAATGACCGACATGGTCGCCACTGCCGTCCACGAAATGGGCCTGACCGTGCAGGAGATCGCGCAGAACGCCGGCAACGCCGCGCTCGCCTCGCAAACCGCCCGCGATGAAGCGATGCAGGCGCGGGAAGTGGTCGGCGGTTCGATTCGCCATATAGAAAGCATGTCCGATGAAATTGGCGTCGCGGCCGGCGCGGTGGGTGAGTTGGCGCATCAGGTGGCGTCGATTGACCAGGTGCTGGCGGTGATTCGCGGGGTGTCGGAGCAGACCAATCTGTTGGCGCTGAACGCGGCGATTGAAGCGGCGCGGGCCGGGGACATGGGGCGTGGTTTTGCGGTGGTGGCCGATGAAGTGCGAACTTTGGCGCGCCGGACTCAGGCGTCTACCGACGAAATTCAGCAGATGATCGGCAGCCTCAAACAGGGTGCGGAGAATGCGGTGTCGTCGATGCGCACCGGGCAGGCTGCGACGGGTACTGGAGTCGAATCGAGCCAGCGTACCGGGGCGTCTTTGACTGCGATCACCGGGCAGGTCGAGCGCATCAGCGACATGAACCATCAGGTGGCGACGGCGACCGAGGAACAGTCGGCGGTGACCGAGGAGATCAACCGCAACGTGCAGGGCATTTCCGATCTGGCCCGGGCGACGGCGGGGGAGGTCCGCGCCTGTCGTGAGGATTGTCAGATGTTGCAGAAGCTGGCGGATGATCTGGCGCGGCAGATGGGTGGGTTCAAGTTGAGTTGAGTTAAGTGCCAAGATCCAAAGAGCCCCTCACCCTAGCCCTCTCCCAAAGGGAGAGGGGACCGATTGGGGGATGCTCTGGAGATGCGTCGACCTGAAAGTGCTTTGCCGAATCCATAATCAACTCGGTTTTTCAGGTCGATGTACGGCGCAAGACACTTCGGTCGGCCCCCTCTCCCTCCGGGCGGTCCGACGTTTCGGGAGGGCTGGGGTGAGGGCCGGCTTTAGAACCACGCATCCTGCATCCCCAGACACGTATCATCCCGCGCCTCCAGCAACGCCAGCTCATGCTGGCACCCCGGCACTTCCCACGTCAGGAAATACCGCGCCGCCTGCAACTTGCCCTGATAGAAGTCGGCGTCCGCCGCGTTCCCCTTGGCCAACCCTTCCTCGGCGCGAATCGCCTGCTCCAGCCAGCGCCAGCCAATCACCGCGTGCCCGAACACCTTCAGGTACAGCGCCGAATTCGCCAGACTGCTGTTGACCTTGCCCTGAGCCAGGTCGGTCAGCAGACCGATGGTCACCGTCTGTAGGCGCGCCACCAGTTTCTCCAGTGGCTCACGCAGTGCGGTCAACGATTCGTACGCCACCGCGCGCTCGGCGGTGTCGGCAATCAGGCGAATCAGCTGCTTGAGCCCGGCGCCACCGTTCTGCGCCAGTTTGCGTCCCAGCAAGTCCAGCGACTGAATGCCGTGGGTGCCTTCGTGGATCGGGTTCAGGCGGTTGTCGCGGTAGTACTGCTCCACCGGGTACTCGCGGGTGTAACCGTGGCCGCCGAGAATCTGGATCGCCAGTTCGTTGGCCTTGAGGCAGAACTCGGAGGGCCAGGATTTGACGATCGGTGTCAGCAAATCCAGCAGTTCATGGGCCTGTTTGCGCTCGGCCTCGGTTTCCAGCGTAGTGGTGTCATCGAACAGCCGCGCCGCGTACAGACCGAGATCGAAAGCACCTTCTACGTAGGATTTCTGCGTCAGCAGCATGCGTCTGACATCCGCGTGCTGAATGATCGCTACCGGCGCCGTCGTCGGATCCTTGCTGTCCGGCACTCGGCCTTGCGGGCGTTCGCGGGCGTATTCCAGTGAATACAGGTAACCGGCGTAACCGAGCATCACCGCGCCCATGCCGACCCCGATCCGCGCCTCGTTCATCATCTGGAACATGTAGCTCAAGCCGTGATGCGGCTTGCCCACCAGATAACCGACGCACTCGCCGTTATCGCCGAAGTTCAGCGCCGTTGACGTGGTGCCGCGCCAGCCCATCTTGTGGAACAGCCCGGCCAGCAGCACGTCATTGCGTTTGCCTAGGCTGCCGTCATCGTTGACCAGAAACTTGGGCACGATAAACAGCGAAATGCCCTTCACCCCGGCCGGTGCGTCCGGCAGCTTGGCCAGCACCATGTGCACGATGTTTTCCGAGAGCGGGTGATCACCGCCGGAGATGAAGATCTTGTTGCCCTTGAGGCGATAAGTGCCGTCGGACGAAGGCTCGGCGCGGGTACGAATATCCGACAGCGACGAGCCGGCGTGGGGCTCGGTCAGGGCCATGGTGCCGAAGAAGCGGCCGTCGATCATCGGTTGCAGGAAGCGTTGCTTCTGCTCTTCGGTGCCGAAGCTTTCGATCAGGTTGGCCGCGCCCATGGTCAGGAACGGATAGGAAGTCGACGCCGCGTTGGCCGATTGGAAGTGGGCGAAGCAGGCCTGGGACAACAATGTAGGAAGTTGCATGCCGCCGGCGTCGAAACTGCGCGCCGCGTTGAGGAATCCGGCTTCGAGGAACGCATCCACCGCCGGTTTCACCTCGGGAATCAGAATCGCCTGACCGTTCTCATAGCGCGGTTCGTTCTCGTCGCCCTTGCGGTTGTGCGGCGCGAAGTACTTTTCAGCGATGTTGCGCGCTGTACCGATGGCGGCATCGAAGGTTTCGCGATTGTGCTCGGCAAACCGCTCGCGCCGGGTCAGGCCCTCGGCATCGAGGACTTCGTACAGCTCGAAAGCCAGATTGCGGGAACTGAGCAGCGTCTCGGACATGGCGGCCTACCTTTTTTTGGAATGAACCGAGTCTAGGCGTGCGAATAAAGGCTGAACAGGAAGATTGATAACGGTGATGGAGAGGCCAAAAAAATGGGCGCCGGTGAGGGCGCCCATTTTTATGTTGCTGACAGAGTTGCTGATTAACCGATGGTCATCAGGCTGGCGTTACCGCCCGCCGCCGCGGTGTTGACGCTCAACGCGCGCTCGATCACCAGACGCTCCAGCGCAATGTTGGTCTCGCCCTGGGACAGGCCCTGAACCCCGACGATGGCGCCGGGACGCTTGGCGATCTGCTGGCAGACCGCACGCAACTGGTCGGAATGGCCGTGATGCAGAACCGCATCGAACACCACGTCGTCCTTGTTCCAGTCGGAAACCAGTTTGATCCGCGCCTGAATCTCCTTCGGCAGGCGTGCGAACAATGCCTTGCTGGTGTCGGATTCCGGCCAGACTGCCGAACCGCCTACCGCCAGTACTGCAGCGAGCTGGGTCAGCAGATCACCTTCGATGTCCGCCAGGCACAGCACGTGTTCGCGTGGCAGGATGGCGTAGCTGTTCTTCTCGCCGGTCGGGCCGGCCAGTACGCGGGTGATGCCGCTTTGCGACTGGGCTGCGTACTGCACGCACAGAGTGCTCAGATCGGCGAACTTGTTGCTGTCGGCCCATGCTTTCAGGGCGGTCAGCGGTTTGCTCATGGCATCGCGCAAACGAACGTCCGGCGCCACGGCAGCATCACCGCGAGCGAAGGATTGTTCGATGGCATCGGTAGGACGCGTCGACAACAGACGGTACAGGTACAGCGGGCCACCGGCTTTCGGACCCGTACCCGACAGGCCTTCGCCACCGAACGGCTGGACGCCGACCACCGCACCGACGATGTTGCGGTTGACGTAGACGTTACCGGCGTTGACGTTGTCGATCACCTTGGCGATGGTCTCGTCGATGCGGGTGTGCACGCCGAGGGTCAGGCCGTAACCGGAGGCGTTGATCTGGGCGATCAACTGGTCGATCTCTTTACGCTTGTAGCGCACCACGTGCAGCACCGGGCCGAAGATCTCGCGTTGCAGCTCGTCGAAGCTTTCCAGCTCGATCAGGGTCGGCATGACGAAGGTGCCGCGTTTGACTTCCTCGGTATCGGCGATGGCCACCTGGTACACGTTGCGACCTTTGTCGCGCATGCCCTGGATGTGCTTCTCGATACCGGCCTTGGCTTCGGCGTCGATCACTGGGCCGATGTCCACGGACAGGCGCTCCGGGTTGCCGAGACGGCTTTCAGCCATCGCACCTTTAAGCATTTCGATGACGCGATCTGCGGAATCTTCCTGCAAGCACAGGACGCGCAGGGCCGAGCAACGCTGGCCGGCGCTGTCGAAGGCCGACGACACCACGTCGATCACCACCTGTTCGGTCAGTGCCGAAGAGTCGACGATCATCGCGTTCTGGCCGCCAGTTTCGGCGATCAGCGGAATCGGACGGCCCTGGTTGTCGAGGCGACCGGCGATGTTGCGTTGCAGCAGACGGGCGACTTCGGTGGAGCCGGTGAACATCACGCCTTTGACGCGCTCATCGCCAACCAGACCGGCGCCGACGGTTTCACCGCGACCCGGCAGCAGTTGCAGCACGCCTTCCGGAATCCCGGCTTCGAGCAGCAGACGCACAGCTTGTGCGGCGACCAGCGGAGTCTGTTCGGCCGGTTTGGCCAGCACCGGGTTACCGGCGGCCAGTGCGGCGGCAACCTGACCGCTGAAGATCGCCAGCGGGAAGTTCCACGGGCTGATGCAGACCACCGGGCCCAGTGGGCGGTGGGCGTCGTTGCTGAAATCGTTGCGTGCCTGCACCGCGTAATAACGCAGGAAGTCGACCGCTTCGCGGACTTCGGCGATGGCGTTGGCGAAGGTCTTGCCGGCCTCGCGGGCCAGCAGGCCCATCAGCGGCTGGATCTCGCCTTCCATCAAGTCAGCGGCACGTTCCAGAATCGCGGCACGTTCGGCCGGCGGGGTGGCCTGCCAGATCGGTGCGGCGTTCAGGGCGCATTGAATGGCGTTGTCGACGTCTTCGACCGTGGCTTCCTGCACATGGCCGACCACGTCACGCAGATCGGACGGGTTCAGCACCGGTGCCGGCGCTTCGTTGCTGGAGGCGCAACCGAGCATCGGCGCGGCTTTCCAGTTGTTGTGCGCAGTCGCCAGCAGGGCGCAGGACAGCGACGCCAGACGATGTTCGTTGGCCATGTCGATGCCGGCGGAGTTGGCGCGCTCGGAACCATACAGGTCACGCGGCAACGGAATGCGCGGGTGCGGCAGGCCGAAACCACCTTCCACGGTCGCCATCTGCTCGATCTGTGCAACTGGATCAGCCACCAGTTCCTGGATCGAAATCGACTGGTCGGCAATGCGGTTGACGAACGAAGTGTTGGCGCCGTTTTCCAGCAGACGACGTACGAGGTACGCCAGCAGGGTTTCGTGGGTGCCGACCGGAGCGTACACACGGCACGGACGGTTCAGCTTGCCTTCGGAAACCTTGCCTACAACCTGCTCGTACAACGGTTCGCCCATGCCGTGCAGGCACTGGAATTCGTACTGGCCCGGGTAATAGTTCTGACCGGCAATGTGATAAATCGCCGACAGCGTGTGGGCGTTATGCGTGGCAAATTGCGGATAAATAACTTCCGGCACCGACAGCAGTTTGCGCGCGCAGGCGATGTAGGAAACGTCGGTGTACACCTTGCGGGTGTAGACCGGATAGCCTTCCAGGCCTTCGACCTGGGCGCGCTTGATTTCGCTGTCCCAGTAAGCGCCTTTCACCAGACGGATCATCAGGCGATGACGGCTGCGGCGAGCGAGGTCGATCACGTAGTCGATCACGTACGGGCAGCGCTTCTGGTAAGCCTGGATCACGAAACCGATGCCGTTCCAGCCGGTCAGTTGCGGCTCGAAGCACAGGCGCTCGAGCAGATCCAGCGACAGCTCCAGGCGGTCGGCTTCTTCGGCGTCGATGTTCAGGCCGATGTCGTATTGCTTGGCCAGCAGGGTCAGCGACAGCAGGCGCGGGTACAGCTCGTCCATCACGCGCTCGTACTGGGCACGGCTATAACGCGGGTGCAGGGCCGACAGTTTGATCGAGATGCCCGGGCCTTCATAAATCCCACGGCCGTGGGACGCTTTGCCGATCGAGTGAATGGCTTGTTCGTACGAGGCCAGGTACTTCTGGGCGTCATGTTCGGTCAGCGCCGCTTCACCGAGCATGTCGTAGGAATAACGGAAGCCCTTGGCTTCGAACTTGCTCGCATTGGCCAGGGCTTCGGCGATGGTTTCGCCGGTGACGAACTGCTCGCCCATCAGGCGCATGGCCATGTCGACGCCCTTGCGGATCATCGGCTCGCCGCTCTTGCCGATGATGCGGCTCAGGGACGAAGTCAGGCCGGCTTCGTTGTGAGTGGAAACCAGTTTGCCGGTCAGCAGCAGACCCCAGGTCGCCGCGTTGACGAACAGCGACGGGCTGTTGCCCAAGTGCGGCTGCCAGTTGCCGGTGCTGATCTTGTCGCGGATCAGCGCATCGCGAGTGCCTTTGTCCGGGATCCGCAGCAGCGCTTCGGCCAGGCACATCAGCGCCACGCCTTCCTGAGACGACAGGGAAAATTCCTGCAACAGGCCCTGAACAATGCCTGCACGACCGCCGGCACTCTTCTGGTTACGCAGTTTTTCCGCGATGGTTGCGGCGAGTTTGTTGGTAGCTTCGGCCATCGGCGCCGGCAGGCGCGCCTGCTCGATCAGCATCGGCACCACTTCCGGCTCGGGGCGACGGTAAGCGGCGGTGATCGAGGCGCGCAGCACCGATTGCGGCAGGATGCTTTCAGCAAATTCGAGGAAGCATTGGTGCGCGTGATCGGTGTGGACTTCACCTGCGTCGTCGGTGTCCTTGGCGGACAAACCGTTCAGCTCGGTCAGGGTTGCACCACCCTCGAGTTTTTCCAGGTAATTGAAAATTGCCTGCTTGATCAGCCAGTGCGGTGTGCGATCAATCGAGGTCGCGGCGGCCTTCAGGCGCTCGCGGGTCGGGTCGTCAAGTTTGACCCCAAGGGTGGTGGTAGCCATATTTTTATCCTCATAGGTGCCGCAGTTGCGCGACAACAGCTGGCGGCAAGATTAGCCGCGAGCCGAAACAGGTGCAACCGGGTGCAACCCTTTTTTGTCGGAATATTCTGCAGCTCGTCAGGAAATAATTTCTGGTACGAAAGTACTGCTCTTGCTTGGTGCTTTTGCTTCTAGAAAAGCGTTGTCACTGCGTTAAAAGGGAGCAAAAAGCCACTTCCGTAGGATAAATCCGACTGGGTGCAACTAATTCTCAAGAAACTGGTTGCACCTGTTTTGCTTTGTTGCATAGGATTCGCGCCCAAGGTGCAACCGGTGAAACCCGACGCACCGGCCAATGGCTTTCCTGGGGAAACATTGGTCATAAATGCGCGGCCGTGCGAATCGTCTGTCAGACGTCAGTCTGCAAACGGTGCAACCGCCGCCGCTACATAAAAACAAAGCCAGGGCACGTACGTAATGAGCGCAAGCAATCCAACCCTGATCACGTTCGTGATCTACATCGCAGCAATGGTGCTGATCGGCTTCATGGCCTATCGCTCCACCAACAACCTTTCTGACTACATTCTGGGTGGCCGCAGCCTGGGCAGCGTGGTGACGGCATTGTCCGCCGGCGCTTCCGACATGAGCGGCTGGTTGCTGATGGGCCTGCCGGGCGCCATCTACATGTCCGGCCTGTCCGAAAGCTGGATCGCCATCGGCCTGATCGTCGGTGCCTACCTGAACTGGCTGTTCGTCGCCGGCCGTCTGCGTGTTCAAACCGAGCACAACGGCGATGCGCTGACCCTGCCGGACTACTTCTCCAGCCGTTTCGAAGACAAAAGCGGTCTGCTGCGCATCATTTCGGCGGTGGTGATTCTGGTGTTCTTCACCATTTATTGCGCTTCCGGCATCGTGGCCGGTGCCCGCCTGTTCGAAAGCACCTTCGGTATGTCCTACGAGACCGCGCTGTGGGCCGGTGCTGCGGCGACGATTGCCTACACCTTCGTCGGCGGTTTCCTCGCGGTGAGCTGGACTGACACCGTACAAGCCACCCTGATGATCTTCGCCCTGCTGCTGACGCCGATCATCGTGCTGCTGGCTACCGGCGGCGTCGACACCACGTTCCTGGCCATCGAAGCACAGGACCCGAGCAACTTCGACATGCTCAAAGGCACCACTTTCATCGGCATCATCTCGCTGATGGGCTGGGGTCTGGGCTACTTCGGCCAGCCGCACATCCTGGCGCGCTTCATGGCCGCTGATTCGGTGAAATCGATTGCCAACGCCCGTCGCATCTCCATGACCTGGATGATCCTGTGCCTGGGCGGCACCGTGGCCGTGGGCTTCTTCGGTATCGCCTACTTCTCGGCGCACCCGGAAGTCGCGGGTCCAGTGACCGAGAACCACGAGCGTGTGTTCATCGAACTGGCGAAGCTGCTGTTCAACCCGTGGATCGCCGGTGTGCTGCTGTCGGCCATTCTGGCTGCCGTGATGAGCACCCTGAGCTGCCAGTTGCTGGTGTGCTCGAGCGCCCTGACCGAAGACTTCTACAAGGCTTTCCTGCGTAAATCCGCTTCGCAAGTCGAGCTGGTCTGGGTCGGTCGCGCCATGGTGCTGCTGGTTGCACTGATCGCCATCGCGATGGCCGCCAACCCGGACAACCGCGTGCTGGGCCTGGTGTCCTACGCCTGGGCCGGTTTCGGTGCAGCGTTCGGTCCTGTGGTGCTGATCTCGGTGATCTGGAAGAAGATGACCCGTGACGGCGCACTGGCCGGCATCCTGGTCGGCGCGATCACCGTGATCGTATGGAAGCATTTCGAACTGCTGGGCCTGTACGAAATCATCCCGGGCTTCATCTTCGCCAGCCTGGCGATCTACCTGGTCAGCCTGATGGGCCAGCCGAGCGCCGGTATGGTTCAGCGCTTTGAAGCGGCCGAGAAGGACTTCCATCTGAACAAGTGATGGGAATGAGCTGAGGCTCAAAAGAAAACGGCCCGCGTCCTACAGGAAGCGGGCCGTTTTTTATTGCCTGCGATTTATCGGATTCACCCGAGCCACCTGTGGGAGCGAGCCTGCTCGCGATAGCGTCGAGTCAGTCACCATCAATTTTGAATGTTCAATCGCTATCGCGAGCAGGCTCGCTCCCACAGCGTTTGGTGATATTTCTGAAAGAAATGTCTGTAGTCGAATGCGCCAGTTCTTGAAGGGGAGATCGAAGTTTCAAGTAGGGGAAATCTGATTTTTCAGTCACCCAACCTGCACCCCTTGCCCCTCATGCAGAATCGCCCGCCCTCAATCTGCAGAGAGACATCGGATGTTCGCGCCTGCCAATCAACCGCGTTTCACGTTGAGCGTCGAAGGCGCCCAGTTTGACCTCAAAGTCCTTGAGTTCACGGGCAAGGAAGCCATCAGCCAACCCTTCCGCTTTGACCTGGAGCTGGTCAGTGAACGGCCGGATCTGGATCTGGAAAACCTGCTGCACTGTCAGGCTTTTCTGAGTTTTGATGAAGACGGTTCCGGTATCCACGGTCAGATCTATCGGGTTGGGCAGGGGGATTCCGGCAAGCGTCTGACCCGCTATCACGTCAGTCTTGTTCCGCGTCTGGCCTATCTGGGTCACCGGATCAATCAGCGAATTTTCCAGCATCAGAGCGTGCCGCAGATCGTGACGCAGATCCTCAAGGATCACGCGATCCTGCGCGATGCCTTTGAGTTTCGCCTCGGCAGTGATTACCCGGCGCGTGAATATTGCGTGCAGTACGCCGAGAGCGATCTGGCGTTCATCCAGCGGCTGTGTGCCGAAGTTGGCATTCATTTCCATTTTCAGCACAGTCCCGATGGGCATCTACTCGTGTTCGGCGACGATCAAACGGTATTCCCCCGTCTGGCCGAGCCGACGCTGTACCTGCCGGGCAGTGGCATGGCTGCGGCGGCGCCGGCGATCAAGCGCTTCACCGTTCGAGTGGAAACCCGCACCAGTGTGGTCACCCGGCGTGATTACGACTTCACCAAACCCCGGCTGGCGCTGCAAAGTCGCGCCGAAAGCGAGCAGCGCCCGGTGCTGGAGGATTACCACTTTCCCGGCCAGTTCACCGAGCGCGAAACCGGCAAGCAACTGGCCCAGCGCACCCTTGAGCGGCATGTCGCCGACTATCGTCAGGCCGAGGGCCGCAGCGATCAATCCGCTCTCGTCAGTGGACATTTCCTGCAACTGACCGAGCATCCGCGCCAGGATCTGAATGACCTCTGGCTGCTGACTGCGATCGAGCACCGTGGCCGACAGCCGCAAGTGCTGGAGGAATCGGTCACCAGCGAGGGTGACGAATTCCAGGGTTACCGTAATACCTTTCTCGCCACGCCGTGGGACGTGTTCTTCCGCCCGCCGATGGGCCCGGAAAAACCACGGATGCTCGGCTATCAACCCGCCGTGGTCACCGGCCCGCAAGACAGTGAAATCCATTGCGACGAGTACGGCCGGGTCAAGGTGCAACTGGCCTGGGATCGCGACGGCGAACTCAACGAGCATTCCAGCTGCTGGCTGCGGGTCGCCAGCGGCTGGGCCCATGACCGTTATGGCAGCGTGCTGATACCGCGGGTCGGCATGGAAGTGCTGGTGGGGTTCATCGATTCCGACGCCGACAAACCGCTGGTCATGGGTTGCCTGCCGAACGCAGCGACGCCGGTGCCGCTGGATCTGCCGGCCGACAAGACCCGCAGTATTTTCCGCAGCCAGAGTAGTCCCGGCGGCGGGGGCTATAACGAATTACGCATCGAGGATCGCAAAGGCGCCGAGGAAATCTACCTGCGGGCCCAGCGAAACTGGACCCAGCACGTATTGAACGATCAGCAGGTGCAAGTGGATAACCAGCGCAGCGTTGTCGTCACCGGTCTCGCCAAACACGAGCTGAAAGCCGATGAGCAGCGCATCACCCACGGCCAGCGCCAGACCGAGGTGAGGCAGGACGACCATCTCACGGTGACCGGCGACCGGCACATCCGTGTGAGCAATCAGGCGATCAACGCCAGTGCTCAATTCCACGTCAGCGCCGGCCAGCAAGTGGTGATCGACGGCGGGGCGAGCGCGACGATTCAGGCGGGCGGGCAGTGGATCAACATCGGCCCGGGCGGGATCTTCAGCAGCGTGCCGATTGTGGTGGGTGGTGCGCCGATGGCGACGATGAGTGCGGCGCCGACGGTGCCGGGGTTGCCGGAAAAACTGGCGGCAGCCCCGGCTGCGATTCTGACTGCTGCGCAAATCATGAGCCTGAAAGGTGATGCGCCCTTCTGTGAAGAATGCGAGCGCTGCAAGGACGGTGTCTGTGCAGCCTGATCAATGGTTGAAGGATCAGCCGCTGAAACCCTCGGAGCAGTTGTTCGCGGTTTTCAGCAGCTCGAGTGCGGTAGAACCGCTGAAATCCTGGCCGCTGAAAGCGCAGATGCCGAAACCAGTCTGGGCGGAAACGATCTATGCCGAGTGGGATGCGGTGATGCCCTACGTGGGAATCGTCGACGCGGGCAGTGAGTTTCTGGATTGGGTGGCGACCACGGAGTCTAGCGACTGGGGTTGGCTGGCGGTTTCTTCGGCGGGGCTTGAGGTGGTGGCCGAGCACTTTCGCAGTTTGACTCAGGTGCTGATGCCGGACGGGAAAGCGGTGTTCTTCCGGTTCTGGGATGGGCGGTTTTTGTTGCCGATCCTTGAGTCGTCCGAGGTGGATGCCGGGCAATTGCTGCCGGTTCTCACGCGAGGCTTTATCAACGGTCAGGCCGTCGAAATCGGGGGCAGGGCGCAGGTCTCGGGTCGGGAGTTTCCTTGGTGGCAGGTGCCGGAAAAGCTGCTGGCGCAGTTCGGCGATGATGCCCGGATCAACAACGCCTTGCAGTGGTTGAGCGAGGAGCAGCCGGCGTTGTTCGAGGCGTTTCCCGCCGATGTCTTGCGCTGCAAGGTTGTCAGGTTTTTTGCGGTTTCAGCGTCGGACGAATCGTCGGCTTCGGCATTGCTGGACTACTTGCGGTACGAGTCAGAGTGAAATTTCCGGGCAAAGGCTTCGGACGTTTCCTGCGAGTTGCGGCGGTTTGCGTGAACTGGTGGGCGCGGAGATGCGGGGATAGTCTTTTGGCTGTCACCGCAAATTCGGTGACAGGGCGTGGAAGCCCTTTTATCGTTAGGCGCGTCAAGCTGCACCAGTCAGACGTTTTTGTCGTTTGAGTTTTTGGTGGCTGTGCGCGGGGCGCTTTCGAGTGCGCCGGGTGCCTAACGTCCCGGTCTTCCACACCTGCGTACAGCCGCCACCTAATGCGTGGAAGTGAGAGTTGGCGGCACCACCCAATACGTTAGGAGTCATTCCAGTGCCAACATTGAAACCCGATCCACCCTACGAACCCTTCATCCCCCATCCCGACAACCGCCTCATGGCGCTGACCAGTAACTGCAACGACATGCCCACGCTGTTCATCGACACCCACGCCCCGCTCGATGTCCTGATGGACGCCGCCAACTACCGCATCCGCGCCGTGATTCAGGTCCTGGAAAACATGTGCATGCGCGGCTCGGTCGAGTGCGACTCGGTCGTCCTCAGCGACTTCGCCCAACTCTGCGTGATTCCGCTGCGTGACGGCTGTGATGTCTTGGATGTGATTGGCCGCAGGTTGCGTGACCGGCCTTAGATCCCATCCCCTCACCCTAGCCCTCTCCCCGAGGGAGAGGGGACCGACCAAGGTGAATAGGTGACGTACGCCGACCTGCAACTTCGGTGGTGAACTTGGCTTGGCCAAGCCTTAGGTCGCGGTGATTTTTCAGGTCGATGCAAACCGAAAGATCACCTCCGTCAGTACCCTCTCCCTTTGGGAGAGGGTTAGGGTGAGGGGTTTCTCAAGGATGTACCCGACAGCAAGACCACCCACTCAGCCCCCAACCCCTGACTTGCCGCCCGGTAAAAGGTAAACTTCACGGCCCTCGCAGGAGCAGCCATGAATTATCGTCACGCCTTCCATGCCGGCAATCACGCCGATGTGTTCAAACACCTGACCTTGACCCGCCTCATTGCCCTGATGTCGCGCAAGGAGCAGCCGTTTGCCTATCTCGACAGCCACGCCGGCATCGGTCTGTATGACCTGCAGGGCGATCAGGCCAACCGTACCGGCGAGTATCTGGAAGGCATCGCGCGGTTGTGGGATCAGCCGGATCTGCCGGCGCTGACCGCCGACTACATGAAAGTGCTGCACGAGATGAACCCGGACGGCCAGTTGCGTTATTACCCGGGTTCGCCGGAGCTGGCGCGGCGTCTGACTCGTTCTCAGGATCGTGTGTTGCTCAACGAGAAGCACCCGGAAGACGGCGTACTGCTCAAGGACAACATGAAGGGCGACCGCCGTGTGGCCGTGCATCTGGGCGAGGGCTGGCATGTGGCGCGGGCGCTGCTGCCGGTGGCCGAGAAGCGTGCGGTGATGCTGATCGATCCGCCGTTCGAGAAGCTCGACGAGATGCAGCGTTGTGCGGCGTCGCTGAAAGAGGCGATCTCGCGGATGCGCCAGACCGTCGCGGCGATCTGGTATCCGGTGAAGGATCAGCGCGCATTGCGTCGTTTCTATCAGGATCTGGCCGGCACCGGTGCGCCGAAGTTGCTGCGGGTCGAGTTGCTGGTGCATCCACTGGATACGCCGAACAGCCTTAACGGCTCTGGCCTGGCGATTGCCAATCCGCCGTGGGGGCTGGAGGAAGAATTGCGTGAGCTGCTGCCGTGGCTGTCCAAGAAACTTGGGCAGACCCAGGGCGGATGGCAGATGGATTGGTTGATCGCCGAGAGCTGATCAACCGTCAATCGCTCCCGCACATAGCGCGGGAGCGATCAGGGCGGACTTAGTTCCCCGCCAGACTCGGCGGCATGCACACGCCAGTGCCGCCAATCCCGCAATAGCCTTCCGGGTTTTTCGCCAGATACTGCTGGTGATAGGCCTCGGCGAAGTAAACCGTCGGCGCCTGTTCAATCTCGGTGCTGATCTCACCCAGACCCGCCTTCGACAATTCCGCCTGATAAACAGCCTTGCTCTTCAACGCCGCCTCCAGTTGCTCCGGATGGGTCGCGTAGATCACCGAACGGTACTGGGTGCCGATGTCATTGCCCTGGCGCATGCCCTGTGTCGGGTTGTGCAATTCCCAGAACATCGCCAGCAGCTCTTCGTAGCTGACCTTGGCCTTGTCATACACAACCAGCACCACTTCAGCATGGCCGGTCAGGCCCGAGCAGACCTCTTCGTAGGTCGGGTTCGGCGTGTAGCCGCCGGCGTAACCGACCACGGTGCTGACCACGCCTTCGCGCTGCCAGAAGCGGCGCTCGGCACCCCAGAAGCAGCCCAGCCCGAAGATTGCGAAGTCGACGTCCTGAAAGAACGGGCCCAGCAACGGCGTCTCGGTGAAAACAAAGTGTTTTTCAGGCAGGGCCATCGGGGTTTCGCGGCCAGGCAGAGCTTGTTCTTTAGTCGGTAGCACGTTTTTGTTCACCAGAATTTCCGAGCGCAGAACCATGATCGTTCCTCTCAGTCAGGATGGGATGTCTATAAGCTGACCCACAGTGTGCCCAATGATGCCCGGTTAATCACCAGGCAAAATGTGCGGATAGTGTCCTGTGGGTTACAGAGAGAGCGGACCGCGCGGGTAGCGCTTGAGCGCCTGGATCAGCTCGCCGCCCGGAATCGGCCGGTCGAACAGGTAGCCCTGGCCGACGTCGCAGCGGTGCCGACGCAGAAACGCCAGCTGCTCGGCGGTCTCGATGCCTTCGGCCACGACCTTGAGTTTCAGGTTGTGGGCCATGGCGATCACGGCGGAGGTGATTTCCATGTCGTCCTGATTGTCCGGGATTTCATGGATGAAGCTGCGATCGATCTTGATGATGTCGATCGGGAATTTCTTCAGGTAACTGAGCGACGAGTAACCGGTGCCGAAGTCGTCCATGGCCAGGGTCAGGCCCAGACGCTTGAGCTGGTCGAGCTGCAAGTGGGTATCTTCAGTGGCTTCCAGCAGCAGGCCTTCGGTCAGTTCCAGCTCCAGCAGATTGGCCGGCAGCGCTTCTTCCTTGAGGATGTTGGCGATCGAGGCCACCAGATCCGGGTCGGAGAACTGCTTGGGCGACAGGTTGATCGCCACTTGCAGGTTGCCCATGCCCGCAGCGGTCAGCGCTTTGCTCATGCGGCAGGCCTGGCGGGCGATCCACTTGCCGATCGGAATGATCAGACCGGTTTCTTCGGCGACGCTGATGAACTGGTCCGGCCGGATCATGCCGCGCTCCGGGTGATTCCAGCGCAGCAGCGCTTCCATGCCCAGCAGACGACCGCTGCGCAGGCACAGCTTGGGCTGGTAGAACACGTCCAATTCATTCTGGGTCAGAGCGCGGCGCAGGTTGTTCTCAACGAACAGTTTGTAACTGGCCTCGGCGTTCAGCGCTTCGGTGAACACCTGCACCTGATGTTTGCCGTTGGCCTTGGCCTTGTGCAGAGCGAGGCCGGCGTTGCGCATCAGGGTCTGCGGGTCGCGGCCGTGCAGCGGCGCGCAGGCCAGGCCCACGGAGCCGGTGACGCTGATCAACTGGTTGTCGACGAACATCGGTTTATCCAGCGTCGCCAGCAATTGGTTGGCGATCTGCTGCCCGGTGGCAAGGTCAGTGTCGTCGAGCAATACCGCGAATTCGTTACTGGCGAACCGCGCCAGGCTGCCGCTCGGGCTCAGGCTGTTGCGCAGGCGTCGAGCCAGGCTGATCAACAGTTTGTCGCCGGTCTGGTGGCCGAGGCTGTCGTTGATCCGCTTGAAGTTGTCGATGTCCACCAGCAGCAGGCTGATCGGGGTATCGCTATCCCGGGCGAAGCGCTCATCCAGATTGCGGATAAATGCAGGTCGGTTACCGAGGTTGGTCAGGTTGTCGGTATACGCCAGGCGCTCGATGCGCTGCTGCGCCAGCTTGGTCTGGGTAATGTCTTCGTAGATGCCGATGTAATGCGTCAGCTCACGGTTGTCGCCGTAGACCTTGGAGATCGACAGTTGGCCCCAGTAGGGTTCGAGGTTCTTGCGGCGGCTCTTGAACTCGCCCTGCCAGCTGTTGCTCTTGGCCAGCGCCGACGGCGCGTCGAACAGCAGCTCGCTTAAGTTTTCCAGGGCTGGCAACTCCGACAGGCGCTGGCCGTGGACTTCCTCGGTGGTGTACTGGGTGATCGCGGTGAAGCTCGGGTTGACGTACTCGACCACGCCGTCGCAGTTGACCAGCAAGAAGGCGTTGGCACTCTGCTCGACCGCGCGCTGGAACAGGTGCAGCGCGCTGGTGGCAGTGCGGCGGTTGTGATTGTTGATGACCTGGGCGAACTGGTCGGCGAGTTCACCGGCAAAGGCGATTTCGTCGGACTGCCAGGCGCGGGTAACGCCGGTCTGCTCCAGGCACAACACGCCGACCACCTGGCCGTCGACGCGGATGCTGGCGTCAAGCATCGCGTTGACGTCGCGCGGGCGCAGGGCTTCGGCCATTTCCCGGGTACGCGGGTCGCGCATCGCGTTGTGCGCGTCGATGGCGCGGCTGCCGTGCAGGGCTTCCATGTAATCGGGGAAGCCGCTGACGTCGATCACCTCCGGCAGGATGTATTCCTGGGTGGCGCGGTGGTAGGCCGAAATCGGCACCAGCTTCTGGCCTTCGAGGTTCCACAGGCTGGCACAGTCGATTTCGTAGATATCGCAGGCGCAGCGGGTGATCAGCTCGGCAGCTTCCTGCAGGGAGTTCTGGCTGCTGTAGCGCTGGCGGGCCAGCAACAGGATCAGATCCTGTTGGGCGCGCACCCGCTCCAGATGCTGCAGTTGTTCCTGCTGAGCGCGCTGGTTGAGCTCCAGGGCGATTTGCAGGCGTGAATTCTGGGTTTCAAGGTCGACGGACGGCAGCGAAGGTGCCTCGTCAAACACGTTGTCGACCGCCAGCAGGTAACCGCGCAGCAAGTGGCGGTTGTGCTGTCTGTAGGCTTCACCGAGTTCGAGAATGCTCAGCGCACCGGCGGCGGTGTGCAGGGTGTAGCGCACCAGATAATGCGGGCTGTGGCCGAGTTGTTGCTGGATCGCGTCGTGCAGTTGATAACGCGCTTCGGGCTCCATCAGGCTGGCATAGGGTGAGCCAACCAGAGCGCAGAGTTCGACGGCGGGCTGGCCGAACTGGCGTTCACAGTTGGGATCGAGAAACAACATGGCCCAACTGGCTTCATTCAAGCGCTCGAAACGCAGCATGCCGAGCCGCGAGGGCACAGGCAACTGCGTCACTACCTCGGCCACCATACGGCTGGCGGCATCGGGTTGGCTCTTCATGAAGGGAACTCGCTTGGAAATTTGCTGAACGCGCCGGGCTCGCGCCCTCTTTACTGTTGCCTGCGGCAAGGTTGCATCATTGCGGCACTGACTGACAAGAGACATGAAGGCCAAGTGCTATAAGAATATGTCGGCTGCAGTGAACATTTCTCCAGCACCCGCCGGAAACTAATGCTACCAAGCGTGAAAATGGCCGTTCCAGAGCCTTCCGGTATCCGGAACGGTCGTACCGCTGGATTTATCGCAACGGAATATCGATGGATTGCAGGTGCCTGCCATCCCGATCGTGATAGTTGACCTGGATTCGCCCGGCTTCAACCACCATGTGCGCGAAGTTGTCCTGGCTGACGACCTCGCTGGTCAGTTCGTGCCGGTATTCGCCTGCCTCGGTCTGCGCCAGCGGCTGGTCGAGCGTGAAGGTCGCGGCGGTGGCGTAGGGCAGCAGTTTGCTGTTGCTCAGCGGTGAGGAAACGACCGTATGCACTTCAAAGTCCGGGTCTTCGCTGTGGGTCAGGCGACTGGTCAGCGAGCCATGCACATCGCCGGAAATGAACACGACGTTCCTGATCCGATGCTGGCGGATGATTTCCAGCAGGCGCAGACGCTGTTCGGGGAAGCCCATCCAGGCATCATCGCCGTTCATTTTGCGGTCGGGATAGAACATGACGCTGGTGACTACAAACTTGACCCGCGCCGGGCTATTGATCAACCACTTGCACAGCGCCTGTTCCTGTTCTTCATCGAGGATGCGCCGGTTGTCATTCGACAAGTTGCGGCAAGTTCGACTGTCCGTCACAAACCATTCGATATCGCCATCGCTGAATTGATACCAATAGTGCTTCAGTGTCGTGCGATCAATTGTTCCGCTAGTTGTTGTTGAACAGATCGGGCTATGACTCGCTTGATAAATATCGTAAGTCGCCATTGCGTTGCGATAGAGCGCTTTATCGGACTCATGGGCGTTCATTGGCCAGTTATCTTCTATTTCGTGATCGTCCAGGATCATGTAGGTCGAAGTGCCGGACATCAATCGTCGAATATTAGGCAGGGAAAACGCCGCGCGATACTTTGCAATGAACTCGTCATAGTCGCGATCCGGGGCGAACAGGTTCAAGTCGTCGGCGTAGATCTGATCGCCACACATCATGATTGCGCTGATTGCCGGTTGTGCACCCTCGATCAACTGGCTGATGGACGCGAAGATCCGGTCGCCCAGATGCGGGAGCACCGGGACGCCGGCGGTCATGCGCAGGTAACGGCAGGAGCCGAGGATGTAAGCGCGCGGCTGCAAAGGCTGGCTGCTGCGGGTGCGCAGGCGGTAAATCTCCCGTGGCCATTGCAGCGGCAACTCCGCCACGCTGTGGATGGTGTGGACGGGACTCATCGGGCTGAACCAGCCGGTCTGGTATTCGTATTCGGTGTCTGCCTTCAGATGATCGATTACGAATACTTCCGTCATGTCGCGGGTTGAATCAAGTTTGACAAACTGGGCGGGTTGCCATTGTTTCGAATCCAGTAGCCGGTAACGAATACCGGCAAATACGGACGCATTATGTTGCAGTCCGCCACGAATGAAAATTCGCGCCTGGTTAGTTGTGGTGTGGCCAATGATCGGGCCGACAGTAGGTTTAAGCATGTTCGAATCCATTCGAATAAGTGTTGGTGAGTAATAAAGTTGCCTGGCTTGTTGGTGCAACTTTGATGCGCCAAGGTTAGTTGCCTGTCGCTGAGAAATATTGACAGGAAGTGGACTAGAGTCGTGGCCTATCTCAGCGCAAGTTGTGGGAAAAGTTCAGGTGGCAGTTGTTTCAGGCAAAAAAAAGCCCCGCCAAACTGACGGGGTTGAGGTACGAGCGTGTGGCGCTCGAAAACGTGGAACACGGTCGGCCCTCCGTTGCCGGAGGGCCGAGCGCTTTACAGCAGGATGGTGCGGATGTCCGCCAGCAGGTCGCTCAGACGCTTGGTGAAGCGTGCAGCAGCGGCGCCGTTGATCACACGGTGATCGTAGGACAGCGACAGTGGCAGCATCAGTTTCGGCTGGAAGGCTTTGCCGTCCCAGACTGGCTGGATGGTTGCCTTGGAAACACCGAGAATCGCCACTTCCGGCGCGTTGACGATCGGCGTGAAGCCGGTGCCGCCAATGTGGCCGAGGCTGGAAATGGTGAAGCAGGCGCCTTGCATCTCGTCCGACGAAAGCTTCTTGGTCCGGGCTTTTTCAGCCAGGGAAGCGGCCTCGGCGGCCAGTTGCAGCAGGCTCTTCTGGTCGACGTTCTTGATGACCGGTACCAGCAGGCCATCCGGGGTGTCGACGGCGAAGCCGATGTTCACGTATTTCTTGCGGATGATCGCCTTGCCGCTTGGTGCCAGCGAGCTGTTGAAGTCCGGCAGTTCCTTGAGCAGGTGTGCGCAGGACTTGAGCAGCAGCGGCAGAATGGTCAGCTTGACGCCGGCCTTCTCTGCGACAGCTTTCTGTGCGGTGCGGAACGCTTCCAGCTCGGTGATATCCGCCGAGTCGAATTGCGTTACGTGCGGCACGTTCAGCCAGCTGCGGTGCAGGTTGGCAGCACCTACCTGCATCAGGCGGGTCATCGGCACTTCTTCGATTTCGCCGAAACGGCTGAAGTCGACGACCGGAATCGGCGGGATGCCCGCGCCACCGGTTGCGCCAGCAGCAGCGGCCGGTGCTTCCTTGGCCTTCTGCATCATGGCTTTGACGTAAACCTGCACGTCTTCTTTCAGGATGCGACCGTGCGGACCGCTGGCGCCGACAGCGCTCAGCTCGACGCCGAACTCGCGAGCCAGTTGACGCACGGCAGGGCCGGCGTGAACTTTCGCACCAGGCTTGGCTGGAGCAGCGGCCGGAGCGGCAGCAGCAGGTGCAGCGGCAGCCGGAGCAGCAGCGGCTGGCGCCGGAGCGCTCGGAGCAGCAGCGGCAGCTGGAGCCGGGGCAGCAGCCGGAGCGGCGCCTTTGACTTTCAGCTTGAGGATCAGGTCGCCGGTGCCGACTTCGTCGTCCAGCTTGATGGAAACGCTTTCCACCACGCCAGCGGCAGGCGACGGGATTTCCATGCTCGCCTTGTCGGATTCCAGAGTGATCAGCGACTGATCGGCTTCAACGCTGTCGCCAGCCTTGACCAGCACTTCGATGATCTTGGCTTTGCCGGCCGAGCCGATGTCCGGAACGTGGATGTCCTGAACGCTGTCGGCAACCGGTGCGGCTGGCGCGGCGGCAGGTGCTGGAGCAGCAGCGGCCGGAGCAGCAGCCTGAGCCGGAGCGGCCGCAGCAGGGGCCACAGCACCCGCCACTTCCAGGTCCAGGATCAGGTCGCCGGTGCCGACTTCGTCGTTCAACTTGACGCTGATGGCCTTGACCACGCCAGCGGCAGGCGACGGGATTTCCATGCTCGCCTTGTCGGATTCCAGGGTGATCAGCGACTGATCAGCCTCGACGGTGTCGCCGACCTTGACCTGGATCTCGATGATCTGGGCCTTGCCCGACGAACCGATGTCCGGCACGTGCACTTGCTGAACCGAAGCGGCAGCAGGCGCAGCGGCTGGTGCAGCCGGTGCAGGAGCGGCAGCCGGTGCAGCTTCGGCCTTGGCGGCAGGCGCAGCAGCCGCAGCAGGGGCCGCTTGCGCGGCGCCCTCGACTTCCAGCTCCAGCAGTTCGTCGCCTTCTTTCAGGCGATCGCCCAGCTTCACTTTCAGGCTCTTGATGACGCCGGCTTTCGGGGCCGGCACTTCCATGCTGGCCTTGTCCGATTCCAGAGTCAGGATGCTCTGGTCGGCTTCGATACGGTCGCCGACCTTCACAAACAGTTCGATTACTTCACCTTCACCGCTGCCGATGTCAGGTACGCGAATGAGTTCGCTCACAGAGTTTCTCCTCAGCAGTCCAGTGGGTTGCGTTTTTCCGGGTCGATGCCGAACTTGGTAATGGCCTCGGCCACGACTTTAGGTTCGATATCACCACGGTCAGCCAGTGCTTCCAGGGCTGCCAACACCACGAAATGACGGTCGACTTCGAAGAAATGACGCAGTTTCTTGCGGCTGTCGCTGCGGCCGAAACCGTCGGTGCCCAGGACTTTGAATTCCTTGGACGGTACCCACTGACGGATCTGTTCGGCGAACAGCTTCATGTAGTCGGTCGATGCGATGACCGGACCCTTACGGCCGCTCAGGCATTCTTCGACGTAGCTCTGTTTAGGCTTCTGGCCAGGTTTCAGACGGTTGCTGCGCTCTACGGCCAGGCCGTCGCGACGCAGTTCGTTGAAGCTGGTGACGCTCCACACATCGGCGCCGATGTTGAACTCTTCACGCAGGATCTTCGCCGCTTCACGGACTTCACGCAGGATGGTGCCGGAGCCCATCAGCTGTACGTGGTGCGCCGCATCGCGGGTGTCTTCTTCCAGCAGGTACATGCCTTTCTTGATGCCTTCTTCGGCACCGGCCGGCATGGCTGGCTGCTGGTAGGACTCGTTCATCACGGTGATGTAATAGAAGATGTCCTGTTGCTCTTCGGTCATCTTCTTCATGCCGTCCTGAATGATCACCGCCAGCTCGTAGCCGTAGGTCGGATCGTAGGTGCGGCAGTTCGGGATGGTGGCAGCCAGCAGGTGGCTGTGACCGTCTTCGTGCTGCAGGCCTTCACCGTTCAGGGTGGTACGGCCGGCGGTGCCGCCGATCAGGAAGCCACGGGTACGGCTGTCGCCAGCGGCCCATGCCAGATCGCCGATACGCTGGAAGCCGAACATCGAGTAGAAGATGTAGAACGGCAGCATTGGCTGGTTGTGGCTGGAGTACGAAGTACCGGCGGCGATGAAGGAGCTCATGGCGCCTGCTTCGTTGATGCCTTCTTCAAGGATCTGACCTTTCTGGTCTTCCTTGTAGAACATCACCTGGTCTTTATCGACTGGCTCGTAGAGCTGGCCGACGGACGAGTAGATGCCCAGCTGACGGAACATGCCTTCCATACCGAAGGTACGGGCTTCGTCCGGGATGATCGGAACGATGCGCGGACCGATTTCCTTGTCCTTGACCAGTTGCGCGAGGATTCGCACGAAGGCCATGGTGGTGGAAATTTCACGGTCGCCGGAACCGTCGAGGATCGCCTTGAGGGTGTCCAGATCCGGAGTCGGCACGCTGAAGCTCTGGGCGCGACGCTGAGGCACGAAGCCGCCCAGTGCGGCGCGACGCTCGGCCAGGTAACGGGCTTCGGCGCTGTTTGGCTCCGGCTTGAAGAACGGCAGGTTTTCCAGCTCTTCGTCTTTCACCGGGATGTCGAAGCGGTCGCGGAACAGCTTCAGGCTGTCGACGTCGACTTTCTTGGTGTTGTGCGCGGTGTTCTTCGCTTCGCCCGCACCGGTGCCGTAACCCTTGATGGTCTTGGCCAGGATGACGGTCGGTTGTTCTCTGTGGTTGACCGCTTCGTGGTACGCCGCGTAGACCTTGTACGGGTCGTGGCCGCCACGGTTGAGTTTCCAGATCTCGTCGTCGGACAGGTCTGCAACCATCGCCTTGAGTTCAGGCGTGTTGAAGAAGTGTTCGCGAACGAACGCGCCGTCTTTGGCTTTGTAGTTCTGGTACTCGCCGTCGATGACTTCGTCCATGCGACGTTGCAGGATGCCGTCGACGTCTTTGGCCAGCAGCGGGTCCCAGAAACGGCCCCAGATGACTTTGGTCACGTTCCACTGAGCACCGCGGAACACGCCTTCGAGTTCCTGGATGATCTTGCCGTTGCCGCGAACCGGGCCGTCGAGGCGCTGCAGGTTGCAGTTGATGACGAAGATCAGGTTGTCCAGCTTCTCGCGGCCGGCCAGGGAGATCGCGCCCAGGGATTCCGGCTCGTCGCACTCGCCGTCGCCCAGGAAGCACCAGACTTTCTGTTTGCCCGGCTGGATGAAACCGCGGTGTTCCAGGTACTTCATGAAGCGTGCCTGGTAGATCGCCTGGATCGGACCCAGACCCATGGATACGGTCGGGAACTGCCAGAAGTCAGGCATCAGCCAAGGGTGCGGATAGGACGACAGGCCCTGACCGTCGACTTCCTGGCGGAAGTTGTTCATCTGGTCTTCGGTAATGCGGCCTTCCATGAATGCGCGGGCGTAGACGCCTGGCGAGGTGTGGCCCTGGAAGTAGATCAGGTCGCCGCCGTGTTCGTCGGTCGGGGCCTGGAAGAAGTAGTTGAAGCCGATGTCGTACAGGGTCGCACTGGAAGCGAAGCTGGAGATGTGACCACCCAGGTCAGAATCTTTCAGGTTCGTACGCATTACCATGGCCATCGCGTTCCAGCGTACCAGCGAGCGAATGCGGCGTTCCATGAACAGGTCGCCAGGCATGCGTGCTTCGTGGGTAACGGGGATCGTGTTGCGGTAAGGCGTGGTGATGGCGTAAGGGAGCTGCGAACCGCTGCGGGTTGCCAGTTCACCCATACGGGTCATCAGATAGTGAGCACGGTCTTCGCCTTCTTTGTCGAGAACCGATTCCAGGGCGTCCAGCCATTCCTGGGTTTCGACGGGATCGAGGTCTTGCATGGCTTGCTCCAGGGCGGAAAGGCTTCCAGAATCGGTTGCCTGAGTTTGCGACTGGCCTTGTGGGCAGACGATTTAAAATTCTTGGATTGCCGACAGGTTGTTCCGGCGGCGTGTAGTTTTACTACAAATCATCCGGCATTTCAGCCTCTCGAATGTATAGACGAGTAGTAAAACTACAGATGAAAGGCTTGTGGCCTCCAGCTGCGTTGTGAGAATAATCGTTAAGGTTGGTCTTTAGCCATCCGAAAAAGGTGAAAGTTTGATGCTGGCTGCCAAAGAAAAAGAAATTTCAGCTATTTCTCACCTTTGTTCGACAGTCCTTCGCGTAGCGGTTTTTCATTCATCACTACAAGCGGCCATTTACACGCCGATCAAGGATAGACCATGACCCTGCCCGCGCTTGCCGAACTGCCCGCCATTCTCCTGCCGTTGGTCAGCCGATCGGAGCAGTCGTTCCGTGCGGCCGTCGCGCAACTGGAAGACGATCACGGCTTCTCTTCCTGGACGCCGGAACGCTGGGCGCAGTTCGCCCGCGTCAGCGCCGCCAGCGATTTCGTCATTGAACAGAGCGTTCGTGACCCTTTGATGTTGTTGTCGCTGGTGCAGTCCGGCGAACTCGACCGGGCATTCGTTCCCGGCGAGTTGTGCGGGCAGATGGCGGCTGCGGTCGGCACCGCGCAGACCGAAGACGAATTGGGCCGCGTCCTGCGCCGTCAGCGCACCCGGCATCAGGTGCGGATCATCTGGCGCGACCTCAACCGCCAGGCCGATCTGGTGCAGACCTGCCGCGATCTCTCGGACATGGCCGACGCCAGCATCGACCAGGCCTATCAATGGTTGTACCGCCGCCATTGCGAGCAGTTCGGCACGCCGACCGGCCGGCGTAGCGGCGAACCACAGCAAATGGTCATCCTCGGCATGGGCAAGCTCGGCGCGGTCGAGCTGAACCTGTCTTCGGACATCGACCTGATTTTCGCCTACCCCGAGGGCGGCGAAACCGTCGGCGTGAAACGCCCGCTGGACAACCAGGAATTTTTCATCCGCCTCGGCCAGCGCCTGATCAAGGCCCTCGACCCGATCACCGTCGACGGTTTCGTATTTCGCGTCGACATGCGCCTGCGCCCGTACGGCTCGTCCGGCGCGCTGGTGCTGAGCTTCAATGCGCTGGAGCAGTATTACCAGGATCAGGGCCGCGACTGGGAACGCTACGCGATGATCAAGTCGCGGGTGGTGGCCGGCGATCAGGTGGCGGGCGAGCAGTTGCAGGAAATGCTGCGGCCGTTCGTTTACCGGCGCTATCTGGACTTCTCGGCGATCGAAGCGCTGCGCACCATGAAGCAGCTGATTCAGCAGGAAGTGCGGCGCAAGGGCATGGCCGACAACATCAAGCTGGGCTCCGGTGGTATCCGTGAAGTCGAGTTCATCGCCCAGGCTTTTCAATTGATTCACGGTGGTCGCGACCTGAGTCTGCAACAGCGCCCTCTATTAAAGGTGTTGAGCACGCTCGAAGGGCAGGGCTATCTGCCGCCGGCGGTCATCAGCGAGCTGCGCGAAGGTTACGAATTCCTGCGTTACACCGAACACGCGATCCAGGCGATTGCCGATCGTCAGACCCAGATGCTCCCGGACAGCGCTCAGGATCAGGCGCGCATTGCGTTCATGCTCGGTTTCGCCGACTGGGAAGCGTTCCACGAGAAGCTGATGTTCTGGCGCGGCCGGGTCGCCTGGCACTTCGCGCAAGTGATCGCCGATCCCGATGAGGACGAAGGCGTCGAGAGTGAAGTGGTGGTCGGCGGTGAATGGCTGCCGCTGTGGGAAGAGGCTCAGGACGAAGAGGCGGCCTGTCGTCAGCTGGAAGAGGGCGGTTTCGCTGACGCGACCAAGGCCTTGAAGGCATTGGCGAGCCTGCGCGCCAGCCCGCAGTTGCGAGCGATGCAGCGTCTGGGGCGCGAACGTCTCGATGCCTTTATTCCGCGCCTGCTCGCCCAGGCGGTGGAGCATGAAAATCCCGATCTGGTGCTTGAGCGGGTGCTGCCGTTGGTCGAAGCGGTGGCCCGGCGTTCGGCTTATCTGGTGCTGCTGACCGAAAACCCCGGCGCGCTGCGGCGTTTGCTGACGCTGTGCGCCGCCAGCCCGTGGATCGCCGAGCAGATCACCCGTTTCCCGCTGCTGCTCGATGAACTGCTTAACGAAGGCCGGCTGTTCAAGCCGCCGCTGGCGCCGGAGCTGGCCGCCGAGTTGCGCGAGCGCCTGACCCGGATCCCGGAAGACGACCTCGAACAACAGATGGAAGCGCTGCGTCATTTCAAACTGGCGCACCGCTTGCGCGTCGCCGCCTCGGAAATCGCCGGCAGCCTGCCGTTGATGAAAGTCAGCGATTACCTGACCTGGCTGGCCGAGGCGATTCTGGAGCAAGTGCTGGCCCTGGCCTGGCGCCAGACCGTGGCCAAGTACGGCACGCCGCTGCGCACTGACGGCACGCTGTGCGATCCCGGCTTCATCATTGTCGGTTATGGAAAAGTCGGCGGGATCGAGTTGGGGCATGGTTCGGATCTGGATCTGGTGTTCATCCACGATGGCGATCAGCAGGCCGAAACCGATGGCCCGAAACCGATCGATGGCACGCAGTTTTTCACCCGGCTCGGCCAGCGGATCATTCACTTGCTGACGGCGCAGACCAACTCCGGCCAGCTGTACGAAGTGGACATGCGCCTGCGTCCGTCCGGGGCGTCCGGGTTGCTGGTCAGTTCGCTCGGCGCGTTTGCGCGCTATCAGGAAAATGAAGCCTGGACCTGGGAACATCAGGCCCTGGTGCGGGCGCGGGTGCTGGTGGGCAGCCAGGATGTCGGCCAGGCCTTCGAGAGCGTGCGGGCGCAGGTGCTGGGCAAGGCTCGGGATCTGGCGAAACTGCAACAGGAAGTGAGCGAGATGCGCGCCAAGATGCGCGACAACCTCGGCAGCAAGAGCACCGCCGCCGGCACCGGGGCGAATGCCTTCGAGGCCACGGCGCCGTTCGACCTCAAGCAGGACGCCGGAGGTATCGTCGATATTGAATTTATGGTGCAATACGCGGCCCTGGCGTGGTCGCAGACCCACCCGCCGTTGCTGCGCTGGACGGACAATATCCGCATTCTGGAAGAGCTGGAGCACGAAGGGCTGATGCCGGCCGAAGACGCCAGCCTGTTGCGCGAGGCCTACAAGGCCTATCGTTCCGCCGCCCACCGGCAGGCCTTGCAGAAGGACGCCGGGGTGATACCGGGCGATCAGTTCGCGGACGAACGGCGGCAGGTGATGCGGATCTGGCGTGAGCTGGGGCTAAGCTGATTCTCGAGACGGGGAGTCGTGAAGCCTCCCCGGTTCGTTTATGGAAACCACATGAATATTCTGATCGTTGGGCCCAGTTGGGTCGGTGACATGGTGATGGCGCAGACACTGTTTCAGTGTCTCAAGCAGCGCCACCCGCAGTGCGAAATCGACGTGCTGGCCCCGGAGTGGAGCCGGCCGATCCTCGAACGCATGCCCGAAGTGCGCAAGGCCTTGAGCTTCCCGCTCGGCCACGGCGCGCTGGAGCTGGCGACCCGTCGGCGGATCGGCAAATCCCTGGCCGGCCAGTACGACCAGGCGATCCTGCTGCCGAACTCGTTGAAGTCGGCGCTGGTGCCGTTCTTCGCCGGCATCCCGAAACGCACCGGCTGGCGCGGCGAATTCCGCTACGGCCTGCTCAATGACGTGCGCACGCTGGATAAAGAACGTTATCCACTGATGATCGAGCGTTTCATGGCGCTGGCCTATGAGCCGAACGCCGAGCTGCCGAAACCTTATCCGCGCCCGAGTCTGCAAATCGACCCGGTCACCCGCGAGGCTGCATTGGCGAAGTTCGGCCTGACCCTCGATCGTCCGGTATTGGTGCTGTGCCCCGGCGCCGAATTCGGTGAAGCCAAGCGCTGGCCGTCCGAGCATTACGCCAAGGTCGCCGAGGCGCGGATTCGCGAAGGCTGGCAGGTCTGGCTGTTCGGTTCGAAGAACGATCACGCGGTCGGTGAAGACATTCGCGCGCGGCTGATTCCGGGCCTGCGCGAAGAGTCCGTGAACCTCAGCGGCGGCACCTCGCTGGCCGAGGCCATCGACCTGATGTCCTGCGCCGACTCGGTGGTCTCCAACGATTCCGGTCTGATGCACGTGGCTGCCGCGTTGAATCGCCCGTTGGTGGCGGTCTACGGGTCGACCTCGCCGGGTTTCACTCCGCCGTTGGCCGAGCATGTGGAAATCGTCCGCCTGGGCCTCGATTGCAGCCCTTGCTTTGATCGCACCTGCCGTTTCGGCCATTACAACTGCCTGCGGCAGCTGATGCCGGACGCGGTCAACGATGCCTTGCAGCGTTTGCAGGGCTCTGTGGTCGAGGTTCATTAACTTGCGGGTATTGCTGATCAAGACTTCATCGCTGGGCGACGTGATTCACGCGTTGCCGGCGCTGACCGACGCCGCCCGGGCGATTCCCGGGATCAAGTTCGACTGGGTGGTGGAAGAAGGCTTCGCCGAGATTCCGACCTGGCACCCGGCTGTAGGCAAAGTGATTCCGGTGGCGATCCGCCGCTGGCGCAAAAACATCTGGAAAACCATCTCCAGCGGCGAGTGGAAGCGCTTCAAGCAATCCGTTCGGGCGAACAAATATGACCTGGTGATCGACGCTCAGGGCCTGCTGAAAAGCGCCTGGCTGACCCGCTATGTCAAAGCCCCGGTGGCCGGTCTCGACAAGGGCTCGGCCCGCGAACCGATCGCCGCGCGTTTTTATGACCGCAAACTGGCGGTGGCCCGTGGGCAGCACGCCGTCGAACGTGTGCGCCAGTTGTTCGCCATTGCTTTGGGTTACGACTTGCCCAAAGGCCTGGGCGATTACGGCCTCAACGTCGAGCGTCTGGTCGAATTGCCACGCAAGAATGCCTACGTGGTGTTCCTCCACGGCACCACCTGGGACACCAAGCACTGGCCGGAAGCCTACTGGCGCGAGCTCACCGAACGGGTCGGCTACCTCGGCGTCGGGATCAAGCTGCCGTGGGGCAATCCGCTGGAGAAGGCCCGGGCCGAGCGCATCGCCGCCGGTTTCAAACACGCCGAAGTGTTGCCGAAGCTGAACCTGGCCGGGGTCGGCAAGGTATTGGCCGGCGCCCAGGCCTGCGTCGCGGTGGACACCGGTCTCGGTCACCTCGCCGCCGCTTTGGATGTGCCGACGATTTCCCTGTTCGGCCCGACCAATCCGGGCCTGACCGGCGCCTACGGCAAGCTGCAGATTCACCTCGGCAGCGATTTCCCGTGCGCGCCGTGCCTGCAAAAGAAATGTACGTATCAACCGACCGCGCAGGATGCCCGTCAGTTTGACCTGAAACGCGAGTGGCCCCTGTGCTTCACGCGTCTGAATCCCGAGCGTGTTGCCAGCCGACTGAGCACGTTGTTGATGGCTGAGGAGCTGCGCTGATGCAATTGGCTTTTGTCCTGTACAAATATTTCCCGTTCGGCGGTTTGCAGCGCGATTTCATGCGCATCGCCCTCGAATGCCAGAAGCGCGGGCACCAGATCCGCGTCTACACCCTGATCTGGGAAGGCGACGTGCCGCCCGGTTTCGAAGTGCTGGTGGCGCCGGTCAAGGCGTTCTTCAATCATCGGCGCAACGAAAAGCTCAGCGCGTGGATGGAGGCGGACCTGGCCAAGCGTCCGGTGGATCGCCTGATCGGCTTCAACAAGATGCCGGGGCTGGACGTCTACTACGCCGCCGACGGCTGCTTCGAAGACAAGGCGCAGAACCTGCGCCATTCGCTGTATCGCCGCTGGGGCCGCTACCGCCACTTCGCCGAATACGAGCGCGCGGTGTTCGCCAAGGATGCGAAGACCGAAGTGCTGATGATTTCCGAAGTGCAGCAGCCGCTGTTCATCAAGTATTACGACACACCGCTGGAGCGCTTCCACCTGCTGCCGCCGGGCATCGCCCAGGATCGTCGCCGTCCGGCGGATGCCGACCGGATTCGCGCCGGTTTCCGCGCCGAATTCAATCTGAAGGACGACGAACTGCTGCTGGTGCAGATCGGCTCCGGATTCAAGACCAAGGGCGTCGATCGCAGCCTGAAAGCGCTGGCCGCACTGCCCGCCGAGCTGAAGAAACGCACCCGGCTGTTTGTAATCGGCCAGGATGACCCCAAATTGTTCCAGATGCAGAGTGCGACGCTGGGCCTGGGCGACAACGTGACGTTCCTCAAGGGGCGCAGCGATATCCCGCGTTTCCTGCTCGGCGCCGACCTGTTGATCCACCCGGCGTACAACGAAAACACCGGTACGGTGCTGCTTGAAGCGCTGGTCGCCGGGTTGCCGGTACTGGTCAGCGCGGTCTGCGGTTATGCCCATTACATCGCCGAGGCCGACGCCGGGCGAGTGCTGGACGAACCGTTCGATCAGGCGCAACTGACGCAATACCTGACCGACATGTTGAACGACGACGCTGCGCGGGCGGCCTGGAGCCGCAACGGTCTGGCCTTCGCCGAGACGGCCGACCTCTACAGCATGCCGCAGCACGCGGCCGATGTGATTCTGGCGGAGCACGCTTAAATGAAGTTGATGCTGGCTGAACCGTTCAAGAGCCTGTGGGCCGGACGCGACCCGTTCGCCGAGGTCGAGGGCTTGCAGGGCGAGGTGTACCGCGAGCTGGAAGCCCGCCGGACGTTGCGCACGGAAGTCGACGGCAATGGCTTTTTCGTCAAGATTCACCGCGGTATCGGTTGGGGCGAGATCTTCAAGAACCTGCTGACTGCCAAGCTGCCGGTGCTCGGCGCGGGCCAGGAATGGAAAGCCATCCAGCGCTTGCAGGAAGTCGGCGTGCCGACCATGACCGCCGTCGCGTACGGCGAGAAGGGGAGCAACCCGGCGGATCAGCATTCGTTCATCGTCACCGAAGAGCTGGCGCCGACCATCAGCCTCGAAGACTTCAGCATCGACTGGGTCAAGCAACCGCCGCAGCCAAGACTCAAGCGAGCGCTGATCGCCGAGGTCGCGCGCATGACCGGCATGATGCACCGCGCCGGGGTCAACCACCGCGACTGCTACATCTGCCACTTTCTGCTGCACACCGACAAACCGGTCACCCCGGAAGATTTCAAACTCTCGGTGATCGACCTGCACCGTGCCCAGACCCGTGCGGCGATCACCCAGCGCTGGCGTAACAAGGATCTGGCGGCGCTGTACTTCTCAGCGCTGGACATCGGCCTGACCCGCCGCGACAAATTGCGCTTCCTCAAAGGCTACTTCCAGCAACCGCTGCGCCAGATCCTGGCTGAAGAAGCGCCGTTGCTGAGCTGGCTCGAAGGCAAGGCCAACAAGCTCTACGCGCGCAAGCAACGTTACGGGGATGCGCTCTGATGGCGGGTTGGAATCTGGAGCCTCAGTACAGTGAACTTGCGCAGTATTTCGGTAGCCTCGAAGCGGTATTCGCCCTTCAGGGCGAGCGCCTGACCCGCGATCCCTTGTCCGAAGTCATTCGCGTGCAGCTCAACGGCGTCAACTATTACGTCAAGCGCTACAGCGGTGCCGGCAAGGGCCTGCGGCGTTATCTGGGCAAGCCCCGGGTGAAGATGGAATGGCAGAACCTCAAGCGCTTCGCCAAGTGGGGCATTCCCACCGCCGAAGTGGTGGCGTGGGGTCTGGAGCGCAACGGCATGGCCTACGATCGCGGGGCGATGATCACCCGTGAACTGCCGCGCACCGAAGACCTGTCGGCACTGGCCGAACGCAACGATCCCAAGCTCAGGGATCGTGCTTGGGTCGACGGCGTCAGCCGGCAACTGGCCGGTTATACGCGTGTGATGCACGACCACCGCTTTACCCATAACGATCTGAAGTGGCGCAACCTGCTGATCGACGATCAGGCGCAGTTGTATCTGATCGACTGCCCAAACGGCGATTTCTGGCGCGGTTTCTGGCTCAAGTACCGGATCACCAAGGATCTGGCCTGCCTCGACAAGGTGGCCAAGTATCACCTGTCGAACACCCAGCGCCTGCGCTTCTACCTGCAATACCGCCAGCGTGACCGGCTGAATGCCGCCGACAAGCAACGGATTCGCCACGTGGTGAGATTTTTCGAGGGACGTGAATGACTGATTTTCTCGCCGAAGAAGACCGTGCACTGCTTGAGCGCCACGGTCTAGGTACTTTTGACGCCCTGTGGGCCAAGCAGCTTGAGGCTGTAGATGAACCCAACACCGCCCGTGGCGGCTGGAGCAGCGTGTTTCGTCTGGAGCTGGAAGGCCAGGGTTACTACCTCAAGCGCCAGAGCAATTACCTGACCCGCACCTTGCATGCGCCGTTCGGCGAGCCCAGTTTCGCCCGCGAATTTCGCAATATCAGCCGATATCGCAAACTCGGCATTCCTGCGCTGCAAGCGGCTTTTTTCGGTGAGCGCAAAGTCGACGGCGAAATCCGCGCGATCCTGCTGACGCGCGCGCTGGATGGCTGGAGCGACCTTGAGTCGCTGCTGGCGCGCTGGTCGCAACTCGGTGCAACGCAACAAACGGCGATCCTCAAGGCCTGCGGGCTGCTGGCTCGGCATCTGCACGGCGTACGCCAGGTGCACGGCTGTTTCTATCCCAAGCACATTTTTCTGCGGGCCAACGGTGACGAGTACCAGGCGCAACTGATCGACCTGGAAAAAACCCGACCGTTATTGTTCGGCATGCGTGACCGGATCAAGGACCTGGAGCCGCTGCAACGCCGCGCACCGGAGTGGAGCGACGCGCAATTGCGTGAGTTGCTGGCGGCTTACCTCGATCAGCCCGCCGACAGCTCGCTGCTCGACAGCTGGCTCGCCCGGCTGACCGCACGACGTAGTCACAAGGAGACCCGCTGATGCAGCTGTCCGAGCTGACCGGTGTCGGGCGAACCCCGCCACTGCCACTGTCGGTAGCCCTCGCCGATGCGGCCGGTCCTGCGGACTTGCAATTGTTGAGTCTGTTGCGCGTGTTGCCGGGGCAGCGTTATGTCGGTGCCGGTGTGTGGCGCGGGCGTCCGGTGCTGGCCAAGTTACTGGTCGGCAACAAGGCAGCGCGACATTTTCAGCGTGAGCTGGAAGGGGTGAAACTGCTCGCCGCCCAGGGCATGACCACGCCGTTGCTGCTGGCTGATGGTCTGAAGGATGGCGAAGGCGGCTGGTTGCTGTTCGAGTTCCTTGAAGGCGCCGAGAGTCTGGGCGATGCCTGGAGCAAGGTCGAATCCCTGCCGGTGCTGGCCGACGAACAATCGGCGGTGCTGGCCGAAGCGCTCGGCGCCATCGGTCAATTGCACGGCAAAGGCCTGTGGCAGGAAGACCTGCACCTGGACAACCTGCTGCGCCACGGCGGCCAACTTTATCTGATCGACGGCGCCGGTATCCGTGTGGAAACTGCCGGCCAGCCATTGTCCCGGCAAAAAGTGCTGGAAAACCTCGGGGTGTTTTTCGCCCAGTTGCCCAAATCGCTCGAGCCGTTCACCGAAGAATTGCTGGTGTATTACCTGCTGAGCAACAGCGAGCACGCATTGCCGCTGGAAGCCCTGCAAAAACAGATCGACAAGGTGCGCGCCTGGCGCTTGAAGGATTACCTGATCAAGGTCGGTCGTGAATGCACGCTGTTCAGCGTCAAGCGTGGTGCATTTGCTCTGCGGTCGATTCGCCGCGAGGAAGAGTCCGCGATGCTGCCGGTGCTGGAGCAGGCCGATGCCTTGCTCGATCAGGGTCACCTGTACAAGACCGGCGGCGCGGCCAGTGTCGGCAAGGTCGAGGTCGCGGGGCGTGCGCTGGTGATCAAACGCTACAACATCAAGAATTTTGCCCATTGGCTCAAGCGCTTCTGGCGTCCGAGCCGTGCCTGGCACTCCTGGCGCGAAGGCAATCGTCTGGCGTTCCTCGGCATCGCCACGCCAAAACCGCTGGCGGTGCTGGAAACCCGGTTTTTCTGGTTGCGCAGCAAGGCTTATCTGATCACCGAGTACCTGGCCGGGCCGGACATCATCGAGCGCTTTGCGCCTTATGTCGAAAGCGGCGCGGCGCCGGAAAACGAGTTGCAGGCACTGGACCGGCTGTTTGCACGGCTGATCGCCGAACGCATCAGCCATGGCGACTTCAAAGGGCACAACCTGTTCTGGCAGGAAGACCGCTGGGCGCTGATCGATCTGGACTCGATGTGTCAGCACGGCTCGGTGGGCAGCTTCGCCCCGGCTTATGCCCGGGACCGTGCGCGGTTCATGCGCAACTGGCCTGAAAGCAGTGCGCTGTATCAGGTGATTGATCAGCGTTTACCCAGGGATGTAGCGGGCACTGCGTGATTATTTTCGCCAGCGCGTAAGACGTTTCTGCAGTTGGATCCGGGTGAGGCATGTGGCGACAAATCCTTGTGACTTGTCCTACGGCCTTCCCGGAACCCATGAACTGCCCCTCGCAAAACCCCGATGTTAGTTTGCCCCGACGTTCCCGGAGGGCAAATCTTGACCATCAAAAACGCTATCACGATCGGCGCATTTTCCCTGGCACTGTCCGGCTGCGGCACCGCCGTCACGGTGTTGCAGGACGATGAAGATGCCACGCGCGGCCTGCGCAAACAGAAGACCTACTGTCAGTCGATTCCGCGCATCTACAGCGGGCTCGCCCATGATTTCTGCCTGCTGCACGCGCCGCCCGACCCTACTGGCATTCTGGTGCCGGTCGTCCTGCTCGACCTGACCCTGTCCGGCGTCTTCGACACGGCTTTTCTGCCGTACACGATCTATCGCCAGGCGGTGGACGGGAATATCAGTGTTTATTGGCGATCAAGCCGGGGGTAATTACCTTGCCCCCAACCAGTGAATACAGCGATGTCATCGTTTATGTCGATGAGAGTGGTGATCATGGGATGCAGACACTGGATCCCAACTATCCAGTCTTCGTGCTCGCGTTTTGTGTCTTTCATAAGAGGCATTACTGCGAGAAAGTCATTCCTGCTCTACAGAAATTCAAGTTTGCCCATATGGGACACGATCTGATCGGTCTGCATGAGCTCGAAATTCGTAAAGAAAAAGGAGCGTTTTCTGGCCTCTTCATGTCCAGAAAGCACAAGAATGCTTTTCTTGAGGAGCTGACTTGCATCATTGAAGCCAGCAACTTCGTTCTGATCAGTTGCGTCGTAGACAAGGCTTCCCTTCGTGAAAAACAAGGCACGGGACACAATCCATATCACATCGCTCTCGGCTTTTGTCTGGAAACGCTCTATGAGTTTTTGCAGGAGAAGAATCAACAAGGGGCACAGACGCATGTGATTTTCGAGCGCCGAGGAAAGCGAGAGGATAACGAGCTTGAGTTGGAATTTCGCAGGATGTGTGGTGGGGCGAATCGATGGGGTATTCAACTGCCGTTTGACATCGTTTTTGCAACCAAACAGGTGAATTCCACCGGCCTGCAGCTAGCCGATCTTGTTGCGAGGCCCATTGGCATGAGCGTGTTGAGGGCGGGTCAGGGAAACCGTGCTTTTGACGTGCTCAAGCGCAAGTTCTATTGCAGCGGGGGGCGGAGCAAAGTTGGAGAGGGTTTCGAGAATTGGGGTTTGAAGATTTTCCCATCCCCAGAAAGCGAAAAGCCCCGATGATCTCACCGAGGCATTAGCGCCGACCGGGATCTCCCAGTCCATTTGTGCTGGAGTCTATGTCGATGCCACTCGAGTGTCAACGCACCGGCCGGCCAGTTCCGCTAGAGGTTTGTCGGCGCTTTTAAGCTATAATCCCGCCCTTTAGCTGTCTCTCGCCCGGTGCGAGGGCACATCATTTTTCAAGGCGCATCGCGCCTGAATGCAGACTAAAGAGGCTAGACCCCTGTGGCATTGACGATTCTTGGCCTGTCCGGCGCCCTTAGCCATGATCCTTCAGCAGCCTTGTACATCGACGGCAAGCTGGTCGCGGCGGCCGAGGAAGAGCGCTTCGTGCGCGATAAACATGCAAAGAACCGCATGCCCTACGAATCGGCGAAGTTCTGCCTGGAGCAGGCAGGCATCAAGCCGTCCGACGTTGACGTGGTCGCGATTCCGTTCGCTCCGATCAGCATTTTCGGCAAGGCCCGCTGGCAGTACGCCAAGCGTTACTGGTACGCCCCGGACCGTGCACTCGACGCGATCCTGATGGGCAACCGTCGCTACAAGCGCTATCGCAACAAGATCGTCTGGTGCCTGGAGCAACTGGGCTTCGATCCGAAGAAAATCAAGATCGAGCCGGTTGAACACCACCTGGCCCACGCTTCCAGCGCCTATCACTGCTCGGGTTTCAAAGAGAAAACCGCGATCCTCGGCATCGACGGCAAGGGCGAGTACGCCACGACCTTCTTCGGTTATGGCGAGAACGGCAAGATCCACAAGATCAAGGAATTCTTCGATCCGGACTCCCTCGGCGGCCTGTACGGCGCGATCACCGAGTTCCTCGGTTTCGACATGCTCGACGGCGAGTTCAAGGTCATGGGCATGGCGCCGTACGGCGACGCCAGCAAATACGATTTCTCGCGCCTGGCTTCATTCGAAAACGGCGAGCTGGTGATCAACACCGACTACGCCAACGTGATCGGCCTGCGTCGCTATAAAGAGAAGGGCAAGGGTTACTACTTCTCGCCGAAGCTGATCGAGTGGCTGGGTCCGAAGCGCGAAGGCGACATCGCCGATGAGCCGTACATCCACTACGCCGCCAGCATTCAGGCGCTGTTCGAAAAAATCGCGCTGCAGATGATCGACTACTATCTGGGCGACGTGCTTAAGGAAACCGGCAAGCTGGCCTATGCCGGTGGCTGTGCGTTGAACGTCAAGCTCAACCAGAAAATCATCGCCCGCGACGACGTCAAGGAACTGTTCGTGCAGCCTGCCTCCGGCGATGCCGGCACCGCAGTCGGCGCAGCGGCCTATGTGTCCAACGCCCGTGGCGTGCCGGTCGAGAAGATGGAACACGTCTACCTCGGCCCGTCGTACAGCAACGAAGACGTGATCGCCGCATGTGCCCGTCACGAGAACAAGCCGACCTGGCGCAAGCTCGACAACATGCCGGAGCAGATCGCCAAAATCATGGTCGATGGCAACCCGGTGGCCTGGTTCCAGGGCCGCATGGAGTTCGGTCCGCGCGCGCTGGGCGGTCGTTCGATCATCGGTTGCCCGAGCGTGGCTGGCGTGGCTGACCGCATCAACCACCAGATCAAGTTCCGCGAGCGCTGGAGGCCTTTCTGCCCGTCGATGCTCGACACCGTTGCGCCACAGATGATCAAGATCGATCACCCGGCGCCGTTCATGACCTTCACCTTCGAAGTGGCGGAAGAGTGGAAAACCCGCGTGCCGGAAGTCGTCCACGAAGACGGCACGTCCCGGGCCCAGGTGCTCAAGCGCGAATACAACCCGCGCTACTATGACATGATGAAGGCGCTGGAAGTGCTGACCGGCAACGGCGTGTCCCTGAACACCTCGCTCAACCGCCGTGGCGAACCGATGATCTGCTCGCCGACCGACGCACTGAACATGTTTTTCGGCTCGGATCTGCAGTACCTGATCATGGAAGACATCCTGGTGGTCAAAGAAGGCGCAAACGCTTATGACACGCTCGGCTGAACGCCATGTGCTGCAGTTCTCCCACGGCTATGACGGGCCGTTTCTGGACTGCGCGCGGCAGTACGCCAGCCTGTTCGCGGGTACCGGTTATCGGGTGACCACGGTCTTTCTGACCGGGGCCGCCGATAGCGAGGTGGCCGCAGCCTGCGCCTCCGATGAAGTGTTGTTCATGGAATACAGCTCCAAGGCCATTCGTGGCCTGAAGCTGGGCGCCATCGGCGATCTGCGCAAGATCGCCGCTTCCCGCAATTTCAGTTTCTGCATCGCCCATCGCTTCAAGCCGATCTACATCGCCTTGCTCGGTACTTCCCTGCCGGTGATTGGCGTGCATCACGCGTTTGGCGATTACCAACGCGGCACGCGCAAGCTCTTTGCGCACATTTTCCGCAAGCGTCTGAGCCTGCTCGGCGTGTCCGATGCGGTGCGCGACGACATGCGCCGTTGCCTGCCGAAATGGCCGGCAGCGCGCATCCAGACCCTCTACAACCGCATCGATATCTCCGCGTTGCAGATGAGTCAGGTTTCCGCCCGTGAAGCCCGCGAAACCCTTGGTCTGTCGGCGGATGCCTTCATTGTCGGCAATGTCGGTCGTCTGCACCCGGACAAGGATCAGGCCACGTTGCTGCACGGTTTTGCCGCGGCGCTGCCCGGTCTGCCGGCCAACAGCCAACTGGTGATTCTCGGCGAGGGGCGGCTTGAGGATGAACTCAAGACACTTGCCCGTGAGCTGGGCGTCGGGGATCGGGTGCTGTTTCTGGGCCAGGTGCCGGACGCGCGCAATTACTTCAGGGCGTTCGATGTGTTTGCCCTGAGTTCCGACAATGAGCCGTTTGGCATGGTGCTGCTGGAGGCCATGGCCGCCGGCGTGCCGTTGCTGGCCACGGCGTGCGGCGGGGCGAAGGAAGTGGTCGAAGGCGTCGGGATCCTGTTTCCGCTGGGCGACGCCGAGCATCTGGCCCAAGGCCTGAAACATCTGGCCGGCATGGACGAGCAGCAGCGTCGTCAGTGCGCCGAGATGATGTTCGACCGCCTGCGCGAGCGCTTCTCCGACCGCGCCGTACGCGACACCTTCTGGCATTTGCCGCAAGTTATCGATCTGGCACCGAGGGGCTGATGCTCAACCGATTTCAAGGCTGGCGCGAACGTGGCTGGTCGCCCGTTGACGCCTCAACTTATGCACAGGCCTGGCAGCGTTTTGGCGGCAGCGTCGCGACTCATCCCATGGTGGTCGAGCGTCTGGCGAATCTGGCGGGCATCCCCGTGCGTTATCTGGCCTGGGAGCAACAGGGCGAAGTCAAAGCCGCGATCCCGACCTGGGGCCGCGACCTGGCCTTGTCCAAGGACGTGCTCAAGCGCAACGGCAAGAAAGGCCTCTTCGACCTGGGCAACGCCGAGCTGATCCTGCCGGCCGCCGCCGATGCCCAGGCCCCGCTGCGCCATCGTGGGCGCTACCTGTCGGCGCTCAACGAAAACCGCTTCAGCGGCCTCAAGTTGCAGACCGAGCAACTGGCCATGGCCCGTACGCCCGAAGAACTGTCGAAGAAGTTTCGCTACAACCAGCGCCGTGAACTGCGCCTGCTGGAAGAGGCGGGCGGCGTGGTGCGGCCGGTCAGCGACTTCTCCAGTGCCGAACTGGCGGCGATCTACTGCGACCTGTTCCAGCGCCGCTGGGGTTTCCCGGCCACAGGTGCGGCGTGCATGGCCGAAGTCATCGGACTGCTGCGCGAGTTGTTGATCGGCTCGGTGATCTTCCTCAACGACGCGCCGATCGCCATCCAACTGGTGTACCGCGTCGAAGCCCCGGAGTGGATCAGCGTCGAGTACATCAACGGCGGCGTCGACCCTGAAACCCGCGAGTTCAGCCCTGGCAGCGTTCTGAGTTTCCTCAATACGCAATCTGCCTGGGAACATGCCCGGGCCCTGAACAAGCCGCTGCGCTTTTCCTTCGGTCGCGCCGACCGTGAATACAAGGATCGCTGGTGCAATCCTGTGCCGGTCTTCACTGTATGAGTCAACCCATGAGCCGCAAACAGCAACTGCTCAAGCGTCACCGGCGCAATAAACGAATCGGCCTGCTGATCGCACTGGTCGTGTTGATCGCCCTTGGCTTGCTGGTGGCCTGGTGGCTGCCGCTGGTGCTGGCGGTCATTGGCTGGATTGCCCATGAGGCGTGGTTCGCCGATCACCTGTTCTATTCGCCGAAAGACGATTACCAATACAGTTTTCCGCCGTTCACCCCGCAGCCAAAAGTGCATTTGAGCGGTGAGCAATTGCGCCTTGACGAGGGCGTGATGCTGGTGGACGACGCTACGCTGATCCTCGCCGTGAAGGTTAAAAGCAGCTTCCTGGGACGCTTCTTTGATCCTCGGGTCGAGTTGGCCGGTGGCCCCCATCCCGACGTGCAGACGTTCGAGCGCGGCGTCAACGGTCTGCGTTATCTGAACCTCAGTGGACAGGCGCAGGCGCTGTCGCAAGGCCACTTGCGTCTGCGCGGGCGCTTTTGCCGGGTGTCCGGCGAGCCGCTGCTGTGGGCGCTGGAGCAACCGGACTACCGCCAGCAGCGGGTGATGGTGATCGCCCCGCACGCCGACGATGCCGAGCTGGCCGCCTACGGTCTCTACAGCCAGGCCAAAGAAGCCTGGATCGTGACCCTGACCGCTGGCGAGATCGAAGCCGAACACTATCAACAGATGGGCCTGAACAAGGTCGAGGCGGCGCGGCTCAAGGGCCGCTTGCGTGCCTGGGACAGCCTGGCCGTACCGCGCTGGGCCGGTGTGCCGCAGGAACATTGCGTGCAGCTCGGGTATTTCTGCCTGCAACTGGCGGCGATGCAGGCTGCGCCGAATCAGCCCATTGGTTCGCGGGAAGCGGATCTGAGCGACACGCGAATGTTCCGTCAGTTGAATCCGTTTGCCTTGCCCGGCGATGCCGACGGCGCACCGACCTGGAACAATCTGCTGGCCGACCTGCGTGACGTGCTGTCGCGCGCGCGCCCGGATGTGATTGTGCTGCCGCACCCGACACTGGATCCGCATCCCGATCACATCTGCGCCCAAGAGGCGGTGCTGGAAGCCTTGCGCGGTCTCGATTACCAACCGACGCTGCTCGGTTACGCCAACCACTTGCACGACAACGACCGATGGCCGATGGGCGACAGCGGGCAGGGCATTGCCCTGCCGCCGACGTTCGATGCGACCCTCGCGATGCAGCCGCTGTGCCTGCCGCTGTCGCTCGAACTGCAGCGGGACAAGGCCATGGCGCTGGGCATGATGCATGACCTGCAGCCACCGGCCCCGTTCAAGCGTCGCCTGCGCCGGTTGTTTCAGCGACTGCTGGCCGGTCGGCGTCCGTCGGTTTATGGCGAGAACGAATTTTTCCGCAAAGCAATCAGACGCCAGGAGTTGTTCTGGGTACTGAAGCAGAGCGAAACAGGGGCGACGGCATCGCACCGGGGAGAGGTATGAGTCAACGCGCAAAGGTGCTGCAGCTGCAGCCCGATTACAACGTCAAATCCCATGATTTCGCCGATCTCGCCGAACAGATCGTCAAGGCGCTGCCGACCGACCGTTACGAAGTGACCGCCGCCTTCCTGCGCGGCAAACCCGGACCGGGCGAGGCGGTCAGCCGTGCCGACCGTTCGGTGTATTTCGAGTTTTCCGACAAGTCCCTCAAGGGCATGCGCCTGCGGGCGATGTGGCAGCTGTACAAGTTCTGCCGCCGGGAAAAATTCGACGTGGTGATCTGCAACCGCTTCAAACCGGTGAACATGATGCTGACGCTCAACCGCTGGTTGAAGGTACCGTTGTGCATCGGTATTTCCCACGGCTTCGGCGAGTACGACCGCTTCTACCGTCGTCGCCAGACTCAGCGCCTGATTGATCGGCACTGGCGTTTCGTCGGCGTGTCGCCGGCGGTCAAACAGTACCTGCTGGACTGCGATTGCGGTTTCACTGACCAGAACACGTACGCGATCACCAACGCCATCGACATCGAGCAGGCCGAGTGGTTGCAGCACAGCCGCGAACGCGCGCGCGAAATGCTGGGGATCGACCCGGCGGTGCGCCTGATCGGGGCACTGGGGCGGCTGGTGTCGGTCAAGGGCCACACTTACCTGTTGCAGGCTTTCGCCCAACTCAAAGACAAATACCCGAACACCCAACTGGCAATCATCGGTGCCGGACGCCTGCAGGCGCCGCTGGCGGCCGAGATCGAACAGTTGGGCCTGACTGGCCGGGCGCATTTGCTGGGCTTCAAGGAAAACGCACTGCAATACGTGCGCGCGTTCGATATCTGGACCATGCCGTCGCTGGCCGAAGGTCTCGGTCTGGCCTTGCTGGAAGGCATGAGCGGGCACCTGCCGGTGATCGCCTCGAACGTGCCGGCCATGCTGCCGCTGATCGAAGGTGCCGGTGGCCTGTCGATCACGCCCAAGGACGTGCCGAGCCTGGTGGCGGCACTGGACACCTACCTCGCGCTGTCGGATGTCGAGCTCAAGGCCAAGGGCGAGCAGGCTTACCGCTACTTGCAGGAACAGCACGACATCGAGGTCTTCCGCCAGGAATACCTGAACCTGATCGACTCCGGCCTGGAGCAGGCCCGCAAGGAACAGCCATGAGCGAAGAAAGAGCCATGAGCGAGTCAGCAGCGATGAGCGATGCGCAACCCCTCGTCACCGTTATCATCGCGTCCTATAACCATGGGCCGTACATCGAGGAAAGCATCCTCAGCGTCATCAACCAGAGCTACCGGAACATCGAGCTGCTGGTGATCGACGACGGTTCGAAGGACGACAGCGTCGAGCGCATCAAGGCCTTGCAGGAAAAGCACGGCTTCGATTTCCGGGTGCAGCAGAACCAGGGCCTGACCAATACGCTCAATGGCGCGATCGCGCGGGCCAAGGGCAGCCTGATCGTGCCGTTCGGTTCCGACGACATCATGTACCCGGACCGGATCGCGACACAGGTCGCCTACATGGACGGCAAGCCGGAAGTGGGCATCTGCGCCGGCAACATCGAGTTGATGGATGCCGACGGCAATCTCTATCCGGAGAAGCGTCAGCGCCGGGACGTGCCGTTCCGGCGCCTGGATTTCGATGACATGTTTCTGGAGCGCAAGCCGTACCCGCCGGCGCCGACCCTGATGATCCGCCGCGAAGCACTGGACAAGGTGGGCGGGTTCGATCCGACGATTCGTCTGGAGGATCTGTACATCGAACTGAAAGTGACCCGCGCCGGGTACTTCATCGATGGGTTGAACGTGGTGATGGCGCGCTATCGCAAGCACGCCACCAACTCCTACAAGAACCACCGTTTCATGATCGAAAACATCCTGCGCACCTACGCGCGGTTCAGCGATCATCCGCTGTACGACGAAGTGCGCTACAAGTCGCTCAATTCGATGTTTCTGAAGACCGCCAACCGCGACCGCAAACTGGCGCGGGAGCTGCTGGCGCAGATTCCTTTCAAGGCCTGGAACAAGAAGACCTGGCGCGGGCTGGGCCGGTTACTGTTTTTGCCGCTGGAAAAAGACTGAGGTCGTTGTCGCTCGCACTCGGCGAGCGACTTTTTCCGCCAGTTGCTTGCACGAAGCCATGGAGCAGATAGGTGCTGTAGCTGATTTCCCTCAGCCAGCGGATGCTGCGTGGTTTCAAGGCACCGAACAAAGTGTTGTCAGAAGCCACGATCACGAAAAACAGCGACAGCAGAAACAGCGGCGGTGACGATGGCCGGCAGAGGCGGCCAGCGTAATGAACGGACTGGTCTGAATCATCAATGAACCCGAGCCGGCGCGTTGCCGGCCAGCACTTGCCTGTGCAGATTCTCTACGGCGGATTTCGACGCTGTTACGGCGTACCCCTGGAGCAGCGCCTCGAGGTGATCCTCGAACAGCCAGCGCTTGTCGACGGTGTAGCGTTGCATGTGGCGCAGATTACGCTGACGCAGTGACAGGCTGAGGGGCGAAGGGTAGATCCGCAGGTCGGCCAGATCGATCAGCCCGAACTCGCCATCCTCCAGCACCAGCACATTGCCCAGGTGCAGCGAGCGGAAATACACGCCTTGCTCATGCAGGCCGGCCATGAATTTGCCGAAACGTTCCACCAGCGCCTGTCGCACGGCTGGCGCGGTGATTCCCTGCAAGACCTGGCGCAGGGTGTGGCCCGGCAGCGGCGTGTAATGCACGGCGCTGCTGCCGTCGTCGAGGCGATACAGGTTCAGCACCTGGGGCGTGGGAATGCCCATTCGGCGCAATTGCTCGCTGTTGACGGCAAACCGCTCGGAATACGGATTGAAACTGCCCGAGGTGTACCAGCGGCGGCGGCGAAACAGCTTGAGAAAGCTGCCATCGGCCAGGCGCAGGACCTTCGGCCCGAGTCCGTCTTCCTCGATGACCTGGGCGCCGTGGCCGAGCTGTTGCAGAGCGGATGCCGAAAGCTTCTGTACCGGCATTGTCAAAAGACGTCGGGCCCGTTGATTGATGCTCAGGGCTGCAATCAGCGCCAAAGGAATCCACAGCAGGAACCAGTGCTCCTTGGGGCGCGAAATGATCCCGCCACCCTCGGTCAGCCCGGCACCGATGCCGAACACCAGCCAGGTCGAGGCGATGATCAGCAGCGGCTGCACGCGCTGGCGCCAACTGCTCAGCAAGCCCCAGGCCTGAAAGAACAGCCACGGCAGCATGCCGAGGATGCCGACGTAATAAAGCACGCCCAGCGCAAAGCTGTGGGGTTCCTGGAAGTTGTAACCGACACCCGGGTCAATCGCCAGTGTGGCGTTGTAGCCGTGGCCGATCCATGGGTGTTCGGCGATTTTTTCCAGGGCTTGCTGCCAGATTTCGAAACGGTAGGAGTCACCGCGTTCGATGATCATCTTCGAGAACAGCACCGACATGGTTGCGCCGCCGACCGCCAATGTCCCCAGCAGCACCAGCGAGCGACGGTTCCAGCAAATCAGGCTCAGCCACAATGCCGCCATGGTCAGCGCCACCAGCGGGGTACGCGAGCCGGTTCCGATCACGGCCATGAACATGATCAGCATCGCGGGAATGCTGAGCCAGTACAGCCGGCGATTCTTGCAGGTCATGCTCAGACTGAGCCAATAGGCGCAGAAAAATCCGAACAGATGGGAGCTGAGCAAAGGGTTGTCGAACGCGCCACCACCGATCAGGCGCTCGCCGGGTTCAGAGTGGAGCACGAATGGAATCAGGAAACTGATCGTTGCGACCAGGGCCACCAGCGCGGCGCCGAACAGCAATGGCGAAAGAATGTCGCTGCGGTAACGAACCAGCAGGAAACACCCGGCGAACAGCATCAGGGTATGCAGCGGAGGTTTGAACATGCCGCCTATCGGCTCGCCCTGCGGCCCCCAGCAAAGGCTCAGCAGTGCCCAGGCGGCAAACAGCAGCAACGCAATGAACACCGGCTCACGCAGCATTTCCTTGAGTTCCCGCGGGCGCAGGCACAGTGCAATCAGCGTCGGAATGCTGAACAAGCCGTAAAACAGCTTGTGATGAACACTGCGACCCGGCAGGAAAAACAGCGCGCACAAGAGCAGGAAGTAGCCGACGGGAAGTATCCACAGGCTGATGAAGTCGAAAATTCGATTGGACGTACTGCTGAAGCCGCGAAGTTGCATGCTGAGAGATTCAATCCTGAAGTTGATCGGCCATTTCGATGATGGCTATTTGACGCAGAAAAAGACGGCTAACAATAACAGCCTTTGGCCGATTGCCAGAACCCTGAAGAAGCTGTGCTAAAGTCAGCGTCCTTTTTATCGACTTTCGCGTGATATGACCGACTCCAGTCCCGCCGCAAGCCCTTCGAGCTTGAAAATCTACTTCCGCCTGCTCGGCTACGTCCGGCCGTACATCAGTCTGTTCCTGATCAGCATCGTCGGTTTTCTGATTTTCGCCTCGACCCAGCCGATGCTCGGCTACATCCTCAAGTACTTTGTCGACGGTCTGTCCAATCCCGAGGCGGTGCTGTTTCCCACCGTGCCTTACCTGCGGGATCTGCAACTGTTGCAGGCCGTACCGCTGCTGATCATCCTGATCGCCGCGTGGCAGGGGCTGGGATCCTATCTGGGCAACTATTTCCTGGCCAAGGTTTCGCTGGGCCTGGTGCACGATCTGCGGGTGCAGTTGTTCAACAACTTGCTGGTGCTGCCGAACCGGTATTTCGACAAGCATAACTCCGGTCATCTGATTTCGCGTATCACCTTCAACGTGACGATGGTCACGGGGGCGGCAACAGATGCGATCAAGGTCGTAATCCGTGAAGGCATGACGGTGATCTTCCTGTTCGCCTCCCTGCTGTTCATGAACTGGAAGCTGACGCTGGTGATGGTTGCGATTCTGCCGCTGATTGCCGTCATGGTGCGTACCGCGAGCAAGAAATTCCGCAAGCAGAGCAAGAAAATCCAGCTGGCCATGGGCGACGTGACGCACGTGGCGTCGGAAACCATCCAGGGCTATCGCGTGGTACGCAGCTTTGGCGGCGAAGCCTACGAGGAAAAGCGCTTCCTTGATGCCAGCCAGGGCAATACCGACAAGCAGTTGCGCATGACCCGCACCGGGGCCATCTATACGCCGCTGCTGCAACTGGTGATCTACAGCGCCATGGCGATCCTGATGTTCCTCGTGCTGTACCTTCGCGGCGACGCATCGGCCGGTGACATGGTCGCCTACATCACGCTCGCGGGCCTGCTGCCCAAACCGATCCGTCAGTTGTCCGAAGTCAGTTCGACCATCCAGAAAGGTGTGGCCGGGGCCGAAAGCATTTTCGAGCAACTGGACGTCGAGCCGGAAGTCGATACCGGCACGGTCGAGCGCGACTCGGTCAGCGGTCGCCTCGATGTACGCAACCTGAGCTTCACCTACCCGGGCACCGAGCGGCAGGTGCTCGATGACATCAGTTTCTCGGTCGAGCCGGGGCAAATGGTGGCGCTGGTGGGGCGTTCGGGCAGCGGCAAGTCGACCCTGGCCAACCTGATTCCGCGCTTCTATCACCACGACAAGGGCGAAATCCTGATCGACGGCGTGGAAGTCGAACAGTACAAGCTGCTGAACCTGCGCCGCCATATTGCCCAGGTCACCCAGCACGTCACGCTGTTCAGCGACACCGTAGCCAACAACATCGCCTATGGCGATCTGGCCGGGGCGCCGCGCGAAGACATCGAGAAAGCCGCGCGTGATGCCTACGCGATGGACTTCATTTCTCAGCTGCCTGAAGGCCTGGATACTCAGGTCGGCGAAAACGGCGTGCTGCTTTCCGGCGGCCAGCGCCAGCGTCTGGCGATTGCCCGTGCCTTGCTCAAGAACGCGCCGTTGCTGATTCTCGACGAGGCCACCTCGGCCCTCGACACCGAGTCCGAGCGACACATTCAGGCGGCGCTGGATCAAGTGATGAAGGGCCGCACCACGCTGGTGATCGCTCATCGCCTGTCGACCATCGAGAAGGCCGACCTGATTCTGGTCATGGACCAGGGCCGGATCGTCGAGCGCGGCACCCACGACAACCTGCTGGCACAGAACGGCTACTACGCGCGTCTCAACGCCATGGGTCTCGACGCTCCGGCCGAAGACATCGCCTGATCCGGCCTCGATAACGCCGGGCGCGCAATATGCGCCCGGCGTTTTTTCTCGCTGCACCGGTCTGTCGTCGGTTGAGAGCCTCCTTGCTTAAAAAATGCACAAAAAGGCCAGTGGTTTAATCCTGTTGCAGCCGCCGCACAAGCCTTCGCCAACCCTGTGTTAATATCGCGCCCCTGTTCATTTTGTATGTGGGTTGCTCCATGAAGTTGTCCATGCCGCGATTCGATCAAGCCCCTGTCTTGGTGGTCGGCGATGTCATGCTCGACCGTTACTGGCATGGTGGTACCTCACGGATTTCCCCTGAGGCGCCGGTTCCTGTCGTTAAAGTCGAGCAAATCGAAGACCGCCCGGGCGGTGCCGCCAACGTTGCCTTGAACATTGCCGCGCTGGGTGCGCCGGCGTCGCTGGTCGGTGTGACCGGTGACGACGAAGCCGCCGACAGCCTGAGCAACAGCCTCAAGGGTGCGGGCGTGCGAGCCTTGTTCCAGCGCATCGCGCACCAGCCGACCATCGTCAAGCTGCGGGTCATGAGCCGGCACCAGCAATTGCTGCGTATCGACTTCGAAGAACCGTTCGCCACCGACGCACTGGCCCTTGGCGCGCAGGTCGACGACCTGCTGGAAGGCATCAAGGTGCTGGTGCTGTCCGACTACGGCAAAGGTGCCCTGAAAAACCATCAGGCGCTGATCCAGGCTGCGCGTGCCAAAGGCATTCCGGTGCTGGCCGACCCGAAGGGCAAGGATTTCTCGATCTACCGTGGCGCGAGCCTGATCACCCCGAACCTCAGCGAATTCGAAGCCATCGTCGGCGGTTGCGCCGATGAGCACGAGCTGGTGGCCAAGGGCGCGACGCTGATGCATGACCTGGATCTCGGCGCGCTACTGGTCACCCGTGGCGAACACGGCATGACCCTGTTGCGTCCGGATCATCCGGCGCTGCATTTGCCTGCGCGGGCCCGTGAAGTGTTCGACGTGACCGGTGCCGGCGACACGGTGATTTCCACCCTGGCGGCCGCGATTGCCGCTGGCGAAGAACTGCCGCACGCGGTAGCGCTGGCCAACCTGGCGGCGGGCATCGTGGTCGGCAAGTTGGGTACGGCGGCGATCAGCGCCCCGGAACTGCGTCGCGCCATTCAGCGTGAAGAAGGTTCCGAGCGCGGTGTGTTGGGCCTGGAGCAGTTGCTGCTCGCGGTGGCCGATGCCCGTGCACACAACGAAAAAATCGTTTTCACCAATGGCTGCTTCGACATCCTGCATGCCGGTCATGTGACCTACCTGGAGCAGGCGCGGGCTCAAGGCGATCGTTTGATTGTCGCGGTCAACGACGATGCTTCGGTCAGCCGCCTCAAGGGGCCTGGCCGTCCGATCAACAGCGTCGACCGGCGCATGGCTGTGCTGGCGGGGCTTGGGGCGGTGGACTGGGTCATCAGTTTCCCTGAAGGCACGCCAGAAAACCTGCTGCGTGAGGTCAAGCCGGACGTGCTGGTCAAGGGCGGGGATTATGGGATTGACCAGGTGGTCGGCGCCGACATCGTGACGGCTTATGGCGGCACCGTGAAAGTGCTGGGACTGGTGGAAAACAGTTCGACGACCGCGATTGTCGAAAAAATCCGCAGTCGTTGATAGATGGATCCTTATCGTTTTGTACTGCGTGTGAACGGATTTTGCCTTGGGGATCTAACCGTTTCCGTTGATGTTGGCAGGTTTGAATCCGCTGCGCTTGCCTGCTTACGTCGTGTGGTCATTTAACCTATGAAAGTCATGCTCCTGGTGATGAACGAACAGCGGGTCATTCTCGACCGGCTCTACGACATCGTGCAGCAGAACTGTGATGAATGCGTCATCTATCGACTCAGCAAACAGCAACAGATGAACCTGGGGCCTTTTTTGGCCTCGGTTGATTACCAGACCTTTGATCGTGTCGTGATCTTCTCCAGGGTCAAGCGCCTGGTCCCGCAGTTGCGGGTGCTCAAGTGCATTCCCGGGCTGGTCTTTCTCGAACACGACGCCTACCAGAACTACATGCCCGCCAGTAAATATCGTGGCGTTTATTCGCGTCTCTACAGGCGCCTGCCGAGTTGCCGGGCGCTGGTATCCGGGGCGGTGGTCGCACGCAAGATGCTTGCTGAAGGCATCGACACGGTGTTCGTCTCCAAGGGTTATGACGAGCAGATGCTGCGCAACACCGGGTCCGAGCGCGACATTCCCATCGGTTTTCTCGGCAGCCTGAAGAGCACCGAGTACGCCCAGCGCAAGGCTCTGCTCGAATCGCTGGCGCAGCGTACCGGTATGCTGGTGACCCGCACCCGCTCCGGCTCCGAATACCTGGAAACGCTCAATCGCATCAAGATTTTCGTCAGCGCCGACATCGGCATGAACGAGTTCATGATCAAGAATTACGAAGCCATGGCCTGCGGTTGTGTGCTGCTGGCCTGGAGTCAGGGCGAAGAAGACAAGTTGCTCGGTTTCGAAGACATGCACAACACCGTGTTCTATCGCAGCGAAGACGAGGCGGTGGAAAAGATCAAACTGTTGCAGGGCGATCCGGAGCTGTCGCAGCGTATCGCCAGCAATGGTCAGGCCTTTGCAGAAAGTCGCTATTCTTTCGCCCGTGTCGGCCAGGCCCTCGCCACTGAAATACAGCGCGAGATGCGCCCATGGCAGCCGCCGTCAGCATTCACGCGGTTCTGGGTGAAACTGCGTTTCGGCATGAAGGTGCCGGTCTGAATGAAGGATGAACACATGGCGCTGGATGCGCTCCCCGGCGGTAACCAGTCGGTGCTGGGCGCGTTGCCCGAGCCATTGCGCGAATGCCTGAGCCGCGCGCACCGGGTCGTCCTGATCGCGAATAACCCGGCCATCACGGCGGCGGATTTTCAGGCACTGAATATCAGCGCCAATGACGTCGTCGTCAGTTTCAACACCTGCATCAAGGCGCCGCTGCTCAACGAGCAAAGCTTGAACGTCTTCGTGCATGGCTATAACGCGCCGGACGCCTATTTTTTTGGTCTGCCTTACGGCCCGGACGTGCAACGGTTGTTCGAGCATGCGGGCGAGCGTTGTTTCACCATGCTGGTCGGCTGCGCCGCACCGATGTGTCCGTTGCCACGGGTGGCCATGTATTGGGATCGCATCCCGCTGCCGCCCCTGTGGAACTATCCGGTCGACCGTCCGGGCGGCAAGCGCTACGTTGGGCCTTCGACCGGTTTCAATACGCTGGTGGTATTAGACTGGTTGCGCGGTCACGCCGGTTATTCCTATCAGCTCATGACCCTGGGGTTTTCCAACGAATCGGGGAAACTGTGGGGTGGGCATGCCTGGGATTACGAGCGCGACTGGCTGCAGCAGTCGGACGTCATTGTGGTGCCTTTGCAACCCCGTCGCTGGTGGCAAAAGCTCTTTCGCCAAAAATAAAAGGTGCTGTTGAGTGTTGAAAATTGCCGTCGCTTTTTTCGGGATCCCGAGAAATTCGCAGATTTGCTTCCCTTCCATTGAACAGAACGTTCTGGCGCAGTTTCCGGCGGGCAGCGACGTACAGTGCTTCTATCATTTGTACAAAATCGATGAAGTACAGAACTTGCGCTCAGGCGAAAAAGGCGAGTTGGCGGCTGACAACTATCAGCCGTTCGAATCGATGATCGGGGCCCTGACTTCGACTGACGGGGTGCTGGAGCGTTGGGATTTCGAGCAGGTCAAAGCGCAGGGCGATACCTGGGCCGATGACTATGCGTCGCTGCGCAACCTGATCTATCAGCTCAATTCACTGCACACCGTGACCAGCATGATCGAAACCTTCAATCCCGATTTCGTCGTGTTCGTGCGCCCGGACATTTTCTTCCACAACCCGCTGCCCGCCTATGTCTTCAATCATCCAGAGGCTCGGAGGCACTCTGCCTACATTCCGGACTGGCAGTGGTGGGGCGGGTTGAACGACCGCTTTGCCATTTGCGGGCGCGATACCTATGTCGCCTATGGCAAGCGGATCGAGCGCATTTTCCAATTCTGCAAAGCGACGGGAAGAAAGCTGCACTCCGAGCGCTTGCTCAAGTACGCGCTACAGCAGACCGGTGCCAAAGTCTGCACGCTACCGACCCAAGCCTCTCGGGTGCGAATCACCGGCGCTTTTGCCGAAGAGTCGTTTTCGCCCAAGCGCGGCATGGGCAAGCGTGAAAACCGTTATTTCCATTTCTTCGCGACCTTGCGCACCTGGATCGATCGTCGGCGCTAATCGGCTATTTGCTCGCGCGTTTCTTGCCAATACCAACCAGACGCAGCGCCTTCAGACTCAATTGCTTGAGTCCCGCGCGAGGGGGCTTCGCCGGTTGCAGGCCCTGTTGCACGACCCAATCTTTCCAGCGAATCCGCTCTTCACGCACGACCCAGCCCGTCTGGGTCGCAAAGCTTTCGGCCAGATATAGCCCGCGGGTGCTGGCCGGCAGGAGCTTGTCGCGCTTGAGGGTATACAGCTCGGCCAAGGGCGCGCCGTCCTTGAGCGGCATCAGGTAGAGATCGGGGCGCTTGCGGTCGAGCCGAGCCACCAGTTGATCTCCCTCCAGACGCTCGTCGACGTGGAACAGGCTCAGGGATTTTGCCTCCTTGGGCACGTCCAGCCGCAAGTCGTAGATCAATTGCAGGGACGCGGTCGGCAAGTGCACGTAGGCCCGTGGCCGTTCGAGCAATTGCAGATTGGCGCAGCGCACCGGCCGCGCCGAGCCGGACAACGGCGTCAGGCGAAAGGGCAGGGCCTCGCGATAATGCAGCGCCGATGCGTACGGCGCCGGCAGCCAGGTGTCGTTGAAACGCCCGCCGAGCCAGCCTTCCGGGGTTTCCAGCAGGCACTCCTCGGCGATTTCCTGAATCGCCGTGTGCAGTGGGATATTCAGCTCATGGGCTGGCACGTAGCCGGAAATCAGTTTGAGCACCACGTCGCCGCGATCCTGCCGGCGCTGGCGTACCAGCACCCAATAATCGCGATTCTGCCAGTGCAGGGTCAGGCGCACCGAGACGCCGAGGTTGGCCAGTTCCAGCGCAAAACGCTCGGCATCGGCCACGCTCACCGGTTTGCGCCGCTGCAGGGTCTGGGCGAAATTCAGCGGCATGCCCACGCTCTGGTAGGTCAGGCCTTCCGGGGTGGCTTCGACGAACAGCGGCAGCGTCTTGAAGTTGCTCGGGTTCTTTCTGATGAGCGTACGCGGCATGTCGGCTCCTGCTTAAGGCCGCGAGGCGGCGTCATTGTCCACGTAGGACCTGGGCAACGGTCGCAACGTTGTGGGCGAGGTGCAGCGGATTGATGGTCCCGACGATGGCACTGGCCACACCGGGCTGGGCGAACAGCAACTCGAAGCTGGCACGCACCGGGTCCACGCCGGAACTCAGGCACACATGACCGCTGGCCAGGGCCTTCTTCACCAGAATGGCTTTACCGTGGGCAGCAGCATAGTCAATGACCGCCTTCTCATTTTGTTCGTTCAGATTGTAGGTGACCATCGCGCAGTCGCCTTGCTCCAGTGCTTTCAAACCACCATCGACCGTCTTGCCGGAGAAACCGAAGCCGCGGATCTTGCCCTCGGCCTTCAGTGCGGCGAGGGTTGCGTAGACTTCGCTGTCGTTGAGAATCGCCAGATCGTTGCCGTCGGAGTGCACCAGCACCAGGTCGATAAAATCGGTTTCAAGACGTTGCAGGCTGCGCTCCACCGACATCCGGGTGTGAGCGGCGCTGAAATCGTGGGTCGATTGGCCGTCGACAAATTCTTCGCCGACCTTGCTGACGATCACCCAGTCCTGACGCTCGCCGCGCAGCAGCGGGCCGAGGCGTTCTTCGCTGCGGCCATAGGCTGGCGCAGTATCGATCAGGTTGATACCCAGCTGGCGCGCCTGCTTGAGCAACATACGCGCGGCGTCGTCGTCGGGGATCTGGAAGCCGTTGGGATATTTCACGCCCTGGTCGCGGCCAAGTTTGACGGTGCCCAGGCCCAGCGGCGAGACCAGCAGCCCGGTGCTGCCCAGCGGGCGATGCAAATCGTGCAGGGTCGGCAGGCTCATGGCAGCAGTTGCTCCCAGGCGGGAACGCCCATCGGTGGTTTTGGCAGCTCGGGCAACGGAGCTGCGTGGCTTGGCTGGATGCCGTCGCGTTCCAGGGAGGCAATCACCCGGTCAGCGAAGTCCGGGGCCAATGCGAGCTTGGTTGGCCAGCCGACCAGCAGGCGACCTTCTTCGGCGAGGAACGCGTTGTCCGGACGGGTCAGGCCGGTTTGCAACGGTTCGGCACGATCGACGCGCAGGGTGGCCCATTGCACGGTGCTCAGGTCGATCCAGGGCAGCAGCTGTGCGATTTCCTTTTGTGCAGTGGCGATCTGCTCGGCCGGCTCACGGGCCACGCCTTCGGATTCGGCAATGTCGCCGCCCAGATACCAGACCCACTGACCGTCAGCGGCCGGGTGGGTGGTCACGGTGATGCGCGGTTTGGTGCCGCCACCGAGGCAGTGCGCGTACAGCGGCTTCAGGCCAGGGCCCTTGGCGATGATCATGTGCAGCGGCCGGCGTTGCATCGCCGGATGAGTCAGGCCCAAGGCACTCAGCAGGTCGGCAGTACCGGCGCCGGCGCTGAGGACAATGCGCTGGGCGCGGATCTCGCGGCCATCGACTTTCAGACCGACCAGCACACCGCTTTCCAGTAACGGCTCGATGCCGTGGCCGGCGAGCAGACCGTCGCCCGACAAATCCGCCAGACGCTGAATCAGGCTCGGCACGTCGATCACCAGTTCGGCGAGGCGGTAGACCTTGCCCTTGAAGCGCTTGTCTTGCAGGGCCGGTGGCAGTTGATCGCCCTTGACCTGATCGACCCGGCCACGCACCGCTTTGCTGGCGAAGAAACTGGTCAGATTGCCGGCCAGGGTGCCCGGCGACCACAGGTAGTGGGCCTCGGACAGCAGGCGCACGCCGGTCAGGTCCAGTTCGCCGTTGCCGGCCAGGGCTTCACGCCAGCGGCGCGGCATGTCGGCGATGGCTTCCGAGGCGCCGGTCAGCGCACCGTGCAGCGCGTACTTGGCGCCGCCGTGGATGATGCCCTGGGATTTCACACTCTGCCCGCCGCCGAGGCTGGCGCTTTCCACCAGCACGGTCGAGAAACCCTGGCGACGCAGGCGCGCGTTCAGCCAGAGACCGGCGACACCCGCGCCGACAATCAGCACGTCGGTGGAAATTGGAGATGGCATGCAACGACCTCAGTGTTCAAGACGAGGGCGCAGTATACAGACTCGGGGAAAAGGGGATTTGTCGATGATCAACAGAGGGGGAGGTGTCGGACAATGTGGGAGCGGGCTTGCTCGCGAAATCGGTCTATCAGTTAACAACAATGTTGCCTGACACACCGTCTTCGCGAGCAAGCCCGCTCCCACAGGGGGTTATGCATTAATCAGTTAATGGCCGGCGGTTTTGGAAAAGAGTTGAATCACCACTACACCGAGCACGATCAGCGCCATTCCGAGCATCGCCGGGATATCCAGCTTCTGCCCGTAGATGAACAGCGCCGCAACACTGACCATCACGATGCCCATGCCGGCCCATACCGCGTAGGCCACGCCCACCGGCACGCTGCGCACCACCAGAGTCAGCATCCAGAACGCAATGGCGTAGCCGACGATGACCAGCACCAGTGGCAATGGCGTGCTGAAGCCTTTGACGGCTTTCATCGAAACGGTCGCGATCACTTCGGCACAGATGGCGATGGCCAGGTAGACGTAAGCGTTCATGTTCAAATCCTCGTGTGTAGCATTGCTTTCTGAGGCGGCATTCTAGTGACTCCCCAGATGGGGTAAAGTCATTACCTATCTGTTTACAAGATGGGTTGGCCGATGAGCATGCAGTGGAATCTGGAGCAGTTGCGGGTGTTCGTCGCGGTGGCCGAACAGCGCTCGTTTTCCGCCGTGGCGCGTCAGCAGCGCAAGGCGCAGTCGGCGATCAGCAGCGCGATTGCCATGCTCGAGGACGACCTCGGTGTCAGTCTGTTCGAGCGTAGCAGTGGTCGCCAGCCGAGTCTTACCGAAGCAGGGGAGGCGTTGCTGGAGGAGGCGCGTGAAGTGTTGCGCCAGTGCGAGCGCCTGAACGGCCGGGCCGTGGCCATGATGCGCGGGCAGGAGGCGCAGTTGCGGGTGGCACAGGACGAAGCGATGCCCTATCAGGCGCTGGTGGAAAGCTTCGCCGCGCTGGCCGAGCAATTCCCGAGCCTGGAAGTCCAACTGACCAGCGCCGCCCAAGGTGAGGTTTCGCGCAAACTGGTGGAGCGCCGGGCCGATCTCGGGCTGTTGTTCTATCACGATGAAATTCCTGAAGCGCTGGAGCGCCGGGTGCTGGGCAGTGTGGAAATGGTCACCGTCTGCGGCGTCAACCATCCCTTGGCAGCGCAGGCTTACGTCACCTGCCAGCAATTGGCGCAGCATCGGCAGTTGTTGATGTCGACCCAGACCAGTATTTATCCCGGCAATGAACCGGCCAGTCCGCAGGTCTGGCGCGCCGACAGTTTCTACGTGATGGCTGAATGGCTGGTGCGCGACCTCGGCTGGGCCTGGCTGCCGCGCCACGTGGTGCAGTACTCGGCGTATCAGGGCCTGATGGTGGAACTGGACAGCGAATGGACGCCGCCGGCGCTGGTGGTGGAACTGGTCTGGCGCCGTGATGAACCGCTCGGGCCGGCGGCGCGTTGGCTGGCGGAGCGATTTGCCATACACCTGCGGGCGATCGGCGGCAAAAGCCGATAAACTCCGCCGCCATGAATAGAACTCTCTACACCGCGCTGTTTTACCTGGGGCTGCCATTGGTGGCGATTCGGCTGTGGCTGCGTTCGCGCAAGGCGCCGGCGTATGCCAAGCGGATTGGCGAACGTTTCTCCTATGGCCTGCCGACCTTGCAGCCCGGAGGTATCTGGGTTCACGCCGTGTCGGTGGGCGAAAGCATCGCCGCCGCGCCGATGATTCGCGCGCTGCTGCAACGTTATCCACAGCTGCCGATCACCGTGACCTGCATGACGCCGACCGGGTCGGAACGCATTCACGCAATGTTCGCCAACGAGCCACGCATCCAGCACTGCTACTTGCCCTACGACTTGCCCTGCGCGGCGGCGCGTTTCCTGGATCGCGTACAGCCGAAACTGGCAGTGATCATGGAAACCGAACTGTGGCCCAACCACATTCACCAATGCGCCAAACGCGGGATTCCGGTGGCATTGGCCAACGGACGCCTGTCCGAGCGTTCGGCCAAAGGCTATGGCCGCTTCAGCAAACTGACCGCGCCGATGCTCGCCGAAATGAGTCTGTTCGCCGTGCAGACCGAAGCCGAAGCCCAGCGCTTCCGCGATCTCGGTGCGCGCCCGGAAACAGTCGAAGTCACCGGCTCGATCAAGTTCGACCTGACCATCGACCCGCAACTGTTGAAGCGTGCCCATGAATTGCGCGGTCAGTGGCAGGCGCTGGAGCGCCCGGTGTGGATCGCTGCCAGCACCCATGAAGGCGAAGACGAGGTGGTGCTGAATGCTCACCGTCGTTTGCTGGCCAACCATCCCGATGCGCTGCTGATTCTGGTGCCGCGCCATCCGGAGCGTTTCAACTCGGTGTTCGAGTTGTGCCAGCGTGAAGGTTTTGCCACGGTGCGTCGTTCCACTGGCGCGAGCGTCGATGCGCAGACTTCGGTGCTGCTCGGCGACACCATGGGTGAGCTGCTGTTTCTATACGCATTAGCCGACAGCGCGTTCGTCGGCGGCAGTCTGGTAGCCAACGGCGGGCACAACCTGCTGGAGCCGGCAGCGCTGGCGAAACCGGTGATCAGCGGCCCGCATCTGTTCAATTTCCTCGACATCGCCGCGCAACTGCGCAGCGCCGGGGCCTTGGCCGAGGTGGATGACGCCGAAGGTCTGGCGACAGAGGTGCAGCGTCTGTTCGAACTGCCGCGCGACGCACAGCGCATGGCCGACGCCGGGCTGAGCGTGATGCGCCGCAATCAGGGCGCGTTGCAGCGTTTGCTCGATGGCCTGGGAAGGTTGATCGACCGCCCATAAAAAACGCAGCCTCAGGGCTGCGTTTTTTTGTTCAAGGCCGGGCCTTTAGCTGGGCTTCGGCAGCCTTGGCCAGATCCGGCGGCAGGAAATCCTTGTCCGGGTTGTAGTCGGCTTTCAGATAACGCGTCAGATCCTGCAAGTCACCCGGGTTCAACGTCCCCGCTGCCTGCTTCAAGCGCAGGTTGTCGAGGATGTAGTCGTAGCGGGTGTTGTTGTAGTTGCGCACCGAGGTGTAGAGCTGACGCTGGGCGTCGAGCACGTCGACGATGTTGCGCGTCCCCACCTGATAACCGATTTCCGTGGCTTCCACCGCGCTCTGGTTGGAGATGATCGACTGGCGGCGCGCCTGCACCTGCTCGACGTCGGTGTTCACCGCGCGGTGCAGGTTGCGGGTGTTCTCCACCACTTGCCGGCGCAGGCCTTCACGCTGCTGCTCGGTCTGGTCCAGCCGTGAGTACGACTCGCGCACTTGCGAGCTGGTCAATCCGCCGCTGTAGATCGGGATGTTCAGTTGCAGGCCCACGGTGCTCTGCTCGACGTTGCCACTGTACGGCGTACCGAACGCGTTCGGGTTGGAGAAGCCGAGGGCGTCGTTGTCGCCTTTCTCGTATTTGGCCACCGCGTCGAGGGTCGGCAGGTGGCCGGCCTTGCGCTGTTTCAGGGTCTGTTCGGCGGAGCTGACCGCGTAGTTGCTGGCCAGCAGATTGAGGTTCTGTTTCGCGGCGGTATCGACCCAGGCCTTGGCGTCGTTCGGCGCCGGCGGCAGGATCGGCAACGTGTGGACGATGCCCTGGATCGAGTTGTACTGGCGGTTGGTCAGGGTGATCAGCGCTTGGAACGCATCATCGACCTGACGCTGGGCGACGATGCGGTTGGCCCGCGCGGTGTCGTAGCTGGCTTGCGATTGCAGCACGTCGGTCTTGTCCGACAAGCCCACGTCGAAGCGCTCGTTGGACTGGTCGAGCTGGCGCTTGAACGCGGCTTCCTCGGCCTTGGTCGAGGCCAGGTTGTCCTGGCTGCGCAGCACGTTGAAGTAGCTTTCGGCGGTTTGCAGGATCAGGTTCTGCTCGGTGGCCGAGAGTTGCAGCGCGGCCTGCTCGTTGACGTCCTTGGCGGCCTGGTACTGGAACCAGCGATCGGCGCGGAACAGCGGTTGCGCCAGCGTCGCCTGATAGGAGTGCGCGCTGCGATTGGCGATGGCCGAGGGCTGGTCGATCGAAGTGCGCACGTTGGCGACTTCAGCGCCGCCGGACAGGTTCGGCAGCAGCCCGGCGCGGGCCTGGGGCACCACTTCTTTCTGCGCACCGTACTGGGCGCGGGCAGCGGCCAGGTCGGCGTTGTTGTCGACCGCTTCCTGGTAGACGCTGACCAGATCGGTTCTGGTCGATAAAGGCGCTTCTGCTGCCCAGGCCGTTGCGGTGGACGCACAAGACACGGCGACAGCCAGTGAGAGTTTGCGCAGCATGAGGCGATCCCTAGCATGAATATTATGGAAATAATCCGGGCGCCAAAGGTAAGGCGCGGCCCATGCAGCGTCAAGGCGCGGCATGGCGTAGCGAGTGTAGTAGCGCCGACGGCAGGCAACAATCTGCCAATTGCGCCATTCATCATGGTGTTTGCCACGGTGTTGGCGTTCTTTGCCGGTTGTGTCTAGACTGGCCGGGTTCTTGTCGGGGTGCCTTGCTATGAGGCTGAGATCGAATAATTTCGGATCCCGTTGAACCTGATCAGGTTAGCGCCTGCGTAGGGAACAAGATTTCTCGTCACCCGGCGAGTCCTCTTGTGCTTCGTCCGGGATATTGTTCGACAATCGAACGCTCGACGACGATGCACAGCACCAGTCCTGGTGCGTCCGTGCCTTTCAGGTTCTGCTCCGACAATCCACTGCCTGGATGCTGTCTGGAGAGCCCGTGATGACTACAAAATCTAAAAGCGCGATCAACCTGAGTGACTCGGCCAAGGTCGACGAGCAGTCGGTTCAACCGTTCACCCGTTCGCAAAAAGTCTACGTTCAGGGCTCCCGCCCGGACATCCGCGTGCCGATGCGCGAAATTACCCTTGATGTGACCCCGACCGACTTCGGCGGCGAAATCAACGCGCCGGTCACCGTCTACGACACCTCGGGCCCGTACACCGATCCGAACGTGGTGATCGACGTGCGCAAAGGTTTGGGCGACGTGCGCTCGGCATGGATCGACGACCGTGGCGACACCGAGCGTCTGCCAGGCCTGAGCTCGAATTTCGGTCAGGAACGCCTGGCCGATCCAGAGCTGACCAAGCTGCGTTTCGCCCACGTCAATAACCCGCGCCGCGCCAAGGCCGGGGCCAACGTCAGCCAGATGCACTACGCGCGCAAAGGCATCATCACCGCCGAGATGGAATACGTCGCCATCCGCGAAAACATGAAGCTGCAAGAGGCCCGCGCCGCCGGTCTGTTGAAGCAGCAGCACGCCGGCCACAGCTTCGGCGCGAGCATTCCGAAAGAAATCACCCCTGAGTTCGTGCGCGAAGAAATCGCCCGTGGTCGCGCAATCATTCCGGCCAACATCAACCACGTCGAACTCGAGCCGATGATCATTGGCCGCAACTTCCTGGTGAAGATCAACGGCAACATCGGCAACAGCGCGCTGGGTTCGTCCATCGAAGAAGAAGTGGCAAAACTGACCTGGGGCATTCGCTGGGGCTCGGACACCGTGATGGACTTGTCCACCGGCAAACACATTCACGAAACCCGCGAGTGGATCATCCGCAACTCGCCGGTTCCGATCGGCACCGTGCCGATTTATCAGGCACTGGAAAAAGTGAATGGCGTCGCCGAAGACCTGACCTGGGAGCTGTTCCGCGACACGCTGATCGAGCAGGCCGAGCAGGGCGTCGACTACTTCACCATCCACGCCGGCGTGTTGCTGCGCTACGTGCCGCTGACCGCCAAGCGTGTGACCGGCATCGTGTCCCGTGGCGGTTCGATCATGGCCAAGTGGTGCCTGGCGCACCACAAAGAGAACTTCCTCTACACCCACTTCGACGAAATCTGCGAAATCATGAAGGCCTACGACGTCAGCTTCTCGCTGGGCGACGGCCTGCGTCCGGGCTCGATTGCCGACGCCAACGACGAAGCGCAATTCGGCGAACTGGAGACCCTCGGCGAGCTGACCAAGATCGCCTGGAAGCACGACGTGCAATGCATGATCGAAGGCCCCGGCCACGTGCCGATGCAGTTGATCAAAGAGAACATGGACAAGCAGCTGGAGTGCTGCGACGAGGCGCCGTTCTACACCCTCGGCCCGCTGACCACCGACATCGCACCGGGTTACGACCACATCACCTCGGGTATCGGTGCGGCGATGATCGGCTGGTTCGGTTGCGCCATGCTCTGCTACGTGACGCCGAAGGAACACCTGGGTCTGCCGAACAAGGATGACGTGAAGACCGGGATCATCACCTACAAGATCGCGGCCCATGCGGCGGATTTGGCCAAAGGGCACCCGGGCGCGCAGATCCGCGACAACGCCTTGAGCAAGGCGCGTTTCGAATTCCGCTGGGAAGACCAGTTCAACCTCGGTCTGGACCCGGACACCGCGCGTTCGTATCACGATGAAACTCTGCCGAAGGACTCGGCGAAGGTCGCGCATTTCTGCTCGATGTGCGGGCCGAAATTCTGCTCTATGAAGATCACTCAGGAAGTCCGCGAATACGCGGCCAACCAGCGGATCGACGCGGTCGACGTGGACGTCGCCCAGGGCCTGGCGGAACAGGCCGAGCGGTTCAGGAAGGAAGGCAGTCAGCTGTACAAAAAAGTTTGATCCCGCACTGATCGTTCCCACGCGGACGGTTCGACGCCTCGACGTGGGAACGATCACAACGGGTCAGCACAACAACAAATGTCCCTCTGAGATAACACCCTTGAGCATTCAACCCGGTACTTATTCCCCCGACCTCGCCGTGCCCGCCAACCAGCGTGTGTTCGGCGGTCGCGATCTGTTTTCCCTGTGGTTTTCCCTCGGCATCGGCCTGATGGTGTTGCAGACCGGCGCGTTGCTGGCGCCGGGGCTGGGCCTGTCGGGATCGCTGCTGGCGATTTTCCTCGGCACCCTGGTCGGCGTCCTGTTGCTGGCCGCCGTTGGCGTGATAGGCAGTGACACCGGCCTGTCGTCGATGGCCGCGCTGAAACTCAGCCTCGGCAGCAAAGGCGCGAGCCTGCCGGCGCTGCTCAACCTGCTGCAACTGATCGGTTGGGGTTCGTTCGAAATCATCGTCATGCGCGACGCCGCCAGCCTGCTCGGCACCCGTGCGTTCAGCGAAGGTTCGCTGTGGGCCAGTCCGATGCTGTGGACGCTGTGCTTTGGCGCATTGGCGACATTGCTCGCGGTCAGCGGGCCGTTGACGTTCGTGCGCAAGATTCTGCGCAAGTGGGGCATCTGGCTGATTCTGGCCGCGTGCATCTGGCTGACCTGGAACCTGTTCGCCAAGGCTGACCTCGCCGCCTTGTGGGCACAGGCCGGGGATGGCTCGATGCCGCTCGCCGTGGGCTTCGACATCGCCATCGCGATGCCGCTGTCGTGGCTGCCGCTGATTGCCGACTACTCGCGTTTCGGCAAACGGGCGAAGAATGTGTTCGGTGGCACCGCCATCGGTTTCTTCATCGGCAATTTCTGGCTGATGAGTCTTGGCGTCGCCTACACCCTGGCCTTTGCGCCAAGCGGTGAAGTCAACGCGCTGCTGCTGGCACTGGCCGGCGCCGGTCTGGGGATTCCGCTGTTGCTGATTCTGCTGGATGAGTCGGAGAACGCTTTCGCCGACATTCACTCGGCAGCGGTGTCCAGCGGGATTCTGTTGCGTCTGAAAGTCGAGCATCTGGCGTTGGCCATTGGTGTGATCTGCACCCTGATTGCCTTGCTCGCGCCGTTGGCGCAGTACCAGAACTTCCTGCTGCTGATCGGCTCGGTGTTCGCGCCGCTGTTCGGCGTGGTGCTGGTGGATCACTTCATCCTGCGCAAGCGCAGTGCCCAAGTGGCGTCGGCCGCCTTGCGCTGGCCGGCACTATTGGCCTGGCTGGGTGGCATCAGCACCTATCACTTGCTGGCCAATCTGTATCCGGATGTCGGCGCGACCCTGCCGGCGCTGGTGCTGGCAGGGCTGCTGCAACTGGTGCTCGGCCAGGCTTTCAGTTACGGCCGGGAAACAGCTCGGGCTTGAGAATGCCGTTCAGGCGCGGGTAAGGGATCTTCAGTTCGACGTGGCCCAGCGCATAAGGCGCGATGGTGGTCACGTCGTATTTGAGGATCACGCCGCCGTAGGTCAGCGCCACGTTCGGGGTTTTGACGAACGGCCAGCTCTTCACGAATTCCGGTTCCTGATCGAGCTTGGTGCTGATCAGCCAGCTGTTGTGCGCCACTTGCGCCGCTTTCCAGAACGCCTCTTCCTGACCCGGAAGCAACATGTCCGCCAGGGTCAGCACCTTGTGCTGCTGACGTGAATAGTTGATGAAACCGCGTCCCGGCGTACCGTGGGCACCGCCAGTGTCCAGGTAGCTCGAGGTTTCGATGATCACCAGACCGTCATGCTGCTCGCGTACTTTCGCCTGCAGATAGCTGCTGTTGCGCGGGCCGGCGTTGGCCAGGAACTGCTCGCGATACGCTGCCAGCGTTGGTGCTACCGGGGCGTTCGGCGCGGTGCGGGTCATTTGCAGCAAGCGTTTTTCGATGATGCCGTCCAGCGCCGGTTCTGCCGGGAAGCGCAACGTATCGATGTTCACCAGCGGACAGTCCTGGTTGGAACAGCCGGGTTTCAGCGTTTCCGAGGCGTCGCGGGTGGTTTCCAGCGGCGTGCGATAGTTGGGCTGGAACAGGCTGGCGCAGGCGCCCAGGGTCAGGGCGATGGCGGCCACGGAGGCAATTTTGAAAAGCGACATGGGCGTCCTTTCTGAAGCAGGGGAAGGCAAAAAGTTACCGCTTCGACTCTCAACGAAGCGGTCAGTTCGCCACTAAGCTAATTAGAGTGGGTTTCGCCTCCACCGTCCATCCCGCTGACAGTAAAGGGGCTGCATCAAACGTCACGGGCGCGTTAGGATGGCGCGAAGTCGAGGTCGCAAGAAGGCGCCTCGTGTTGGATTTGCAGTAAAGAGGATGCTCATGACCGATTTTGCCAAAGCCATTCCGTCCGCCGTCGATATCGTGCGACGCGAGCAGTGCTACAAGGGCTTCTACAAGCTCGACCGTCTGCACTTGCGCCACGAACTGTTCGCCGGAGGCATGAGCCGCGAAATCAATCGTGAAGTGTTTGTGCGCCACGATGCCGTGTGCATGCTGCCCTACGATCCGCAGCGCGATGAAGTGGTGCTGATCGAGCAGTTTCGCGTCGGGGCTCTGGGCAAGGCGGACAACCCGTGGCTGGTGGAACTGGTCGCCGGTCTGATCGACAAGGACGAACAGCCGGAAGAAGTTGCTCACCGCGAGGCACAGGAGGAAGCTGGGCTGGACATCAAGGCCCTGTGGCCGATGACCAAATACTTTCCGTCGCCGGGCGGCAGCAACGAATTCGTGCATCTGTATCTGGGGCGTTGCAGCACCGAAGGCGCGGGCGGCCTGCATGGGCTGGAGGAAGAAGCCGAAGATATTCGCGTCACGGTCTGGGCCTTTGAAGATGCCCTGCAGGCCGTACGTGACGGACGGATTGCCAATGCGGCGAGCATCATCGCCTTGCAGTGGCTGGCGCTCAATCGCGCCGAAGTGAGGGGGCTATGGTCGTAAACAAGTTGCGCGATCGCTACCGCGTCGACCTCGCAGGGCTGCAAGCCGCCTGCGAGGCGAACTACGCGCGCCTGATGCGACTGTTGCCAGACATGCGCAGCGACCCCGAAGCGCGGCGCATCGCGGTGACCCAGGGTGACCAGATGCTCGGCGTGCTGACGCTGGAAGTGTTGCAGGCCTGTCCGTACACCACGACCTTGCAGGTGCGCCAGGAACACAGCCTGCCGTGGCTGCCGGTGCCGCAACTGGAAGTGCAGGTCTATCACGACGCACGCATGGCCGAGGTGATCAGCGCCGAGCATGCGCGACGTTTTCGCGGCGTCTATCCTTACCCGAATGCGGCCATGCACCAGCCGGACGAAAAAGCCCAACTCAATCTGTTCCTGGGCGAATGGCTGAGTCATTGCCTGGCGTGCGGACACGAATACGCGGCGGTCCGATAACCAGCGCAAGTTGTGAACTGCGTCCGGTTCGCCGGTTTCTCTTTGTGGTGTCCCCCCGCATAATTGCCGCTCCTATCCAGTCCCGTGATCCCCAGGGAGAACGCCTTGCCGAGCGTATCGACTTTGACCACCGCCGACACGGCGTTGCTGGTACAACTCTCTGACAGCCATCTGTTCGCCGAGGCGGACGGAACGCTGCTGGGCATGAACACCCGCGAGAGTCTGCAAAAAGTCATCGAGCTGGTGCTCGAACAGCAACCGCGGATCGACCTGATCGTTGCCAGCGGCGACCTGTCCCAGGACGGTACGCTGGAGTCCTACCAGCAATTCCGGCAGATGACGGCGCAGATCGACGCACCGGCCCGCTGGATCCCCGGCAATCACGACGAACCGCAGATCATGGCTCAAGCGACTGTGAAGAGCGCGTTGCTGGAGTCCGTGGTGGATGTCGGCAACTGGCGAGTGACCCTGCTCGATTCAGCGGTGCCCGGATCGGTGCCGGGGTATTTGCAGGATGATCAACTGCAATTGCTCGCCCGCTCTCTGAGTGAAGCGCCGGATCGCCATCATCTGGTGTGCTTTCACCATCATCCGGTGTCGATCGGTTGCCCTTGGATGGAGCCGATCGGCTTGCGCAATCCGGAAGCCTTTTTTGAGGTGCTCGATCGGTTCCCGCAGGCCCGCGCCGTGCTGTGGGGGCATGTGCATCAGGAAATCGACCGTGAGCGCAACGGCGTACGGCTGATTGCCTCGCCGTCGACCTGCATCCAGTTCGAGCCGGGAAGCGAAGACTTCAAGGTCGGCGAGCAGGCGCCGGGGTATCGCTGGTTGCGCTTGTTGCCGGATGGACGTCTGGAGACTGGCGTCGAGCGCGTCACCGACTTCGAGTTCACCGTCGATTACGGCTCTGAAGGCTACTGAAAACCGAGCCGCGTCCTTCGCGAGCAAGCTCGCTCCCACCATGGATTTGCCAACGGCACAGATCCCTTGTGGCAGCGAGCCTGCTCGCGAAGGCGTCCTTACAGACACCCACGACCCCCTGACTCCCTGTAAACTCCGCTTTCTTAAGCCGACGCCCAGGGAGCTCAAATGTCCGGTTCGATTCTCTATATCCATGGTTTCAACAGCGCGCCGGCCTCGAAGAAGGCCTGTCAGCTGGTCGAGGTGATGGAACGGCTGGGTCTGAGCGATCAACTGCGTGTGCCGGCGCTGCATCACCACCCGCGTGAAGCCATCGGTCAGCTGGAACAGGCAATCGCCGAACTCGGCCGGCCATTGCTGGTGGGAAGCTCGCTCGGCGGCTACTATGCGACTCACCTGGCCGAGCGCCATGGCCTGAAAGCCCTGCTGGTCAACCCGGCCGTCAGCCCGCACCGGATGTTCGACGGATACCTGGGCACCCAGAAAAACCTGTACACCGACGAAACCTGGGAGCTGACCCACGACCACGTGACGGCCCTGGCCGAGCTGGAAGTGCCGGCGCCGCAGGATCCGCAGCGATATCAGGTATGGTTGCAGACCGGGGATGAAACGCTGGATTATCGCCTTGCCCAGCAGTATTACCGGGCCTGTGCCTTGCGCATTCAGGCCGGCGGCGACCACAGTTTCCAGGGATTTGTTACACAATTGCCGGCATTGCTCAGCTTTGCCGGGATTGGCGCCGATACCTATCAGGCAATCGATTTCACCGCACTGTGAAGTCTTGCCCCATTTTCATTGAATCACTGACGACGAGACCCTATGGCCACTCCCAGCGCTAGCTCCTATAACGCCGACGCCATCGAAGTCCTCTCGGGCCTCGACCCGGTGCGCAAACGCCCCGGCATGTACACCGACACCAGTCGGCCGAACCACCTCGCCCAGGAAGTCATCGACAACAGTGTCGACGAAGCCCTGGCCGGCCACGCCAAATCGATCCAGGTCATCCTCCATGCCGATCACTCGCTGGAAGTCTGCGACGACGGCCGTGGTATGCCGGTCGACATCCACCCGGAAGAGGGTGTGTCGGGCGTTGAACTGATCCTCACCAAGCTCCATGCGGGCGGCAAGTTTTCCAACAAGAACTACCAGTTCTCCGGCGGTCTGCACGGGGTGGGTATTTCGGTGGTCAACGCCTTGTCGACCCAGGTGCGGGTGCGGGTCAAGCGTGACGGCAACGAATACGAAATGACCTTCGCCGACGGCTTCAAGGCCACCGATCTGCAAGTGATCGGCACCGTCGGCAAGCGCAATACCGGGACCAGCGTGTACTTCGCGGCGGACCCGAAATACTTCGATTCGCCAAAATTTTCCATCAGCCGCCTCAAGCACGTGCTCAAGGCCAAGGCCGTTCTGTGCCCGGGGCTGCTGATCAGCTTCGAAGACAAAGGCACTGGCGAGAAGGTCGAGTGGCACTACGAAGATGGCCTGCGCTCCTACCTGGTGGATGCGGTCAGCGAATTCGAGCGCCTGCCGGATGCGCCGTTCTGCGGCAATCTGGCCGGCACCAAGGAAGCGGTCGAGTGGGCCCTGCTTTGGCTGCCGGAAGGCGGCACTTCGGTCACCGAAAGCTACGTCAACCTGATCCCGACGGAGCAGGGCGGCACCCACGTCAACGGCCTGCGTCAGGGCTTGCTCGACGCAATGCGCGAGTTCTGCGAATTCCGCAGCCTGCTGCCGCGCGGCGTGAAGCTGGCACCGGAAGACGTCTGGGAACGCATCGCTTTCGTCCTGTCGATGAAGATGCAGGAACCGCAATTCTCCGGTCAGACCAAGGAACGCCTGTCGTCCCGTGAGGCGGCCGCGTTTGTCTCCGGTGTGGTCAAGGACGCGTTCAGCCTGTGGCTCAACGCCAACCCGGAAACCGGTCTGGCCCTGGCGGAACTGGCGATCAGCAACGCTGGCCGGCGCTTGAAAGCCAGCAAGAAAGTCGAGCGCAAGCGCATCACTCAGGGCCCGGCACTGCCCGGCAAACTGGCCGATTGCGCCGGGCAGGACCCGATGCGTTCCGAGCTGTTCCTGGTGGAAGGTGATTCCGCCGGCGGTTCGGCCAAGCAGGCGCGAGACAAGGAATTCCAGGCGATCCTGCCGTTGCGCGGCAAGATCCTCAACACCTGGGAAGTCGACGGCAGCGAAGTGCTGGCCAGCCAGGAAGTGCACAACATCGCCGTGGCCATCGGTGTCGATCCGGGCGCCGAGGACATGAGCCAGCTGCGCTACGGCAAGATCTGCATCCTCGCCGACGCCGACTCCGACGGTCTGCACATCGCAACCTTGCTCTGCGCCTTGTTCGTCCAGCATTTCCGCCCGCTGGTGGATGCCGGTCATGTCTATGTGGCAATGCCGCCGCTGTACCGCATCGATCTGGGCAAAGAAATCTACTACGCCCTCGACGAAGCCGAGCGCGACGGGATCCTCGACCGTCTGGTGGCCGAGAAGAAGCGCGGCAAGCCGCAGGTCACCCGATTCAAAGGTCTGGGTGAAATGAACCCGCCGCAACTGCGCGAAACCACCATGGACCCGAACACCCGGCGCCTGGTGCAGTTGACCCTCGGGGACGACTTCGCACAGACCTCGGAAATGATGGACATGTTGCTGGCGAAAAAGCGCGCCGGCGACCGCAAGACCTGGCTCGAATCCAAGGGTAACCTCGCCGAGGTTCTGGCCTGATGCGGTTTGGCTGGGCCTTGGCGGGTGCATTGCTGCTGGGTTCGATGACGGTGTCGGCAGAGCCTGTGCAAGAGCTGCGCGTGCTCGCCGAACACCCGGTCGAAGGCATGCGCGGCGGCAACCTGTCGGGGCTGGCCTTGTGCGGCAATGACCTGTGGACGGTTTCGGACCGCGACGATGATCAGATCTACCGTCTCGATATCCGCGACCGGGTCTGGCAGGCCACGGCCGTGCGCATCGATCCGCCGAAAGTGCCGGACAGCGGCTTGCCGTGGGGCATCAGTTCGCGCACCTGGGCGGCGTCGTTCATTCGGGGCGGCGATCTGGATTTCGAAGGCATCAGCTGTGACAGCGCCGGCAACCGCTATATCGTCAGCGAAGCTCACGCGGCCGTGCTGCAAGTGCCGCCGCAGGGGCCGTCGTCGTGGCTGAAAATCTCGCCGATGATGGTACGCGAAGCGCGGGCCAGTGGGATGCTGCTGCAATTCAACGCGCTATTCGAAGGGCTGGCGATCAATCCGGCGGGCGATCAGATGTGGCTGGCTGCCGAACGGCAGAGTCGCGGCTTGTTGATGATCAAGCGTCAGCAGACAGTGTGGGATTGTGACGGTCGCTGCGTATTGCTCAGCGAAGGCGGCATGGAAATGCAACCGCCGCAGTTCCCGAAAGCCCGTCCGGTCAATCGGGATTTTTCCGATATTTCCCTGTTCAACGGCAAGCTGTTTACCCTTGAGCGCAACGCGTACCAGATCTGTCGACGCGATGCGCAGACGGCCAAGGTTGAGCTCTGCTGGTCGTATGCGACCGAGTTGTTGCAGGCCAATCGTCGTTACGAGCAGAACTTCGGGCTGGAAGAGGCACTGGTCGTCGATGCTCAAGGCGCCTGGGTCGGTGTCGACAACAATTTCGGCCCGCGCGCCGATGGCGAGGTTCGCCCGATCATCTGGCGTTTCGCCGCGCCTGAGGGTGGCTGGAGCGCCAAGCCGTGAGCCAGCAACCGCCGGGCAAGCGTGCCGGTCGGGTGCTGATGATTCTGGCGTGGTGCGCGGCGCTGTTTCTGGCCACGCGGTTTTTCGGCCAGTGGGAAGAGCGCCAGCGTAATCCCAATGTGGAAGTGGCTTCGCAGCAGGGCAACGGCTTTATCGAAGTGAAACTGATCGGCAACGCCCAGGGACATTTTGTCGCCAGCGGCCTGATCAACGGTCGGCCGGTGGAGTTCATGCTCGACACCGGCGCGACCGATGTGGCAATCCCTGCCGAGGTGGCGAAAGACCTCAGGCTGGAAGAAGGTTTCGGTGTGACCTTGAGCACGGCCAATGGCCTGAGCCAGGGCTATCGCACCCGTATCGACCGCCTGCAACTGGGCGACATCGTGTTGCGGGATGTCCGCGCACTGGTGGCGCCCGGCCTGCATGGCGATCAGGTGCTGCTCGGCATGAGCGCCCTGAACAAACTTGAATTTACCCAGCGCGGTGGCACCATGCTGCTGCGCCAGACAACGAACCGATGAGGCCCGCATGAGCGACTCCCTTGATCTCAGCCTGGACGGTGTAGAACGCCGCTCGCTGGCTGACTTCACCGAAAATGCCTACCTCAACTACTCCATGTACGTGATCATGGACCGCGCCCTGCCGCATATCGGCGACGGCCTGAAACCGGTACAGCGGCGTATCGTCTACGCCATGAGCGAGCTGGGGCTGGATGCCGATTCCAAGCACAAGAAGTCGGCGCGTACCGTCGGCGACGTGCTCGGCAAGTTCCACCCGCACGGCGACTCGGCGTGCTACGAAGCGATGGTGCTGATGGCCCAGCCGTTCAGCTATCGCTACACGCTGGTGGACGGCCAAGGCAACTGGGGTGCGCCGGACGATCCGAAGTCCTTCGCCGCCATGCGTTACACCGAAGCGCGGCTGTCGCGTTACTCCGAAGTGCTGCTCAGCGAACTGGGTCAGGGCACCGCAGACTGGGGCCCGAACTTCGACGGCACCCTGCAGGAACCTCTGGTGTTGCCGGCACGTTTGCCGAACATCCTGCTCAACGGCACCACCGGGATCGCCGTGGGCATGGCCACCGACGTGCCGCCGCACAACCTGCGCGAAGTCGCCACTGCGTGCGTGCGCCTGCTCGATGAGCCGAAAGCCACGGTCGAACAGCTCTGCGAACACATTCAGGGCCCCGATTACCCGACCGAAGCGGAAATCATCACCCCGCGCGCCGACCTGCTGAAAATGTACGAAACCGGCAAGGGCTCGGTGCGCATGCGCGCCGTGTACCACGTCGAGGACGGCGACATCATCGTCACCGCGCTGCCGCACCAGGTCTCCGGGGCCAAGGTGCTGGAGCAGATCGCCGCACTGATGCAGGCCAAACCGTCGAAAGCGCCGCAGATCGCCGACCTGCGTGATGAATCCGACCACGAAAACCCGTGCCGCATCGTGATCATCCCGGTCAACAGCCGTGTCGATCACGAAGCGCTGATGCAGCACCTGTTTGCCAGCACCGAGCTGGAGTCGACCTACCGGGTCAACGTCAACATCATCGGTCTGGACGGCAAGCCGCAGCTGAAAAACCTCCGTGCGTTGCTGGTGGAGTGGCTGGAATTCCGCGTGCTGACCGTGCGTCGCCGGCTGCAATTCCGTCTCGACAAGGTCGAGCGTCGCTTGCACCTGTTGGACGGTTTGCTGATTGCCTACCTCAACCTGGATGAAGTGATTCATATCATCCGCACCGAGGAACATCCGAAAGCCAAACTGATCGAGCGTTTTGCCCTCAGCGAAATCCAGGCCGACTACATCCTCGACACCCGTCTGCGTCAGTTGGCGCGACTGGAAGAGATGAAGCTGCGCGACGAGCAGGACGAACTGCTCAAGGAACAGGCCAAGCTGCAAGCCCTGCTGGGCAGCGAAGCCAAGTTGAAGAAACTTGTGCGCAGCGAACTGTTGAAAGATGCCGAAACTTACGGCGATGACCGTCGGTCGCCAATCGTTGAACGTGCCGAAGCCAAGGCGCTGACCGAGCACGATCTGCTGCCGAACGAGAAAGTCACCGTCGTGCTGTCGGAAAAAGGCTGGATCCGTTCGGCCAAGGGCCACGATATCGACGCCACCGGCCTGTCGTACAAGGCCGGCGACGGCTTCAAGACTTCGGCGGCGGGGCGTTCGAACCAGTCGGCCGTGGTCATCGACTCCACGGGCCGCAGTTACTCGCTGGCCACCCACACCCTGCCATCGGCACGGGGTCAGGGCGAGCCGTTGACCGGCCGTCTGACGCCGCCGCCGGGCGCGACGTTCGAATGTGTGCTGATGCCTGAAGAGGACTCGCTGTACGTGATCGCTTCGGACGCCGGCTACGGTTTCGTGGTGAAAGGCGAAGACCTGCAGGCCAAGAACAAAGCCGGCAAGGCGCTGTTGAGCCTGCCGAACAACGCCAAGGTGATCGCGCCGCGTCCGGTCGCCGACCGCGAGCACAACTGGCTGGCTTCGGTAACGACCGAAGGTCGCCTGTTGATCTTCAAGATCAGCGATCTGCCACAATTAGGGAAGGGCAAAGGCAACAAGATCATCGGTATTTCCGGTGAGCGTGTGGCCAGTCGCGAAGAATATGTCACGGACATCGCCGTTCTTCCGGAGGGCGCCACCTTGGTGCTGCAGGCCGGAAAACGCACCTTGTCGCTGAAGGCCGATGACCTCGAACACTACAAAGGTGAGCGTGGTCGCCGTGGTAACAAACTGCCACGTGGCTTCCAGCGGGTGGATGCGCTGCTCGTCGAAAACCTCAATTAAGCGGCCAGGAAGCGGTCGCACTCATTTCTCCTTCGGAGAAAATGACCGAGAACGCCTCTCTAGAGCGTCCGATCTACGATTTAACCCGTAGATCGGCGCTTTGGCGCTGGAGTCGGAACGCATATTCACGGATGATATGGCCTTTCCAAGCGCCGGCGTGGCCGAGCGTTATTCATATTTATTGAGTATTTTCACTGTGGTCAGCCTTGTGGCGGCCACCTGGACGGGATGATGACTTCTCTGCGCCCCCTTATTTTCCTGCTCGCCGGCGTTCTTGGCCTGGCGGGTTGCAGCGTTCACCAGCCGGTGTCGCTGTATCAGCTGGACAGCGGAAGTCCGGCCCAGCCTGCGCAAAGCGCGGGCATGGCAGTTTTGCTGGGCCCTGTGATCGTTGCCGATTACCTGCAACGGGAAACCCTGTTGCAGCGTCAGCCGGACGGCAGCCTGCAGGCCTCGACCGATGGTCGCTGGGCCGGTAGCCTTTCATCTGACATCGATCAGTTGCTGTTGCGTCAGGTTGCCGGGCATCTGGACAGTCAGCGTGTGGTGCTGGCGCCAGCGACCCTGGGCTTCACCCCGGATGTGCAGGTGCTGTTGACCATCACTCGTCTGGATTCCGGTGCCAAGCAACCGGCGATTCTGGACGCGCAATGGCGCCTGATCGACCGCCGTGGCCAGGTGCGTGACAACCGCATCGTCCATCTGCAGGAGCAACATGCCGGTACCACCGCCGCACAGGTGCAGGCGCAGGGCGTGTTGTTGCAGCGTCTGGCCGAGCAACTGTCGGTAGCGCTCAAACCGTTGGCCAATCAGCCACCGGTCGCCGAGGCGCCACGCAAGTCGGCACCGAAACCGGCAGCGCCGGCGGCGGAAGCCGAGAAACAGCCGAAGATACCGATGGCTTCGCCGATTCGTACGGATATGGAAGTGTTCCGCTTCTAGGACTGGATCGAGTCAGAACAGAGCCCGCCTTGTGCGGGCTTTGTTGTGTCTAGAGCTGTGAAAAGTCAAAAGCCCCTCACCCCCGCCCTCTCCCGGAGGGAGAGGGAGCCGACCGAGGTGTCTGGCGTTATCCATCGACCTGAAAGATCTTGGCGATTATGGATTTGGCGCAGTGCGGTCTTACGATTGTGGATTCGGCACGGCACGTTCAGGTCGGTGTAGATACCCAATATTCCCCTATCAGTCCCCTCTCCCTCTGGGAGAGGGCTAGGGTGAGGGGGCTCCAAAGCCTGGCGCAATCACGAAAACACCACGCACAAAAAAGCCCACAGACAATCACTCGTCTGCGGGCTTCTTCACATCAAGGGCAGGGCCTCAGGCCCGGCGCTCATGCATCCGCGCCAGTTGCCGCTCAAGCATCGACGGATAAGGCTCCATCAACCGCTCCACACAGCAAGCCCCCTCAGGGCTGGCAATCGGCCGGATTCGTGCGCGCTGGCGAATCAGCGCGTCGTCACCGACCTTGCGCTCCACCAGCAGCAGGTTGCGGCTGTGTTGCGACAGGGCCAGGGCGTCCTGGGCGGAATCGGTCAGCAACAGGTCGATCTGGCTCAGGCCGAACAGTTCGTCGCCGAGTGTCAGGCCCAGCTGCAATTGCAAGGTGATGCCGCTGTCGGCGACTTCGATCTGCAACTGGTGGCCCAGCGCCCGCAGCAGCTCGCCGCAGCAGATGGCGTTGGTCAGGTAATCGTCGCCGCTGTCTTCGGTATGGAACAGCATCAGGGTGCTGCCGTCGTTCAGGGTTTCGATTTCGCCCTGATACAGCGAAGCGGCCTGCTCCAGGCAGTCGCGATAGCGATCCTGCAACTCTTCCAGACGTGCACGCGGCAAACGGCGCAGTTGTTCCTGCGAGCCCAATTGCACCGCCAGCACCGCCGTGTGTTGCGGCACGCTCGGGGTCGGTCGGCGCACGGCCGGTTGCGCGGTATCGCTCAGCGATTCGTCACGCAGGTCGGCGAACGGGTCTTCGTCATCGTCGTCTTCAACGGTGCTGACCACATGGCGTGGCGCAGGCTTCTGCGCAGCCATCGGGCGGCTTTCGTCGAAACTCGGATCACGCAGGTTGCGCACTTCGAATTCCGGCTCGTCGTCCTCGAACTCGGGCTCCGGCTCGGGCTCCGGTTCGGCCGGCTCCGGGGCGTAGTTGGCGTGCAACTGGCGGGCAAGATCGCCGATCTCGTCCTGACGCTCGATACCCGGCGTGTATTCGTCGATACGGCGCAGCCACACGCGCAATTGCAGCAGCGGTGTAGAGATGTGCCGGCCCAGACGCAGGCTCAGGGCCAGGGACAGTGCCAGCAGGATCGCACTCAGGATGCCCATGCTTTGCAGGCTGATGGTCATCGGCTGCTGGAACTGATCCATGTCCAGGCTGATGCGCAGTTGTCCGGCGGTCACGTCCTGGAAGGTGATCTTGCTCTCGTACATGCCCTCGGCTTCGCCCAGCAGGCCGTGCTTGGGCCGCTGACCGGACTCGGCGAGGATGCGGTTGTCCACACTGTAGATGGCGGCGTGGGCCACCAGCTTGTTCTTGGTCAGGTTGTTGAGCAGCACGTTGAGGCTGAGGATGTCGTTGGACACCAGCAGTTCGGTGGCGGAGGTGGCGGTCTGCGTGGTCAGGCTTTCGCCCAGCGCATCGGCCTGCTCGTGCATGGCCTGCTTGAACTGCAGGCCCATCACGCAGGCATAGATCACCAGGGCCAGGGCGACCAGGATCACGTTATGGCTGGCGATGCGCAATGCAATCGGTACACGGCGGTGGCGCAGTGCACGGAAGATCAGCAGAAAGAAGTTATCGGTTTTAACTGGCGTGGGCCGGTTCACTGAGCTCGGCTCTTTTGTCCGTGAAGTTGACGCGCAGTATAGCGACAGGCCCTAGACCGGCAAAGCGCTGGCGGTGCCCGATGGTCACTGAAAGTGGGTAGAATGCGGTTTTTTTCCAGTTGCGGGGGTGCGCGTTGCGCGAAATCGTCCTGATTAACATCACGGGAGTCGACCGTCCGGGTCTGACAGCGGCCATTACCGGTGTTCTGGCCCAGGGTGGTGTGAATATCCTCGACATCGGTCAGGCGGTGATCCACGACATGCTGTCGTTCGGCATCCTCGTGGAAATCCCCGACTCCGAGCAAGGCAAGTCGGTGCTCAAGGACATCCTGTTCAAGGGCTATGAGCTCGACCAGCAGGTGCGCTTCACCCCGGTGTCCGAAGAGGATTACCAGCAATGGGTGGGCAATCAGGGCAAGAAACGCCACATCGTTACCCTGCTGACCCGCAAGGTCACCGCCGGCCAGTTGCAGGCCGTGAGCTCGATCACCGCCAAATACGGCCTGAACATCGACCATATCGACCGTCTGTCGGGTCGCATGCCGCTGGACACTCCGGCGGACAAGGGCAAGGGCTGCATCGAGTTCTCCGTGCGTGGCGAAGCCGCCGATCCGCAGGCCCTGCGCGCCGAATTTCTCAGCGTGGCCCAGGAGCTGAACGTCGACATCGCCTTCCAGGAAGATTCGCTGTTCCGTCGCAACCGTCGTCTGGCGGTGTTCGACATGGACTCGACCCTGATCGAAGCCGAGGTCATCGACGAACTGGCGAAGGCCGCCGGCGTTGGCGACCAGGTTTCGCAAATCACCGAGCGGGCGATGGCCGGCGAGCTGGACTTCCGCGCCAGCTTCAAGGAACGTCTGGCGCTGCTCAAGGGCCTGGATGTCAGCGTGCTCGATTCGATCGGCGCCTCGCTGCGCCTGACCGAAGGCGCCGAAACCCTGTTCGCCGAACTCAAGCGCCTGGGCTACAAGACCGCGATTCTGTCGGGCGGCTTCACCTACTTCGCCAAGCAATTGCAGGCCAAACTCGGCATCGACTACGTGTTCGCCAACGAACTGGAAGTGGTCGACGGCAAGTGCACCGGCGTGGCGATCGAGCCGATCGTCGATGCCCAGCGCAAGGCCGATCTGCTGAAACAGCTGGCTGAAAAAGAAGGTTTGCGCCTGGAACAGACCATCGCCGTGGGCGACGGCGCCAACGACCTGCCGATGCTGGCGATTGCCGGTCTGGGCGTGGCGTTCCGCGCCAAACCGCTGGTCAAACAGTCGGCGAAGCAGGCGATCTCGACCCTCGGGCTGGATGGCGTTCTGTACCTGCTGGGCTTCCGCGATCGCGACGGACAGCTCTGAAAGCTCTGTCGCCTGAGCTGGCCCCTTCACGAGCAAGCCCGCTCCCACAATTGAAATGCATTCCACTGTGGGAGCGGGCTTGCTCGCGAAAGGGGCGCCCAGGATTATCCGATTCCACTCAAAGGGATTTCCACAACGAGTCGAAATCCTCTTCGCTCCCGCCATTCTGCGCGGCCTCCAGCGAGCGATAGGCAAACTGATTGAAGCTGTGGGTGCTGGCCACCCGCCGATCCAGCCCGGCGCGGTGCTCTTCACCCTGGGTGTTGATCAGCACTTTATTGCCCTCCTGAAACGGCAGCCGTGGCGCCAGTAACGTCGCCGGCAAGTCGATCGCACTGATTTCCGGCAATAACAACCCTCGCAGGTAATGACTGTGATCATCCCGGGTGCGCACCAGCTGCAAGCCGCAGGGCTGAGCGTGGGGCGCCACCAGTTCGATGCCCATTTGCGTACCGGCGCCGCGCACCTGGCGGATCCAGCGTACGACGGCAATACTCCAGCCCTGATTGAGGCTGTCCTGAATCCCGACCATTTCCCCGGCCTGCAATTCGGCAGGTACTTCTTTTGGCCAGGCCAGGCAGTAACCGCCGGGGCTGTGGTTAATCACCGGCAAGGCGTAGGTCGGGTAATGCGGCGGGCTGTCGGTGCTGCTTTCGTCGTCGGCCAGCGGTTCGTAGCGGATTTCTTCGTAGGGCAACAATTCGTCGGACGTACCCTGTGGCGCGGCATCGAACGCCTGGCTCCAGCTGTCCTTTTCGCCCTGAACCACTGCGCGGCTGAAATTTGCCGCCCGGGTGCCGGGGTGCTTGAGCAATTCGCTGAAAGTGCGTTCGCCGCCGAGGTAAAAGTGCAGGGCGCTCATGCCGACGCACACGGTCAGGTTGCCCTGGCCGACGGTGCGCTGAAAGCTGCGCTCGGCGGCTTCGCCCCAGGTCGCGTGCAGGTGTTGCAGGGTGTCGAGGGTCAGGCCGGCCGGCACGGGCAGCGGCGTCGTTGTTTCCTGATGCTGAAGGTGGGCCTCGATGGCATTCACCAACGGTTGCGGATCGAAACCGAGCAACCCTGCCTGTTGCTCGCTGCGAAACTGCGAGCGGTAACGCGGGCCGGCGTCGATGTCTGCCGAGACTGCGAACAAGCCCGCGCCCGGATTGGCGGGCTGCAGCTTCAGCCACGCGCTCCAGGGCTCGACCACTTGGGCCAGGCGCGCGATCTGGTTCTGGCGCAACTGATTGCAGCGGGCACTGCCCAGCAACAGGGCCGCGAGGTAGGTCTGTTCGACACTCAACTCGCCGGTCAGACTGGCGAGGTCGTCGCGTACCCGGCGATGCTGCAGTTGCAGCTCGCAGGCGCAGCGAAACAATTGATGCAGTTCGAACCACAGCTGTTCCGGCGCCGGGCTGTACAGCTGCGTGGCGCGAACCAGTTGCCCTTTCATCGCGTGGGCCGCCCGCTGCAGCGCTTCGCTCACCAGGGCTGCGCGATCCCGGGAGTACTTGGGCGCGATCCGCAGAATGATGTGTTTGTAACCGATGGCCAGCTGACTTTGCAGGGCCTGGCACAGATTGCTGATCTTGCGTGAGCGCTCATCGAGCATGATCGCCTGATGCAGAAAATGCCGCTCCAGATGCTGGCAGACGAAATACACCTCGGGCCGCAGAAGCTCCAACAGATGCAGGCGGTTGTCGCTGGGGGTCAGCAGTTGATTGAGTTCGCCGAGGCCTTGGTACAGCAGGCGCGCGGTTTCGCCGATGTTGGCCTTGGGCAGGTCGGCGATCCAGCGCTTGAGGTCGCGCGGGGTGGCTTCACAGAAGGACAGGCGCAACTGCGTGGGCGTCGGGGCGCTCAGTGGTGGTCGGGATTGTGGCTCACTCATGCCGTGACAAGCTCCGGCGGCGAATAGGGCAATGCCAAAAACTCTAGCAGTTGTGGTCTGTTTCGCAGGTGTTTGTCAGGGTTTTTTACCGTTGGTCTGCTGGCCTGGTGCCATTCCCGCAGGCGCTACTAGTCTCTCAGGCGTGCGATCGGAAACGCACGGTTGCACGGCCTGCCGTCAACGTCGGGGCAGGTCTCCCGAAACTTCAAGGAGATGAGGTTCATGTCTAAATACGCAGTGGCAAATCAATGGGGCGGTAGTTCGGCACCTTGGCATCCGGGTGGAACCTGGGTGCTGGGCGCGCGGGACAACCAGAACGTCGTCGCGATCGAGATCAAGTCCGGCGACGGTGGCAAAACCTTTACCGGCACCATGACGTACGCCGGCGAAGGCCCTATTGGCTTCAAGGCTCAGCGCACTGGCCAGAACCAGTACAACGTCGAGAATCAGTGGGGTGGCAACGATGCCCCCTGGCATCCAGGTGGCAAGTGGGTGATCGGCGGGCGGGATAACCAGAACGTTATCGCGTTGAGCGTCACGTCGAGTGACGGCGGGAAAAACCTCAGCGGCACCAATACCTACGCCAACGAAGGGCCGATCGGCTTCCGTGGGCAGATAGAGTAACGGCGCCACCCAGGTCGTGTCCGCCCCTTCGCAGACGTGCGAAAGGGCGGATCAACCGGTTCAGGCGTTCGACAGTGCCAAGGCCTGGCCCATCTGTACCGGCGAGCCGGCCTTCAGTTCTTCAACCCACTTCACCTGATCCGGCCCGAACAGCACGATCGCGGTCGAACCCAGTTTGAAGCGCCCCAGTTCCGCACCTTTTTCCAGATGAATCGGCGCGCGGGCGGCTTCGTCGTAACGGAAGGTTTTCAGTTCGCGCTTCGGTGGCGTGACCAGACCGGCCCACACGGTTTCAATCGACGCCACGATCATCGCGCCCACCAGCACCACGGCCATCGGCCCGCGCTCGGTGTCGAAGATGCACGCTACGCGCTCGTTGCGGGCGAACAGTTCCGGAACGTTTTCAGCGGTGGTCTGGTTGACCGAGAAGATCCGGCCCGGAATGTAGACCATTTCGCGCAGGGTGCCGGCCAGCGGCATGTGCACGCGGTGGTAGTCCTTCGGCGACAGGTAAACAGTCGCGAATTCACCGCCCATGAACGGCGCCGCATTGGCCGCGTCGCCGCCCAGCAGTTCCAGCACGCTGAAGCTGTGGCCCTTGGCCTGGAAGATGCGGCCGTGTTCGATCGGGCCGAGCTGGCTGATCGCACCGTCGGCCGGGCTGAGGATCGCGCCCGGGGTCTGGTCCAGTGGACGTGCGCCGTCTTTCAGCGCGCGGGTGAAGAAGGCGTTGAAATGCTCGTAAGCGGTCACGTCTTCAACCAGTGCCTGCGACATGTCCACTTGATAACGCTTGGCGAACCAGGTGGTGAAGGCATTCTTGAACCAGCGCACGCGGCACTCGGCGACGCAGCCGGCCAGGCGCGACAGCAAGTGATGGGGCAGCAGGTACTGGCTGATGATAAACAAACGCTCTTTCATGACTGTCCTTAAAAATCCTTAAAGCTCGACGGGGGTGTCGGGGTGGTTGCCCCATTCGCCCCAGGAACCGGCGTAGCCCTTGACCCGCGGATAACCGAGGGCCTTGGCCACCAGATAAGTGAAACCGGACCGGTGATGGGTCTGGCAGTGGGTAATGATTTCTTTGTCTTTGGTGATCCCGAGGCTTTCCAGGATCTGCGGCATGTCGGTACGGATGCGCAGCTGGCGCGCCTGATCCATGCCCGCCGTCCATTCGAAATTGACCGCGCCGGGGATGTGTCCACCCTTGGCCGCCAGCACCTTCTCTCCGGAATACTCCAGCGGCCCGCGAGCGTCCCAGATGGCCAGGTCAGCGGCGCCGAGACGGCTTTGCAGGTATTCGCGGGTGGCGGTCGGTTCCTCGTGCAGGGTCAGGGCAACCGGGCCGCCCGCCGCCGGAGGAATCTGGATCGACATCGGCGAACCTTCCGCCAGCCACGCCGGCAGACCGCCGTCGAGGTAGTGGTACTTGTCGTGACCGATCACGTCGAGCAGCCAGATGAAGCGCCCGGCCCAGCCGCCGCCTTCGTCGTCATAGACCACGTAGACCGCATCCTTGCGATGACCCAGCTCACCGAACAGTTCTTCGAGTTTTTCCTTGCTCGGCAACAGCCCCGGAGCCGGCGCCTGACCCAGCTGGGTGCGTTTCGGATCGACGAAGCGTGCGCCGGGAATGTGTCCCTCGGCGTAGCGGGCGGCACTGGTCAGATCCACCAGAATCAGATCGCGGGATTCGAGGCGCGGCAGCAGGTCGCTCGGCTCGATCACCAGGGCCAGGCCAGAGAAATCAGACATGTGAGGTCTCCAGAGCACAAAGGGGAAGGATTGTAGCTGTCATTGGCCGCGCTGGCTAAAACTGTGCAGGGCTTTCTCGATGCACTGCGCGGTTTTGCCGAAGGCTTGCACAGTGATGTCGGCGAACGGCCCTCCACCCTGGTCGGCGACCACGATCATGATCACCCGGCCGTTGTTCACCAGTGAACGCAGGAACAGGTGTTCGCCACGAAACAGCGTGCGCAGCGAAGGAGGCAGCAGGGCGGAAAACTGGGCGTTGTTGTCCGGGGTGATCCGCACTTGCGCCTGCTGCGCGAGCAAGCGCTGCAGCACCGAACTCTGGCTGACGACGAAATTCAGCGCAGCGGCTTCCTTCGGCAACCCCGAGGTTTGATGGACGCGCAGATTGGCGTGGCTGCGGTCAGCCATCAGGATCATTACCCGACGCATGCCGCTGGCGACCAGCGCATCGCGGGCGGCGACGGTCAGGCTCATGGCGTTGGTGAAGCGGCTTGGCACGGCCAGCAGCTCGGCGCATTGCCGGCGCCACTGGCTCAGGTCGTCAGCGGACGGCGCCGCAGCCGGCAGCATTCCGGCGGGCAGGCGACGGGTGCCCCACGGCCACAGCAGCGAAACCGCCGGGTGCCAGAGGTCGGGCATGAAATGATGACGAGCGCTGACGGCGGCCTGCTGGTGCAACTGTTGTTGTACCTCGTCCATCGAGATTTGCAGGTAGAGGCTGGTCAGGTACTGCCAGCGCTCACTGTGCGGACTGTCCCAGGCCTGTTGCGCCGAGAGTGCCAGGCCGTTGGCCAGCAACACGGTGTTGGCCGGCTGATTGAGCCAGCGGCGCAGGGTCGGGTCGTCGTCGAGGCGGTTTTGCTGGCGCAACGGATGATCCACATCGCGGGCAATGCGCAGGACTTTGACCAGTTCGCGCTGTTCGGTCAGCAGCAGCCGATAGCCTTGCTGGACCCAGATCGGCAAACGCCAGGCTTCCACCAGCGCTTCGCCGATTTTCAGCAAGCGCACGCCGAACAATTGTTTCTCGACATCGCAGGCCGATTCGCCCTTGTGGATAACCCGTACTTCCCACTCTTCAAGCAGTTTGGGAAAGGTCAGCGCCAATGGCCACAGCGGCGACAGAAACAACAGGCTGCCCCAATGAATGTCCTGCCACAGTCGCGCCAGGCGACCGGCGAAAAAACCGTTGGCCTGTTGCGTGGCGTGCTGGCTGATCATCTGCAACTGGCGCAGGGCCTGGGGGATCTGCGCGGCAGGTTCGGCGGGCAGGCGAGCCAGCAGTTCTTCGGTGCGGGCAAGGCCGAGACGATTGATCGCCACTTCGAGGTTTTCCGCCGGCGCGCTCATGTTGCCGTGGGTGTGGCGGTTGGCTTCGCGGATGATGCTCAGGGCCAGCGCCGGGCTGTCCTGCATCAGGTCGGCGATGTCGCGCAGCGAGCTGCGGTCATCGCGAATCGCCCGGCAGACCCGGTCATGGGCGTCTTGCGGCACTGGCAGGCGAACGCTGTCGAGCAGCTTCACCCAGCCATCGAGTGTGGTCGGTTTTACGTGTGGGACGTTCGTTTCATTAGCCATGTCTGGACGAGATCTTCACTGACTGTAGACGCGCCCGGCATGGGCTAAATTGGCTTTTCGCCTGAACTGGCTATAGTCTGGCGCAGTTTTGCCGATAAGTAGAAGAAGAGATTTTTTAACTTCCGAATATGACCTTGAACCCGACTTAAACAAGTACCTTTCTACCTATGGCTAAAATTATCGGCATCATCGTCGTATTCGCGAGCGTGCTCGGCGGATACGTGCTCTCCCACGGCAAGATTGCCGCCCTGATCCAGCCCTTCGAGGTAATGATCATCGGCGGTGCGGCACTCGGAGCATTCCTCCAGGCCAACCCCGGCTACATGACGATGCACGTGCTCAAGAAATCCCTGAGCATGTTCAGTTCGCGTTTCAGCCACACGTTCTATCTGGAAGTGCTGGGCCTGATCTACGAGATCCTCAACAAGAGCCGCCGCGAAGGCATGATGGCCATCGAAGGCGACATCGAAGACGCCGCCGCGAGCCCGATCTTCGCCAAGTACCCGGCGGTACTGAAAGACGAACGCATGACCGCGTTCATCTGTGACTACCTGCGCATCATGTCGTCCGGCAACATGGCTCCCCACGAGCTGGAAGGCCTGTTCGACATGGAACTGTACAGCCTGAAGGAAGACCTCGAGCATCCGTCCCACGCGGTGAACGGCATCGCCGACGCCATGCCGGGTTTCGGTATCGTCGCGGCGGTACTGGGTATCGTGGTGACCATGGCCTCCCTGGGTGAAGGCGATCAGAAATCCATCGGTCTGCACGTAGGTGCGGCACTGGTAGGTACCTTCTTCGGTATTCTCGCGGCATACGGTTTCTTCGGCCCGCTGGCGCACTCCCTGGCCCACGATGCCAAGGAAGAGCTGAACGTCTACGAAGCCATCAAGGCCTCGCTGGTGGCTTCGGCTTCCGGCATGCCGCCGTCACTGGCTGTCGAGTTCGGTCGCAAGGTGCTGTACCCGGCTCACCGTCCAAGCTTTGCCGAGCTGGAACAAGCCGTTCGCGGTCGCTAAGTCATGGAAAATAACCAGCCGATAATCATCAAGCGCGTCAAGCGCATCGCCGGCGGGCATCACGGCGGGGCGTGGAAGATCGCCTTCGCCGACTTCGCGACGGCGATGATGGCGTTCTTCCTGGTGTTGTGGCTGCTGTCCACCGCGACCCCGGAACAGAAGATCGCCATCGCCGGTTACTTCAAGGACCCGGTCGGTTTCTCCGAAAGCGGCACGCCGTACATCATCGATCTGGGCGGCACGCCGACCCTGGCACCGGAAAACACCCTCAACCCTGAAGTGAAGTCGCAGCCGCAACCGGACAAGGTCACGGTCGACACCGAACAGGTTGAAGGCATGGCCGAGCAGGTCGAGAAGGAACGTCTGGAGCTGTTGCTGCAAGAACTGCAGAACAAGGTCGACGAGAACCCGCAACTGCAGAAGTTCAAGGACCAGATCCTCTTCGAAATCACGCCGAACGGCTTGCGCATCCAGATCATGGACGCCGAGAACCGGCCGATGTTCGACTCCGGTTCTGCACGGCTGAAGCCGTACTTCGAAGACATCCTGCTGGCCATGGCCGACACCATCAAGGCGGTGCCGAACAAGATCAGCATCAGCGGTCACACCGACGCCAAGCCTTATGTAGGCAATGGCGACTTCGGCAACTGGGAGCTTTCGGCCAACCGCGCCAACGCCGCCCGGCGTGCGCTGGTGGCGGGCAGTTATCCGGACTCGCAAGTGGCGCGTGTGGTGGGCTACGCCTCGTCGGCACTGTTCGACAAGGAGAACCCGTTCAACCCGGTCAACCGCCGCATCGACATCGTGGTGCTGACGAAGAAAGCCCAGGCGGCCATCGAAGGTGCGCAAGGCGCCGACCCGTCGAAACCGGCAGATCAAGGCCAGAACGGCGCCGCGCCGGCTACCCCGGTCGACCCGAACGCCTTGCCGGCGGATCAGCAACCGGTACCGGCCCACGAGTTGCGCGAACGGCTGAACCTGTTCGACGACCCGCTGCCGAAACCGACCGAGCCGGGCGCAGCGGCACCAGCACCGGCGCCTGCACCGGCCCCCGCGCCGAAACAGTGACCCACAAAAAAGCCGCGAGATGATCGCGGCTTTTTTGTGTCTGGTTACTTGAAAGTCTAGTAACCGTTTTCCGGCAGGCTGGCGATGATCGAGCGGTAGCTGTTCATTCGCTGCTGCTGCACGCGGCCGTCTTCCAGGGCCTTGAGGAGTGCACAACCGGGTTCGCGGTCGTGCTTGCAGTCGCGGAAGCGGCAGGTGCCGAGCAGGTCGTTGAACTCGATGAAGCCGGCTTCGACGTCGGCGCGGCTGACGTGGCCGAGGCCGAATTCGCGGATGCCCGGGGAGTCGATCAGTTCGCCGCCGCCGGGGAAGTGGAACAGACGTGCGGTCGTCGTGGTATGCGTACCTTGACCGGACAGCTCGGACAGCGGGCCGACGCGGGTTTCGACTTCCGGCAGCAGGCTGTTGACCAGCGACGACTTGCCGACACCGGACTGGCCGACGAACACGCTGATGCGCCCGTCGAGCTGCTTTTGCAATTGCTCCATGCCGTTGCCGTGGTGCGCCGAGACTTCCAGTACCGGATAACCCAGTGTGCGGTAGACCGCCAGCAGCGCATTCAGCGCCGGGGCGTTCTGCTCGTCGATCAGGTCGAATTTGTTCAGCAGCAGCAACGGGCGAATGCCGGCGTGTTCGGCGGCGACCAGATAACGGTCGATCAGGTTGGCATGGGGCTCGGGCAGCGGGGCGAAGACGATGACGATCATGTCGACGTTGGCGGCCACCGGCTTGAGCTGGCCACGGCTGTCCGGACGGCACAGCTCGGTGGTGCGCGGCAGTTGCGCGACGATCACGCCGATGCCCTGGTTGCCGGCGCGCCATACGACCCGGTCGCCCGTCACCAGCGCCGGCAGGTTGGCCCGCAGGTGGCAGCGGAAGACCTGGCCGGCCAGCTCACCGTCAACGGCCTCGACCTCGACCTGCACACCGAAGTGGGCGATCACCAGGCCGTGCTGTTCCGGGCCGAGGTCGCCGCCTTCGAGCGCCTCGACGGCCGAGGACTCGCGTTTGGCGGCGCGGGCGGCGCGCTCGCCCTGAATCTTTTCGATGCGCCAGTTTTGACGACGATTGAGTTGGCGTTTGGCCATGGGTGTTCCGTCTGAAGAATACAGCGATTAGGTAAAACGGCCGCGAGTTTAGCACGCCCGGCAGGCTGCCTAGGCTAAACTGCGCAGCATTGCTCAGGAGCCGAAAAATGCAAAACCCGCAGAATCTGATCTGGATCGACCTCGAAATGACCGGTCTGGATCCGGAAAACGACGTCATCATCGAAATGGCCACCATCGTCACCGACAGTGACCTGAACACCCTGGCCGAGGGCCCGGTGATCGCCATCCACCACAGCGACGAAGTCCTCGCCCGCATGGATGAGTGGAATACCCGCACCCACGGCAACTCCGGCCTGACCCAGCGCGTACGCGACAGCCGCATCAGCATGGCCGAGGCCGAGGCTGAAACCATCGCCTTCCTCGAAAAGTGGGTGCCGAAGGGCAAGTCGCCGATCTGTGGCAACAGCATCTGCCAGGATCGCCGCTTCCTTTATACCCACATGAAGTCGCTGGAAAGCTACTTCCACTACCGCAACCTCGACGTCTCCACGCTCAAGGAACTGGCCGCGCGCTGGGCGCCGGACGTGCGTGACAGTTTCAAGAAGGGCAGCACTCACCTGGCGCTGGACGACATCCGCGAATCCATCGCCGAGCTGCAGCACTACCGCAAGCATTTCATCAAGTTCTGAGATCGGCACCCACGCCGAGGCGCCCTCTTTTGGTGCCTCGGTGAAGTGAGTAGACTGCGCGCCTTCCTGCCAGGATCGCCACCATGTTGCTGATGCTCTACCTCGTCGCCATTACTGCCGAAGCCATGACCGGCGCCCTGTCTGCGGGCCGTCGCGGCATGGACTGGTTCGGCGTGGTGCTGATTGCCTGCGTCACGGCGTTGGGCGGCGGTTCGGTGCGCGATGTGCTGCTCGGGCACTACCCGCTGACCTGGGTCAAACACCCGGAGTACCTGGTGCTGACCACGGTCGCGGCGATGATCACCGTGTTTACCGCACGGTGGATGCGTCACCTGCGCTCGCTGTTTCTGGTGCTCGACGCGGTCGGTCTGGTGGCATTCACCCTGATCGGCTGCATGACCGCCTTGGAAATGGGCCACGGCATGCTGGTGGCCTCGGTCAGCGGAGTGATCACCGGCGTGTTTGGGGGCATCCTGCGCGATATTTTCTGCAACGATATTCCGTTGATCTTCCGCCGTGAGCTGTATGCCAGCGTCTCGTTCGCTGCCGCGTGGTGCTACATGCTCTGTCTGTTCCTGAATGTGCCGAGCGAGCAGGCGATTCTGATCACGTTGTTCGGTGGCTTTCTATTAAGGCTGTTGGCGATTCGCTTCCATTGGGAAATGCCGAAGTTCGTTTATAACGACGAGCATTGACGGTCGGCGTGCTGTTTCAGCGCCCACTCCACATGTTCTCGCACCAGCTCTGACGGGTATTCGCGCCGCGCCTTGAGTGCTTCCAGCACTGGAATGCTTGACGGTGCATTTCCCAGTCCCACCGCCAGATTTCGCAGCCAGCGCTCGTAACCGGCCCGACGCAGCGGCGAACCTTCGGTGCTGCTGAGGAATTTGTCCTCATCCCACAGAAACAGTTCTGCCAGTTCGGCATTGTCCAGATTGTGCCGTGGCTTGAAATCGCTTTCGCCAGAGGGTTTGGCGAAGCGGTTCCACGGGCAGCAGATCTGGCAGTCGTCGCAGCCGAACACGCGGTTGCCGATCAGCGGGCGCAGGTCTTCGGGAATGGCATTTTTCAGCTCAATGGTCAGGTAGGAAATGCAACGTCGCGCGTCCAGCACGTAGGGGCCTACGAAAGCGTTGGTCGGGCAGATGTCGAGGCATGCGGTGCAGCGGCCGCAATGTTCGGTGCTATGCGGTTCATCCACCGGCAATGGCAGATCGACGAACAGTTCGGCGAGAAAGAAATAACTGCCGGCCTTGCGATTGAGCACCAGAGTGTTCTTGCCGATCCAGCCCAGCCCCGCCCGCTCGGCGATGGCTTTTTCCAGCACCGGGGCGCTGTCGACGAAGGCGCGGAAGCCGAACGGGCCGATTTCGGATTGAATCCTGTCCGCCAGTTGTTGAACGCGTTTACGGATCAATTTGTGATAATCGCGGCCCAAGGCATAACGCGAGATGTAGGCTTTTTCCGGTTTGCCCAGCAATTGCGCCATTTGTGTGTCGCCCGGCAGGTAGTCCATGCGCAGCGACACCACGCGCAAGGTGCCCGGCACCAGCTCTTCGGGGTGCGAGCGTTTGCTGCCGTGGGCGCCCATGTAATCCATTTCGCCGTGGTAGCCGGCCTCGAGCCAGCGTTGCAGGTGCTGTTCGTGCTCGGCCAGGTCCAGACCGCTGATGCCGACTTGCTGGAAGCCCAGCTCGCGGCCCCAGTCCTTGATGGATTGGGCGAGGGCGGGCAGATCTGTGGTGATGGCGGACATGAGGCGAGAGAAACCGGAGCTGAGGTGCGTATAATTCTGCCAGACATCGGAGCCCGAAGACGCATGCCGCACACTAAAGATCAATTACCCGACGCGCTGTACCGCGCCACGCAGGTGCGGGCACTCGATGCGCGGCTGATCGCTGCCGGCACTCCGGGCTTCGAATTGATGCAGCGCGCGGCCCATGCCACATGGCGCGCGCTGGTTCGACATTGGCCATCTGCTAACGAATTGACGGTGCTGGCAGGGCACGGCAACAACGCGGGTGACGGATACCTGGTGGCAGCGCTGGCCCATCGGGCCGGTTGGCAGGTTCGGGTAGTGGCCGTGGGCGATCCGCAGCGATTGCAGGGTGATGCGGCCGTAGCGCATGCCGACGCCGTGGCCGAAGGCGTGGTGATAGCCCCCTGGCATCCTTCCTGCGAGTTGCGCGGAATCGTCGTTGACGGGTTGCTCGGTACCGGTCTGAGCGGTGAAGTGCGTGAGCCTTACGCCGCTGCGATTGCGGCAATCAATGCCAGTGGATTGCCGGTGGTGGCGGTCGATATCCCTTCCGGGTTGTGCGCCGACACCGGTCATGCGTTAGGTCATGCGGTGCGCGCTGACCTCACCGTGACCTTCATCGGCCTGAAGCTCGGGCTGTTTACGGGCTCGGCGGCGGATCATGTCGGGGAACTGATGTTTAACGATCTGCAGGCCACGGCCGAAAACTTCAGTGACATTCCTGCCGCCGCTCAACGGCTCAATGCGGTTAACCTGCCGCGTCTGGCGGCCCGTGCGCCGACTGCGCACAAGGGGCGTTTCGGTCATGTGCTGCTGATCGGCGGCGATCATGGTTTTGGCGGGGCGATCCTGTTGAGCACCGAAAGCGCGCTGCGCAGTGGCGCCGGGATGGTATCGCTGGCGACTCGCCCGGAACATGTACCAGCGGCATTGAGCCGGGTGCCGGAAGCCATGGCGTTGGGCGCCTCTTCGGCCAATCAATTGATGGGGCTGCTGGAAAAGGTGTCGGTGCTGGTCGTCGGGCCGGGGCTGGGCCAGGCCGCTTGGGGGCGGGCACTGTTGTCGGCCGCCGCCAATGCGGCGCTGCCGCAGGTGTGGGATGCCGATGCGCTGAACCTGCTGGCCTCAGGTTTTGTCAGTTTGCCCAAGGATTGCGTGATCACGCCGCATCCGGGGGAAGCAGCACGTTTATTGGGGATCAGTACCGCCGAAGTGCAGGCTGATCGTCCGGCGGCGGCGCTGGCATTGAGCAAAAAATACACAGCGGTGGTGGTGCTCAAGGGGGCGGGCACTTTGATTGCTCATCCCGATGGTCGTCTGGCGCTGTGTCATCAAGGCCATCCGGCGATGGCCACTGCCGGGCTCGGCGATGTGCTGGCGGGCCTGATCGGCGCGCTGCTGGCCCAGGGCATGGACGGTTTTGACGCCGCGAGTCTGGCAGTCTGGCTGCACGCCAACGCCGGTCTGCACCAAGGTAAATTCGGCCGTGGGCTGGCGGCCAGTGATCTGATTCCAGCCATTCGTCAGTTGTTGGAGGAGCATGCACCGTGTCTGAAGTAACCCTGTACCTGGCCGATGAACAGGCCATGAGCGACTTTGGCGCACGTATCGCCCGTATCACCCAGGGCCATGGCCTGATCTTTCTCGAAGGCAACCTCGGGATGGGCAAAACCACGCTGTCGCGGGGCATCATTCGCGGTCTGGGGCATGTGGGAGCGGTGAAAAGTCCGACCTTCACGCTGGTCGAGCCCTACGAGATCGGTGACGTTCGCGCGTTTCACTTCGACCTGTATCGTCTGGTCGATCCGGAGGAACTGGAGTTTCTCGGCATCCGCGACTATTTCGAAGACGACGCCCTGTGCCTGATCGAATGGCCCGATAAAGGTGCAGGCTTTTTGCCAAAGCCTGACCTGACCATTACCATTAGCCCGCAAGACAGCGGACGTTCGCTGACCATTTTATCCCAGGGCTCGCGCGGCGAGGCCTGGTGTGCCGCTTTGGCATTGGAAACCAATTGAATGATGGGGTTAGGTATGCGCTTTCGCGCGTTGGTGGCTGCCGTTGGACTGATGTTGATGGCAGTAACCGTCAACGCTGTGGCCGAGACGAAGGTCAACAGCGTGCGCCTGTGGCGGGCGCCGGACAACACGCGACTGGTGTTCGACCTGACAGGCCCGGTGCAGCACAGCGTCTTCACGCTGACCGCGCCGGATCGTCTGGTGATCGACATCAACGGCGCCACCCTCGGCGCGCCGCTGAATGTGCAGACCGCCAACACGCCGATCACTGCGATGCGTTCGGCCCAGCGCACGCCGACCGATCTGCGGGTGGTTATTGACCTGAAAAAGGCGGTCACCCCGAAAAGCTTCTCGCTGGCGCCGAACGCCCAGTATGGCAACCGTCTGGTGGTCGATCTGTTCGACAACCCGGCAGACGCGGCGCCACCGCCTGCGCCGACGCCGTCGGTCGCTACCGTACCGGCGGTGCCTGTCACGCCGGCTGAACCTGCGATCAAACTGCCACCGGCCCCGGCCGGAAAGCGCGACATCATCGTGGTCATCGACGCCGGTCACGGCGGTGAAGACCCGGGCGCATCGGGTTCTCGCGGCCAGCGCGAAAAAGACGTGGTACTGCAGATCGCCCGCGAGTTGCAGCGTCAGGTCAACGGCATGAAAGGCTTCCGCGCCGAACTGACCCGTACCGGCGACTACTTCATCCCGCTGCGCGGCCGTACCGAGATTGCCCGCAAGAAGGGCGCCGACCTGTTCGTCTCGATCCACGCCGACGCCGCGCCTTCTGCGGCCGCGTTTGGTGCGTCTGTGTTCGCCCTGTCCGATCGTGGCGCCACCTCGGAAACTGCCCGTTGGCTGGCCGACAGTGAAAACCGTTCCGACCTGATCGGCGGTGCCGGCAACGTCAGCCTCGACGACAAGGACCGCATGCTGGCCGGCGTTCTGCTCGACCTGTCGATGACCGCCTCGCTGACATCCAGCCTCAACGTCGGCCAGAAGGTTCTGACCAATATTGGCCGGGTCACCCCGCTGCACAAGCAGCGCGTGGAACAGGCCGGGTTCATGGTGCTGAAATCGCCGGACATCCCGTCGATCCTGGTGGAAACCGGCTTCATCTCCAACGCCAACGAAGCGAACAAACTCTCGGCAGCGAGCCACCAGCAGGCGCTGGCGCGTTCGATCAGCAGCGGCGTGCGTCAGTTCTTCCAGCAGAATCCGCCACCGGGCACTTACATCGCCTGGCTGCGTGATTCGGGCAAGATCGCTCAAGGGCCGCGTGATCACCGGGTAGGTCCGGGTGAGACTGTGGCGATGATTGCCGTGCGTTATCAGATTTCGCCGGCCACACTGCGTAGCGCCAACAATCTGAAAAGCGATGATCTGAAAGTCGGCCAGCACCTGACCATTCCCGGCACCGAACTGGCGTCCAAAGAATGAATCAGGTCCTGAACGCTGCCCGCATTGAACTGCTCAGCCCGCGGCTGGCGAACCAGATCGCCGCCGGTGAGGTGGTCGAACGCCCGGCCTCGGTGATCAAGGAGCTGCTGGAAAACAGCCTCGACTCCGGCGCCAAGCGTATCGACGTCGATGTCGAGCAGGGCGGTGTCAAACTGCTGCGAGTGCGCGACGACGGCAGCGGTATTTCCGCCGATGACCTGCCGCTGGCCCTGGCCCGTCACGCCACCAGCAAGATCCGTAACCTGGAAGACCTCGAACAGGTGATGAGCCTGGGTTTCCGGGGCGAGGCTTTGGCTTCGATCAGCTCCGTGGCGCGTCTGACCCTGACCTCGCGCACCCGCGACGCCGATCAGGCCTGGCAGGTCGAGACCGAAGGCCGCGACATGGCGCCCCGCGTGCAGCCGGCGGCGCACCCGGTCGGCACTTCGGTGGAAGTCCGTGACCTGTTCTTCAATACACCGGCACGGCGCAAATTCCTCAAGACCGAAAAAACCGAATTCGATCACCTGCAGGAAGTGATCAAGCGTCTGGCGCTGGCGCGTTTCGACGTGGCTTTCCATTTGCGCCACAACGGCAAGACCATCCTCAGCCTGCACGAAGCCCACGATGATGCGGCCCGCGCCCGGCGTGTGGCGGCGATCTGCGGTTCGGGTTTCCTCGAGCAGGCGTTGCCGATCGAGATCGAACGCAATGGCCTGCATTTGTGGGGCTGGGTCGGTCTGCCGACCTTCAACCGCAGTCAGGCGGACTTGCAGTATTTCTTCGTCAACGGCCGTGCGGTGCGCGACAAACTGGTGGCCCACGCGGTGCGCCAGGCTTATCGCGATGTGCTGTTCAACGGCCGGCACCCGACGTTCGCGCTGTTTTTCGAGGTCGACCCGGCAGCGGTCGACGTCAACGTGCACCCGACCAAGCACGAAGTGCGCTTCCGCGACGGGCGCATGGTGCATGACTTCCTGTATGGCACCTTGCACCGTGCCCTCGGCGATGTGCGGCCGGAAGATCAGCTTGCCGGTTCGGTCACCACCGCGATCGTCCGGCCGACCGGCCTTGAAGCTGGTGAATTCGGGCCGCAGGGCGAAATGCGTCTGGCGGCCAATGCGTTGCTGGAGCAACCGCAGGCGCAACCGGCGTTCAATACCTCGTCGGGTGCCAGCGCTGGCGGCGCTTATCAGTATCAATACACGCCACGTCCGCAATCGACCGTGCCGGTAGCCGAGGCCCAGGCCGCGTACCGCGAGTTTTTTGCGCCGCTGCCCGAGGCCAATGCCAATGCATTGCCAGCCGGTCAGGAAGACATTCCGCCGCTTGGCTACGCGCTGGCTCAGCTCAAGGGCATTTATATTCTGTCCGAGAACGCCCAAGGCCTGGTTTTGGTGGACATGCACGCCGCTCACGAGCGGATCATGTATGAGCGCCTGAAGATCGCCATGGCCAGCGAAGGCCTGAGCGGTCAGCCGCTGCTGGTGCCGGAATCGCTGGCGGTCAGTCAGCGCGAGGCCGACTGCGCTGAAGAGCATGCGGCGTGGTTCCAGCGCCTTGGTTTTGAATTGCAGCGCCTTGGCCCGGAAACCCTTGCGATCCGGCAGATTCCGGCCCTGCTCAAACAGGCCGAAGCCAACCGACTGGTCGGTGATGTCCTGTCGGACTTGATGGAATACGGTACCAGCGACCGGATCCAGGCACATTTGAACGAACTGCTCGGCACCATGGCCTGCCACGGCGCGATCCGCGCCAACCGCCGCCTGGCCTTGCCGGAAATGAACGGCCTGCTGCGCGACATGGAAAATACCGAGCGCAGCGGTCAGTGCAACCATGGCCGACCGACCTGGACCCAACTGGGCCTGGACGATCTGGACAAACTGTTCCTGCGCGGTCGTTGATGAGCCAGCTTCCTCCAGCGATTTTCCTGATGGGCCCGACCGCTGCGGGTAAGACCGATCTGGCCATCGAGCTGACCAAGGTACTGCCGTGCGAGCTGATCAGTGTCGATTCGGCGCTGGTCTATCGCGGCATGGACATCGGCACCGCCAAGCCTTCCAAAGAACTGCTGGCCGAATTCCCTCATCGACTGATCGACATTCTCGATCCGGCCGAAGCTTATTCGGCAGCGGATTTCCGTCGCGATGCGCTGGAGGCCATGGCCGAGATCACCGCACGCGGAAAAATTCCGCTGCTGGTGGGCGGCACGATGCTCTATTACAAGGCTTTGATCGAAGGTCTGGCGGACATGCCGGCGGCCGATCCCGAGGTTCGCGCGCAGATCGAAGAAGAGGCTGCACGCCTTGGCTGGCAGGCCCTGCACGATCAACTGGCGGTCATCGATCCGGAGTCTGCAGCACGCATCCATCCGAACGATCCACAACGACTGAGTCGTGCACTGGAAGTTTACCGGGTCAGCGGTCAGAGCATGACTGCGCTGCGCCTGCAACAATCTGCGCAAAGTGCTGAAGCGTCCGCATCGGGACTGCAACAATTGCCCTATACTGTCGCGAACCTGGCGATTGCTCCAACTAATCGGCAGGTATTGCACGAGCGCATTAAACAAAGATTCACAAATATGCTGGAACAGGGATTCATCGACGAGGTCGTAGCCCTGCGTAATAGAAGTGACCTGCATGCCGGGTTGCCGTCTATACGTGCGGTAGGCTACCGCCAGGTCTGGGACTACCTGGATGGCAAGCTGACGTCGGCCGAGATGCAGGAACGGGGCATCATCGCCACGCGCCAATTGGCCAAACGCCAGTTCACCTGGCTGCGCAGCTGGAAAGATTTACACTGGCTCGACAGTCTGGATTGCGACAATCTGCCACGCGCCTTGAAATACCTTGGGACGATCTCCATATTGAGCTGAGTCCTTGCAATTGCCGTCTATCCTTGGGGGTGTGGCGGCAAAAGCCATCTGTTTACCTATTTTTTATATTGAATCCTTAAAGGAGTGCGGCACATGTCAAAAGGGCATTCGCTACAAGACCCTTACTTGAATACTTTACGTAAAGAGAAAGTGGGGGTTTCCATCTACCTGGTGAACGGGATCAAACTGCAAGGCACGATCGAGTCGTTCGACCAGTTCGTTATCCTGCTGAAGAACACCGTCAGCCAGATGGTTTACAAACACGCTATCTCTACAGTCGTGCCGGTTCGTCCAATTCGTCTGCCAAGCGCAACCGAATCCGAAGCAGGTGACGCTGAGCCAGGTAACGCCTGATAGGAGTCTCCTTTGTTCTTTGAGCGCCACGGTGGTGGTGAACGGGTCATCCTCGTTCACTTGGATGGACAGGACCCTGAGGCGCGCGAAGATCCGCAGGAGTTTCAGGAACTGGCAAATTCGGCTGGCGCCGAGACCGTTGCGTTTTTTAACGTGCCGCGTCATCGGCCAACCGCCAAATACCTGATTGGCAGCGGCAAGGTCGAGGAACTGCGCGACCTGGTCCACGCCGAAGAAGCCGATCTGGTTATCTTCAATCACACCCTTACGCCCAGTCAGGAACGTAACCTCGAACGTGTTTTCGAGTGTCGCGTGATCGACCGTACCGGTCTGATTCTCGATATTTTCGCCCAGCGCGCCCGTACCCATGAGGGCAAGCTCCAGGTCGAACTGGCCCAGCTTGACCACATGAGCACCCGGCTGGTTCGCGGCTGGACTCACCTTGAGCGTCAGGGTGGCGGTATCGGCATGCGCGGCCCGGGTGAAACCCAGCTCGAAACCGACCGGCGACTGCTGCGGGTTCGCCTGCGCCAGATCAAGGGCCGGCTGGAGAAAGTGCGCAGCCAGCGCGAACAGTCGCGTCGCGGCCGCTCGCGTGCGGATATCCCTACCGTATCTTTGGTGGGATATACCAACGCCGGTAAATCCACGCTGTTCAATAACGTGACCAAGTCCGACGTGTACGCTGCTGACCAGCTGTTCGCCACGCTCGATCCGACCCTGCGCCGTCTGGATCTGGACGACCTGGGGCCGATTGTCCTGGCCGACACCGTGGGCTTCATCCGCCACTTGCCGCACAAACTGGTCGAGGCATTTCGGTCTACGCTCGAAGAGTCGAGCAACTCCGACCTGCTGTTGCACGTGATCGATGCGGCCGAACCGGATCGCATGTTGCAGATCGAGCAGGTGATGGTGGTGCTGGGCGAGATCGGTGCCCAGGACTTGCCGATCCTCGAGGTCTATAACAAACTCGATTTGCTTGAAGGCGTTGAGCCACAAATCCAGCGCGATGAAAACGGCAAGCCCCAGCGGGTCTGGCTGTCGGCGCGTGATGGCACCGGTCTGGAATTGCTCGAGCAGGCGATTGCCGAGTTGTTGGGCAGTGACCTGTTCGTGGGAACCTTGCGCCTGCCTCAGCGGTTCGCGCGTCTGCGTGCACAGTTCTTCGAACTGGGCGCGGTACAGAAAGAAGAACACGACGAAGAAGGGGTCAGCTTGCTGGCCGTTCGATTGCCACGCTCGGAGCTCAATCGACTGGTCAGTCGTGAAGGCGTTGTGCCGACGGAGTTCATCGAGCAACACACTTTGCAATAAAAGCCTGGCAAAGCGGTTGTGCCGCAACGGCAGGCATTCTGTAGCATTGGTCGGCGCGCCGTGGGTGCGTCTTTGCTTTATCAGATGGAGAGCGCTATGGCTTGGAATGAGCCGGGTGGCAACTCGAACAATCAGGATCCTTGGGGTGGCAAGCGTCGCAACAACGGCGACCGCAAGGGACCGCCGGATCTCGACGAGGCCTTCCGAAAGCTGCAGGAAAGCCTGAACGGGTTGTTCGGTGGTGGAAAGAAACGCGGTGATGACGGTGGTGGCTCGGGCAAGAGCGGCGGCTTCGGCGGCCTGCTCGGCATCGGCCTTGTCGTGCTGGCGGCCGTCTGGCTGTACAGCGCGGTGTACGTTGTGGACGAGCAGGAGCAGGCCGTGGTGCTGCGCTTCGGCAAGTACTACGAGACTGTCGGTCCCGGCCTGAACATCTACTTCCCGCCGATCGACAAGAAGTACATGGAGAACGTCACGCGTGAGCGTGCCTACACCAAGCAGGGCCAGATGCTGACCGAAGACGAGAACATCGTCGAAGTGCCGCTGACCGTGCAGTACAAGATCAGCAACCTGCAGGACTTCGTGCTGAACGTCGACCAGCCGGAAATCAGCCTGCAACATGCGACCGACAGTGCGCTGCGCCATGTGGTGGGTTCCACCGCGATGGACCAGGTGCTGACCGAAGGTCGTGAGCTGATGGCCAGCGAGATCAAGGAGCGTCTGCAACGTTTCCTCGATACCTATCGCACCGGTATCACCGTTACCCAGGTCAACGTACAAAGCGCAGCGGCACCGCGTGAAGTGCAGGAAGCCTTCGATGACGTGATCCGCGCCCGTGAAGACGAGCAGCGTTCGCGCAACCAGGCTGAAACCTACGCCAACGGCGTGGTGCCGGAAGCCCGTGGTCAGGCCCAGCGTATCCTTGAAGATGCCAACGGTTACCGTGACGAAACGGTCTCGCGCGCCAAGGGTGAGGCAGATCGTTTCACCAAACTGGTTGCCGAGTATCGCAAGGCGCCCGAGGTCACTCGCCAGCGTCTGTACCTGGACACCATGCAGGAAGTCTTCAGCAGCACCAGCAAGGTGCTCGTGACCGGCAACAAGAACGGCCAGAGCAATCTGCTTTACCTGCCGCTGGACAAGATGATTCAGAACAGTTCGGGCAGCAATGCACCGGTCACCGGTTCGGCTGCCGCCAGCAACAACACGGACGTCACGCCGCATGTCACTGACGTGCCGCAGTCGCGTACAAGGGAGACCCGCTGATGAGCAATAAATCGCTGATCGCCCTGATCGTTGGCGTTGTCGTGGTACTGGTTGGCTGGAACTGCTTCTACATCGTCGCTCAGACCGAGCGTGCGGTGTTGCTGCAGTTCGGTCGCGTGGTTCAGGCTGATGTTCAGCCAGGTCTGCATGTGAAAGTGCCTTACGTTAACCAGGTGCGTAAATTCGACGCACGTCTGATGACGCTGGATGCACCGACACAGCGCTTCCTGACGCTGGAAAAGAAAGCCGTGATGGTCGATGCCTATGCCAAGTGGCGCGTGAAAGATGCCGAGCGCTTCTACACCGCAACGTCCGGCCTCAAGCAGATCGCTGACGAGCGTCTGTCCCGTCGTCTGGAATCGGGCCTGCGTGACCAGTTCGGCAAGCGCACCCTGCACGAAGTCGTGTCCGGTGAGCGCGATGCGCTGATGGCTGACATCACCGCGTCGCTGAACAAGATGGCTGAAAAAGAGCTGGGTATCGAAGTGGTCGATGTCCGGGTCAAGGCCATCGATCTGCCGAAAGAAGTGAACCGCAGCGTGTTCGAACGTATGAGCACCGAGCGTGAGCGTGAAGCTCGCGAGCACCGCGCCAAGGGTAACGAGCTGGCCGAAGGCATCCGTGCCGACGCCGATCGTCAACGCCGTGTGCTGCTGGCTGAAGCCTATCGTGAATCCGAAGAGATTCGCGGTGACGGTGATGCCCAGGCCGCTGCGATCTACTCCAAGGCCTACGGCCAGGATCAGGAATTCTACGGTTTCTACCGTAGCCTGCGTGCCTACCGTGAAAGCTTCGCGAACAAATCCGACGTCCTGGTCCTCGACCCAAGCAGTGACTTCTTCCGTTATCTGGAAAAGTCCAAGCCTTGATACGACGTTGACCTGAATCATTCCGCCCGGCGGCTAATACCTCGGGCGGGGTGATCCTTTGGGAAAACGTGTGTATGATGCGGCAGCCGGGAAATTCCCGGCTTTTTTGCGTCTGCACGTTTGATTGCTGTTTTTGCTGCAGAAGATCGGGTTGAATGGCCCGACAGTTTTTCGAGGAAAGTGATGGGCGAAGCCGGTAACAGGCCTTTCGCCGCGTCGTTCATGCGCGTGCGTTTTGAACGGGCCGGTCATTTTCTGCTTCACTCAAGGCTCGCCCTCGGGCTGGCCGCCCGGATCTAAGGGGAATGGCGTAATGGCAACGGTAGACCGCTGGCTGCTGCCAGATGGCATCGAAGAAGTACTGCCACCGGAAGCGGCGCGCATTGAAGTCGCGCGTCGTCAGGTGTTGGATCTGTTCCAGAGCTGGGGTTACGAGTTTGTCGTGACTCCCCATATCGAGTACCTGGAATCCCTGCTGACCGGCGCGGGCCAGGACCTGGATCTGCGTACCTTCAAGGTCATCGACCCGCAATCGGGCCGGCAGATGGGTTTCCGTGCCGACATCACGCCGCAAGTGGCGCGCATCGATGCGCACACCCTGCGGCGCGAAGGCCCGAGCCGTCTGTGCTACGCCGGCAGCGTGCTGCATGCCCAGCCGCGTGCCTTGTCGTCCTCGCGCAGCCCGATCCAACTGGGCGCCGAGTTGTACGGCGATGCCAGCCCGAGCAGCGACGTTGAAGTCATCAGCCTGATGCTGGCCATGCTGCAACTGGCCGACGTGCCGGACGTGCACATGGACCTCGGGCATGTCGGCATCTACCGCGGTCTGGCCCAGGCGGCCGGTCTGTCGGGTGAAGTCGAGCAGCAGTTGTTCGATGCATTGCAACGCAAGGCCATCGACGAGGTCATTACCTTGACCGAAGGCCTGCCGGCCGATCTGTCCGGCATGTTGCGCGCGCTGGTCGACCTGTGCGGCGGCCGTGAAGTGCTGAGCGCTGCCCGCGAGCGTCTGGCCAATGCGCCGGCGCCGGTACTGGCGGCGCTGGAAGATTTGCTGGCGATCGCCGAGCGTCTGTCGGTGCGCTTCCCGGAGCTGCCGCTGTACTTCGATCTGGGCGAACTGCGCGGTTATCACTACCACACCGGTGTGGTGTTTGCGGTATTCGTGCCGGGTGTTGGCCAGTCCATCGCCCAGGGCGGTCGCTACGACGACATCGGCGCCGACTTCGGTCGCGCCCGTCCGGCCACGGGCTTCTCCACCGATTTAAAAACCCTGGTGACCCTGGGGCGTGCTGAGATCGAGCTACCGTCTGGCGGTATCTGGATGCCTGACAGTACGGATGCGGCACTCTGGCAGCAGGTTTGCCAGTTGCGCAGTGAGGGTCAGCGTGTCGTTCAGGCGTTGCCTGGACAACCTTTGGCCGCCGCCCGTGATGCGGACTGCGACCGGCAATTGATCCAGCAGAACGGGCTTTGGCAAGTATCGCCACTGACTTCTTGAGTTTTCCTGCCGGCTGACGCCGGCACCAAGTTTGCGCGAATGAGGACAAGTGTTATGGGTAAGAATGTCGTAGTCCTGGGCACCCAATGGGGTGATGAGGGCAAAGGCAAGATCGTTGATCTGCTGACCGAACATGCTGCCGCCGTAGTGCGCTACCAGGGTGGCCACAACGCCGGTCACACTCTGGTGATCGACGGTGAAAAAACCGTCTTGCACCTGATCCCTTCGGGCGTGCTGCGCGAAGGCGTGCAGTGCCTGATCGGCAACGGCGTGGTGGTTGCACCTGACGCCCTGCTGCGCGAGATCACCAAGCTGGAAGAGAAGGGCGTACCGGTGCGCGAGCGCTTGCGCATAAGCCCTTCCTGTCCGCTGATCCTGTCCTTCCACGTGGCGCTGGACCAGGCCCGTGAAAAGGCCCGCGGCGAGCTGAAGATCGGTACGACCGGTCGCGGCATCGGCCCGGCTTACGAAGACAAGGTTGCTCGTCGCGGTCTGCGTGTTGGCGACCTGCTCAACATGCCGCGCTTTGAAGACAAGCTGCGTGAGCTGGTGGACTACCACAACTTCATGCTGGTCGGTTACTACAAAGAGCCTGCCATCGAGTACGAAAAGACTCTGGCCGAGTGCAAGGAATACGCCGAGCTGCTCAAGCCGCTGATGCTGGACGTGACTGCCGAGCTGCACGACCTGCGTCGCGCCGGCAAAGACATCATGTTCGAAGGCGCCCAGGGTTCGTTGCTCGACATCGACCACGGCACCTATCCGTACGTGACCAGCTCCAACACCACCGCGGGTGGCGTGGCGACCGGTTCGGGCGTTGGTCCGATGTTCCTGGACTACATCCTGGGCATCACCAAGGCTTACACCACTCGCGTAGGTTCGGGCCCATTCCCGACTGAGCTGTTCGACGAAGTCGGTGCGCACCTGGCCAAGCAAGGTCACGAATTCGGCGCTACCACCGGCCGTGCCCGTCGTTGCGGCTGGTTCGACGCCGTTATCCTGCGTCGTGCTATTGATGTGAACAGCATCTCGGGCATCTGCCTGACCAAGCTGGACGTACTCGACGGCCTGGAAACCATCAACATCTGCACCGGCTACAAAGACGCGCAAGGCAATGCCGTTGCTCCGACTGACGCTGACAGCTACGTGGGCCTGCAGCCTGTGTACGAAGAAGTGCCAGGCTGGAGCGAATCGACCGTGGGCGCCAAGACCCTGGAAGAGCTGCCGGCTAACGCTCGTGCCTACATCAAACGCGTTGAAGAGTTGATCGGCGCGCCGATCGACATTATTTCGACGGGTCCGGACCGCAACGAAACCATCGTTCTGCGTCATCCGTTCGCTTGATAAGTCGTTGATGTAAAAACACAAAGGCCCCTTCATCGGGGCCTTTGTCGTTTATGCCTGTTGGACGGCATGACCTTTGCTGTGATTCTGTCTACAAGAGTGCCATCAAATTAATGGCGTCAGACGTAGAGGGATTCAAAGTGTCAGCCGTTCTCTCACTGTTACAAAGCCGTCTGTTGCGGCCCGTGTTCGTTACCCTTGGTATCGCTCTTTTGGTGCAAGTGCTGGTGGCCGTCGCCCTGACGCGGAGCACCGTCACCGCGCTGGAGGCCGATCTCGGCACTCGCCTGGGCGCCGACAGCCAGAAGTTGTCCGGTGAGCTGGAGCAGGCCGGGCGCGAAGTCACGTCGAGCCTCGACAATCTCTCCTCAAGTACTCGTCAGCGTCTTACCGCCGGTCTTTCCTCGCGTCTGAAGGAAGAGCAGGCGCAACTGCGTGCGACTCTGGAAAAAGACCTGAAGGATTCGGCCAATGACATGGCCCAGTTGCTGGCCTCGGTGGCGCCCCGTGCCATGTGGGACAGCGACGTGCCGACCCTCTCCGAGTTCGCCCGTCGGGCCCAGCGCAATCCCAACGTGCTGTTCGTGGTGTATGACGACGCCACCGGCCAGCATCTGACCCGCTACCTCAACCGCGAAAACCCGATCAACAAGGCCCTTTTGGAAAAAGGCCAGGGCGAGCGGGCGCTGGACAAGGTGTTGGATGCGGCGAAGAACGATCCGTCGGTCTACTACCTCGAAGCCTCGATCAACCCCAATGGCGTGGAAATCGGCAAGGTGCTGATGGGTGTCTCGACCGCCTCGGTTGAAACCGATCTGGCGGCGCTCGATCAGCGCTTCACGGCGTTGATTGCCAGCAGCGATCAACTGGTCGGTGACAGTCTCAAGGGGGCCGCTGCCGACAGCGCCACCGCCATGCAGGCTCGCCTGCAATCGGCGCAGTCCACAGCTGCCGAGATGAAAGCCAACACCACTAGTACCGTGCAGGATGCTGCTGCAACGCTGCGCTGGCGTATCGGCATGGGCCTGGCGCTGGTGGGGGCCGGGGTGCTGTTGCTGCTGGCGGTGGTGCTCGGTCATCGGGTGGTCAATCGCCTGAAAATGCTCAACGCCGCCATGGATGACCTGGCCGCAGGCGAGGGTGATCTGACCAAACGCGTGCAGATCAACAGCAAGGACGAAATCGGCGACATGGCCTCGGCGGTCAACCGCTTTGTGGACAAGTTGCAGCCGATCGTGCGCGAGGCCGGGGATGTGGCTCAGCGCACCGGTGTGGAAATCGGCGCCATGACCCTGCGCAACGCCGGGGCCGACGCAGCGGCCGGGATGCAGCGTGATGAAGTGGCCGAAAGCCTGCGAGCGCTGTCGCAAATGGCCGATGAGGCTCAGTCGGAAAGCCATGCGATGCAGGCGGCGTTGAAGCAGGTGGTCGATATTCGTCAGGCTACCGACGAGAACACTCGCACCTCGGCCAAAGTCGGCAGTCTGATCGAGGCGCTGGCGGGGCAGGTCGACACCGGGGCGAAAGTCATCGAACGGCTGGCGCAGCAGAGCGAACAGATCGAAGTGGTGCTGACCGTGATTCACGGCATCGCCGAGCAGACCAACCTGCTGGCGCTCAACGCGGCCATTGAGGCGGCCCGGGCCGGCGAGACCGGTCGCGGGTTTGCAGTGGTGGCGGATGAAGTCCGGGCGCTCGCGAGCAAGACCCAAAGCTCGACCGGCGACATTCAGGCGCACATCGTGGCCCTGCAGCAGGGCGCCCGTGAGGCGGTGGAGGCGATCGGTCAGGCCGGGCGTCAGGCCAGCGAAGGTTTGCTGGTGCTGCGTGACAGCGCGCGACTGCAGCAGTCGGTGCAGGCGTCGGTCGAGCAGGTGCATGCGGCGATTGGCCTGGCGACTCAGGCAGCGGCGCATCAGGCGCAGGGCGCGCAGGCTGTGCGTGGGCGGGTCGAAACGATTCATGCCCAGGCCGAGAAGGCCGCTCAGGCGGTGGTCGAGACCACCGCCAGCGGCAAGGTGCTAGATGGTCTGGCGGCGCAACTCAAGGCCAGTCTGGGGCAGTTCCGGGCTTGATGTAGCGGGCAAAAAAAATCGCAGCTTCGGCTGCGATTTTTTTATCGGCTCAAATACATCCGGGTTGTCAGCAGGTAGACGGGCAATCCCGACACCACAATCAACAACGCCGCATAAGGCGCTGCGGCTGCGAACTCGACATTTGCGGTATGCGCCCAGACTTCAGTCGCCAATGTGTTGAGCCCGGTCGGACTCAGCAGCAATGTAGCCGTCAGTTCTTTCATGGCATCCAGAAACACCAGCGCAAACGCTGCGCCCAGTGCCGGGAAGATGATCGGTAAAGTCACCCGGCAGAACGCCGTGAACGAAGAGGCGCCGAGGGTGCGGGCGGCTTCTTCGAGTTGCGGCGCGGCCTTGTTCAACGCCGTGCGGATCGGCGCCTGAGCCAGCGGCAGAAACAGCAGTGCATACGCAATCAGCAATAGCGCGGAAGTCTGGTACAGCGCCGGCACGTAATGCAGGGCGAAATACACCAGCGTCAACGCGATTACCAATCCCGGCAGGGCGTGCAGCAGATAGGGCAGGCGTTCGGCCCAGATCGCCAGTTGGCCCTTGTAGCGCACCACCAGCAATCCGACCGGCACTGCCAACACCAGACACAATCCAGCGCCACCCAGCGATAGTGCCAATGAGGAGAGCAAGGCTTCAGTGATCGCCGCAACCGGGAATGCCGCTGACGATCCCACGGCGAGCCAGTAGGCCAGCATGCCCAGCGGAATCCCGCTGCCGACAATCGCCAGCATCAGGCAATACAGCTGACCGGCGATCGCCCAAGGGCCCAGTCGCACTTGTTCAGCCCGACGCGCCGCACCTTGGCCGGTACGTACATGTCGTCCCTTGCCGCGCACCCGCAACTCCAGCCACAACAGCATCAGGCACAGCGCCAGCAATACCGCCGACAGCATCGCCGCGTTGGCATTGCTGAATTCCAGTTCGAATTGCTGATAGATCGCGGTGGTGAAGGTTTGCAGGCCGATGATCGACAGTGCGCCGAATTCCACCAGCATGTGCAGCGCAATCAGCAGCGAACCGGCCAGCAACGAAGGCCAGAGCAGCGGCAGGGTGACGCGGAAAAACACGCCCCAGCGATTCTGTCCCAAGGTGCGAGCCGACTCTTCAAGGGATGGATCAAGATTGCGCAGCGTGGCGGCCACCGGCAGAAAGATCAGCGGATATTTCGACAGGCTCATCACCAGGATCGCCCCGCCAAGGCCTTCAAACTGTGCGCTCAGCGACACCCAGGTGAAGCTGCTGACAAACGCCGGCACCGCGAACGGCAGGCAAAGAATCACGCCCCACAGCCGTCGGCCCGGCAGATTGCTGCGCTCAAGCAGCCACGCCAGCGACAGGCCGATCACGCCGCAAGTCACGGTCACGCCAACCATCAGCGCCAGCGTGTTGCGCAGCAGGCCGAACACATAGGGGCGCCACAGTAAATGCAGCGCTTCGGTCCAGCCCGCCTGCCAGGCTTTGAGCCCGACGTAGGCCAGCGGCAACAGGCTCATGACCACCAGCAGCAACACCGGCAGCACCAGCCAGATCGACGGCCGCTTGCGCCGAGGCACGTAACCCCCTCGTGCAGCGGGGACGGATAACGATGCGGTCATCAATTCAGGCCAACTTCACGTTCCAGCTCCAGCGCTTCTTCGGCGTTGCCCAGATCGGCCGGCGTGACGTCCGGTGCTTCCAGTTCGCTGAACGGCTTGAGGCCGCGATCCGATTCCATGCCTTTGTGCAGCGGGTATTCGGCGGTGGTCTGGGTGATCACGCGCTGGCCTTCTTCGCTGGCCATGTAGGCGAGGAATTGTTGGGCTTCTTTTGGATGTTTGCTGGACTTGAGCACGGCTGCGCTGGACACGGTGATCAGGCCACCCACATCGCCGCCGGTGAAGTAATGCAGTTTGGAATCAAGCTGGCCTTTCTCCCGCTGCAGGGCGAACCAGTAGTAGTTGTTCACCAGCACGGTGGCGACTTCGCCGTTTTCCACCGCCTTGAGGGCGACCATGTTGTTGCTGTAGGTCTTGCCGAAGGCGCGCAGGCCGGTCAGCCATTCTTCGGCGGCTTCGCGACCGTGCTTTTTGATGATGGCCACGGCCTGTTCCTGGAACGCGCCGCTGGTCGGGACGAAGCCGACCTTGCCTTGCCACTGCGGATCGGCGAAATCCAGCACCGATTTGGGCAGATCTTTTTCGTCGATTAGTTTCGGGTTGAAGGCCACCACGCGAACCCGGGCGGTGACGCCGATCCAGGTGCCGTTGCCGGCGACGTATTTTTTCGGCAGAACGGCCAGGGTCGCATCATCAGCCTTGGCCAGCAGGCCTTGTTCGCCGAGATTGTTCAGCGGTGGGGATTCCTCGGTGTAAATGACGTCGGCGGGCGAGCGGTCGCCTTCTTCGATGATCTGACTGGCCAGCTGATTGCTGCTGCCCTTGCGCACATTGACGTGAATGCCGGTCTTGGCTTCGAAGGCTTTGGCGATGGCGTCGCCGACTTCCTTGTGTTGACCGTTGTAGAGAGTCAGGGAAACCGTGTCGGCAGCCTGGGTGAGGGGAGTGGCGAGTGCCAGGCCGAGCAGGGTGAAGGTCAAGCCGCGGCGCAGGGTATTTCGAAACATCATTCGCAGGGTTCCTCGCTGTCGCATTGCAAAAACTTGCAACAATGATAAACGATATTGTTTCTCAAGTGCGCCTTGCAGGGGAGGGGTGGGTCTGATAGGCGTTGGGATTCAGGTTTTCCAAACCCCGGAAACGCAAAAACCCGCTTTCGCGGGTTTTTGTGAGATTCAAGATCGTGACCTTGAATTTGAATTGGTGCCCAGAAGAAGACTCGAACTTCCACGACCGTAAGGTCACCAGCACCTGAAGCTGGCGTGTCTACCAATTTCACCATCTGGGCTTCATCTTCAGCGTCGCCGCTGTTGATGTGGCGCACTATACGGAGCGCCTTTTGATCTGTAAACCCCTGATTTGATTTTAATAAATCAATTTCAGAAAAAGCGGAGCGCAGAATGCAAAAAACCCGCTTTCGCGGGTTTTTGTGTGAGTCTTGAAACTGATCTAGTCTCAAACTCGAAATTGGTGCCCAGGAGAAGACTCGAACTTCCACGACCGTAAGGTCACCAGCACCTGAAGCTGGCGTGTCTACCAATTTCACCACCTGGGCATCTCGTCAACGTGTGTACGTCGTCGATGGCGCGCACTATACGGAGCGAGTTTTTAACTGTAAACCCCTGCCGGCAAAAAAAATGATTTTTTTTACCAGCGGTGTTCAAAACGGCTTTCGAACGTCGATAGAGGGCTTTAGAAAGGCCTTTATAGTCTGAAATTTCCCGTTTGATGGCGCCTATGCCAAACTAACCCGCATATAGACAAGGTGAAAACTCTCTAATGGCCGATTGGCAGTCCCTCGATCCCGAGGCCGCTCGTGAAGCGGAAAAATATGAAAACCCTATTCCCAGCCGCGAACTGATCCTTCAGCACCTTGCTGATCGAGGTTCGCCTGCTGCCCGCGAGCAACTGGTCGAAGAGTTTGGTCTGACCACAGAAGACCAGATCGAAGCCCTGCGCCGCCGCCTGCGCGCCATGGAGCGCGATGCTCAACTGATCTATACCCGCCGCGGCACGTATGCACCGGTCGACAAGCTCGACCTGATCCTCGGTCGCATCAGCGGTCACCGCGACGGCTTCGGCTTCCTGGTGCCGGATGATGGCTCCGACGACCTGTTCATGAGCCCGGCGCAAATGCGTCTGGTGTTCGACGGCGACCGTGCCCTGGCCCGTGTCTCCGGCCTGGACCGTCGCGGTCGTCGCGAAGGCGTGATCGTCGAAGTGGTGTCCCGTGCCCACGAAAGCATCGTCGGCCGCTACTTCGAAGAAGGCGGTATCGGCTTCGTCGTCGCGGACAACCCGAAGATCCAGCAGGAAGTGCTGGTGACGCCGGGCCGTAACGCCAACGCCCAGATCGGTCAGTTCGTCGAGGTGAAAATCACTCACTGGCCGACTCCGCGCTTCCAGCCGCAAGGTGATGTGATCGAAGTGGTCGGCAACTACATGGCGCCGGGCATGGAAATCGATGTCGCCCTGCGCACCTACGATATTCCGCACGTCTGGCCTGAAGCCGTTCTGAAGGAAGCCGGCAAGCTCAAGCCGGAAGTCGAAGAAAAAGACAAAGAGAAGCGCGTCGACCTGCGCCATCTGCCGTTCGTCACCATCGACGGCGAAGATGCCCGCGACTTCGACGACGCGGTCTACTGCGAAGCCAAGCCGGGCAAACTGCGCCTGTTCTCCGGCGGCTGGAAGTTGTACGTGGCGATTGCCGACGTTTCCAGCTATGTGAAGATTGGTTCGGCTCTGGACAACGAAGCCCAGGTGCGCGGCAACTCGGTGTACTTCCCCGAGCGCGTGGTGCCAATGCTTCCGGAGCAGCTCTCCAACGGTCTGTGCTCGCTGAATCCGCATGTCGATCGTCTGGCCATGGTTTGCGAGATGACCATCTCCAAGTCCGGCGAAATGACCGACTACTGCTTCTATGAAGCAGTGATCCATTCCCACGCCCGTCTGACCTATAACAAGGTCAGCGCGATGCTGGAAACGCCGAAAGCGACAGAAGGGCGCAAGCTGCGCGGTGAATACACCGACGTCTTGCCGCACCTCAAGCAACTCTACGCGCTGTACAAGGTATTGCTGGCTGCCCGTCATGTACGTGGCGCGATCGATTTCGAAACGCAGGAAACCCGGATCATCTTCGGTTCCGAGCGCAAGATTGCCGAAATCCGTCCGACCACCCGTAACGACGCGCACAAGCTGATCGAGGAATGCATGCTGGCGGCCAACGTGGCCACTGCCGAATTCCTGAAAAAGCACGAAATCCCTGCGTTGTACCGCGTCCACGACGGCCCGCCACCGGAGCGTCTGGAAAAACTGCGCGCGTTCTTGGGTGAGCTCGGTCTGTCCCTGCACAAAGGCAAGGATGGCCCGTCGCCGAAGGACTATCAGGCACTGTTGGCCAGCATCAAGGACCGTCCGGATTTCCACCTGATCCAGACCGTGATGCTGCGCTCCCTGAGCCAGGCGGTGTACAGCGCCCAGAACGAAGGCCACTTCGGTCTGAATTACGAAGCCTATACCCACTTCACCTCGCCGATCCGTCGTTACCCGGACCTGCTCACGCATCGGGCGATCCGTAGCGTGATCCATTCGAAACAGGACACTCCGCACGTTCGCCGTGCCGGTGCGATGACCATTCCGAAGGCGCGCATCTATCCGTACGACGAAGCAGCGCTGGAGCAACTCGGCGAGCAGTGCTCGATGAGCGAGCGCCGTGCCGACGAAGCGACCCGCGACGTGGTGAACTGGCTCAAGTGCGAGTTCATGAAAGACCGCGTGGGCGAATCGTTCCCGGGCGTGATCACTGCCGTGACCGGTTTCGGGCTGTTCGTCGAACTGACCGATATTTACGTCGAAGGTCTGGTGCACGTTACGGCGTTGCCGGGTGACTACTACCACTTCGACCCTGTGCACCACCGCCTGGCGGGCGAGCGTACCGGTCGCAGCTTCCGTCTTGGCGATACCGTTGAAGTGCGCGTCATGCGCGTCGATCTCGACGAGCGCAAGATCGACTTCGAGATGGCTGAAAAAACCATCAGCGCGCCGATCGGCCGCAAGAAGCGTGGCGCCGAGACGACCACTCCTGCAGCCAAGGTTGTGGAAGAAAAGGCTCCGGCAAAAACCGCCAGCCGTCGTCCGGCCAAGGAGAAGGCTGTCGAGGCCTATCGTCCGAGCGATGCCGTGGCGAAAAACGCCGAGCTGCGCAAAAGCCGTGAATTGAAGAAGGCCTTGCTGGCCGATGCCAAAAACGGTGGTAAAGCGGCGTCCGGGGGAAAGGCCGGACGGTCGGCGCCTGACAAGGCTTCCGGCGGCAAGCCAGCCAAACCGAGCAAACACCGTAAAGGCCCGCCGAAAGCGGGTTCCGCTCCAGCCAAAAGTGGCGGGGCGCGTAAACCGAAGGCGAAGTCATGAGTCAGTTGGAAAAAATCTACGGCGTTCACGCGGTAGAAGCGTTGCTGCGTCACCACCCTAAACGCGTCAAGCAGATCTGGCTGGCCGAGAGTCGCAACGATCCGCGCGTGCAAACGCTGATCGAGTTGGCCAACGAAAACCGGGTCCAGATCGGTCAGGCCGAGCGCCGCGAAATGGACGCCTGGGTTGAAGGCGTGCACCAGGGCGTGGTGGCGGACGTCAGTCCGAGCCAGGTCTGGGGCGAGGCGATGCTCGACGAGCTGCTCGATCGCACCGAAGGCGCGCCGCTGTTGCTGGTGCTCGACGGCGTGACCGACCCGCACAACCTCGGCGCCTGCCTGCGTTCGGCGGACGCTGCCGGTGCGCTGGCGGTCATCGTGCCGAAAGACAAGTCGGCCACCCTGACGCCTGTCGTACGTAAAGTGGCTTGCGGCGCGGCGGAAGTGATCCCGCTGGTAGCTGTCACCAACCTTGCGCGCACCCTGGAAAAACTCCAGCAGCGTGGGTTATGGATTGTTGGTACGGCGGGTGAGGCCGAAGTCAGCATCTATGACCAGGACCTGACCGGCCCAACCATCCTGATCATGGGTGCCGAAGGCAAAGGCATGCGCCGCCTGACCCGCGAGCATTGCGATTACCTGGTGCACTTGCCGATGGCCGGTAGCGTCAGCAGTCTCAATGTCTCGGTTGCGACCGGCGTGTGCCTGTTCGAAGCCCAGCGTCAGCGCGGTGCCAAGGCCAAGGCGGCTGCCAAAAAGGCTTAAGCCTCACGGCGTCATAAATGTGGGAGCGAGCCTGCTCGCGAAGCGGAGTTACATTCAGCATCATTGTTGGATGTTAAGCCGCCATCGCGAGCAGGCTCGCTCCCACAGTGTTTTCTGGTGTGGCAGAAAGTGTGACTGTTCAAATAATCACCAATTGCCTTGCACCTCTTCAGTCCCTTCTCTACAATTGCGCCCCTTGCTGTGGCGGCAGGCATGCATGTGCCCCGCGCCAGCAAGTCCATAAGTGTCATTCACTCCTTGTCTGACCGTTTTTGAGCGGCAGGCTACAACCCGTAAGGAGCATTCATGCGTCATTACGAAATCATCTTTCTGGTCCACCCTGACCAGAGCGAGCAAGTCGGCGGCATGGTTGAGCGTTACACCAAGCTGATCGAAGAAGACGGCGGCAAAATCCACCGTCTGGAAGACTGGGGCCGTCGTCAACTGGCCTACGCAATCAACAATGTTCACAAGGCTCACTACGTGATGCTGAACGTTGAGTGCACCGGCAAGGCCCTGGCCGAGCTGGAAGACAACTTCCGCTACAACGATGCTGTGATCCGTAACCTGGTCATCCGTCGCGACGAAGCCGTTACCGGCCAGTCCGAGATGCTCAAGGCTGAAGAAAACCGCAGTGAGCGCCGTGAGCGTCGCGAACGTCCTGAGCACGATGGCAGCGCCGATGGCGATGACAGCGATAGCGACAGCGACAACAGCGATAACGCTGACGAGTAATCCACGGACCTTTTAAGGAGCCTATCAAATGGCACGTTTCTTCCGTCGTCGTAAATTCTGCCGCTTCACCGCTGAAGACGTGAAGGAGATCGACTACAAAGATCTCAACACTCTGAAAGCCTACGTATCCGAGACCGGCAAAATCGTTCCAAGCCGCATCACCGGTACCAAAGCTCGTTATCAGCGTCAGCTGGCCACCGCTATCAAGCGCGCCCGCTTCCTGGCCCTGCTGGCCTACACCGACAGCCACGGCCGCTGAGACCGGGCAGTCGACAAGTAGCAAAGGATTGAATGCATGCGTGCCTTAGCTGAGTTCATCATGCGCGGCCGTATGCAGGCCACTCTCGTAGTGGCCGGGTGTGCAACATTGCCGTTGTTGTATTGGTTGGGTGCTGCCGCCGGGAGCCTGGTGCTTCTGCGGCGCGGATTGGCCGACGCCCTGGGCGTCGTGTCGCTGGGACTGCTGCCAGCATTGATCTGGTGGTTGTATGCCGATGACCCACGGGCACTTCTGGTGCTGCTGGGGTCTTCGGGGCTTGCGCTGGTGTTGCGCGCAAGCGAGTCCTGGGTCCGTACGCTGCTGGTCAGCGTAGCCATGGGGCTGGTGTTTTCAGTGGTGCTCGGGGCGGCGTTCGCGCCCCAGATCGAGATGCTGGCGCAGGCCTTGGTAAAGGTCATGCCCGCGCTTCTCGGTGATGCCTACCAACAATTGTCGGTAGACGAGCAGGCGCGTTTCGCGTCGCTGATCGCACCGGTCCTGACCGGCCTGATTGCGGCCTTGTTGCAGATCGTCAGCGTGCTGAGCCTGATTGTCGGGCGTTATTGGCAGGCGTTGTTGTACAACCCGGGTGGTTTTGGTCGCGAGTTTCGCGCCATCCGGATCCCGCTGGGACCGGCGATGTTGCTGCTGGCGTTGATGCTTCTGGGCCCGAATCTCGGTGCACAGATGGCCATGTTGACGCCGTTGTGCAGTGTGCCGTTGGTGTTCGCCGGGCTGGCCCTGATTCACGGGCTGGTGGCGCAAAGGCGACTGGCCGGTTTCTGGCTGGTGGGGTTGTACGTGACGCTGTTGCTGTTCATGCAGCTGATCTATCCGTTGCTCGTGGTTCTGGCCATTGTCGACAGCCTGATTGATTTTCGCGGTCGGGTGTCGAAAGACACCGATAACGCGAACGGTGAAGGTTAAAAGTTAAGAGGATTTCCACATGCAACTGATCCTTCTGGAAAAAATCGCCAACCTGGGCAACCTGGGCGACAAAGTAAACGTTAAGGCCGGTTACGGCCGTAACTACCTGCTGCCTTTCGGCAAAGCCACCGCTGCGACCGCTGCCAACCTGGCTGCGTTCGAAGAGCGTCGCGCTGAGCTGGAAAAAGCCGCCGCAGACCGTAAAGCATCGGCTGAAAGCCGTGCTGCCCAACTGGCCGAGCTGGAAGTGACCATCACTGCCACCGCTGGCGACGAAGGCAAGCTGTTCGGTTCGATCGGTACTCACGACATCGCTGACGCACTGACCGCCTCCGGCGTTGAAGTGGCGAAAAGCGAAGTTCGTCTGCCGAACGGCACCATCCGCAACGTGGGTGAATTCGACGTGGCTGTGCACCTGCACGCCGAAGTTGAAGCCACCGTGCGCGTTGTCGTGGTAGCAGCTTAAGCAACACCCTGATCGACTGGCGGCCTGTCCGTCAGACGGTTAACATCGGGCACGATCCTGTTTACAGGTCGTGCCCTTTGTCTTTCTGCACTCCCTGCTTTTCCTGATTAAAAAGTGGCCATGAACGAAATCTCCGCTCCCGAGCAATACGATCTGCAAACCGCTGCGCTGAAGGTGCCGCCGCATTCCATCGAGGCCGAACAGGCCGTACTCGGTGGTCTGATGCTGGACAACAACGCCTGGGAACGCGTGCTCGATCAAGTCTCCGACGGCGATTTCTACCGACATGACCACCGTCTGATTTTCCGTGCGATCGCCAAACTGGCCGATCAGAACTTGCCGATCGACGTCGTGACCCTTGCCGAGCAACTGGACAAGGAAGGACAGACCTCGCAAGTCGGCGGCCTCGGTTACCTGGGCGAACTGGCGAAAAACACGCCGTCCGTCGCCAACATCAAGGCCTATGCGCAGATCGTCCGCCAGCGTGCGACGTTGCGTCAGTTGATCGGTATCAGCACGGAAATTGCCGACAGCGCCTTCAACCCTGAAGGTCGCACCGCCGAGGAAATCCTCGACGAAGCCGAGCGGCAGATCTTCGCGATTGCCGAAGCCCGGCCGAAAACCGGCGGCCCGGTGGGGGTGAATGACCTGTTGACCAAGGCCATCGACCGCATCGATACCCTGTTCAACACCGCCGACTCGATCACCGGCCTGTCCACCGGCTACACCGACCTCGACGAGAAAACCAGCGGACTGCAACCGGCCGACTTGATCATCGTCGCCGGCCGTCCTTCGATGGGTAAGACGACTTTCGCGATGAACCTGGTGGAAAACGCCGTGTTGCGCAGCGACAAGGTCGTGCTGGTGTACTCCCTCGAGATGCCAGGCGAATCGCTGATCATGCGTATGCTGTCGTCCCTCGGTCGTATCGACCAGACCAAGGTGCGTTCCGGCCAGCTGGAAGACGACGACTGGCCGCGCCTGACCTCGGCGGTCAACCTGCTCAACGACCGCAAGCTGTTCATCGATGACACCGCCGGCATCAGCCCGTCGGAGATGCGTGCCCGGACCCGGCGTCTGGTGCGCGAGCACGGCGACATCGGCCTGATCATGATCGACTACCTGCAGCTGATGCAGATCCCGGGTTCCAGCGGCGACAACCGGACCAACGAGATTTCCGAGATCTCCCGATCCTTGAAAGCCCTGGCCAAGGAATTCAACTGCCCGGTAGTTGCTCTGTCGCAGCTTAACCGCTCCCTGGAACAACGTCCCAACAAGCGCCCGGTGAACTCCGACTTGCGGGAATCCGGAGCGATCGAGCAAGACGCCGACGTGATCATGTTCGTGTACCGGGACGAGGTGTATCACCCGGAAACCGAACACAAGGGCATTGCCGAAATCATCATCGGCAAGCAGCGGAACGGCCCGATCGGCTTCATCCGCCTGGCCTTCATCGGCAAGTACACGCGTTTCGAAAACCTCGCGCCGGGCAGTTACAACTTCGACGACGACGAGTAATGCAATTGATCACGCCAGATGATCAAACAGTTTCTGGGCAACCCTTGGGCTGATGAGTTCTCGCCAGATCCGTTGGTGGGGCCGCCCAGCCTGTTCTTCGCGCTGTTGAAACGAGCTGCCGAGCAGGCGCTGCTCCAGCGTTTTCAGATGTGCACCCTTGACGGTGTAATCCAGCGCAGCGCGGTCTTGCCTGTCGTAATGAAAGTGGGCCTCCCACAATGGTGTGTTGTCCGAGCGGTCCATGATCGAATAGACGTCGAGAAATGACCTGTCTTTGCCCTTGCCCAGTTGCCTGCGCGCCACCGTTTTGACCACCTTGAGCTGGGCGTGATCGAGCAGGAAGCTCAGGCGCGGGACGTCCAGCACATCCTTGTTTTTATACATCCGTATCAGAATGTCCTGGCCTTCGGCGTCCATTGAGTCGCCGGCAGCTTTCAGACGCCCGATCAAACCTGTGGTTTCAGCGTCTACTGCCATTTGATCGAGGGTCTCGAGGCGTTTCGCCAGATCTGTGAGTCGATCCACCTCGGCCCCCAGGTATTCGACAATGGTGGTCGGGTTGTCCCTTCGGTTTTCCATCATCCTTGCCTGGGCAAGATGCGCCTCCACGTTGCCAAGGCGTGCTGTGGCTTCGTTCATCAGCTGAGGTTTGGGAACCGGTGCCGGGGCGGGGCGCACTGGCCGCCATTCACCCTCTCTCTTCTCGTACCGTTGAGGTGGATCGTTCGGTTTGAAGATGTCGGGAACATTGAGCGTGACTCTGCCGTCCGCAGCGGTGTCCTGAACGCCCACCAGTACCCGGTAGGTGCCATGTTGACGGGTTCGGAACAACTTTCGCGGCGCTGCGATTTCGGCGGCTCCTGAAGGTTGCGCCGGGAGGAAGTCGAAGTCGATATCATGATCGTCGCCAGGCAGTTCGTTGTTGCTGCCAACCCGATCATAGATTTCATTCAGCCGGGTTTCGATTTTCGATTCGAAGGTATCCATCAGTGACAGTGCCTGATTGACGTACTCTGCCTTTGTAGGGGGTGTCGAAGTGATCAATGCCAACAATCCGGCCCTGTCGCTTTTGATGCTCTCGATCGCCAGTTGCAGCGCGAGAGGTTCGGGATATCCGGAAACTTCGTTCAGGTCATGTTTGAGCAAGTGCATCGACATGGCAGTGCGCATGCCATGATTTGACGGGTTTTGTGGATCGTCGGAAATCAGGCGCAGGAAAATGTTGTATTTACTGGTGTTGATCTGGTCAACAGTGGGGATTCCGCGATTCATGTCATCCAGCTCCCCTTGGGCGCTACGATCAGCTTTTAGAATCTGATCCATCACAGCCTGGCGATCGTCCATGATCTTCAGCTTTTTGTTGAGATGGACAAGGTTGCGCTTCAGCGACTCGACGGTAATCACATCCAGGGTTGGCAGAACCCTGCGATCCATGACAGCAATCAATTTGTTGAGGTAGTCGATTCTGTTGATCTGCTGAGCATGAAGCTCGGTTTTGTAGAGCCCGCCAGCCTTGAGCAGTAGCAACCAGTCCTTGTTATCGATCAGTGATTTGACGTGATCGGCCTGCATTCTTGTGTGTTTGATCAAATGCACTTCGAGTTCGATCAGCGCGGCTTTCTCGGCGTCACTTCCCTCAGGCAGGTGTTCGGCGCTGGCCCAGAGTTCGCCATAGCGCCTGTTGGATGCGGCCAGGGCATCGAAGGCGTTCCTGATGAATTCATGCCGTTGAAGCAGATAGGCTTTGCTGTCCTGAGCTTGCGCGTTGCGACGCATGCCACCCTTTAGTCCGTCGAGACTGAAACCCCAAAAACCGTCGGACGTGCGAGCAATGGCAAGCGTTTCACCGCCCCGACTGGCGCGGTAGATGTTTTCGCTGTCAGTGGCGACAGGATCTTTCGGCCTGACCACCCGCCAGACCTTGTGTGCGGGAGAGGATGCATCGACGTCCTGCATTACTTGATAGGCCTGGCTGTCGATGATCACGTAGCGCTTACCTTCGAAGCTGTGCAGACCGTCACTGTCCGGCGCGACACCGACGAAATTCAGAGGCGTCCTGAACGCTTCCAGTCGACTGGAAGTCAACGCAATGGGTTCAGCCTCGAAATCATCCACCGGATGCCATCGCTTGTTTTGGGGATCCTGAACGAGAACAGGGCCCGAGGGATTCAATTCACTGCTCAGCCTTGCCCGGTAAAGTCGGCTGTCAGGGTCCAGGCCAACCTGCAGGACGCTGCCATCGTACGCATCGACGAACAGCCGCCCCTTGAAGTTTCTGAAGCCTTGCGCATCGGCCTCTGGCAGTTGCGACCCGAAACGGATGCGATAGGTATCAAACGAAGGACGTACCGGTGTTGCCCTCGGGGAGGAATGGATTTCGTCGAAGGTCACGGCTGGTGCGGGAGAGATTGTGTCCGGGTCTGCAAATGCCGGAGTCCTGTCCGGTGCAGGTTGAGAAGGGGGGCGGCGTACGACCGGGGGAGTTAGAGGCGAAGCGGGGGGCTGTGGTGAACGGTTGGTCGCTGAAGTCGAAGGTGGATTGTGAACTTCGACGGTGGTGACGCCTCTGGAGGGTGGTTTTACAGGCATGTGTATTCATCCTTGAATAAGTCGTGAACCCATTTGTTGAACAAAGTGCTTGGCCGTGGACGAGGCTGAGAGAAACCGACCACAGTCGTCGGAATTGGTCAAAATTTGTGCTATATTCCGCGCCCGCGAATTCAATGAAAGCCAACACCGGTTATCGACATGCAAGCAGCCAAGCCGTTATTTGACTATCCAAAATATTGGGCCGAATGTTTCGGGCCAGCGCCGTTCCTGCCGATGAGCAGGGAGGAGATGGATCAGCTTGGCTGGGATTCCTGCGACATCATCATTGTTACGGGAGATGCCTACGTCGATCACCCGTCGTTCGGCATGGCGATCATCGGCCGGCTGCTGGAGTCGCAAGGCTTCCGCGTCGGGATCATCGCGCAGCCTAACTGGCAGTCCAAAGACGACTTCATGAAGCTCGGCGAGCCGAACCTGTTCTTCGGTGTCGCGGCCGGCAACATGGACTCGATGATCAACCGTTACACCGCGGACAAGAAAATCCGTTCCGACGACGCCTACACCCCGGGCGGCATGGCCGGCAAACGTCCGGATCGCGCGAGCCTGGTCTACAGCCAGCGCTGCAAGGAAGCCTACAAGCACGTGCCGATCGTGCTCGGCGGTATCGAAGCCTCCCTGCGTCGCATCGCCCACTACGATTACTGGCAGGACCGCGTGCGCAACTCGATCCTGATTGACGCCAGCGCCGACATCCTGCTGTACGGCAACGCCGAGCGGGCGATTGTCGAAGTCGCCCAGCGTCTGTCCTACGGTCACAAGATCGAAGACATCACCGATGTGCGCGGCACCGCGTTCATCCGTCGCGACACACCCGCGGGCTGGTACGAAGTCGACTCTACGCGCATCGACCGTCCGGGCAAGATCGACAAGATCATCAACCCGTATGTGAACACCCAGGACACTCAGGCTTGCGCGATCGAGCAGGAGAAGGGCCCGGTTGAAGACCCGGAAGAAGCCAAGGTCGTGCAGATCCTGGCCAGCCCGAAAATGACCCGCGACAAGACCGTGATCCGCCTGCCGTCGATGGAAAAGGTGCGTAACGACCCGGTTCTGTACGCCCACGCCAACCGCGTGCTGCACCTGGAAACCAACCCGGGCAACGCTCGTGCGCTGGTGCAGAAGCATGGCGAGGTAGACGTCTGGTTCAACCCGCCGCCGATTCCGATGACCACTGAAGAAATGGACTACGTGTTCGGCATGCCTTACGCACGTGTTCCGCACCCTGCGTACGGCAAGGAAAAAATCCCTGCCTACGACATGATCCGTTTCTCGGTGAACATCATGCGTGGCTGCTTCGGTGGCTGCACCTTCTGCTCGATCACCGAGCACGAAGGCCGGATCATCCAGAACCGTTCCGAAGAGTCGATCATTCGCGAAATCGAAGAGATCCGCGACAAGGTGCCGGGCTTCACCGGCGTCATCTCCGACCTCGGCGGCCCGACCGCGAACATGTACCGCATCGCCTGCAAGAGCCCGGAAATCGAATCCGCGTGCCGCAAGCCGTCCTGCGTGTTCCCGGGCATCTGCCCGAACCTGAACACCGACCACTCGTCGCTGATTCAGCTGTACCGCAGCGCCCGTGCGTTGCCGGGTGTGAAGAAGATCCTGATCGCCTCCGGCCTGCGTTACGACCTCGCGGTCGAGTCGCCGGAGTACGTCAAGGAGCTGGTGACCCACCACGTCGGCGGTTACCTGAAGATCGCCCCGGAACACACCGAGGAAGGTCCGCTCAACCAGATGATGAAACCGGGGATCGGCACCTACGATCGCTTCAAGCGCATGTTCGAGAAGTACACCAAGGAAGCCGGGAAAGAGCAGTACCTGATTCCGTACTTCATCGCCGCGCACCCGGGCACCACCGACGAAGACATGATGAACCTGGCCCTGTGGCTCAAGGGCAACGGCTTCCGCGCCGATCAGGTGCAGGCGTTCTATCCGTCGCCGATGGCCACCGCCACCGCGATGTACCACTCGGGCAAGAACCCGCTGCGCAAGGTCACCTACAAGAGCGACGGCGTGACCATCGTCAAGAGCGAAGAGCAGCGTCGTCTGCACAAGGCGTTCCTGCGTTATCACGACCCGAAAGGCTGGCCGATGCTGCGTGAAGCGCTGACCCGCATGGGCCGTGCCGACCTGATCGGGCCGGGCAAGAACCAGTTGATCCCGCTGCACCAGCCGGCCACCGACAGCTATCAGAGTGCCCGTCGCAAGAACTCGACGCCGGCCGGCAGCCACAAGGTCGCGAAAGAGAAGACCACCAAGATCCTCACGCAGCACACCGGTCTGCCTCCGCGCGCCAGTGACGGCGGCAATCCTTGGGACAAGCGTGAACAGGCCAAGGCCGCGGCATTCGCCCGCAACCAGCAGGCCGCCAAGGAGCGCAAGGAAGCGGCGAAGGGCAAAGGCCCGAAACCGGCACGCAAGCCGGTCGTACCGCGCTGAAATGCACTTGAGCTGAACAGAACGCCAACCTTCGGGTTGGCGTTTTGCGTTGTGCCTCGCAACATTTGCGTGCAACTGTGCCAAACCATTTCACCGCATCGCCCGATTTTGGTGCTGTACTGCCCTAAGCATTCCGGGAAAGCGCCCAAGCCTCTGCATGGCATAAGTCTTGCGCGCTTTCGAATACGCTTGGGCTCGCAGGAGGCACGCCGTGTCGATTCATGTCGCATTGCATCACGTCACGCATTACCGCTACGACCGCGCTGTCGAACTCGGCCCGCAGATCGTGCGGCTGCGCCCGGCTGCCCACAGCCGTACGCGGATCTTGTCTTATTCACTGAAAGTCTCGCCCGAGCAGCACTTCATCAACTGGCAGCAGGACCCTCAGGGCAACTACCTCGCACGGCTGGTGTTCCCCGAGAAAACCGCCGAACTGCGGATCGAGGTCGATCTGCTGGCCGAGATGGCGGTGTTCAACCCGTTCGACTTTTTTCTCGAGCCCTACGCCGAGAAAATCCCCTTCGCCTACGCCGCCGATGAGCGCAAGGAACTGGCGCCGTACCTCGAAACCCTGCCGCTGACGCCGACATTCAAGGCCTATCTGGACGCCATCGACCGCACGCCGTTGCCGGCCGTGGATTTCCTGGTGGCGCTCAACCAGCGTCTGAGCGAAGACATCAATTACCTGATTCGCATGGAACCGGGTGTGCAGACTCCGGAGCACACCCTCGAGCATGCCTCCGGCTCCTGTCGGGATTCGGCGTGGCTGCTGGTGCAACTGCTGCGCAACCTCGGGCTGGCGGCGCGTTTTGTCTCCGGTTACCTGATTCAACTGACCGCCGACGTGAAAAGCCTCGACGGCCCGTCCGGCACCGAAGTGGACTTTACTGACCTGCACGCGTGGTGCGAGGTGTATCTCCCCGGCGCCGGCTGGATTGGTCTTGATGCGACGTCCGGACTGTTCGCCGGGGAAGGGCACATCCCGTTGGCCTGCAGTCCCGATCCGTCCTCGGCGGCGCCGATCAGTGGTCTGGTGGAGCCTTGCGAGTGCGAGTTCAGCCACGAAATGTCCGTAGAGCGGATCTGGGAAGCACCCCGGGTCACCAAGCCCTACACCGATGAGCAATGGCTGGCGATCCAGGCGCTGGGCCGGCAAATCGATGCCGATCTGCTGGAAGGCGATGTGCGCCTGACCATGGGCGGCGAACCCACCTTCGTGTCCATCGACGACCCCGACGGCGCCGAGTGGAACACCGCCGCGCTGGGTCCGGACAAGCGCCGGCTCTCCGCCGAACTGTTCCAGCGCATGCGCAAGCATTACGCGCCCAAGGGGCTGGTGCATTTTGGCCAGGGCAAATGGTATCCAGGCGAGCAACTGCCGCGCTGGTCACTGAATTGCTACTGGCGCCGCGACGGTGTGCCGATCTGGCACAACAACGCACTGATCGCCGATGAGCAGCAGGATTACGGCGCTACGGGTGAGCTGGCCGGGCGCTTTCTGGCGAGTGTCGCCGAGCGCCTGAAACTGCCGACACGCTTCGTGTTCCCGGCCTACGAAGACAACTTCTATTACCTCTGGCGCGAGGGCGCCTTACCGAGCAACGTCAGCGCCGAAGACTCGCGTCTGGAGGAGCCGCTGGAACGTGCGCGACTGCGCAAGGTGTTCAGTCAGGGGCTGGACAAGATCATCGGCCAGGTGTTGCCGCTGGCGCGCACCGCCAAGGGCGATCAGTGGCAGAGCGGGCGCTGGTATCTGCGCGATGAGCATTGCCGGCTGGTGCCGGGGGATTCACCGCTGGGCTATCGCCTGCCGCTGGGCTCGCAGCCCTGGGTGAAGGCAGCGGAGTATCCGTTCATTCATCCGAACGACCCGAACCAGGATTTCCCCGAGCTGCCCGAAACAGCGCAGCTCAACGATCACCGTGAGCCGGCTCCGGCAGACGAGCGTGTACCGAAGATCGATGAGTCCGCCGACTGGCTGACCCGCACCGCCTTGTGCGCCGAGGCCCGGGAAGGCCGGTTGTACCTGTTCATGCCGCCGCTGGAGCGGGTCGAGGATTATCTGGAACTGGTCGCGGCCATCGAAGCCACCGCCGAAGAGCTGCATTGTCCGGTGTTGCTGGAAGGCTACGAGCCGCCGAGCGATCCGCGCCTGAGCAATTTCCGCATCACCCCGGATCCCGGCGTGATCGAGGTCAACGTGCAGCCGTCCGCGACGTGGGACGAGTTGGTCGAACGCACCGAGTTTCTGTACGAAGAAGCGCGCCAGACCCGACTGTCCACCGAGAAATTCATGGTCGACGGGCGGCACACCGGCACCGGCGGTGGTAACCATTTCGTGCTCGGCGGCGCGACACCGGGCGACTCACCGTTTCTGCGCCGTCCGGACCTGCTGCGTAGCCTGATCAGTTACTGGCATAACCATCCTTCTCTGTCGTACCTGTTTTCCGGTCTGTTCATCGGCCCGACCTCTCAGGCGCCGCGGGTCGACGAAGCGCGCAACGACGCGCTGTATGAACTGGAAATCGCTTTCGCACAAATGCCGGCGCCGGGAGAGGAATGCCCGCCGTGGCTGGTCGATCGCCTGTTGCGCAATTTGCTGATCGACGTCACCGGCAACACCCACCGCGCCGAGTTCTGCATCGACAAGCTGTATTCACCGGACGGCGCCACCGGGCGCCTCGGCTTGCTGGAGTTGCGTGGTTTCGAGATGCCACCCCATGCGCGCATGAGCCTGGCGCAGCAGCTGTTGTTGCGAGCGCTGGTGGCGCGGTTCTGGCGCGAGCCCTATGCGCCGCCGAAACTGGCGCGCTGGGGTACGGAGCTGCACGACCGCTTCATGTTGCCGCACTTCATCGAACAGGACTTCGCCGACGTCATCGTCGAACTCAACAATGCCGGTTACCCCCTGCGTGCGGAATGGTTTGCGGCGCATCTTGAGTTCCGTTTCCCCAAGGTCGGCGATTACGCCGTCAACGGTATCGAGCTGGAATTGCGCCAGGCTCTCGAACCCTGGCACGTGCTGGGAGAGGAGGGCGCGGCGGGCGGCACGGTGCGCTACGTCGATTCATCGCTGGAGCGTTTGCAGGTCAAGCTTACGGGGCTGCCGCCGCAGCGCTATCTGCTGACCTGCAATGGCATCCCGGTGCCGCTGCAACCGACCGGACGGGTTGGCGAGTTTGTCGCCGGCGTACGTTTTCGCGCGTGGCAACCGGCCAACTGCCTGCAACCGACGATCCCGGTGCATGCGCCGCTGGTGTTCGACTTGCTCGATACCTGGATGCAGCGTTCGCTGGGCGGCTGTCAGTACCACGTCGCCCATCCGGGCGGGCGCAATTACGAGACGCTGCCGGTCAACGCCAACGAAGCGGAGAGCCGGCGCATGGCGCGGTTCTTCCGCATCGGACACACGCCGGGGAAACTTCCTGTACCGAACCTGACTATCTCCGACGAACTGCCGATGACTCTCGATTTACGACGTTTTTGATTCGTACACGACGCCCGGATTTTTCGTATATCCGGGTGTCATGTGCCTGCGTTAGTCTGACCGTTCCCTGCCGGCTGCCGAGCTTTCCATGCCTGACCTGCTTGACCGCTACCCGCTGACTGCGGGCACCTATCACGAACTGCTCGACGACAGCGGGGCGGTGCGCCCGCACTGGCGGCGACTGGTCGACCATTTGCAGCGCAGCACCCCGGCGCACCTGGTGCAGCGTCAGGCATTGCTGACTCGGCAGATTCAGGAAAACGGCGTGACCTACAACGTCTATGCGGATCCGAAAGGCGCGGATCGTCCGTGGGAGCTGGATCTGCTGCCCCACGTGATCGCTGCTGACGAGTGGCAGCAACTGTCCGCCGGAATCGCCCAGCGCGCGCGGCTGCTCAATGCGGTGCTGGCGGATCTGTACGGCCCGCAGCGGCTGATCAGCGAAGGGCTGCTGCCGGCGGAGCTGGTGTTCGGCCACAACAACTTCCTCTGGCCCTGTCAGGGCATTGCGCCGCCGGACGGGGCCTTTCTGCACCTGTATGCCGTGGATCTGGCGCGCACGCCGGACGGACGCTGGTGGGTGACGGCGGATCGTACCCAGGCGCCATCCGGCGCCGGTTATGCGCTGGAAAACCGCACCATCGTGTCCCGCGCCTTCCCCGAGTTGTATCGGGATCTGAAAGTGCAGCATCTGGCCGGATTCTTCCGCACCCTGCAGGAAACCCTCGCCCGTCAGGCTCCCTGCGACGATGACGCGCCGCTGGTGGTGTTGCTGACCCCGGGGCGCTTCAACGAGAGCTATTTCGAACATCTTTATCTTGCCCGCCAGCTCGGTTATCCGCTGGTGGAGGGCGGTGACCTGACGGTGCGTGATGCCACGGTCTACCTGAAAACCCTCAGTGGCCTGCGCCGGGTGCACGCGATCCTGCGCCGGCTCGACGATGACTTCTGCGATCCGCTGGAATTGCGCACCGATTCCGCGCTCGGCGTTCCCGGATTGCTGGACGCGGTGCGTCAGGGCCGGGTGCTGGTGGCCAATGCACTGGGCAGTGGCGTACTGGAGTCGCCGGGGCTGCTCGGTTTTCTGCCGAAGATCAATCAGTACCTGTTCGGCGAAGATCTGATTCTGCCATCCATTGCCACGTGGTGGTGCGGCGAAGCGCCGGTGTTGGCCCAGGCCCTGGAGAAACTGCCGGAGCTGCTGATCAAGCCGGCGTTCCCCTCGCAAAGCTTCCCTCCGGTTTTTGGCCGGGATCTGAGCGAAAAACAGCGTGAAAGTCTCGCCGCGCGCATGCAGGCCCGCCCTTATGCCTATGTCGCGCAAGAACTCGCGCAGCTGTCCCAGGCGCCGATCTGGCAGCCCGAGGACGGGCAACTGCAACCCCGGGCAATCGGCATGCGCATGTACGCGGTGGCCAGTCACGACGGTTATCGGGTGTTGCCCGGTGGCCTGACCCGGGTCGCGGCCGAAGCCGATGCCGAAGTGGTGTCGATGCAGCGCGGTGGTGCGAGCAAGGACACCTGGGTGCTGGGGGATCGGCCACCGAGCGGGGAACAGTGGAAAGCCCAGCGCAATATCGGCGTGCCCGATCTGGTGCGCCGCGATCCGTACCTGCCGTCGCGGGTGGTGGAAAACCTGTTCTGGTTCGGCCGTTACTGCGAGCGCTGCGACGACAGCGCGCGGCTGCTGCGGATCATGCTCGCGCGCTACGTCGACGGCGATGACCCGCAAGCCTTGCAGGCCGCTGTGGATCTGGGCGAGCGACTGATGCTGCTGCCGGACGAAGGTGAACTGCCGGAACGCTTGCTTGCGGCGCTGCTCGGCGAGGACTGGTCGTTCAGCCTGCGCTCCAACCTGCAGCGCTTGCAGTGGGCGGCATCGCAAGTGCGCGGCAAGTTGTCCCGGGAAAACTGGCAGGCGCTGGTGGAGCTGCAACGCGAGGCTTCGGAGCTGGACACCGACGAACCGGATTTCGGCGAGTTGCTGGATTTTCTCAACCGGCTAGTGATGTCGCTGGCGGCGCTGTCCGGGTTTGCCCTCGACGACATGACCCGTGACGAAGGCTGGCGCTTCCTGATGATCGGCCGGCGGATCGAGCGCCTGCAATTTCTCAGCAGCAGTCTCGCGGGTTTCCTGCGGGGCGCCGGGGCGTTCGATCAGGCCGGGCTTGAGTGGTTGCTGGAGCTGGGCAACAGCAGCATCACCTATCGCTCGCGTTATCTGGCGGTGGCGCAGTTGATTCCGGTGCTCGACCTGTTGCTGCTGGACGAGCAGAACCCCCATGCGGTGCTGTTCCAGTTGAAGCTGGTGACCCGCACCCTCAAGCGGCTGAATGATGACTTCGGTGTGCCGAGGGAGGCAGGATTGCCGCCGCTGGTCGAGCGTCTGGCGCGCTTCGACCTGAGCTGTCTGGAGAATCCGCTGTTCGGCGAATCCAGCGTGCGCGCGGCCCTCGATGGTCTGGCGGATCTGCTGCAGGAGATCGCCGACGCCAGCAGTCAGGTGTCGGACCGTCTGGCCCTGCGCCATTTCGCCCATGTCGATGATGTCAGCCAGCGTACGGTGTCCGTCTGATGAGCGCCCATTACCAGATCTTTCACGACACCTGCTATCGCTACGACAGCCCGGTATCCCTGGCCCAGCAACTGGCGCATCTGTGGCCGCGCGAGTGCGACTGGCAGCGCTGCACCGAGCAGCAATTGCTGATCAGCCCGCAGCCGACCACCCGCCGTGACGAGCAGGATGTGTTCGGCAATCCGCTGACCCGCCTGGCCTTCGAACGGCCTCACGATGAATTGCAGGTCAACGCACGGCTGACGGTCGAAGTGCTGGCGCGGCCCGTGGTGGATTTCCAGCAGTCGCCGGCCTGGGAACTGACCCGCAACGCGCTGACCTACAGCAGCCAGCCGCTGTCCGCTTCGTTGCTGGAAGTCTGTCGCTATCGATTTCAGTCGCCCTACGTGCATCTCAAACGCAGCTTCGTCGAGTTTTCGGAGAGCTGTTTCCCGGCCGGCAGACCGTTGATGCTGGGTGTGCAGGCCCTGATGCAGAAGATCTTCAGCGAATTCACCTTCGATGCCGAAGCGACCCAGGTCGCGACGCCGCTGGTGGAGGTACTGGAGCGGCGGCGCGGGGTCTGTCAGGACTTCGCGCACCTGATGCTCGCCTGTGTGCGCTCACGCGGGCTGGCGGCGCGTTACGTCAGCGGCTACCTGCTGACCCAACCGCCACCGGGGCAGCCACGGCTGATCGGCGCCGATGCGTCCCATGCCTGGGTTTCGGTGTTTTGCCCGGTGCTGGGCTGGGTGGATTTCGATCCGACAAACAATGTGCAGCCGGCACTGGAGCACATCACCCTGGCCTGGGGCCGGGATTTCTCCGATGTGTCGCCGTTGCGCGGGGTGATTCTGGGCGGTGGCAATCACGACCCGGAAGTCCGCGTCACCGTGTTGCCACTGGAGGAGTGAAGATCAAATGTGGGAGCGAGCTTGCTCGCGAAAGCAATTTTTCAGTCACATCCATAGTGAATGTCACGACGCTTTCGCGAGCATGCCCGCTCCCACAGGGATTGTGTTCAAGGTTTCAGCAATTTGCTCAGGCGTCGGGCGCCGGGTCTTTCGGTGCCTCAACATCATCATCGGTCGCCACTTCACCGTCAGGGTTCAGTGCCGCTTCTTCAGCCATCTGTTTCTTGCGCTGAAGCTTTTCCTCTTTCTTCTGTTCCTTGGCCAAGTCACGTTGACGTTTGGCGAAGGAGTAATTGGGTTTGGCCATGGGCGATCCTCTGGGGTCGAAGGTGAGGTTGAGCGGCGCGTATTCTGCCCTGTATCGGTGCCCGGCGGTTAATCGGGTTTCTGGTCGACCCACTTGGGCGTGACGGTGGGCTTCCAGTGGTCGAGAGCCTCGAGCAGCGTTTGCGGCGATTCACTCACTTGCAGCATGTCACGGTGCGGCGCACGAACGAAGCCTTCGCCGACGATGTGATCGAGAAATGCAGTGAGTTTGCTGTAGAAACCATTCACTTCCAGCAGGCCCAGCGGCTTGCCGTGATAGCCGAGCTGGCCCCAGGTCCAGACTTCGAACAACTCTTCCAGGGTGCCGAGGCCACCGGGCAGGGCGATGAATGCATCGCTGAGTTCGGCCATCCGCGCCTTGCGGGCGTGCATGCCGTCGACCACTTCCAGGCGCGTCAGGCTCTTGTGACCGATTTCCTTGTCCATCAGGCTCTGCGGGATGATGCCGATCACTTCGCCGCCGGCCGCCAGTGCAGCGTCGGCGACAATCCCCATCAGGCCGACAGCGCCACCGCCGTAGACCAGCGTCAGCTTACGCTCGGCGATAGCTGTGCCGAGGGCGATGGCGGCTTCGGTGTACGCCGGAGTGGTGCCGGCGTTGGCACCGCAAAATACACAAACGGATGTGAGAGACATGCCTTCCTCCTGGGTCAATCGGTCACAGGGTAATGGCTGGCACGTCTTGATCCAAGGGCTAGACTTCGCGTTTCGGGGTTTCACAGGTACCGCTGGCGCCACAGGCGTAAGCAGCGAGCAGACTGCACAACAGGCTGTTGAAGGACATGACGGATGCTCCAGATGAGTGTCGAGCCCTGAAGATACGGCCCGGCCAAACGTCTGGCTGTTAGATTGTTTCGATGAGTGTCATAGCCTGGAAGTTGTATACAATTTTTGACTCAAGTCATAGGAACTTGCGAAGATTTCAGGCAGTCTTCCAACCATTCGTGTTTTGTTAACCCTGCCTTGGAGATTCACCATGTTTTCCAAAGTTGTTGCGGTATCCCTGCTGGCGCTGGCCAGCAGCCAATTGATGGCTGCCGAGTGCAAAACCACCGTTGACTCCACCGACCAGATGTCCTTCAACACCAAGGCCATCGAAATCGACAAGAGCTGCAAGACCTTCACCGTCGAGCTGACCCACTCCGGCAGCCTGCCGAAGAACGTCATGGGCCATAACCTGGTGATCAGCAAAGAAGCCGACATGCAGCCGATCGCCACCGACGGCCTGGCCGCCGGCATCGACAAGAACTACCTGAAGGACGGTGACGAGCGCGTCATCGCTCACACCAAGATCATCGGCGCCAAGGAAACCGACTCGGTGACCTTCGACGTGTCCAAGCTCAAGGCTGACGAGAAGTACGGCTTCTTCTGCTCGTTCCCGGGCCACATCTCGATGATGAAAGGCACCGTGACCCTGAAGTAAGCAACACACGGTCAAAAAAAGCGTCCCGAAGGACGCTTTTTTTATGCCCTGGATTCAAGGCGCAAACGGCATCACGCGTTTGTGATGAGTCTTTTTGTAGGTGTTGACGATGATGTCGAACGCTTCCTGACGCACCGGCTCGCCGTGCAGGAACGCGTCGATCTCGGCGTAGGTCACGCCGTGGGAGGCTTCATCCGGCTTGCCCGGCGACAGGTCTTCCAGATCCGCCGTCGGCACTTTTTCCACCAGCGATTCCGGTGCGCCAAAGCTGCGGGCGATGGCCCGGACCTGGTTTTTCACCAGACCGCTGAGCGGGGCCAGGTCGCAGGCGCCGTCACCGAACTTGGTGAAGAAACCCATCACCGCTTCCGCCGCGTGGTCGGTGCCGATCACCAGACCATGGGCCGCGCCGGCGATGGTGTACTGGGCGACCATGCGCATCCGCGCCTTGGTGTTGCCGAGCACGAAATCCACCGACACCGCGTGCTTGCCTTCGAAGGCAGCGACTTCGCTGGCCAGGGACTTCACTGCCGGGCCGATGTTGACGGTGTGGCGCTCGTCCGGGGCGATGAAGTCCACCGAAGCCTGGGCGTCGTGTTCGTCGAACTGCACGTCGTACGGCAGGCGCACGGCGATAAACTTGTAGGCCTCGTCACCGGTGCGTTCGCGCAGTTCACGCATGGCGCGCTGGGCCAGCAGGCCGGCGGTCAGCGAATCGACCCCGCCGCTGATGCCCAGCACCAGGGTCTTGAGTCCGGAACTGGTCAGGCAATCCTGGATGAAGGTGATGCGGCGGGCGACTTCCGCTTCGAGGGCCTGGTGATCGGCGAACGGCGGCTGAACGTTGAGCTGTTCAGCAATCTCACGCTGTACGGCTTGCATGAATTCACTCCTTGCTGGAAAGGCTGGAAACGGCAGGAACCTGGAAAACGTGTCGCAAGTAGGCGACGAAATTCGGGTCTTTGCAGTGGGTCTTGCCCGGCTCGTCGGAGATCTTCGCCACCGGTTGGCCGTTGCAGGCGGTCATTTTAAGCACGATGCTCATCGGTTCGACACCCGGAATGTCACAGGTCAGGTTGGTGCCGATGCCGAAGCTGACATTGATCCGACCACGCAGCGCCCGGAAGATCTCCAGCGACTTGGGCAGGGTCAGGCTGTCGGAGAACACCAACGTCTTGCTCATCGGGTCGATGCCGAGCTTGTGGTAGTGGGCGATGCATTTTTCGCCCCACAGCACCGGGTCCCCGGAGTCGTGGCGCAGACCGTCGAACAGCTTGGCGAAGAACAGATCGAAATCGCCGAGGAAGGCATCGGTAGTGATGCAGTCCGTGAGGGCGATTCCCAGCAAACCGCGATATTCCCGGACCCAGCAATCGAGGGCGGCGATCTGGCTGTCGATCAGTCTCGGGCCGAGTTGCTGGTGGGCCATGATCCACTCGTGGGCCATGGTGCCCAGCGGTTTCATGTCCAGTTCGCGGGACAAGTGCACGTTGCTGGTGCCGACGAAACGCCCTGGGAAATCGTGCTTGAGCACGTTCACCACTTCTTCCTGCACGCGGTAGGAAAATCTGCGACGTGTGCCGAAATCGGCGACCTGCAATTGCGAAAGCTCTTCGGCCGAGGCATTGGCGGTCAGCCAGTCGAACTTGCGATACAGCTGTTCGCGGGCCTGCTCCAGCAGCGTTTCACGGTAGCGATAGCGGTTGCGCACTTCGCTGACGATCGCCAGCAGCGGCACTTCAAACAGAATCACGTGCAGCCACGGCCCGCGCAGGCGGATGAACAACTCGCCGTTCTCGATGCCGGTGTGCAGGTAGCGCAGGTTGAAACGGAACAGACCGAGGAACCGCAGGAAATCCGGCTTGAGGAACGAGATGCGCTCGAGAAAACTCAACTGATCGGCGCTCAGGCTCAACTCGGCCAGACGCTCGACCTGGAAGCGGATCTCCGCCAAATAAGGGCGCAGATCCTCACTGTTACGGCAACGGAACTCCCATTCGACTTCGACGTTGGGGTAGTTGTGCAGCACCGCCTGCATCATCGTCAGTTTGTAGAAGTCGGTGTCGAGCAGGTTCTGCACGATGCGATCGGCAAACACACTCTCGCTCATAAAGGGGTCTCCAGGCGGGCCGCGCGGTGGGCGCGGTATCAATCAATGGCGCTAGTGGCGCATATCCGGGGTGGGGATTGCCAGCGATTTTTTGACCGCCACAGATCCCTGTGGGAGCGAGCCTGCTCCGGGCGGCGATCCGACGATAGCGTTTCTCCAGTCAACATCGAATGTGAATGTAGCGCCCCCTTCGCGAGCAGGCTCGCTCCCACATTTTCAAGCATCGGGACTGTCGATCTGCTCCAGCATCCACTTCACGAAATCCCGCACCTTGGGCACTTCCGCCGCGTGTTCCGGGTAGGCCAGGTAATAGGCGTCGGTGCTGGGCATCGCATGCTGCCAGGGAATGACCAGTTTGCCGTCGGCCAATTCCTCTTCCACCAGAAACCTCGGCAGCAGGGCGACGCCGCAGCCGACCTGGGCGGCGCGGATGCACATATAAAAGGTTTCGAAGCGCGGGCCGTGGTAGCTGTGTTCGGTCTGGTAGCCCTGGCTGTCGAACCAGTCGTGCCACGCTTGCGGGCGCGAAGCATTCTGCAGCAGGACCAGATCGGTGAGTTGCGTTGCATCAGTCAACGGAGTGTCCGGCAGGCTACTCGGTGCGCAGACCGGCACCAGTTCTTCGCCGAACAGCTTCAGGCACTCGGTGCCGGGGCGCGAACCCTGGCCGAAATAGAACGCCAGGTCGCTGCGCCCTTGCAGCAGATCATCCGCTTCTTGCTCGTTGCAAAGGTCCAGATGAATCGACGGATGACGCAGACGCCAGCCCTTGAGGCGTGGCACCAGCCAGCGAGCGCCGAAGGTCGAGGGCGTAGAGACGCGCAGGACTTCGGTTTCGCCGCCGTAGGAGCGCAGGTAATGGGTCGACATTTCGACCTGGGTCAGGATTTTTCTGACTTCCACCAGGTACAGATCGCCGGCCGGGGTCATCTGCAAACGGCGGCGAACCCGACGGAACAACAAGTGCTGTAACAATTCTTCGAGCTGCGCCACCTGCTTGCTGACGGCGCTCTGGGTCAGGTTCAGTTCCTCGGCGGCCCGAGTGAAACTCAGGTGCCGGGTCACGGCCTCGAAGCACTGCAACGCGGTGATCGACGGCAAGTGGCGTTTGTTCAGCATGGGCGTTCCTTTTCTTGTCTTTCTGCGCAGCATGAATAAACGGAATGATATCTCGCGTAAAGGTCGTTTGTTGCACAGCCTTCCTGACGCTACAACTAAAGGTCTGCCCGGTCGTGAAAACGCGCCCGCACACATTCAGTTTTTTGCTTGAGGAGTGACCCATGGTTGCCGCATTGCTTGATCGTCTAGGTGTGAACCCTGCCCTGTACCAGAACGGCAAAGTGCCGGTGCATTCGCCCATCGACGGCAGCCGCATCGGCGCCGTGAACTGGGAAGGCCCGGCCGAAGTCGAGCAGCACATCAGTCGCGCAGATCATGCGTTCGAACATTGGCGCAAGGTGCCGGCCCCGCGTCGTGGCGAACTGGTGCGTCAGTTCGGCGAAGTGCTGCGTGAATACAAGACCGAGCTCGGCGAACTGGTTTCCTGGGAGGCCGGCAAGATTACTCAGGAAGGCTTGGGTGAAGTGCAGGAGATGATCGACATCTGCGATTTCGCCGTCGGCCTGTCCCGCCAGTTGTACGGCTTGACCATCGCCTCCGAGCGTCCGGGCCACCACATGCGTGAAACCTGGCACCCGCTTGGAGTGGTCGGCGTGATCAGTGCGTTCAACTTCCCGGTCGCGGTATGGGCGTGGAACACCACGCTGGCGCTGGTCTGCGGCAACCCGGTGGTGTGGAAACCATCGGAGAAAACTCCGCTGACCGCGCTGGCCTGTCAGGCGCTGTTCGAGCGCGTACTGAAGAACTTCAGCGATGCCCCGGCGCACCTGAGCCAGGTGATCATCGGCGGTCGCGATGCCGGCGAAGCGCTGGTGGATGACCCGCGTGTCGCGCTGATCAGCGCCACCGGCAGCACCCGCATGGGCCGCGAAGTGGCGCCGAAAGTTGCCGCACGCTTCGCTCGCAGCATTCTCGAACTGGGCGGCAACAACGCGATGATCCTCGGCCCGAGCGCCGATCTGGACATGGCCGTGCGCGCCATTCTGTTCAGCGCCGTCGGCACCGCCGGTCAACGTTGCACCACGTTGCGTCGCCTGATCGCCCATGAGTCGGTGAAGGAAGAGATCGTCACCCGACTGAAAGCCGCGTACTCCAAAGTCCGCATCGGCCACCCGCTGGAAGGCAACCTGATCGGCCCGCTGATCGACAAGCACAGCTTCGAAAACATGCAGGACGCGCTGGAGCAGGCGTTGAGCGAGGGCGGTCGGGTGTTCGGCGGCAAGCGCCAACTGGAAGACCAATTCCCTAACGCCTACTACGTGTCGCCGGCCATCGTTGAAATGCCGGAGCAGAGCGACGTGGTTTGCAGCGAGACCTTCGCACCGATCCTGTACGTGGTCGGCTACAGCGATTTCGAAGAGGCGCTGCGTCTGAACAACGCCGTGCCGCAGGGCCTGTCGTCGTGCATCTTCACCACCGATGTGCGCGAGGCCGAGAAATTCATGTCGGCGGTCGGCAGCGATTGCGGCATCGCCAACGTCAACATCGGTCCGAGCGGCGCGGAAATCGGCGGCGCGTTTGGTGGCGAGAAAGAGACGGGCGGTGGTCGTGAGTCGGGCTCGGATGCATGGCGCGCGTACATGCGCCGGCAGACCAATACCGTGAACTACTCGCTGGAGTTGCCGCTGGCGCAGGGCATTACGTTCGACTGATCCCTTCGGTCAAGTGGAGATCCCCTTGTGATCGTTCCCACGCTCTGCGTGGGAATGCTGCACCGAACGCTCCGCGTTCGCTTTCGGGACGCAGAGCGTCCCTGACTGCGTTCCCACGCAGAGCGTGGGAACGATCTCTTAGGTGTGTTTGGCAGGTTTCTGTTGGAGTCTGGCAATGCCGTTACGCGAAGAATGTCTGTGGGAAAAACTCACGCCGCAACGCCCGGATAACACGGCGCTCAGGGGCGAGGTCAAGGTTGATGTCTGCGTGATCGGCGCCGGGTTCACCGGACTGTCGGCGGCGCTGCATCTGTTGGAAAAGGGCAAGAGCGTCTGCGTGCTCGAAGCCCATCGCGCCGGGCATGGCGGCTCCGGGCGCAACGTCGGGCTGGTCAACGCCGGGATGTGGATTCCACCGGACGAGATCGAGGCGGGATTCGGCGAGGCGGTCGGCAGTCAGCTCAACCGCATGCTCGGGGCGGCGCCGGCGCTGGTGTTCAGCCTTGTGGATAAATACAACATCGATTGCCAGTTGCGCCGCGAAGGCACCCTGCACATGGCACATAACGCCAAGGGTGAGGCGGATCTGCGCAGTCGCGAAGAACAATGGAAGCGCCGCGGTGCGCCGGTCGACCTGCTGACCGGCAAGGCCTGTGAACAGGCGACCGGAACGCAGAAGATTGCCGCCGCATTGCTCGACCGGCGCGCCGGTACGCTCAACCCGATGGCTTATGTCACCGGGCTGGCCAATGCGGTCATCAGTCTTGGCGGACAGATGTTCGATCACTCCCCGGTCGCGCGTCTTGAACGGCAAGGGCAGAAATGGTCGGTGCAGACCGAGCAGGGTTCGGTGCTCGCCGAGCAGGTGGTGATCGCCTCCAACGCCTACACCGAAGGCGACTGGACCGAACTCAAGCGCAACTTCTTCCCCGGTTACTACTATCAGGTCGCTTCGGTGCCGCTCACCGAAGACGCTGCCCAGGAAATCCTCCCGGGCGGCCAGGGCTCATGGGATACCCGCCAGGTGCTGAGCAGCATCCGCCGCGACAAGGACGGGCGTTTGTTGCTGGGCAGCCTCGGCAACGGCAATCAGAAACCGACATGGTTCCTCAAGGCCTGGGCCGACCGGGTGCAGCAGCATTACTTCCCCAATCTGAAACCCGTGGAGTGGGAATGCACCTGGACCGGGCGCATCGCGTTCACCCCTGATCATTTGATGCGCCTGTTCGAACCGGCGCCGGGACTGGTGGCCGTCACCGGTTACAACGGCCGGGGCGTGACTACCGGCACCGTGGTCGGCAAGGCCTTCGCCGATTACCTGTGTAACGGAAATCCTCAGGCATTGCCGATTCCGTTCGCACCGATGCAGCCGCTGGCGGGTGTGGGTTTGCGCAGTTGTCTGTACGAGGCCGGGTTCTCGCTGTATCACGCGGGCCAGTGCCTGCGGATCGTCATCTGAGTGTTGAAATATGTTGCCGGAAGCGGCGCTTTTCGATGTAGCGACTAGCCTGTAATGGTGCGGGTTGTAGCAGTCCCGCACCAGCAGTGTGCAGTTCGGTGACGCGGGCTGTTACAGGCTGGTTGCACGTTGTTTGGCGCCGCGGTTGCAATGATGGCGCGTGCGGGTTGCGCCTGAAAAAATAAATGGTTTCACCTTCCGCGGTTTAGACGGTTGCACGCCCAATGAAAATGGGAACGAAACAGTCGAAATAACAAGAAAGCAGCGACTTTTTGAAGAATAAAAAACCGATGGCACGGCCCTTGCTCTGAGCATTCAAGTGAAGTCGCAGTGCCAACTAAAAAAAACCTTGGAGCACCACCTCATGTCCCAGACGTTTTACAAGAAAGGCTTTCTGGCCCTCGCAGTGGCTACTGCGCTGGGTGTTTCTGCGTTTGCACAAGCTGATGTGAAAATCGGTGTGGCGGGTCCGATGACGGGCGCCAACGCGGCATTTGGCGAGCAATACATGAAAGGGGCACAAGCGGCGGCCGACGCGGTCAACGCGGCGGGCGGCGTCAACGGGGAGAAGATCGTTCTGGTCAAGGGCGATGACGCTTGCGAGCCGAAACAGGCGGTGACGGTCGCCAAGGACCTCACCAACCAGAAAGTCGCCGGTGTGGTCGGCCACTTCTGCTCGTCCTCGACCATTCCTGCGTCCGAGATCTACGACGAAGCCGGCATCATCGCCATCACGCCGGGTTCCACCAACCCGCAAGTGACCGAGCGCGGCCTGAGCGCCATGTTCCGTATGTGCGGCCGTGACGACCAGCAAGGCATCGTCGCCGGCGATTACATCGTCGACGTGCTCAAGGGCAAGAAAGTCGTCGTGCTGCACGACAAGGACACCTACGGTCAGGGCCTGGCCGATGCCACCAAGGCTCAGCTGGAAAAACGCGGCGTGAAGCCGGTGCTGTACGAAGGCCTGACCCGTGGCGAAAAAGATTTCAGCACCATCGTCACCAAGATCCGTGGCGCCGGTGCCGATGTCGTCTACTTCGGCGGCCTGCACCCGGAAGCCGGCCCGCTGGTTCGCCAACTGCGTGAACAAGGCCTGAAAGACGTCAAGTTCATGTCCGACGACGGCATCGTGACCGACGAACTGGTGACCACCGCCGGTGGCCCGCAGTTCGTCGACGGCGTGTTGATGACCTTCGGTGCCGACCCACGCCTGCTGCCAGACAGCAAGACCGTGGTAGATGCATTCCGCAAGGCTGGCACCGAGCCTGAAGGCTACACCCTGTACGCCTATGCATCGGTTCAGACCCTGGCCGCCGCCTTCAACGGCGCCAAGTCGAACAAGGGCGAGGAGGCCGCTGCCTGGCTGAAGAAGAACCCGGTCAAGACCGTCATGGGCGAGAAGACCTGGGATTCCAAAGGCGACCTGAAGGTCTCCGACTACGTGGTCTACCAGTGGGACAAGGACGGCAAATATCACCAGCTGGAAAAACAGAAGTAAGGGCTGACGCGATCGGCTGACCTCCACTGTTCCATGTGGGAGCGAGCCTGCTCGCGAAGACGGACTGACAGGCAACATCACTGTTGAATGATCAACCGCTTTCGCGAGCAGGCTCGCTCCCACAGGATCCTGCGGTGGTCGGGCTGAATGCGCTCTGACATTGCTCCGACGTAAATCTGTATTTTTCCTAGAAGAACCGCGCGCCTCAGGGTGTGCAGGTTCTCACTGCGTGAGATTGCGTTATGGATGGTATTTTCCTGCAGCAACTGGTCAACGGCCTGACCCTCGGGTCGGTCTATGGCCTGATCGCCATCGGCTACACAATGGTCTACGGCATCATCGGCATGATCAACTTCGCCCACGGCGAGGTTTACATGATTTCTGCTTACCTGGCGGCAATCAGTCTGGCTCTGCTGGCTTACTTCGGTATTGAATCCTTCCCGCTGCTGATGCTCGGCACCCTGGTATTCACCATCGTGATCACGGCGGTGTATGGCTGGGTCATCGAGCGAGTCGCCTACAAACCGCTGCGCAACTCCACCCGACTGGCACCGTTGATCAGCGCCATCGGCATCTCCCTGATCCTGCAGAACTACGCACAGATCGCCCAAGGCGCCAAACAACAGGGCGTTCCCACCCTGCTGACCGGAGCATGGCGAGTCGAAGTCGGTACCGGCTTCGTGCAGCTGACCTACACCAAAGTCTTCATCCTGGTGGCCGCATTCGTCGGCATGGGCCTGCTGACCTACGTCATCAAGTACACCAAGCTCGGGCGCATGTGCCGTGCGACCCAGCAGGACCGCAAAATGGCTTCGATCCTCGGCATCAACACCGACCGGGTGATTTCCTACGTGTTCATCATCGGTGCGGCCATGGCGGCGTTGGCCGGCGTGCTGATCACCATGAACTACGGCACCTTCGACTTCTATGCCGGCTTCATCATCGGCATCAAGGCATTTACCGCGGCGGTACTGGGCGGGATCGGTTCGCTGCCTGGCGCCATGCTCGGCGGGATCATCCTCGGGATCTCCGAGTCGCTGTTCTCGGGCCTGGTCAACTCCGACTACAAAGACGTGTTCAGCTTCTCGCTGCTCGTACTTGTTCTGGTCTTCCGGCCTCAGGGCCTGCTGGGCCGTCCTCTTGTGTCGAAGGTGTAAGCGATGTCTTCAACCACTGCAAAATCCATTGATGTCAAAAAAAGCCTGGTTGAGGCGATTCTCGCCGTTCTGATCGCCCTGATTGTGTTCGGGCCGATCGTCGGCGTCGTACTCGACGGCTACAGCTTCAACCTCGAACCGACCCGCGTGGCGTGGATCATTGCCATCGTCATGGCCGGCCGGTTTGCCCTCAGTCTGTTCCTGCAAACCCCGAAGGGCCTGCGCATTCTCGACGGATTCGAGAGCACCGGTTCCGGCGTACATGTGCTGGCCCCGGACTACAAATCGCGCCTGCGCTGGATCATCCCGCTGATGATCGCCATCGCCGTGGCGTTGCCGTTCTTCTCCAACTCCTACCTGCTGGGCGTGGTCATCCTTGGTTTGATCTACGTGCTGCTGGGGCTGGGACTGAACATCGTGGTCGGTCTGGCCGGCCTGCTCGACCTGGGTTACGTGGCGTTCTACGCCATCGGCGCCTACGGTCTGGCGCTCGGTTATCAGTACCTCGGCCTGGGCTTCTGGACCGTGCTGCCGCTGGCGGCGATCACCGCCGGGCTGGCCGGTTGCATCCTCGGTTTCCCGGTGCTGCGCCTTCACGGCGACTACCTGGCGATCGTGACCCTGGGCTTCGGTGAAATCATTCGTCTGGTGCTCAACAACTGGCTGTCCCTGACCGGTGGCCCGAACGGCATGCCGGCGCCACTGCCGACCTTCTTCGGTCTGGAATTCGGCAAGCGGGCGAAGGATGGCGGGGTGCCGTTCCACGAGTTCTTCGGCATCGCCTACAACCCGGACGTGAAGTACTACTTCATCTATGCGGTGCTGTTCCTGGTGGTACTGGCCGTGCTGTACATCAAGCATCGTCTGGTGAAGATGCCGGTCGGCCGCGCCTGGGAAGCCCTGCGTGAAGACGAGATTGCCTGCCGCTCGATGGGCCTCAACCACGTGCTGGTCAAGCTCTCGGCGTTCACCATCGGTGCATCCACCGCCGGTCTGGCGGGTGTGTTCTTCGCCACCTATCAAGGTTTCGTCAACCCGACCTCGTTCACCTTCTTCGAATCGGCATTGATCCTCGCCATCGTGGTGCTCGGCGGTATGGGCTCGACCATCGGTGTGGTGATCGCAGCGTTCGTGCTGACTGTCGCCCCGGAACTGCTGCGCGGCTTCGCCGAATACCGCGTGCTGCTGTTCGGGATCCTGATGGTGTTGATGATGATCTGGCGACCTCGCGGGCTGATCCGCATCAGCCGTACCGGGGTCACTCCACGCAAAGGTGCCATTCACTATGAGAGGACTGCGCCATGAGTGAAGTCGTACTCTCTGTTGAAAAACTGATGATGCACTTCGGTGGCATCAAGGCCTTGAGCGACGTCAGCCTGAAGGTCAAACGCAACTCGATCTTCGCCCTGATCGGCCCCAACGGCGCCGGCAAGACCACGGTGTTCAACTGCCTGACCGGGTTCTACAAGGCCTCCGGCGGCAAGATCGAACTCAACGTGCGCGGCCGGCAGACCAACGTCATTCAGCTGCTGGGCGAATCGTTCAAGCCGACCGACTTCGTCTCGCCGAAAAACTTCGCCAGCCGCCTGTACTACAAGATGTTCGGCGGCACCCACCTGGTGAACCGCGCGGGCCTGGCCCGGACGTTCCAGAACATTCGCCTGTTCAAGGAAATGTCGGTGCTGGAGAACCTGCTGGTGGCCCAGCACATGTGGGTCAACCGCAACATGCTGGCCGGCATCCTCAATACCAAGGGCTACCGCAAGGCCGAAAGCGACGCGCTGGACTGCGCGTTCTACTGGCTGGAAGTGGTGGATCTGGTGGACTGCGCCAACCGTCTGGCCGGTGAGCTTTCCTACGGCCAGCAACGGCGTCTGGAGATCGCCCGGGCCATGTGCACGCGGCCGCAGATCATCTGCCTCGACGAACCGGCCGCCGGCCTCAACCCTCAGGAAACCGAAGCGCTGAGCGCGATGATCCGGCTGCTGCGCGACGAGCACGATCTGACCGTGGTGCTGATCGAACACGACATGGGCATGGTAATGAGCATTTCCGATCACATTGTGGTGCTGGACCACGGCATCGTCATCGCCGAGGGCGGGCCGGACGCCATTCGTAACGATCCGAAAGTGATCGCGGCCTACCTGGGCGCCGACGAAGAGGAAGTCGTATGACGCAACCCATCCTCGAACTCAAGGATCTGGACGTGTTCTACGGCCCGATCCAGGCCCTCAAAGGTGTTTCGCTGCAGATCAACGAAGGGGAAACCGTCAGCTTGATCGGCTCCAACGGTGCCGGCAAATCCACGCTGCTGATGTCGATCTTCGGCCAGCCACGGGCGGCGGGCGGGCAGATCCTTTATCAGGGCGTGGACATTACCCACAAGTCATCGCACTACATCGCTTCCAACGGCATCGCGCAATCGCCGGAAGGGCGGCGGGTGTTCCCCGACATGACCGTCGAGGAAAACCTGCTGATGGGCACCATTCCGATCGGCGACAAGTACGCCAAGGAAGACATGCAGCGCATGTTCGAGCTGTTCCCGCGGCTCGAGGAGCGCCGTAATCAGCGGGCCATGACCATGTCCGGCGGCGAGCAGCAGATGCTCGCGATCGCCCGGGCGTTGATGAGCCGGCCCAAGCTGTTGCTGCTGGATGAGCCAAGCCTGGGGCTGGCGCCGATCGTGGTCAAACAGATCTTCGCCACCCTGCGGGAACTGGCGAAAACCGGCATGACCATTTTCCTCGTCGAACAGAACGCCAACCATGCGTTGAAGCTGTCCGACCGGGCATACGTGATGGTCAACGGCGAGATCCGCCTGACGGGAACCGGCCAGGAACTGCTGGTGAACGAGGAGGTGCGTAACGCTTACCTCGGCGGTCACTGATCGTTTGAAGTTGTCCACAAGCCCCGATGCGAAAGTGTCGGGGCTTTTTTGCGCCTGCCTGTTCACCGAAGACAGACACATTCGGGAAATTGTGGAAAACAAAATTGCCAACCTGCCAAAGCGCGACATATAGACGCTGCAAATGGCTGTTTTTCCACAGTTTTGACTTGTCCCCGTTTGCTGTGGAGCTGGCTGTGAATAACGTGGGTGTAGCTCGCTGAAAGCCTTGTAAACCGAGGCTTTCAGGGGTGTGGTTGTTTTTTGAGCAGTGTGTTTTTGCTGAAGGGCAGGCCTGTTTGTCAACCTTTTTTATAGGGTACAAAAAGGTGCAGATCGTTGTGGTCAATCCTGTGGATAAGTCTGTGATTAAACTCTGGAAAGACTCGGCTGAGGGCCGTAATTGCTGGCCTCGCGCAATCATGGCCATGACCGGCCGGTCGTGCAAAATGCCCTGCCCGGCACAACTGGTTGTTCAGGGTCAAGCAAAAAACTTTCCAGATCGCCCGCAAAGCCTTGTGTGGCGCGGCTTTGCGCTTTTCCACTTGCCCCCGGAAACTGTGGAAGGGCTTGTGGATAACGTGCGTGCACATGGCTACAGGCCACGGCGCATATGGCGTAGCGGCCGTTGATCAATTAATGAGCAGGATTCGATGGTTGCCGGTTAAAGCGGGGCCGGGCATGCTGCCCGCTGATTTTCTATTCCAATGGCTGCCCGGGCGGCCGAAGCAAGGAGAACACGATGTCCAACACCCTGTTTATCACCGGCGCGACCTCCGGTTTTGGTGAAGCCTGTGCCCGTCGTTTTGCCGAGGCCGGCTGGAAACTGGTGCTGACCGGTCGTCGTGAAGAACGCCTCAATGCGCTGTGCGCCGAGCTGTCGAAACAAACCGAAGTACATGGCCTGGTGCTAGACGTGCGTGATCGCAAGGCGATGGAGGAGGCGATTGCCAACCTGCCGCCATCGTTCGCCAAGCTGCGCGGCCTGATCAACAACGCCGGCCTGGCGCTGGGCGTGGACCCTGCACCGAAGTGCGACCTCGACGATTGGGACACCATGGTCGACACCAACGTCAAAGGTCTGATGTACAGCACTCGCCTGTTGCTGCCTCGGCTGATCGCCCACGGTCGTGGGGCCGGCATCATCAACCTCGGTTCCATCGCCGGTAACTACCCGTACCCGGGTAGCCACGTTTACGGCGCGACCAAGGCCTTCGTCAAACAGTTCTCGCTGAACCTGCGCTGCGACCTGCACGGCACTGGCGTGCGCGTCAGTAACATCGAGCCGGGCCTGTGCGAGAGCGAGTTCTCGCTGGTGCGTTTCGCCGGCGATCAGGCGCGTTACGACGCCACCTACGCCGGTGCCGAGCCGATCCAGCCGCAGGACATCGCCGAGACCATCTTCTGGGTGCTGAACGCGCCAGCGCACATCAACATCAACAGCCTGGAACTGATGCCGGTGAGTCAGACCTGGGCGGGTTTTGCCATCGAGCGTAACAAGGCCTGATACGGTGTTGCCCTCTTCGCCAATCTGTTGGCGAAGAGGGCAAATCGGCCAAATTCTGGCAGTAAGGTAGACTCACTCCTCAACAACCCCACCGCACCCTGCGGTTTTCAAGGTTTTTCGAGGAGTCAAAGTGAGTAACCGAGGTGAGCAGTCGCTGCTCAAACAATCGACCCTTCTAATGTTGGCCGTGTCGGTCGCCGGAATCGTCACCGGTTTTGTTTCGGGTTCCCAGTCCATCCTGTTCGATGGCTTTTTTTCGCTGATCGCCACCTTCATCAAAGTCCTGATGCTGATCACCGCGAAGTTGATCGCCAAGCAAAGCAACCAGCGTTTCCAGTTCGGTTTCTGGCACCTGGAGCCGATGGTGCTGCTGATCGAGGGCAGTTTCCTGCTGCTGATCGCCATTTACGCGTTTCTCAACGGTGTGTTCGGCATCATCAATGGCGGACGTGAAATCGAACTGGGCCTGGTGATCATCTACGCGGCGGTGTTCACCGTTGTCGAGTTCGCCTACTTCTTCTATGTGCGCCACCGCAATCGCACGCTCAAGTCGAGCCTGATCCAGTTCGACAACATCAGTTGGCTGGTGGACGCGATGCTGTCGGTGGGCCTGCTGATCAGTTTCCTCGCGGCGCTGTTGCTCCAGTCCCAGGGCTATGGCGAGTGGGCGAAATTTGTCGACCCGCTGATCCTGATCGTGCTGGCCCTGACCATGCTGCCGCCGGCCTTCAAGATCCTCGGCCCGGCGCTGCGGGACGTGCTCGGCATTGCGCCGGACACGCTGGACGATCAGGTGCGCCAAGTGATGGACGCGGCCAAGGTCGAGCATGGTTTCGACGACTACGTGTCCTACGTGCAGAAGCACGGGCGGGCGCGGTTCATCGAGATTCATGTGGTGTTGCCAGCGGACTACCGGCTGCAGAGCGTCGGGCAGTTGGATGTGCTGCGTGAAGAGATTTCCGCGAAGCTGGGCAAACCGGACGCGGCGCGCTGGCTGACCATCAGCTTCACTGGCGACAGGAAGTGGATTGCTTGACTTGTGCGGGCGCGCGGGCTCGCCACGACGTCAGCTCAAATAGTCGGCGATGCCGCGATAGCAGGTTGCCAAATGATACGGCGTGGTCGACGGCATGTCCTTGCGGCTGACCTGGCCCTGATCGTCACGGCACTCGTGCCAGCCGCCGGCATGCAGAAAGCGCTGTTGCAACGCCTGCAACTGGTGCCGCACCGCGCTCTCGCTGTTCGGGCGCAAGGTCAGGGCGCGCAGGTACTCGGCCTGGGCCCAGATGCGTTGGGTCGAATCCTTTCCGTTTCCTTGCGGATCAAGCATGGCCAGCACCGCACCGGTGTCGGCCTCGACGCCCTGTTGTTCGGTGAAGGCAAACGCACGATCCAGTGCCGCGTGCAGCTTCGAGCCGCGTAGCAGCGGTGAGGATTCGAGCAGGAAATACCATTCGAACTGATGCCCCGGTTCAAACCAGTTATCCACAGCCCCCAGCGGCTTTTCCATCAACACGCCCTGTTGCGGTTCGATGAAGCGCTTGTGCATGGCTGTGCATAACTCGCTCAGCGCCTGCTGGGTCTGCGGATCTTCGCGCACCGCCAAGGTGGCCAGGAAGGCTTCGGCCAGGTGCATCAGCGGATTTTGCAGCGGGCCGGTTTCCAGCGTGATCCAGTCGCGATCAAGGCAGGCTTCGTAGAGACCGTCGCCCGTTGCGAAGCGCCGGCCGATCACTTCCAGCGCAGCGTTGAGCGTCGATTCCACCAAGGGCTCGCGGGATTTTTCCCAGTAATGCGCGCAAGCAAACAGGATAAAGGCATGGGTGTAGAGATCTTTGCGCTGATCCAGCGGTTTGCCCTGCGGATCGATGCTGTAGAACCAGCCGCCGTGCTCGGCATCGTGGAAGTGCCGTTGCAGGGAACGGAACAGTGCAGCCGCGCGGATTTCGGCGTTATCCACAACCCCGATCAGGCTGGAAAACAGGTACAGCTGCCGAGCGCAGGCCATGGCCCGATAGCGCTGCGGTGGCAGCGGCTGATGCGCGGCGTCCAGCGCCTCGTAAGGCAACGCCATGTCGGCGTTCCAGCCCGGTCCTTGCCAGAGGGGCACGATCACGTTCAGAAAGTGCTGTTGCACTTCGCCGAACAGGGCGGTCAGTTCAGGCAGGGAGGTGGAGCGGGAAGCGTGGGGCATGGGCGGACGTCGTCACGGCAGGGGCGATTGCGCGACATGGTAGCAGAGAGACCGGCCTTAGAGACGCGGTGTCTGTCAGGCCGCTTTCGTCGGAGCGCCGCCCGGACCAAGCCCGCTCCCACGATGGTCACGCCGAACACAATACTTGTGAACAACACAGAACAACTGTGGGAGCGGGCTTGCTCGCGAAGAGGCCTGATCAGGCGATAGAGTTCAACCGGCCAACAACCACGCGCCCGTCACCGCCGAAGCGGCACCGGCCAGTCGAACCATTGGCGCGGCCGCCTGAGGCAGAAAACGCACGACGGCATAACCTGCCGCATGCAATGCAGCCGTTGCGACCACGAAACCGGCGGCATACGCCCAAGGGCTCGACATGTCCGGCAACTCGAGGCCGTGAGCCACGCCGTGGAACAGCGCAAACAGCGCCGTCGCCGCCACCGCCATCATCAGTGGCGGACGCACCGCCAGCGCCACCGCCAGACCCAGCGCCAGCACCGAGGCGGCAATCCCGCTTTCCAGCGCCGGCAATTCCAGCCCTTCAAAGCCGAGCAGGCCACCGATCAGCATGGTGCCGACAAAGGTGCATGGCAGCGCCCAGCGTGCGGCGCCTTGCTGCTGCGCGGCCCACAGGCCGACGGCCAGCATTGCCAGCAAATGGTCGAGACCGCCGATCGGGTGGCTGATGCCGGCCACCAGACCAGAGTCGCCGTGGCCAGGGTGGGCGAAGGCCAGGGCCGGGGTCAGCAGCAGCGCGACGGCGCCGAGAATACGTTTGAGTGTCATGGATAAGCTTCCTTGTTGAGCAGTGAATCAGGCTGCAGTCAGCAGGCCCTGGCGTTCGATGAAGGCGATGATGTCTTCCAGGCCCTGACCGGTTTTCTGGTTGCTGAACACGAACGGCTTGCCGTTGCGCATGCGTTGGGTGTCGCTGTTCATCATCTCCAGCGAGGCGCCGACCAGCGGCGCAAGGTCGATCTTGTTGATCACCAGCAGGTCGGATTTGCAAATGCCGGGCCCGCCCTTGCGCGGCAGCTTGTCGCCGGCGGAAACGTCGATCACGTAGATGGTCAGGTCGGACAGTTCCGGGCTGAAGGTTGCGGAAAGGTTGTCGCCGCCGGACTCCACCAGAATCAGGTCCAGCCCCGGAAAACGTCGGTTCAGTTGATCCACCGCTTCGAGGTTGATCGAGGCGTCCTCGCGGATCGCCGTGTGCGGGCAGCCGCCGGTTTCCACGCCGATGATGCGTTCCGGCGCCAGGGCTTCGTTGCGCACCAGAAAGTCGGCGTCTTCGCGGGTATAGATGTCGTTCGTGACTACAGCCAGGTTGTAGCGCTCGCGCAGGGCCAGGCACAGGGCCAGGGTCAACGCGGTCTTGCCGGAACCGACCGGGCCGCCGATGCCGACGCGCAGGGGTTGTGTGTTCATGTGCTTCTCCAGATAAAAGGCCCTAGGAACGGAACAGGCGGCTGTACTGGCGCTCATGGGCCATGCACGCCAGGGACAGACCGAACGCGGCGCTGCCGAGGTGTTCGGGATTGATTCGGGTGGCGTCCTGCTGGGCCTGTTGCAGCAGCGGCAGCAGTTCGCTGGTCAGGCGCTGGGCGGCTTGCTGGCCCAGCGGCAGGGTTTTCATCAGCACCGCGAGCTGGTTTTCCAGCCAGCTCCACAGCCACGCAGCGAGGGCGTCCTGCGGGCTGATCTGCCAGGCGCGCGCGGCCAGTGCCCAGCACAGAGCAAGATGCGGTTCGGCGCAGTGTTCAAGGAAGTCCCGCGCGGCCTGATCGAGCTCGGGCAAGCCGTTGAGCAATTGCTGCAACGAATAGCCCATCTGCCGGCTCTCCAGATGCAGTTCGCGGGTTTCGCGGCTGGCGCGGTGGCTTTCGCAGAGCTTGCGCAATTCATCCCAGTTTTCATCCGCCGCAGCTTGGCAATGGGCGAGCAGCATCGGCGCCTCGAACCGCGCGAGGTTGAGCAGCAATTGATCGCTGATCCAGCGGCGGGCGCTGTCCGGGCTGTCGACGCGGCCGTTATCCACCGCCATTTCCAGGCCCTGGGAATAGCTGTAGCCGCCAATCGGCAATTGCGGACTGGCCAGGCGCAGCAGCGCCCAGGCCGGGTTCACAGACGGACGCCGAACTGATGGAGTTTCGGCGCGTAGTTGAAGTCTTCGTCACCGTGCCGCGAATGATGATGGCCGCCACCGTAGGCGCCGTGCTCGGGCTGAAAGGGTGCTTCGATCGATTCGACCTGCGCGCCCAGTTGTTCAAGCATCGCCTTGAGCACGTAATCGTCGAGCAGCCGCAGCCAGCCGTCACCGACTTGCAGCGCCACATGGCGATTGCCCAGGTGATAGGCGGCGCGGGTCAGTTCGAAAGCATTGGCGCAGGTGACGTGCAGCAATTGTTCGGGGCGGGCGCAGACCCGGACGATCCGGCCATCTTCGGCTTGCAGGCACTCACCGTCATACAGCGGCGGCTGACCGCGCTCCAGAAACAGTCCGACGTCCTCGCCTTCGGCACTGAAACAGCGCAGGCGGCTTTTGCTCCGGGCTTCGAAGGTCAGGTGCAACTCGGCGGCCCAGACGGGTTGGGGGTCGATTCTGCGGTGAATCACCAGCATCGGAAAGCTTCCAGCAGTGGACAATGCTCAGGCTAGAGCAAGGGGCTTGCCAATCGGACGAGATGTAGGAAAACCCTGTCGGAGCGTAGTGGATGTTTCAAGATGTTGCAGGATTGTGAGGTGTTTTGGTGCATGAAGTTTTTTACATGCACCAAATATGAGCTTGCGTGGGGGTTGGGGGATCTGGAGGAGAACTATTCGGTACTGCCGAGCCCTTGCCAGTGCTTCAGCCCGATAAAGATAAAGCGCAACTGCTGGGTGATCTTCGCCTGTGGCGTCAGATGCTCCGGCAGAGCTTCGGCCGGCGGGTCGATGATGTCCGGCAGGGTGGCGAACACCGATTTGACGATCAGGTCGGCCATCACGCTCAGGCCATCGCGATTGAGGTGCTGAAGCTTGGGCATCAGGGCCAGGTCCGCCGCCAGGTCGGAGCTGATGTCTTCACGCAAGCGGCCGATGGCCTGACGCACCGGCAACGATCCGCCGTACTGCTCGCGGGCCAGAAACAGGAATTGCGAACGGTTGGCGCTGACCACGTCGAGGAAGATCCGCACCGACGCATCGATGATGCCGCCCATGACAAATTCGTTGTGGCGCACCAGGCGGATGGTTTCGCGGAAGGTCTGGCCGACTTCACTGACCAGCACCAGGCCGAGTTCGTCCATGTCGGCGAAATGGCGGTAGAAACCGGTTGGCACGATGCCGGCGGTTTTCGTCACTTCACGCAGGCTCAGGCTGCCGAATCCTCGGCCGCTTTCCATCAGGTGGCGGGCAGCGTCCATCAGGGCGTTGCGGGTCTGTTGTTTCTGTTCGGCGCGGGGCAGCATCGCAAGGGTGTGTTCTTAGGCAAGACAAGCGCCGCACTCTAGCAAATCGGCTTTGTCGGCGTCGAACGGCAGGGGAGATGGAGGCGGGAAATCGCGACTTCTTTATACAGGCTGCTGAAAAGTCAAAAGCCCAATCCGGGGATTGGGCTTTTTTTCCAGGCCGCCATGGGCTTAGCTCAAAGCGCTGTTGCGTTCGATCACACGGTCACCACCGCCTTCGGCCAGAGTTTGACCTTGTGGGGTGCGATCACCACCGTCCGATGCCAGGGTCTGGCCTTGTGGGGTACGGTCGCCGCCGTCAGAAGCCAGGGTTTGACCTTGTGGAGTGCGATCCGAACCGTCTTGAACCAGACCTTTCTCTTCCAGACGATCACGGCCGCCTTCAGCTACGGTTTGACCTTGTGGGGTTTTGTCATAGCCATCTTGAACCAGGCCTTTTTCTTCCAGACGGTTACGACCGTTTTCAGCCAGGGTCTGGCCTTGTGGAGTGCGGTCGGAGCCATCAGCAGCAACGGTCTGGCTGAACACCGAGTGGCTGGTTTTGACTTGCGGCGTTGCTTGATCAGCAGCTGGCAGAGCGAAAGCGGTGCTGGCCAGCATCGAGAGGGTAAGACTGAACAGAAGTTGGCGTTTCATGATGGGTTGCTCCTTGGGAGGGCGATAAAGTGGGTACGAAGCTAATGCTACTCTCGATAAGTCGATATAAAAGTTCATAAACACAATGGTAATAATCAACAGAATTGATTGTTCCATTGGGAGGCTCTAGCTCGGGCGTTTCAGGCGGGCGGTTTTGCACTGCGGTGGGTATTTTCCACCCACTTGCGCCCCGCAAATGTGCGGGGCCGGTAACGCCAAATCGACCGATCGGTCAGAATGGCGACCGTTTTTCCCCTCGACGGGGCTTTGGATTAAACCTGCGGGCTGTTTGTCAGTCACAGATTTCATGAGGGCCATCATGGCCTGCCGTTTCAGCTGCGTCGTGCCAATGGATGCAGTCGTCTTCAGGAGCTTTGTGCATGACGCGCACCCGTAAAATCTTCGCCTGGACCTTCGCCACCCTTGTGCTGCTTCTGGCGGTGCTGGTGTTGGTCATCGTGTTTTTCGACTGGAACCGGATCAAGCCGCCGCTCAATGCCAAAGTCTCGGAAGAATTGCACCGACCGTTCGCCATCAACGGCAACCTGTCGGTGGTCTGGCGGCGTGAACTCGACGAGGGCGGCTGGCGCGCCTGGATGCCGTGGCCGCATGTGGTGGCCGAAGACCTGACGCTGGGCAATCCGGACTGGTCGAAACAGCCGCAGATGGTCACCCTCAAACGGGTCGAGCTGCGCATCTCGCCACTGGCCTTGCTGGCGCAACGGGTGACGATCCCGCGGATCGACCTGACTGAGCCGAACGCACAATTGCAGCGCCTGGCCGACGGTCGCGCCAACTGGACCTTCAAGTTCGATCCCAAGGACCCGAACGCCGAGCCCTCGAACTGGGTGGTCGACATCGGCGCCATCGGTTTCGACAAGGGCCACGTCACCCTGGATGACCAGACCCTCAGGACCAACCTCGACTTGCTGATCGATCCGCTGGGCAAGCCGATTCCGTTCAGCGACATCGTCGGCGACAAAGCCGCGAAAACCGCGCAGGACAAGGGCGGCGCACCTCAGGATTACGCCTTCGGCCTGAAAGTCACCGGCCAGTACCACGGCCAGAAACTCGCCGGCCAGGGCAAGATCGGTGGTCTGCTGGCCCTGCAGGATGCGAGCAAACCGTTCCCGTTGCAGGCCCAGGCGAAGATCGGCGATACCAGCATCGAACTCGCCGGCACCCTGACCGATCCGCTGAATCTCGGCGCCCTCGACCTGCGCCTGAAACTGGCGGGCGCCAGCCTCGGCAATCTGTATCCGCTGACCGGCGTGACCCTACCGGACACCCCGCCTTATGCCACCGACGGCCATTTGATCGCCAAGCTGCATGAGCCGGGCGGCGCGCAGTTCCGCTACGAACAGTTCAACGGCAAGATCGGCAGCAGCGACATCCATGGCGATCTGGCTTACGTCGCCAGCCAGCCACGGCCGAAGCTGAGTGGCGCGCTGCTGTCCAATCAACTGTTGTTTGCCGACCTCGCGCCGCTGATCGGTGCCGACTCCAATGCCAAGCAGAAGGCCCGTGGCGGCGAAAGCAAGCAGCCGGCGGACAAGGTGTTGCCGGTGGAAGAATTCAAGACCGAGCGCTGGCGCGACATGGACGCCGACGTCGAATTCACCGGCAAACGCATCGTCCACAGTGAAGAACTGCCTTTCACCGATCTCTATACCCACCTGAAACTCAACGACGGCGAACTGAGTCTGGAGCCACTGCGCTTCGGTGTGGCCGGCGGCAATCTCGACGCGCAGATTCGCCTCAACGGTCGTACCGAGCCACTGGAAGGCCGGGCCAAATTGACCGCGCGCAAGTTCAAGCTCAAACAGCTGTTCCCGACCTTCGAACCGATGAAGACCAGTTTCGGCGAGCTTAACGGCGATGCCGACATCGCCGGTCGCGGCAACTCAGTGGCGAAGCTGCTGGGCGGCGCCAATGGCAACCTGAAGATGCTGATCAACGACGGCGCGATCAGTCGCGAGTTGATGGAGCTGGCAGGCCTGAACGTCGGCAACTACGTGGTCGGCAAGATCTTTGGCGACAAGGAAGTAAAGATCAACTGCGCGGCGGCGGACTTCGACATCAAGACCGGCCTGGCCAGTACGCGGCTGTTTGTGTTCGATACCGAGAACGCGATCATCTACATCGACGGCACGGCGAACATGGCCACCGAGCAACTGGATCTGACGGTGACGCCGGAATCCAAGGGCTGGCGCCTGATTTCCCTGCGCTCGCCGTTGTATGTACGCGGCAAGTTCATCAAGCCGGATGCCGGGGTGAAAGCGGTGCCGTTGATGTTGCGCGGGGCGGGGATGGTGGCGTTGGGCGTGATCGCCGCGCCGGCGGCGGGGCTGTTGGCGCTGGTGGCGCCGAGCGGTGGCGAGCCGAATCAGTGCGCGCCGTTGCTGGAGCAGATGAAGGCGGGCAAGGCACCCGTCACAGTGAAACCTACAAAATGATCGGTGATTGACAGGGCCTCTTCGCGAGCAGGCTCGCTCCCACATTTGGAATGCATTTCCATTGTGGGAGCGAGCCTGCTCGCGAAGGCGATTTTCGGCAGAATTACAGGTCTTTCAGGATATCGGCCATGTCATCGGCATGCTCTTCTTCCTGAGCCAGGATGTCTTCGAAGATCCGGCGGGTGGTCGGATCCTTTTCACCGATGTACTGGATGATCTCGCGGTAGCTGTCGATGGCGATCCGCTCGGCCACCAGGTCCTCGTAGACCATTTCCTTCAAGGTGTTGCCGGCCACGTATTGCGCGTGGGACATCTTCGACAGCAAGTCCGGGTTGAACTCCGGCTCGCCGCCCAGTTGCACGATGCGCTCGGCGAGACGGTCGGCGTGTTCGGCTTCCTGAGTGGCGTGCTCGAGGAACTCGTTGGCGGCGACGTTGGCTTTCAGGCCGTTAGCCATGAAGTAGTGGCGCTTGTAGCGCAAGACGCAGACCAGTTCAGTGGCCAGCGACTCGTTGAGCAGGCGCAGCACTTCTTCACGGTTGGCGCTGTAGCTTTCGGTCACCGCGCCATTTTCCACATGCAGTCGTGCGCGCTCGCGCAGGGTTTGAACATCAGACAAATGCAGATCACTCATTTCAGTCTCCTGGAGGCTAATCCGATTGGCGTCACGTTCTGCTGACGTGATCGTTACCTGGTTGTGAGTGATGAACGCGGCAAAAAGTTTTGTCGGATTCAGCGCGGGGCATGTCCCGAAAGCAATGCCTCCTCGCGCAGCCAGGCAAAAAACGCCTTCACCGGCGGGTGCCGCTCGCGGCCCGGTACGCAAAGTGCGCTGTATCCGGCGCCATCGACCTGGACCTCGCCCTTGTACGGCACCAGCAGACCGCTGGCGACGCTCTGCGACACCAGAATGTTGCTCGCCAGCACCAGCCCCTGTCCGGCAATGGCCGCTTGCAGGGCGTAATGCTCTTCGTCGTATTCGCGGACGGCCGGGTGCTGATTCAGCCAGTTCTCGCCCGACTGCGCGCACCAGGCCTCCCAGCCGTGGGCGTAGAGCTTCGAATTGTGCCAATGCACGCTGATCAGCGCCGGGGTGCGGCGGGCGGCCAGCGCCACCTGTTCCGGCGAGCCGTACACGCCGAACGATTCATCGAACAGGCACAACCCGTAGAGGTTCGGGTAATCGTCGAGGCTGTAGCGCAGCACCAGATCGACGCTGGCGTCCTGATGCAGGTCGATGACTTCGCAATGCGTATCCAGGCGCACATTGATGTTCGGGTGCCTGGCGTAAAACCGCCCCAGGCGCGGCACCAGCCATAGCGCAGCAAACGCGGCGGTGGTCGACAGCGTCAAGCTGCTGCCGCTGCGTTGCGGGCGCAGGGTGTCGACGCTTTGCGCCACTTCCAGAAATGCGCCGTGCAGGCTGCGAAACAGCCGCTCGCCGCCCTCGGTCAGGCGCACCTGACGCGGCAGGCGTTCGAACAGCGCCACGCCGAGCCAGTCCTCCAGCGAGCGGATCTGATGGGAAATCGCCGTGGGCGTCACCGCCAGTTCTTCGGCGGCCGCCTTGAAACTCAACAGGCGTGAGGCGGATTCGAACGCGCGCAGGGCGGTCAGGGGCAAGGCTGCGAACATGAAAACTCCACGGATGAGATCAATTCATCCCGACTGATTTTTGCTCATTTGAGGCGGTGATGTGATGCCTGCAATCTGGCGCCACACAGTCACTCAAGTCTAGACCTCAAGGAGATTCAGATGAGCAAGATTCTTGCAATCCATGCCAGCCCACGCGGTGAACGTTCTCATTCGCGGCGTCTGGCAGAAAGCTTTCTCAGCGCCTGGCAAGTCCGCCATCCACAGGCTCAGGTCACCCGCCGTGAAGTCGGGCGGGCGGTGATTCCGGCGGTTAATGAGGCGTTTGTCGCGGCGGCGTTTTACCCGGAGCCCGAGGCTCGACCGCTGACGATGCAAGCCGATCTGGCGCTCAGCGATCAACTGGTGGGCGAGCTGTTCGATCACGACCTGCTGCTGATTTCCACGCCGATGTACAACTTCAACGTGCCCAGCGGCCTCAAGGCCTGGGTCGATCAGATCGTCCGGTTGGGCCTGACGTTTGATCACACCCTCGACAACGGCATCGCCCAGTACACGCCGCTGTTGCACGGCAAGAAGGCGCTGATCGTCACCAGTCGCGGCGGTTTCGGTTTCGGCCCGGGTGGCGAGCTGGAGGCGCTTAACCACGCCGATCCATGGCTGCGCACCGCGCTGGGCTTCATCGGCATCAACGATGTCACGGTGGTCGCCGCCGAGGGCGAGGAATCCGCCGAGCGTACCTTCGCGGTGTCGGTGGCCGAGGCCGAGCAGCGCTTGCTTGACCTGGCCCGGGAGTTCTAGGTGGCCTGGCTGTTTCTGCTGATCGCGGCCGGGTTCGAGGTCACCTTCGCCATGGGCATGAAGTACGCCGAGGGTTTCACCCGACTCTGGCCGTCGCTGATCACCGTGGTTGCGGCGGTGGGCGGGGTGTACTTCCTGACCCTGGCGATGCGCGAGTTGCCGGTGAGCATTGCCTACCCGATCTGGACCGCCATCGGCTCGCTCGGCACGGTGTTTCTCGGTTTCGCGCTGCTGGGCGAGAGCCTGACGCTGGTGAAGTTACTGTCGGTGGGGCTGATTGTGGCGGGGGTGGTGGGGCTGAAGTAGGCTGGTCGTGGAGTTGTCATCATCGAGGAGGATGCTTGGCGGGCGCTTTGCACGCCTTGCATCCACTCACCGACCACAAGGATGTTTGCCCATGTCGCAAGATTCGGCCACACGTTATCCACTGGTGCTGGTGCCGGGAATGCTCGGTTTCATCCGTCTCGTGCTGTACCCGTACTGGTACGGGATCATCAAAGCGTTGCGCCGGAGTGGTGCGACAGTGATTGCGGTGCAGGTGTCGCCGCTCAACTCCACCGAAGTGCGCGGCGAGCAGTTGCTGGCGCGCATCGATGAAATCCTGCGCGAGACCGGTGCGGCCAAGGTCAATCTCTTCGGCCATAGCCAGGGGTCGCTGACGGCGCGTTATGCGGCGGCCAAGCGTCCGGACCTGGTGGCCTCGGTGACGTCGGTGGCCGGGCCCAATCACGGTTCGGAACTGGCCGACTACCTGGCGAAACACTATCCGGCGGACAGCGCCAAGGGGCGCATTCTTGAGGCGCTGTTACGCTTTGTCGGCTGGCTGATGGCGCTGCTGGAAACCGGCTATCACGGGCCGAAACTACCGGTGGATATCCACGCCTCGCACAACTCGCTGACCACCGAAGGCGTGGCGCTGTTCAACCAGCGTTATCCACAGGGCTTGCCGCAAACCTGGGGTGGGCACGGGCCGGAAGAGGTCAACGGCGTGCGCTACTACTCGTGGTCCGGCACCTTGCAGCCGGGCAAGACCGATCGTGGTGGCAACCTGTTCGACGGCACCAACCGCAGTTGCCGGTTGTTCGCCAAAACCTTCGTGCGCGAGCCGGGGCAGTGCGACGGCATGGTCGGACGCTACAGCTCGCACCTGGGCACGGTCATCGGCGATGACTACCCGATGGATCACTTCGACATCGTCAACCAGTCGCTGGGCCTGGTCGGCAAAGGCGCGGATCCGGTGCGGCTGTTTGTCGAGCATGCGGCGCGGTTGAAAGCCGCAGGAGTCTAGGCGGCGCTTGGAGTGCGGGAGCGACCGAGGACGGTGGTCCAGCGCTCGGAAAGAATCACCCCGCCCAGCGTCAGCAAGCCACCGACCAGGTGATACATCGCCAGTTGTTCCTTCAGCACCACCGCTGCAATCAGCGCGGTGATCAACGGCAGCAGGTTGAAGAACAGCGTGGTCCGACTCGGGCCCAGACGCTGCACGGCCTGCATCCACGCCAGTGGCGCGAGCATCGAGGCCAGCAGGCACGCATACAGCACCAGCGGAATGTTCTGCAGGGTCAGGCCGGTTTTCGGCGACACGGCGTACAGCGGAAACAGCACCACCACCGCCACCAGCACCTGCAAATACAGCAACACCAGCGGCGGCAGGCGCAGCTGCCACTTTTTCAGCAGGGTGCTGTAGATCGCGTAGGCGAGGGTGGCGACCAGCATCATCGCGTCACCCAGGTTCACCCCGTGTTGCAGCAACGCGCCGAGGCTGCCGGACGACACCACCACCAGCACACCGGCGAACGACAGCACCGCGCCGACCAGCGCACCGGCGGTCAGACGCTGGCCGAGGCTGATGATCGCCATGGCCAGCGACATCAGCGGCATCAGGGACAGGATGATGCCCATGTTGGTGGCGCTGGTCAGGGTCGCGGCGAAGTAGGCCAGGCTCTGATAGACCGCCATGCCGAGCACGCCGAGGATGAAGATCTTGCCCAGGTTCGGGCGAATCTGCGGCCAGTGCGCGATCACCTTCTTGAGCATGAACGGGGTAAACAGCAGGCCGGCGAGCAGCCAGCGGTAGAAGCCGATCTCGGCGGGGAAGATCGCGCCCACGGCCAGCTTGTTGATCACGGTGTTGCCGGCCCAGATGAAAATCGCCAGCAGTGGAAACGCGTATTGCATGGGAGGAGAAACCAGTACGTTGATGAACGGCGATTATCCCCTGTCTGGATGCAGGCCTATACTGCGAACCGGACAACCCGCCCCTGATTCCGGACAGCATGAACAGTAAACACATCGATCTGCTGGATTTCAGCGAACTGCCGTCGGCAGTGTATTTCCGCTATGCCGACTTCAACGCCCACGAATACGCCGCGCCGCACCGCCATCCGTGGGGCACGCTGGAGTACGCAGCCCACGGCGTACTGCATATGGATGTCGACGGCAGCCGTTTCATGTCGCCACCGCAGTACGCGGTGTGGGTGCCGCCGCAGGTCGAGCACAGTTTCTACAGCCATCAGCCGGTCAATTATCGGGCGGTGTGCCTGGCGCCGGATGTGTGTTCCGATTTGCCGGCGCAGGCCTGCACTCTTGCGATCAGCGACATTCTCAAGGCGATCCTCAAGGACTTCGCCGCCCGCGATGTGAAGATTCCCGCGTTCGAAGCCGACCAGCGCCTGGCCCAGGTGTTGGTGGATCAATTGCGCCAGGCGCCGGTTCATCAATGCTATCTGCCCTACGCCAGCAGCCCCGGATTGCTGACCATCCTTGAAACCCTGCAGGCCGAGCCCGGCAACAACCAGCCGCTGGCGCACTGGGCGGCGCAGGTGCATGTCAGCGAGCGCACCCTGGCCCGGCAGTTCGTGCGGGAGCTGGGAATGAGTTTTGGCGAGTGGCGTCAGCGGCTGCGCTATCTTGCGGCCATCGAGGCGCTGGAGTCGGCGCGCAGTGTGCAGGAAATCGCCTTCGATCTCGGCTACAGCAGCGGTTCGGCCTTCATCGCCATGTTTGCCCGGCAGGCCGGATGTACCCCGGAGCAGTATCGGCGCAGCCATCTTGAGGCTAGGAAGGTGTAACAAGCTTTGACTACACTCCAGCAGAGGCCGCCTCCATCGAGGCGGCGCCAAGGAGAAAACTCCATGAAGATGTTGCGTGTCCCTTTGTTGATGATCGGTCTGCTGCTGTGCTCCCAGGGTTTCGCCGCCACGGCGCAACAGAACAAGATGACCACCTGCAACGCCGACGCCACGGCCAAGAGCCTCAAGGGCGACGAGCGCAAAGCCTTCATGAGCACCTGCCTCAAGGCAGCCCCGGCGGCCAACGACGCCAAGGCCCTGACCCCGCAGCAACAGAAAATGAAAACCTGCAATGCCGATGCGGCCACCAAGGCGCTGACGGGGGATGCGCGCAAGACGTTCATGAGTGATTGTCTGAAGAAAAAATAAAGCGGGTTTGAGTGGTGACTGGCAGATGTGTCCGGCTTGGGATCCAGGCCCTCACCCTAACCCTCTCCCAGAGGGAGAGGGGACTGACCGCGTTGTTTCCAGACATTCTTCGACCTGAAACATCCGGTCGATTATGGATTCGATACAGAGCTTTCAGGTCGCCAGATCACCCGAGCATCCCGCAATCAGTTCCCTCTCCGGGCGGTCCGACGTTTCGGGAGGGCTAGGGTGAGGGCTGGGCCGCAAGTCAGACACCAAACCCCAAACACCGCATATCCCTAGTGCTCCCCAAGGATCGCTGGCAGACTGCCAATCCTTTTACGCCGTTCGTTTTGAGGCTGTATGCCAACGTTTTCTGAGCGTCATGTTGTGTTCTGGGTCAGTTGCATCATCATTTTCGGCGGTCTGTTGCTGGTGTTGCCATTGCGTTTGCTGCCCAGCCTGCTGGCCGGGTTGCTGGTGTTCGAACTGGTCAACATGCTCACCCCGCAACTGCAACGGTTGATCGAAGGCCGGCGTGCGCGCTGGCTGGCGGTGGCGCTGCTCGGCACGCTGGTGGTGAGTGTGCTGGCGCTGATATTTGCCGGGGCCATCAGTTTCCTGTTGCATGAAGCGGAAAACCCTGGCGCTTCCCTCGACAAATTCATGGGTGTGGTTGACCGCGCCCGCGGGCAACTGCCGCCGTTTATCGATAGCTACCTGCCGGCCAGTGCCGCCGAGTTCCGGGTGGCCATCGGTGAATGGGCGAGCAAGCATTTGTCGGAGCTGCAACTAGTGGGCAAGGACGCGGCGCACATGTTCGTGACGCTGCTGATCGGCATGGTGCTGGGCGCGATCATCGCCCTGCAGCGGGTGCCGGACGTCACCAAGCGCAAGCCGCTGGCGGCCGCCCTGTTCGACCGTCTGCACCTGCTGGTTCAGGCGTTTCGCAACATCGTGTTCGCACAGATCAAGATTTCCCTGCTCAACACCTTCTTCACCGGGATCTTCCTCGCGGTGATCCTGCCGCTGTTCGGGATCAAGCTGCCGCTGACCAAGACCCTGATCGTGCTGACCTTCCTGCTCGGCCTGCTGCCGGTGATCGGCAACCTGATGTCGAACACGCTGATCACCATCGTCGGCCTGTCGCTGTCGATCTGGGTGGCGATTGCGGCGCTGGGCTACCTGATCTTTATCCACAAGCTCGAATACTTTCTCAACGCGCGCATCGTCGGCGGGCAGATCAGTGCCAAGTCCTGGGAGTTGCTGCTGGCAATGCTGGTGTTCGAGGCCGCGTTCGGCCTGCCGGGGGTGGTGGCGGGGCCGATTTATTATGCGTATCTGAAGAGTGAGTTGAAGCTGGGCGGGATGGTTTGATCCAGACTTCCAGCGTCTGAACTGGCCCTTTCGCGAGCAAGCCCGCTCCCACAGGATCACACTGAACCTGTGGGAGCGGGCTTGCTCGCGAAGGGCGCACCGCCGCTTTTGGATCAGTTCACCGAGCCGTAACGTTTCATGGCTTCAATCGCCAGACCGCTACCAATGCTGCCAAAGATGTTCCCTTCCACATGCCGCGCGTTCGGCAGCATCGCCGAGACGCTGTTGCGCAGTGCCGGGATGCCGCTGGAACCGCCGGTGAAGAACACCGTATCGACCTGACCCACCGCCACATTGGCGTCGGCCAGCAACCGGGTGACGCTGGCGCGCACGCGCTCGAGCTGCGACTCGATGGCCGACTCGAACAATGCCCGGGTCAGTTCCACGCTCAGGCCCGACTCGATGCGATCCAGCGGCACATGACGGCTGTCGTTGTGGGTCAGGTGGATTTTGGTTTCTTCCACTTCCATCGCCAGCCAGTGCCCGGCGCGCTGTTCGATCAGCTTGAACAGACGGTCGATGCCGCCGGTGTCCTCAATGTCGTAGCGCATGCTGCCCAGGGCCAGGGTCGATTTCTGCGAGTACACCGAGTTGATGGTGTGCCAGGTCGCCAGGTTCATGTGGTGGCTGGTCGGCATGAACGCGCCGCTTTTCATGCGGCTGCCGTAGCCGAACAGCGGCATCAGGCCTTGCAGGCTCAGCTGTTTGTCGAAATCGGTCCCGCCGATGTGCACGCCACCGGTGGCGAGAATGTCGTCGTGGCGGTTATCCACACCACGACGCTCGGGCGACAGCCGCACCAGCGAGAAGTCCGAGGTACCACCGCCGATGTCGACGATCAGGACCAGCTCTTCCTTTTCGATGGTCGACTCGTAGTCGAAGGCCGCGGCAATCGGCTCGTACTGGAACGACACGTCCTTGAAGCCGAGCTTGCGTGCCACTTCCACCAAGGTGTCCTCGGCTTCCTGGTCGGCCAGCGGATCGTCGTCGACGAAGAACACCGGACGGCCCAGCACCACTTGCTCGAACTCACGACCGGCGGTCGCTTCAGCGCGGCTCTTGAGCTGGCCGATGAACAGCCCGAGCAAGTCCTTGAACGGCATCGCGGTGCCGAGGACGCTGGTGTCGTGCTTGATCAGCTTGGAACCCAGCAGGCTCTTGAGCGAGCGCATCAGCCGGCCTTCGTAGCCTTCCAGGTATTCGTGCAGCGCCAGACGGCCGTAAACCGGACGGCGCTCTTCGATGTTGAAAAAGACCACCGACGGCAGGGTGATCTTGTCGTCTTCCAGCGCGATCATCGTTTCCATGCCGGGGCGCAGCCAGCCGACGGTGGAGTTGGACGTGCCGAAGTCGATGCCGCAGGCACGGGCTGGAGAGGCGTCTTTCATGGTCTTTCGGTTCCGGTCAAAAAACGGCCGCGCAGTGTATGTCAGTGCGCGACAGATTCGAAGGCCGGTCATCTGCTATTTCACGACTAAGCTTGCTTGAAACTCGGCGCTTTGCCCCAAACTTGCTGGCATGGGCCGGCAGACATACCGGCGGTCGCAAGAACCGCCGTCCACTGCCGATAAACTTCTGCTGCGCCACCCGGTCACACACTTGAGATCGGTCAACCCGGCACGTGCGAATCGGCGCATGCTGGCATCGGCGCGAAATCGATAACGGATGGTGATTCCTTCGATGGACTTCAAAGACTATTACAAGATACTCGGCGTGGAGCCGACGGCTGACGACAAGGCGATCAAGGCTGCCTATCGCAAGCTGGCGCGCAAATACCACCCCGATGTCAGCAAGGAAAAGGACGCCGAGGCCAAGTTCAAGGACGCCTCGGAAGCCTATGAAGCGCTGAAAAGCGCCGACAAGCGCGCCGAATACGACGAACTGCGTCGTTATGGCCAGCACGGTCAGCCGTTTCAGGGCCCGCCGGGCTGGCAGAGCCGTGGCGGCTTTGGTGGCGGCGGTGGCGACACCGGTGACTTCTCGGACTTCTTCAGTTCGATCTTCGGCAATCGCGGCCCCGGTTTCGGTGGCGGCGCTGGCCGGCAATCCCGCAGCGCCGGACGGCGAGGGCAAGACGTGGAACTGGAACTGCCGATCTTTCTGGAAGAGACGCTTTCGAACGAATCGAAAAAGATCAGCTTCCAGGTCCCGCAATACAACGGCTCGGGCCAGCACGTCAGCAACACCAGCAAGAGCCTGAACGTGAAGATCCCGGCCGGCGTGGCCGACGGCGAGCGTATCCGCCTCAAGGGCCAGGGCGCACCGGGCATCGGTGGCGGCGCCAATGGCGATCTGTACCTGACCATCCGTTTCGCGCCGCACCCGAAATTCGACGTTGAAGGCGAAAACCTAATCATCACCTTGCCGTTGGCACCGTGGGAGCTGGCGCTGGGCGCCGAAGTGGCCGTGCCGACCCTGACCGGCAAGATCAACCTCAAGGTTCCGGCCGGCAGCCAGAACGGCCAGCGCATGCGTGCCAAGGGCCACGGTCTGCAGAACAAGGCGGGCGAGCGCGGTTATCTGTTCGTCCAGCTCAAGGCCGTGATGCCCAAAGCCAACGGCGATGACGTCAAGGCGCTGTGGCAGGAACTGGCGAAGAAGGCCGCCTTCAATCCGCGCGAGAACTTCTGATACTGACGACGGAGTAGCCCAACATGAGCAGCCCCCTGATCGTTCAACTGGACATGGCAGAATTCTGTGAGGCGGCCGACCTGTCGGACGTCTACGTGATCGAAATCGTCGAACACGGCATCCTCGAACCTCAGGGCGCGCAGCCCAGGGAATGGCGCTTCACCGATTACGAACTGGCCCTGGCCAAACGCGCCGCCAAGCTGCGGCGCGACCTGGAGCTGGAATGGGAAGGTGTCGCGCTGGCGCTGGACCTGCTGGAAGAAGTGCAGGAGTTGCGATCCGAGAACCGCATGCTCCGTCAGCGTCTGGCGCGGCTGGTGGTCGAGTAGCGTTTCATACCCGTCTGGGCAGCGTCACGCTGAACAGCGTACCGTCGGCTGCGCTTGAACTGACTTCGATCGTCCCGCCGTGGGCGGTCACCACTTCCTTGACGATGAACAGGCCCAGACCGAGGCTGGTCGACGGCTGTCCGAGTTCTTCGTCGGCACTGCGCACCAATGGATCGAAAAGGGTGCCGATGGCTTCCTCAGGGATCGGCACGCCGTGGTTGTGCACGCTCAGGTGCACGCTTGCAGCGTCGCCCCGCAGCGTCACCAGGATCTCCTGCCGGTTCGAGCCATGCTGCAAGGCATTACCGATCAGATTCTGCAGCAGTTGATCGATCCGTCCGGCATCCCAGACGCCACGGGTATCGCCCTCGGCTTTCAGGGTCGGGTCGCATTGTGGATTGCCGGCGCAGGCCTCGGCGAGGGCCGCTCGCGCCGCGTCGGCCAGGTCCATCGGCGCGGGTTCGATCGGCAGGCTTCTGCCCAGGCGGCTGCGTACCAGCTCCAAGAGGTCGCTGACCATGGCCCCCATGTGTCGCGCGCCTGTTTTGATGTTCAGCGCGCAAGTCAGAGCATCGCCTTGCAGCGTGGTTTTGCGCATCAGCAACTCGGTGGACATGCTCACCGCTTGCAGGGGCGCGCGCAGGTCATGGCCGAGGATGGCCAGAAAGATGTCCCGGGAATGCTCCATCTGCTCGGCGTAAGCCGCCGTCGATTCGGCCAGGGCTTCGTCGATGGCTTCGTTGAAGCGGATCATGTCCTGGAAGTACGCCATGTCCGGCGATTCCAGACTGTCGACCCAGCGCCGTATCACACAGGCGCGCAGGTGGCGGAATTCCGAGGTCATCTGCACCAGGTCAAAGCCGACGGTATGGCGAAGCTCTCCATGGCTGGCGCCGGCTTCATCCAGACTCGGGGTCTTTTCCGGGCCTTCGCCCTTGGCCTTGGCGACCTGTTCGTCGCGGCTTTGCGGTTTGCTCATGTCGCGGGCGGCGGCCCGCAGGATGGCGCTGGCGTGATCGCGCAGACCGGCGGAGTCCAGATAGTCGGCGGCCGGGGTGATGGTAGCGGCAAACTGTTCCCATTCATCGACGATAGCGTCGATATTGGCCAGGATGAACTCGGAAAGACGCATGGGCAGTTCCTGAAAAAAGGCGACAGCGAATCGAATATTAGTCCCTTTGGCGAGAAATACACGACCCTTTGCCCGGTGGTTTTCCAGCACCACGAAAAAGGCCCCGAGACCCTGCGTCAGGCAGGTGCTCGGGGCCTTTTTTGCGTGCGTCGGCTGTCAGAACAGGAAGTAACGCTGCGCCATCGGCAGGGTTTCGGCCGGTTCACACCAGAGCAGCACGCCGTCGGCCTTGACCTGATAGGTCTGCGGGTCGACGTCGATGTTCGGCAGATAGTCGTTGTGGATCAGGTCGGTTTTCTGCACCTCGCGGCAACCTTTGACCACGGCGATTTTCTTCTTCAGGCCCAACGCTTCGGGCAGTCCCGACGCCTGCGCCGCCTGGCTGATGAAGGTAAGGCTGGTGGCGTGCAGCGAGCCACCGTAGCTGGCGAACATCGGGCGGTAGTGCACCGGTTGCGGGGTCGGGATCGAGGCGTTGGCGTCACCCATCAGGCTCGCGGCGATGGCGCCGCCCTTGAGGATCAGCGTTGGCTTCACGCCAAAGAACGCCGGGCGCCAGAGCACCAGATCGGCCCATTTGCCGACTTCCACCGAACCCACTTCATGGCTGATGCCATGGGTGATCGCCGGGTTGATCGTGTACTTGGCGATGTAGCGTTTGGCGCGGAAGTTGTCGTTGCCTTCGCCGTCCTGCGCGAGCGGGCCGCGCTGCTTTTTCATCTTGTCGGCGGTCTGCCAGGTGCGCGTGATGACTTCGCCGACGCGGCCCATGGCCTGGCTGTCGGAGCTGATCATCGAGAACGCGCCGAGGTCATGCAGGATGTCTTCGGCGGCAATCGTTTCGCGGCGGATGCGGCTTTCGGCGAACGCCACGTCCTCGGCAATGCTCGGGTCGAGGTGGTGGCAGACCATCAGCATGTCGAGGTGTTCGTCGATGGTGTTGCGGGTGAACGGCCGGGTCGGGTTGGTCGAGCTCGGCAGCACGTTGGCGAAACCGCAGGCCTTGATGATGTCCGGTGCATGGCCGCCGCCGGCCCCTTCGGTGTGATAGGTGTGGATGGTCCGGCCCTTGAACGCGCCGAGGGTGGTTTCGACGAAACCGGACTCGTTGAGCGTGTCGGTGTGGATCGCCACCTGCACGTCGTACTGGTCGGCGACGCTCAGGCAGTTGTCGATGCTCGCCGGGGTGGTGCCCCAGTCTTCGTGCAGCTTGAGGCCGATGGCGCCGGCCTTGACCTGTTCGATCAGCGGTTCCGGCAGGCTGGCGTTGCCCTTGCCGGTGAGGCCGATGTTCATCGGGAACGCGTCCGCCGCCTGGAGCATCCGCGCCAGGTGCCACGGCCCAGAGGTGCAGGTGGTGGCGTTGGTGCCGGTGGCCGGGCCGGTGCCGCCGCCGATCATGGTGGTGACGCCGCTCATCAGCGCTTCTTCGATTTGCTGCGGGCAGATGAAGTGGATGTGGGTGTCGATGCCGCCGGCGGTGAGGATCATGCCTTCGCCGGCGATCACTTCGCTGCTGGCGCCGATGGCGATGGTCACGCCGGGCTGCACGTCCGGGTTGCCGGCCTTGCCGATCGCGGCGATGCGCCCATCCTTGAGGCCGACGTCGGCCTTGACGATGCCCCAGTGGTCGATGATCAGCGCGTTGGTGATGACGGTGTCGACCACTTCGGCCGCCAGCAACTGGCTCTGGCCCTGGCCGTCGCGGATCACTTTGCCGCCGCCGAATTTCACTTCTTCGCCGTAGGTGGTGAAGTCCTGTTCGACTTCGATCCACAGCTCGGTGTCGGCCAGGCGCACCTTGTCGCCGACGGTGGGGCCGAACATGTCGGCGTAGGCTTGACGCGAGATCTTCATGTGTTCGCCTTGGAATTCAATTGGTTTTGAGATCGTTCGCTGCGCTCACTTTCGCGAGCAGGCTCGCTCCCACAGAGGATCGGATTCCAGCTGGAGGAACTCGGTTTAATGTGGGAGCGAGCCTGCTCGCGATGGAGGCGCCGCAAAATTCAGAGGTCACCCATGACCCGCCCGGCAAACCCGAACACCCGCCGGTGCCCGGCATAGTCCACCAGTTCCACCTCGCGGCTCTGCCCCGGCTCGAAGCGCACGGCGGTGCCCGCCGGAATGTTCAGGCGCATGCCACGGCTGGCGGCGCGGTCGAAAGTCAGGGCGTCGTTGGTCTCGAAAAAATGGTAGTGCGAACCGACCTGGATCGGCCGGTCGCCGCTGTTCGCCACTTTCAGGCTGACGGTGCGGCGACCGACGTTGAGTTCGATGTCGCCGGGCTGGATTTTGTACTCGCCGGGAATCATCAGTTCGCTCCTTGCAGGACTTTGTAATAGAGGGCCGTCGGGCGATAGGTGCCGTTCGGGTCGCAGGCGTAATCGGGAATTTCCCCGGCGCGGGTGTAGCCCAGGGCCTTGTAGAAATCTTCGGCGGGGGAGCCGGCCTCGGTATCGAGGTAAAGCATGCCGCGCTTGTACTGACGCGCGGTCTGTTCCAGCGCTTGCATCAACTGCTGGCCGAGGCCGCGCCGCCGGGCGTGTTCGCGCACCAGCAGTTTCTGCACCTCGGCGCGGTTCAGGCCGTTGGCCTTCTGGCACAGGCTCAACTGGACGCTGGCCTGCACCTGTTCGTCCTTGACCACCACCCACAGCAACACGTTGCCCTTGTTCAGGTTGTCCTGCACGTCGTCGAAATAGGCGCGGGCCTGCGTGGCATCAAGGTCGGCCATGAAGCCGACGCTGGCGCCATAACCCACGGCGTCGAGCAGCAGGTCGATCAGGCCCTGACGATAGTGCGCAAAACTTTCAGCATTGACGCGTCGCAGTTGGGCGGGGTTCATCGGTGTCACTCCTTGTGGGCGGGCGGCGGCTCCGCGCCAGGATTGAGGGTAAGTTGCATGAAGGTCAGGTCGAGCCAGCGGCCGAACTTGGTGCCGACTTGCGGCATCTGCCCGGTGGTGATGAAACCGGCGCGCTCGTGCAGGCGGATCGATGCGGCGTTGCCGCTTTCGATGGCGGCGACCATGACGTGTTTGTCGCAGGTTTTCGCGCGTTCGATCAGCGCGGTCATCAATTGCGGGCCGAGACCGTTGCCGCGCTGGTCGCTGCGCACGTAGACCGAGTGCTCGACGGTGTGGCGGAAACCGTCGAACGGTCGCCAGTCACCGAACGAAGCGTAGCCGAGGGTGGTGTTGTCGGCGTCGACGATCACCAGGATCGGATAACCCTGGGCCTGGCGCGCGCTGAACCACGCCTGACGGTTGCCGAGGTCGACGGCGGATTCATTCCAGATCGCCGTGGTGTTGAGCACGGCGTCGTTGTAGATGTCGCGGATCGCCGGCAGGTCGGCGTGCAGGGCATCGCGGATGGTGTAAGTCATGGCGCGGCCTCAGACGATCGGTTGATGGACGGTGACCAGTTTGGTGCCGTCGGGAAACGTCGCTTCGACCTGGATCTCCGGGATCATTTCCGGGATGCCTTCCATCACCTGATCGCGGGTCAGCAGGGTGGTGCCGTAGTGCATCAGCTCGGCCACGGTCTGGCCGTCACGGGCGCCTTCGAGCAGCGCCGCCGAGATGTAGGCCATGGCTTCCGGGTAGTTGAGCTTCACGCCACGGGCCAGTCGCCGCTCGGCCACGAGGCCGGCGGTGAAGATCAGCAGCTTGTCTTTTTCGCGTGGGGTCAGGTCCATCGTTTGAAATCCATTTGGGCAGATTTGTGTGGTTCTTGTGGTGAGTGGGGTGTCAGTCAGACCCAGCCCTCACCCTAGCCCTCTCCCGGAGGGAGAGGGGACTGATCTCGGTTGTTTTCAATGGCCAGTTCAGTCAGTTGAATTCTTGTGTCTGAAACATTTCAAGCGGTCACCTCGTTCAGGCTCCCTCTCCCCTCCGGGGAGAGGGCGGGGGGTGAGGGGCTGGCCCTCAAGTACTCCAGATTCTCGGCGGCTGAGCTTCACGGCCGAGCAGCGCAGGTCTGAGCAATCGCCAGAGATCGATCAGCCAGGCCCGCGCCAGCAACGCTTCGCTGGCCAGGCAACGGGCGACCAAAAGACCGGGCAATTGCGTCAAATCCCCGCGCACGTCGTGGCCCAGCGAGCGGCAGCGTTCCAGCAATTCAGCATCGATCTCACCGGTCACCAGCAAGGTTGCAAACACCGGATTGCCATCCAGCCCGATCGGCGAATCAAGCAAACCATCGTTGCCGACGATGCGCTGGCGCTCATGCCACAGCAGCCGGCCATCACGGCGAATATCCAGATGCGCCTGAAAATGCCCGAGGTCAAAGCGCTCGCCACTGGCCGGACGACCCATCGCCACCACGTCCCAGTAAAACAGTCGCGCATCGCCTTCAAGGTCGATCGAGGTCGTGAGTTCCGCCTGGGCGGCGCTGTAGACGATGGTTTCCTGGGGCAGCCATTCCAGTGTCGCGCCATCAGCGACATGCAGGTTCAGCGACTGATAAGCGGGCCCCGCCGCGCGATACCACTTGGCCGCGCCGGGGCTGGTGATCTGTGCCCAGGCGTCTTGTTCGACGCGGGCGCTGATGTCGAGCCGGTCACCGCCGGCAATGCCGCCCGGCGGGTGGACGATGATGTGCTGGCAGACCTCGGGCCCTTCGGCGTACAGATGTTTTTGCACCCGCAACGGGCCGAGGTGCCGGCGGCGGGTCGGCCGCGTGCAATCGCCGAAGCGGGCGTAGGCCAGCTCCAGCTCGGCGTGCCAGCTTGGGGTAAACAGGGCAGTCGCAACAGGTAAGTTCATGTTTTCTGATTATCGTTAGGACGCTACAGATTAGACCGTAACCTCAAATAGTCACCAGCCCGCGTACGCCTTCGGCTTCCATATTTTCGCCACGGCCCTGCTGCACGATCTCGCCCCGGGACATCACCAGGTACTGATCGGCCAGTTCGGCGGCGAAATCGTAGAACTGCTCCACCAGCAGAATCGCCATGTCGCCACGGGCGGCGAGTTTTTTGATCACCGCGCCGATTTCCTTGATCACCGACGGCTGGATGCCTTCGGTGGGCTCGTCGAGGATCAGCAGACGCGGACGGCTGGCCAGTGCGCGGCCAATCGCAAGCTGCTGTTGCTGACCGCCGGACAGATCGCCGCCGCGCCGCTGTTTCATTTGCAGCAGCACCGGGAACAGCTCGTAGATGAACGCCGGAACCTCTTTGGCTTCGCTGCCGGGAAAACGCGACAGCCCCATCAGCAGGTTCTCTTCCACGGTCAGTCGGCCGAAGATCTCCCGGCCCTGCGGCACGTAGGCGATCCCCGCGTGCACCCGTTGATGCGGCTTGAACGTGGTGATCGGTTGGCCTTCCCAGTTCACCGTGCCTTCCTTGGCCGGCAGCAGGCCCATCAGGCATTTGAGCAGCGTGGTCTTGCCCACACCGTTACGCCCGAGCAGGCAGGTCACTTCGCCGACCTTCACGTCAAAACTCAGGCCGCGCAGGATGTGGCTACCGCCGTAGTACTGGTGCAGCTTGTCGACTTGCAGCATGTTCAAGTTCTCCTCAAATCCCCCTGTGGGAGCGGGCTTGCAGTTTCAGCGGCCGAGATAGACTTCGATCACGCGCTCGTTGTCCTGCACCTGTTCCAGCGACCCCTCGGCCAGCACGCTGCCCTGATGCAACACGGTGACGTGGTCGGCAATCGAGCCGACGAAACCCATGTCGTGTTCCACCACCATCAGCGAATGCTTGCCTGCCAGCGACTTGAACAGCTCGGCGGTGAACTCGGTTTCGGCGTCGGTCATGCCGGCCACCGGTTCATCGAGCAGCAGCAGTTGCGGGTCCTGCATAAGCAACATGCCGATTTCCAGAAACTGTTTCTGTCCGTGGGACAGCAGCCCCGCCGGGCGATTGACCGAAGTGGTCAGGCGAATGGTGTCGAGTACTTCGCTGATCCGGTCTTTCTGTTCGCCGCTCAACTTCGCCCGCAGGCTGGCCCACACCGACTTGTCGGTTTTCTGCGCCAGCTCCAGGTTCTCGAACACGCTCAGGGCTTCGAACACCGTCGGTTTCTGGAACTTGCGACCGATCCCCGCCTGGGCGATCTGCACTTCGCTCATCTGCGTCAGGTCGAGGGTTTCGCCGAACCACGCCTTGCCATGACTCGGGCGGGTCTTGCCGGTGATCACGTCCATCAGCGTGGTCTTGCCCGCGCCGTTGGGGCCGATGATGCAGCGCAGTTCGCCGACGCCGATGTACAGGTTCAGATTGTTCAGCGCGCGGAAGCCGTCGAAGCTGACGCTGATGTCTTCCAGCGTCAGGATCGTGCCGTGACGGGTATCGAGGCCCGGACCGACGCGTTGCCCGAGGCCGATCGAGTCGCGGCTGGTGCCTTCGTCCTTGTTCGGTTCCACCGGGAAAAAGGCCGGTTCCAGCATGAATTCAGCGCTCGCCGTGACTCTCATGATTCACCTCGTTTCTTCAGCAGACCGATCACGCCCTTGGGCAGGTACAACGTCACGACGATGAACAGCGCGCCGAGGAAGAACAGCCAGTATTCGGGGAAGGCCACGGTGAACCAGCTTTTCATGCCGTTGACCACGCCGGCGCCGAGCAGCGGGCCGATCAAGGTGCCGCGCCCGCCAAGGGCCACCCACACAGCGGCTTCGATCGAGTTGGTCGGCGACATTTCGCTGGGGTTGATGATCCCCACTTGCGGCACGTACAACGCACCCGCCAGACCACACAACACCGCACTCAACACCCAGACGAACAGCTTGAAGCCGCGCGGGTCGTAGCCGCAGAACATCAGGCGATTTTCCGCGTCACGCAACGCGGTCAGCACCCGGCCGAACTTGCTGCGCGCCAGCCGCCAGCCGATGAACAGGCTCGCCACCAACAACAGCACCGTCGCCAGAAACAGCACCGCGCGAGTGCCCGGTTCGGTGATACCGAAACCGAGGATCGTGCGGAAATTGGTGAAGCCGTTGTTGCCGCCGAAGCCGGTCTCGTTGCGGAAAAACAGCAGCATCCCGGCGAAGGTCAGGGCCTGGGTCATGATCGAGAAATACACGCCCTTGATCCTTGAGCGGAAGGCGAAAAAACCGAACACCAGCGCCAGCAACCCCGGTGCCAACACCACCAGGCACATCGCCCAGAGGAAGCTGCCGGTGCCGCTCCAGTACCACGGCAACTCGGTCCACGACAGGAAGGTCATGAACGCCGGCAAGCCATCACCGGCAGCCTGACGCATCAGGTACATGCCCATCGCATAACCGCCGAGGGCGAAGAACAGACCGTGGCCCAGCGACAGGAGACCGGCGTAACCCCAGACCAGATCCAGTGCCAGGGCGACGATGGCGTAGCAGAGAATCTTGCCCACCAGCGTCAGGGTGTAGGCCGAAACATGCAGCGAGCTGTCCGCCGGCAACAGCGACAGCAGCGGCAGGGCGATCAGCAAGGCGAGCACCACCGCGCCGATGGCGAGGGTGACTTTCGGGCCGGCCTTTTGTGTGGCCGTGACTAGTAGAGGCTGGTTCATCAGTCGATCACCCGTCCTTTCAGTGCGAAGAGGCCTTGCGGACGTTTCTGGATGAACAGAATGATCAGCGCGAGGATCAGGATCTTGCCGAGCACCGCACCGATCTGCGGTTCGAGAATCTTGTTGGCGATGCCCAGGCCGAACGCGGCGAACACGCTGCCGGCCAATTGCCCGACGCCGCCGAGCACCACCACCAGGAACGAGTCGATGATGTAGCTCTGGCCGAGGTCCGGGCCGACGTTGCCGATCTGGCTCAGGGCCACGCCACCGAGCCCGGCGATGCCCGAGCCGAGGCCGAAAGCGAGCATGTCGACGCGCCCGGTGGGCACGCCGCAACAGGCGGCCATGTTGCGGTTCTGGGTGACGGCGCGCACGTTCAGACCCAGGCGGGTCTTGTTCAGCAGCAGCCAGGTCAGCACCACCACGAACAGCGCAAAGGCGATGATCACGATGCGGTTGTACGGCAGCACCAGATTCGGCAACACCTGAATCCCGCCGGACAGCCATGCCGGGTTCGCCACTTCAACGTTCTGCGCACCGAACACCAGACGCACCAGTTGAATCAGCATCAGGCTGATGCCCCAGGTGGCGAGCAGGGTTTCCAGTGGTCGACCGTAGAGGTGACGGATCACCGTGCGCTCCAGGGCCATGCCGATGGCAGCGGTGACGAAGAACGCCACCGGCAGCGCGATCAGCGGATAGAACTCGATGGCCTGCGGCGCGTAGCGCTGGAACATCAACTGCACGACGTAGGTCGAGTAGGCGCCGAGCATCAGCATCTCGCCGTGGGCCATGTTGATCACACCGAGCAGGCCGAAGGTGATCGCCAGGCCGAGCGCGGCAAGCAGCAGAATCGAACCGAGGGACATACCGCTGAAGGCCTGGCCGAGCAGTTCGCCAACCAGCAGTTTGCGCTTGACCTGGGCGAGGCTGGTTTCGGCGGCGGTGCGCACGTTGGCATCGGTTTCGACGCCGGGTTCGAGCAAACCTTCGAGGCGGGTACGGGCCAGCGGGTCGCCGGTTTCACCGAGCAGACGCACGGCCGCGAGGCGCACCGCCGGGTCGGTGTCGACCAGTTGCAGATTGGCCAGCGCCAGGCTCAGGGCGGCGTGGACGCTTTCGTCTTGTTCGCCAGCCAGTTGCTGGTCGAGGAATTTCAGCTGCGCCGGTTTGGCGCTTTTCTGCAATTGCTGCGCGGCGGTCAGACGGGTTTTGGCGTCGGCGGCGAGCAATTGGTGGCTGGCCAGCGCGGTGTCGATCAGACCCCGCAGGCGGTTGTTCAGGCGCAGGGTCTTGGGTTGGCCGTCGACGGTCAGTTCGCCTTGTTGCAGGGCGTTGATCAGTTCGACACGCGCCGGATCGGGCTGCGCGGCCCAGGCTTCCAGCAGTTTGGCCTGTTGCGTCGGGTTGGCGGCGACGAAGTCTTCGGCGTCGCTGGCGTGGGTCATCATGGGCAGCAGGAGCAAGAGGGCCAGGATGACGCGGTAAAAGGCAGTGGGCATGGGTGGTGCTTCCTGTGTTGCGGTGGCCGATGGAGCGGTGTCCGACTGCGAAATCCAGCCCTCACCCTAGCCCTCTCCCGGAGGGAGAGGGGACTGACCGAGTTGTCTGTTCATCAAGCATCGACCTGAAAAAACAGAGTCGAACTCAGGCTTTGAAAACGATGGAGATCTGCTCCCTTTCCCCCCTCTCCCTGAGAGAGAGGGCTGGGGTGAGGGGGAAGGTCTCAAGTCCGCCTCAAGGTCTGAATCCGCCTCAGTTGCTCTTCACCGCATACTCCGGCTTCTTGTCATTACCCGGAATGAACGGGCTCCACGGCTGCGCACGGATCGGCCCTTCGGTCTGCCACACGACGTTGAACTGACCGTCGCTCTGGATCTCGCCGATCATCACAGGTTTGTGCAGGTGGTGATTGGTCTTGTCCATGGTCAGGGTGTAGCCGGACGGCGCGGCGAAGGTCTGGCCGCCGAGGGCTTCGCGGACCTTGTCGACGTCGGTGGATTTGGCTTTCTCCGCCGCCTGCGCCCACATGTGGATGCCGACGTACGTGGCTTCCATCGGGTCGTTGGTCACAGCCTTGTCGGCGCCCGGCAGGTTGTGTTTCTTCGCGTAGGCTTTCCAGTCATCGACGAACTTCTTGTTCACCGGGTTCTCCACCGACTCGAAGTAGTTCCATGCCGCGAGGTTGCCCACCAGCGGCTTGGTGTCGATGCCGCGCAGTTCTTCTTCGCCCACCGAGAACGCCACCACCGGTACGTCGGTGGCTTTCAGGCCCTGGTTGGCCAGCTCTTTGTAGAACGGCACGTTGGAGTCGCCGTTGACGGTGGAGATCACAGCGGTCTTGCCGCCGGCCGAGAATTTTTTGATGTTGGCGACGATGGTTTGATAGTCGCTATGACCGAACGGGGTGTAGACCTCTTCGATGTCTTTATCCGCTACGCCTTTGGAGTGCAGGAACGAGCGCAGGATCTTGTTGGTGGTGCGCGGATACACGTAATCGGTGCCAAGCAGGAAGTAGCGCTTGGCACTGCCGCCTTCTTCGCTCATCAGGTATTCAACCGCCGGGATCGCTTGCTGGTTCGGCGCGGCGCCGGTGTAGAACACGTTCGGCGACATCTCTTCACCTTCGTATTGCACCGGGTAGAACAGCAGGCCGTTGAGTTCTTCGAACACCGGCAGCACCGATTTGCGCGACACCGAGGTCCAGCAGCCGAACACCACCGCGACCTTGTCCTGGGTCAGCAACTGGCGGCCCTTTTCCGCGAACAGTGGCCAGTTCGACGCCGGGTCGACCACCACCGGTTCAAGCATCTTGCCGTTCACCCCGCCCTTGGCGTTGATCTCGTCGATGGTCATCAACGCCATGTCCTTGAGCGACGTTTCGGAGATCGCCATGGTGCCGGACAACGAATGCAGAATCCCGACCTTGATGGTCTCGGCGGCCTGTACGGTCCAGGTCATGCCCATCGCGGCAATGGATGCCGTGAGTGTGAAAGCCTTGATCAAACTGCGACGCTTCATTGTGCGATCTCCATGAACGTTAAAGTTTTTTATGGTTGGCAGATGCGAACGACTGAAGGTTGTTTTGCAAGGGCTGTGCCCGGTCGGGTTTGGGCAGGGAAATGTCGGTTTAGAGCGGTCGCACGCGGAGACGGCGCACCATGAGGGGACGCGTTGCATGCAAAGGTGCAGTGGGGCGCGCCAAATTGGGGCGCGCCCCCAGGGTTCAGCGACGGCGCATCAGGCCGATGAAGAACAGGCCGCCGAGGGCAGCGGTGGCAACGCCGATGGGCAAGTCTTCGGGGGCGATCAGTGTGCGGGCGGCGACGTCCACCCAGACGAGGAAAACGCTGCCGAGCAACACGCACACCGGCAGCAGACGCCGATGCTCGGCACCGATCAGGCGCCGGGCAATGTGCGGCACCATCAGCCCGACAAAACCGATGGAGCCACTGATCGACACCAGCACTCCGGTCATCAGCGAAGCGATCACGAACACCCGCAGGCGCACCGCCCGGGCATTCAGGCCGAGGGTGACGGCGGTCTGTTCGCCGGCCATCAAGGCGTTCAGCGGGCGGGCCATGCCGATCAGCAGAAGCAAGCCGAGCAACACACTGAGCGCCGGCACCGCCAACAACTCCCAGCGCGCCAGACCGAGGCCACCGAGCATCCAGAACATCACCGCCGAACTGGCGCGGTGATCGCCCATGAACAACAGCAGATTGGCGATCGCCATCATCACGAACGACACGGCCACGCCACACAGCAGCAGACGATCACTGTCCAGCCGACCCTGGCGGTTGGCGATGCCCAGCACCAGAAACATGCTCAGCAACGCGCCGATGAACGCGGCGATCGGCAAGGTCAGCAGGCCGACGATTTCGCCGATGTGCAGCACCACGATCACCGCACCGAGCGTGGCACCGGAGGTGACGCCAAGCAGGTGTGGATCGGCCAGCGGATTGCGCGTCACCGCTTGCAGCACCGCGCCGATCAGCGCCAGCCCGGCACCGACCAATGCACCGAGCAGCATGCGCGGCACACGAATCAGCCAGACGATGTGTTCCTGGCCGGCGCTCCAGTCCGCCACACCGAGACCGAACAGTTTGTGCAGCAGAATCCGCCACACCACGTCCACCGGCACCCGCGCCGGGCCGAAGCCCAGCGACACCACGCACGACACCAGCAGCACGGCACCGAGGGCGATCAGCAGCAGCGCATAGCGACGATCGATCATTCGCCGTGGAAACCTTTGGCCAGGGTTTCCACCGCCAGCACGTTGTCGATCCCCGGCGTGGCCTGCACGTAGGGGATGACGATGAAGCGCTGGTTCTTGATCGCGTCCACCGATTGCAGGCCCTTGTTCTTCAGCAGGAATTCAATCTTCTGCTCGGCGGTGATTTCGCTGTAGTCGACGATGACGATCACCTGTGGATTACGCTCGACCACGGTTTCCCAGTTGACCCGGGTCCAGCTCGCTTCGACGTCATCGAGAACGTTGTGCCCGCCGGCGGCGTCGATCAGCGCCTGCGGCATGCCGAGGCGGCCGGAGGTCATGGCGCGGTCTTCGCCGCTGTCGTACAGGAAAACACGGGGCTTTTCGGCGGGCAGGGCTTTGCGGACTTCGGCGACCTGACTTTGCATGTCGGCGATCAGCGCGTTGGCGCGATCCTGCACGTCGAAAATCTTTCCGAGGTTGCGCAGGTCGTTATAGGTGTCGTCCAGCATGGCGGCCGGACGCTTCATCACGAAGGCGCAGGACTCGGTCAGTTCATACACATGGATGCCCAGCGGTTGCAGGGTCTGCGGCGTGAGATCGCCACCGACGCGCATGCCGTAATCCCAGCCGGCGAAGAAGAAATCGACGTTGGCGTTGAGCAGGGTTTCCACCGACGGGTACTTGGCCGCCAGTTCCGGCAGGCCGTCGAGCAGGCTCTGCATTTCAGGCGTTACCGATTTCCAGCCACTGACGCCGCTGTAGCCGGCCATCTTCGATTTGAGGCCGAGGGCGAGCATCATCTGGGTCATGTTGATGTCGTGGCTGACCGCATGCTTCGGCGCTTCCTTGAAGGTCACTTCACGGTTGCAGCTGTGGATCGTCAGCGGGTACTTCGTGGCCTCGGCAAAGGCTTGGGTGGTGCCCAGCAGCAGGGCGAGACAAAGCAGGGAACGCACAGTCATGGTCGGGTTATCCAGGTGATTCGCGGGTAGCCGTGGAGGGGGTGGGAATCGATCAATGCTTCGACGCCGAATACGTCGCGCAGCAGTTCTACGGTGAGCACTTCTTGCGGCGTGCCGCTGGCGACGATCCGGCCGTGGTTGATCACATACAAACGGTCGCAGAACGCGGCGGCGAGGTTCAGGTCGTGGATGCTCGCCAGGGTGCCGATCTGCAAACGCTTGACCAGTTGCAGCAGTTCAAGTTGATAACGCGGGTCGAGGTGGTTGGTCGGCTCGTCGAGGATCAGCAGTTGCGGTTGCTGGGTCAGGGCGCGGGCGAGGATCACCCGCTGTTTTTCACCACCGGACAATGTGGCGAACGCGTGGTCTTCGAAGCCGTCGAGGCCCACGGATTTGAGGGCCTGGGTGGCGAGCTGACGGTCTTCCAGCGTGTCGCCGTCGAACAGGCCTTTGTGAGGCGTGCGGCCCATGGCGACCACTTCTTCGACGGTCAGGCCGAAGGCGTCGGGGAATTCCTGCAGCACCACGGCGATGCGTTGCGCGCACCAGCGTGAGGATTGCTTCCACACGTTGTGATGATCGAGTCTGACCTCACCGTGTTCCGGCTGACTGAAGCGATAGGCGCAGCGCAACAGGCTGGTCTTGCCGCTGCCATTGGGCCCGATCAACCCGACGAACTCCCCGGCGGCCACTTGCAACGAGGCGTCACGCAGCTGGAACTGGTGATGACAGTGGCCGTGGCCCAAGGGGGACCAGGCGAGATCAGTGAGGGACAGTGAGGTCATGTGAGGTTCAGTGTGATTTCTAAGGTTATGTCTGTCTGTTAGATCCATCCCCCTCACCCCAACCCTCTCCCCCAAGGGGGCGAGGGGGAAAGGGAGCCGATCTTCGCGCTCTTCAAATCCTGAGTTCGACTCGGTATTTCAGGTCGGTGTAACTTGCCCAAACACCTCGGTCAGCCCCGTCCAAAGGGGAAATGGGAGCCGATCTTCGTGCTCTTCAAATCCTGAGTTCGACTCGGTATTTCAGGTCGGTGTAACTTGCCCAAACACCTCGGTCAGCCCCGTCCATAGGGGAAATGGGAGCCGATCTTCGTGCTCTTCAAGTCCTGAGTTCGACTCGGTATTTCAGGTCGGTGTAACTTGCCCAAACACCTCGGTCAGTCCCCTCTCCCTCCGGGAGAGGGTTAGGGTGAGGGCGGGGCCAGTGAGTCAAAAGGTGTAGTCAGCCGTGACAAAGAACGAACGAGGTTCACCCAGAATCCACTGCTGGCCCTCATTGTATTGGCTTTGTGCGTACGTCCGGTCAAACAGATTGTTCACCTGCAACCCAAGCGTGGTGTTGCGCAGGGCTTTCCACGACAGCGTCGCATCGACCACGGTGTAGCTCGGCAGCTCGTTGCGGTTGGCCATGTCGGCGTAGCGCGCATCGACATAACGCACGCCGGCGCCGGCTTTCAGGTCATCGGCCAGCGCCTTGCTCAGCCACAGATTGCCAGTGCGGCGTGGCACGTCCACCGGGCGATTGCCGTTGCGCGACACCGGCACGCCGCCGACCACTTCTTCAAAATCGTCGTACTTGGCCTTCACGATTGCAGCGTTGGCTTGCAGCTGCCAGGCGTGTGGCAGTTGCAGATCAAGGCTGGCTTCCAGGCCGTTGGACGATTGCTGGCCGACCTGCTGCTTGAGCGTCGGATTGCCCGGATCGTCGGTCAGCAGCTTCTTCTTCACGATGCGATACGCCGCCAGCGTGAACTCGCCGCGCTGATCCCAGAACAGTTGCTTCATGCCGATCTCGGTCTGCCGCGCGGTCGACAGGTCATATTGCTGCTGGCTCGGGCTCAGGGAAATCAGACCGCCGATGCCATCGGTGCTGGTGGCGACCTGACCGTAGAACGAGGTGTCTTGCGTCAACGCGAACACCAGGCCGGCCTTCCAGTTGTTGCCGGTCAGGGTCTTGTCGCTCTGGCTGCCGTCGACCAGGTTGTTGCGATCCACATGCACATAGTCGCGGCGCACACCGGTCACCAGCGACCAGCGCTCACTCAGTTGCGTGCGGTTTTCGGCGAACACCGACATCTGTCTGGTGGTGCTGTCGAACTGATCGCGATACGGATCGGCGCTCTCGAAATAACCGGTTTGCGGGTGATAGCGATCCAGCGGCTGGCCGTTCGACAATACGTCGTTGAACGGCGAGTTGCTGTCGAGCTGGAAGCGGATGCGGTTGTAATCAACGCCGGTCACGGTCTGGCTGTCGAGGCCGAACAGCGAGTGCTTGAAGGTGAAGGTATGGCGGTCGCCGACCTGTTCCTGTTTGTGGCCGATGCCGAAGTAGCCGCTGCGGCCGAGCTGCTGACTGTCAGCGTCGAAGTTGTAGTTTTCGGCGTTCTGCCAACGGCGCTGGGCTTTCAGGTAGTACAGCTCGTTGCTGGCGCTGACCGCCTCGTTGATCTGCCAATCGGTGGTCAGGCGCGTCCATTGATCGTTGTAGTGCTGCTTGTCGTCGCGCACGTTGTAGTTCTTGTTGCGCAGGCTGTCTTTCAATTGGCCGTTGATCAGTGGCGTGCCGAAGTAGTTTTGCGGGCGCTGATCGCCGTAATCGTGGGCGAGGGTGAAGGTCAGGTCATCGGTCGCCTGCCAGCGCAGGGCGGCGCTGATGAAGTCGCTGGACGAGTCGCCGCGATCGACCCAGCCGTTGCCGCGCAGGCGGTTGAGGTTGAGGCGATAGCTCAGGGTGTCGGTCAGCGAGCCGCCGCTGTCGAACGCCTGCTGCTGGCGGTCGAACGAGCCGTAGCCGACGCGCACATGGTTTTCGATTTCGTCTTCGAACGGCTTCTTCGGGATCACGTTGACCACCGCGCCGGTCGCGCCTTCGCCGTACAGCACCGAGGCCGGGCCGCGCAGGACATCGACGCGTTCCACCGACCAGGTGTCGACCGGAAACGTCACGGTGCCCATGCCGGTGTACATGCGGTTGCCGTCATACAACTGCATCACCGAACTCTGCCCGGTAAAACCCCGGGCCTGCAACGAGGTGCCGCCGTCGCCCGGCGTGCCGGTGCGACTGATGCCGGTGCTGCGCGACACCGCGTCCTGCACGCTGCGATCACCACGAGCGCGGACTTGTTCGCCGCTCAGGCTTTCGACGCTGGCCGGGGTTTCCATCGCGCTGAGGTTCAGGCGCGAGCCGGCGCTGGTCGGCGTGGTCAGGCTGACGGTCGGGTCGTCATTGGCCAGGGCGGTGATGGTGCCGGTGGGCAGCGTCAGCGCGGCGTTGTCGGCGTGGGCGCTGTTGTTCAAGGCGAACAGACAGAGGCTGGACAAGAGGTACTTGTTCATCGGGACGGTGAATCACTTCTTCAAAAGAAAAGCCCGCAGGCTCATGACAATGCATGGCTGCGGGCAGAGCAGCAAATTTGCGTTATACAGTAACACTAAAAAATGCCGGAGTTTAAGCCCCGGCAGTTTAAAGATCTGTCTGGATCGCGCATCTCGCGTGATTCACGATGAAGTTGAGGCAGATTCAGTTTGCCGGCCCAGACGCGGCAACAGCAGCCGATCCAGCAACCACACCACTACCAGCGAAGCCCCTACCAGCGGAAACACCACCGCCAGCACCAGCATGATCGCCACCCCGGTTTTCCATTTCGGCAGATCGTGGCGCAGCGGCGGCACGCCGAATTTTCCTTGCGGGCGGCGCTTCCACCAGATCACCACACCGCTGACTGCGCTGAGCAGAATCATCAGGCAGATCAGCAACACGACGATCTGATTGAAGGTGCCGAACATCTTGCCTTCGTGGAGCATCACGCCGATCTCGGTAGCCCGGGCAACAGCGCCGTATTGCTCGAAGCGCACGTCGGCCAACACCTTGCCGGTGTACTGATCGACGTGCAGGGTGGCGTCGTTGCGCGGGTCGTCGGCGAACACGGCGATGGTGAACACGCCGGTGGCGGTGGTCGGCATTGTGATGCTGTAGCCCGGCTCGACCTTGCGCTCAACGGCGATGTTCTGCACATCCTGCAGGCGGATGGTCGGTGCAGCGGGGCCGTGTTGCATGCCGCCGTGGGCCATGTGTTCGGCGTGGTCGCCGGACATCGGCATCGGGGTGTTTTCCATCGCCCAGGGTACGGTCTGGCGCGCGGCGTTGTTGAGGCTGCCGGCCTCGACGTCGGAGGTCGGCACGTTGTCCCACATCGCCGCCGGGAATACGTTCCACACCTGGGCGTATTGCTTGCCCCAGAAGCCGGTCCAGGTCATGCCGCTGAGCAGCATCACCAGCAGCAATGCCGCGCCCCAGAATCCGGTCACGGCATGCAGGTCACGCCACAGCACGCGGCCGCGACTGCTCAGGCGTGGCCACAGAATCCCCGCGGCCTGACCTCGCGGCCACCACAGGAAAACCCCGGACACCACCAGCACCACGCCCCAGCCGGCGGCCATTTCGATCAGTCGGTCACCGACGGTGCCGATCATCAGTTCGCCGTGAATCGCCCGGGCGATGGCTTGCAGGTTCTGCCTGGCATCCTGCTCGCCGAGGATGTCGCCGTGGTACGGATCGACGAACACGTTCAGCTCATGGCCGGCATTGGCCACGACAAACTGCGCGCTGCGCTCGGCATTCACCGGCGGTAGGTACTGGGTGACCTGGCCCTGTGGATAAGCGCTTTTGACCTTTTGCAGCAAGTCATCGGCCGGCACGGTGTGATGCCCGGCGGGGACGTTCAGCAGGCTGCTGTACATCAGCGAATCGAGCTGCGGCTTGAACAGGTAAATGATGCCGGTCAGGGCCAGCATCACCATGAATGGCGCGACGAACAATCCGGCATAAAAATGCCAACGCCAGGCCAGGTTGTAGAAATTCGGTTTGGGCTGTTTCATCACGTGTGCTCCGCTTGGCTTGGATCTTCTCGTTGTCTGTTGCGGTTGCTGCGCAACCTATCGCTAGCAGGGCTTGCTCCCACAGGTTCAACTCGATCCTTGTGGGAGCCAGCCTGCTGGCGATGCTGTTAGAAACTCATATCCACCTTGGTCCAGAGCGTGCGCCCCGGTTCATTGATCGCTTGCGGGTCGTTGGCCGGGTAGCCGAACCCGGCGTTGCCCGCCAGGTTCAGGTGTTCGGCGTAGGCCTTGCCGAACAGGTTGTCGACGCCGGTACTGACCTTCCAGTGTTTGTTGATCCGGTAGGCACCGTTGAGCGAGAACACGCCGAAGCCTGAACTCTTGTCGTAATCCTTGCCGACCACGTTGCCCTTGTTCTGGTCGATACGGTTTTGCGCGGCGACCACCCTCCACAGTGCGCCGGCACTCCAGTTGTCTTCGGTATAGGTCAGGCCGAAACGTGCATCCAGCGGCGGCATCTGCGGCAGGGCCTTGCCGTCGCTGCTGTTCTTGCCCCAGGCGTAGGCCAGGGTCGCATCGGCTTTCCAGTTGTCGGTGAGTTTGTAAGCGGCACCGAGTTCACCGCCCATGATCCGCGCGTCGATGTTCTCGGCGCGGGAGGTGCTCATGCCCATCATCGTCGGGGTGTAATCGAACAGGATGTAATCGCGCACCTGGCCGATGTAACCGGAGGCCCAGGCTTCGAGCTCGGCGCTCTTGTAGTTCACGCCGAAGTCGAGCTGAGTGGTCTTTTCCGGCTTGATCGAATCGAACGCATTGAGCGAACCGGCCGGGCCGGACTTGGGCGAAAACAGCTCCCAGTAATCCGGAAAACGTTGCGCGTGGCCGAGGCCCGCGTAGAGCGTGGTCGGGCTGTCGGCCAGGTCATGCTCGTAACGGATGAAACCGCTCGGCAGGGTGTCGGCGCGGGTATCGCCAGCGGTCGGGTTCGGCCGGGACATCATTCCCGAGCCGGTGCTCTGCCGATAATCCTTGGCCGAGGCGCGGTCGACCCGGGCGCCGGTAATCAGCCGGTCGCGGTCGGCGGCGTACCAGGTCATTTCGCTGAACACCCCGTAGTTATGGAAGTCGGCGTCCTTGGTGAACGGCTGATCCTTGTAGGTATCGATGCCCATGCCGCTGCGCTGCCGGTGTTCGTTGGTCTGCGCATCGAGGCCGGTGATCAGCTGAATATCGGCCCAGCGCCAGGTGGCCTTGATGCGCGCGCCGAGGGTACGGCGGTCGACGTTGGACGCCATCGGTCCCGCCATCATCCCGGTGCCGGACGGCGTGCGCAGGGTGTAGTTGTCCATCACGTGGTCGGCGTAGTTGTAGTAGACCTGCGCTTCGAGCTTCTCCAGCACCTCGGTGAGGTTGGATTTCTCGAGGCGCAGACCGAGGCTTTCGCGCAGGAATTGCGAGCCGTCCATGCCTCGTCCGGCGTAGCGCGCTTGGCCGTCGCCCTTGCCGGCGGTGAGTTCGATCAGGGTGTCGGCATCCGGTGTCCAGCCCAGCGCCACGTCGCCGTTCCACTTGTCATAGCGCGAGGCAACGATGTCGTTGTTGCCGTCGCGGTAATCGTCGGAATGCGCGGTGTTGCCGATCACCCGCACGTAGCCCAACGAACCGCCGGCCGCCGCATCGATGACTTTGTCGAAGCGCCCGTGGGAGCCGGCCAGCACGCTGGCGTTCACGCGGGTGCCCAGTTCGCCGAAGCTTTCCGGTTCGCGGTCGAACAGGATCGTGCCGGCCGAGGCGCCCGGTCCATAAAGCACGGTTTGCGGGCCTTTGATCACGGTGAGTTTGTCGTAGGTCTCGGGCGAAATGTACGAGGTCGGCGCGTCCATTCGGCCGGGGCAGGCGCCGAGAATCATGCTGCCGTTGGTGAGGATGTTCAGGCGCGAACCGAACATGCCGCGCAATACCGGATCACCGTTGGTGCCGCCGTTGCGCACCAGGGCGAAGCCGGGAATGGTCTTCAGGTAGTCGCCGCCGTCGCTGGCCGGCACCGGTTGGCGCGGGTCTTTCGGGTTGGTGACGATGGTCAGCGGCGAGCTCGGGGCGATGGCAGTGATCACCGTCGGGCTCAGTTCGTCAGCGTGGCCGGCATGTTCGTCGGCGTGGACCAGCGGGGACAGCAGGACGCCGCAAAGGACGGCGGTCGCGTGTCTGAAACGAACGCGGGATTCGTTCAGAGCAAAGGACACCGGGGCAGAACCCGGGCGTGGGACAGCAGAAAACCTGGACATGACAATTTCCATCAAACAGTCGTAAACAACACGGCCGGCAGCCTGAAGCTGTCTTCTCAACCGTGTGCAATCAGAGGTGGGTGTTTACGCTGCGACGGGCGGGGCGCGGGTGCGGGCGCCGGGGAAGAAGGTCCGCCGGGCATGGCCCAGACGCGGGGAGGGTGGGGTGAAGGTGTTGACCAGTGGAATGCTGAAGGTGGCGAAGCTGCCACCGCCGGTCAGCGCCGGGCAGTTGAACAGCAGGCTGCAATAACCGCATTTTTCCCACAGTACGTGGTGCGAGGATTGCGGCGGGCAGTGTTCGGCCGAGGGTTTTGCTGCATGCGCGGAGTGATCCATGCCCGGCATGTCCATCGACATGTCCATGCTCATCGGCATGGAGGTCGAGGCGTGCTGATCCATCGGCATCGACTGGGAAATCAGCGGGCCGATGAAGATCATCAACATGGCGAACAGGGCGATCCAGCTGCCGCGGGTCAGGTGTTCAGTCTGACGGCGTTGCAGGGAGGGCCTGGCGCTCAGGGGGCGCATGGGCGGAGTCTGCCGGAACGGTTACTGGGCGTGCGCGTGGGCTTGCGTGGCTTGCGGCGGCTTCTTCTGCACGGCGACTTCGACGGTCACGTCACCGGCCTTTTCAAAGTGCATCGTCAGGGGAAAGCGTTTGCCGTCGGTCAGCAGACTGCGGTCGGTTGGATTCATCAGCATCACGTGATAGGCCATCGGCGCGAATGTCACGTTTTCACCGGCCGGGATGGCCACGTTCGGCACCTGTTGCATCTTCATCAGATCGCCCTGCATCACGTGCTCGTGCAGTTCCGCTGTCGGGGCAATCGGCGAGTCGACGCTGAGCAGGCGGTCAGCGGTCTTGCCGGCGTTGTGAATGATGAAATACGCGGCAACGGTCGGCGCGTTCGGCGGCAGTTCCTGCGACCACGGGTGGGCGATTTCCAGCTCGCCGGCCTTGTATTCGTGGGCATGGGCGAAGCACGCAGGCAGCAACAGCGCAGCGATGACGATGAATTTGTTCAACATGGCAGTTCTCCAGAACGATTTGAAACGCAGGTCAAATGCGGGAACAAATCAGACCAGAGGAGAGGCGCGGGGATTGAGGCTCGGCCATTGCTGGCGCGGTGTCGGGGTTTGCAGCAAGGCGGGCGCCACACTGCGATTACTTTCGTACTGAGCGAAATACAGCTGCGGCGAATGCCCCGGCAACGCCACCACCGGCGCCGATCCGGAACAGCACCAGCAATGCTGCATGGTCGAATGATTGTCACCGCTTTGCGGTGCTTTCTGATCGAGGCTGCCGATGTCGATCGCCACCATCTTCGTCCCGCTGCCGGTGCAGAAACTGCTCCACAGCAACTGCTCAGCCGGCGTCTGCGCCGCCTGCGCCATCGCTCCCGTCAACGGCATGGCGAGCATGTTGAACAGCACTGCAAAGCAGGCGATCCAGGCAAATGCGAGCCGGTGTCGGTTCATGGGACAGATCCGTAGGGTGGGCGATCAGGCGCGGCTATTTAGCCTGATCAGGGCCGATAAGTAAAAAAGCGTCGTGCGGTTTGGTGTCGCAGCGATCTCATCAACCAATCGCTCAGTTCACTGGTACCGCGTGAACCTCCATGTCTACTCCCAGCGTAGCTCGGATTACCGAAAAAATTTTCGCCAGATTGTCCATGCTCGGGTTGCCTTTGGCGGACAACATTCGATGCAGGCTTTTGCTGGGCTTTTCAGTTTCCCTTGCAAGCTCTTCGAATCCGACAGTTGCATTGACGAGGTCGCGCAAAATTATCCTGGCAACTTCTGGCTCGCCATTCAGAAAAAGCGTTGCGGCTTCGTCCAGTAATGCCTGGGCAAATTCGGGATCACGTTGTGCACGCTCTGAAATTGAAATTTTGTAGCTTCGAGTGAGCGCCATCAAATTACCTCTGGTTCTGTTCAGCTTTTTTTCGAATTCGAAATTCGGCTATCAGTGCTTTCACCTGTTTGATGTCCTGTCTCTGTGTGGATTTATCTCCTCCACCGAACAAGATGATCAGTCGTTTTCCCTCTTGTATCAGATAAATTCTATAGCCAGGACCCCAGTTTATTTTGTATTCGCCGAGACCATCGAACCATTTGATGTTGGAGGTGTTGCCCGCTTCCAACCGTGCCAAGGCTTTCGAAACCCTCGCTGCGGCCGGCACGCTCAAAGTGGAGATCCAACGGCCAAACGGGCTTGAATCGTTTTCTTGTAGATATTCTTCGAGTGTGATCACAGTCGGCCCTGAAGGTAACAAATAGGTTACTTATCATGCAAGCCGTGGATCTTGCCTCAGGAGTTGATTGTCTCCAATTCAACAAGTGTTTCTTGAAGCGTCCAAAACTCCCGATCAACCCCCGCCAACTCCGGCCGCTTCAACACCATCACCGGCACCCCAAGCGCCCGCGCCACGTCCAGCTTCGGCTCGGTTGCGGTGCTGCCGCTGTTCTTGCTGATCAGCACGTCGATCTGCCGGCGTTCGAACAGCGCCCGCTCATCTTCCAGCAGAAACGGCCCACGGGCGCCGATGACTTCGCAGCGTTCGTTGCCGGGATAAATGTCGAGGGCGCGCAGGGTCCAGAACTGGTGCGCGGGGATTTCATCGAGGTGTTGCAGCGGTTCGCGGCCAAGGGTGAACAGGGGGCGGCGGAAGGGTTCGAGGGCGGTGATCAGTTCGGCCCAGTCGGCGACTTCGCGCCAGTCATCGCCCGGTTGCGGTTGCCACGCGGGGCGGCGCAGGGCCCAGCAGGGGATGCCGGTGAGTTGCGCGGCGGTGGCGGCGTTCCGGCTGATTTGTGCGGCGTAGGGGTGGGTCGCGTCGAACAAAAGTGTGATGCGTTCGTCGCGAATGAACTGCGCCAGACCTTCGGCGCCACCGTAGCCGCCGACGCGCACCTGACACGTCAGATCGGTCGGCACCCGGCCGACACCGGCCAGGCTGTAGATGTGCTCCGGTCCCAACGTGCGTGCGATCGCCAACGCTTCCGTCACGCCGCCGAGCAACAAGATTCGCTTCATTCAAAGGCACCCGCATGGCCAACAATGCCACCCTGACGATCAATCGCAAACACCTCGACCTGCACCTGAGCCGGCACCACGCTGCGGGCGAATTCCAGCGCATGGCGGCAAACTTCATCACCGAGGGCAACGCCCGCCGCACGGGCCATCGCCAACGCCTGCTGACTGGTGTTCGCCCCGCGAATGGCTTGCTGCAACACATCGTCAGCACCAATCGCCGCTGCCCATTCCGCCAGTTGCGGCAGGTCGATACTCGAATGACGCGAGTGCAGGTCCATGTGCCCGGCCGCCAGTTTGCTGATCTTGCCGAAGCCGCCGCACAGGCTGAGTTTATCCACAGGTACTTTGCGCAGGTGCTTGAGCACGGCGCCGACGAAGTCGCCCATTTCGATCAGGGCGATTTCCGGCAGGTTGTAGACCCGGCGCATGGTGTCTTCGCTGGCGTTGCCGGTGCAGGCGGCGATGTGCAGGTAGCCGTTGGTTTTCGCCACGTCGATGCCTTGATGGATCGAGGCAATGTACGCCGCGCAGGAAAACGGTCGGACGATGCCGCTGGTGCCGAGGATCGACAAGCCGCCGAGAATCCCCAGACGCGGGTTCATGGTTTTCAGCGCCAGGGCTTCGCCGCCCTCGACATTGACCGTCACCTCGAAGCCGCCGCGATAGCCGGTTTCTTCGGCGAGCAGGGTCAGGTGATCGCTGATCATCTTGCGCGGCACCGGGTTGATCGCCGGTTCGCCGACGCCCAGCACCAACCCTGGCCGGGTCACAGTGCCGACGCCCTTGCCGGCCACGAAGCGAATCCCCGGCTCGGCCATCAGCCGCACCCGCGAATAAAGCAGGGCGCCGTGAGTCACGTCCGGATCATCGCCGGCATCCTTGATCGTTCCGGCTTCGGCGCCGTCTTCGGTCAGCCGGCAGAACTCCAGACGCATCTGCACCTGCTTGCCCTTGGGCAACACGATCTGCACGGCGTCGGCAGATGAGCCACCGAGCAGCAGATGGGCAGCGGCGAGGCTGGTGGCCGTGGCGCAGCTGCCGGTGGTCAGGCCGCTGCGCAGGGGCGCGGGTTGTTCGGCGGTTTCGTCACGCATCAAGGGGTTTGACCAGATCGAGCAGGGTGATCGGCAAGGCCTGGCGCCAGGTGTCGAACTCGCCCAGCGGCTGTGCCTGGGCAATGTGGATGCGGGTCAACTCGCCACCGTGGCGTTCGCGCCACTCCATCAAGGTCATTTCGCTTTGCAGCGTCACGGCGTTGGCCACCAGTCGGCCGCCGGGTTTGAGGTGTTCCCAGCAGGTGTCGATCACGCCTTCGCGGGTCACGCCGCCGCCGATGAAAATGGCGTCCGGACGCTCAAGACCGGCGAGGGCCTGAGGAGCACTGCCGCGAATCAGTTGCAGGCCAGGAACGCCCAAGGCATCACGGTTGTGTTCGATCAGTTGCTGGCGACCCTCGTCGGCCTCGATGGCCAGGGCGCGGCAGCTCGGGTGAGCGCGCATCCACTCGATGCCGATCGAACCGCTGCCGGCGCCGACGTCCCAGAGCAATTCGCCCGGTGTCGGGGCGAGGCGGGCGAGGGTGATGGCGCGCACGTCGCGCTTGGTCAGTTGGCCGTCGTGCTCGAAGGCCGAGTCCGGCAGACCGGCGAGACGCGACAGGCGTGGTGTATCTGGATCACCCAGGCATTCGATGGCGATCACGTTGAGGTCGGCAATGAGCGGATCGTTCCAGTCGTTGGCTGTGCCGTCGATCCGGCGTTCAGCGTCGCCGCCCAGATGTTCCAGAACACTCAGGCGACTGGCGCCGAATCCGCGCTCGCGCAGCAATTGCGCAACCGCGGCCGGGCTCTGGCCGTCATTGCTCAGCAGCAACAGGCGCACGCCGCTGAACAGTTGTGCGTTGAGGGCCGCCAGCGGGCGGGCCACCAGCGACAGCACATTGACGTCCTGCAACGGCCAGCCCAGTCGGGCGGCCGCCAGCGAGCATGAGGATGGCGCTGGCAGAACCAGCATCTCGACTCCTGGCACCAGCCGCGCCAGACTTGCGCCAACGCCGTAGTACATCGGATCACCACTGGCCAGCACGCAGACCGCTTCGCCACGGCGTTCAAGAACCGGGGCCAGGGAGAACGGGCTCGGCCACAACTGGCGCTCGCCACCGATGCACGCCGGCAACAGGTCCAGTTGACGCTGGCCGCCGATGATCCGCGAGGCGCCCAGCACGGCGCGGCGGGCATTCTTGCCCAGGCCCTTGAAGCCGTCTTCACCGATTCCCACTACCGTCAGCCAGGGTGTCATGCCGTTCCTCAATCTCGTGCGCCGTTCAATCGGCGCATGATAGCGCGGCTTCTGTTGTCTGGCGTTGCTGCCTTGTTGCAGGCGAAGGCAGCGTAGACATGTTATGTGGCTGAAAACCGATTGGTGGATCGAGCGTCTTTGTTATTTTGGTTTTTGATCAAGTTGAACGTTACCCATAAAACGCACTGGATCATTTTCTGAACGATTATTTAATTAACTAGTGGTTGAACGCCTTGCTGGCGTCCTGTTATAGGGATGTGATGTAAACATGGATGACATAAAACATAATGCGACACTTGTCGGCGATATATTGCTGACCGGCAGTCGGGGACAAACAAACGAGGACTATCAGTTCGCGTTGAACTGTACTTACCTGGCACAGCGCCAGGCGGATATGACTTATAACAGTGCGACCCAGCCTGGACGATGGACCGATTATTTTACCGATGTACTGTGGTCGCATGGCTGGAGCCGTAATTATCAACCGATCGAGCACGTTCAAACGCAGTTCAGGGGCAGCGTGCGCGAGGTCTGGTCACGACTGGCATCGCCGCTGCTGAGTGCTGAACAGGTGGCTGGCGTTGATCGAGGGCTGGTGGCGCTCGAAGGCGACGTTGCACTGTTGAAAAAGATCAAAGGCCTTAGTGGCAAGGCGTTCGATTTCAAAATCATGCCGATCAATTACAACGCCAATGGTGATATGGAATTGATCGTGACAAATACCCGGTTCATCAAGTCGAGCCTGAACACCGGGTATTTTTTCTGGAACGTTTCGCAAGTAATGACTCAGCTGGATGTTCTGGCTCGGAAGGTGGTGATCAGTCGCCGGGTCTTGGACGCTCGTCGAGCCAGTGTGATAAAGGCGCTGGAGGGGATCAAATTCAATTTCGAGGATTACCCGCTGTGACCGCCTCCCTCTTAGGCGATTTTCTTCCACGGGAATAGCCCGGCAACGCAGAATCCGACCGGCAGGCATTTTCATGCGCTCGGGCAAAGCAGGCATAATGGCGACCTTTCGCCCTCACGGTGCTGCCAGCCAGCCGGTCATCCCTTGAACGAACGCTCGATGTCAACAGCTCTACGCCCCTCGGCTTGTCCGGGGTTGCTGCGTATCGTCCAGGCGCTGGATGGCGGTATCTGCCGGATCAAACTCAATGGTGGTTCGATCAGCGCCGATCAGGCTGAGGTGGTGGCGCATGCCGCCGAGCGTTTCGCCAGTGGCGTGATCGAGGCAACCAACCGCGCCAACCTGCAGATTCGCGGGATCGGCGAGCACGGCACCGCGCTGATCGACAGCCTGCTGGCCGCCGGCCTCGGGCCGCGAACCGCCGCCGGTGATGATGTGCGCAACCTGATGCTAAGCCCTGCTGCAGGGATCGACCCGCAGATGCGCCTGGATACCCGCACGCTCGCCGGGCAGATTCTCGATACCCTGCAAAGCCATCCGCGTTTCCACGAGCTGAGCGCCAAGTTCGCCGTGCAACTGGATGGCGGTGAAGCGCTGGCGATGCTCGAACATCCCCATGATCTGTGGTTGTCGGTTTACGAAGAGCGCGGGGAAACGCTGTTGGCATTCGGCCTGGCGGGTTGCCCGACTGAGCGACCGCTGGCCGCCGTGGCGCTTGCGCACGGACATGCGCTGGTGGTGGCGGTGCTGGAGGTGTTCCTCGATCTGGCTCGACCGGAGCAGACGCGAATGCGTCATCTGCTGGATGAATGTCCGGCGCCGATGTTCCTGGCAACACTCGGGCGGCGGATCCGTCTGCAAAGCGTCGGCGACTGGCGGCGTGAATCGACGCCGGAAGGCTTGCACATCGGCATCCATCCTCAGCCATCGGCCGGTCAGGTGTATGTCGGTGCCGCACCGGCGTTTGGCCGCCTCGATCCGGACATGCTGCGTGGCGCCGCGCAACTGGCCAGAACTTTCGGCGACGGCACCCTGCGTTTCACCCCTTGGCAGAGTCTGTTGCTGCCCAATGTGCGGGAAACCGCTGCGGTTCAAGTGCTCGACGAATTGGGCAAGCTGAACCTGCTGACCTATGCCGAAAGTCCTTTGGCGCACCTGATCGCCTGCACCGGCTCCAACGGTTGCGGCAAAGGCCTGGCCGACACCAAACACGATGCCCGCCTTTTGGCGACGCTGTTGCCACATGCCGTGGATGTGCACCTGTCCGGCTGCCCGCGTTCCTGCGCCGCCGCCCACCGCGCTCCGGCAACGTTGCTGGCCGTCAGCCCCGGTCATTACGACCTCTATATTCGCGATGCAGCGGTGCCCGGTTTCGGCGCGCTGCACGCTCAAAACCTTACTATCGAAGCGGCCGCGACCCTGCTCGTCGCCCGCTCACGGAGCCCCCTTGATGCTTGATTACATCCGCGACGGTCAGGAGATCTATCGCAACTCCTTCGCGATCATTCGCCGCGAGGCCAACCTCGCGCGCATCCCGGCCGACCTGGAAAAACTCGCGGTGCGGGTGATCCATGCCTGCGGCATGGTCGAGGCGATCGACGGGCTGCAATTCTCCGCAGGCGCCGGCAAGGCCGGGCGCGATGCGCTGGCCGCTGGCGCGCCGATCCTGTGCGATGCGCGGATGGTTTCCGAGGGCGTGACCCGTGCGCGCCTGCCGGCCAACAACGAAGTGATCTGCACCCTGCGCGACGACAGCGTTCCGGAGCTGGCGCGCGAGCTGGGCAACACCCGCTCGGCAGCGGCGCTGGAACTGTGGCGTCCGCATCTGGAGGGCAGCGTGGTGGTGATCGGCAACGCGCCGACCGCGCTGTTCTATCTGCTGGAAATGCTCGACGCCGGCGCCCCGAAGCCGGCGCTGATCCTCGGCTTTCCGGTGGGCTTCGTCGGCGCTGCCGAATCCAAGGCCGAGCTGGCCGCCAACAGCCGTGGGGTGCCGTTCGTGATCATGCAGGGCCGCCTCGGCGGCAGCGCCATGGCCGCCGCGGCGGTCAATGCCCTCGCCACGGAGATCGAATGATGCAGGTTCAAGGACGTTTGATTGGCCTGGGCGTCGGCCCCGGTGATCCGGAACTGATTACCGTCAAGGCCCTGCGCCTGTTGCGCGAGTCGCCGGTGGTGGCGTACTTCGTGGCCAAGGGCAAAAAGGGTAACGCGTTCGGCATCATCGAAGCGCACCTGCAGGACGCGCAGAATCTGCTGCCGCTGGTGTACCCGGTGACCACCGAAGTACTGCCGGCGCCACTGTCCTACGAACAGGTGATCAGCGATTTCTACGATGACGCCGCCGAGGAAGTGGCCGTGCATCTGGATGCCGGCCGCGATGTAGCGGTGATCTGCGAAGGTGACCCGTTCTTCTACGGTTCCTACATGTACCTGCATGACCGCCTGGCCAACCGTTATGAAGCCGAAGTGGTGCCGGGCGTCTGCTCGATGCTCGGCGGCGCGTCGGTGCTGGGCGCGCCGCTGGTGTATCGCAATCAGAGCCTGTCGGTGCTGTCCGGTGTGCTGCCTCACGAAGAGCTCAAACGTCGTCTGGCCGATGCCGACGCGGCGGTGATCATGAAGCTGGGGCGCAATTTCCCGAAAGTGCGCGATGTGTTGGCGGAACTGGGCCTGGCCGAGCGTGCGCTGTATGTCGAGCGCGCGACCATGGCCAACCAGAAGATCGTGCCGCTGGATGAGGTCGAACCGATGTCGTCGCCGTACTTCTCGCTGATCATTGTGCCCGGCGAACGGTGGCAAGGCTGATGACTCATTCCACACCGGCCATCGTCATTCTCGGCCAGGGCGCGTTGGCCACGGCCCGTCGCCTGCAGCAGGTCTATCCAACTGCGCAGATTCATGGACTGAAAGGGCGCGTCGATGGCGCCGACCTGACTTACAGCGACTTCGGCGCGACCCTGCGCGAGCTGTATCAACAGGACACGCCGATCATTGCCTTGTGCGCGGCCGGCATTGTCATCCGCACGCTGGCGCCGCTGTTACTGGAGAAAGGCGCCGAACCGCCGGTGCTCGCCGTGGCGGAAGACGGCAGCGCCGTGGTGCCGCTGCTCGGTGGCCTCGGTGGGGTGAACGTCATGGCTCGCGAGATTGCGGCTGCACTTGAAGTGGCAGCGGCGATCACCACCAGCGGCGAGTTGCGTTTCGGCACTTGCCTGCTCAACCCGCCCGGCGGTTATGCCTTGGGCGATCTGGAGCAGGGCAAGCGCTTTGTCTCCGACCTGCTCGCCGGCCACAGCGTGCGCATCGACGGTGCCGCGCCGTGGCTTGCGCAGGCGCAACTGCCGGAAGATCCACAGGCGCAGCGCTCGATTCGTGTGGGCAGCGATGCTCGAACGGCGAGCGCCAGTGAGTTGCTGATTTATCCACGCAGTGTGGCGGTAGCGGTGGGTGCTGATGTGGTCGACCTGCCGGGCACCATCCGTGATGCGTTGCACCAGGCTGGTTTGGCGTTTCAATCGCTGGCCTGCCTGGTGGCGGCGGACGTTCAGATGGCCAGCCCGGCGTTGCGTGAAGCAGCGCTCGAGCTGGGAGTGCCGCTGCGCTTTGTCGCGCCGGCGAGTGACATTGGTGAGCTGGCTCGCGATGCTGTCCCCGACGCTCGAATCATCAAAACATCCCGCGACCTTGCCATCGCAGTGGCAGAACAGCCACTGGATGTTTCGCAGATCGGTCGTCCGCGCGGACGTCTGGCCGTCATCGGCCTCGGCCCGGGCGCGGCAGAGCTGATGGTGCCGGCGGTAAAAGCCGAGCTGGCCCGTGCCACCGACGTATTGGGTTATGAAACCTACGTGCGCATGGCCGGTCCCTTCCGCGACGATCAGGTGCAGCATTGCACCGACAACCGCGAAGAAATGCAGCGTGCCCGCCACGCTTTCCGACTGGCCGCGCAGGGCCGATCGGTGATTGTGGTTTCGTCCGGCGATCCGGGGGTGTTCGCCATGGCGGCGGCGGTGCTCGAAGCGTTGCACGAATCGACGGATCCGGCGTGGCACAGCGTCGATCTGGAAATCCTGCCGGGTGTGTCCGCCTCACTCGCTACCGCCGCTCAGGCCGGTGCACCGCTGGGACACGACTTTTGCGTGATGTCGCTGTCGGACAACCTCAAGCCATGGTCGATCATTGAGAAGCGCCTGGACCTGGCCGCCGAGGCCGATCTGGCATTGGCGTTTTACAACCCGATCTCCCGCGCCCGTCCGTGGCAGTTGGGGCGAGCCCTGGAAATCGTTGCCCAACATCGCACGCCGCAGACGCCGGTGGTGCTCGGTCGCGATATCGGCAGACCGGGGCAGACCCTGCGTACCACTACGCTGGGCGCATTGACCGCGGATCAGGTGGACATGCGCACCATGGTGCTGATCGGTTCATCCACCACCTGCACCTTCCCCCGTGCGACGGGAGGCGACTGGGTGTACACCCCCCGCTGGTATGGCGAAAAGCCTGGCGGCTGATGCTCCTTTCCATGCTGTGTGCCCCCTCGGGTATCGATTGACAAGACAAGGCCGCGAATGGGTTGTTCGCGGCCTTGTCTTTCGTATCGCACGGCAATTTATATATCTGTGACACTTGTTTGGAAGTTTTGATGTGGCGGGAAGTTTCCGTTGAAATTGTTTGAATGGCTTGTTGTTTGTTGAGTTGGTTTTTTTATACTAGTTTCGCTTCCGGAAAGTGCGTGTCGATCTGTTGTTTGTGCATTGATATCAACTTGTTGCAAGAGCGATTTTTTTGTAATGGGGTATTTGTGCGCGTGATTTTCAATCGGCTCGTGTAATTTGTTATTTCGGGAGTTCACGTATGCGGGAAATTAATAATGATGTTGCCGATGTCGGTCATCTGAAGTTTGCGACGTTGTTCAAATTTTCCGAATTTGAGCAGGCTCTGCAGCCTTACAAGGACAGCGCGCAATATGACGCGGCGCTTCGTTACTATTCTGCGTGTATCGATCTGCTCGACTCGCCTCGACTGTTGCAACCGCTGGCGCTACTCAAGCAGGCACTGGGAGAATTGAACAAGGGGCGAGTGCGCCGTAGTTTAGACAAGGCACCGGTATCGACACCGGACGGCGGGACAGCGCCGGATCTTGCGCAGATCTTTGACAGGCTCGAAGTTGTCGAGTCGCGCCTGCACTCCAGTGTCGGGTTGATGAAACTTCCGGCTACGGCCGTGCCGAAAATCCTGCACTTCGTCTGGCTCGGTGGCGGGCTTGGCGAGATCCAGCGCGACTACATCAATCTCTGGAAACAAGTGCTGGCTGGAGAGGGTTACAAGATCAACCTCTGGTATGACAGTGATGCCATGTTGGCGCATGAAACCAATCGGCTGATCAGCGAGGCAGCGAAACTGCACAGCCTGCAGAACGGCGGTATGGATAGCTCCACTGAAGCGCAACTTGGATCAATGTATGAGGCGCGGGCCATCGTACTGAAACAGGAGATGTTCGCGCACATCAATCAGGCTGTTGCAAACGGGGTGTCGGCTGATGAGGCTCGGACGCAGTTGTTGAGTCGGGCGTACGGACAGCAGTCAGAAAGACTCAAATCGTTGAAAGAGCGCAATTTGCAGAGCGTGCATGCGTTGGTCGGTGGCGACTTGCAGTTGCGTGATCTCGCTGGGGCTGCGCAACCCATGCGGCTACAAGCGATCTACGATCAGGAGATGCGCTTGCGCGGCAATCTTGCCGCCGGATCCGATGTCGTGCGGCTGGAGGCATTGCTCCCCGAAGGGGGGCTGTACGCGGATGTCGATAATCTCCCGCCGTTGGTGAAGGTACTGGGCGGCGTGGACATCAGTACGGTCGGAAGCGATGGCCAGCGGGGGATTTTACAATTACTGCTGGACCACAATCCGCACTGGATGCCGGGGCGCCAGGCGGTGCGCGGCGGGTACACGGATTATGCCGACAGTATTCCCGCAGAGCATCGCCAGGCGCTGGAAGCGTTCGCCGGAAGCCGCCCTGCGCTGAATCAGGTTTTCCAGCCCCCTTCCGATCTCCTTGCACGCCCCTACATGTTGCGTGCTGTGCGTGAGGGCAATTCGTTGAGCAATGCCTGGCTGATGGCGCACCCGGGCTCGCCAATGCTGGAGGCCGTCATGCAGCGGCTGGGTTTTAACTATCAAGTGGTCAACGCAGTGTTCCGGACGGCGGCTGAAAGAGGTGTAGCCCCTCACGACGATGACTCCATGCAAGCCCTGGCGATCGCGGAGCTTGAGGATCGCCTCGGTGCCCTGGAGGGGCTGTCGGACGAGGATGAAATCGCGATGAGATATCTGGCGGACGCCGCTGCCAGTTACTACAGCGACGGCATTCGCCTTGAACGTGAGGGCACGATCTATCTCACCGGACCGGCTGCCATGCGTCTTGGCATGGGAGATTACGAGCAGGCGCATTTCACCCCGCGTGCTGGCGAAGCCTCTCGGGCTGAAGTCGGCATTGAACCGAAGGGCACGGTCAGTCGTTCAAGCGAGGAAGAGCTGGATCATTCCTGGAAAGAAAACGGAGCCGATGAACAACAGTGGGTCAGGAACGAACAGCAGCGTTTTCGCGACGGCCGATACACCACCCGTTACGCCGGCGACCTCGACGAACTGCTCAATCATTCCACCGTCGAGTTCGAGCTCGGCTGGCCGCTCATTGAAGGGCGCCATGTTCTGCTGACCGGGCTGCTGCAACGCCTGGCCGAGCGTCTGGGTAAACCGTTTACCCAGGCGATGATGAACGGCCATGACGGCCCGGTAGTGTTCGTCGACCGGCTGCCACTGGATTTCGACGACCGTCAGGCGATCCGCAATCAGGACACGCGGCTGCGACCACCGGCTTCTCTGGCCAATGAACAGACCCGGAGCCTTGCGCTGGACGAAGTGCTGGTGCGTCTGGGGGCGGGCTCCTTGCAACGGGCTCACCTCAGTCCGTTGCAGCGCCTGACACTCGGGGCCTTGCTCGGCGTTGAATCGCTGGATGAACAGAGTTTGCTGGCGCAGAACAGTGTGATGGAAAACCTGATCAACAGTGTCAGGGAGCGCGGGACTTCGGGACGGTTCGGGGCGATCGAGCAGCATCTGTTTCAGCGCAGGGACACCGCATTCGTTGCCGGGTTGAACAGTGTCCAGCACGAACTGCCGATGGACTTGCCGAATGCGCTGAGTCTGAAGAAAGCCGCCCTGGCCGGGGCGACGACGCTGTATGAGTGGGGGCAGCAGGTCGCGCAGATCAAGAAGGTGGCCCTCCAGGAGCATCGTGAGCAAGTGCAGGATCGCCTGGAGCAGGTGCTCAATCAGCTCGAGGGCGGTGCCGTGAAACTGGCGCCACAGGACCTGCTGATGCACGGAATGGGCGACATGACTGCCGGGCGCTGTTTTCCTCTTGCGCTGGCGATGAGTGCAGCCATCACTGAGGGCAAGGCTGCCACCCAGCGATTGCACGAGCGTTTTTACCTTGCGGTACTCGAGCCGGAACACGCTGACACAATCGCCTTTCTGGGGGCACTTGAGGAGATGCGTGGCGTGAAGTATGTCGATGTCGGGACTCCGCTGGGGCGGCTGGATCTGGACCAGGTTACGGCGACCCTCGAGGAGTCTGTCGGTACTCGAACCTTGATGCTCAACTCTGACAATCATTCGATGCTGGTTGCTCGTACCGTCAACGGCACGGAAGTCATCTACCACTTTTATGATCCCAACTTCGGCCTCTTCGAGTTCGAGACTGCTGCCACATTCAGAGCGGTACTGACGAGATTTTTCCAGAGAGGCATGACCAGACATTACGCCGCCTATGGTGAGCCTGACCGTCCGCAGTTCGATCTGATCGATCTCCAGGGGGAACGGGTAGCCGATCTGGATCTGTCGAGCGGTGCCAAGGTGGCACACCTTTTAAGGGAGGATGCGTTGCCGAGCATGCCGCTGCGCAGGGTTCGCCAGCGGCTTTTCAGCGCACACGGACAATCGCTGGTTGAAAATCCACACCTGGCCAGCACATTGCTGCAGTCCGACAGCCACTGGTGGGCCGAACAGGTCGCAGACGTGACTTCGCGGTTGCAGGAGGGGCATGAGTCAGTGTCGCCACTGGTGCCGTTATTCGAGTCGCTGGAGGTCACCCTCGAGGGCACTTATCGGGTGAGCATGCTCGATCCGAAGAGCGGCGAGGTGATGGCAACGGTCATCAGCCGCGACAGCCGTCTGCTGCGGATCAAAAATTATCTGGCCGAGCTGTTTTCGACGCTGGCCCAAAAACGTACCCGGGCCGGCGCGCCAGTCGATCCGACGGAAGCTTCCGCTGTTCACACCCTCAACGCCGGGTTCGCCGTTCAGGCGTTGATGAATGCCTTGCGCGACCGCGAAGGTGAAGGCCGCACATTGACCACCGCCGTGCAATGGCATGCCTACGTCAACTATGCGCAGCTGGTGCATGGCAATCTGGTGGACGTGGCGGGGCTGGTCGGGGTCCTGCAAACGGCATTGCGTGATGAAAGGATCATGGCCCGGACCACTGGGCAAGTGGTGGCCGAAGCGCTGGCGCCACTGACCGCCAGAACTTTGGGCAATGTGGCGGGGCATGTGGCCAATGAAGGCGTTGGCGCGGTACTGGGGCTGGCCAATGTCGGGTTCGATATCTATCAGTTGGCGAACGCAAAGAACGATGTGGAGGTCGCGACATACGGTACTCAGTTGGGCTTTGACGCGGCGAGCCTGGCCCTGACCGGTACAGGGCTTGCTGCGGCGGCCCTGGGGGCGGGTACGGCCGCTGCGGTGCTCGGTGGCGCCGGGGTGATTCTGGGCGGGCTGGCGATCGGGGTGACCGCGTTGGCACATGCCTACGCCATCATTGCCGAGGAGGCAAAAGCCGTCGGTCTGTTCTTCGATGAAATCGAGCAGGCTCATCGCGGTGCCGGCTACCGGTACGACGGCACGCAAGGTGCCTGGCTGCCGCGACCGTCGCTGATTATCAGGCAGCTGGATCTGGGCAACGGCAGGATGCAGCTGGACAGTACCCGGCTGTATCCGCTGCGTGATCATTTCGGAGTGCCGGAATTCGAAGCCGATTACTCACGCGCCATCAACCTCAGTGCCGAGCTGGGCTATCCCGACGAGATGAGTTTCGCTCCGCATGCCGATCAACCCATCGTTTTACCCTGTACACCGCTGAACTGTTATCGCTACGAGTACAAGACCCTGCCGTTTGTCTCGGTGTTTCACGACAAGGGTTTTGACATTGCACGTCGCCTGGAAAAGAAAAAACCGGACGGCCAATGGCTGTTCCTGTTTTCGTTCTATTCCTTTCCCAGCGAATACGTCGTCTATCGGATTTATCCCGATTACCGACCCACCGACATCACCGTCAAGCTTGATGCCCGCGAGCGCAAGTTGGTCGTGCCGGTGATCCCGTCCCTGTGGCGGGGCAAGGTTTCCTATCGGCTGCAGGGGGGCGGCGGGACTTGCACGCTGGTGCTCAATCCCGGTGTCGACGTTGAGTTGCAGACGATCGGTGCGCAGAAGGATCGCTGGATTATCGCGGCGCCCTGGGCTCGTGAAACCGACATCGTGTTCGGCGAGGACGGCCGGTTCAGCGTCAAGGATTGCCGGTTCAAGGTCAGTGCCGGTGTTCCACCTGATCTGTATGTGCTACTCGAAGGCGGCAACCTGTTCAAAGTCGAAGGCCGCATACTCACGTTATTGCTGGACCACCCCCCTCAGGAACAGCACGGACAGGTATTGCAGAATCATCTGCAGGAACTGGCCCGGGCCCATCGGCTGGTGCTGCCCTACACGCCGATCCACGATTATCTGATTCCATTCGAACCAGCCGATGCACCGCGTTACACCACCGGTTGGTACGACGCCCGTGAGGACCGGGTTCTTTACGTGCGCAATGATGACGTGTCGGCCGACGATGCGCAGTTGTCGGTCGTGGTGGGCGAGTCGGCGTTTTTTCAATCGGCCGAGGGTTTCGAAATCTGGCAGGTCGAGGCGAACACGGGATTGCTCAGCCATCGCTATCGTCTGTTGTTCAAGCCGCGTGGCACCAGCTCGATTCGCAGTGTGGAGGCCGACGGGCAGGGTGTGGTTCATGTGGTGCAGGAGTATCTGCAAGCAGACGGCCGTGTGGAGCGCTTCAATTACCTTATTCACGATGGGCAGTTATGGTTGAGTTCAGTCACGCGCGGTCTTGAACCGGCATTCGAGGCGCTCCTCGATGAGACGGCCCCGTTGACCGATTGGACGTCTGTGCTCGGCGAGCAGATCGTGCTCAAGTCGAGTCATGACAAGTCCTACGCGACGGTCCACTGGCAGTTCGCGCCCTATGTGTCGATCTGCTGGATGATCGAAAAAAACCTCCGTGACATGGCCTGGATCCGCACCCGCGACGACCTGATCATTCGCCCGGTGCCGCGTCGTCATCGCGCCCGGGGCTGGGCCGATTCGATCCAGAATCTGAACGACCTGATGCTGCTGACGGTGGCTGATGACAGCGATGTATTTGTCATCTATGACCGTAACGCGCAGACCCTGTGCCGGACGCAGTGCACGGTGCTCAAGGGCAAGATGCAATGGGCTCATCGTTGGGTGCAGCCTGCTGGACTGAAGCAGATTGCGGCACAGGAAAGCGGCTATCTGGCGAGTACCGCAGAGGGGCTTTCGTTTGAAATCGACAGCACCGGTGAGGTGCGCTTCGCCGGCGTGAGCGAACAATGGCTCAAGAGCCGCACCCAATGGTGGCTGGCGCTGGAAGGGCTGGCCAAGCGGTACTCCGTTGAACGGTTCACGATTGTCGGCGTTGTCAATGCCACCGGCGACGCGCGTTTGCATGCCTGGTACGTGGATAACCATCTGGTGCTGAGTGGGGCGCGGCAGGGCGATGTACGTCTTCTGGGACTGACCCCCGACAGACAGGCGGCGTGGTTGTTCGAACCGGCGGCAGGGCAAGTCTGGCGTCAGGCGTTGATCGATCCGCAGCGACTGGATCAGGCGTTCGGAACCGCTGCGCAGCTATTACACGCTGAGGTGTTGCCCCCGCCGGAACGGCAATGGGCACCGTGGAGCTTCGCCGACGTCAGGATCGACGGTACGGGGCTGCTGGGCACGACCCTCGATGGCCAGGTGTTGCAGTTGCACGCTCAGGCGCAACCTGTGCTGGCTGGTGTGGCGCTCGATTGGGTGGTCGCTCATGACGAGCACCTGATTCGTGACCTCAAGGCCATGCTGGTGAACCAGGCGCATCGCCCGTTCATTTCCATCGCCACCCGCGACGCCAGCGCGTGCTGGTACTTCGTCGACAGTGCGCGATTGATCCGGATCGCAGCGCAGGATCTACCCGGGGATTACGAGTTGCTGGGCGTGCGGCGACACACGGATGTCCTTCTGAACGATTCAGGGCAGCGACTGATTCGGGGTTATCCGAGCAAGCGGCAGATCGGGCCGCTGGATTACGTCCAGCGCAACGCCGAGGTGCTGGTGATCGAAGGGCAAGTGGATGTGCCGAACCTGTTGCCGCTGATTCCTGATGGTGTGCGCACACTGGTGGTGCGGATGGGCCACGGCTCCATGAAGTGCCATCTGTCGCAGGCTCTGACGCGCAGGCTGGATCGGCTGGTCATTGATGCACGGTTCCCGCTGGCCGGCCCGCCCGCGGTGATGAGTCGCCTGATCTGGTCGCTGGACACATCGCAAGCGGTGGAGGTCGGCGTTGTCGGGGATCACCTGGTGCTGATCGATCCTGATTCCGGACTCTGCGTGTTGTTCCGTGATGCCTGCGCGAACGATCCGGCGTTGCACGGCGACGTCATACTCGAGGTCAAGGGGTTGCGACCTTGCCAGGTATCGACGCTCGCCCGAGGGATGTTGGGGCGCAAGGGCGGGACAGGCAGCGTGACACTCAAAAGCTTGATAGAGGAGGCGAAGAGCAACCTCATGACTGAATCAACGATCTGAGTTAACGATTCAGTTGTGCTTGAAAGATAGTTGTCAGTGACCAAAGAAGACCGCCGATGGAAGTATTGGCGGTCTTTTGCATTCCGGTCTATGGCACCAGATAGCCCTTCACCCCGGTGAAGATGATCTGTGCGGCCAGCGCGCACACGAACAATCCCATCAGGCGACTGACGATCTGCAAGCCTTGATCGCCGAGGATCCGTTCGATGCGATTCGACAGATAAAGCACGATACCCACGGTAAAGCTGGCCAGGGCGATGCTCATGATGGCGGTGAGTTTGTCGTCCCAGTGGGGCTGACTGACGCCCATGACCAGCAACGCACCAATAGTGCCCGGGCCGACAGTCAGGGGAATGGTCAGCGGCACGATCGTCACGTCCTGCTGCACATTGTCCGTCTGCACCACCGACTTGCCTTGCGCCATGCCCAGTGCCGAGATGAACAGCACGCTGCCGGCGCCGATCCGGAAAGCATCTACGGTAATGCCGAACACATCGAAAATCACTCGCCCGAACAAATACAGAAGAACGCTGGAGACCAGCGTGGCGATCGCCACTTTCCAGGCCAGGCGTCGTTGCTCCTTGCGCGAATAACCACGGGTCAGGCTGATAAAGCAGGACAGCACGAAGAACGGGCTGTAGAGCACAAGCATCTTCAGGTAAACGCTGAACAACACATGGAGCATGGTTTCGACTCGCCGCTGTGGAGTGGACGACGTGGAGTCTATCAGTGGTTTAGTTGTTTGTGTCTGGAAGCGTGGTTTTAATCAGGTTTGATTTAACTTGTGTGAAAGTTGCTAAGTGAGTGGAAAGTTCAGATATCAAGTTACATGTTTTGCTTTGTTGTTTGTTTGATACTTGGTTATTGTTATTTGGCAAGTTCATGAGGAGCTTGTGATTCTAACTAATGGATGTGTCAAATGTATAATCAAGCTGTTCGTGAAAGTTATGTAAACACCTGTCTTGAAATGCTGGGTGAGTGTGATATCGGTGATCCGCTGATTATCAAGCCACGTGGCTTGCAGATTTCCGGTGATGATGTTGAAGCGCCGTCGCGCGGTAGCATCGTCGGTGAGGGCGTGCTGGGTTTCTCCAGTAACCTCACTGGCGATAACAAGTCCGATGCGCAGAATGCTTTTTTATTCGCAACGCGTGCAGCAAACAAAAAATACCCTGAAGAATCTCAGGGCAAGGAATGGTACCTGTACTTCCGGGACATCATGACCATGGCAGGCTGGACCCCTGTCAGCCGTTACTACAGCGATCTGCAAGTGGGTGGTACCAGTGTTCGCATGGACAAACTGGTTCTGGAGATTCTGTCTTCGGTCGTCGCGGGTGTTGCCTTGCCTGGCCCAACCAGCGCATTGATGCTGAAAGTAGCGGGCGATGCCATTGCCGCCCTGCAAAAGCGTGATACCGCAGCACTGACCGTTTACGAACGCAATCTGCTCGAGCATGGCGTCGGTGGTGTTTCCAGCGCCGCCTGCGTGGAAGTCGACGGTGAAGCGATCATGGCGGTCGGCGCAGTGCGCTTCCTGCGTCGGAACACCTCGACCAAAGTCATGTTTGTGGATCTTGATATTCGTAATGTGAAGTTGTATCGCGGTGAAACGGTATTTGCCAAAAATACATTCGTGGCGGATGGCGTGCGTGAGTTGATCAAGAACAAGTTGATTCCGCACAAGGACAAGATTGACGAGATCGACATTTGATGAGTGAAAAGGCGGCCGTAACAGGTCGCCTTTTTTACGGGGGACGATATGAAACTTGATTATTCGGTTTTGATCGTTGGCGCTTGCGTGATGTTGCTACCGGCAGCGGACGATGCGGATAGTTACAGCGATCTGGTCAACTCAGTGTTGTTGGCGCAGTTGGCCGCGAGCAAGAAAGTCGAAAAGTCGCAAGGTACCGACTGGTATGACGCCTACATCCAATTGATGGATGACTACTGGCTGCGCTACGCGCGCGCCCGACAAGACTGGTCCGTCAATGAGGGGGATGTCGAATCCGTCAGCGAATGGATCAGTGGCGCTATTGCCAAAGGTGGTTCGCAAAACGCCAGTGTGGCGGTGGCGACCTTGCAGCGTTTGGCTCAGTTATCGGGAGCCGAACCCGTCATGGCGCTGCTGCGAGCTCATGTGCAAAGGACCATGTCCCTACCCGATGAGGCTCATGCCCCTGCCGGACCCGTTCGATTGCTAGCGATCATCGCCTCGACGCCAATGCGCATTTCGAGCGTCTATGTTGAGTTCCAGGCTCATGGGTCTATCGAACTCAACCCGCTGGCCCAGCGTTTCGAAGCACGGGACATACAGGGAGCGGTCTGCTTGCGCTACGCCAAAGCCAGTTTGTCGGAAACACTCTACGGGCCTGTACGTGATGCCATCGCCTTGAAAGTCAGGGACAGGCAAGCGGCTCACGTTTTGGCGATGGCTGTTGAATAGCGGCGAGACGCTTGATCGGCAACGCCGCTCAGAACGTTGAGGCGGTGCGATTCTGTTGGTCACGCTGCGCCACCCAGTGTTCGATCAGCTCACGCAGTTGCGACAACTCCACCGGTTTGGCCATGTGCCCGTCCATCCCGGCCTGCCGCGCGCGCTCCTTGTGTTCAGCGAGGATGTGCGCTGTCAGCGCAACGATCGGCGTGCGAATGCGCTGGTTGCTGACTTCCCATGCGCGCAATTGCTGAGTCGCCGAGAACCCGTCGAGGATCGGCATTTCGCAGTCCATCAACACCAGGTCGTAACGCTGGGCTTTCATTGCCTGCAAGGCTTCTTCGCCATTGCTGGCGGTGTCCGGTTGCAGATTGAGTTTGCCGAGCATGCCGCGGATGACCTTGGTGGAAATCGTGTTGTCTTCGGCCACCAGAATGCGGAAGTCGCTCGGCACCTTGACCGGCGCAGCGGGGCTGGCCGGCTGCGGCTGAAACACCACCTGGCCACGGTTGCGCTGGTTCAGTTCGTCGGCGAGCGTGGTCTTGAGGGTATAGCCGGCCACCGGTTTGGCCAGGATGCGCTTGATCCCCGAATTGCGCGCGATGATCTTGCTTGGCGCATTGCTGATGCCGGTAAGCATGATCAGCAGGATGTCGTGGTTCAGGCTCGGGTCTTCCTTGATCTTGGCCGCCAGTTGCATGCCGGTCATGCCGGGCATGTTCTGGTCCAGCAGAACCACGTCGAAATAGTCGCGCAGGTGCGCCTTGGTACGCAGCAGGGCCAGCGCTTCCTTGCCCGACGGCACGGCGCTGACGTTCAGGCCCCAGGCGCTGCATTGTTGCACCAGCACCTTGCGGCAGGTGTCGTTGTCGTCGACCACCAATACGCGTGCGCCTTGCAGCGGGCTGTCGAGGTCCGAGGTCGGGTGCTCCAGGCGATCGGGATCCAACGGCAGGGTCAGCCACAGCGTACTGCCCTGGCTGGCGCCGCTCTTGATGCCGAACTCGCCCTGCATCAAACGGATCAATTGGCGGGCGATCACCAGCCCGAGGTTGCCACCCAGACGGTTGGCCGACAGGAAGTGCTTGCTGTGCAACTCGGCGTGCATCAGCGCGTCGCGCTCTTCCTGATCCATCGGCTGGCCGCTGTCCTGCACGGCAATGCGCAAGCGTGGCCCGGCGCTGCGTTCGTCGAGGGCGACCACCACCAGTACTTCGCCTTCCTCGGTTTTCTTCAGGGCGTTTTCCAGCAGGCTCAGCAGTGTCTGGCGCAGGCGCGTCGGATCACCACTGATGACCCGTGGCACTTGCGGCTGGATGAAACTGATCAGCTCGACGTTCTGCTGTTCGGCCTTGGCGCGGTAGATGCTCAGGCAATCGTCGATCAGCGCGTTGAGGTCGAACTGCACGTCGTCGAGTTCGATCTGCCCGGACTCGAGCCGCGAGATGTCGAGGATCTCGTTGATCAGGGTCAGCAATTCGTTGCCGGCGCTGTGGATGGTTTGCACGTAGTCGCGTTGCTTGACCGACAGCGGCGTGCCGAGCAGCAGTTCGGTCATGCCCAGTACGCCGTTCATCGGCGTGCGGATTTCGTGGCTGATCTTGGCCAGGAACTCGGCCTTGGCGTTGATCTCGGCGTTGCTCGCGGCGAGGTCGCGGCTGATGCTGAAACGGCTTTCGGTAATGCTGCGCTGACGTTCGCCGAGGGCGATGCTCATCAGCAGGCCACTGATGCAGATGAAACCCATCAGGGTCATGATCAGGCCTTGCGGCGCCACCAGGGTCAGCCCCAGCAAGGCCGGGAGAATGATCAGTGTGCCGATGTTGAACACCACCATCGCGGCAACGAACAAGCGGGCAGGGCGGTAGCCTTTCTGCCAGTGATAGAAACCCACCAGCAGCATGCTCAGCCCAGCCAGGGCTACGAGCGCGTAGGTGATGATGTTCAGCGGCAGGGTGTTGACGAACAACAGCAGCAGGCTGCAGATCACGATGAACAGGATGTCGCCGATCAGCAGCTTGTTCAGCGGATGCGGGCCGAGCGGCGCGAAGAAACGGTAGGCGAACATCAGGCCCGCCGGTGCGGTCAGCAGCAGGGCCAGATAGGCGCCGGGAGTCTGGATCGCATGCCAGTTCGGCAGCCATGGACCGGCGAGGTTGAGCAACAGCAACAGGCTCAGGCTCAACAGGCCTTCACACACCGCGAGCCACAGACTGCTGCGCGAGCGGGTGTAGGCGTAGCGGATCAGGTTGTGCAGGATCAGCATCGCCAGACAGCCGAACAGCAGGCCGTAGATCAGCGTCTGGTTGTGATTGGCCGCGGCCATCACTGCCGATTGCAGGGTGATATACGGGCGCAACTGGTGATCGGAGACCAGTCGCAGGTAGACGTCGAGGGGTTTGTCGCTTTGCGGCAGCGGCAGCATGAAGTCGCTGCTCGGCAGCGGTCGCTCAACCTGGGGCTGAGCGGTACCGGTGTCGCGTTGTTCGATCAGGCGATCGCCGTCGAGGACATACAGATTGAGGTGCGACAGGTCGGGGGCGAAGATCCGCAGCACTTGTTCGTGCGTGCCGGGCGCCAGCCTGAAGCGCAGCCACAGGGCGCCATCGGGTTCGGCCGCGGTGAGGCGGTCAAGCTCGATAGGGCTGAATTGATTGGTGTAGCGGGCGGAGCGGATGTCGCTCAGCTGCAGGTTGCCCTGATCGTCAAGCAATACCGACCAGCCACTGCCTTGCGCGGCCTGGGCCGGGAGCATGCAGAGCAAGGTCAACAGCGTGACGGTGAAGCCTATGGCAATCCTGAGCCAGCGCACGGCGAAATCCCTTCGTAGGTTGATGCCAGAATATAACGATGCGCAGCGTCGGAACAGTCCGGCAAGGGCGATGAGCCCCTGCCGGAAACACAGCGTAGCTTATTACTGAGACTCACCGCGTTCACGGGAAATGGCGCGGTAGCCAATGTCGGTGCGGTAGAAGCAGCCTTCCCAGTCGATGGCCTTGGCCAGTTTGTAGGCCTGCTCCTGGGCGGCGCCGACGCTGGCGCCCATGGCGGTGGCGCACAGCACCCGACCGCCGGCCGTCACGACGTTGCCGTCCTTGAGCGCAGTACCGGCGTGGAAGACCTTGCCTTCCAGTGCGGCGGCTGCGTCCAGACCGTTGATCGGCGCGCCCTTGGCGTAGTCGCCCGGGTAACCGCCGGCGGCCAGCACGATGCCGACGCTCGGACGTGGATCCCACTGCGCTTCAACCTTGTCCAGCGCCTGGGCCAGTGCTGCTTCGACCAGCAGCACCAGGCTCGACTGCAGACGCAGCATCACCGGTTGGGTTTCCGGGTCGCCGAAGCGGCAGTTGAACTCGATGACCTTCGGATTACCGGCCTTGTCGATCATCAGACCGGCGTACAGGAAACCGGTGTAGACGTTGCCTTCGTCGGCCATGCCGCGCACGGTCGGCCAGATCACTTGGTCCATCACGCGCTGGTGCACGTCGGCGGTGACCACCGGTGCAGGGGAGTAAGCACCCATGCCGCCGGTGTTCGGGCCGCTGTCGCCGTCGCCGACGCGTTTGTGGTCCTGGCTGGTGGCCATCGGCAGAACGTTCTTGCCGTCGACCATGACGATGAAGCTGGCTTCTTCGCCGTCGAGGAATTCTTCGATGACAACGCGCGAACCGGCGTCGCCAAAGGAATTGCCGGCGAGCATGTCGCGCACGGCGTCTTCGGCTTCGGCCAGGGTCATGGCGACGATCACGCCTTTACCGGCGGCCAGACCGTCAGCCTTGATCACGATCGGTGCGCCTTTTTCACGCAGATAAGCCAGGGCCGGCTCGATCTCGGTGAAGTTCTGGTAGTCGGCGGTCGGGATCTTGTGGCGTGCCAGGAAATCCTTGGTGAAGGCTTTCGAGCCTTCCAGCTGCGCGGCGCCGGCGGTCGGACCGAAGCAGTCCAGGCCACGGGAGCGGAACAGGTCGACGACGCCAGCCACCAGCGGTACTTCCGGGCCGACGATGGTCAGGGAAACGTTTTCCTCGGCGAAGTCAGCGAGCTGCTCGAGGGCCAGCACGTCGATGGCGACGTTTTCGCACTTGGCCTCAATCGCGGTGCCGGCGTTGCCCGGTGCGACGAAAACCTTCTGCACGCGCGGATCCTGAGCCACTTTCCAGGCCAGGGCGTGTTCGCGGCCACCGCTGCCAATGATCAAAACATTCATTTCAAAAACCTCAAAATTCTGTCAGGCGCTGCTGGAGCGCTTTATGTGGGAGCGAGCCTGCTCGCGAAAGCGGTGTGTCAGTCAACGTCAACGTCGCTGGCAGATTGCATTCGCGAGCAGGCTCGCTCCCACATTTGAATCTGTGTATCAGTGACGGAAATGACGCATGCCGGTGAACACCATCGCGATGCCGGCCTCATCAGCAGCAGCAATCACTTCAGCATCACGCATCGAGCCACCCGGCTGGATCACTGCCGTGATACCAACCTTGGCCGCGTTGTCCAGACCGTCGCGGAACGGGAAGAACGCGTCCGACGCCATTACCGAACCAGCCACTTGCAGACCGGCGTGCTCAGCCTTGATCGCGGCGATACGCGCCGAGTTCACGCGGCTCATCTGGCCGGCGCCGACACCGATGGTCTGGCGGTTCTTGGCGTAGACGATGGCGTTGGATTTGACGAACTTGGCCACTTTCCAGGCGAAGATCAGGTCGTGGACTTCCTGTTCGGTCGGGGCGCGCTTGGTCACCACTTTCAGGTCGTCGGCGCCGATCATGCCGATGTCGCGGCTCTGTACCAGCAGCCCGCCGTTGACGCGCTTGTAGTCCCAGGCCGGAACGCGATCGGCCGACCACTCGCCGCAGGCCAACAGGCGAACGTTAGCCTTGGCAGCGACGATGGCACGGGCTTCTTCGCTGACGCTTGGGGCGATGATCACTTCAACGAACTGACGCTCGACGATCGCCTTGGCGGTCTCGGCATCCAGTTCACGGTTGAAGGCGATGATGCCGCCGAACGCGGATTCGGTGTCAGTGGCGTAGGCCAGTTCGTAGGCCTGACGGATGCCGCCTTCGGCGTCCGGGCTCACGGCCACGCCGCACGGGTTGGCGTGCTTGACGATCACGCAGGCCGGTTTGACGAAGCTCTTCACGCATTCCAGCGCGGCGTCGGTGTCGGCCACGTTGTTGTACGACAGCTCTTTGCCTTGCAGCTGGGTGGCGGTGGCGATGCCGACTTCGGCAGGCTTGGCTTCAACGTAGAACGCCGCGCTCTGGTGCGGGTTCTCGCCGTAGCGCATTTCCTGGGCCTTGATGAACTGGCTGTTGAAGGTGCGCGGGAATTCGCTGCGACCTTCGGTGCTCAGGGTTTCGGCAGCCTGGTTCACGGTGCCCATGTAGTTAGCGATCATGCCGTCGTAGGCGGCGGTGTGTTCGAACGCCTTGAGCATCAGGTCGAAACGCTGAGCATAGGTCAGGCCACCGGCCTTGAGGTTTTTCAGGACGTTGGCGTAATCGCTGGCATTCACCACGATGGCCACGTCTTTGTGGTTTTTCGCCGCCGAACGGACCATGGTCGGGCCGCCGATGTCGATGTTTTCGATGGCGGTCGGCAGGTCGCAGCCTGGCTTGCTGATGGTGGCTTCGAACGGGTACAGGTTCACGGCTACCAGATCGATCGGCTTGATGCCGTGCTCGTTCATGATGGCGTCGTCGATACCGCGACGACCGAGGATCCCGCCGTGGATTTTCGGGTGCAGGGTTTTCACCCGACCGTCCATCATCTCTGCGAAACCGGTGTAATCCGCGACTTCCACTGCGGCCACGCCGTTGTCCTGCAGCAGTTTGAAGGTCCCGCCGGTGGAAAGGATTTCCACGCCCAGGGCTTCCAGCTCCCTGGCGAATTCGAGGATCCCGGTCTTGTCGGAAACACTGATCAAGGCGCGGCGGATCGGCAGGCGGGTAGTCTGGTCGGTCATCTCAATTTCCATCAAAAGCAAGGGAAGTCAGCAAAAAAGGCGACCGGTTTTACGCGGGCGCCTTTCTGGTTTGATTGAATGCTTACAGCAGATCGTACTGCTTGAGTTTCTTGCGCAGCGTGCCGCGGTTCAGTCCGAGCAGCTCGCTGGCCTTGGTCTGGTTGCCCTTGACGTAGTTCATCACGCTTTCGAGCAGGGGAGCCTCGACTTCGGAGAGCACCAGGTTGTACACATCCGTGACGGACGCGCCCTCAAGGTGGGCGAAATAATTGTGCAGCGCTTTCTCGACACTCCCGCGAAGGGTCTGGCCTTCTTCGCTCGGGGTATTGAGGTGCTGTTTCAAATTCACGTTGTCGCTCACGGGTGTTGTTCCACTCACTAAAGTCTCGGTCATCATCGTCATGCGGCCACCCCTTCTCCGTCCCCTGTCAGGCTCTTGTAACGTTCGGCGAAGAACTCCCGAACGTTGGCGCATTGTGTTTCCGTACCATCCAAACGATTGAAGTGGGCGCGAAACTCCCTGGCGCCCGGCAAGGTTGCGAGATACCAGCCCACATGCTTGCGGGCAATTCGCACACCCATCACGTCCCCATAGAAGGCGTGGAGGGCGGCCAGATGCTCAAGCAGAATGCGTTCCACCTCGATCAGCTCCGGCGCCGGCAGTTTTTCGCCGGTACGCAGAAAGTGTTCGATCTCGCGAAAAATCCATGGCCGCCCCTGGGCAGCCCGGCCGATCAACAGGCCATCGGCACCGGTCGCGTCGAGCACGTAGCGGGCCTTTTCCGGCGATACGATGTCGCCGTTGGCAAAGACCGGAATCGACACTGCCTGCTTGATCGCGGCAATGGTGTCGTACTCGGCTTCGCCGGTGTACAGGTCGGCGCGGGTGCGGCCATGCACCGCCAGCGCCGTGATCCCGGCCTGTTCGGCGATCTTCGCCACGGTCAGGCCGTTCTTGTTGTCGCGATCCCATCCGGTGCGGATCTTCAGGGTCACCGGCACATCAACCGCCGCCACGACGGCATGCAGGATCTCGGTAACCAGTGCTTCATCCTTCAACAACGCGGAGCCGGCGGCCTTGTTGCAGACCTTCTTCGCCGGGCAACCCATGTTGATATCAATAATCTGTGCGCCCAGCTCGACGTTGGCCCGGGCCGCATCCGCCAGCATCTGCGCATCGCCACCGGCGATCTGCACCGAGCGTGGCTCGGGATCGCCTTCGTGGATCATGCGCATGCGCGACTTGCGGGTGTTCCACAGGCTCATGTCACTGGTGACCATTTCCGAGACTACAAGCCCTGCGCCCAGACGCTTGCACAGCTGACGAAAGGGCTGGTCGGTGACACCCGCCATCGGGGCGAGGATCAAACCGTTCTGCAATGTATATGGGCCGATGCGTACCGCCGACATAGGACTTCCCTGAAGTGGGGCCGGATCATGAGAGTTCGAAAAAGGGTTGGCATGATACCCGCTCTCGATGACTGGATAAAGGCTGAATTGAACAAAATCTGAACAGTTATTCTGTTATTACCGCCGGTTTGGTCGCGCGGTGTGCAGTCAGAAAATTGCCGTCAATCCGGGAGCGGTGAAGCGCTTCACTCGGGTGAGTGGAAACTCAGGCTGTAGTTCACCGCTTTCGGGCCTGGATCGAGGATGTCCAGAGCGATGTGGATCGGCGTCTGCGGCGGCATTTCCGCCATGCCTTCGAGGTCGCCGTTGAGGTATTCGCCGGGTTTGAAGCGACGACTGGCGATCAGGTGGCCGTTGAGGTCGGCGAAGCGCAGCTCCAGCAGCGGAAACGGCTGCGAGAACGGCGCGCGGTTATAAATGATCGCGTCCACCACCAGCGCACCGCTGAATTCCGGGTGGCTGCGCACCACCAGGTTGCTGCTCTTGATCTTGGCGATATCCACTTTGGACGGCACCGTGCAGCCGATTTGCGGGCACAGTTGCTGGAACCATGGCCGGTATTGATCCTGGCGCGCCAGCTCGTCGAAGTGATAGGCGACGTATTGTCCGCCCAGGCCGGCGGCGGCCAGCACGATCAGCAACAGCCCGAGCAGGCGACGGCCCCAGGGCGAGCGGCGTTTCTGCCAGTCCAGTTGCAGCGGATCATCGGTCAGATCCTGCAACGCTTCGGCGCGAGCACTGGATTCGACACGTTCGCGTTTTTTGCGCGCAGGCTCGATCAGTGGCAGTTCGTCGTCGACGTCATCGCTGGCCGACAGGCGTTCACGACGGGCATTCGGGTCGATCGGATCGTGCAGGCGCAGTTGCGGGATCGGCGGTTCGTCGTCGAGATCCACCGGCTCCAGCGACAGCGAAGGTTCGGTGCGCTCCGATCGGACGGGTTCAGGCTCGACGACGTCGGGTTCATCTTCGACTTCGGGAGCGCGCTCATCTGCCGGTTCGCTGAACAGGCTGTCCGGCCAAGCCGTATCTTCCGGTTCATGGCTGTCGCGACGAGCGCTCAGGGCGTCTTCGCGTGGGCGGCCGAATTCGGTGGTCGGCTGGATTTCCCGTTGCTCGAGGCGGGCCAGCTCTTCGTCCAGATCCAGGCTGTCCAGATCCAGCTCGGCGGCGCTCCATTGCTTTTGGCTGATGGCGCGTGGCTCGGTCGTTTCGACGATGGCTGGTGGTTCGACAGGCGCAGGCTCGCTGATCGGCGGCGGCTCGCTGATTAACGGCGCCACCGGCGTGACCGCTTCCTTGCCTGCGTGTTGCTCCAGCAATTGCTTGGCGGCATTGAACACTTGCAGGCAGGAGCCGCAACGAACCACCCCGCGGGCCACGCTTAACTGAGCGTGGCTGACGCGGAAACTGGTTTGGCAATGCGGGCACTGGGTGACGAAGCTGTCGGTCATGCGGCGGTCCGGATTGAGCAGGCAGTCATTCTAGCGCCGACGGCCGGTGATGCGCACCCAGCCATCGCGATTGGCGATCGGGTCGAGATCGAAGTCCTGCGCGTAGGCGGCAGCGACTTCGTCGCCTTGTTCGGCGAGGATCCCGGACAGTGCCAGACGCCCGCCGGACTTGACCAGACCGGACAGTTGCGGCGCCAGGGAAACCAGCGGGCCGGCCAGAATGTTGGCCACCAGTACGTCGGCTTTGACCTGCGGCAGGTCTTTCGGCAGGTACAGCGGGAACAGGTCGTCCGCGATGTTGTTACGCCCGGCGTTGTCGCGGGAGGCTTCGAGTGCCTGCACGTCGATGTCGGTGCCCACGGCTTCTTTCGCGCCCAGCAGCAGGGCGGCAATCGCCAGAATCCCCGAGCCGCAGCCGAAGTCCAGCACGTTGCAGTCTTTCAGGTCCTGGCCGTCCAGCCATTCCAGGCACAGGGCGGTGGTCGGGTGGGTACCGGTGCCGAACGCCAGGCCCGGGTCCAGCAGCAGGTTGACCGCGTCCGGCTCCGGGGCGGCGTGCCAGCTCGGCACGATCCACAGACGCTGACCGAAACGCATCGGCTGGAAACCATCCATCCAGCTGCGTTCCCAGTCCTGGTCTTCGATTACTTCGCTGTGGTGCTCGGGCAGCGGGCTGCCGGTCAGCAGTTCCAGATGGGCCAGTACCGGGGCGGCTTCAGTGCCGCCCTCGAACAGGGCCAGCAGGTGGGTGTGTGCCCACAGCGGGGTGGTGTTGAGTTCCGGCTCGAAGATCGGCTGGTCTTCGGCGTCCATGAAGGTCACCGAAACGGCGCCCACTTCTAGGAAAGCGTCTTCGTAGGTTTCGGCTTGTTCCGGGCTGATGGCGAGTCTTACTTGCAGCCAAGGCATGGCGGGCACCTGTGAAAAAGATTGATTGCAGCCTAGCGGCCTGCGAGAAGCGCGCAAGTTTACGCGAGCGCGACGGTTTTGTGGGAGCGGGGAATGTGTGAGCAGATGAAACCTTCGGAAACAACAAAGCCGCCCGAAGGCGGCCTTGTCTGGTGCGGGCTGAAGCTTAGTGCTTCTCGCCAGCCAGCTTGTGCTCGAGGTAGTGAATGTTCACGCCCCCTTTGCAGAAGCCTTCGTCGCGGGTCAGATCACGGTGCAGCGGGATGTTGGTCTTGATCCCGTCAACCACGATTTCGTCCAGGGCATTGCGCATGCGGGCCATGGCTTCGTCGCGGGTCGCGCCGTAAGTGATCAGCTTGCCGATCAGCGAGTCGTAGTTCGGCGGAACGGCATAACCGCTGTACAGGTGCGAATCGACGCGAACGCCGTTGCCGCCTGGTGCGTGGAAATGCTTGACCGTACCCGGGCTCGGCATGAAGGTTTTCGGGTCTTCGGCGTTGATCCGGCATTCCAGCGAATGACCGCGGATCACCACATCATCCTGGGTATACGACAGCTTGTTGCCAGCGGCGATGCTGAGCATCTCCTTGACGATGTCGATACCGGTGACCATTTCCGAAACCGGGTGCTCCACCTGAACACGGGTGTTCATTTCGATGAAGTAGAAACGACCGTTCTCGTACAGGAACTCGAAGGTGCCGGCGCCACGGTAGCCGATGTCGATGCACGCCTTGACGCAGCGAGCCAGGACTTCCTTGCGCGCGTTCTCGTCGATGCCCGGTGCCGGCGCTTCCTCGAGAACCTTCTGGTGACGGCGTTGCAGCGAGCAATCGCGGTCGCCCAGATGGATGGCGTTGCCCTGGCCGTCGGACAGAACCTGCACTTCGACGTGACGCGGGTTGGTCAGGAATTTTTCCAGATAGACCATAGGGTTGCCGAACGCCGCGCCTGCTTCGGAGCGGGTCAGTTTCGCCGAGGCGATCAGGTCTTCTTCCTTGTGCACCACGCGCATGCCGCGACCACCACCGCCGCCGGCGGCCTTGATGATCACCGGGTAGCCGACTTCACGACCGATGCGCAGCGCCGTTTCCTCGTCTTCCGGCAGCGGGCCGTCGGAACCTGGAACGGTTGGCACGCCCGCTTCGATCATCGCGTGCTTGGCCGATACCTTGTCGCCCATCAGGCGAATGGTTTCGGCTTTCGGACCGATGAAGGCGAAGCCGGAGTTCTCGACCTGCTCGGCGAAGTCGGCGTTTTCCGCGAGGAAACCGTAGCCTGGGTGAATGGCGGTAGCGCCAGTCACTTCAGCGGCAGCGATGATGGCCGGGATGTGCAGGTAGGACTGAGCGGCAGAAGCCGGGCCGATGCAGACGGATTCGTCTGCCAGACCCAGGTGCATCAGCTCTTTGTCGGCCTTGGAGTAAACGGCGACGGTCTTGATGCCCATCTCTTTGCAGGCACGCAGAATCCGCAGGGCGATCTCACCGCGGTTAGCGATCAGAACTTTTTCCAACTTCGCAGTCATCAAAGGCTCTCCGCAGTTCAAACGATGGTGAACAGCGGTTGGTCGTACTCAACCGGCTGGCCGTCTTCGACGAGGATGGACTCGATCACACCGCTGGTTTCAGCTTCGATGTGGTTCATCATCTTCATGGCTTCGACGATGCACAGGGTGTCGCCTTTCTTCACGGTCTGGCCGACTTCAACGAAGGACGGCGAGGTTGGCGAAGATTTGCGATAGAAGGTGCCGACCATCGGCGAACGGGCAACGGTGCCGTTCAGCGCTGGAGCAGCAGCGGCAGCTGGAGCTGCGGCAGCGGCAACCGGAGCGGCAGCGGCGGCAGGTGCAGCGGCCGGAGCCTGCATCGGAGCCGGAGCGTAGTACTGCTGCGCCGGGGTCTTGCTGTGACGGCTGATGCGTACGGACTCTTCGCCTTCCTTGATCTCGAGCTCGTCGATGCCGGACTCTTCCAGCAATTCGATCAGTTTCTTAACTTTACGGATATCCATGAATCATCAACTCCCAAGGGTCGGTCAGGGGCGTATAGCTTGGTGTTCAAGCTGCTCTAGTGCAGCCTCCAGGGCCAGTCGATAACCGCTGGCGCCAAGGCCGCAGATCACTCCTACCGCTACGTCGGAGAAGTAGGAGTGATGGCGGAAAGGTTCGCGTTTGTGCACGTTGGACAAATGCACTTCGATGAATGGGATGCTCACTCCCAGCAGCGCGTCACGTAATGCGACACTTGTGTGTGTAAATGCCGCCGGGTTGATCAGAATGAAGTCCACGCCCTCACCGCGTGCGGCGTGGATGCGGTCGATCAATTCGTACTCGGCGTTGCTTTGCAGATACAGCAGATGATGGCCGGCTTCACGGGCGCGGCGTTCCAGATCCTGATTGATCTGCGCCAGGGTGGTCGACCCGTAGGTCCCGGGTTCCCGGGTGCCGAGCAGGTTCAGGTTGGGGCCGTGCAGCACCAGTAGCGTTGCCATCTGCGTGTTCCTTGTTATGGGTGAGCCTTCGTCAGAACCCGGCGACTATGCCGCAAAGACTTTGTGACTGTCCAGTTCTCTGCAATAGCCAGCACGATGACCGATGTTTGCGCAAAATATGTGACTGACTGATTAAATCCGGTCATTCGCTTTAGCGACACGTTCGGCGAAGTCGCGGGCGTTGATCTCGCCGATCACCCGCACATCGCGACGTTCCACTCCGTCTTTGCCGAAGAACATCAGCGCCGGTGGGCCAAACAGGCTGTAGCGGTCGAGCAGGGTGCGCTGTTCGGCGTTGCTGGCGGTGATGTCGAACCGGATCAGCCGATAGCCCTTGAGCCGATCGACGACTGTGGCGTCATTGAGCACTTCGTGTTCGATGACTTTGCAGCTGATGCACCAGTCGGCGTACCAGTCGAGCAGCAGCGGGGTGTCGGCGGTTTTCGCTTCGAGCAGCACCCGATCCAGTTCCGCCGGGGTGCTGACGGTCTGCCACGAACCGCTGTTTTGCGCGGTGGAGCCGCTGTCGGCAAGTCGTGCCGGGGCTATTGGATTCAGCGGGTCGGTCTGCCCGCTGAACGCGCCGTACCAGCAGGCCAGCGCATAAAACAGCAGGAACAGGCCCAGCAACTGGCCGAGGCGTTTGCGCGGCGGTTTGTAGACGAATTCCAAAGCGCCGAGGAACAGGCCGACGCCGCCGGCCAGCAGGCCGATCAGCAACAAGGTGATCTGTCCCGGCAATACCCGGCTGAGCAAACCGATGGCCAGCCCGAGCAGCAACACGCCGATGCCGTTCTTCACGTACATCATCCACGGCCCGCTTTTCGGCAGCCACGCCGCGCCACCGGTAGCCACCAGCAACAGCGGCGCGCCCATGCCCAGGCCGAGCATGAACAGCTTCAGGCCGCCACCCAGCGCGTCGCCGCTGGCGCTTATATAAAGCAGTGCGCCGGCCAGCGGTGCGGAAACGCACGGCGATACCAGCAAACTCGACACCACGCCCAACACCGCCGCGCCCCACAGCGAGCCGCCTTCTGTGCGCCCGGCGATCCGGTCGAGGCGGCTGCTGATGAAGTGCGGCAGTTTCAGCTCGAATACGCCGAACATCGCCAGCGCGAACACCGCAAAGAACATCGCGAACGGCACCAGCACCCACGCCGATTGTAGCCGTGCCTGCAGATTCAGTTGCGCGCCGAAGAGCCCCATCAAGGCCCCGAGCAGCGCAAAGCACGCGGCCATCGGCAGCACATAAGCCAAAGACAGATTGAAGCCACGCAAACCGCCGACCTGCCCGCGCAACACCACACCGGACAGGATCGGCAGCATCGGCAATACACACGGCGTGAAGGTCAGGCCCAGACCTGCCAGGAAGAACAGCGCCAGATCTCGCCAGTCCCAACCGGTCACCGGAGTGGACGCGTCACTTGGCACTGCGTTGCCCGCGATGCTCAGGCGCTCGGTTTCCGGTGGATAGCACAAGCCTTTGTCGGCACAGCCCTGATAGGTGACGGCCAGCGTGAACGCTCGAGCATCATTGCGTGGCAGCTCCACATCGAGAATGCCGTGGTAGACCTCGACGTCACCGAAATACTCGTCGTGTTTCTGTTCGCCTTGCGGCAGTTGTGCGGCGCCAAGTTTTACCTCCGCCGGCTCGGCGCGAAATTGGAAACGGTGGCGGTAGAGGTAATAGCCTTCGGTGGCGACGAAGCGCAGTTTGACCGATTGCGGCGTGCTCTCGACCAGACTCAGTTGAAAGGCTTCGCGCACCGGCAGGAAATCGGCGCTGTTGTTGACCGAGCCCAGCGTGGCGCTGGGTTTGCTGTCGAACAGACCGGCGGCGCCGGCCGGCAGGGCGAAGACGAAAAACAGCAGGCAGAGCAGACGGCGCATGACAATCTCGCGAATCAAAGGTGCGGGAATGATAGCGGACAGAGTGCCGATTGGCAGGCTCTTGCGTTGACTCGTCTGGCCCCATCGCGAGCAGGCTCGCTCCCACAGGTGGGTATGCATTCAATGTGGGAGCGAGCCTGCTCGCGATAGCCATCTGTCAGACGCGAAAGGCTTGCACTGCGGTGTGCAGCTGACCGCCCAGCAACAGCAAGTTCTCGCCTTGCTCGCGGCTCTGACCGATGCGCAGCAGATTGTCCCCGCCCAACTGGTGAATCCGTTCGCTGTGATCGCGAATCTCGCTGACCGCGCCGCTCTGTTGCGCGGTGATCTCGGCAATGCGGATTGCCGTGTCGGAGATGGTCTGGATCGCGCCGACAATCCTGTCCAGCGCCCCGTCCGCCGATTGCGCCTGATTGGCGGTGGCTTCGGCGTGTTCTACCTGGGCGCGCATGCCCTCGACCGATTGTCTCGCTGCAGTTTGCAGGCCGGCGATCAGGGTCTGAATCTCGGCGGTGGCGCCGGCGGTGCGTTGCGCCAGCGAGCGCACTTCCTCGGCCACCACGGCAAACCCACGGCCCATTTCCCCGGCGCGGGCGGCTTCGATCGCCGCGTTGAGCGCCAGCAGGTTGGTCTGGTCGGCAATCGAGCGGATCACCGTCAGTACGCCGCCGATGGTCGCCGACTCTTCGGCCAGGTGTTCGATCATCTGCGCATTGCCTTGCACTTCACCGACCAGCGCGTGCAGGCCGGTGAGGCTCTGGCCGATCACCTGTTGCCCGTGTTCGACCGCCAGCCCGGCATGGCGACTGGCGTCGGCGGCCTGGCGCGCATCGCCGGCCACTTGCTGAATGGTCGCTTCCAGTTCGCCGAGGGAATCACGGATCAGCGCTGTATCGCCGGCCTGATGTTCGGCACCGCTGTGCAAGTCATTGCTCAGTTCGGCGAGGGTGCGGCTGCTGCCCGCCACCTGTTCGGCATTGCCGCGAATGGTCCCGACCAGATCCACCAGGTAGGCGCGCAATCGATTGAGCGAGGCTTCGATGTCGTGCAGTTCGCGGTTGGTCTTGCCCAGATGAATGTCGCGGCTGAAGTCGCCTTCGGCCCAGGTTGACAGCGCCGGCGCGAGGTTGGTCAAGGTGCGGGCCAGGCGCCGCTGCAGGGTATCGATCAGCAGTGCGATCAGCAGAATCAGACCGATCATCACGCCTTGCATCAGCCGCACTTCACCCTGGATTTGCCCGTGCTGGGCGCGTACCACCGGTTCGAGGCCGGCGATGGCTTGCTGCACGGCGGCAATTTTCTGGTGGGTTGCGGTGCTCAGGTCGGTGCGTTTCTGGATCTGCTCGCGGGTGCGTGCGAGCTCCGCCGGGTAACGGCCGAGCAAACTGTTGAGTTCGCGTTTGAGACCGACGCCGGCGTCTTCGGCGGCGGCTTTTTCGGTGCTTTCGATGCCCATCAGCGCGGCGAAGTCGTCGCTGCCGGACTCACTGCTGGCGACCACACCGAGCAAGGGCAGGGCATCGATCGTTTGGGCCTGGGCGCGGATGTTGCTGACTTCGCGCTCGACATCGGCGGCCAGTTCACTGCGTCCGCTGCTGACCAGTTTGTCCCGGGCCAGCGACAGTTTGCCCAGATGTTGAGAGGCAATCAGCAGGGGCGTCAGGTAGGTCGCATTGCCGCCGGCGTAGGTGCTGAGCTGATCGAGGCTGGCGCTCAATTCGCGCTCGGCCTGCAACAACAGTGCTTGTGGATCGCCGGCCAGTTTGCCGGCGGCCAGCAGGTCGGTCTTGCTGAATTCGTCGAGGCCGCTGAGGCTCGGGCGCAAGGTGTCGGCCAGCGCTGGCGGCAGCTCGCCGAGTTCTTTCTGCAATTGATCGATGGCCTGACTGGCGCTGCTCAGGCGCAGGGCGTCGCCGCTGGCGAGGTAATCCTCGACGTTGCGTGCCACGTCATTCTGAAATTGCTGCGACAGGCCCAGGTAACGCTCCATCAACAGATACGGGCGTTCCAGGGCTTTCTGCGACCACCACAACGTGGCGCCGAGCGCCAAGCAGACGGCGACCAGCAACAGGGTATTGAGATTGGTGAGCAACTTCAGGCGCATGACGGCTACCAACGGCAGAATGGTAAGCGCCTGAATTTATTGCGGTTCTGTTACAGGGTTATGACCGATTGGGGCGATTCCGATGAAAAAGTGGCACTTTGCTTTGAGTCCCGGGCGGTCTGCACCCGATTGCGCCCTTCGCCCTTGGCGCGGTACAGCGCCTCGTCGGCCTGGCTGGCCATCATCAGGCTGTCGGAGTCGTCGCGCATCTCCACCACGCCGGCGCTGAAGGTGCACCACAGATCCTGCGGCTGGGCCGGATAGTGAATCTCGGCAAAGCGCTGGCGGATTTCGTCGAGCACTTTGTGCGCGGCTTCTATATCGGTGTCGGGCATGACGATGGCGAACTCTTCGCCGCCGTAACGGCCGATGAAGTCGGTCTTGCGCAGACGCTGCTTGAGGAACAGCGCCAGGCTCTTGATCACCCGGTCGCCCATGGGGTGGCCGTGGCTGTCGTTGACCCGTTTGAAGTGGTCGATGTCGAGCATGGCAAAGCTCAACGGCTTGTTCTCGCGGCGGGCGCGGAACGAACAGTCTTCGAGCAATTGCAGAATGTGCGTGTGGTTGTACAGGCCGGTGAGGCTGTCGCGAACCATCCGTGCTTTCAGGTTGCGCGCGCGGGCGGCGCGGTTGCGTACGGTGGTGATCAGGTGGCGCGGCTTGATCGGCTTGGTCAGGAAGTCGTCGCCGCCTTCGCTCATGGCGTCGAGCTGCTTGTCCAGATCGTCTTCGGCCGACAGGTAAATGATCGGCACGCTGACGTAGCGATCGTTATGACGAATGACCTTGGCCAGCTCGGTGCCGGTGCAGGCCGGCATGTACATGTCGAGAATGATCAGGTCCGGCTGGAAGTCCGCCAGCTCGGCCATGGCCTGGATCGGTTCGATCAGGGTGCGGGTGACGATCCCGGCGCTGTTGAGCAGGCGTTCGGTGTGCAGGGCCTGGGCGCGGGAGTCGTCGATGATCAGCACTTTATAGGGTTCGTACTGGGCGACGCAGGTCAGGACTTCGATCTTCTCCAGCAGGCTCGAGGCTTCGAGGGTACCGGTGAGAAATTCCTGGCCACCGGCGCGCACCGCCGCGAGGCGGGTCGGGGTGTCGGTTTCGTGCAGGCTGAAGAACAGCAGCGGCAGCGGTTCTTCCAGACCTTGCTGGGCTTCTGCGGCGAGCTTCAGACCGACGCCGGCACCGCTGAAATCCACGTCCATGACGATCGCGGCCGGCAGGCGCTCGACCATCGAGGAGCGAAACGCCGACACGCTGTCCAGCGCCTGAGCGCTCAGACCGAAAAACTCCAGCTGCTTGGCCAGCCGCTCGGCGCGGTCGTGATCCTGCAGCATCACGTAGATCGGTTTGCGCAGGGGTGGCAGGAAGGTCTGATCAAGCTGATCGCCATGGCGCAGCCCGGTGCGCGACAGACGCTGCATCAAACGGTTGAGATCGGTGATCAGGCCGCTGCTCAGGCGTCCGCGATTGGCGTCCACCGCTTCCAGCGACTGGCTGATGTGACGGGCCAGCTGCGTGTGCTCGGGCTGTTCGAAGCGCTCGGCAAAACGCAGCAGGCGCAGATTGGCCTCGCTCAGTTCGGCGAGGTCGGCAGTGGACCACTCACTGCGTTGCAGGCGCTGCCATATCTCAAGAATCTGACGTGCCTGATGAATTACCCGCTGGGCAAAGTGGTGCTTGAGGCGCTCACGGCTGGGGTCTTCTGGCTCGGTCATATCCTGACTACTAGTTAGGCTGCATGCTGAGATCGACTGGTGGCTCTATGCTAGCACCTCTTTTCCCTTACATGAGTGTCGTACGTCAATAATCTGCTGTGCGTCACCATTCAGTTTCTGACTGGTCGGTTTTATCCGGGGCTTGCTCGTCGATCAAGTGCCCGTGAACCGGGCGTTGAAGGATGTTTCCCAGGGCTTTTGAGGACGCTTCTCCCGCACTGGATAGTCATCGTCTGTCAGGGCTTTCTGATTTTTCCCAAGGTCGGTTTCGCAAGTGTTTTGCGCTGGTAGGGTCAGGGAAACCCCTACCGGATGTTTGCCCGGACATGACCCAGTGTTTCAACAAATACCCCAGCGATACCCTGCGCCTGAATCACAACATCACGCCCGTTGCCGACTGTGAGTGCAATGAAGAGATGTTGTATGGCGAACGGGTGAGGGTGACCGAGGTGCCGGTTTTGACATGCCAGTGCCTTTGGCGTGCCTATCAGCGGGAGGCGGAGAACATCGTCGCCCCTGACGGCGTGCTGATCGCCGATCCGGTGCAGCGCAACCGGGCGATCAACGCCGCGTATGCCCGACTGTGGCTGCATGACTCGCGGTTCCAGTGGGCCGGGCTGGCGGCGTTCGCGTCCAAGCAGGTCGGTTGTGGATTGCTGCATGCGGCGGACAGTATCGAGCTGATCCGCCAGGAGCATGAGGCACGGCAGCGGGTGCGCGACGGGCGCCGTGAGTCCGGGCTGCTCACTCCGGACAAAATGCCCCGACAGGCCGAGGACTGGGGGGATTACCAAGAGGCGAGGGCGCGCAACCCTGTGCCTTCGCTGGATTTGCGTACTTCGGGTGAAGAGCTGTCATTGGTGCAGCAACAGTTCCGGCATGTGTACGACATGATGGCGATGGGCAATACCACGCTGTTTCTGGATGTTTATCCGCTGCATCAGTTTTATGCGGTGCGAGGGTTGGCGGAGTTGAAGAAGTGTCTGAAGACCCGGAAAACGATTCATGGACACGCAAAGTTTCCGGTGCTTTGGCCTATAGGGGAGAAAACCATTCCTTTCGGTTGGGCGTTTCAAGAAATCTTGAGGGGATTTGAAGCGATAGAAACGGGGAATATTGCCGAAAGTGTGAAGCATCTGGCCTGGCACGAGCAGCGAAACATTCTCCAACCGAGCATCTACGAAAATCGTCATTTGGTGACGTTGTTGCGTGGGAATCATTTTTCCTACGCGACCGGCTTTCCTTCCGGTGTGGCGCAGGCCATCGAGTTGACCCTCACCAGTCAATGTCAGCGTGTCGAAGATGGCCGCACCATCGGGTTCGGCAGCAATCCGATGGCGGATCTGTCGGATATCGATCAGCGAATGGAGTTCGTGCTACGGGCAGCATCGCGTTTTGACCAGATGCTCAACGACAGCAACCGAAACGCGTTGGCGCAATCCATCGGCGAGATTGCCGCCATGGGGGAGACTTGATGTCCTGGCGAAACTGTCTATCCAAATGGCGCTTTTGGGCGTGGCTGGCGCTTAGTGTTGTTTTGATGTGGACCGCCGCACGTCAGTTGATGCAGCCATTGTGGGACGAGCCCGTGATGGCGCTGGCGATAGGGGGCACATATGAATACATGCAAGAGCACTCGACCGCCCCATTCCTTTCGTGGGGGCGCGTCGGCAGTCGTGTCTGGGGTGGCATTCCGAAGACGGATGCGCGCCTGCGATTTGTCGATTCGCAGTATGGGTTCGAAACGCCGATGGCGCGTTTTTTTACGGTGACCTTCGAGGGTGACGTGGTCGGTGATATCCGCATGTCTCCTCAAATCGAGCCTCTGCTGATTGACGATGTCATGAAGGTCGTTCTCGATCTGCAAGCTCAATGGTGCGCGAAAGGCTGGAGGCCAATGGGGACGCGAAGTGATCCCACGATGGCGGATACGCCCGAGTGGCGGATCTATCTCAGGAACAGCGTGATTCCCGGAATTTCTTATTGGCAGGCCAGCGATAAATACCAGGCGATGCTGGTTCTTGCACGGTTTCGCGACTCAAGACATCCCGACCAGGAGCGATATCTCATTACTCTCGAGCTCACCAAGCCCTGGATACCTTTCGAGGAAACGGAAACCCTCTACGAAGAACCCCACCCCTTTCCCCCACCCCAACCCAAAGAAGGAGAAATTCCATGCCAACCCCAGCCTTCATGACCATCCACGGCAGTCGCCAGGGCCTGATCAGCGCCGGTGCCTTCACCGAACCGTCGGTGGGCAACAGCTACCAGAACGGGCGTGAGGACAAGATCATGGTTCAGGCCTTCAGCCACGGCATTCTCCTGCCCAACGGCGCGGGTGCCGGGCGGCGAATGCACAAACCGCTGGTCATCACCAAAACCATCGACAAAGCGTCGCCGCTGATCCAGGTCGCCCTGTGTTCCGGTGAACGGCTGAGCAAGTGTTGTCTGGAGTTCTATCGAACATCGGCCCACGGTACTCAGGAGCACTTCTATACGATTGAACTGGAGGACGCGCAGATCGTCAGCGCCGAGGTCTTTATGCCCGACTGCCAGGACCCAGTCACAGCGCACCTGACACAACGGGAAAAAGTCCACTTCAGTTACCGTCGCATCTACTGGCGGCATGAGATCAGCCGGACGATGGGCTCCGATGAGTGGCAGAGCGAGGGCCAGTGATGAGGCTGGTTCATCATTCGCACCTGACCGAAAGCGAACGCCAGCATGTCTACCCCGTGGACCAGGCGCTGGAGCGGGTTTGCAAGGTGTTGCTGGAGCGGCAACCCCTCGAAGGTCTCGATCAGTTGCGGGCAGGCCTGATGCTCGATCTGGACAGTGAAGTGCTGGAGCAGATTGAACACGGCGACTGGCTGCTGCTCAGGGCTGACGCCGATTACGGCGAATGGCCCACTGCCCAGTCAGCGTTCGATCAAGCGGTACTCGACCTGATGAACAATCCACCGCCCCAACCCACCAGAACTCCCCGAATCTATCGTCTGGTCGACAGCATGACCGGCGAACCATTGCCACAGCAGGCCTACATTGCCACGGTCGATGGGGTCCCCACCCAGCGCCGAACCGACGCGCAGGGCATCGCGCATCTGTTCATGCCAGATGATGTCCGGCAGATTTCAATGCGAATTTTCAACGTCTGAAGGCTGCGTCTATCCTTTCGTTCACTGCCGACCTTCACTTGTTTTTCTCCGCTACCCTGATCGCGGGTGCCCGGTCGAGGCACGTTGTTGTATGGTTGTGGTCGAACCGTTGAACCCAAGATTGAAAGGATATCGCCATGCTGGACTGGAAGAACCGCGCGGGCAGCGCGCCTGAACGTGCCGCCGAGCCCAAGTCGGCCGCCCGCAGCTATGTCGGCGGGCTGTTGTTCAGCCGGGCGCTGGCCACGCTGGTCGCCATTTACCTGTTGGTGACTATTGCCCTTGGCTGGTACTGGAGCCAGGAGCCGGCGCTGTTTCCCGTGGCGCAGAACGCTCAGGTTGCCGCCGAGAAAGAGGGCAAGCAGATGGTGGTCGGCTACACCACCGTCGAAACCCTGAAAACCGTTGCCGGCACGTTGCTCGACAAGCCGGGCGGCTATATTTCCAACGACCGTTTCCCGCCGGGCCTGTGGATGGACAACATGCCGAGCTGGGAATACGGCGTACTGGTGCAGGTCCGCGACCTGACCCGCGCCCTGCGCAAGGATTTCGCCCGTTCGCAGTCGCAATCGGCTGAAGACGCCGACCTGGCCAAGGCCGAGCCGCGCTTCAACTTCGACAACAAGAGCTGGGTCCTGCCATCCAGCGAGTCGGAATATCAGGAAGGCATCAATTCCCTGAGCCGTTATCAGGCGCGCCTGTCCGACCCGACCCAGAAAAACGCGCTGTTCTACGCCCGTGCCGACAACCTGAACAACTGGCTGGGTGATGTCGGCACTCGTCTCGGGTCGCTGTCGCAACGCCTGTCGGCCAGTGTTGGCCGGGTCAAACTCAACACCGCGCTGAAAACCGAAGTGCCGGCGGTGGGTGAAGTGCCTCAGGTCGACGAGGAAGTCGTTGAGACTCCGTGGATGCAGATCGACAACGTGTTCTACGAAGCCCGTGGCCAGGCCTGGGCGCTTTCGCACCTGCTGCGCGCGATCGAGGTCGATTTCGCCGACGTGCTGGCGAAGAAGAACGCGACTGTCAGCGTGCGTCAGATCATTCGTGAGCTGGAGGCGTCTCAGGAGCCGGTCTGGAGCCCGATGATCCTCAATGGCAGCGGCTTCGGTGTGCTGGCCAACCACTCGCTGGTCATGGCCAACTACATTTCCCGGGCCAACGCGGCCGTGATCGATTTGCGTCAACTGCTCAATCAGGGCTGAGTCATGGACGAGAGCGCCAGAGAGGCGGCTCACCGCGCCGCCTCGGATGCCGAACAGATCGCCTGGGTGGACGAGCAGGACAACCTGCTCGGCGCCCTGGTGCGTTCGGACCTGCGAGAACGCGGACTGATCGGCCGTGGCACCTACATCATGCTGTTCAACTCCGCCGGTGAACTCTGCGTGCATCGGCGCACGTTGAGCAAAGCCATCTATCCCGGTTACTGGGACGTGGCGGCGGGCGGCATGGTGCAGGCGAACGAGACCTACGCCGATTCGGCGGCCCGTGAGCTGGAGGAAGAGCTGGGGGTGAGTGGTGTCGAACTGACGGCCCACGACCATTTCTACTTCGAAGACACCGGCAATCGCCTGTGGTGTTCGGCGTTTTCGGCGGTGTGGGACGGGCCGTTGATCCTGCAGCCGGAGGAGGTGCTCGAAGCGCGCTTCATTCCGATCGAACAGGTCATGCGGGAAATCGAGCAAAAGCCTTATTGCCCGGACTCTCTGGCAGCCTTGAAACGTTATCTGAAGGCTCAGCAAAGCAACGTCGCAAAGAACACATAAATTGGCGCCGATTGGCACTTAGCAATCGGCGTTTTTGCCGTTACACTGCGCGACCTTTTCAAGCTGCACCGGCCTGCTTTTATTGAAGAACCGGTGCAGTAGCGCTGCCCCTGCCTGAGTGGGGCTTCGCGGTCGATAGCCTTGCCCAAGGCTGCGATCAGTCTTTGTCCTCCCGAGAGGATTGCCGGTGGCCAAAAAAGCCGCATCCTTCGCCGCCCTGGGCGGCCTGGTATTTTCCACCGACGCAGGTCGTCATTGCCCGGAATGCAGCAAGCCGGTGGACGCCTGTATCTGCAAGCAAACCGTGATCCCGGCCGGCGACGGCATTGCCCGTGTGCGCCGCGAGAGCAAGGGGCGTGGCGGCAAGACGGTGACCACCATCACCGGCGTGCCTCTGGCCGAAGACGCACTCAAGGAGCTGGCGACAACGTTGAAGAAACGTTGCGGCACCGGCGGTGCGTTGAAAGACGGGATCATCGAGATCCAGGGCGACCATGTCGAGCTGCTCCTGGCCGAGTTGGTCAAGCACGGCTTCAAAGCGAAGAAGTCCGGCGGCTAGCAGCCTCTGTGAAACCCACCGGCGGCTTGATTCAGCTCCAGAGTCCCTGGGCCTGACGTCGTTTCCATGGTTTTCACAGAGCCTGTTCATGACCGGTTTCTAAACTCAACGCTGTCAGCGCGGTCTACCGCCCCGCTGACGAACCGTCATTTTCATTCTTTAGACTGCGCCGGCCTGCGATCAGGCGACGCACTATGACTTCTTTATAGGGGACTTCGATGTCCGTACGACGCACACGCAAAGACGATGGCAGCCAATGGACAGTTGCGGACAGCCGCAGTGTTTACGGGATTCGCCATTGGGGGGCCGGGTATTTCGCGATCAATGACGCCGGTCGCGTCGAAGTTCGTCCGAACGGCCCGAGCAGCTCGCCTATCGATCTGTTCGAACAAGTCGACCAGCTGCGCAAGAGTGGCTTGTCCCTGCCGCTGCTGGTGCGTTTTCCCGACATCCTGCAAGACCGCGTCCGTCAGCTGACCGGCGCTTTCGATGCGAACATCGAGCGTCTGGAATACCAGAGCAAATACACCGCGCTGTACCCGATCAAGGTCAACCAGCAGGAAGCGGTGATCGAGAACATCATCGCCACCCAGAACGTTTCGATCGGTCTGGAAGCCGGCTCCAAGCCCGAGCTGCTGGCCGTGCTGGCGCTGGCGCCGAAGGGCGGCACCATCGTCTGCAACGGTTACAAGGACCGCGAGTTCATCCGTCTGGCGCTGATGGGCCAGAAGCTCGGCCACAATGTATTCATTGTGATCGAGAAAGAATCCGAAGTCGGTCTGGTGATCGAAGAGGCCGCCTCGCTCAAGGTCAAGCCGCAGGTCGGTCTGCGCGTGCGTCTGTCCTCCCTGGCGTCGTCGAAGTGGGCGGACACCGGTGGCGAGAAATCCAAGTTCGGTCTGTCGGCGGCGCAACTGCTGTCGGTGGTCGAGCGTTTCCGCGCGGCGGGCCTGGATCAGGGCATCCGTCTGCTGCACTTCCACATGGGTTCGCAGATCGCCAACCTGGCCGACTACCAGCACGGTTTCAAGGAAGCGATCCGTTACTACGGCGAGCTGCGCAACCTCGGTCTGCCGGTCGATCACATCGACGTCGGTGGTGGCCTGGGTGTGGACTACGACGGTACGCACTCGCGCAACGCCAGTTCGATCAACTACGACATGGATGACTACGCCGGTGTCGTGGTCGGCATGCTCAAGGAGTTCTGCGATGCGCAGGCGCTGCCGCATCCGCACATCTTCTCCGAAAGCGGCCGCTCGCTGACCGCGCACCACGCGATGCTGGTGGTGCAGGTTACCGACGTCGAGAAACACAACGACGAAATCCCGTTGATCGAGAACAAGGAAGCGCTGCCGGAAACCGTGCAGTGGCTGGTTGACCTGCTGGGCCCGACCGACATCGAAATGGTCACCGAAACCTACTGGCGCGCCACCCACTACATGAGCGACGTGGCCGCCCAGTACGCCGACGGCAAACTGACCCTGGCCGAGAAGGCCCTGGCCGAGCAGTGCTACTTCGCCGTATGCCGTCGTCTGCACAACTCGCTGAAGGCACGTCAGCGTTCGCACCGTCAGGTGCTGGACGAACTCAACGACAAGCTGGCCGACAAGTACATCTGCAACTTCTCGGTATTCCAGAGCCTGCCGGACACCTGGGCGATCGATCAGGTGCTGCCGATCATCCCGTTGCACCGTCTCGACGAAGAGCCGCTGCGTCGCGCGGTGCTGCAGGATCTGACCTGCGACTCCGACGGCAAGATCAACCAGTACGTCGACGAGCAGAGCATCGAGACCAGCCTGCCGGTGCATGCGCTGAACGAAGGTGAAGACTATCTGCTGGGCGTGTTCCTGGTCGGCGCCTATCAGGAAATTCTTGGCGACATGCACAACCTGTTCGGTGACACCGACTCGGTGAACATTTACCAGAACGCCGACGGCAGCGTGTACCACGCCGGCATTGAAACCCACGACACCATCGAAGACATGCTGCGCTATGTGCACCTGTCGCCGGAAGAACTGATGACTCACTATCGCGACAAGTGCGCCAGTGCCCGCATCAGCGCCAGCGAACGCACCCAGTTCCTCGATGCCCTGCGCCTGGGTCTGACCCGCTCCTCCTACCTGTCCTCCTGAGGCCAGGTTCCGCTTTTATCTGGTTGTCTGAAATTGTTCCGCCCACCGCGGACGTTTCAGATGACCGGGTGAGACGCTTCTTTTTCTCTTCGCGAAATGGCCTGTTTCCAGGCCAGCAAAGTGACGTTGTCTGCTTTTCGCGTAGGTCATTTCCGAATTTGTAGTTCGGCCCTCTACTCGGCCATGGGTCTCGGCGAGAATCCCCGCCCGCCCCCCTGTAGAGAATCCCCCCATGTTCGATCCAGCCGACGAGCCGTCGTTTCGTCTCGATGTAGCGGGCCTGTCCGACTCGCTTGAAGTCCTGGCATTTACGGGTTGCGAAGCCATCAGCGAGCCTTTCGCGTTCGAGATCGACTTGCTGGTCGATGATCCGCACCTGGACCTTGCCGGGCTGATGTATCGTTCGGCGCGCCTGTGTTTCGGGCCTTGCGGCAATGGTATTCACGGGCAGTTGCATAGCCTTGTCCAGCATGAACAGGGGCGCAGCGCCCGGTTGTGCCGGGCGCGGCTGGGGCCGCGGTTGAGCTGTCTGGGACTGCGCTTCAGCCAGCGCATCTTCAGCGACCGCTCGGTGCCGCAGATTCTGGATCAGGTGCTCAAGGAGCACGGCATCAGTGGCAACTGGCGTCGGTTCGATCTGCAAGGCGCTTATCCGCCCCGGACATTCTGCACCCAGTACGGCGAGTCGGATCTGCAACTGGTACAGAGGCTGTGCGGACAGGCACGCATTCACTATCACTTCGAGCAAGGGAGCCAGGGGCATTGCCTGGTGTTCGGTGATGACCCGGCCCGGCTGCCACGCGCCGGCAACCTGCAATTCGAGAGCGAAGATGGAGCGCCGTCGCCGCCAGTGCGCCGCTGGCAACTGGGCGAGCATGCCCGCCTGCACGCAAAGGGGCCGCGGCGGACACTGACGGCGCAGGGGCATTCCGATTCGCCAACCCTGCGCAGTGGTCACTGGTTGACGATTTCCGGCGAGCCCTTGGCAGACGCCAATACGGACTGGCTGGTGAGTCGAATCGAGCATCGAGCCGATCAGTCGCTCGAGCCGCCCTACAGCAACCGGATTTTTGCCCTTGACCAGTTGCCGGAGCCTCGATCACCCGTTGAATACCGCAGTGCTCGCATGTGCAGCCCACAGCGTGCCTGGGTGGTGTCGGTCGAGGAGACGCAACCTGATGCCATGCGGCCGGTGGCCGTTCAGTTCGACTGGCTTTATCAGGGCGAAGGGGCCCGCCCCAGCCACTGCTGGTTGCCGCTGGCTCCGGCGTTGGCCGATACGCCGATGGCATCATTGAAGGACGGGGTAGAGGTGGTGGTGAGCTTTCTCGAAGGTGACCCTGAGCAGCCGGTGATCAGTGGCGTCTTGCAGGTCCCGGCACTCATCGAGGGCATCGAGGATGACGCATCGTCAACGCTGCCCGAGCGCCTGGATACCGCCGGCGTGCCTCAATGGTTGAAGGCGGCCGAGCCTCTGTTGTTGCTGTGCCTGATACCGGGGGGCGGCAGTTATCGCCATTGCTCGGCGTCACTGTGCAGCTGTCGATTGGTCGCCGGGCTCAAAACGAGCGATGGAAGATGAGCGGCGCAGCCCCCGGACAACGCGCTCAATGGTTGTTGCTGGATATCGCACAGGCGCCTCAGGCAGTGAAGACGTTACGTCAGGGATTCTCCGGTGTGCACTGCCTGCAGCTGTTTGACGGTACCGAGTTTCAGCCGGTCAGTGAGCAAGGCCCATGGCTGATCGACCTGCGTGACTGCCCGGCGCTATCGGCGCTCTGTCATACCGATCCCATGACCTGGCAAGGGCTGCTGCTGGGCAGCGAGGTCTCGGCGCAGTCACTGCGCGAACACTTGCAGCGGATGCTGACCGTGTCCATCGGCCTGAATCACCGGGCACTGCTCAATTTCTACAATCGGCAGACCGCCAGTTACTTTTTCGATGCCTGCGATGCCCGGCAACTGAGCTGCTGGCTCGGGCCGATCGGATGGCTGCGCTGGTTCGGCGGGACTTGGGCCGATCTGGCTGGTGGCAGTCAGGGCTGGCAGCAACTGCGCAATCCGGGGCTGGCCGTGGAGCCGCTGCGCATCGAGCAAAGCCTGACCCGGCAACAGCGTGAACGCTTGCACCGTTGCCTGCTGGATCAGCATGTCTGGCGCTGGAGTCAGGCGACGGGAAACAACTTTCGGCTGATATCTGCCTTTCAGGAACAAGGTCTGGCACTGGGCTTCAGCGAGCGGACGCTGCTGGACGACTGGTTGTGGCTGCGTTTGCTGAATCCGCGTGCCGAGCTGATGCCGCTGCCGCAAGGTTTGACTCCGCGAGAACGACTCGAACTGTTGCGTCGACGCTGGCTGAGCGATCCATCGTGAAGCACAGCTTCAGTGAGCGGCACCGTTGAACCAGCCATCGGTGCGTCGCAGCCACCACGCCAGTCCCCCGAGGGTCAGGCTGCGCAGCACCATGAACAACAGGAACGAAATCCACAGGCCGTGATTGCCCAGACCTTGCAGCGCCCAAGCGACAGGCAGCAGCAGGATCACGGTGGCCAGCATGCCGTTGCGCATTTCCCGGGCACGGGTGGCGCCGATGAACAGGCCGTCGAGCAAGTAGCTCCAGACCGCGATCAACGGCAGGACAGCCAGGTAGGGCAGGTAAATGAACGCGGTCTCCCGCACGCTCTGGATGTCGGTCTGCATTTCGATGAACAGGTGGCCGGCCAGCAGAAACAGCGCGGCGAAGCCCAGGCTCGCGAGCAACGACCAGCCGCCGGCAACCACCAGCGAACGGCGCAGGGCCAGACGATCACGGGCGCCGATGGCGTGGCCGCACAGGGCTTCGACGGCGTGGGCCAGTCCGTCCAGTGCGTGGGCGGTCAGCAGCAGACCGTTGAGCAGCAGCGCGTTGGCCGCGACCGTGGCATCGCCCAGTCGCGCGCCCTGCACGGTGATCAGGAAAAACACCGATTGCAGGGCCAGGCTGCGGATGAAAATGTCGCGGTTGACCGCCAGCAGCGGACGCCAGCTCTGCCAGATTTTCAGAGCCGCCCAGGCAATGTGTCCGGGATAGGCGCGCAAGGCTCTACGAGTCATCCACAGGCCGAGCAGGGCGCCGCTCCATTCGGCGATTACCGATGCGCGGGCCGAACCGACCACGCCCCAGTTCAGGCCGATGACGAACCACAGGTTGAGCACGATGTTGATCAGGTTGGTGCTCAGCAGAATCGCCAGCGGCGCCCGGGCATTCTGGGTGCCGAGGAACCAGCCGACCAGCGCATAACTGGCCAGCGCCGCCGGCAGCCCGAACAGGCGGGTGTGGAAGAAGTCACGGGTCAGTTGATCCAGCTGCGCCGACGGTTGCATGAAGTGCAGTGCGACCCCGCTCAGTGGTACACCCAGCGCCCCGAGCAGCAGCGCCAGCCCCATCGCCAGCAGCAGGCCCTGAAGCAGAATCTGCCGCAAGGCCGCGCCGTCGCTGCGCCCGGCGGCCTGGGCGGCGAAGCCAGTGGTGCCCATGCGCAGAAAACCCATGGCCCAGGCCAGAAAGGTATACAGGCTGGCGCCCACCGCCACCGCGCCCAGTTGATGAGCGTGGGGCAGGTGACCGATGACGGTGCTGTCGACCAGCGCCACCAGCGGCACGGAAATGTTGGAGAGGATCATGGGGGCGGCGAGGGCCCAGACCCGGTGATGGGTCGGGCGGTCGCGCCAGTCGGCGATCAGGTTGGACATGCGGGCTCCTTGGGGAGCGGCATTGTAGCGGGAGGTGTCAGTGAATGATCCAGCTCAGCAGCCACAATCCCAGCAGCAACCAGATGATCCCGGCAATGATCGAGGCATTCATGAACGCGCGGATCGCCGACCACAGCAGCATCAGGCCGACGATCAGCGCGATGATGCTGATGATCGACGTGTCCATGCCCAGCGCCTTCGACAGCCCGTCGACAAAGTTGCCGCCGGCGTTGCCCAGCAGATTGAACAGGCCGCTGAGGCCGTCGACGATGAAGCGGATGATCGAGCCGAGCGCCTGGCCCAGCCATTCGAAAAAGCTTTCTACCTGCATGTCTGTTTCCTGATGAAAGAGCTGAGCCTTGGGCCGCAGCGGGTGCGGTCGAGTTCCCTGCAAGCATAGAGGGTTTTAACGGTCGACTGGCGCTTGCCTTCGCTCGGCATCCCCCCGAAGCTATACGCCTTCAGGAGAGCCCGATGAACCTTGTTGAACTGACCGAACGCCTGCACGCCATTCGCGACCGTAATGACTGGCGGCAATTTCACAGCCCGAAAAACCTGGCCATGGCCGCCAGCGTGGAAATGTCCGAACTGGTGGAAATCTTCCAGTGGCTGACCGAAGACCAGTCCCGCCAATTGCCGGCGGACAAACTCGCCCACGCCGGGCAGGAAGTCGGCGACATCGTGCTCTATTTGTTGCTGCTGTGCAGCGAACTGGGGCTGGACATGAATGAAGTGGTGCGCAGCAAACTCGCCGACAGCGAACGGCGGTTCAGCTGATGAGCGACCGTCATTTCGATCAACTGGCGACCCGTTTCGCCGAAAAAATCTACGGCGGCGCCAAAGGCGCGATTCGCCTAGCGGTGTTGCAGGCCGATCTCGCCGAAGCCTTGCCGGACCGCCCGTTGCGGGTGCTGGACATCGGTGGCGGCCTGGGCCACATGTCGTTGTGGCTGGCTGAACGCGGGCACGAGGTGACCTTCACCGAGCCGGCCGAACCGATGCTCGAAGGCGCCCGCCAGCGCTTTGCCGAAGCCGGGCAAAGCGCGACGTTCATTCAGGCGCCCTGGCAGAAACTGCTCGGCCAGCTCACCGAGCCTTACGATCTGGTGCTGTGCCATGCGGTGCTGGAATGGCTGGCCGAACCTCACGCGATCCTGCCGGTGCTGCATCAGTTGACCAAGCCCGGCGGCTGGCTGTCGCTGGCGTTCTACAACCGCGATGCGCTGATTTACCGGAACCTGCTCAAAGGCCATTTCAAGAAAATGCGCAAGAACGACCTGGCCGGCGAAAAGCAGAGCCTGACCCCGCAGCAGCCGCTCGATCCACGGGAACTGGCGACGCAACTCGCGGGGTTGTGGCAGGTCGAAACCCAGAGCGGGGTGCGGGTTTTCCACGATTACATGCCGGTGGAATTCCAGGCCCGCGCCGAGTTGATTGATTTGCTCGAGATGGAGCTCGCCCACCGTCGTCACCCAAGCTTCGCCGGGCTTGGGCGCTACTTGCACTGGATCTGCCGGCCGATCTGATCGGAGCGAGATATGAAAGGTCATTCAGGGTTACTGCTGATCTGTCTGGGGTTGGCCGCCTGCCAGGGCAGCAACCCTTACGTGGCGCAGTCACGACCGCTGCCGCCGGCCCCACCGCAAGCGGCGACTACCTTCGACCGCAGCGCTTATCCCGCGCCCCCTCGTGACTACGGGCGCTATCGCAGCTGGGCATGGCTCAACGGTCAACTCCCACCGGGCACGGCCTGGGCGGATTCGGCGCAAGTGGCCGAAGCCGTCAGCAGTGCGCTGGACCAGCGCGGCTTGCGCCCGCTGCATGACAATCGCCCGGCCGATCTGCTGGTCAGCGCCAACCTGAGCCTGGAAACCCGCCTGCGTCAGGTGCAGGACGATTACGGTTACTACGGCGGCGGCTACGGCGGTTATGACCGTTACGGCCGCGGTTACGGGATGTACAACACGGTGCCGATCGTGCGTACCTATCAGGAACAGGTCGTGGTGGTGCGGGTCGATCTGTTCGACGCCGGCAGCGGTCAACCGGTCTGGAGCGCCAGCGCCGAAACCGCTACCCAGGGTAAACAAAGTGATCGCACCGATGCGATTCGGGAGGCTGTCGAAAAGGCCATGTCGGCGTATCCTCCCGGTTAGCCTTCTGCAAATGAAAGCGCCCTCAGGTTCATGTCTTCCACCGGAGAAAAACCATGTTCCGCCGTCTTGCTTTACTGGTCGTTATCGCGCTGCTCAGTGCCTGCGCCTCGAACCAGGTCAATCATGATTTTGACGCCAGCCGCGACTTCGCCGCGTATCGCAGCTGGAGCTGGAAAGACCCCGCCCTGCAATACCGCCCCGATGATCCACGGATCAAGAGCGACCTGACCGAGCAGCGCATCCGTCAGGCCGTTGCCGATCAACTGGATCAGCGTGGCTTGCGCCCGGCCGCCTCGGGCGCCCGAGGCGATCTGTTTGTGCAGACCTACCTGATCGTCGAGGACCGTCAGCAACAGGTGACCACCAACTACGGCGGCGGTTGGGGTGGCCCGTGGAACGGTTACTGGGGCGCGCCGATGTACAACGAAACCCGCAACATCACCTACAAGGTGGCGACCATTCAGGTCGATCTGCTCGACGGCAAGGACGGCAAACTGGTGTGGCGCGGCAGCGACGAGCAAATACTCAGCCGCACGCCGAACCCGGCGGATCGCAGCAATGCCATCCGCGAAACCGTGGCGCGGATCCTGTCCAACTATCCGCCGCGTTGAGTCTGTTGAAAAAAGTACGGGAGCCAAATGGCTCCCGTTTTTTATGGGCGGGTGAAAATGGCGCGTTGCCAGCAGTGTTGCCCGCGCGTGTCTACACTCTTACCCCATCCATGGAGGTTGCGCCCGGCCGTGCGCCGGCAAAGGAGTGCGCCATGTCGCGTCATTCGCAGTGCGGCGGGCCAGCCCGGCAGCGGGGAGCCATCGGCCTGATGGCGGCCGCCACCCTCAGCCTGGCGCTGGTCCTGATGCTGCTGGTCGTGGACAGCGGCCGCTTGTACATGGAACAACGCAAACTGCAGCGCCTGGTGGACACCGCCGCCCTCGAAGCCGTCAGCCGTGGCGGCAATTGCCTGCCGGGCCTCACCGCGGCCAGTTACGCGGGGCAAAGCGCGGCACGCAACGGGTTTGTCGCCAATGCCACCAACGTTCTTGTGATCGATTGCGGAAAGTTGGCGACAGCCGCCACCGGCCTGCGCACTTTTACGGTGGACGCCACGCAATCAGAGGCGGTCAAGGTCGCGGCCAACCGTACCGTCACCACCAGTTTTGCCGGCGGGGTGCAGGCGTTGTTCAGTGGCACACCCGTCAGTCTCAACACCGTGCTATACGCTTCGGCGGTGGCGGCCAAACCCAAGCCGACCGTCGCTCAATTGAACATCCGCAGCAACCTGGCCAGCATCAGTACCGCGCAATCGAACATCCTCAATCCACTGTTTTCCGGGCTGCTTGGCGGTAACGTCAACCTGACGGCCCTGGGCTGGGAAAGCCTGCTCAACACTGACATCAACCTGCTTGGCTACCTGAATCAACTGGCGATCAACCTCAATGTGGCCGCCGGCAATTACACCCAGTTGCTCAATACCCAGGCCACGGTGACGCAACTGATCCAGGCCGCGATTACGGCGGTCCAGCTCAACGGCGCCACCGCTGAAGTGATTACCGCGCTGGGCCAACTGCAAGTGGCGGCGATCAATGCCGCGCCGGTCAAGCTCGGCGACATCCTGCAAGTGCAGACCGGCACCACGGCCGCCGGGCTGGATGCCAATCTGCAGTTGCTGCAACTGGTCCAGGGCGTGATTCAACTGGCCAACAGCAAGAGTGCGGTGGCCGCGACTCTGCCGATCAGCGTGCTGGGGCTGGCGAATGTCACGGTGCGGGTCAAAGTCATCGAGCCGCCGCAGTTTTCCGCGATCGGCGATCCGGCGCTGGCCAGGGCCAATCCCACCGGGCCGAACCGGATCTATGTGCGCACCGCGCAGATACGCACGATGCTTTCGGTGAATCTGCCGGTGCTGTCCGGGGTGACCGGGTTGGCCAACGCGGTACTCGGACTGGTTGGCACGCTGACACCGACCCTCAATGCACTGTTGAGCCTTAATCTGGTCGCCACATTGAATTCGGCCGGCTGCCTGCTCGGTGCCGGTTGTGAGCAACTGGACCCGAAGCTGTTGCCCTCGCCGCAGATCGACATCAGCCTGGACGCCGGTGGTGCCGTCAGTTATGTCACCGATTACAGTTGTCCGACCGGCAATGCCGGCACCAAAAGCCTGACGGCCCGAACCACCACCTCGATTGCCGATCTCAAACTGGGCAAGATCGACCCGACCAACGCCTTCTCTTCTGCCGCCCAGCCCACCGTTACACCCTTGCCGCTGGTGGATCTGGGTACGGTGACCTGCCACAAGATTTTGGGGATCGGCAGCTGTGACCCGAGCACTCACGTGCCATACGGCGCTGGCGGCATTGCGATCATGGTCAACACCAGCGTGGCGCAGAACACCCAGAACCTGGTGTTTTCCAGCGGTAATCCGTTCGCCACACCGCCCAACCTGAAATTGCCGCCAAGCGTGATTGCTGCCGCGCCCTCAACCAACATCGTCAACAGCCTGGCAAGCACCCTCGCCGGGATCAATCTGATCGTTTACAAACCCCAGGGCAGCAACCCGCTGGGCGCGATTGTCACAGGCGTTGCCAGCCTGATCAGTGATGTCACGACGACCCTGCAACCGGTGATCACCAATCTGGTGAGTCCGTTGCTGGACCCACTGCTGAACAATTTGCTCAAGGGGCTGGGCATCAATCTGATGGATGTGGATGTCGGCGCCAACATGACCTGCGGCCAGACCGGCAAGGCCTATCTGGTGATCTAGTCGTCGGCGGCGATCGGCAGTTCGATGCAGAACCGTGCACCGTCCGCCGAGTTGCGCACACTGAGGTGGCCGCCCATGTTCTCGATGATCCCGTAACTCACCGACAACCCCAGACCAGTGCCGACGCCTATCGGTTTGGTGGTGAAGAACGGTTCGAAAATCCGCTCCAGCAGACGCGGGTCGATACCGCCGCCGTTGTCTTCGACCCACAGTCGCACGTGTTGCTCGTCGCGCTCCGCGTAGATTGAAATCCACGGTTTGAACGTCGAGTCGGACTCGCGTTTGCCCAGCAGCGCATCCCGGGCGTTGACCATCAGGTTGATCAACACCTGTTCAAGCTGATCGACGTACCCGCGCACTTGAACCTCGAATGCCGTTTCGCTGATACGCAGGTCCACGCCTTTGCCGCGCATGCCTTCGGCCAGCAGCGACAGCGTGCCTTCGATGGCGCTGGCCGGGTTGAACAGCTGCTGCTCGATCTCGGAGCGGCGACCGAATACCCGCATGTGGTCCACCACTTTCGCGGCGCGCTGCACCTGGGCGTCGATGCGATTGAGTTTGTCGGTCAGGTAATCGATCTGCGCATCGCCGTTGCTCAGGCGCTTCCGTACGTTGACGATGGCCATGCGCATGACGTTCAGCGGCTGATTGATTTCGTGGGCCAGGCCGGTGGCCATTTCGCCAAGGGTGGCCATTTTTGCGCTTTGCGTGAGCTGCTGTTGAGAGCGGCGCACTTCGGTGTTGTCACGGCCCACCGCCTGTACTTCGATCAGTTTTCCGTGTTCATCGAACACGCCGCGATCCGACCACACCCACCACGCATGTTCGCGCCCCGGTAATTGCAGGTTGATTTCGGCGCTGCTGACGGGAGATTGCGGGGTCAACTGCGCCAGGCGCTCAACGAAGGCCGCGCGCTGAACGTCGGACATCCAGCTGCCCAGATCGACCCCGGCCAGGGCTTCGGGGGCGCATTCCAGATAGGTCGCCAGCGGCCGGTTGCCGAACGTCAGGATCAGATCCGGGCGATAGCGGCAGATCATCGCCGGCGAGTCCTCCACCAGAATCCGGTAGCGTTCCTCACTCTGTCTGACCTGCTCGGCGGCCAGCGTTGCTTCGGTGACGTCCAGCCACAAGCCGACAGCTTCCACCGGGAGGCCGAGGTCGTTGCGCAACAGCCGGGCTTCGTCGAGCAGCCAGTGGTAATCGCCGCGACTGTCGCGCATGCGATAGCGGGCGCGCACCGAACCTTCGCGCAGCAGTTGCCGGGTTCGCTCGAAATACAGGGCGCGGTCTTCCGGATGAATCCGCTCTGCCAGCGCACTGGCGTCACAGTCCTCCAGGCTCCAGCCCATTAGCGGTTGCAGGCTGGCGCTGAAAAACGCCGGCAGCAAGGCGCCTTCGACGTAGTGCTGGACGTAAATCACCGCCGGCGAACTGGCGATCAGGTTGTCCAGCCGTGCATGGGCTGCAGCGGCCAGTTGCTGCTGGTTCTTGATGTCGCTGATGTCGAGCATGAAACCCACCAGCCGCCGGTGCTCGCCGGTGCCGGTGACCTGCCCCTGAAGGCGATACCACGCCTGCGTCTGGTCGGCATCCCGAGGATGCAGGCGCACGCACAGGTCGAGGATTTCCCCTTGCATCTGCAGGGCTTGCAGGCGGCTGCGGACTTCTTCGCGATCGGCGGGATGGATCAGGCTCAGCCAGGCCTCGAGCGTCAGCGTCGAGCTGTCCTGTTGCAGGATGGCGGCCAGCGTCGGGGCCAGTTGAATCTGCTCGCTATGGCTGATTTCCCACCAGCCTGTGCCAAGCATTGTCTGCAACGACTCCAGCCGTTCCAGTTGCAGTTGATGCTGCTGCTCGCGCAAGCGACCGAGAAGGGGCCCGGCCAGGGCGCCCGCCAGCATCAGCCAGTCGCGATCGGCCAGATGTGGCGCGGTCTTATCCACCGCGTAAAAACCGCAGAGCAGCCACGCCATCACGCCTCGATCATCGCTGTAGGGCACGGCGAAGCCTTCGGCATTACCGAACAGGCCCTGGACCCGCGAGTGTTCATACTGGCCGTAATGTTCACCCAGCCTTTGCGGGCCGGTGCCATTGAGGCTGTCGAGTGGCGTGCCCAGACGCTGGCCGTCATGCCACAACGCCGGCGCGTCATGGGCGTGGAACTGCTGATGGATTTGCCAGCCCTGTTCCTGTTCATCGAGCAGGGCGAGTGCCAGGCATGGGATCTGCCAGCGCTGGGCGATCACCTGCAATTGTTCGCTGACGAGCATCGGCAACCGTCCCAGGCTGCAGCTGCGCACCTGTTTGCTGATCTGCTCGGCGAGCATGTGGCACGCCTCGCGCTGATGCGCTTGCTGGCGTTCGGACAACAGGTCGGCAATGTCGATCAGTTGCAGCAGCCAGCCATCGCTCAGCGGCTGGACCCAGCCGCGCAGGTGCAAGGTCTGGTCGCCAAGGCCGGGGAAATCCAGATCCAGCAGTTGGCCTTGCCAGTCTTGCGGGCGGCCCTCGATCGCCAGCGTGCAGTGCGCCAGCAGGTAGTCGTGTAACAGCAACGGTTTGTCGCGGGGCGTCTGTTGCGCCAGCAGCAGGCGCAGCGGGCCGGCCATTTGCAACACGCCGCCGTCGTTGTCGAGGTGGATGTGCAGGCCCGTCAGCGGGGTCCCGAGTACGTCCGGCAAATCGCTGGCGACCATACTGCGCTTGAGCAGGCGGCCGAGCAGGTTGTCACCCGGAGTCAAAATTTCAGGCTCGAAATGGCGGTCAGGTTGGCGGGCAGGCTGGGGACAGCGCCGACGCCCGGCAACACCAGAAAGGGGATGACCCGATTGAGCTTGCTCACCGGGTAATTGACGCTGACGGTGAGCGTGCCCTGGGCCGGGTCGTAGACCGTTGTCGTGTCCGTGCCGACCACCACGTTCAGCGACGACGGCAGCACCGACAATTGCTGGGTCAACGCGGCATTCGCAGTGCTGACCAGCACGCTTGCATAGTTGGGAACCGCGGGATCGACCGCCACGGCGCGGCGGATGGCTTCGGCGGTGACCTGGTTGAACGTCTGCATCAGCACGAACGGCAAGCTGTAGCTGACGAGGCCATAAAACACCGCGAAAAAGATCACGAACACCAGGGCGAATTCAATCGCCACCGCGCCTTTTTGCGCCTTCCGAGAGCCGGTTTTCATCCGTGCGTCTACCCTGACAGTCACTGCGTAGTATCAGCATAGAATCATTCAGCAAAAACGGACGGTTTTTACCGGATGCAAAGCCTTGTCCTTCTGATCTGGTTGAGCGTGTGCGCGGCCCAGGATGCCCGGCAGCGAAGGATTGCCAACGCACTGACGCTGGGCGCTGGCGCGCTGGCGCTGGTCTATCTGCTGTCTTTCGGTACCACCTGGATGGGCGCCGAAGCCGGGCAGGGAGGCTGGGCCTGTGTCGTGGCCCTGGCATTCACGTTGCCCGGGTATTTCATGGGCCGAATGGGCGCCGGTGATGTGAAACTAATGACAGCTCTTGGTCTTGCGACGGACGGCGTCTCGCTGCTCGGGATTTTTATCGGCGCCGGTGCGGCGAGCCTGATTTGGATGCTGCTTGCGCCAAGAGTCTGGCTGCATATGAGTCAAGGGCTTAGGCACCGAATTAGGTATATGGCGCCATCCGTGTCAAAAAAGCTGCCATTTGCGCCGTTCGTGCTGATCGGATTTGTGCTTGCACTACCTTGGATCCATTAGTCGCCAAGCGCCACTAGTCTTATGTACATAGTCGGAAAGTGGGTCTACCTTCAAAGTAACGAGTTATACAGCCAGCGGCTGACAGTACAGGAATGGTCAGTTTTTGGCCCGGGCATGGAGTGGCACGTGAACAAGCTTACATCTGCGGTAAAAGTCATCGTTGTCGATGATCAGCCTCTGATCGTCGAAGAACTCTGTGAATTTCTTGAGAGCAGCGGCTACCGCTGTGTGCCGTGCCAGTCCAGCAAAGAGGCGATCGAGCGTTTTTCGGACGACACAGCGATCGGCCTGGTGCTGTGCGATCTGAACATGCCGGACATGGACGGCATTCAACTGGTGCAGGAACTGCAACGGCTGGCCGGCAAACACCGGGCGTTCGAAGCCATCATGCTCACCGGCCGCGCTGACAAGCAGGACGTGATCAAGGCCTTGCGCGCCGGGATTGCCGACTACTACCAGAAACCGGTCAATCTGGATGAATTGCTCGAAGGCCTGCAACGCCAGGAAGCGGTGCTGCAGGAGCGGCAGAAAACCCTGCAACTGGGCCATCTGAATCAAAAACTTCAGGACCTGTCGTCGTCCATCGATGATCTTTATCAGGATCTGGACAAGGTGCGTCGCGCGCCGGCGCCCGTCAGTGACGAGGCGACCCGTGAGGCCGGTGAACTGGAGATCCCGGCGATCTTCAATCAGCTGTCGCCACGGCAACTGGACGTGGCGCGCCTGGTGGGCAAGGGGCAGACCAACTATCAGATTGCCTGTGAGCTGGGCATCACCGAAAACACCGTAAAACTTTACGTTTCGCAGGTGTTGCGCCTGACCCACATGCACAACCGCACGCAGTTGGCGCTGGCGTTATCGCCGGGCAATTCCGGTTTGCGCCAGCGGGTAACCGCACACTGAGACAGACTGCCGGGTAACCCATTTACCCGGCATTCACTTTCGGTTTGGGAAACAGATTGTCCAGGGTTTCCAGCAGCCGCACGTGATAGATCGGCTTGCGGAACAGGTCCAGCACCTGCAACCGCAGCATGTCGCTCACATCCTCCATGTCTGCATGCCCCGACGTCACGATCACCGGCAGATGCTGGCGCGAGGTGTGTTCGCGCAGACGCTTGATCAGCGACATGCCGCTTTCCTCCGGCATGCGCAGATCGGTGATTACCAGAGCGATATCGGGATGGCGGGTCAGGTGATGCAGGGCGAGTTTGACCGAGGTGGCGGTATGACAGACGAAGCCTTCGCCTTCCAGCAACTCCGCCAGCTCCAGCAACGCGTCCTCTTCGTCGTCAACCAGAAGCAACTGTTGGCGTGGGGAAGAAGACACGTTCATGGGCAGTACCTGAAAGCTGAATGGTAGATCGAGTGTAGCCCGACATCAGCAAGGTGCTGGCGCAACCGTACTGTGGATTATGGCGTTGGCCGGGTTTGCGTCGTGCCGCCCAGTGACACCAGAACGTTGTTGAAGATCGCCAGCATACGATCACCCAGCGGAGTGACAAAAACGACCACCACCACGGCGACCATGGCCACGACGATGGCGTATTCAATTGCCGAAGCCCCGTCCTCATGTTTGTAGAGCAGCAAAGCTCTGGCCATTAAATAATCAACGATCATTCGAAACATATGCCCACTCCTTTGCGCACCTGGCGCCGATGTCACAGCAGCGGCAAAGCGTTCGCCGTGCCATTTGAGCATTGTCAACAAAGCCCCACCCAACAACTGTAAGAACGGATTAGTCATAAAGGATTAGTCGCTTCGTCACGCCCGGAATTTCGACTGCTGATTGGGCCAACACCCATACTTTCGTGGGTTATTTGTCTGTCAGTAATGGCGTTTTGTCTTGTTTCAGCTAGCGTGGAAATAGCGAAATAGTTGGATGTTCATAGCTGCCTGATTGCGATGTCCCTTGGTAGGAAGTGCGGGCTGGTAGTGCAGCAGGAAAGGGAGAGCCGTCATGAACAGTCGTGTGACCATGGGCCTTGCAACGGTGCTTTTACTGGGGGCCATCGTTGTCGGATATTGGGGCCTGGTGCTCAGCCGGCAGCCCGCTCCGGTTGCCGAGGCTCCCGCGCCTGCGGTGGTCACCGTCGAAAAAACCGTCGCAGCCGCCGAAGACCAGACCCGCCAGCCGGTCGTGGTCCTGGTGCGTGACGTCCCGCCCTTCACCCCCCTCACTGCCGCCGATCTGGCCGTTGAAAAACTGCTCAGCGCCCCCGCCGGCAGTCTCGGTACTCTCGAACAGGCCGTGGGCCGCACACCGTGGCGACACCTGAGCGCCGGCACCTGGCTCAACGAAGAAAGCTTCGAGGCCGGCGGCACACTGGCGCGCATGATCCACAGTGACGAACGCGCGCTCGCGGTGTCGGTCGATGAAGTGATCGGCGCGGCCGGGCAGTTGATTCCCGGGGATTACGTCGACGTGCTGTTGTTCCTGCGCCAGGACGCCAGCAACCCGCAACAGTCGGCACAGATTGTGGTGCCGGCCATGCGTGTGCTCGGCGTCGGCGAACAATACGGCCTGACCAACGACGGTCAACCGTCCGCTCCTGCGATGAGTGCCGACGACAAGATCAAACAGGACCAGCGCCGGCTCACCGCGCGCACCGTGGTGCTGGCGGTGCCTGAGCAATTGTTGAGTCGAATGATGCTCGCCACCCAGGTCGGGACGTTGCGCCTGGCCGTGCGCAGCAGCGAAGAACAGCGCCTGGCCAGATATTGGGCCGGCGAACGTCAGGCGCCGGACAAACTGGTGGCCGCCAACAGCCAACTCTTCCAGTTCACTCAGTTGGCGCTGGGGACCGCGCCGAAAACCGCGCCCGGCAGCGACCACAGCGGTGCGATACGGCCCGCGGTGGAAGTGATTCGCGGCAATCAGACCAACCCACAAAACCCATGACTGAGCAAGGATCCAAGTGCATGCAGAGTCGTTCCTGGCCGACCTTCAATCCCGTGCTCCGGGCCTTGCTGCTGATGGGACTGTCAATCAATGCCGCGCAGGCGGCCACCGGCAACTGCGCGGCCCTCGGGCGCTTACCGCCAGTGATCGAAATCAACGAAGGCTGGCAGCAGGACATGCAATCACCGGTGGCGATCACGCGCCTGGCCATCGGCGATCCGAAAATCGCCGACGTGCATGCCAATGGCAATTCGTCGTTCCTGCTTACCGCCGTGGCGCCGGGCGCTACCAGTCTGATGGTCTGGACCGGCTGCTCCAGCGAGCCCCGCCAGAGCATGGTGTTCGTCAAGGGCGCCGCCACCTCGGCCCTCACCAACACCGGTGCGCTGCCGTCGGATGATGCGCTGTTGCCCTCGCAGGTGCAGACCGACATTCGCTTCGTCGAAGTCAGCCGCACCAAGCTAAAACAGGCCTCGGCTTCGCTGATCGGCACCCGCGGCAATTTCCTCTTTGGCTCACCCGGGACCTTGCCGCCCATCGACGGTGTCCCGCAACCGCGATTGCCGGTGGACAACTCGCTGTTCAACTTCTCGTGGATCGGCGGCAAGACCATGGCGATCATCAATGCTCTTGAGGGCAGCGGCTTCGCCTATACCTTGGCGCGGCCAAGCCTGGTGGCTCTCAACGGGCAGAGTGCGAGTTTCCTCGCAGGCGGGCAGATTCCGGTTCCGGTGCCCAGTTCCGGCAGCGATAACGTGTCGATCGAATACAAGGAATTCGGCATCCGCCTGACCCTGACGCCCACCATCATCAGCCACGATCGCATCGCCTTGAAAGTGGCGCCGGAAGTCAGCGAACTGGATTTCAGCAACGCGGTGAACATCGCCGGCACCACCGTGCCGGCCCTGACCATCCGCCGCACCGACACCAGCATTTCCCTCGCCGATGGTGAGAGTTTTGTCATCAGCGGTTTGATCAGTACCAGCAACAGTTCCCAGGTCGACAAGTTTCCCGGGCTGGGCGATATCCCGGTGCTCGGGGCTTTTTTCAAGAGCTCGCAGATCAAGCGCGAAGAGCGAGAGCTGCTGATGATCGTCACCCCGCACCTGGTGCGTCCGCTCTCGGCGGAGGCGCAACTGCCGTCGTTGCCGGGTGAAAAACTGCGCAACTACGACCCGAATTTCTACCGCATGTTTTTCCTGGAAAACGGTAACTTCGATAAGCGCAGCGGGTTGTCCCAATGAGCCAGAGCCTGAGTCAGACCTTCCTCGCCATCACCCGCAACAACACCGATCTGGAGTGGCTGCAAAGCGCGCTTGCGCCGTTGGGCCAGGTGGTCAGTGCCGGTGGCGGCAGCCTCGACGAATTGCTCGCGCTGGTGGACGTCACCTTCGCCAGCCTGGTGTTCGTCGGCCTCGACCGGGAACACGTGGTGGCCCAGAGCGCGCTGATCGAAGGCGCGCTGGAGGCCAAGCCGATGCTGGCGATCGTTGCCCTTGGCGACGGCATGGACAACCAGCTTGTACTCAATGCGATGCGCGCCGGGGCACGGGATTTCGTCGCCTATGGTTCGCGTTCCAGCGAAGTGGCCGGGCTGGTGCGGCGCTTGAGCAAACGCCTGCCGCCGGTGACCCACAATGCGCAACTGGGTGGCCTGACGGTGTTGTACGGCGTACAGAGCAGTTCCGACGGCGCGCTGCTGGCCAACCATATGGCACTGGTGGTGCAAAAGAGCGGGCAGCAGACGCTGCTGCTGGACCTCGGGCTGCCCCGTGGCGACAGCCTGGCGTTGCTGGGGCTGGAGAGTTCGTTTCACTTCGGCGATGCCTTGCGCCACCTGCGCAGGCTCGACGCCACGTTGATCGACAGCGCGTTCACCAGCGCCGAAGCGGGGCTGCGGATTCTGGCGTACGCCGACAATGACGAACCACTGGAAAGCACCAGCGCCGCCGAGCTGTTCATGCTGCTCAGCGCCTTGCGCCAGCACTTCCAGCACATCGTCGTGAACCTCACCGGCCAGCCTGACAGCGAAGCCCTGCGGACCTTTGTCAGCCATTGCGACAAGCTGATCTGGTACACCGACCAGAGCGTGCTCGATTGCCGGCGCAATCTGGCGGTATTCAATCTGTGGCGGGAAAAAGGCATGAAGCTCGATCACGGACGGCTGCTGGTCGACCGCTATCTGAGCAACGTTGCGCCAGATGCGGACACCCTCGGCAAGACCTTCAACCTGGAAGTGATCGCGGTACTGGCCTTGAGTCCGGAGCTGCGCATGAACGCCAAGAACCAGGGCGTCAGCCTGTTTGAACTGGCGCCCAGGGAAAAACTCACCCAGAGCCTGCGGGTACTCGGCGAACGGCTGGCCAAGCGCTCCGAAGGTCTGGCCAAACCCAGGGTCACCTGGTTCGACCGGTTGCGAGGCACCTCATGAGTCCGGAAAAACTTTTCGGTGCACCGGCGCGGTGCCAGTCGGGCAACACCGACCACGAAGGCCTGAAGCTGGTGCTGCATCGCTACATCATCGATGCCCTCGAGGAGTCCGGGAAAAACCTGCTGGAAGGCTCGCGGCAGTTGCTGGCGCAATTTGTGACCGACAAGGTCGCCGAATACATCGCCCGTCTGCACCTGGCGATTTCCCGTTACGAGATGGAGCGGCTGGGGGAAGAAATCGTCGATGAGCTGACCGGCTTCGGTCCGCTGGAAGTCTTGCTGCGCGACAGCGCCGTCACCGAAATCCTGGTCAACGGCCCGCATCGGGTGTTCGTCGAGCGTGACGGGGTACTGCATCAGAGTGACCTGCGCTTTATCGATGCGCACCACGTCGAACGGGTCATGCAGCGCATTCTCGCGCCGCTCGGTCGGCGGCTGGACGAGTCTTCGCCGATGGTCGATGCGCGCCTGCCCGACGGCAGCCGCGTCAACGCGATCATCCCGCCAATCGCCCTCGACGGCCCGTGCCTGTCGATTCGAAAATTCCGCAAGGATATGCTCAAGAGCAGCGACCTGATTGCGATGCAGACCATCGACCAGCCGATTTTCGAGTGTTTCCAGGAGGCCGTAGGCAAGCGCTGCAACATCCTGATCAGCGGCGGCACGGGCACCGGCAAGACCACGCTGCTGAACATTCTCAGCCAATTGATCAACCCCCACGAACGGCTGGTGACCATCGAAGACGTTGCCGAACTGCAACTCGGCCACCCTCACGTGGTGCGTCTGGAAACCCGCCCGCCGAATGCCGAGGGCCATGGCGAGGTCAAGGCCAGCGACCTGATTCGCAACGCTCTGCGGATGCGTCCGGACCGGATCATTCTCGGCGAGATCCGTGGCGTTGAAGTGCTCGACGTGCTGACAGCGATGAACACCGGTCACGACGGTTCGATGAGCACGGTCCACGCCAACAATGCCCAGGATGCGTTGCTGCGCCTGGAAACCCTGGTCGGCCTGACCGGCCGCACGGTGGCCGAACGCACCCTGCGGCAGATGATCTGTGCGGCGCTCGACGTGATCATTCAATTGACCCGCATGCCCGACGGCCGCCGTTGTGTCAGTGAAGTGGTGGAAGTGGTCGGCGTGCGTGAAGACGTGTACGTCACCAACACCTTGTTCCGTCTGGATCGACGCACCGGGTTCGGCTTCCTGCGCGAGGCGGTCAATCCGGCCGGCGACAAGTTGCGGCGCGAGTCGAGTCTGGGCTGAACGCATGGAGCCTTCGTCATGATTGGACCGGTGATCCTGATTGTCCTTTGCCTGTTGCTGCTGGGGTTGTCGATTCGCCTGTTCCTGCAGGGCGTGCGCAAGACTGCCAACGAACGGGTGCTCTCTCGCCTCGCCGCCGGACAACCGCAAGCAGTCGCAGAAAAATCCTCGTGGTCCGGTCTGGAGCGGATGTTCCTGCGGGCAGGCCTTGGCCGGCCGAGCGAGCGATTCGGGCTTTGGCTGTCGTTGTGGGTCGTGGGCATGATGCTGGGTTATCTGCTGGCCGACTGGATTGGCCTGTTGCTGCTGATACTGGCGCCGCCGCTGATTTTGCGGCTGTACATCGCGTGGCGGTATCGGCGCCGGCTCAATCGGATGATCGAACAGTTACCGCAGTTGCTCGACCACACCGTGCGCAGCCTCAAGTCTGGCCGGACGCTGAGCGACGCGGTGATGGGTGGCATCGAAACCAGTGAGGACCCGTTGAAAGCCGCGATGGGCCGGGTGCAGCGCAACGTGCAGCTGGGGGTGAATCTGCCGGACGCGGTCAGCGATTTCGCCGAGCTCTACGAGCAGGACGAACTGCGCATGTTCGCCCTGGGCCTGAAGGTCAACCATCGCTACGGCGGCAACGCCAGCGAGTTGCTGGAGAACCTGATCAAACTGATTCGCGAACGTGACCAGGGTGCCCGGCAACTGCGTGCGCTGACCGGCGAAACGCGGATGACCGCGTGGGTACTCGGATCGCTGCCGGTGATCCTGGTCAGTTACTTCATGCTGACCAATCCCGGCTACATGCTCGGCATGTGGAACGATTCCGGCGGTCGGACCATGCTGATTGTCGCGGTGGTGTTGCAGGTCTCCGGTTGCCTGGCGCTGTGGCGCATGTTGAGGAGTGTCTGACATGCTGATGCTGGCCAGTCTCATGCTGTTGCTCGGGGCGCTGTTGCTGGTCGGCAATCACCTGCTGACCGAGCGGCGTCGGGTGCGTCAGGTCAACCAGCGTCTGCAGGGGCATCTGGTGCGCGAGAACCGTTTCGGCAACTGGCTGCGGGCACTGGGCAGCAGTCGCTTCGGTCAGCGCTCGGTGAGCATCGACAGTGAAACCCAGACCCTGCTCAGCCGGCTCGGTTGGCGCCGGGCCAGCGAGCGCTCGCTGTTTGCCGCCTGCCAGATCGGCACGCCGCTGCTGACGCTGGGGCTGGGCGTGTTTCTGAAAGAGGTGTTTTTCCCCCTCGCACCCAACGGCTGGCTGGTGCCGATGATCGCCACCGGCGTCGGCTATCTGCTGCCCAAACGCCTGCTGGCGTATGCCGCTGCCCGTCGGCAGAAAATCATTGCGGTGGAAGTGTCGACGTTTATTCCCCTGCTGCGAATCCTGTTCGAGTCCGGCATGGCCGTCGAGCAGGCCCTGCGTGTACTCAGCAGCGAGGGGCAAAAACTGCTGCCGGAACTGACCGGCGAACTGCGTCTGATCCTGGCCCGTGTCGACTCGGGCCTGGAACTCGGACAAGAGTTGAACAAGGCGGCCGCGATGCTGGCGGTGGATGAGTTCACCGACACCTGCGTGATCCTGCAACAACTGATTCAACAGGGCGGCGGAGCGATGAAATCGTTGCTGACGCTCAAGCAACTGCTGGATGACCGACGCCTGACACGCTTGCAGGAGTACATCTCGAAGATGTCGGCAAAGATGTCGGTGGTCATGATGCTGCTGCTTTTTCCGGCCTTGCTGATCGTTTTGGCGGGCCCCGGTTTTACCGCAATCACCCGGGCGTTTGCGTCCTGACAATGACAATGGCGATGGAGAGCGATTGATGAAAACACTGATGGTCATGGCTAGCCTGTTGCTGCTCGGCGGTTGCGCAACCGACGGTCAGGCACCGTGGACGACGATGCTGGCGCCGGCCAGCTGCAGCAAGTTGAGCTCCGAACAGGAGCTGTCGCTGAACCTCGCCGATGATCTGGTCAACGACGGCAAGCTGCACGCCAGCCTGGCCAATCTGCAGGGGCTGCCCGACAACCTCGTCGAGGTGCGGCTGCGCAAGGCCAAGGTCTATCGCCTGCTGGGTCGCAGTGAAGCGGAGCCGTTGTATCGCAGTCTGCTGGGCACATGCCTGAACGCCGACGCCGAACATGGCCTTGGCCAGTTGTACGCCGCCCGTGGTGACAACGGCCAGGCGCAGGCCCACCTGCAACGGGCGGCGCGTCTGGCGCCGACCAATGAAAACATCCGCAATGATCTGGGCGTGGTGTACCTCAATCAGCTGCGGCTCGAGGACGCTCGTTTCGAGTTCCTGACCGCCATCGAGCTGAAGCAGAACAATCAGTTGGCGACGCTGAATCTGGTGACCCTGCTGCTCTACCAGAACAACTGGCAGCAAGCCGCCGAAGTGGTCAGCCGCGCGCACCTGACCCCGGAGCAGTTCAGCGATGCCCAGGCGCGTGCGGAGAAACTCAAGTCGCCGGTCAGAGCCAGACCCGTCGCTGGCAATCAGGTCGCGGTGGCGATTGATGCGCAACCGGCGATCAAGTGAGCCTCAAGGAGATGCCATGAACACGTTCAAGACCCTGTGTTGCCTGAGCCTGTTGAGTCTGCCGCTCGGCGCGCTGGCCATCGACGCCGGCCCGGCCTCGGCCCAGCAGCAGGAAACCGAAGGCTGGCTGTTGCTGCAAAGCCGCAACAAGGCCGCGTCCCCCGATCCGCAGGCGGCCACGGCCACCGAGCGTGAGCTGGCGATGCAGCGCTGGTTGAAGAAGTACAAATATGAAATCCCCGATTTCTACGACCCGGATGCCGGGGGCAAGATCGAAACGAATAACTAGCTCGTCGCAGGCAACCGGCGTTGCCTGCGACGGCGGTCTATAGCTGATAACTGAAACTGATGCTGTAACGCGGCCGGCGGTTGAACGTATCCAGCGCTTCATCCGACATCGCCTTGGCGGCTTCCAGGGCGATGTTGTAGTACTTCGCATCGCCGAATCTCAGGCCGACCGCCGCCGATGACAGGTTGTTGGCCTGTACCGGCAATTCATTGAACCAGCTGCGCGAGCGATCGAGCACGAAGTACGGTTGCAGGATGCGCACCCAATTGCCGTCGCGGTTGAAGCTGTAGTTGATTTCGTAAGCCACGCCCCAGCCCTTGTCGCCGGACGCCTGATCATCGGGATAACCACGGCCGAAATTCTGCCCGCCGAACACCGCGCGCTCGCTGTCGGGCAGGGTGTCGTCGCTCCAGTACAACGCGGCTGACAGTACGCCTTGCCAGTTATCAAAGAACTTGTCGCTCTGCACCCCCGACAGACGCACCCGGAAAAAATCGAGGTCGATGGCGCTGTTGTTGGTGTGCGCGCCCAGGCTGTCGAAGCCCTGGTACACGCCGCCGCTGAGAATGCGCAGTTGCCGGGCATCGGCCTTGCGCCAGTCGCTTTCGAAGGCGAGGGCGCGTATGTCGGTGCGTTCTTCGACGCTCAGCGGGTAGCCGATCACGTTGTAGCGGGTCTTGTCGTTGACGGCGTACAGGCGCGATCCAGCGGTCAGCAGTTCATCCGAGGCGGCAATCAGCGGCAGGCTGAAGCCGAGCGAGTAACGGTCGTTTTCGCGATGCGGCTTGAGTTCCAGACCGTTGTTCAGCACTACGTTGGTGCCGGGATCGGCCCGGTAGCGTGAGGCCGACAGGCTCAGTTGCGCACCTTCGTCGTTGACGAACTGGTTGTAGTCCAGCCGGTAGTAACGCTCGTGATCATCCCCCGGTGGAAACAGGCCGCTGAGGCTCAGTTGTTCGCCCATCGAGGTTTGTGAATTGCTGCTGATACCGAGCAGGGCCTGAGTGCCGTTGCGGTTGTCTTCGGTGGTGCTCAGGGTGCTGGTGAACGGTTTGCGGCTGGCCTGGGCCACCAGCGTGGTTGCACCTTCGGTGGTGCCGGGTGGCGGCACCTGGGCCTGGATCGTCACGCCGGGAATGCGGGTCATCAGTGTGGTGTAGCGCTCGAACGTCTTGCGTGTGAGAGGGCGCTCAGCCTGAAGCTTGGCCGCCAGTCGTTCGAGCAGGGCTTTGACCCGCCCGACGTCGCCCGCGATCTGCACGTCGCGCACGTAGCCTTCCACCAGCACGACGCGCGCCACGCCGTCGTCGAAGTTCTGTTGTGGCAGGAAGGCGTAGGACAGCAGATAACCGTCCTGCTGGTAGCGACGGGTGATGTTGCGGGTGGCTTCGATCAGGTCGGCAAGGCTGCTCTCGCGACCGATCAGGGGCTTGTAGATTTCTGCCAGTTCGTTCAACGGGTAGAGCGTGCCGCCTTCGATCTGCACGGTCCTGAGGTTGATCTTCGTGCCCATCAACAACGGCTGCGCGGCGGTGGCGCCGGGCTCCGGCACTTGCAGCGGCGCGGCGTTCGGCCGGTAGGCGTCGGCGGGCAGGTTCGGCACCGGCAGGTTGCGGATGGTTTCGTTGCTGTTAAGAAAGCTGGGCAGAGTGTCGGCGAGGGTTGTGCAACTGAGACTGAGAAACAGCAGGGATGCCATAACGCGCATAGGACACTCCATGTTCAAACCCCAGCACCGGGCGGGTTTTCTCCTAAGAAAAAAGCGGAAGACTCGTGGGAATCTTCCGCCCTCAACCAAGCGTAGGCGCTGTAGGTTCGGCCGTCGAATCGGCCAGGTGCAATTCAGCGTTTGTTGCCGCCCAGGGCGCCGGTAAGACCGCCGAGGGCGCCACCCAGTCCGCCGCCAGTCCCGGTGGCGGTGCCACCGTTGACCAGTCCGCCGACCGCAGTGACCGTATTGCCCACCGTGGTGACGGTGTTGCCGACCGCCGTCACTACAGGGTTGCTGTTGGTGCTGGCAATCGTGTTGCCGAGATTGCCGACGGCACCGCCGACCTGACCGGTGAGACCGGCGACCGGAGTGCCGAGCCCGGTGGCGGCGCCGACGTTCTGGGTCAGGCTGGTGACCGCCGTGGTGACTGGCGCAAGTCCGGCACCCACGTTGTTGCCCAGGGTTGCCAGGGGAGTGGTCGGGCTGGTGATCGGCGAGCCCGAACCGCCGAGCACGGTGTTGAGCGAGGCCACGGTGTTACCGGCCGCCGCCAGCACGCCCCCGGGTGCGGCGAGAGTGCCATTGCCGCTGCTCAAGCCGGCGCCGACGTTGACCACGGCGCCGCCGACGGTTTGCAGCAAGCCATTGCTGCCCAGACCGCCACCGACGCCTGTTCCCGAACCGGTGCCGTTGTCCACCAGCCCACCGGCCTTGCCGACGGCAGTGCCGACATTGCTCAGGGCGCCGCCGACGGTGTTGGTCAGAGCGTTGCCGTTGCCGGCGACAGTGACCTTGTCACCCACGCCGTCCACCGTGCTGCCGACCTTCTGGACCAAACCGTTCAACGGCGCGCCCAGTCCTGTAGCCGTACCGAGTTTGTCCGTGGTGCTTTCGACCATGGCAATCACCGGCACCAGTTTGCTGCCGACTTCTTTGGTCACCGAGCCGAGCGGGCCGGTGGTGGTGGCGGTGCTGAGGGTGTCGCCGAGCATGGTGACCTTTTCGCCGACTCCGTTGAGCACTGGGGCGACCTTGGTCACCACACCGCCAACCACAGGAACGCTGCCCGTGGCAGTCGCCAGTTTGCCGCTCAGGTCGGACACGCCGTTGCCCACATCCTGCACCACGCCGCCGACCGCCGAAGCGGTGACGCCCAGACCATTGTCGGTGGTCGCCAGTTTGCCGATGCCGTTGGCTACGCCGTCACCCAGCGTGGTCACAACGTTGCCGGCGGTTTTGGCGGCGCTTTGCACCACGCCGCCGACTACCGGCACGCCACTGAGAGAGTCGCCGATCTGGCCGACGCCATCGCCGACGCCGCTGACGGTATTGCCGACGTCCTGCACCAGGGTGGTCGTCACCAGCGAAGGGGTCGTGGGATTGGTCGGGTTCGTCGGGTCCGTCGGATTGGTGGGATTGGTCGGATCCGTTGTCCCTCCCGTTCCGCCAGTGCCACCGGTACCGCCAGTGCCCGCGGTGTCTCCGGTTCCACCCGTGCCACCGGTGCCGCCAGTACCCGCAGTCGAGCTGTCGGGGGAAGAACTGCCGGAACTGCTGTGATGACCGCCGCCGCCACTGCTGCAACCGGCCAGACCGAGGGAGAGAATGAGGGCCAGTGCCGTTGCCGATTTGCACCATGCCGCCTGAGCTTTCATCTGAGTTTTCATGAGCGTTATTCCTTGCACCTGTCACAACGTTTGTTGTTTTCGATGGCCCGCCGATTCTGTTGCCGGCAGTGCCTTCGTCCGTTGTGCTCATATCAATCGCAAGGCCGGATCCACGCCATTCTCAAGTTGGTATTAACGCCTTTATGCAGGGGGATGCGAGTGCCGCCTAACGACTAATACCGAGGATATAGGCGCGCAAAAAAAAGCCTTGAAAATCAAGGCTGGGTTTCGGCGAGGGAGGTTTGTGCGGCGCGGGAAAACTTAAGTGATATATACACAATTGAGCAGGTTTTCCCGGCCTCGATGTCAGGCTACCGGCTGCCAGTTGCCCACCATGTGCTCCAGATCACCGGCGCCGATCAGGCGCAACTCACCGCTGGAACCGGCAGCGCTGGCGAACAGGCTCACCTCGCTCGGCAGGCGCACCGGTTTGCGAAAATGCACGGTGACCTCAAGGTTGGCCTTGGGCAGATGATCTGCCAGCGCCGCCAGCGTGCGGGCCTTGTTCCACAACCCGTGGGCGATGGCCGTGGGGAAACCGAACAGCTTGGCACTGGCGGCGCTCAGGTGGATCGGGTTGTAGTCGCCGGAGACTTTCGCGTACTGCCGGCCGATGTCCGCCGGCGCCTTCCATTGCGCCACTTGCATCAGCGGCAGCGCCGGCTCCCAGGCCTGTTCGACCGGTTCGCCTTCAAGCTTCACGCCGCGACAGAGCATTTGGCTTTCGGCTTCCCACAACGGGCCGAGTTGATCGTCGAGGGTGGTCAGCAGATCGAAGGTCGCGCCTTTGGGATGGGGTTGCAGGTTATGCACCCGGACACTGACTTGCGCACGACTGATCCCGCCCATCGGCCGCAACACGCGGATGCGATTGCTCAGATGAATCAGCCCCAGCAGCGGGAACGGAAAGTCTTTGGCCGTCAGCAATTGCATCTGCAGGGCGAACGCCAGGTTATGCGGATAGGTCGGCGGCAGCAGACCGTCATCGGTGAAACCGCAGACCTTGCGATAGGCCGCCAGACGTTTGCCATCGACCTCGACGGCGCAACGCAAGCCGCTGGCGGGCAGGGTGGTGCCGGTGATTTTGCGTCGGGTCGCCGCCCGGGCATACAGCCCCGGCAGGCTCGGCTCGTAGTGCAGCGTTTGCCATTCGATGCTCATGCTCAGGCCCCCAGAACGCTTTGGCCGCACACCCGCAGCGCTTGTCCGGTGAACGCGCCGGTGCCCGGTTGTGCCAGCCAGGCCACGGCTTCGGCGACGTCTTGCGGCAGGCCGCCCTGGCCCAGCGAACTCATGCGCCGCCCGGCCTCGCGCAGGCCGAACGGGATGTGCGCAGTCATCTGGGTCTCGATGAATCCCGGCGCCACGGCATTGATGCTGATACCGCGTTCCAGCAGGGTCGGCGCCCAGGCCTGGGCCAGTCCGATCAGCCCGGCCTTGCTTGCCGCGTAGTTGGTCTGCCCGCGATTGCCGGCGATGCCGCTGATCGAGGCCAGCAGAATCACCCGGGCGTTATCGCGCAGAGTGCCGCTGTCGAGCAGGGCCTTGGTCAGCACTTGCGGTGCGTTGAGGTTGACCGCCAACACCGCGTCCCAGAATTCCGGGGTCATGTTGGCCAAGGTCTTGTCGCGGGTAATGCCGGCGTTGTGCACCAGAATATCGAGGCCGTCTGGCAGCTGTTCGATCAGTTGCGTAGCGGCGTCTTCGGCGCAGATGTCGAGGGTGATGGCGCGCCCGCCGAGGCGCGCGGCGAGGGCTTCCAGATCGGTTTTCGCGGGCGGCACGTCGAGCAGGATCACCTCGGCGCCGTCACGGGCCAAAGTTTCGGCGATGGAGGCGCCGATGCCGCGCGCCGCACCGGTGACCAGTGCTTTGCGTCCGGCCAACGGGCGCGTCCAGTCGGTGACCTGGGTGGCGCAGGCTGTCAGCCGGATCACCTGCCCGGAGACGAATGCACTTTTCGGCGAAAGGAAAAACCGCAGCGGCCCTTCGAGCTGATTCTCGGCACCTTCGCCGACGTAGATCAGTTGCAGCGTGCCGCCGCTGCGCAGTTCCTTGGCCAGCGAGCGAGAGAAACCTTCAAGCGCCCGTTGTGCGCTGGCGGCAAACGGTTCACGCAGGGTTTCCGGGGCGCGGCCGAGGATTACCAGGTGCGCGCTGCTGTCGAGGTTCTTCATCAACGGCTGGAAGAACTCGCGCAGTTGCTTGAGCTGGTCGGTGTGCTGCAAATCGCTGGCGTCGAACACCACGGCCTTGAGTTTCGGGCCATGGCCGGGAATCCATTGGGTGGCGCTCGCCGGCTGGTCGCCGTAGCGATAAATGGCATCGGTCAACCGGTTGGCAAAGGCGCTGACCTGCTCGGCCAGCGGACCACCGCCGATCAGCAGCGCACCGTCCACTGGCCGCAGGCGCCCGGCCTGCCAGCGTTCCAGCCGCACCGGCGACGGCAGGCCCAGGGCCCCGACCAGACGGTGGCCGATGGGCGAGTTGGCGAAGTCGATATAGCGGTCAGACATGGAACGCTCTCCAGAAGATGGGGTTCAAAGTGTGGACTGCGAAGCGCAATCAATCGTTCGATCCACGCAATAAGGCCTACGCTAGAACAGCAGAGTAGTTTGCCCTCGGCGCTTTTGTGGCCCGACCGGGTTTTCAGCGCTCGATTTTCAGACCGGATATTTCACAAGGAGCATTTCATGAGTCAGCTGCGCCGCGTCGCGATCATTGGTGGCAACCGCATTCCGTTCGCCCGTTCCAACGGGCCCTACGCCACCGCCAGCAATCAGGTGATGCTCACCGCTGCCCTCGAAGGCCTGATCGAACGCTACAACCTGCACGGCCAACGCATCGGGGAAGTGGTCGCAGGGGCGGTGCTGAAATTGTCACGGGATATGAACCTGACCCGCGAATGCGTGCTCGGCTCGCGGCTGTCGCCGGCCACCCCGGCCTATGACATCCAGCAGGCCTGCGGCACCGGCCTGGAAGCGGCGCTGCTGGTGGCGAACAAGATCGCCCTCGGCCAGATCGATTGCGGTATTGCCGGCGGTGTCGACACCACGTCGGACGCGCCGATCAGCGTCAGCGAAGGCCTGCGCAAGATCCTCCTGCAAGCCAACCGCGCCAAGTCCACCGGCGACAAGCTCAAGACCTTTCTGCAATTGCGCCCGAAACACCTGATCCCCGACTTCCCGCGCAACGGCGAACCGCGCACCGGCCTGTCGATGGGCGAGCACTGCGAGCTGATGGCGCAGACCTGGAACATCCCCCGCGAGGAACAGGATCAACTGGCCTTCGAAAGTCACCACAAACTCGCGGCGTCCTACAGCGAAGGCTGGCACAACGACCTGATGACCCCATTCCTCGGCCTGACCCGCGACAACAACCTGCGCCCGGACCTGACCCTGGAAAAACTCGCGACCCTGAAACCGGCCTTCGAGAAAAGCGCCAAAGGCACGCTGACTGCCGGCAACTCGACGCCGCTGACCGATGGCGCGTCGGTGGTGTTGCTGGGCAGCGAAGAGTGGGCGAGGGAACGTGGTCTGCCGATCCTTGCGTACCTGCGGGACGGCGAAGCGGCGGCGGTGGATTTCGTCAACGGTGCCGAAGGGCTGCTGATGGCACCGGTCTATGCAGTGCCGCGCTTGCTGGCGCGCAATGGTTTGACCTTGCAGGACTTCGACTACTACGAAATTCACGAGGCCTTCGCCGCGCAAGTGTTGTGCACGTTGAAGGCCTGGGAGGATCCGGACTACTGCAAGACCCGGCTCGGGCTGGACGCGCCGCTGGGCTCGATTGATCGCAGCCGCTTGAACGTCAAGGGCAGCTCGCTGGCGGCGGGGCATCCGTTTGCCGCGACGGGCGGGAGGATTGTGGCGAACCTGGCGAAGTTGCTGGATGCGGCGGGGCAGGGGCGGGGGTTGATTTCGATTTGTGCGGCGGGGGGGCAGGGTGTGACGGCGATCATCGAGCGCTAGAAGAGCAAAAGCTTGCCCTCACCCTAACCCTCCCGAAACGTCGGACCGCCCGGAGGGAGAGGGGACTGACCGAGGTGTCTGGCGTTATACATCGACCTGAAAGATCGGTGTCGATTATGGATTCAACAACGTTCTTTCATGTCGGCGGATTTCTAAAGCATCCCCGATTCGGCTCCCTCTCCCCCCGGGAGAGGGCTGGGGTGAGGGCGCTTTTCAGGTTGCCCGCCAATCTCAAGTCCGGAACCTGCGCACCAACCCATCCAGCTCATTCGACAGCCCCGCCAGACTCTGTGAATCCAGCCGCGCCGAATTCGCCAGCTCCGCCACCAACTGCGCATCACCATGAATCTGGCTGATATGCCGATTGATGTCCTCAGCCACCTGATGCTGCTCTTCAGCGGCCGTGGCGATCTGCGTGTTCATGTCGCGAATCACATCCACCGACTCACGGATCTGACCGAAGCTTTCTCGCGCTTCGCCGATGCGTGCCACCGATTGCTGCGAAACATCGAGGCTGGCGCGCATCTGCTGAGTCACCGCGCTGGTGCGTTTGGCCAGGTTGCCCAGCAGCCCGTCGATTTCCGCCGTCGAATCCGCCGTGCGTTTGGCCAGTGCGCGAACCTCATCGGCCACCACCGCAAAACCACGACCCTGCTCACCGGCCCGCGCCGCTTCGATGGCCGCGTTGAGCGCCAGCAGGTTGGTCTGTTCGGCGATGGAGCGGATGGTGCCGAGGATCGACTGGATGTCGTTGCTGTCGCGCTCCAGTTGCTGCATCGACTGCGCCGACTGCTCCAGTTCCTGGCTCAGTTGATCGACGCTGTGCACCGCCGCATCGATCTGCTGCTGACCTTCGCGGGCCTGGCGCTGGCCGCTGTCGGCCGACTCCGCCGCCTGGCTGCACGAGCGGGCGACTTCGTTGGCGGTGGCGACCATTTCGTGGAACGCGGTCGAGACCATGTCCACCGCTTCGCGCTGGCGTCCGGCGGCTTCGGCCATGTCGCCGGAGACCCGGGTCGAGCTCTGCGAAGTGGCGAGGATTTTTCCGGCCGCGCCACCGATATGCTGAATCAGGCTGCGGATCGCGGTGAGGAACTGGTTGAACCAGTTGGCCAGTTGCGCGGTTTCGTCGCTGCCACGGATATCGAGGCTCTTGGTCAGGTCGCCTTCGCCTTGGGCGATGCCTTCCAGACCACTGGCCACGCTGCGGATCGGCCGCACGATCAGGCTGGCGAAACTGGCACCGACCACCGCGAAAAACACCGCCAGCACGGCCGCAATGATCGCGATCAGCCAAGTCAGTTGGGTGGCGGAACTCATCACTTCGTTCTGTTTGATCAGGCCGATGAAGGTCCAGCCCAGTTGCTCCGAGGGCCAGACATTGGCCATGTAACGCTCGCCGTTGAGCTCGATGTCAACCAGGCCTTTGCCGGCCTTGGCCAGTTGCGCGTAGCCGTCGCCGAGGCTGTCGAGTCGCTTGAAGTTGTGCTCCGGTTGCTTCGGATCGACCAGCACCGTGCCGGTGTTTTCCATCAGCATCAGATAACCGCTTTCGCCGAGCTTGATCTGTTTGACGATCTCGGTCAGTTGTTTGAGCGACACGTCAATGTTGACCACCCCACCCTGGGCACCCAACTGGTTGGCGACCGCGCGCACGGTGCTGACCAGAACCGCGTCGTCGCCGGCCCAGTAATAGGCCTCGGTGCGCAGGGTCTTGCCCGGGTTGGCCATGGCCGTCTTGTACCAGGGGCGGGTGCGCGGGTCGTAGTTGGCCATCTTCGGATCGCCCGGCCAGAAGGCATAGCCGCCGCTGTTCAATCCATAGGAGACGTAGGAGTAGGCCGGGTGGGATTTGGCCAGCCCCTCGAACAGTGCAAACAGTTGCTTGTCGATCTCGCCATCCGAGGTATCGGAGGCGTTGGCGCTCATGCGGCTGCGCACGCTGCCATCGGCGTTCCGCACCAGCGGCTGCGCCGCCAGGTAATCGACGTTCTGGCTGATGCCGTCGAAAAACAGCTGCATGGCATTGCTGACCTGACGGATCTCGCGCCCGCTGCTGTCGACAAAATCGTCCCGGGCATCGCTGCGCAGGTTCAGTACCACCAGCGTGGCGACCAGCACCACGGGCAAGCAGGCGATGATTGCAAACGCCCAGGTCAACTTCTGTTTGATGTTCATCCGCGCTCCAGATTTTCTTGTAGGCCCACGCAGTGCAGATGACTCGCGGTTATTGGCAGCCGAAAAACCTATTTCTCACCCGTTTCCCTGGGTGCGACATCGAAGATTTTTTTGGAACGATTGTCGGACAAGTTCCTCTGTCTCAGAGGAATTCGGCTGATGAAGGGGGAAATTGAGGTCTTGGGAGAAAATTCTTACGAGACCTGTTCGGTTGGATGTCAGATTCTGTCGCAAATGCCCTCAAGTCCTGGCGCCTATAAATTCGCCGGCCTCGGCTATGATTCGAAGCGGTCGATAAAGAGGCGAATTGACCTGATTTGTCCGGCACAGTGTGTGCATCCACAGGTTCACAGGTCGGCAACCCCTCCCCGCGATGCGAGGATTGCCGTATAACGAATGACATTCGCGTGTTTGGTAATAAAGGACCCACAATAAAAGCTGATGAAGACTCCAAAACGCATTGAACCCCTGATCGAGGACGGTCTGGTCGACGAAGTGCTGCGTCCACTCATGAGTGGCAAAGAAGCAGCTGTTTATGTGGTGCGCTGCGGCAATCAGTTACGTTGCGCAAAGGTCTACAAGGAGGCGAACAAACGCAGTTTCCGCCAGGCGGCCGAGTATCAGGAAGGCCGCAAGGTTCGCAACAGCCGACAGGCCCGGGCGATGGCCAAGGGGTCGAAATTCGGTCGCAAAGAGACCGAAGACGCCTGGCAGAATGCCGAGGTCGCGGCGCTGTTCCGTCTGGCTGGCGCGGGTGTGCGAGTGCCCAAGCCCTACGACTTCCTCGACGGCGTGCTGTTGATGGAACTGGTGGCCGACGAATTCGGCGATGCCGCGCCGCGTCTGAACGACGTGGTGCTGGAGCCGGATCAGGCCCGCGAATATCACGCGTTCCTGATTTCGCAGATCGTGCTGATGTTGTGTACCGGTCTGGTGCACGGTGACCTCTCGGAGTTCAACGTGCTGCTGACGCCGACGGGGCCGGTCATCATCGACCTGCCGCAAGCGGTGGACGCGGCGGGCAACAACCATGCGTTCAGCATGCTGGAGCGTGACGTCGGCAACATGGCGTCGTACTTCGGCCGCTTCGCCCCGGAGTTGAAGAAGACCAAGTACGCCAAGGAAATGTGGGCGCTGTACGAAGCGGGTACGTTGCACCCGGCCAGCGTGCTGACCGGCGAGTTCGACGATCCCGAGGACCTGGCCGATGTCGGCGGGGTGCTGCGCGAGATCGAAGCGGCGCGTCTGGATGAGGAGCGCAAGCAAGCCATCCGTGCGGCGGACGACGAGCCCAAGGGCAAGTCCGACGAACCGCCTCCGCCACCGTGGATGCAGTGAGCATCTGAAAAACAAAACCCGGCTTCGGCCGGGTTTTACACATTCAAGGATTGATTGTGGTCAGCACTTCCCGCAATGCCCGGCTGATCATCACGGCGCGGCTGATCTCCGATTTCGGCGCGTTCCTCAACATGGTTGCGCTGGCCACTTATGTCTACCTGCTGAGCAACAGCGCGATGAGCGTGGGGATCTTTCTCGCCAGTCGCGTGGGCGGCGGGATTTTTGCCAGCCTGATCGGCACCGCGTTTTATCGTCGATGCAGTGGCCGCCTGCCGTTGATTACTTTCGATCTGCTGCGCGCTGCCGTGCTTGGATTGTTGCTGATCGTCCCGGTCAGCCAGCAAACGTTGTGGCTGCCGCTGATTGCGTTCGGCCTGGGCTTTGGCAATTCGATGTTCGCCATCGGCCTCAACAGTCAGTTGCCGCGCTTGATCGAGCCGGTGCAGTTGCTCAAGACCAATGCCTGGATCACATCCGCCTCGTCCATGGCGATGGTTGGCGGCAGTCTGGTGTCCGGGTTGCTGGTTGCGGGGTTTGGTTTTGAAACGGTGTTTGCGCTGAACGCGGTGACCTATCTGTTGGCGGCGGTATTGATTGCGCCGCTGCGGTTCAGTGCACCGGAGCCGGTGGCCGAATCCAGCGCTAAACAGGGTGAGTGGTCGGCATTGTTGCAAGGCCTGCGCAGTGCCCCGGTGGTGGCCGCGATGCTGGCGGTGACCATGGCCGACACCCTTGGCAGCGCTGCGCACAACGTCGGTTTTCCGATCATCTCCAAACTGCTGACGCCGGACTCGGCCAGCACCACGCTGGGCCTGATGCTCGCAGTGTGGGCCGTCGGCAAACTGCTCGGCGCGCGGATCGCCAGTCGCCTGAACGGCACCGACAACATTCATCTGGAGCGCCGCTACTTCGGTGGCGTGCTGCTGATGTCCTGCGGCTTCATCCTGATGTTCCAGCAGCACAGCGTCGTCGGTCTGTTGCTGTTTTCGCTGCCGGCCGGGCTGGGTGACGGCTTCTCGGAAGTCGGCCTGATGTCACGTCTGCAACGGGAACCGGAGCCTTTGCGCCTGCCGATCTTCAGCTTCCTGACGCTTTTGCAGATGACCGGGTTCGGCGTCGGCATGCTGATCGCCGCGCCGTTCTATGCGTGGTGGGCGCCGGGTGCCGTGGTGCTGCTGTTCCACGGCATTCCCCTCGCCACAGTGCTGTCGATGAAAATCCTGCTGCTCAGGCGCGCGCGGGTTGCGCGCAGCAGCCCGACGCCAGTTCCTTGAGGATCGGACAGTCCGGGCGATGGTCGCCGTGGCAGTGCTCGACCAGATCCTGCAGAGTGTCGCGCAGTTCGCCGAGTTCGCGGATCTTCTGATTCAGCTCGTCGATGTGTTGGCGGGCCAGGGCCTTCACATCGGCGCTGGCGCGCTGGCGATCCTGCCAGAGGGTCAGCAGCTTGCCGACTTCCTCCAGCGAAAAACCCAGATCCCGCGAGCGCTTGATGAATGCCAGTGTGTGCAGGTCATCGTCGCCGTAGACGCGATAGCCGCTGTCGGTGCGATGGGCGGCCTTGAGCAGACCGATCGACTCGTAATAACGGATCATCTTCGCGCTCAGGCCACTGTGGCGGGCCGCTTGGCCGATGTTCATCGGTTGTCCTCCAGATCCTCGGGTTTCCAGGTTTTCAACAGTAGCGCATTGCTCACCACGCTGACGCTCGACAGGGCCATCGCCGCACCGGCCAACACCGGATTGAGAAAGCCGAACGCCGCCAGCGGAATGCCGATCAGGTTATAGACGAAGGCCCAGAACAGGTTCTGGCGGATCTTCGCGTAGGTCTTGCGGCTGATTTCCAGTGCGGCCGGCACCAGCCGCGGATCGCCGCGCATCAGGGTGATGCCGGCGGCGTGCATGGCCACGTCGGTGCCGCCGCCCATGGCGATGCCGATGTCGGCCGCGGCCAGCGCCGGTGCGTCGTTGATGCCGTCACCGACCATGGCCACGACCCCGGTTTTTTTCAGCTCGGCGACAGTGGCGGCTTTTTCCGCCGGCAGCACTTCGGCGTGGACATTTTCGATGCCCAGCGCTTCGGCCACCACCCGGGCGCTGCCGCGGTTGTCGCCGGTCAGCAGGTGGCTGTGGATGTGCTGGGCCGCCAGTTGTTGCACCGCGTGCAGCGCGCCGGGCTTGAGGGTGTCGCCGAAGGCGAACAGCCCGAGTACGCGAGGTTCCGGGCTTTGCTCGATCAGCCAGGACAGCGTTCGACCGTCGGTTTCCCAAGCCTTGGCGGACTCGCTCAGGTCTCCGGCATTCAGACCGCTTTCTTCCAGCAAGCGCCGGTTGCCCAGCGCCAGGCGCCGGCCGTCGAGGCTGCCGGCGATGCCGCGCCCGGTCAGGGACTGGCTGTCGCTGACATCCGGCACGCTCAGATGGCGTTCGGCACAGGCATCCAGCACCGCTTTGGCCAGCGGATGTTCGCTGCCGCGTTGCAGTGCGCCGGCCGCTGTCAGCAGGGCGTTTTCATCACCGTCGATCGCGCTGAAATGCGCGATGCGCGGCGTGCCGGAGGTCAGGGTGCCGGTCTTGTCGAACACCACGGCGCTGACTTCATGGGCACGTTCCAGTGCTTCGGCGTCCTTGATCAGAATCCCGTGACGGGCGGCCACTCCAGTACCGGCCATGATCGCGGTCGGTGTCGCCAGGCCGAGGGCGCAGGGGCAGGCGATTACCAGCACCGCGACGGCGTTGATCAGCGCGGTTTCCAACGGCGCGCCATACAGCCACCAGCCGATCAGCGTGGCCAGGGCCAGCAGCAACACGGTCGGTACGAACACCTGACTGACCTTATCCACCAGTTTCTGGATCGGTGCTTTCGCAGCCTGGGCGTCCTCCACCAGACGGATGATCCGCGCCAGCACGCTTTCCGCACCGAGCGCCGTGGTGCTCACCAGCAAGCGGCCTTCGCCATTGATCGCACCGCCGGTGACCTTGTCGCCCGGCTGTTTAGGCACCGGCAGGCTTTCGCCGCTGATCAGCGCTTCGTCGGCATGGCTCTGGCCTTCCAGCACTTCGCCGTCTACCGGGAAGCGTTCACCGGGCTTGACCAGAACTCGGTCGCCAAGACGCAGGGCGCTGATGGCGACGTCCTGTTCACGGCCATCGATGACTTGAATTGCCCGCTCTGGCCGCAAAGCTTCCAGAGCGCGGATGGCGCTGGCGGTCTGGCGTTTGGCGCGGCTTTCCAGGTATTTGCCGAGCAGCACCAGAGCGATGACTACCGCAGAGGCTTCGAAATACAGATGCGGCATGCCTCCGTCGGCGGTGGCCCATTCGTAGAGACTCAAGCCATAACCGGCGCTCGTGCCCAATGCCACCAGCAAATCCATGTTGCCGGCCCCGGCGCGTACGGCTTTCCACGCCGCCAGATAAAACCGCGCACCGAAAATGAATTGCACCGGGGTCGCGAGGGCGAATTGCGCCCAGGCCGGCAGCATCCAGTGAATGCCGAACGGTTGCAGCAGCATCGGCAGCACCAGCGGCAAGGCGAGGGCGATGGCGCAGATCAGTGCCCAGCGCTCATGGTCCAGGCGCTGTTGACGATTGTCGGATTGCGGATTTTCGAGTTCGAAGAGGCTGGCCGAATAACCGGCCTTGCTCACGGCGGCGATCAGGGTTTGCGGGTCGACCGCGCCGAGCAATTCGAGATGAGCGCGTTCATTGGCGAGGTTGACGCTGACGCTTTTCACCCCCGCAACCTTGTTCAGAGCGCGCTCGACACGACCGACGCAGGAGGCGCAGGTCATGCCGTCGATGTTCAATTCCAGGGTCTGCTGCGGCACGCTGTAACCGGCGCGTTCGACTGCTTCCATCAGCGCCGGCAGGCTGTCGCCGGGGGCCTGCACCCGGGCCTTTTCGGTGGCGAGGTTGACGCTGACGGCACTGGCGCCGCTGACTTTGCTCAACGCCCGCTCGACACGGCCGGCGCAACTGGCGCAGGTCATGCCGCTGATGGGCAGATCGAACGTTATGGAATCGGACATCGGTCGTACTCCCTGTAGTGGATGTCTACAGGATCAACCTTGCCATGCTGGCAAGGTCAAGCGCCAAAAAATTGTGGGAGCGAGCCTGCTCGCGATTGGGTAATTACAGTCAACATCGAGGTTGCCTGTATTACCGTCATCGCGAGCAGGCTCGCTCCCACATTTTTGACTGCTCAGTAGCCGAGACCGGTCGGCTTGAGGTACATGCCTTCCTGGTTCATCGCGATGCGGAATTTCAGGATGTCGCCGGCATGCAGTCTGATCTCCTGCGAGCCCGGCGCGAGCATGCCCGGGTTGCAACCCGGCATTTGCCCCGGCAGCAGCTTCAGGCGCAGCGAGACATTGCCCGGCGGCAGGTTGAACGATGTGCTTTGCTCCTGAAACAGGCGCGCCGACAGCTGATCCTGGATGTACACGCCGATTTCGCAGGAGGTCGCCACTTCCAGGCGCTCGCGGGAAATGATCAGCACCCCGTAATCTTCCCCGGCGGCTTGCACCGAAGGGATCGCGGCAAAGAGGCTGAGTAAGCCAAACAGGCTGAAAGCTGACCAGCGCATGGCTGAATCTCCTGAATTCATGTCATTGATGCGTGCAGCTTGGCCGAGCGCGGCGCCGATTGCCAGCCCGGCAGTTTTTTGCAGAACTTGACCTTGCCATCGTGGCAAGCCTGAAACTGCCGGCAACCTCACTCAAAGGAGTCATTCCATGCAAGTGTTCACTGTTGAAGGCATGTCCTGCGGTCACTGTGTCAAGGCCGTCACCCAGGCGGTGCAGAGCAAGGATCCGGCCGCCAGCGTGCGGGTCGATCTGGCGGCGAAGGAAGTCGGCGTCGAAAGTGCGCTGAGCGCCGAGCAGGTGATCGAGGCGATCAGCGAAGAAGGCTACGCCATCAAACTCGCCTGATCTTTTTAATAGTTAGCGAGCTACCGGAATGTTCAAGGCGTCCTCGCGCAGCTAGACTGTCGGGCTGCACTCAACTCAACTGCCCGCCCGACCTGGACGCCTGATGAACTTCCGTACCCTTCTGATTCTCGGTGCCCTGACCGCTTTCGGTCCGTTGGCGATCGACTTCTATCTACCCGCGTTTCCCACTATGGCGCTGGCGTTCGGCACCGACGAGAAACACGTCCAGCTGACGCTGTCGGCTTACTTCTTCGGCCTGTCCATCGGTCAACTGGCTTACGGGCCGTTGGCGGATCGCTTCGGCCGGCGGATTCCGTTGCTGATCGGTCTGACGCTGTTCACGCTGGCGTCAGTGGCCTGCGCCTATGCGCCGAATCTGGAGTGGCTCATCGCGGCACGGCTGGTGCAGGCGCTGGGCGGTTGTGCGGGGATGGTAATTGCCCGGGCGGTGGTCAGCGACAAGTGCGACGCGGTGGGTTCGGCGAAAGTGTTCTCGCAACTGATGCTGGTGATGGGGCTGGCACCGATTCTGGCGCCGATGCTCGGCGGTCTGCTGGTCAACACCACGGGGTGGCAGTCGATTTTCCTGGTGCTGACCGGATTCAGTGCCCTGGCCGGACTGGCCGTGGCCCTCGGCCTGCCGGAAAGTCTGCCGGCGCATGTTCCGCGCCAGCCGTTGTCCGGCGCCCTGCGTCAGTACGGTCGGCTACTGGCGGATCCGGTCTACATGGGCCATGCCCTGACCGGCGGTATCGCCATCGCCGGGATGTTTGCCTACATCGCCGGCTCCCCTTTCATATTCATCAAACTGTACGGCGTGCCGGCCGAACATTTCGGTTGGCTGTTCGGCACCAATGCGGCCGGGTTCATTCTGGTCGCACAGGTCAATGCGCGCCTGCTGGCCAAGCGCGGTCCGGCCTTTCTGCTGTCACGGGCGGTCTGGGTTTACCTGGGTGCCGGGCTGACGCTGCTCGCGGTCAGCGCCTTGCACACCGAGTCCCTGTGGCCATTGCTGATTCCCTTGTTCATCTGCGTGGCCAGCCTTGGCTGCATCAGCCCCAATGCGGCGGCGTGTGCGATGAACGGGCAGGGCGGTCGCGCCGGCAGTGCTTCAGCGTTGCTCGGTAGCCTGCAGTTCAGCGTCGCTGCCGGGGCCTCGGCGCTGGTGGGGATCCTGCACGATGGCACCGCCGTGCCGATGGCCATGGTCATCAGCCTGTGTGGTTTGCTGGTGGTGTGCGCAGCGATGCTCACCCGGCGCATCCAGAATGCCCGGGCGGTGGCAAAGGCGCAGGCTGAAAACTGAAACGAAAGCCTCAGCCGACAGCGCGCTGCTGGCCGGGATCGGGAATCTGATGGGGCGCGTGCAGACGCGCTTCGAGGGTGCGGGTGAAGGCCAGCGCTTCGGCCTCACTGCGGAAGGTCACGGCGTGCTGGTCAAGACGAACTTGCCATTGGGACTTTGCCACTTCTTTTATCAGGATCTTCATTGCTGACCTCCCGTACGTAAAAGATTGCATCGCAGAGGTTTCGATTGTAGTCCTGAATACGATCGCAATTGTGACAAGGGTCGAGCATCTGACTGACGGCAAAAAAAACACCGCAGCCCCCGAGCCAGCCACATCGGAGGCTGGAGAAGGCTGCGGCCTTGCGGGTTTTAGAAACCTTCTAAAACAATTTTCCCCTTGGCCTTGCCGCTTTCCAGCAATTCATGGGCGCGGCGCAGGTTGCTCGCGTTGATCGTGCCGAAGTGCTCGCCGACCGTGGTTTTCAAGGTGCCGCTGTCGATCAGCCCGGCCACTCGATTGAGCAGTTTGTGCTGCTCGATCATGTCCGGCGTTTCGAACAGCGAGCGGGTGTACATGAACTCCCAGTGCAGCGACAGGCTCTTGCGCTTGAGCTTGGTTACGTCCAGCGCTTTCGGATCGTCGATCAGCGCCAGTTTGCCTTGCGGCGCCAGAGCCTCGACCAGTTGGTCCAGGTGCTGTTCGGTCTGGGTCAGGCTGGCGACGTGGGTCACGTGGGCCACACCGGCGCGTTTCAGTTCTTCGCTCAACGGCTGGCTGTGATCGATCACCACGTCGGCGCCCAGCTCGGTCACCCAGTCGCGAGTCTCCGGGCGGGAGGCGGTGCCGATCACCTTGAGTCCGGTCAACTGGCTGGCCAGTTGGGTGAGGATCGAACCGACGCCGCCGGCCGCGCCGACGATCAGCAGGCTCTGGCCTTCGTCAGTGTTGCCTTCGCGAATCTGCAGACGTTCGAACAACAATTCCCACGCCGTAATGGCGGTCAGCGGCAAGGCGGCAGCTTCGGCGAAGCCGAGGGTTTTCGGCATGTGGCCGACAATCCGCTCATCGACAACGTGCAATTCGCTGTTGCCACCGGCCCGGGCAATGGAGCCGGCGTAGAACACCTTGTCGCCGGCCTTGAACAGGGTCACTTCACTTCCGACGGCCTTGACCACACCGGCCACGTCCCAGCCCAGTACCTTGGCGGCGCCGCCTTCCGGCGCGACGTTCTGGCGAACCTTGGTGTCGACCGGGTTGACTGAAATCGCTTTGACTTCCACCAGCAGGTCGCGGGGGCCGGCTACCGGTTCTGGCAGTTCGATGTCTTGCAGGGATTTTTCGTCGCTGATCGGGAGCGAGGCGTAATAGGCGATAGCTTTCATGGAGAACTCCGAAAGTGAATATAGGAAGGTTTCAGGCGATGACGCGCAGGCGCTTGAGTTCGAAGTGTTCGAGGAACGCCTCGGCCTGGCTGCGGAAATGCTGGATATGCGCGCTGGCATCGTGGGCTTGCAAGGCTTCGTCGCTGGCCCACTGTTCGATCATGTAGAAGGCCAGTGGATTGGCCAAGTCCTGATGCAGTTCGTACTGACCGCAACCCGCTTCGGCGCGGGTCGGTTCGATCAGGGCGCGCAGGTGCTGTTCGAGAGCGTCCTGCTGGCCAGGTCGGGCGATCAGGGTGGCAATAGCGGTGAAAGGCTGGGACATGTTCGACTCCGGGACGGGATGAATTCGATGGAAGGCATGATTGGCTATTTCTGCCCGAGATAAAACCGGCTAAAAGAGCAGTCTCTTTCAATGTTTTTTTGATAATCGAGGCTGAGGATGCTGCGTTTCGATGACTTGCAGTTGTTTGTCCGGGCGGCGGATCTGGGCAGCCTGTCGGCGGCGGCGCGGGTGATGGACATGTCCGCCGCGGTGGCCAGTGCCGCGCTCAAGCGGATCGAGCAGCAACTGGGCGCGCGCCTGTTGGCACGCTCCACCCGCAGTCTGCGGCTGACGGCCGAAGGTGAAGGGTTTCTCGAATACGCCCGCGCTGCGTTGAGCAACCTGGATGAGGGGCGCCGCCTGCTGGCCAGCGGGCAGGACCAGGTCAGCGGCATTCTGCAACTGTCGGCGCCTTCGGACTTCGGTCGCAACCTGCTGTTGCCGTGGCTCGATGAATTTCAACGCGAACATCCGAAGCTGACGGTGCGACTGCTGCTGGGTGACCGCATCGCCGACCTGTTTCGCCAGCCGGTGGACATCGCCTTGCGCTACGGCGAGCCGGAGGATTCGAGTCTGGTGGCATTGCCGATTGCCCCGCACAACCGACGGGTACTGTGCGCTTCGCCGCTCTACCTGGCGCGGCACGGCGAGCCGCTGCATCTGGAACAGCTCGCGCAGCACAACTGCCTGCTGTACATGCTCGGTGGCCGGGTGCATGACCACTGGAGTTTTCATGACGGCAAGCGCGAGGTCAGCCTGACCGTCAGTGGCGATCGCTTCAGTGATGATGCCGATGTGGTGCGTCTGTGGGCGGTGGCGGGCGCGGGGATCGCCTATAAGTCGTGGCTTGATGTGGCTGGTGATGTACTGGCGGGGCGACTGAAAGTGCTGTTGCCGGAGCTGCTCTGTGAACGCGCTCCGCTGAATCTGCTGTGCGCCCATCGCGCACAATTGAGTAAGCCAGTGAACCTTCTGAGGGAAATGCTCGCCAGTCGTTGCGCTGAATTGAGTAGCCGATTTCCCGTTTTCTTGGAGACCGATCATTAGTCGCAGGTAAATAGCGAAATTTCTCTCAGGAACAATCACCAGCCACGGCCACTCCGGCGCAGGACGCAGCGAACAACCCGCTTATACTAGCGACCGCCTGAAGCCCGCACCGACAGGCCGGCAAGAGAACGATCAGACCGGAACCGGCGGGGCAGGAACGAGGGTCGCGACAGTACTGCGGTTTCCTCGCTGCGGCGCGCAAAGTGCCTCGGCTCAAGGCACTTTGCGCGTCTTGGCCGACGACTGATTACTGGTCAAGATGTCTATGAGCAGTAGACGATACGATTCAACAGGGAGTGAATACATGGAACATGCACCTTGCATCAGCCAGATCGCCACGTTGCTGGCCGATCCCAAACGCAGCGCAATGATGTGGGCGTTGATGGATGGCTCGGCGCGGCAGACCGAGGAGCTGGCGTTGCTGGCCGGGCTTTCGCCTTCGTCAGCCAGTGCGCATCTGGGGCGCTTGTCCGCTGGCGGTCTGTTGAAGGTCGAGGCGCGCGGACGCAAACGCTTCTTTCGTCTGGCGGCTCCTGAAATCGGTGCGGCCATCGAGGCGCTGGCCAGTGCCACCCTGGCCAGCGCCCCGCGAGAAATCCCCGACGTGTTCAAGCGTGCCTCGCCGGTCGTCAGACCCCAGGCCGCGCCGTCGTCACTGCTGCGCGCGCGGTTTTGCGACGACCATCTCGGGGGCACGCTGGCCGCCGATCTGTACCAGCGGCTGCTTGACGCCGGCTGGATCGAGCAGCTTGAAAACCGGGTGGTCGTGACGCACAAAGGCTCGACACAACTGGCCGGGCGCGGCGTTTACATCCAGGCCCTGGCTCACCGCAACGCCCAGGTGGCGTGTGCTTGCCCGGACTGGAGCGAGCGTCGTCCGCACATGGGAGGCTCGCTGGGGGCGGCGTTGTTGCAACTGTTCATGCAGTCGGGCTGGCTGGTGCTGCCCAAGGACTCCCGTGCTTTGCAACTGACGGCGGCGGGCCAGCGGGAAATTCATCGATTTGCCTGTGAAACCGAGCTGGAAATGGCGTTATAGAGCGCTTTCTTCCACGGATGTACTCCTGAACGTCGCCAACGGCTGCGAACAAGTCGCATCTGGCACAGGCGCGCAACCGCTATCGCGCACACTCGATCCGGGGACTTTTCGGATTGAGGAGGTGGCATGGACACGGGAAACTACAGCGCGGCAGATCGACTGGAGCGCCTGCCAGTCAGCGGTTATCACCGGATCATCTTCATCATCATCGCCCTGGCGTTTTTCTTCGACTCCATGGATCTGGCGATGATGACCTTCCTGCTCGGCTCGATCAAAGCCGAGTTCGGCCTGAGCAGTGCCGAGGCTGGTCTGCTGGCCAGTTCGAGCTTTTTCGGCATGGTGCTGGGGGCGTCGCTGTCCGGGATGCTGGCTGATCGATTCGGCCGAAAACCGGTGTTCCAGTGGAGCATCGTCCTGTGGGGGCTGGCCAGTTACCTGTGCTCCACGGCGCAGACGGTCGAAAGCCTGACGCTGTTTCGCATCCTGCTGGGAGTCGGCATGGGCATGGAGTTTCCGATTGCTCAGTCGATGTTGTCGGAGTTGATCCCCGCCCAGCGTCGCGGGCGCTATATCGCCTTGATGGACGGTTTCTGGCCTCTGGGTTTTGTCGCGGCGGGCGTGCTGTCGTATTTCCTGCTGCCGTTGATTGGCTGGCGCGACATCTTTCTGGTACTGGCGGTGCCGGCGGTGTTCGTGCTGGCGATCCGCTTTTTCATTCCCGAGTCGCCGCGCTGGCTGGAACAGGCCGGCAAACATGACGCAGCGGACAAGGTTTTGTGCGGCATCGAGGCGCGGGTACGGGCATCGCTGGGCGGTGCTGCATTGCCGGCGCCGGTTCGTCTGCCTCGGAGCGTGACCCCGCCGGGCCATTTCCTTTCGGCGCTCAAACAGATCTGGTCGCCGCAGTATCGCCGGCGCACGACGATGATCTGGAGCCTTTGGTTCTTCGCGCTGCTCGGCTTCTACGGCCTGACCTCCTGGCTCAGCGCGCTGCTGCAACAGTCGGGGTTTGCGGTCACCCAGTCGGTGTATTACACGGTGCTGATTTCCCTCGGCGGGATTCCCGGTTTCCTGATGGCGGCCTGGCTGGTGGAGCGCTGGGGACGCAAGCCGGTGTGTATCGTCACGCTACTCGGCGGCGGGGTGATGGCGTTTCTATACGGGCAGAGCGCAGTGTTCGGCGGCAACGTGGCGCTGCTGATCGGCACGGGGCTGTTGATGCAGTTTTTCCTGTTCGGCATGTGGGCGGTGCTCTACACCTACACGCCGGAACTGTACCCGACCTCGGCGCGGGCGACGGGCTCGGGGTTCGCCTCGGCCATCGGGCGCGTGGGTTCGCTGCTCGGGCCGTTGGTCACCGGGCTGGTGTTCCCGATCACCGGGCAGGGTGGGGTGTTTGCGCTGGGGGCGCTGTGCTTTGCGATTGCGGCGGGGGTGGTGTGGCTGTTCGGGATGGAGACCCGGGGCAAGACGCTGGAAGAGCTGACTGAAACTCAGGTCGCTGGCTGAATACAGATCCTATTGTGGGAGCCAGCCTGCTGGCGATTGCGGACTTTCAATCAACACAGATGTTGAATGTAACGGCCTCATCGCCAGCAGGCTGGCTCCCACATTGGATCTTCAGCGCTGTTACGGTTTTACCAGGCGCGCATCCAGGCTGTTCTGCGCCAGACGCTTGGCCTGATCCTGAGTCATGCCCAGGTGGGTGTGCAGCGCATGGAAGTTCTCGGTGACATAACCGCCGAAGTACGCCGGGTCATCGGAGTTCACCGTGACTTTCACGCCGCGCTCGAGCATGTCGAGGATGTTGTGCTGGGACATGTGATCGAACACGCAGAGCTTGGTGTTCGACAGCGGGCACACGGTCAGCGGGATCTGCTCGTCGATGATCCGCTGCATCAGGCGCTCGTCTTCAATGGCGCGTACGCCATGGTCGATACGCTGGATTTTCAGCAGGTCGATGGCTTCCCAGATGTATTCCGGTGGGCCTTCTTCACCGGCGTGGGCAACGGTCAGGAAACCTTCGTGGCGGGCACGATCGAACACGCGTTGGAATTTGCTCGGCGGGTGACCCATCTCGGAGCTGTCCAGACCTACGGCGACAAATGCATCACGGAACGGCAGCGCCTGGTCGAGGGTTTTCTGTGCTTCGTCTTCGCTGAGGTGGCGCAGGAAACTCAGGATCAAACCGCTGGTGATGCCCAGTTGCTGCTCGCCATCCTTCAGCGCGGCGGCGATACCGTTGAGCACCACTTCGAACGGGATACCCCGGTCGGTGTGGGTCTGCGGATCGAAGAACGGTTCGGTGTGAATCACGTTCTGTTCTTTGCAGCGCAGCAGGTAGGCCCAAGTCAGGTCGTAGAAGTCCTGAGAGGTGCGCAGCACGTCGGCGCCCTGGTAATACAGGTCGAGGAATTCCTGCAGGTTGTTGAAGGCGTAAGCCTTGCGCAGGGTTTCGACGTCGCTCCACGGCAGGGCGATCTTGTTGCGCTCGGCCAGGGCGAACAACAGCTCGGGCTCCAGCGAGCCCTCGAGGTGCAGGTGCAGTTCAGCCTTGGGCAGGGCGTTGAGCCAGTCGTACATATTCTTTTCTCATCAGGTGCAATGGCGGGCATTCTACAGATGCCCGCCGAAACAATTGGCAAAACCTGACCAACCGATCCATCACACCGCTTCCTGCTCCCGTCGATAGGCGTAGGTATCGGCGAAGCGCGACAGCAGGAATTCGGCGCAGGTGGTGGTCGGATATTTCGCAGGATGCTGTGCGTCCTGGCAACCGGGCAGGCACTCGATACGGGTATCCGGATGCGGCTCGGCGAAGAACGGCATCGAGTAGCGATCCACGCCGAGCGGGCTGATCACCCGGTGCGGGGTCGAGCGATATCGGTCGTTGCTCCAGCGCGCCATCATGTCGCCGAGGTTGACCACGAAGGTGCCGTCGATGGGCGGTGCGTCGATCCACTGGCCGTTGACGTTCTTCACCTGCAGGCCGCCGGCGCTGTCCTGATACAGCAGCGTGATGCAGCCGTAATCGGTGTGCGCGCCGGCACCTTGCTGTTCGGCGGAACTGGCGGTGTGGCGCGGTGGGTAATGGATCATCCGCAGCACGCTGACCGGTTCGTTGAAGCGTGTATCGAAGAAGTCGCGCTCGATGCCCAGCGCTAACGTCATGGCCCGCAACAGGGTTTGCGCCAGGGCCTGCATGTCGAGGTAGTGCTGCTCCATCAGCGCCTCCCAGCCAGGGATGGCCGGATGACGGTTGGGGCCACGTAACGGCTTTCCTGCCAGCACCTCGGGATGATCGGCCGGCAGGTGCAGGCCCATGTCGAAGGTTTCCTTGAGATCGCTGGGTTTGTCCGGGTCGAGCTGTTCGGTGGCGATGGCGCCGTAGCCGCGATGATGGACGGTCTGGGTGATGTCGATCTTGAGTTTTTCCGCGCTCGGTAGCGCGAAGAAGTGCCGGGCGTGATCGAGCAGGGATTCGATGCGCTGCGCAGAAATCGGGTGACCCTTGATGTAGAAAAAGCCCCATTCGCGGCAAGCGTGGTCGATCTGTTCGGCGACGGCCGGCCAGGCGTTCTGGTCGTCGGAGTAGAGCGGCGAGATGTCGATGATCGGGAGTTGGTTCATTTCGAATGCTCGTTAGCGACCGCTCCCATGCAGAGGAGCGGTCAGGGGCAGGTGGATTACTTCGGCATCTCGGCCTTCATGCCTTCGACGTAGTAATTCATCGACGCCAGTTCGGCGTTGGTGGCGCTGACCCCCGCCGGGATTTTCTCGACGCCGGCCTGATCCTTGATCGGCCCGGTGAACGGTTGCAGGGCGCCGCTCTTGATGTCGGCGATGATCTGCTCGGCTTCGGCCTTCACCGGTGCCGGCACCAGATCGCTGATCGGCAGTTCGACCGTGCCTTCCTTCAACCCGCCCCAGTAGTCCTGGGATTTCCAGTTGTGGTCGATCACGCTCTGGGTCGCTTGAATGTAGTGCGGCGCCCAGTCGTTGACGATCGAGGTCAGCACCGCTTTCGGCCCGAAGTGCGCCATGTCCGAAGCGTAGCCCACGGCGTACACGCCGCGTCGCTCGGCGGCCTGGATCGGCGCCGGGCTGTCGGTGTGCTGGAACACCACGTCCACGCCCTGATCAATCAGCGCGTTGGCCGCGTCGGCCTCTTTGCCCGGGTCGAACCACGAGTTGACCCACACCACTTTGATTTCGGTGCCGGGGTTGTACTTGTTCAAGGCCAGTTGAATGGCGTTGATGTCGCGGATCACTTCGGGGATCGGGAACGAGGCGACGTAGCCGATTTTTTTGCTCTTGGTCATCTTCGCCGCGAGGAAACCACCGACGTAACGGCCCTCATACGTACGCGCGAGATAGGTGCCGAGATTCTTGTCCTGCTTGTAGCCTGTGGCATGTTCGAAGGTCACTTTGGGAAACTGTTTGGCGACTTTCACCGTCGGGTTCATGTAGCCGAAAGAGGTGGTGAAGATCAGGTCGTAATTGTCCTTGGCCATGTTGCGGATCACCCGCTCGGCGTCGGCGCCTTCGGCGACGTTTTCCACGTAATTGGTGGTGATCTGCGAACCGAGTTTTTCCGCCAGCGCCTTGCGTCCCTGTTCATGCTGATACGTCCAGCCGTGGTCGCCGATGGGGCCGATGTAGACGAAGCCGACTTTCAGTGGATCGGCGGCACTGGCGCTCAGGCTGAGGCCAAGGCCCATGGCGATGCACAGCAGTGTTTGCAGTGGAAGGTTTTGCATGAACGCGAACTCCCTTTTTTTGTGTGTGGGGAGGGCAATGCAAAAGGCTGACCAAGCGGACAACAAATCGAGTCGAAATCGCGGCGAGGCCTTTGTGAGCAGCTCGCTCCCACGTGGCAACACCTTCACCTGTGGGAGCGAGCCTGCTCGCGATGGGGCCGGTCCAGGCCAATAAAGTGCACCTGCCGAACCAGCTGCCATTCCGTGGTGCGCTAAGGTGTAACGAACCATTAGCGCCACCCCGCAGTCAGTAGCTCATTCGAACCCCTGCGCCAAAAGGCTCGCCATGCTCACGATCCTCAAGCAAGAAAGCTTTCTGCTGTTGGCCGTCATCGCCACCTGTGTTGCGTATCCGCTGGAGCACTGGCTGCTGCACAGTGGCCAGTTTGTCGCTCTGACGGCCGGGCTGGTGCTGATCGCCTTCATCGTCGCCGCCTCGATGCGCGTTGCCCATCAGGCTGAACTGCTCGCGGAAAAAGTCGGCGATCCATACGGGACGATGATCCTGACCCTCGCCGCCGTGCTGGTGGAAGTGGTGATCCTGGCGATCATGATGAGCAACGAAGCTTCGGCCACACTGGTGCGCGACACGATCTATTCGGCGGTGATGCTCGACATCAACGGCATCCTCGGCCTCGCCGCGCTGATGGGCGGGATCAAGCATGGCGAGCAGTCCTACAACGACGATTCGGCCCGCAGTTACAGCGTGATGATTCTCACCGCCATGGGCGTGTCGATGGTGGTGCCGGAGTTCATTCCCGAGGCCAACTGGAAAATCTATTCGGCCTTCACCATCGGCGCGATGGTGGTGCTTTATGCGTTGTTCCTGCGCATGCAGGTCGGGCCGCACAGTTACTTTTTCAGCTACAGCTACCCGGACAAACGCCGCAAGAAAGAGCCGGTGGAACAAGAGCCGAAACCGGTCAGCCTGGCGCTGTCGATCGGCATTCTGGTGTTCGGTGTGGTGGTGATCGGTGCACTGGCCGAAGTGATGTCCAAGACCCTCGATCTGGGCCTGGAAGGGACGGGCGCACCACCGGTGATCACGGCGATTCTGGTGGCAGCGATTTCCGCGGCGCCGGAGATTCTCACCGCGTTGCGCGCGGCGTTGGCCAACCGTATGCAGTCGGTGGTCAACATTGCGATGGGCGCTTCGTTGTCGACGGTGATCCTGACGGTGCCGGTGATGGAAGCGATGGCGCTCTATACGGGGCAGCCGTTTCAGATGGCGATGACCCCGGTGCAGACGGTGATGATCTTCATCACGCTGATCGTCAGCGCGATCAACCTCAATGACGGCGAGACCAACGCCATCGAGGGCATGACTCACTTTGTGCTGTTTGCGACGTTCATCATGTTGTCGTTGCTTGGTCTCTGAGCCGATCACAAAACCAAATGTGGGAGCAAGCCCGCTCCCACATTCAGACTTCCGCTTGGATCAGTTACCGGCAATCAACTGCCGAGCCGCCTGGCTGTGATCGGCAATCAGGCCTTTGAGATCCAGCCCTTCAACATGCCCGTCAACCACTCGCCATTTGCCACCGACCATCACCCGATCCGCCCGGTCCGCGCCGCACAGCAGCAACGCCGAAATCGGGTCATGGCTGCCGGAGAAGCGCAACTCATCGAGCTTGAACAACGCCAGATCCGCCTGCTTGCCGACCGCCAGTTCGCCGATATCGGTGCGACCCAGCAGGCTCGCCGAACCCTTGGTCGCCCAGCCCAGCACGCGTTCCGGGGTGATCTTCTCGGCGCCATAACGCAGGCGCTGGATGTACAGGGCCTGACGCGCTTCGAGGATCATGTTCGACGCATCGTTGGACGCCGAGCCATCCACACCGAGACCGAACAACGCGCCGGCATCGGTCAGTTCGATGCTCGGGCAGATGCCGGATGCCAGACGCATGTTCGAGCTCGGGCAATGGCAGATACCGGTGCCCGCCGCGCCGAGACGGGCGATTTCGTCGAGGTTGAAATGGATGCCGTGAGCCAGCCAGGTGCGTGGGCCGAGCCAGCCGACGCTGTCCAGATAATCCACCGTGCGCAGACCGAAGCGTTGCAGGCAGAAGTCTTCTTCGTCGAGGGTTTCGGCGAGGTGAGTGTGCAGGCGCACATCGAGTTTGTTCGCCAGTTCGGCGCTGGCGGACATGATTTCCGGGGTCACCGAGAACGGCGAGCACGGCGCCAGAGCGATCTGGATTTGCGCGCCGTCGCCACGTTCGTGGTACTCGTGGATCAGGCGCTGACTGTCGTCGAGAATCACCTGGCCTTCCTGCACGGTCTGCTGCGGAGGCAGGCCGCCGTCCTTCTCGCCGAGGCTCATCGAGCCGCGGGTGAGCATGGCGCGCATGCCCAGTTCACGCACGGTTTCGACTTGCACGTCGATGGCGTTTTCCAGGCCATCCGGGAACAGGTAATGGTGATCGGCAGCGGTGGTGCAACCCGACAACAGCAACTCGGCCAGCGCGACCTTGGTGGCGAGGGCAAGTTTTTCCGGCGTCAGGCGCGCCCAGACCGGGTACAGGGTTTTCAGCCACGGAAACAACGGCTGATTGACCACCGGCGCCCAGGCGCGGGTCAGGGTCTGATAGAAGTGGTGATGGGTGTTGATCAGGCCCGGCAGGATCACGTGTTCACGGGCGTCGAACACTTCGTTGCATGGGGTCGATGGCTGCTGGCCGGCGCCGAGCACTTCGGTGATCACACCGTCTTGCAGGACCAGACCGCCACGGGCATCGAGACCGTTGGCCGTGAAAATGGCGAGGGGATTTTTTAACCAGATACGGGTCGCAGGCATTGTGGCCGGCTCCTCTGAAAGTTGGGTTCAGGGTTGCCAGCTCAGTGTTGCCCTGTCTGCTGATCCAGGGTCGCCGCGAGGGGCGAGGTGCGGAGTTTCGAACAAAATGTTTCGACGGGCAAGCCCAACCCGACCAGACACCGGGATAACCCTGTGGGGGTGAGCCCCCACAGGGTCCAGTGATTACCAGGGAATGGTTTCACCCTTGTAGTTCACGAAGTGATGGCCGCCCTTGCCGGCGAACGCATCCACCTGATCCACCAGGCCACGGGTGCTGGTCTCCACGTCGATGTCGGCACCTTCGCCGCCCATGTCGGTTTTCACCCAGCCCGGATGCAGCGACAGCACCGTAAGTTTCTGCTCGCCCAACTGCGTGACGAAGCTGTTGGTCATCGAGTTCAGCGCCGCTTTGCTGGCCTTGTACAGCGCCAGTTCCGGCGCGTCGGGCATGGTCACGCTGCCGAGCACCGAACTCATGAACGCCAGCACGCCGCTGCCGTCGCGGATCTGCCCGACAAAGCGCTGGGCCAGATTGATCGGTGCCACCGCGTTGGTGAAGAACAACTGGCCGACTTCCGCCAGCGTCGCGCCGCCCGGGGTCTGCACTTCGGGGCCTTTGACCCCGGCGTTGACGAACAGCAGGTCGAAGGTCTCGCCCTTGAGCTTCTGGCTCAGGGCGATCACCGCTTGCTGGTCGTCCATGTCGAGTTTTTCGATTTGCACGTTGCCCAGTGCCTCGAGAGCCTCGGCGTTGGAAGGATTGCGAACCGTGGCGGTGACTTGCCAGCCGTCGGCCAGCAGGGTTTTCACCAGTCCCAGGCCCAGGCCCCGGGAGGCGCCGATGATCAGTGCGTGCTTGGCAGGATTAAGTGCGGACATGACGGGCTTTCCTTGAAAGTTGAAAGATCACGGGTTCAATGGACAGCGTTGACCGAGCCGATGCTGCAATTCGAGGCGCAGCTCGCCGAGTTCGGCCATGCGGGTTTCGACCAGCTTGAGTTTGTCTTGCAGCAGTTGCGTGACGGTGGTGTCAGGATTTGGCGATTGCCACAGCGCGCCAACGCTGCTGCCGATCTCGCCGAGGGTAAAGCCCAGACGCTGCGCCGTTTTGATGTAGAGCACCAATTGCACCATCTCCGGCGGATAGTCGCGATAACCGTTGGCGCTGCGTTGCGCCGCGATCAATCCGCGCTCCTCGTAAAAACGCAGCGTGTCACGGCTGACATCGCAGGCCTGGGCCAACTCACCGATGCGCATCTTGCAGGTCTCGAAAGTGTTTGACCCTGGAGCATACTCCAGGCTTTACCGTGGTTGCTCCCTGAATTTTCGGAGCAAGGATGATGTGGACTTCAACGCAGTATCGGCAGGTGGTGCGCGGCAGCGCCTGGTATGACTTGATCGTGACGGCGGCGTTTGTCACACCGTGGAGTTTTGCTGTGTTGCATGGGGTGCTGACAGCGCTGAGTCAGGCGCTGGAGCTGCCCGGCGAACTGCCGCCGTTCGAACCTGCGCATCTGTTGATAGCCAATTTGTTCGGTTCGGTGGTGTGCATGTGGGCGGTGCTGCGGATTCGTGATCCGCAGCCGGTTTATGGGCGCTATGACGCGGTGACGCGGTTTCTGTTCGCCGCGTGGATGACGTATGCCCTGGCCCACGGCGCCAGCTCGTTGGTGGTGGGTTTCCTGGTTCTCGAGGTGGCGTGGGGCATCGCTCAGGCGTTGCCGGTCCAGCCGCTGTCGCGAGCCGTAGCGGCTTAGTGCCCGGCCTGCCACGGCTGCCCCAGTGATACCGGCGCGTACAACCGTGTACGCAGCGCATTCCGCGACAACAACACCAGCACCAGAATCGTCGCGACATACGGCAGCATCGCCAGCAGACTCGAAGGAATCGCCAGCCCCAACCCCTGCGCCACCAGGTGCAGGATGCTGGCGAGTCCGAACAGATACGCACCGAGCAGCAAGCGCCACACCCGCCAACTGGCGAACACCACCAGCGCCAGCGCAATCCAGCCGCGTCCGGCGGTCATGTTCTCGGCCCACATCGGCGTGTAAGCCAGCGACAGATAAGCGCCGGCCAGTCCGGCCATCGCCCCGCCGAACAACACCGCCAGTGTGCGCACGGTCAGCACCGGCAAGCCCATGGCACTGGCCGCATCCGGGTTCTCGCCGACCGCTTGAATGATCAGCCCGACACGGCTTTTCACGATCACCCACGCCACCAGCGCAAACAGTACGAACGACAGGTACACCAGCAGATCCTGGGCAAACAGCATGCGGCCGATCAGCGGGATTTCGCTCAGGTAGGGAATCGCCAGCGGCTCGAAACCGGCCAGCGGTTTGCCGACCCACGCCGCGCCGACAAAGGTCGACAGGCCGACGCCAAAAATCGTCAGCGCCAGCCCGGTCGCCACCTGATTGGCGTTGAATACCAGCGCCACCAGGGCAAACAGCGACGACAGCAACATCCCGGCGAGCATCGCCAGCACCACGCCGAGCCACAGATTGCCGCTGTTGAACGCGACGATGAAACCGATCACCGCGCCAAACAGCATCATGCCTTCCTGACCGAGGTTGAGTACGCCGCTCTTCTCGCAGATCAATTCACCCAGCGCCACCAGCAGCAGTGGCGTACCGCAGCGCACCATGGCGTAGAAAATATTGCTCAGCAGATCGATATCCATCACAGCGCTCCGGCGGTTACGGCGGTGGTAGAAGTGCGCCGCACCCAGCGCAGGTTAAGACGTGGCCGATAGAGGATCAGCACGTCACAGGCCAGCAGGAAAAACAGCATCATTCCCTGGAACAGCTGAGTGATCGCCTGCGGCAGATTCAGCGTCATCTGCGCGCTCTCGCCACCGATGTACAGCAGCGCCATCAACAGGCTGGAAAACAGAATGCCGATGGGATTGAGCCGCCCGAGAAATGCCACGGTGATCGCCGCATAGCCGTAGCCCGGCGAGACTTGCGGCACCAGTTGGCCGATCGGCCCGGTGACTTCGCAGACACCGGCAAGCCCCGCCAATCCTCCGCTGATCAACAGGGCGAGCCAGATCAGACGCTTCTCGCGAAACCCGACGAATCCTGCCGCACGCTTGTCCAGCCCCAGCACCTTGATCTGGAAACCGACGAAGCTTTTCTGCAGCAACACCCACACCGCGACCAGCGCGAGCAAGGCGAAATACACGCCGATGTGTGCCCGACCGTCCTCCATTAACAGCGGCAGGCGGCTGGCGTCGCTGAACATTGCCGACTCGGGAAAGTTGAATCCGGCCGGATCTTTCAGCGGCCCGTGTACGCAGAACAGCAGCAGGTTCAGCGCGATGTAGTTGAGCATGATGCTGGTGAGGATTTCGTTGGCATTGAAGCGGGTACGCAACCAGGCGGTGAGCCCGGCCCAGGCGGCGCCGGCGAACGTGCCGGTCAGCAGGATCAGCACCAGCGCCCAGCGGCTTTGCATGTCGATGATGTTCACCGCCAGCGCACTGCCGGCCAGCGCGCCGAGCAGCAATTGGCCTTCGGCACCGATGTTCCAGATCCGCGCCTGATAGGCCACCGCGAGGCCCAGCGCACACAGCAGAATCGGCAGGGTTTTGACCAGCAGCTCGGAGACGCCATACAGGTCGCTGACCGGGGCGATCAGCAAAGTATGCAAAGTCTTCAGCGGATCGTGGCCAAGGGCGACGAACAGCAACGATCCGCAGACCAGCGTCAGCACCGCCGCCAGCACCGGCGAGCACCAGAGCATCAGGCGCGATTGCCGGCCACGGGGTTCGAGGGAAAGCAACATGGGAAAACTCCGTTAAACCGTGGCCGGTTGTGATTGAGGGGTGTCGAACTGGCCGGCCATCCAGCCGCCGACGTCGCTGAGGCGGGTTTGCGCCGTGTCCTGCAACACCGACAGGCGCCCGCCGCACAGCGCGCCGAGGCGGTCGCTGATCTGGAACAGTTCGTCGAGGTCTTCGGAGATCACCAGAATCGCCGCCCCGGCATCGCGCAGGGCAATCAGCGCCCGGTGAATGGTGGCCGCCGCGCCGACATCCACGCCCCAGGTCGGGTGCGCGGCGATCAGCAGTTTCGGTTGCTGGAGGATTTCCCGGCCGAGGATGAATTTCTGCAGGTTGCCGCCGGACAGGCTGCGGGCGGCGGTCTGGGTGTCCGGGGTTTTCACGCCGAAGCGTTCGATGATCGTTTGGGCGAGGGCTTCGACCTTGCCGCGCTCGATCAAACCGTGGCTGACCAGGCCTTGTTGAAAGGCGGTGAGCAGGGCGTTGTCCGCCAGGCTCATGTCCGGCACCGCGCCATGCCCGAGGCGTTCGGCGGGGACGAACGCCAGGCCGAGTTTGCGTCGGGCATCCGGGCGCTGATCGGCGACAGGGTGTTCCTGGAAGCAGATGGTTTGCGCTGCATCGCGGTGCAGTGTTTGCTCGCCGCTGAGCAATGCCAGAAGCTCGTCCTGCCCGTTGCCCGCCACGCCGGCGATGCCGACGATTTCACCGCTGCGCACCTGCAGATCGATGTCGCTCAGGGAGCAACCGAACGGATCCGGGTTGTGCCAGTTCAGACCGCTGACCTGCAAGAACGCCGCGCCACCGGTGACCTTCGTGAACTCGCCGATCAAGGTCGCGGCGTCGCCCACCATCAATTGCGCCAGTTGCCGATCAGTGCAGTCTGCGGGCACGCAATGCCCGGCCACCCGACCGCCACGCAGCACCGTGGCGCTGTGGCACAAGGCGCGCACCTCGCCAAGTTTGTGGCTGATGAACAGAATGCTGCAGCCTTCGGCCGCGAGCCGGCGCAGGGTGATGAACAACTCTTCGGCTTCCTGCGGCGTGAGCACCGAGGTCGGTTCGTCGAGAATCAGCAGGCGAATGTCCTGCATCAGGCAACGCACAATCTCGACCCGTTGCCGCTCGCCGATCGACAGGCTGTGGACAAGTCGCTGGGGTTCCAGCGCCATGCCATATCGGCGCGACACTTCACGGATTTTCGCCTCAAGCTGTTTCGGCGAACCGGCTCCTGCGCCCATCGCCAGCGCGATGTTTTGCGCCACGCTCAGGGTCTCGAACAGCGAGAAATGCTGGAACACCATGCCGATGCCCAACTGCCGCGCCTGGGCCGGGTTGCGCATAGTCACCGGTTGACCCTGCCACAGCATCTCACCCGAATCGGCCTGGGTGACGCCGTAGATGATCTTCATCAACGTGCTTTTGCCTGCACCGTTTTCACCGAGCAGCGCGTGGATTTCACCGGGGGCGATGCTCAGGTCGATGGCGTCATTGGCAAGGCAACCGGGATAACGTTTGCTGATTTGGCGCAGTTGCAGCTGCGCTGTGGACGTGGGGTTTGGCATGACAGGCTCGGGTTGCTTGGAGTTGTGCCTGTGGATAAAGCAATTTCCTGGCCATTGAGTCAGGAACGCAGGTGGCTGCTGTTTGCCAGCCTGTGGCGCAGAGCCTGTGAATCGAATTCGGTTGCCTGCACGGCACCACTTGAGGGCAAAGCCTTTGATCAGGCTCCAGTTTTGCCCGCAACTGGCTGATCAAAAAACGAGCAACCCCGCCGAAGCCATGCAGAACCTGCGACTGCGCCAGCCATGAACGGCTTATCCACAGGTTGCTCCACAGTATTTGTGCGCAAGACAAAATCCCGGGCATAAGCACTGCCGGGCTTTCTTCTAAAGGCGATAAACAACGCTAAGCGATTGTTTTTACGTGAAATTGTTCATTGCGATAGGCGATTGGACGAAAAGTGAGCAAATCCCGCAAAGCCACGTGACAGAAGGGTTACAGCCTCCTGTGCTCAGGTTATCCACAGCCGGGTGCACAGCGGATGTGGGCAAGTCTCGGGCATAAGCAAACGGGCTGGTGCCCCAAAACATGGCGGGGCTTCAACGCTGCAGCAGGATTCGCCCGCGGCTCAGGTCGGCCAGCTGATTCTGCAACAGCTCGATGTGCGCTTCGCCCACTGCCAGTTGCAATTCGACTCCGTTGGCGGTGAAGTTTTCTTCGATCACCAATCCGCCTAGATCCGCGACCCGCAGTTTCACCAGCGCCAGTTCGCCAAAGGCGCAGGCGCAACGCACGGGCACGCGACTGATCAACTCGATCTTCGGCGCGGCCTGCAGGCACTTGTTGGCGCCGCCGCCATAGGCCCGGGCCAGGCCGCCGGTGCCCAGTTGAATGCCGCCGTACCAGCGGATCACCAGCACCGCGACCTGATCGCAGTCCTGCGCTTCGATGGCCGCGAGGATCGGCCGCCCGGCAGTGCCGCCGGGTTCGCCGTCGTCGTTGCTGCGGTATTGATCGCCGAGCTTCCACGCCCAGCAATTGTGCGAAGCGTTCAAGTCGCTGTGCTGCTCGATGAAGGCTTGCGCCTCGGCAGGGCTGACGATCGGCGCGGCGAAAGTGATGAAACGGCTTTTGCGAATCTCTTCGCGGAACTCGCAAAAGCCGCTGAGGGTGAATGGCATAAAACGACTTATATAGAAGAAGTGAGGCCGCAGCCTTTGAGGATGATGCGGATCAGATTGTTGCCGGCGTCTTCCATGTCCTGTTTGGTCAACTTGCTGCGACCGGTCACCCGGCAGATCTGGGTGGCGAAGTCGGCGTAATGCTGGGTGCTGCCCCACAACAGGAAGATCAGGTGCACCGGGTCGACCGGATCCATTTTGCCCGCGTCGATCCAAGCCTGGAACACGCCGGCGCGGCCCTGGAACCAGGCGCGGTAATCCTGATTGAAATATTCGGTGAGGCATTCGCCGCCGCTGATCACTTCCATCGCGAAGATCCGCGACGCTTGCGGCTGGCGACGGGAGAATTCCATTTTCGCGCGGATGTAGCGGGTCAGCGCTTCGGCCGGATCGTCCTCGGCCGTCAGGGTATTGAAGGTGCTGTCCCACAATTGAAGGATGTTGCTCAGCACCGCCACGTACAACCCGAGCTTGTTGGTGAAGTAGTAATGCAGGTTCGCCTTGGGCAGCCCGGCCTTGGTGGCGATGGTGTTCATGCTCGTGCCTTTGTACCCGTGACGGGCGAACTCGTCTTCGGCGGCTTTGATGATGGTCTCTTCGTTCTTCTGACGAATGCGGCTGGCGGGTTTGCCGCCGTGAGCGGGGACTTCAAAGGTCATAGGCACTTCCGGGTTTGTCTGTGGGGTGCAACCAGTTGCGTTGATAGCGCAACCACCGGCGCGGGACAAGCCCCGGGCGAATAAAACCCCGGTCGTCAGCGGGTGGCGGCGAGGCTTTCGAGAAAGCTTTCCAGTACCAGATGAGGGCGACGGCCCTTGCGGGTAACCGAGGCCAGGCTCAAATCATAGAAGCGGGTACTGGCCTTGAGCGCGCGCAAGCGACCTTGTTGAACCCAGAGACTGGCGTAGTGATCCGGCAGGTAGCCGATGTAGCGCCCGGTCAGAATCAGGAACGCCATGCCTTCGCGGTCGGAAGCGCTGGCGGTGCAGTTGAGCGCCTGATAGTGCTCCTGGATCTCCGCCGGCAAACGGAAGGTCGGGGCGATGGCGTCCTGGCTGTTCAAGCGTTCGTCATCCAGTTGTTTGTCATCGACGTAAAACAGCGGATGGCCGACCGCGCAGTAGAGCAACGAGCGCTCGCTGTACAACGGCTGGTATTCCAGTCCCGACAACGCACTGGCCTGCGGCACCACGCCGACATGCAGGCGCCCGTCGAGCACGCCTTGTTCGACTTCGTTGGGGGCGATCATGCGGATCTGGATTTGCACGTCTGGCCCGCGTTCCTTCAACTGCGCGAGAGCGTGGGTGATGCGCATGTGGGGCAGGGTGACGAGGTTGTCGGTCAGGCCGATGATCAATTCGCCGCGCAAGTGCTGGTGCAGGCCGTTGACCTCGGTGCGAAAACTCTCCAGTGCACTCAACAGCTGCAGCGCCGACTGGTAAACCTCACGACCCTCTTCGGTCAGGGAGAAACCGGCGCGCCCGCGTTGGCACAGACGCAGGCCGAGACGTTGTTCCAGATCACTCATCTGCTGGCTGATCGCCGAGCGACCGATGCCGAGTACGGTTTCCGCCGCCGAGAAGCCACCGCACTCCACCACGCTGCGAAAAATCCGCAGCAGGCGAATGTCAAAGTCACTGACCTGCGCCAGTGGATCGGGGCGACGACTGCTCATGCTGTTGGTCTCATTGTTTAGCAGAGTTCTAACTGAAGGTTAGAAGAGTTGAATTTCACCGACTTTATCCCCGTGGCAATTTAGCTGCAACAACGCTTTCTATCTCTCTGAAGCTTATTGCCCTGCGAGGTTTTGCCCGATGAACATGCCTGAAAATGCGCCGTCGCCACTGGCCAGCCAACTGAAGCTGGATGCGCACTGGATGCCGTACACCGCCAACCGCAACTTCCAGCGCGACCCGCGTCTGATCGTTGGTGCCGAAGGCAGCTGGCTGATCGACGACAAGGGCCGCAAGGTGTACGACTCGCTGTCCGGTCTGTGGACCTGCGGCGCCGGGCATACCCGCAAGGAAATCCAGGAAGCGGTGGCCAAGCAGTTGGGCACCCTCGATTACTCGCCGGGCTTCCAGTACGGGCACCCGCTGTCGTTCCAGCTGGCAGAGAAAATCACTGATCTGACGCCGGGCAGCCTGAACCATGTGTTCTTCACCGACTCCGGTTCCGAGTGCGCCGATACCGCGGTGAAAATGGTCCGCGCCTACTGGCGCCTGAAAGGCCAGTCGACCAAGACCAAAATGATCGGCCGCGCCCGTGGCTATCACGGTGTGAACATCGCCGGCACCAGCCTCGGCGGCGTCAACGGCAACCGCAAGCTGTTCGGTCAGGCGATGATGGATGTCGATCACCTGCCGCACACTCTGCTGGCGAGCAATGCGTTCTCCCGTGGCATGCCGGAGCAGGGCGGTATCGCCCTTGCCGATGAGCTGTTGAAGCTGATCGAGCTGCACGATGCTTCGAACATCGCAGCGGTGTTCGTTGAGCCGATGGCCGGTTCCGCTGGCGTGCTGGTTCCGCCACAGGGCTACCTCAAGCGTCTGCGTGAAATCTGCGATCAGCACAACATCCTGCTGGTGTTCGACGAAGTGATCACCGGTTTCGGTCGTACCGGCACCATGTTCGGCGCCACCACCTTCGGTGTGACCCCGGACCTGATGTGCATCGCCAAGCAAGTCACCAACGGCGCGATCCCGATGGGCGCGGTGATTGCCAGCTCCGAGATCTACCAGACCTTCATGAACCAGCCGACCCCGGAATACGCCGTGGAATTTCCGCACGGCTACACCTACTCGGCGCACCCGGTGGCTTGCGCCGCTGGCCTGGCGGCACTCGACCTGCTGCAAAAGGAAAACCTGGTGCAGAGCGTGGCTGAAGTTGCACCGCATTTCGAAAATGCCCTGCATGGCCTGAAAGGCGCGAAGAACGTCATCGACATTCGCAACTTCGGTCTGGCCGGTGCAATCCAGATCGCGGGCCGTGACGGTGACGCCATCGTGCGTCCGTTCGAAGCCGGCATGGCATTGTGGAAAGCCGGGTTCTACGTGCGCTTCGGCGGCGACACCCTGCAGTTCGGCCCAACCTTCAACAGCAAGCCGCAGGACCTTGATCGTCTGTTCGACGCGGTCGGCGAAGTGCTGAACAAGCTCGACTGATTTTTCCTTCTATATAGATACGCCAATGGCAGGCGCCCTTGCGGGCGTCTGCGCACAAGAATTCAGGAGTTCCCCGATGAGCGTTATCCCGCATTTGATCAATGGCGAACTGGTGACCGAGAACGGTCGCGCGGTCGATGTGTTCAATCCGTCCACCGGTCAGGCAATCCACAAGCTGCCGCTGGCCAGCCGCGAAACCATCCAGCACGCCATCGATGCCGCCAAGGCTGCGTTCCCGGCCTGGCGCAACACGCCACCGGCCAAACGTGCCCAGGTGATGTTCCGTTTCAAGCAACTGCTGGAGCAGAACGAAGCACGCATCGCGCAATTGATCAGCGAAGAACACGGCAAGACTCTGGAAGATGCTGCCGGTGAACTGAAGCGTGGCATCGAGAACGTCGAGTTCGCCTGCGCAGCGCCGGAAATCCTCAAGGGCGAGTACAGCCGCAACGTCGGCCCGAACATCGATGCCTGGTCGGACTTCCAGCCGCTGGGCGTGGTGGCCGGTATCACCCCGTTCAACTTCCCGGCGATGGTGCCGCTGTGGATGTATCCGTTGGCGATCGTCTGCGGCAACTGCTTCATCCTCAAGCCGTCCGAGCGTGATCCGAGCTCGACCCTGCTGATCGCGCAACTGCTGCTCGAAGCCGGCCTGCCAAAAGGCGTGCTGAGCGTGGTGCACGGTGACAAGACTGCGGTGGACGCGCTGATTGAAGCGCCGGAAGTCAAAGCGCTGAGCTTCGTGGGTTCGACGCCGATTGCCGAGTACATCTATGCCGAAGGCACCAAGCGCGGCAAGCGCGTACAGGCACTGGGCGGCGCGAAGAACCATGCGGTGCTGATGCCGGATGCGGATCTGGACAACGCGGTCAGCGCACTGATGGGCGCGGCTTACGGTTCCTGCGGTGAACGCTGCATGGCGATTTCGGTGGCGGTGTGTGTTGGCGATCAGGTGGCTGATGCACTGGTGGCCAAACTGGTCCCTCAGATCAAGGCGCTGAAAATCGGTGCCGGCACTTCGTGTGGTCTGGATATGGGGCCGCTCGTAACCGGTCAGGCGCGTGACAAGGTCCGCGGTTATGTCGAAGACGGCGTGGTGGCGGGCGCGACCCTGGTGGTCGACGGTCGTGGTCTGAGCGTTGCCGGTCATGAAGAAGGTTTCTTCCTGGGTGGCTGCCTGTTCGACAACGTCACGCCTGAGATGCGCATCTATAAAGAAGAGATCTTCGGGCCGGTGCTGTGCGTCGTCCGGGTGAACAGCCTGGAAGAGGCGATGCAACTGATCAATGATCACGAATACGGCAACGGCACCTGCATCTTCACTCGTGACGGTGAAGCGGCGCGTCTGTTCTGCGACGAGATCGAAGTCGGCATGGTCGGGGTCAACGTTCCACTGCCGGTGCCGGTGGCTTACCACAGCTTCGGCGGTTGGAAGCGCTCGCTGTTCGGCGACCTGCATGCCTATGGTCCGGATGGTGTGCGCTTCTATACCCGTCGCAAGGCGATCACCCAGCGCTGGCCACAGCGTGCGAGCCATGAGGCGTCGCAGTTCGCATTCCCTAGCTTGTAAGTAGAAGGGCAGTGCAAAGAAGGCCGACCTTTTAAGGTCGGCCTTCGCGTTTCAGGGCTTTTTTGACCGATATGACAGTTTTTATGAAAATAGGGGTTGACGGGAGATTCTGAGTCTCTATAATTCGCCCCACTTCCGGCGCAGTCGAAACGGAAAACTCCTTGAGATTCAATGAGTTAAGTAGGTTTCGAGAGTGGGTCGCT